>NZ_JBQWRA010000001.1:910586-1102084 GCF_052547135.1 Lysobacter sp. F60174L2 | reverse complement strand
TGCGATGCCAAACCCGGGTCCAGCGGCGTCACCGCCGTTACACCATGGTAGACCCGCGCGTCCGCCACCAGGGCGGCATCGAGGGAGCGGGTCAAGGTGAAGCTTCCCAACTCCCGGCCGTCATCGGCGTGGATGGTGGTGGTCCCACTCGCGACGTTTTCGCGGTCCATGAGCAGCACCAGAACATAGTCGACGCCATCACGATGCATGCCTTCGGGCGTGGGCTGGCCCGGGTTGCGGGCATCGGCTTCGATCCGGAACTGGTGGACTTCGATCTTCCAGGAAGGCGGTGGCGTCGGCTCGATATGCTCGAACACCGCGCGGCTGAAATCGAGGATCGTGGACAGGCAGGGATGCGCGATGATGTGCGGCAGCACCGGCTCGAACCAGCGCTCGATACCGCCCTGCAAGCGGTTGTAATCCACGCTCTGGTAATGCGGCTGATGCGACTCCGGCTTCACCGGTTGGCCTGGCGAGGCCGAGAACACGCAATGCCGACGGCGCCGCTGGCGTCCGGTGGCGGCGAGGTAGGTATCGACGCCGAGCCCGTTCCAGCTGGCGACAAATCCGTCCCAGTCATCGAGCCCGCCGAACCGCTCGAGCAGCGTGCGGGTCGCGGCATGGTCGACGAAGGCAAAGCCATCGTCGCGGATGGCGGCTTCGAGCGATTGCGCGGTGTGGGCTGGAAGTTCGCTCACAATGGCAGGCGACCCACGCGCCCGCACCGGCAGCCATCGCTGCCCCCGGGATGCACTTCGTCCACGCCCCGCCGCGCCGCGGCGAGGGCAGCGGGACGCACATACCTGCAGGCAACACCGAGAGTCATGGAGAGCACGCACCGGGAAAGGTGCAAGATTATCCGAAAACGACAACGGCGCCGTCGGGCGCCGTTGTCGGGAACGCGGGTTGACGGCTATCTGGCAGCCGGTTCCGGCGTCATCATCGCGTCGCGAGCGGCGCGGAACGCGTTGCCCTCGTACCAGTTCGGCCACTGTCCGTCCCTGGTGAGGACCTCACCCACGCCATACAGCGCCTGCAGATCCTCGACCACGCCATCCATGTTCCAGGCCGGGTCGAACTCGTCCGAGGCCTGGTGGTAGCGGTTGTCGCGGTAGTCCAGATGCGCGGCCTGGCCGGCATCGACGCCGCCTTCCACCAGTTCCTCGCCGCCCTTGGCATACAGCGCGGGCACCCCGGCCTTGGCGAAGTTGAAATGGTCGGAGCGGAAGTAGAAACCGCTCTCGGGCGTGGCCTCGGCGTGCAGCACGCGGCCTTGCCCGTCGGTGACCTGCTTGAGCACGTCCTCCAGTTCGGAGTTGCCCAGCCCGACCACGGTCATGTCGCGGGTGCGACCGATCACCGGCATTGCGTCGAGGTTGATCACGGCGACGGTCCTGTCGAGCGGCACGCTCGGGTGGGCGACGTAGTACTTCGACCCGAGCAGGCCGGATTCCTCCAGCGTCACGGCCAGGAACAGCACCGAGCGTTCGGGTGCGGGCTCCTGCGCGACGAAGGCTTCGGCTATCTCGAGGATGCCGGCAATGCCGGTCGCGTTGTCGATCGCACCGTTGTAGATGCTGTCGTCGCCGGCCGCCGCCTCGCCGTCGTGGCCGTGGTCGCCGAGGTGGTCCCAGTGGCCCATGTAAATCACCGCCTCGTCCGGGCGGGTGCTGCCGGGCAGTCGCGCCAGCACGTTCTGCGAGGACTTCTCGGTGGTGGTGCTTCTGAGGTCGAGCGACAGCGTGGCGTCGAGTTCGATGGGCTTGAACCCGGGCGTGTTGGCGGCCTTGTACAGGTCGTCGAGGTCATGCCCGAGGTCGCCGAGCAGCGTGCGCGCGGTGTCGCCGGTGATCCAGCCCTGCGCGGGCAGGCGCGGTTCGGGGTCGTCCTTGGCCGGCAGGTCGAACTGCGGGCCGGACCAGGAGTTCTCCACCACGTCCCAGCCGTAGGACGCGCCCTCGGTGTCGTGGATGATCAGCGCCGCGGCGGCGCCCTGGCGCGCGGCCTCTTCGTACTTGTAGGTCCAGCGACCGTAGTAGGTCATCCGGTTGCCCTCGAACAACCCGGCATCCTGGGTATGGAAGCCCGGGTCGTTGACGAACATGACGACCGTCTTGCCCTTGACGTCGATCCCGGCGTAATCGTTCCAGCCCAGCTCCGGCGCGTTGACGCCGTAGCCCACGAACACCAGTTCGCTGTCGTCGATATTGACCTGCGGCTTGCCGCTGCGGGTGCCGACCATCATCTGGGTGCCGTATGCGAGTTCGCGCGGCTTGCCGTCGACGGTCACGGTGAGCACGGTCGACGGGTCGGCGGTGGTCTCGACCATCGGCACGGTCTGCAGGTAGCTGTCGCCGTTGCCGGGCTGCAATCCCAGGCGCTTGAACTGCTCGACCAGGTAGGCGACGGTCTTTTCCTCGCCGACGCTGCCCGGCGCGCGGCCGGCGAACGCATCGGACGACAGGGTCTGCACGTGCGCGGCGAAATCACCGGCGGTGATGGCCGGGTCGAACGCGTGGTCGGGTTGTGCCCCGGCGGGCTCGGCGCTGGTCGATTCGACCGGCGCCTCGGCCGGCTTGTTGCAGGCCGCGAGTACGAACGCGGCGGCCATGGCGGCGGCCATGGCGGACAGGGGCGGGATGCGTGACATGGAGCCTCCGGAGGCGACTGGACGCCCGATGGTAGCAGCGTCCCCGCAACCCGCCAGCGCGCGGGTCCCGGTTCGTCCGCTAGTTCCCGCTCGGCGCCCGGTCCCCTTCGTAGCGCACGGCGGTGGCACCGGTGACGGCGCCGATCTTCGCGCTCTCGTGGACGTACAGCTCGACCTCGCGCTCGAACACCATCGCCCCGTCGACCCGTGCGTTCGGACCGATGATCACCCGCGGATTGCGCTTGCGGAAACTGAACGACGTCGGCTGAGGCTTCTCGTAATGGATGCCGCCGCGCACGTGCGAGTCGGCGCCGACGGTGAGGTCGGCGGTGACGGTCTCGATGTCGCCGACGACCTCGGTGCCGACCAGGCCGATCGAGCCGTTGACCGTTTCGACCCCGCCGCCGATCCTGCTGCCGCGGTCGACGAAGATCCCGCCGTTGACGCTTTCGACATCGCCGTCGAGCTGCAGTCCGGTGCCGATCTGGATGTCGCCGTTGACGGTCGACACGCCGCTTGCGTGCACGTCGTCGCCGACATCGATGCCGCCGTTGACGGTCGCGGCGTCTTCCACCCGGGCGCCCGTGGCGATGTCGATGGAGCCGTTGACGGTCTCGACATCCCCGGCAACCTCACCCGCGGCGATATCGATCGATCCGTTGACCTTGCTGTGGTCGTCGGAGGCGAGTGCCACCGGGGCGGCGGTGAACAGGGCCAGCGAAAGGGCGAGGGCGAGGCGTTGGACGGTCATGAGGGGTCGGTCCCGGGTCAGTGGATGTATGGTCTGTGATGCGCGCGGCGGGGAAAGGGTTTACCCGGCGGCCCGCGGGTTCGGCTTCGCTACAATCGGGGCCTGCCCGAACAACCGGAAGCCCCACAGTGCCAGCATCCCCCGAGTCCGCCCCGCCGGCGCCTGCCATTCGTCCCGTCGTGCTGCTGATCCTCGATGGCTGGGGGCACCGCGAAGAGACCGCCGACAATGCGCTGGCCCAGGCCCGGTTGCCGAACTGGGACGCGCTGCTGGCTGCCGCGCCCAACACCCTCATCCACACCGAAGGCCGCCATGTCGGCCTGCCGGACGGGCAGATGGGCAACTCCGAAGTCGGCCACATGAACCTTGGCGCCGGCCGCATCGTTTACCAGGACCTGACCCGGATCGACGCGGCGATCGGGGACGGCAGCTTCTTCGCCAACACCGAGCTGCGGGCCGCCTGCACCGCCGCCAAGTCGGGCGACTCGACCCTGCATCTGCTCGGCCTGCTGTCGCCGGGCGGTGTCCACAGCCACGAAGACCACCTCTTCGCGATGATCGAGATGGCCCGCCGCGAAGGCGTGCCGAAGGTCGCCGTGCACGCCTTCCTCGATGGCCGCGACACACCACCGCGCTCGGCGCGGCCGAGCCTGGAGAAGCTGCAGGCCGCCTGCGACCACGCCGGCAACGCGCGCATCGCCAGCATCTGCGGGCGCTACTTCGCGATGGACCGCGACCAGCGCTGGGATCGCCAGCGGCTGGCCTGGGACGCAATCGTCGAAGCTGTCGCGGAACAGCACGCCGATGACGCGCTGACCGCGCTCGATGCGGCCTATGCGCGCGGCGAGAACGACGAGTTCGTCGCCGCCACCGTGATCGGCGCGCCGGCCCCGATGGCCGATGGCGATGCGGTGGTGTACATGAACTTCCGCGCCGATCGCGCCCGCCAGTTGACCGCGGCGTTCGTGTCGCCCGGCTTTGACGGCTTCCAGGCACGCCGCCCGGCGCTGTCGCGATTCACCTGCCTGACCGAGTACGACGCCAAGCTGCCGGCGCCGCTGGCGTTCGCGCCGGACGACCTGCGCAACACCCTCGGCGAGGTATTGGCCGACCACGGCCTGCGGCAACTGCGCATCGCCGAGACCGAGAAGTACGCCCACGTCACCTTCTTCTTCAGCGGCGGCCGCGAGGAACCCTACGCCGGCGAGACCCGGACCCTGGTGCCGAGCCCGAAGGTCGCGACCTACGACCTGCAGCCGGAGATGAGCTGCCCCGAAGTCACCGACCGGCTCACCGCGGCGATCCGCTCGGGCGACATCGACGTCGCCATCTGCAACATCGCCAATCCCGACATGGTCGGCCACAGCGGCAACCTCGCGGCGGCCGTGCAGGCGGTCGAGGCGGTCGACGTCGCGATCGGCGCGGTGGTGGCAGCCGTGCGTGACACCGGCGGCGCGCTGCTGGTGACCGCCGACCACGGCAATGTCGAGATGATGCGCGACCCGGTCTCGGGCCAGCCGCACACCTCGCACACCGTCGGTCCGGTGCCGCTCGCCTACCTCGGCCCGCGCGCGGCCGACCTGCGTAGCGGCGGTGCCCTGCGTGATGTCGCCCCGACCCTGCTCGACCTGCTGGGCCTGCCGCAACCGGCCGAAATGACCGGCCAGAGCCTGCTGCTGGACCGCGGCACGGACCGGTCGGCCGGCTGATGGCGCGGATCGTCGCCGCGGTCGCCATGCTCGCCGCCTGCCTGGCGGCGACGCCTGCCGCCGCCCAGAGCAGCCGCGAAACCGAGAAAAAGCTGCAGACGATCAAGAAGGAACTCAAATCGGTCGCCGCCGAACGCCGCGAGATCGAATCCAAACGTGGCGCCGCCACCCGCGAGCTGCGCGCCGCCGACGAACAGGTCGCCGCCTCGAGCCGGCAACTGCGCGCGACCCGGCAGCAACTGGCCTCCAGCGAGGAAAAGCTCGCCGGACTGCAGCAACGCCGCACCGCGCTTGAAGGCACGCTCGGCAACCGCCGCGACGAACTCGCCGGCCTCCTGCGCGCGGCCTATGCCCAGGGCGACGCGGCACCGCTGAAGCTGCTGCTGGCGCAGGACCGCGTCGCCGATGCCAATCGCCTGCTGACCTACCACCGGTACGTACAGAAGGACCGGGCCGACCGGATACGCACGTTGACCGGCGAACTGGCCGAACTCGATGCCGTCGAACGCGAAATCGCCGCCCGTCGCGCCGAGCTCGAAGCCACCCGTGAACGCCAGCGCGAGCAGCTCGCCAAACTCGAGCGCGACCGCGAGTCGCGGAAAAAACTGGTCGCCACGCTCGACCAGCGCTACCAGGACAAACGCGGCCGCGAGCAGGCGCTCGGCCGTGACGCCAAGGGCCTTGAGAAAGTGTTGAAGCAGTTGCGCGCCGCCGCCGCCCGTGCCGAAGCCCAGCGCCGCGCCGCCGCCGAGAAGGCCGAACGCGAAGCCCGCGAGGCCCGCGAAGCCGCCCGCCGCGCCGGCCAGCCCGCCCCGTCGCCGTCCCGCAAACCCGTGGTCGCCGCCACCGGACCCGCGGTCGGCGGAGCCGGCTGGCCACTCGCCGGCACCCTGTTGGCCGGCTACGGCGCCAAGCTGCCCGACGGTCGCAAAAGCGAGGGCCTGTTGATCGGGGCCGGCGCCGGCAGCACGGTCAAGGCGGTTGCCGATGGCACGGTGGTCTACGCCGAATGGATGAGCGGCTTCGGACTGATCCTGATCGTCGACCACGGCAACGGCTACATGAGCCTGTACGCCCACAACGACGCGCTGCTGCACGATGCCGGCGATACGGTCAGCCGCGGCGATGCGGTGTCCACCGTCGGCAGCTCCGGCGGCCACGGTCGTCCGGCGCTGTATTTCGAGCTGCGGCGCAATGGCGAGCCGGTCAACCCGGGTACGTGGCTCGATCGTTGATCGCGCGGATGCATCGACCTTTACGAAACTTTCCGTTCCCGCCCCCCAGGATCGGGGCTGAACCGTCGCTCCGGCCCGCAACAGCACCGGTCGGAACGAACCCGGGCCGCATGCGGTCCGATCTCCATCGTTTCCGGAGTTCCTCCATGCCCTTGCGTCATCCCGTTGCGTCCGCCCTCGCCATTGCGCTGCTGCTCGCCGCCACACCAGTCCTCGCGCAGGACGCGGCCCCGGCCGAGCCGGTCGAGCCGACTCCGGCGCAGGCCGCTCCCGCCGAGGCGGGTGCCGCCGTCGCGGCCGGGGAAAGCGCGGCCGACAGCGGGTCGAAGATCCCGCTCGACGAGATCCGCCGCTACGTCGCCGTCTACAGCGCGGTCAAGGCCGCCTATGTCGAGCCGGTCGACGACGAGCAACTGATGCACTCGGCGATCCGCGGCCTGCTGCTCGACCTCGACCCGCACAGCGCCTACCTCGAAGGCGACGCGGCGGAGGATTTCGAGGAGCAGTCGCGCGGCAACTACGACGGCATCGGCGTGGAAATCTTTCGCCAGCCCGACGGCACCCTGCGCGTGATTGCGCCGATCGACGATACCCCGGCCAAGCGCGCCGGAGTGAAGGCCGGCGACCTGATCGTCGAGATCGACGGCAAGCGCCTCACCGCCGGCGATGACGACGAGTCCGCGCCATTGCGCGGCGAGCCCGGAACCTCGGTCGAGCTGACCATCGTCCGCGATGGCGTCGACGAGCCCGTGCACCTCACCGTCGAACGCCAGACCATCCGCATCGCCAGCGTGCGCAGCCGGATGCTGGAGCCGGGCTACGGCTATGTCCGGATCAGTGCCTTCCAGGCCGACACCGCCGCCGATTTCGAACGCCAGCTGGCGGGCCTGTCGGAGGAGGCCGGTGGCCGGTTGCGCGGACTGGTGATGGACCTGCGCAGCAATCCCGGCGGCCTGCTGACCTCCGCGGTCCAGATCGCCGATGCCCTGCTCGAGGATGGCGGCATCGTCAGCACCCGCGGCCGGATCGCGGTCAGCGACGCGGTGTTCAGCGCCACCCCGGGCGATCGCCTCGATGGCGCACCGGTGGTGGTGCTGGTCGATGCCGGATCGGCCAGCGCGTCCGAAGTACTGGCCGGCGCCCTCAGCGACAACGGCCGCGCCCGCGTGGTCGGCAGCCGCACCTTCGGCAAGGGTTCGGTGCAGACCCTGCTGCCGCTCGACAACGGCGACTCGGTCAAGCTCACCACCGCGCGCTACTACACGCCCAGCGGCAAGTCGATCCAGGCGCTGGGCATCGTGCCCGACGTGGTGCTGCATGCGGACGGCGACGCCGAAAACGGCGGCCCGGCACCGTATTCCGAAGCCGACCTGCCCGGCCACCTCAGTGGTGACGGCGAGGACCAGCCGGGCATCAATGCCGGTGACGTGCTCGATGGCGACAGCTACATCGCCGCGGCCCTGGTCGAACTGAAAAAGCAGGTGGCGACCGCGAAGCCGGTGCCGAAAGGCTGAGCTCCGCCCCGGGCCGCCGCCGGGTATCCCGGCTTCAGTAACCGCGCGTGCGGCGCATCCGTCGCGCGATCCCCGCCCGCGCGAGCAGTGCGAAGGCGCCGCCGAACGCGAAGCCGGCAAGGTGCGCCGACCATGCGATCGCGCCGAAGGCCGGGCCGATGAAGGTGAACACCACCTGCAGCAATGCCCATACCCCGATCAGCAGGGCGGCGGGCACCTTCACGAACTGCAGGAACAACCCCAGCGGCACCACCACCCCCAGCCGGGCGCCGGGGAACAGCGCCAGGTACGCGCCGATCAGCGCCGACACCGCGCCGCTGGCGCCAATGATCAACCGATCCGGGGTCGCGATCGCGATCACCGCGGCGAGGTTGGCGGCCGCGCCACCCAGCAGGAACAGCAAACCGAACCGCCACGAGCCCATGGCCCGCTCGGCCGGAAGGCCGAAGATCAGCAGGAACACCAGGTTGCCCAGCAGGTGGGCCCAGTCGGCATGCAGGAACAACGCCGTGACCAGCCGCAGCAGGCTGTCGTTCTGCAAGGCCTGTCGCCAGCCGGTCGAGCTGCCCAGGCCGCCCGACAGCGCACCCCAGTCCAGCAGCAACTCGCGCTGGTCGGCGTCGGGCAGCAGGGTCAGCCAGGTGAAGCAGCCCCACAGCCCCACGAACAGCAACGGGGTGGCCCATCGCAGGGAGGATTTGTGGCGGGAGGGGATCGCAATGAACATGAATAGGCAACGGTCTGATCCGCCCGGACATCATGCCCGCAAAAGGGTCGCGGGGTGGGGTTGTTAGGGCAGGGTTAAACGCTATAGTGCAGACGGCGCCGTATGGCAGCCCCATAACAACAGAATCGCCCGATGACACGCCAATTGGAGATTTCAAGCATGCAGCACGCACACCGCACTTCCCGCCTGTCGGCGCTCGCGCTGGGCATCACCGGCGCGCTTGTACTGGGCCAGGTCCATGCGACCGGTTTCCAGATCCGCGAGAACAGCGTCCAGAACCTGGGTCGCGCCAACGCGGGCACCACCGTTGCCCAGAATGATGCCTCCGTCGTTTCCAACAACCCGGCGGCGATGACCAACCTCGACCGCACCACGGTGCAGGCCGACCTCACCGTGATCGACCTCACCGCCGAGTTCAACGGTTCGGCCACCAGCGCGTTCGGCACCCCGGTGGCCGGCGGCGACGGCGGCGACCCGGGCGAGCCGACCGCGGTGCCGGCGCTCGCCGTGGTGGTGCCACTGAGCGGCGCGTTCGAAGGCCTGACCGTCGGCGCCAGCATCGGCGCGCCGTTCGGCCTGAAGACCGAATACGACTCCGACTGGGTCGGTCGCTACAACGCGATCACCTCCGACCTCAAGACCATCGACCTGACCTTCTCGGCGGCGCTGCAGCTTGACGAGCACCTGTCGATCGGCGCCGGCCTGATCTACGAGCGCGCCGAGGTCACCCTGTCCAACGGCATCGACTTCGGCGCCGGCCTGGCCGCGCAGGGCGTTCCGGGCTTCGCCCCGGGCTCGGCCGACGGCGAGGTCGCGTTCACCGGCGACAACAACGGCATCGGTTACGTCTTCGGCCTGCAGTACCGTGTCAACGACCAGCTCGCGTTCGGCTACTCGCACCGCTCCGAGATCGAGCACGACCTCGAGGGCAATGCCGACTTCACCGTGCCGGCCAGCGCCGCGGGTGTCTTCAATGCGTTCGGCATCCACACCTACGACGACGGCGCGATCTACGCCCCGCTGACCAACCCGGCGGTGCACACCGCGAGCGTGCAGTACGACTTCAACGACCGCTTCCGCATGATGGCCGACTACCAGCGCACCAACTGGAGCTCGCTGGAGTCGGTGGACATCTACCGCGCCAACGGCACCCCGATCGGGCAGGAGCCGTTCAACTGGCAGGACACCTCGATGTTCGCGGTGGGTGGCGAGTACGACATCAGCGAGACGCTGACCCTGCGCGCCGGCGTCTCGGCCGACGAGTCGCCGACCAACGACGAGGCCCGCACCCCGCGCCTGCCCGACAACGACCGCATGCTGTACTCGATCGGCCTGGGCTGGAACGTGTCGGACAACCTGACCATCGACGCGGCCTACATGAACATCCAGATCGACGATCCGTCGGTCGACGTGCTGTCCTCGAGCAGCTCGCGCCTGGTCGGCGAGTTCAACGGCCATGCCGACCTGTTCGGTATCTCGGCGCGCTACAAGTTCTGATCCCGCGGCATGCCGAAAAAGAAAAGCCCCGCTCCGGCGGGGCTTTTTTGTTGCATGTCGAAACGGCTACTCGCCCAGGGTCAGCAGCGACGCATTGCCACCGGCGGCGGTGGTGTTGATGGTGACCGTCTTCTCGTTGGTGAAGCGCGGCAGGTAGTGCGGGCCGCCGGCCTTCGGGCCGGTGCCCGACAAGCCATGGCCGCCGAACGGCTGCACCCCGACCACCGCGCCGATCTGGTTGCGGTTGACGTAGCAGTTGCCGACGTTGATCCGCGCCGCGATCTTCTCGACGGTCGCGTCGATCCGCGAATGCACGCCCAGGGTCAGGCCGTAGCCGGTGCCGTTGATCGCGTCGATCACCTTGTCCAGTTCACCGGCCTTCCAGCGGATCACGTGCAGCACCGGGCCGAACACTTCCTTCTCGAGCTGGCCGAGCGACTCCAGCGCATACGCGCGCGGGGCGAAGAAGCTGCCATGCGCGGTGCCGTCACCCATCGCCACGGTCGCGATCGGCGTCGCCTCGCGGTCCATCCGCGTGGCGTGCGCCTGCAGCATCTCCAGGGCGTCCTCGTCGATCACCGGGCCGACGTCGGTCGACAGCAACCCCGGGTCGCCGACGCTGAGCTCGGCCATCGCCCCGGCCAGCATGGTGGTGACCTTGTCGGCGATGTCGTCCTGCACGAACAGCACGCGCGCGGCCGAGCAGCGCTGGCCGGCCGAGGTGAACGCCGAGCTCATCGCGTCCTTGATCAACTGCTCCGGCAGCGCCGAGGAGTCGGCGATCAACGCGTTCTGGCCGCCGGTCTCGGCGATCAGCACGCCGATCGCGCCGTCGCGCGAGGCCAATGCGCGGTTGATCGCGTTGGCGGTCTCGTTGGAGCCGGTGAATGCGACGCCGGCGATGCGCACGTCCTTGGTCAGCGCGGCACCGACGGTCATGCCGTCGCCGGGCACGAACTGCAGTACGTCCTCCGGCACGCCGGCCTCGTGCAGCAGGCGGGTGGCGTAGTAGCCGACCAGGTTGGTCTGTTCGGCCGGCTTGGCGATCACGCTGTTGCCGGTCGCCAGCGCCGCCGCGACCTGGCCGATGTAGATCGCCAGCGGGAAGTTCCACGGGCTGATGCAGACGAACACGCCGCGGCCGGAAAGCTGCAGGGTATTGGTCTCGCCGGTCGGGCCGGGCAGGGCCTCGGGGGTGAACATCTTGCGCGCCTGGCAGGCGTAGTAGCGCAGGAAGTCGACCGCCTCGCGCACTTCGCCGACGCCGTCCGGGATGGTCTTGCCGGCGTCCTTGGTGCACATCGCGATGAACTCGGCCATGCGCGACTCGAGCAGGTTGGCAGCGTGCTCGAGGATCGCCGCGCGGCTCGCGGCGGGGGTCGCGTCCCACTTCGGCTGCGCGACCACGGCGTTCTGCAACGCCTTCTCGACCGTCGCGGCATCGGCCGGCAACCACTGGCCGACCACTTCGCGGCGGTCGGCCGGGTTGGTCACCGGCAAGCGCTCACCGACCGGTTTCGCGCCGGGCACCAGCGGCTCGGCGAACCAGTCATTGCGCACCGCGGCGTTGACCTGCTCGGCGAGCGTGCGCAGTTTGTCGTCGTTGGCGAGGTTGACGCCCATGGAGTTGCTCCGGTCGCAATATTTCATTGAGTTGGCGTGGCTGCGGTACAGGTCGACCGGCAGCGGGATGCGGGGGTGCGGGATGGTCTCGAACGCGCAGACAGCCTGCACCGGGTCGCGGATCAGGTCTTCGATCGCGACGTTCTCGTCGGTGATGGAGTTGACGAAGCTGGAGTTGGCGCCGTTCTCGAGCAGGCGCCGCACCAGGTACGGCAGCAGGTCCTCGTGGCTGCCGACCGGCGCGTACACGCGGCACGGCACGTCGAGGCGGTCGGCCGGGATCACCTCGGCGTAGAGGTCGTCGCCCATGCCGTGCAGCTTCTGGAACTCGAACGCCACCTTGCGCCCGCCCAGGTTCGCCATCCGGTGCACGGTGGCGATGGTGTGGGCGTTGTGGGTGGCGAACATCGGATAGATCGCGTCGGTCGCGTCCAGCATCCGGCGTGCGCCGGCGAGGTAGGACACGTCGGTGTTGGGCTTGCGCGTGAATACCGGGTAGCCGGGGTGGCCGTCGACCTGGGCGCGCTTGATCTCGCTGTCCCAGTAGGCTCCCTTGACCAGTCGTACCGGGATCCGGCGACCGGTCCGGCGGGCGAGGTCGGCGATGAAGTCGATCACCTCCAGCGTGCGCTTCTGGTACGCCTGGATTGCCAGCCCGCAACCTTCCCAGCCTTCGAGCGAGGCATCGGCGTAGGCGCCGGCGAACACGTCGAGCGACAGCTCCAGCCGGTCGGCTTCCTCCGCGTCGACGGTGAAGCCGATGCCGTGCGATTTCGCCAACCGCGCGAGCTCAAGCACACGTGGAGTGAGTTCGGCCAGCACCCGGGCGCGCTTGGCGTGCTCGTAGCGCGGGTGCAGCGCCGACAGCTTCACCGAGATGCTCGGGGTGGCGAAGATGTCCTTGCCGCGGAAGTCGCCGCTGGCGCCGATCGCGTGGATCGCCCGCCGGTAGGCCTCCATGTAGCGCAATGCGTCGGCGTCGGTCAGCGCGGCCTCGCCGAGCATGTCGTAGGAATAGCGGTACTGCGCATTGCGGCCCTTGGTCGAGCGCGCCAGCGCGTCGGCGATGGTCTGGCCCATCACGAACTGATGGCCCATGATCTTCATCGCCTGGCGCACCGCCAGCCGGATCACCGGCTCGCCGACGCGGCCGATCAGCCGCTTGAAGGCGTTATGCACGTCGCGCTTGGTGTCGTCGGCCAGATCGACCAGATGGCCGGTCAGCATCAGGCCCCAGGTCGATGCATTGACCAGCACCGAGTCGGACTTGCCCATGTGGCGTTTCCAGTCCGCCTCGCCGAGCTTGTCGCGGATGAGCTTGTCGGTGGTTTCCTCGTCGGGGATGCGCAGCAGCGCCTCGGCCACGCACATCAGCAGCACGCCTTCCTCGCTGCCGAGGTCGTACTGGCGCATGAAGGCCTCGATCGCGTCCTGGTCCTGCGCGCGCGCGCGGACCCGCGTGACCAGGTCGGCCGCGACCGCCTGTACGGCGGTGCGCTCGGCCTCGGGCAGGCGGGCCTGCTCGACCAGGCTGTGGACGTGGGCGGTCTCGTCGCGGACCCAGGCGGCGGTGATCGCCGCACGGGGGCCGATCGGCGGCGCCGGCAATTCGGGGCTGATCAGCATCCGCGTACCCGGATGGGCGGGCGGGCCTTCTTGAAGGGGAAAATCGGTGGACATGGGACCCGCAAGCGAGCGTGGAAATGACGCATAGTCTAGGGCTTGCGACCCCCGTTGCGCGCATGCCCGAAAAGGCGATTCACATGGCGATATCCGGGAACCGCGACGGCGGTCCAAAAGGCCCGTGGCGGGACCGCGTACAGGCCTTCCCGGCACTGTCGGCGCGCGGTCGCCGGACCTGCCACGGCTTGCCGCAAACCGGCCCGGCGGCTACCATTTACCGGCTATCCATCGCACCAATGGGCGCTTTGTCCCGGGTGTGGCGAGTCCCGCGTGGCTCGCAGCCACCTCTCCATTGACCATCCTGCGCCGGCAAGGCGCGCGGCGGCGGGAGTGGCAGCTTGCGGAAAATGAAAACCTAACCAATTGATTATCAAGCTGATCCTGGGGCTCGAACCAATGAAAGCCGGTCGTATCAAACAGTGGGCAGCGGGCGTGGCGATGATCGCCTCGTCGTTCGTTGCGTTCGCACAGAGTGCCGACCCGGAGCGCTGGCAGCTCAACATGGGTCGCGGCGTCACCCACCTGTCGAACAACGCCTACGAGGCGCACATGATGGCGCTGTGGATCTGCGTCGCGATCGGCGTGCTGGTGTTCGGTGCGATGGCGGTGGCGATGTTCCGCTTCCGCAAGTCGCGCGGCGCGGTGCCCGACAGGGACTTCACCCACAGCACCAAGCTGGAGATTTTCTGGACGGTGATCCCGGTGGTCCTGCTGGTGCTCATGGCGGCGCCGGCGACCAGCAAGCTGATCGACATGTACGACACCCGCGCCTCCGAGATGACCGTCAAGGTCACCGGCTACCAGTGGATGTGGAAGTACGAGTACCTGGGCGAGGACGTCGAGTTCACCAGCCGCCTGGCGCGCGAGAGCGACGCGGTGCGCCAGAGCGGCGTGCTGCCGACGATGGACGCCAATCCGAACTACCTGCTCGACGTCGACAACATGCTGGTGCTGCCGACCGACACCAAGATCCGCTTCGTGATCACCGCCGACGACGTGATCCACGCGTGGTGGGTGCCGGCGCTGGGCTGGAAGCAGGACGCGATCCCGGGCATCGTCAACGAGGCCTGGACCGACATCTCCACCCCGGGCATCTACCGCGGCCAGTGCGCCGAGCTGTGCGGCAAGGACCACGGCTTCATGCCGATCGTGGTCAAGGCGGTGCCGCCGGCCGAGTTCGAGCAGTGGCTCGCCGCGCAGAAGGCCCCCGTGGCCGCGCCGGCGCCGGCAACCCCGGCCGAAGCCGCCCCGGTCGAGCCGCAGCCCGAATCCGAAACCGACGCCACCGACAGCGCCACCGCAGTCGCGGTCGCCGGCTGATCGCAAGCATTCCGCAGTCCAGAACCCCATTTGAGGTAGCCCATGGCCACCACGCACGCCGCCACCGCCGACCACCACGATGACCATGCCCACAAGCAGGGCTTCATCGAGCGTTGGTTCTTCTCGACCAACCACAAGGACATCGGCACGCTGTACCTGGTGTTCAGCTTCCTGATGTTCATCGTCGGCGCGGCGTTCTCGGTGATGATCCGCACCGAGCTGCTGCAGCCCGGCCTGCAGCACATCGAGCCGTACTTCTTCAACCAGATGACCACCATGCACGCGCTGGTGATGATCTTCGGGGGCATCATGCCGGCCTTCGTCGGCCTCGGTAACTGGATGATCCCGCTGCAGATCGGCGCGCCGGACATGGCGCTGCCGCGCATGAACAACTGGTCGTTCTGGATCCTGCCGTTCGCCTTCACGATGCTGCTGATGACGCTGTTCCTGCCGGGCGGCGCGCCGGCCGGCGGCTGGACGCTGTACCCGCCGCTGTCGCTGCAGGGCGGTTCCAACGTCGCCTTCGTGATCTTCGCCATCCACATGATGGGCATCAGCTCGATCATGGGCGCGATCAACATCATCGCCACCGTGCTCAACATGCGCGCGCCGGGCATGGACCTGCTGAAGATGCCGATCTTCACCTGGACCTGGCTGATCACCGCGTTCCTGCTGATCGCCGTGATGCCGGTGCTGGCCGGTGCGGTCACCATGCTGCTGACCGACAAGTTCTTCGCGACCTCGTTCTTCAACGCCGCCGGCGGCGGCGACCCGGTGATGTACCAGCACATCTTCTGGTTCTTCGGGCACCCCGAGGTCTACATCATGATCCTGCCGGCGTTCGGCATCGTGTCGGAGGTCATCCCGACCTTCAGCCGCAAGCCGCTGTTCGGTTACCAGGCGATGGTCTACGCGACCGCCGCGATCGCGTTCCTCTCGTTCATCGTGTGGGCCCACCACATGTTCACCGTCGGCATGCCGCTGGGTGGCGAGATCTACTTCATGTTCGCGACGATGCTGATCTCGATCCCGACCGGCGTGAAGGTGTTCAACTGGGTCACCACGATGTGGCGCGGCTCGATCACGTTCGAATCGCCGATGCTGTGGGCGATCGCGTTCGTGATCCTGTTCACCATCGGCGGTTTCTCCGGCCTGATGCTGGCGATCGTGCCGGCCGACTTCCAGTACCACGACACCTACTTCGTGGTCGCGCACTTCCACTACGTGCTGGTGACCGGCGCGCTGTTCGGCATCATCGCCGCGGTCTACTACTGGTGGCCGAAGTGGACCGGCCGCATGTACAACGAGGGCCTGGCCAAGTTCCACTTCTGGTGGACCATGGTGTTCGTCAACCTGCTGTTCTTCCCGCAGCACTTCCTCGGCCTGGCCGGCATGCCGCGCCGCATCCCGGACTACAACGTGGTGTTCGCCGACTGGAACTTCGTCAGCTCGATCGGCGCGTTCGGCATGTTCGTCACCCCGTTCCTGATGGCGTTCATCCTGTGGCGTTCGCTGAAGACCGGCGCCAAGGCCGAGGCGCGTGCCTGGGAAGGCGCGCTCGGGCTGGAGTGGACGATTCCGAGCCCGGCGCCGCACCACACCTTCACCACCCCGCCGGTGATCCGCGACGGCGACCTCGCCCACGGCGACGTCAGCCACTGAGCGACCCGATACGACCATGACCCCGACCCCCGCTCCACGCCAGGATGACGCCGCACGCCGCAAGGCCGTGCGCCGCACCGCGCTGTGGATCGGCCTGATCGCGGTCGGGATCTACGTCGCCTTCATCCTCAGCGGAGTGCTGGGGCAATGAGCGCGCCGCAGGTCCCGGACAGGGAGGGGACGCGCCCCGCGCCCAAACCCAGCGCCGGGCTGGCCAAGATGCTGGTGGTGGCGGTGCTCGCGTTCGGCTTCGCGTTCTCGCTGGTGCCGTTGTACCGGATCGCCTGCGAGAAGCTGCTTGGCGTGCGCCTGGAAGGTTCGGCCGCGGTCGATGTCGGGCAGGGCGCGGTCAACGCGGACCGGATGGTCACCGTGCAGTTCGACGGCGGCGTCAATTCCAAGCTGCCGTGGGAGTTCAATCCCAACCAGCTGACCATGCAGGTGCACCCGGGCGAGCTGTACGAAACCACGTATTACGCGCGCAATACCAGCGACCGCACGATCGTCGGCAGCGCGGTGCCCTCGGTCGCCCCGGCACGCGCATCGGGCTATTTCAGCAAGACCGAGTGCTTCTGCTTCACCGCGCAGACCCTGCAGGCCGGCGAGAGCCGCGACATGCCGGTGCGCTTCATCATCGATCCGGATTTGCCGGAAGACGTCAGCACGGTCACCCTGTCGTACACCTTCTTCAAGAACACCGAACTCACCGCGCGCGCCGCAGGCGTCCACACGGTGGGGACGACCCCGGCCTCCGCGCCGTAAGCACCACTGCCTTCATTGAACAACGGAACCGCCGCCATGGCCCAAGCCCATTCGCCAGACGCCAACATCTACTTCGTGCCGCACAGCAGCCGCTGGCCGTTCCTCGGCTCGATCGCGCTGTTCGTGACCATGATCGGTTTCGGCGGCTGGCTCAACGACAGCGGCTGGGGCCAGACGACGTTCTTCATCGGCATCGCCGGCATGATCGCGGTGCTGTTCGGCTGGTTCGGCGACGTGATCCGCGAGTCGGTCCGCGGCCACTACAACCGCCAGGTCGACGTCTCGTTCCGGATGGGGATGGTGTGGTTCATCTTCTCCGAGGTGATGTTCTTCGCCGCGTTCTTCGGCGCGCTGTTCTACACCCGCCAGTACGGCCTGGCATGGCTCGGCGGCGCCGGTGACGGCGTTGCGACCAACAACCTGCTGTGGGAAGGCTTCACCAGCGCATGGCCGACCAACGGTCCGGGCAATGTCGGTGGCCAGTTCCAGACCATCCCGGCGTGGGGCCTGCCGCTGCTCAATACCCTGATCCTGCTGACCTCGGGCGCCACGGTCACCGCCGCGCACCACGCGCTGAAGGCAGGCCATCGCAAGTCGTTGCTGGTCTGGCTCGGCGCCACCGTGCTGCTGGGTTGCGTGTTCCTGTTCTTCCAGGCGGAGGAATACATCCACGCCTACAGCGAGCTGAACCTGACTTTGGGGTCGGGCATCTACGGCTCGACGTTCTTCATGCTGACCGGCTTCCACGGCCTGCACGTGACCCTCGGCACCATCATGCTGGCGGTGATCTGGTTCAGGTGCCTGAAGGGGCATTTCGACCGGGACAACCACTTCGCGTTCGAGGCGGTGGCCTGGTACTGGCACTTCGTCGACGTGGTGTGGCTCGGCCTGTTCCTGTTCGTCTACGTGCTCTGATCCGGCGCAAGGCAACGACGACCCGGATCGACTCCGGGTCCCGCCAAACAGGTGGCCACCGGCAACCGCGCTCGTCGCGGTTGCGGTGTTTCCGGGGTGCGGTCAGGCGGTGACGCCGTGGAACTCGATCCAGCCCAGCTTGTGGGCGAGGACGATCAGCAGGATCAGTGCAATGGACAGCACGATGCGGCGCGTCAGCGCGTTGACCGTGCGCTTGCTCTCGCCCTTGTCGACCAGCATGTAGTACAGGCCGGCCCCGAGGTTCCACAAGATGAGAATCAGGAAGGCGACGATCAACAGAGTTTTCATCAACACGCTCCGACGCGACGGCGCCCGGTACGGCGCGCGGATTGCGCACCTGCCGGCATTATCGCAGCCGGCCGCGACGCCCGCATGAGCCGCAACGCCAACTTCGTGCTGTTGTGGGCGCTGGCGGTGGCGACGATCGCGCTGTTCGCCCGCCTGGGGTTCTGGCAACTGGACCGCGCCGTCGAGAAGCAGGCGATGCTCGATGCCGCCGCCCGGGTGCTGGAGGATCGCGACGAGCACCCGCTGTCGGCCGCGTCCGATGCCTCGCGTACCGAAGCGTACGACTGGGCGGTCGGCCGCGGAACCTTCGATGCCCGCCCGGCGTTGCTGCTCGACAACCAGCAACGCGACGGCCGGGTCGGCGTGCGCGCCTACCGCGTCTTCCAGCCCGGGCGCGGAGGCCTGCTGCTGGTCGACCTGGGCTGGCTGCCACTGTCCGGCGACCGCACCTTGCCGACGGTTCCACGCCCGGAAGGAACGATCGAACTGCGCGGCCTGCTAGCGCCGCCGCCTTCCACCGGCATCGCGCTCGGTCCCGGCCTGATGCGCGAGGACGGGCACTGGCTGCTGACCCGCATCGACATGGACGCGATCGTCCGCGAGACCGGCCTGTCGGTCCCCCTGGCGCCGCGCGTGCTGCGGCTGGACCCGGCCATGCAGCTCGGATACGAACGCGACCTCGAACTGCTCGCCAATACACTCACCCCGGACAAGCATCGCGGCTACGCGGTGCAGTGGTTCGGGCTGGCACTGACCGTGCTGGCCACCGCGATCCTCCTCACGTTCCGCTCGCTGCGCGGCCGCCGCGCACGCCATCGACAAGGCCGACCATGACCACCGACACGCCACCCATCGACCCCAACGCGCGCAACCGCAACCGCGGCATGCTGATCGCGATCGTGGTGCTGTTCTTCGGCAGCATGCTGGTGGCCGGGATCCTGCGCTTCTCCGGCTGGACGCCCGAGGGCCGCAAGAACCATGGCGTGCTGCTCGACCCGCCGGCCGACCTGCGCTCCGTGGTGCCGAGCCTCGCCGATGGCGGCGAATACCAGTGGAACCCGGACGCCCGGACCTGGCGCATCGCGGTGGCGCCGCCGGCCGATTGTGGAGCCGCGTGCGGCACCCTAGCCGAGCAGCTCGACACCGTCTGGCGCCTGTTCGGAAAGGATGCCGACCGCGTCCACCTGCTGTGGGTGTGCGGTACCGCCGGCTGCATGCCGCCCGACGGCGCGCCGCGGCCCCGTACGCTGCATCTGCTGCAACCGGACCCGCGCCTGCTCGCGGCGCTGCCGCCGGTCGAGGGCGCGACGACCGGCGATCACGCGACCCACGGCGCAGTCCCGGTGTACGTGATCGACCCGAATGGCTTTGTCATTCTGCGTTACGCTCCGGGCTTCGATCCCGTCGGCCTGCGCGCGGACATGGCCAAGCTGCTGAAACTGATTTGAGCCCCACGAGATCCGAATGAGCGTCGCTCCCAACGAACCAGGCCGGCCCGCCACGGCCACGACCACCGCACGCGCGACCCGACCGGCCCGTCATTTCCATCGCCTTGCCTGGCTGGCGGTGGCGCTGGCGCTCGGAGTCATCGTGTTCGGGGCCTTCGTGCGCCTGTCCGATGCCGGGCTCAGCTGCCCCGACTGGCCGACCTGTTACGGCCAGGCCGCGTGGCCCACGGCGGTCGACGAAGTCGGCGACCACGCCGCGACCGCGATCCGGCCAGTCGATACCAGCAAGGCCTGGCGCGAGCAGTTGCACCGCATGATTGCCGGCGCGCTCGGCGTGCTGGTGCTGACGCTGGCATTGCTGGCCGTGCGCAAGCGTCCGCACGGTACCGCCCAGGTACTCGCGGCCTCGGCGCTGGTCGCCATCGGCATCCCGCTGTACATGCGCGACCAGCACGTCGCCGCTTCGGTGCTGGCGATACTTGCCGAGGCGACCCTGCTGTTCGCGGCATGGCGCTGGAGCAACAGCGACCTCGCGCGGGTCGCCACGCTCACCCTTGCGGTGATCATCTTCCAGGCCCTGCTCGGGATGTGGACGGTGACCTGGTTGCTGAAGCCGGTGGTGGTGATGGGCCATCTGCTGGGCGGGTTGCTGACGTTCTCGCTGCTGGTATGGATGGCGTGGCGCGCGACCAACGTGCCGATCCGGCTGGCCGAGGCGAGCCGGATCCGCCAGTTGCTGGTCCTCGGACTGGTGCTGCTGGGCATCCAGATCGCGTTTGGCGGCTGGACCAGTGCGAACTACGCGGCGCTGGCCTGCGCCACCGATTTCCCCAAGTGCGTCGGCCAGTGGTGGCCGCCGACCGACTTCTCCGAGGGCTTCGTGCTGTGGCACGGCATCGGCGCCGACTACGAGGGCGGCCGCCTGGGTGGCGCGGCGCGGATCGCGATCCAGATGACCCACCGGATCATGGCGCTGGTGGTGTTCGTGTACCTGCTCGGGTTGGCGGCGAAGCTGCTGCGCACCCCAGGCATGCGTGGCTGGGCGAGCCTGCTCGGCCTGCTGACGCTGGCCCAGGTCGGCCTCGGCATCGCCAACGTCAAGCTGGCGCTGCCGCTGTGGACCGCGGTCGGCCACAACGCCGGCGCCACCCTGCTGCTGTTCGTGCTGGTGTCGTTGCTCGCGCGCCTGCGTTCGCCGGAGGCGTGATGACTGGCACCTTGCGACCGGCCGTCCGGCAATACTGGGACCTGACCAAGCCGCGGGTGGTGGCGTTGATCGTGTTCACCGCGGCGATCGGCATGTTCCTCGCCGTGCCGGGGCTGCCGCCGCTGAAGGAATCGGTGCTCGGCTTCCTCGGCATCTGGCTGGCCGCGTCCTCGGCGGCGGCGATCAACCAGTTGCTCGACGCCCGGATCGACGCGCAGATGGCCCGGACCTCGTGGCGGCCGATCGTCGCCGGCCAGGTCAGCCCGCGGCAGGCATTGGCGTTCGCACTGGTGCTGGCGGCGCTGTCGATGCTGGTGCTGCTGGTCTGGGTCAATGTGCTGACCGCGGTGCTCACGTTCGCCTCGCTGATCGGTTACGCGGTGGTCTACACCGTGTTCCTCAAGCGCGCGACGCCGCAGAACATCGTGATCGGCGGCATCGCCGGCGCGGCGCCGCCGCTGCTGGGCTGGTCCGCGGTGACCGGCATGACCGGCCAGTGGGACTGGGCGCATGCGCTGCTGCTGGTGCTGGTCATCTTCGTCTGGACCCCGCCGCACTTCTGGGCGCTGGCGATCTTCCGCCGCGCCGACTACGCGCGCGCGATGGTGCCGATGCTGCCGGTCACCCACGGGGTCGAGTACACCCGCTGGCAGATCCTGTTCTACACCGTGCTGCTGGTGATCGTGACGGTGCTGCCGTGGATCATCGGCATGAGCGGCAACTTCTACCTCGGCGGCGCGCTGATCCTGGGCGTGGTGTTCATCTGGCACGCCTGGAAACTGATGGATCCGCCGGACGAGCTGTATGCGATGAAGGTGTTCAACTACTCGATCGTGTACCTGATGGCGTTGTTCGCGTTCCTGCTGGTCGACCACTGGCTGCTGCCGTACCTGCAGCCGGGTGATGCCGGGCTTTCGTTGCAGCGGCTGGGCGGATGAGCGAGCGGGAAACCACGCCACACGGCTCCGACGCTGTTCGACACGTGCGCGACGATGCCAGCACCGATGCGCTGCCGGTCGCGCCCGCGCTGGGCGCGAGCCTGGACGCGGCGCGGATGCCACGGCGCTCGACGCTGGTGGAACCCCGCATCCTGTTCATCGCCGCGCTGGCGATCGCGCTGGGCGTGGCCGCCGCACTGGTCGCGCAACTGCTGGTGGCGCTGATCGCGGTGGTCACCAACCTCGCATTCCACGGTCGCTGGTCGCTGCAGGATGTATCGCCGGCGACCCACCAGCTGGGCGCCTGGGTGATCGTGGTGCCGGTGATCGGCGGGTTGATCGTGGGACTGATGGCGCGCTGGGGTTCGGCTGCGATCCGCGGCCACGGTATTCCCGAGGCGATGGAGCAGGTGCTGCTCAACGAGTCGAAGATCCCGCCCCGCATCACCTTCCTCAAGCCGGTGTCGTCGGCCGTGGCGATCGGTACCGGCGGCCCGTTCGGCGCCGAGGGCCCGATCATCGCCACCGGCGGCGCGCTGGGTTCGTTCCTCGGCCAACTGCTGCATGTCACCGGCGGCGAGCGCAAGGTGCTGCTCGCGGCCGGCGCGGCGGGCGGCATGGCGGCGATCTTCGGGTCGCCGATTTCGGCGGTGATCCTCGCGGTGGAACTGCTGCTGTTCGAGCTGCGTCCGCGCTCGCTGATCCCGGTGGCGCTGGCGGCGGTGGTCGCGACCGGCGTGCGCTACGCGATGGTCGGCACCGAGCCGGTGTTCGCGATGCCCGACATCGACCAACCCGGCGGCGCTGCATTGCTGAGCTACGTCGTGCTTGGCGCGCTGGTCGGGCTGGTCAGCGTCGGCGTGACCCGGGTCGTGTATGGCATCGAGGATGCGTTCGAGAAGCTGCCGGTGCACTGGATGTGGTGGCCGGCGATCGGCGGCCTCGCGGTCGGCGTGATCGGCTACTACGCGCCGCTGACGCTCGGCGTCGGCTACAGCAACATCGAGGACATCGTGTCCGGCCATTTCGCGGTCGGCGCGCTGGCCCTGCTGTGCGTCGCCAAGTTCGGTTCGTGGGCGATCGCGCTGGGCAGCGGCACCTCCGGCGGCACGCTTGCGCCGTTGTTCACGATCGGCGGCGCGTTCGGTGCCTTGTGCGGTTTCGGGCTGGTCGCGGTGGCGCCGCAACTCGGGGTCGACCCGCGTATCGCCGGACTGGTCGGCATGGCCGCGATCTTCGCCGGCTCCTCGCGCGCGTTGCTGACCTCGGTGGTGTTCGCGTTCGAGACTACCCAGCAGGCGGCCGGGCTGCTCCCGCTGCTCGGCGGCTGCGTCGCCGCCTACCTGGTCTCGGCGCTGATCATGCGCAACACGATCATGACCGAGAAGATCGCACGTCGCGGCGTACGCGTGCCCAGCGAGTACGCCGCCGACCACCTGCAACTGGTGACGGTTGGCGAGGCCTGCACTCGCGACGTGGTGTCACTGAAAACCAGTGACGACCTCGGCACGGTCCGCCACTGGATGGCCTCGGGCCGGCCCGAGGCGCAGCACCAAGGGTTCCCGGTCATCGACGATAACGGTCGCGTGCGCGGGGTGATCACCCGTCGCGACCTGCTCGATCCATCGCATCCCAACATGCGCCGGATCGGCGACATGCTCACGCGCGCGCCGGTGGTGGTGCAGGAAAGCCATTCGCTGCGCGAAGCCGCCGACCACATGGTCGACCAGGACATCGGCCGGCTGGTGGTGGTCGGCGCGGCCGAGCCGCATCCGCTGGTCGGCATCCTGACCCGCGGCGACTTGCTGTCGGCGCACGCCCGCCGGCTGAAGGAAGCGCACCAGGCCGGGCGGCATATCCGCATCCGCGAAAGCCTGCGCCGTCGACGCCGCTAGGGGGTTGTTTCCATCGCGGCGGAACCCCATCCGACAGGCAGCAGACGGAGACGCCAAATGCGATGGAAACAATGGATTGCCATGCTAGTGCTGGGGATCGCGCTTGCAGCGCAAGCGGGGCTGGCCCAGGCCGACGGATCCACCGACGATGGCATCGGCGCCGCCGTGACTCTGTTGCGGGCCGAAGCCGATGCGCATCGGCTGATCCTGCTCGGCGAGAAGCACGGCACCAGCGAAATCCCGGATCTGGTCGAGGCGCTGGTCGAGGAATATGCCGGCGACGGACCCGTGCTTCTCGGGCTGGAGATCCCGCGTACCGGGCATGCCGCGCTGCGCGCCTACCTGCACTCCGATGGCGGTCCGGATGCACGGGCCGCGTTGCTGGACACGCCGTTCTGGCGCAAATCGGACGACCAGCATGACGGGCGTCGCAGCCACGACATGGTCGATCTCGTCGATGCGGTGCGCTCGATGCGCGTGGCGGGCAGCGACGTGGCGATCCTGCCCTACGACGTGGCGTCAGGTTACGAGGGCGATCACCACGCACGCGACATCGCGATGGCGGAGCGGATCCGCGCCGCCTATCGCGCACTGCCGAGGGGACGGCTGCTGGTGCTGGGTGGCAACGTCCACGCCATGCTCGCACGGCCCGACTACGCGCCACCGGAGATGCAGGTGCCGATGGGAGCCTACCTGCTCGACCTCGATCCCTTTGCGGTCGACATCACCGCGCACGGTGGCTGGTTCTGGGCGTGCAACGGGACCTGCGCGGCGATGGAGGAGTTACCGAAGCCGACCGGCAGCTCGCGCCTGGACGGGCGCGTCTACCATCTGCGCATCGTGCTCCCGCGCTTCAGCGTGGCGCGACTGATCGGCGCCGGAACCGCGCGTTGACGGCTCACTCGATCAACGTCTGCCCCTGCGACATCGATCCGTCGGCGAGCAGTGCCAGCAGGGTCGGGTCGCCCGGATAGCTTTCGCCGTTGAACTGCAGCGCGACGGTACCGCCCTGGGTGCCGGCGCCGCCGACCCCGACCAGCAGGTCGTGCCAGCCATTGTGGCGTTGGCGGCTGACCGCGATCGGCGGATGGGTGACGCTGGTCTGGGTGACCAGCCGGTAGCCGCTCTCCCCGCCGTTGTGGAACACCAGTAGCGTGCATCCGCCGTTTCCGCACCAGTTGGCGCCGTCCAGCAGCAACAGCAGGTCGTCGACGCCATCACCGTCGAGGTCGACCTGGGCATCGCGGTAGCCGGGCGTCTCGCCGGCCTGACGACTCTCAAGGAACGCCGACAAGGCCGCATCGCGTCGCTGGGCAGGCGTGACCAGCGGTTCCGGCAAGGGCAGCGCGATGCCGGTCGGTTGCATGTCGCCCTCGCGGATTCCGGGCGCCGCCAGGTCCAGTGCCGGGCCGCCGCTGCAGCCGAACAGTACGGGCGCCAACAGGCACGCCAGCAACAGTCTCGCGCCGTCGAATTTGCGCATGCCACGGTCCTCGCGGAGGGGGCTTGCGTGCAGCGTAGATCGTGGGTTGTCGTCGCCAGGTCAATGCCGGCGTCGCTGGCCCTCAGCGTTTGCGTGCGCTGTCCTGCAGTTCGCGCAGTTCGGCTTTCTCCTGCGTCGACAACGCGGCGAACCCGCCCTCGTGGACGATCGCCTGCAGCTCGTCGATGCGCTGCATCAGCATCTGCCGGTCGAGCTGGGCGATCGCGTCGAGCAGTTCGTCGCGCCACTTGGCCTCGTCGCCCGGCAGCGATTGCGAAGCGAGTTTTTGCAATGCCTCGTGCTCGGGGCGACCGCTGAAATGCTCGATCAGCGAACCGGTGCTGATATCGGGGCGCTGGTAGATCAGCTGCAGCAGGTCGACCAGCAGCGCGATCCCGGGCTGCTGCAGCGCGGCGAAGCGGAACGGTGGCTCCAGCTCCAGCGCCAATGATGGTTGCTGGAGCACGAACGCGATCGCCGCGCGCACCAGGCTGCGCTTCGGTGCGGGCGTGCCGCGACCGCTGCGCGCGCGCTGCACCGGCACGTGGGTTTCGGGCGCACTGGCGCGCGCGCCGACGCCGGTCAGCTCGGTCAGGCGCTGCTGCATGAGGTCGGCAAACGCGCCGTCGGGAATCTGCGCCAGCAGCGGCTTGGCGCGCTCGGCCAGCCGGCCCTTGCCTTCGAGCGTGCCGAGGTTGACGTCGGTGGACAGCGAGTCGAACAGGAACTGCGACAGCGCGGTGGCGTCGCGCAGGCGTGCATCGAAACCTTCCGCGCCCTCCTTGCGCACGATCGAGTCCGGGTCCTCGCCGTCGGGCAGGAACAGGAAGAACGCCTGGCGGCCGTCCTTCATCCGCGGCAGCACCGATTCGACCGCCTTCCACGCCGCGGCGCGGCCGGCGCGGTCGCCGTCGAAGCAGAAGTAGACGTCGGGCGCGTTGCGGAACAGCAGCTCGGCGTGGTCGGCGGTGGTGGCGGTGCCGAGGGTGGCGACCGCGGTGTCGACGCCGTGCTGGGCGAGGGCGACCACGTCCATGTAGCCCTCGACCACGATCAGCCGCGGGATCTGCTTGTGCGCCTGGCGCACCTGCCACAGGCCGTAGAGTTCGCGGCCCTTGTGGAACAGCTCGGTCTCGGGCGAGTTGAGGTATTTGGGGCTGGCGTCTTTGTCGAGAACGCGGCCGCCGAAGGCGATCGTGCGGCCGCGGCGGTCGTGGATCGGGAACATCACCCGGTCGCGGAACTTGTCGTAGACCCGGCCGCTGTCGTTGCGCGAGAACAGTCCGGCGCGTTCGAGCAGCTTCATCCGCCGCTCGTCGGTGCCGAGCGCGTCGCGCAGTGCGTTGAAACCATCCGGCGCGTAACCGATCGAGAAGCGCGCGCGGATGTCGGCGTCGACTTCGCGACCGTCGAGGTAGGCCTGTGCTTTCGTACTGCCAGCCAGTTGCCTGCGGAAGAACTGCGCCGCCGCGTCGACGACGCTGTAGAGGTCCTGGCTGTCCGGATTGGCGTTGCGCTGGCGGGTGTCGCGCGGCACTTCCATGCCGGTCTGCCGCGCCAGTTCCTCGACCGCATCGAGGAATTCCAGGCGGTCGTACTCCATCAGGAACTTGATCGCGGTGCCGTGCGCGCCGCAGCCGAAGCAGTGGTAGAACTGCTTGGTCGGCGACACCGTGAAGCTCGGCGATCGCTCGTCGTGGAACGGACAGCGCGCCGAATACTCCTTGCCCTGCCGCTTCAACGGCACGCGCGCGCCGATCAGCTCGACGATGTCGGCGCGGGCGAGCAGGTCGTCGATGAAAGCGTCGGGGATGCGTGCCATGCGTCGTGTCGCGGGGACACCAGTCGAGCGGGAAACCGGAGCGCTAGGATGCCATCGCCGCGACCGGCGTGCGCGTTATCGCGTTGCCGGCGGAGCGGTCGCGGCGGCGGAACGGGCCGCCGGATTGCCGGCAAGCTCACGCGCAAGCCGGTCCTTCACCCGCGCGTACTCGTCGAGCATCGCGGTGATCAGCGCGCCGACCAGGAACACCACCGCGCAGTAGTACATCCACACCAGCATGACGACCAGTCCGCCGGCCGGGCCGTAGGCGCTGCCGAGGCTGGCCTGTCCGAGGTACAGCCCGATCGCCCAGCGCCCCAGCATGAACAGGCTGGCGGTCAGCGCGCCTCCGAACAGCGCACGGCGCCGGCTCACAGGCCGGTCCGGCAACAGCCGGTACATCCCCGCGAACACCAGCGCATACAGCAGGAACGAGAACACCGTGGCGAACACCGGCAGCAGGTCCGGCAGCCACGCCATCAGCATCGCCAGTGCCGCCTGCACCGCCATCGACACCACAAGCAGGAAGCCGACCGCGATCGCCATGCCGAACGACAGCAGCCGCTTGCGCAGCCACGCGAGCACACCGCCGAGGCGGTTGGCGTCGGAACGGAACACCCGGTTGAGCGCGGCCTGCAACTGGCCGAACACGATCGATGCGCCAACCAGCAGCGCACCGGTGCCGAGCAACGCGGCCAGCGAACCGGTGCCGGCTTCCTGTTCGGCGTTGGCGACGATCAGTCGCGCGGTGTCCTCGACCTGCGGGCCGACCAGCAGGCCGATCTGGCGGAAGAATTCGTCCTGCGCGCTCGGGTACAGGGTGGTGGTCAGCCACAGCAGCATCAGCACCAGCGGCGCCAGCGACAGCAGGGTGTAGAACGACAGCGCCGCGGCGAGGGCGAGGATGTCGTAGTCGAAGAAGCGCTGGACGAACTTGCCGGGCCAGCTTTGCTGCACCCGCGCCCGCAGGGCGATGACCCGGTCGCGCAGGTCGGGGTCTTCGATGTCCGCGTCGAGGTCCGCAGCGCGATTCCGGTCGAGGTAGGGCGCCTGCGCCGGCGCAGCGCGGACGTTGTCTTCGTCGGGTCTCGGCATACGGCCCTCGTGAGCGCGGTTGGTCGCGGCCAGTATCGGGCGACGCGGGTTAGCGTCGCGTGGTTTGGATGGCCGGCGGCCCGGGCCGGTGGCGCGGCGGGGTTATGCGCTGAGGCGCTGCTTGACCAGCTTCGACACCAGACCCATGTCGGCCTGGCCGGCCAGCTTCGGCTTGAGCACGCCCATCAGCTTGCCGATGTCGGCCGGCGAGGCGGCACCGGTTTCGGCGATGGCGGCGTCGATCGCGGTGATGATCGACGCTTCATCGAGCTTGGCTGGGAGGTAACGCTCGACCACCACGATCTCGTCGCGCTCGACCTTGGCCAGGTCCTCGCGGCCGGCGGCCTCGAACTGGCTGACCGAGTCGCGGCGCTGCTTGACCATTTTCTCCAGCACGGCCAGCACCTGGGCGTCGTCGAGTTCGATGCGCTCGTCGACTTCCTTCTGCTTGATCGCGGCGTTGGCCAGCCGGATCACGCCGAGGCTGTGCTTGTCGCCGCTCTTCATTGCGGCCTTCATATCGTCGGTGAGGCGTTGCTTGAGGCTCATGGAGGAATCCTTGCTGTGTTGGGGGCGCTGTGTTCGGGCGGTGGGGCGGGGCGAGCCGACGGCGCGGGAACGCAAAAAGCCGGCGGCGCTCGCGGCGCGGCCGGCTTTGGCTTCCCTGTGGAGAATCCGGCCGTGGAGGGCCGGGGTCCTGCGCAGGATGCGCGCGATCAGTACAGGCGCTGGCGCTTGGTCACGTCGCGCGAGGCGCGGCGGGACTGGCGCTTCACCGCGGCGGCGGCCTTGCGCTTGCGTTCCTGGGTCGGCTTCTCGTAGTACTCGCGCTTGCGGGTCTCGGCGAGGACGCCGGCCTTCTCGCAGGTGCGCTTGAAGCGACGCAGGGCAAACTCGAAAGGCTCGTTTTCGCGGACTTTGACGCTTGGCATACGGTATCTCGGTTCGGGGTGAACAGCCCGGACAACCCGGGAGAGCCGCGTATTGTACTGGCGCTGGCTGGTGATGTGCAACCTGACCGGCAACGGCAACGGCGGGAGCAGGGCAGGGGCAAGAGCAGGAGCAGGGGACGGCGGGCAGGGGCGCAGGAGCAAGGAGCGGAAGGCGGGGATTCCCGGCTCCGGGGAGGGCGGCGCCCTGCCGGGGTGTTGACTCCGTCCCCTCCGTCGGGCCATCCATGGCCCGAGTCGGGGAACGCACGCCATCCATGGCGTGCTCTACGCAACACCCCGGCAGGACGTCGCCTTGCGGCTTGCAGGGTGAGGCGTTGTTGTTTCGGGTATCGCTGCGTCTCCCGGTCGCGAGTAAAACGCCTTTTGTAGGAGCGACGTGAGTCGCGATTTCACTGATGCCCGTAGTCGCCGTGAAATCGCGACTTACGTCGCTCCTACACGAAGCCAATTCCCGAAGCCGGGATTATCCGGGTAGGAGGTGGACGGTGGGGGTATTGCGGAAAAGCGGGCCATGGATGGCCCGCGGCCCGCCTCAGGGCAGGGTGAGCGCAGGCGGCTTGCGCGGCACTGCCGCGCGCCTGTGCGAACGCCCGGCGCGCTGCGCCGGGCCGGACCGCGGAGCGGCCCTGACGAAGGGCTGGAGCAATACCTCCGCCGGCCGCCTCCTGCGCCACGAAGTTCCTGAAGCTGCTCTTGATCTTCACCAAAGGTCACCATGGCGCAGCTTCGCCCCCGAGCGGGCTACCCTTTACACCCCGCCGTCCCCATATCCGCCCGATGAGAGTTCTAGGCATCGAAACCAGTTGCGATGAAACCGGCGTGGCGGTGTACGACACCGACGCCGGCCTGCTCGCGCATGCGCTGTACAGCCAGATCGCGCTGCACGCCGAGTACGGCGGGGTGGTGCCGGAGCTGGCCAGCCGCGACCACGTGCGCAAGTTGCTGCCGCTGGTCCGCCAGACCCTGGCCGAGGCGGGAATGGCGGTCGACGACATCGATGGCGTCGCCTACACCGCCGGGCCCGGCCTGGTCGGCGCGTTGCTGGTTGGCGCCGGCGTCGCGCGGTCGCTGGCGTGGGCGCTCGACAGGCCGGCGGTCGCGGTCCACCACATGGAAGGCCACCTGCTGGCGCCGCTGATGGAAGGCGACCCGTCCAGCCGCCCGCAACCGCCGTTCGTGGCGCTGCTGGTATCGGGCGGCCATACCCAACTGGTCGGGGTCGAGGCGATCGGTCGCTACCGGCTGCTCGGCGAAACCCTCGACGATGCCGCCGGCGAGGCGTTCGACAAGACCGCCAAACTCATGGGCCTGCCATACCCCGGCGGTCCTCAACTGGCCGCGCTGGCGGGGCAGGGCACGGCCGGGGCATTCAAGTTCCCGCGGCCGATGACCAACCGGCCGGGGCTCGACTTCAGCTTCAGCGGGCTCAAGACGCAGGTGCTGCTGGCGTGGCGCGACAGCGACCAGTCGGAGCAGGTTCGCGCCGACATCGCGCGTGGGTTCGAGGAGGCGGTGGTCGACACCCTCGCGATCAAGTGCGAGCGCGCGCTCGACGAAGCCGGCTGCGAGACCCTGGTGGTCGCCGGCGGGGTCGGCGCCAATCGCCGCCTGCGGGCCCGGCTGGAGCAGATCGCCGAGCGTCGCGGCGGCCGGGTGTGCTTCCCGCGGCCGCAGTTCTGCACCGACAACGGCGCGATGATCGCGTTCGCCGGCGCGCTGCGGCTGCAGGCTGGCCAGCATGAGAACGCCTCGGTGATGGTGACGCCGCGCTGGGACATGGCGACGCTGCCTGCGGTGTAGCGGCCGGTTCTTGACCCGTGCAGGAGCGACGTGAGTCGCGATGGCACGGTGCTCCCGGATAGCAGTGAAATCGCGACTTACGTCGCTCCTACAGGCGGAAGCTCTGCGCAGCCAACAACGAGACACGGAATCGCAATGGACAAGGTATTCATCGAAGGCCTGCAGATCGACGCGCTGATCGGCATCTACGACTGGGAGCGGCGGATCCGCCAGCCGCTGGTATTCGACATCGAGATGGCGTTCGACAACCGCGTCCCGGCCGCCACCGATGCGATCGATGACACGCTCAACTACAAGGCGGTCAGCAAGCGGGTGATCGAGTACGTCGCCGCGTCGGACTTCGGACTGGTCGAAACCCTGGCCGAGCGGGTCGCGGCGATCATCCTCCACGAGTTCGGTGTGCAGCATGTGGCATTGAAGCTCTCCAAGCCCGGTGCGGTGCGCGGCGCGCGCGCGGTCGGGGTGATGATCGAGCGCTCGGCCGCTACCCTGTAAGGCATGGAACAACTTTTCGACACCGCATTGCTGCAGCCGCTGGCCGGCTATCCCCACGCACAGACCGCGCTCGGTCTCCTCGCCCTGTTGCTCGGCGCATGGATCGCCAACTGGCTGACCCGGCAGGTGCTGCTGCGGGTGGTCGGGCGGCTGGCCCAGGCCTCGCCGACGCAATGGGACGACGCGTTGATGTCGCGCCGGGTGCTGGCGCGGCTGGCCAACGTGGTGCCGGCGCTGATCATCCTGGCCGGCATCGGCGTGGTACCGGGCCTGCCGGAGTTGCTGGTCACGGTGGTGCGCAATGTCGCCCTGGCCTACGTCGTGCTGACCATCGCGATGGCGGTCGGCAACCTGCTCAACGCACTCAACGACATCTACGAAAAGAACAGCCGGCGTGCCCGCGAGCGGCCGATCAAGGGCTACCTGCAACTGCTCAAGCTGATCGTCTACATCATCGCTGCGGTGCTGATCGTCGCCTCGCTTATCAACCGCTCGCCACTGGTGCTGCTGACCGGCCTGGGTGCGATGACCGCGGTGGTGATGCTGGTGTTCAAGGACACCATCCTGTCGCTGGTGGCGTCGGTGCAGCTGTCGAGCAACGACATGTTGCGGGTCGACGACTGGATCGAAATGCCCAGCCAGGGTGCCGATGGCGACGTGATCGACATCAGCCTGCACACGGTCAAGGTGCAGAACTGGGACAAGACCATCAGCACCATCCCGACCCACCGGCTGATCAGCGAGAGCTTCCGCAACTGGCGTGGCATGCAGCAGTCCGGCGGTCGGCGTATCAAGCGTTCGTTGCTGATCGACCAGAACTCGGTGCGCTTCCTCGACAAGCCCGAGCGCGACCACCTGCGCCGGATCGCACTGATCGATGGCTACCTCGACGACCAGCGTGCGGAACTCGAGGAGTACAACGCCAAGCTCGAGGCGGCCGGCAAGGATCCGGTCAACAACCGCCGCGCGACCAACCTCGGCACGTTCCGCGCCTACATCACCGCCTACCTGCGCGCGCACCCCGGGGTGAACCAGGAAATGACCCTGATGGTGCGCCAGCTCGCGCCCGGGCCGACCGGCTTGCCGATGGAGATCTACTGTTTCTCGGCGGACGTCGGCTGGGTGGCCTACGAAAACCTCGCCGGCGACATCTTCGACCACCTGCTGGCGGTGCTACCGGAGTTCGGGCTGAAGCTGTACCAGGCGCCCGGTGGCGCCGACGTGGCGGACGCGCTGTCGCGGCTGGGCGGAGCCGCATCAGATGGCCCGGCGATGGATGACGGCGCCAGCATGCCGGCGGACAATGCGCCACCACCACCGGGACCGCCTGCGACCGCATGAGCCGCGCCTACCTCAGCCTCGGCAGCAACCTCGAACCGGTGGCCAACCTGCGCAGCGCGATCGACGCGCTGCGCGGGCGCTTCGGCACCCTGGTGCTGTCGCCGGTCTACCGCACCCGTGCGGTCGGTTTCGACGGCACGGATTTCCTCAATGCCGCGGCGGTCATCGAGACCGACCTGGAGCCCCTCGCGCTCAACGACTGGCTGCATGCGCTGGAAGACGCGCACGGGCGCGACCGCAGCGGGCCGCGGCATGGCGACCGGACGCTGGATATCGACATCGTGCTGTTCGACGACCGGGTGCTGTCGGGGCCCGGCAACCTGCGGATCCCGCGGCCGGAACTGCAGCACGCCTTCGTGCTGAAGCCATTGGCCGACATCGCCGCCGCGGTGACGGTGCCGGGCGACGGCCGCACGCTGGCGCAGTTGTGGGGGGCGCATCCGGAATGCGGCGCGGTGTTGGAGGTCGTGGAGCTGGGGTTCTAGCGACGCGCACTGCGGTCTGGCTTGGCCGGAATAGGGGCTTTTTGTAGGAGCGACGTAAGTCGCGATTTCCATACGTCTACATGGGTTCAGAGCGTCGCGACTTACGTCGCTCCTACATTCCGCGACGACGCCGTCGTACGACGTCACGACCAACGACGGGTCGGTTACCCGGCCAGCATCCGCCCGCCATCCAGATGCAGCACCTGCCCGGTGCTGTAGGTCGCATCCTGCAGCAACCAGCGCACCGCCTCGGCGACTTCTTCCGGCGTGCCGGTGCGGCCCAGCGGCGTGCGCGCCAGCATCGCGTCCTTCGCGGCGTCGTTGCCGTCGTCCTCCGGCCACAGGATCGCGCCGGGCGACACCGCGTTGACGCGCACCTCCGGCCCCAGTTCCAGCGCCAGCGATTTCGTCATCATCAGCAGCGCCGCCTTGGCCATGCAGTAGACCGTGTGCTCGCGCAGCGGCCGCTCGGCGTAGATGTCGACCAGGTTGACGATCGAACCGCCGCTGGCCTGCAGGTGCGGCGCCGCGGCCTGGACCAGGAAAAACGGCGCGCGCGCGTTGCTGGCGAACAGCGCGTCCCACTGTGCCGGCGTGGTGGAGCCGAGCGGGGTCGGCTCGAAGCCGGAGGCGTTGTTGACCAGCGCGTCGAGCCGGCCGAAGCGGCCGACGGTCTGCGCGAGCAACTCCGGCAGCCGGTCGAACTCGGCCAGGTCGGCCTGCAGCAGCAGCGTGCTGCCCGGGCGGGCGGCCTCCAGTTCGGCGGCCAACGCATCGAGCTCGGCGCGCGAGTTGCGGCAGTGCAGCGCCAGGTCGTAACCGGCGGCGTGCAGTGTGCGGGCGATCACCGCGCCGATGCGTCGTGCCGAACCGGTTATCAGGACGACGGGTGGAGCGGACATTGGGCCTCCATTGATGCTGGTTTTTCGCGGATTCGGGAGTTGCAGCGCACAGGGTTCTTGGCAGGAGCGCTTTCAGCCGCGATCGGCTGATCATTCGCCAGCACCGACTTCAGGCCGCACCTGAAGCCGCTCCTGCGCAGGTATCCTGCGCGAGTATCCGGATGGACGCCAACGTGACCGATTTCGACCTGCCGACCCCCGACGCCGACGCGCTTGCCCACAGCGAACGGCTCGGCGCCCTGATCGACGCCCAGATCGCCGCCGCGGACGGCGCCGCGATCCCGTTCTCGCGCTTCATGGAGCTGGCCCTGTACGCCCCCGGGCTGGGTTACTACAGCGCCGGTGCGAGCAAGTTCGGCGAGGCCGGCGACTTTGTAACCGCGCCAGAGCTGGGCCCGGTCTTCGCCGCCTGCGTGGCCGAGAGCGTCGCCCCGGTGTTGCAACAGATCGGGCCGCAGGCGCGGTTCCTCGAACTCGGCGGCGGCACCGGCGCCTTCGCCGAGACCGCGCTCAAGCGGCTGCTCGAACTCGATGCGCTGCCCGACCGCTTCGCCATCCTCGAACCCAGCGCCGAATTGCGCGAACGCCAGCGCGAGCGCCTGCAGCAGCGACTGGTGCCACCGCTGTTCGACCTGGTCGAATGGCTCGACGCGCCGTTCGCCGATTCCTGGGACGGCGTGCTGTTCGCCAACGAGGTGATCGACGCGCTGCCGACACCGCGTTTCGCGATCGATGCCGGCGAGGTGTACGAGGAACACGTCGCGATCGAAGCCGGCCAGCGCGTCCGCGTGCTGCGCACGGCCGACCGGTTCCTGGCCAATGCGGTACGCCACGTCGAACGCCGGCTCGAGCGCACGCTGCCCGACGGCTACCGTTCCGAAGTGCTGCCGCAGCTGCCGTACTGGATCCAGGCGGTCGCCGGCGGCATGCAGCGCGGCGCGATGCTGTTCGTCGACTACGGCTACCCGCGCGCCGAGTACTACCAGCCCGACCGCAGCGACGGCACCCTGCGTGCCTACTACCGCCATCGCATGCACGCCGATCCGCTGCTGTGGCCGGGCCTGCAGGACATCACCGCGTCGGTCGACTTCACCGCGCTGGCCGAGGCCGGCGTGGCTGCCGGTTTCGACTTCGCCGGCTACTGCAACCAGGCCAGCTTCCTGCTCGGCAACGGCCTGGCCGGGGTGCTGCAACGCATCGAGAAGATCGACGACGAAGCCGAGCGCCAGCGGCGCGGCAACGAGGTCAAGCGGCTGACCCTGCCCAGCGAGATGGGCGAGCGCTTCCAGGTCATCGGTTTCGAGAAGGACGTCGAGTTCGGCGCCGCGTTCCTGGCCGGCGACCTGAGCTACCGGCTGTGAGTTCCGCACGGTCGCCGCGGCCGCTGCTGCGCGAGTTCCATCGCCCGGCGACGTGGCTGGCGGGATGGTGCGCGTTGTTCCTTTTGATAGCGGTCGGCTCGCTGCTTCCCGCGGGCGAGTTGCCGACGGTGTCGAACGGCTTCGACAAGGTCGAGCACTTCCTCGGCTACGCGCTGCTGTCGGCGTACGCGGTGATGCTGTTCGCGCGGATGCGGCCGCAGGCGCTGGCGGCGCTGGGCGTGATCGTCTTCGGCATCGCGATCGAGGTCGCGCAATCGGCATGGACGGTCGATCGGCTGGGCGACAGCGCCGATGCGATGGCCAACGCGCTGGGTGCGCTGGCCGGGCTGGGCATCTCGGTCACGCCGATGGCGCGGTGGCTGCAACGGCTCGACGCACGCCTCCAAGCGCGCGCGTAACGACACCGCCCGGCCGGCGCCGATTGCGGAAAACTGTGACACCCGTCTGCGCCACTTGCGCGCACGCGCGGCTTGCTGGAGGCTTGCCGCGGTACAGGGGAAGTCCGTTCACCATCTCAAGGAACCGAGCATGTCCGTCATCAACCACACCCGGTTGGCGCTGGGCGTGGCCGCGATACTCGCTGCCCACGCCATCGCGCCCGTCGCATCCGCCCAGCAGTCGAGCACGGCCGATCCGGCGGAATCCAACGCCACCAACCTCGACGCGGTGCAGGTCACCGGCTCGCGCGTGCGCGGCCGCACCGCCGAGGACACCGCCGCGCCGGTCGACATCATCGGCAAGGAAGAGCTCAACGCCACCGGTGCGCTCGAGGTCGGGCAGATCCTGCAGACGCTGGAACCGTCGTTCAACTTCTCCCGCACCTTTGTCAGCGACGGCTCCGACATCCTGCGGCCGGCGACCCTGCGTGCGCTCGGGCCGGACCAGGTGCTGGTGCTCGTCAACGGCCAGCGCCGCCACCAGCAGGCGCTGGTCAACGTGCAGCAGACCATCGGCCGCGGCTCGGCCGGTACCGACATCAACGCAATCCCGCTGTCGGCGATCGAGCGCATCGAGGTGCTGCGCGACGGCGCCGCCGCGCAGTACGGCTCCGACGCGATCGCCGGCGTGATCAACATCATCCTCAAGCGCCAGACCGACCACACCGACGTGTCGCTGATGGGCGGCCAGACCTATGCAGGCGACGGCGAGATCGTCCACGGTTCGGTCAACACCGGCTGGGACCTCGGCAAGGGATTCGTCAACCTTTCGGCAGAGTACCGCGACCGTGGCGAGACCAACCGCGCCGGCCCCGACAGCCTGCGGGTCAACCCGCCGCGCGTGACCCAGCGCCTGGGCGACTCCGACGCGACCGACGCCTACCTGTGGTTGAACTCCGCGGTCCCGCTCGGCGCCGGTGAGCTGTACGCGTTCGGCGGCCTGTCGCAGCGCGAGGGCAACTCGTCGGGCTTCTTCCGCGGCCCCGACGACAACCGCACGGTGCCCGAGCTGTATCCCGACGGCTTCCTGCCGACCATCCTGACCACGGTCGACGATGCTTCGCTGGCGATCGGCTACAAGGCGCCGCTGGGCAGCAGCGGCTGGGACATGGACGTGTCGGTCAACCACGGACGCAGCGAGTTCGGCTTCAGCGAGGGCAACTCGGCCAACGTCAGCTGGTGGTACGAGCCGATCGACCCGACCGATCCCGCCGCCGGCATCTACGGCGAATCGCCGACCACCGCCGACACCGGCACGCTGCGGTTCGACCAGACCACCTTCAATCTCGACTTCACCGGCAGTGTCGAGGGCATCAACGACCACCTGCTGTACCTCGCCACCGGCGTGGAGTGGCGGCAGGACAACTACGAGATCGAGGCCGGCGACTTCGTGTCCTACAGCTACGGCCGCGGCAACGACCGCGACATCGTGATCACCGGGCAAACAGGCGATGTCGCCCAGCCGGGCATGCAGGGTTTCCCGGGCTTCTCGCCGGACGAGGCGGTCGACGAGGGCCGCCACAGCATGGCGGTGTACTTCGATGCCGAGACCAACCTGACCGAGCGTTTCCTGCTCGGAGGCGCGGTCCGCTTCGAGGACTACTCGGACTTCGGCAACACCACCATCGGCAAGCTGTCGGCGCGTTTCGACGCCAGTGATGCATTCGCGGTGCGCGGCACCGTGTCGACCGGCTTCCGCGCGCCCGGCGTGCAGCAATTGTTCTACAGCCAGCGTTCGACCAACCTCAACGCCGAGGGCGTGCTGACCGACACCCTGACCGCGCGCCAGGACAGCGACGTCACTCGCGCGTTCGGGATCCAGCCGTTGAAGGAGGAGACCTCGACCAGCGGCACGCTCGGCTTCGTCTACACGCCCACCGAGCGCCTGTCGCTGACGATGGACGTGTTCCGGATCGATATCGATGACCGCATCATCTTCTCCAGCAACATCCAGCCCGAGGCGCTCGGAACCGACGGCCAGCCGTGCGCGGCCGACAACACCAACTGCCCGATCAGCGCGATCCTCGACCCGATCGGGGTCGGCCAGGTGCTGTTCTTCACCAACGCGATCGACACCCGCACCACCGGCGTGGACTTCGTCGCCAACCACAACACAGCGTTCGACAGCGGCGCCACGCTCGACCTGACCGCATTGGTTCACTTCAACAAGACCGAAGTGCTCGAACGGCGCTCGCAATCACCGATCCTGACGCCCGAGCAACTGTTCGACGACCCGCAGGTGACCCTGATCGAGCAGGGTCAGCCGCGCGCCCATCACGTGCTGCAGGCGGTGTACGAAACCGGTGCGTGGCAGTGGACCGCGCGCGGGAACTACTTCGGCTCGGTCAGTGGCGAGGGCTTCACCCCGGGTATCAAGCAGACGTGGGGCGGCAAGGCGCTGTTCGACCTCGGCGTACGCTACGCGGTCAGTGACAGCCTCAAGCTCAGCGTCGGCGGCAACAATATCTTCGACCAGTACCCGGACAAGTGGGATCCGGAAACCGGTGCACCATTCCCGCAGATGGGCTTCAAGTACGGCTGGGAGACCATGCCGTTCGGCATGAACGGCGGCAGCTGGTACGTGAGGATGGATTACCGGTTCTGATGGTGTTGGCCGGGCGGTTGCAGGCCGCCCGGCCACCGATGCGATGCCTTTTTGTAGGAGCGACGTAAGTCGCGATTTCCTCGGCACCCGGGATCGCCGTGCGATCGCGACTTACGTCGCTCCTACAACGGAGGGAAATCCGGTTGACTGGGGCTACGGCTTCTTGCCGGTCGCGGCAGCCACCGCCGCGATCCGCGCCTTGTGCATCGCCTCGCCGATCGCCGGACCCTCCAGCCCGGCCGGCAGGTCGACCGCACGCACCGCGCACGCGGCGGCATGGGCGGCACGCAGGGCATCGGCCTGCGGGTAGGGCTGGTCCTGCAGCCCCGCCCGGCCACGCTTGTCGGCCTCGCAGACGGTGGCGAGCTGGCCGATCCGCTCCGGCTTGCGGAACCCGTCGCAGCGTTCGATCAACTTGACCGCGGTACTCGCGCGAAGTTCGTCGAAACGGTGCACGTTGAGATGCTCGCGACATGCGATCTCGGCCAGCTGCCGGTGCCCGGTGGGAATCTTCAGGCGCTCGCACAGTTTCCGCAGCGGGGCGACGCCGGCCTGCTCGTGACCGATGTGCTTCGGCAGCACGTCGCCGGGCGTCAGCGCCTTGCCCAGATCATGGGTCAGCGCGGCAAAACCGACCAGGTCGTCACCGGGCGCAAGCTTCGCGGCCATGTCGCAGACCAGTTCGACATGCACGCCGGTGTCGACTTCCGGGTGGTATTCCGCGCGCTGCGGCACCCCGTACAGCGCATCGACCTCCGGCAGTACCACCGCAAGCGCGCCGCAGTCGTGCAGGGTGCGAAGGAACGCCGACGGCCGTTCGCTGGCGATCGCCCGGCGCAACTCCTGCCACACGCGCTCCGGCACCAGCTCGGCCAGTTCACCGGACTCGACCATCGTCCGCATCAACGCCATCGTTTCGTCGGCGACGCGGAAGCCGAGCGTCGCGAACCGCGCCATGAACCGCGCCGCGCGCAACACCCGCAGCGGATCCTCGACGAACGCATCGCCGACATGCCGCAGCACCCGCGCCTCGATGTCGCGCGCACCATCGAACGGATCGACCAGCCGGCCTTCGGCATCCTGCGCGATCGCGTTGATGGTGAAGTCGCGGCGGCCCAGGTCCTGCTCCAGCGTCACCGACGGATCGGCATCGACCACGAAACCCCGATAACCCCGGCCCGACTTGCGCTCCGTCCGCGCCAACGCATATTCCTCGCCGCTGTCGGGATGCAGGAACACCGGAAAGTCGCGCCCCACCGGCTTGAACCCGGCCACCTCCATCGACGCCTGGCTCTCGCCAACCACGACCCAGTCGCGGTCGCCCGGCTCCAACCCAAGCAACCGATCACGCACCGCGCCGCCGACGAGATAGGTTTTCATGCAGTCATGATGCCTGCCGACACGCCAATCCGCGACGTAGCGCAGGAGTCGGGTGGCGGGGGTATTGCGTAGAGCCGGCCAGGGATGGCCGGCGCCCCGACTAAAGGCAGGACAGCCGTCCGGAGGGCGGAGCAATGCCCCCGCCACCCGGCTCCTGCGCGGACTCCGGACTCGCGACGCAATACCGCAACCGATCACCACGCGTGGATATTCGCGCGCCGTATTCAGAGCGACTGCAGCAGGTCCAAGGCTTGGTCGATCAGGGAACCTTCGCTGCGGTTTGGGGAGTTTGCGCAGGACACTCGAACTGCTTGCGCGGCCCTTCCGTCCGCCCCTCAATGCGATCGCTCAACCGCAGCGCATCACCATCGAGCAGCCAGTCGTAGATCACGCTGAAGGCCAGCACCCGCGCGACGTAATCGCGGGTCTCCGCATAGCTGATCGTCTCGATCCAGAAATCCGGATCCATCCCCGGCCGCTGCGACTGCCAGCGCGCCAGCGGCGTCGGCCCCGCGTTGTAACCGGCCATCGCGAAGTACGGCTTGCCGCCGTACTCATCAAGCATCTGCCGCAGGTACGCCGTGCCGAGCACGATGTTGGTATCCGCGTCGTACAGGCTCTGCGTCCCGCCCCAGGGCCGTCCGATCCGGCGCGCGACCGCCGCGCCCGTGGCCGGCAACACCTGCATCAGGCCCATCGCGTTGGCGCCCGAACGTGCCTTCGGATTGAAGATGCTTTCCGCGCGGATCTCGGCCGCGACCCAGGCCGGATCGATATCGTTGCGTTCGGCCTCGCGGCGGATCGTCGCGTCGTGGTGCAGCGGGAAACGCAACGTATAGAGCTGCCGCTCGCGCGGACCGCTGCCGAGCGCGAACACCGCGCGGTCGAACCAGCCGTTGACCTGCGCGATCTTCACCGCGAGCTGGCGCTGGGTGTCGCTGAAGCCCTCGGTCGCCTCGGCCCACTCCTCCACTGCCCAGCCATGGCGGCCGAGCTGGTGCAGGCCGATCGCACGCTGCAGGGCGGGACTGTTCGCGACCGTGGCGAGCGTTGCGGCATCGGCCTGCACTTCCCACGGGCACAGCGCATACGGCTGGTCGATGCGATCGGCGGCGAGGAAGCCGTGGAACTCGGGCTCGAGCGCCGCCGCGGCGTAGCGCGCGCGTGCGGTGGCCTCGTCGCCGGTCAGTTCGGCCAACCGGCCCTCGAAATACTCGTAGGTCGAATCGCTGCGTTGCTCGTCACCCATCTTGCGGATCGCGGCGAGCGCGGCCGGCCAGTCGGAGCGCGACATCGCCTCGCGCACCCGCCACTCGTGCAGGCGCGGATCGTAGCTGGCCGCGGGCACCGCGTTGAGCCGGCGCTCGGAGTCGGGCAGGTACGACGCCACCGTCCACAGCGCGATCATGTACATCGCGCGGCCGCGATCGGCTTCGGTGAAGCCCAGCGCGCTGGCGTACTGGGGCAGCAGCGCCTCGGCGCGGTCGGGGTCGGCCTTGCCGAGCTTCGCCAGGCCCTGCGACGCGACCAGCCGGCTGCGGTCGGTCTTCGGCCAGGACAGCGCGCGCGGGTGCGGCGCGTCGATGAAGGCGGCGTAGTCCTCGGCCAGCGCCTGCTGGTCGGCCGGCAGGCCGCGCGCCGAGGCACGCATCACGCCGGGTTGCCATGCGTTGGCGGCTTCCTCGATGCGCTGCCAGCGCATCGCGTCGGTCAGGCCGCCGCGTTCGGCGAGCGCGGTGAATACCGGGTCGCAGTCGTCGGGCAGCGACTTGCCCTCGCTGCCGTTCCAGATTGCCTGGGCATCGCTGGTCCATTGCGCGTCGGTGCGTCCGAGCGCGCGTTGCGCATCCAGCCGTGCGCAGCGCAGCTTGGTGCTGGTCACCTCGTCGTCCCAGGCCTTGAGGAACGCGGCGGGGTCCTTACGGCGTGCGCTTGCCGCGAGCCACAACTCGCGGAACTCCTCGGCCACCGCCTCGCCCTTGTAGCTCTGCAGGAAACCGGTTGCGCGAGCCTCGGTGACGTCGTCGATGTTGCGGCGCAGGCTGGCGTACTCGACCCAGCGGTACAGCGGGTGGTCGGCAAGGTCGCCGTAGCTTGCGGCGTCGAAGTTCCCGAGTTCGGCGGCCTGGATCGCGGCGGCGACGCGTGCCTGTCGTGGATCGACCTGCGGCTTGATTGGCGCGCCCGGGCGCGGCGCCTGTGCCGGCGCGCTGGCGACCTCTTGCGCGGGCGGCACCGGCGTGGACTGGGCACAGGCGATCGTCGCGAACGACGTCGCAAGCGCGGCGAGTACGATTGGCAGCGGGCGGGGGAGCATCGGCCCGACTATAGCGGGGCGAGAATGAACGCCTGCGCCCGTTTTTTTCACACCACCAACCGCGCCGCTGGAGGCCGAATGCCCGTCGAATGGCTGTTGTTCCCACTGCTCGGCATCGTTGCCGGCCTGCTGGCCGGTTTGCTCGGCGTCGGCGGCGGGCTGGTGCTGGTCGCCGCGCTGTCGTGGTTGTTGCCGCTGCTCGGCATACCGCCCGAGGCGGCGATGCACGCGGCATTGGCCAGTTCGCTGGCAAGCATTGTGCTGACCGCGGCGGCGTCGGCGCGCGCGCATTCCCGACGCGGCAGCGTGCTGTGGCCGACGGTGGCATGGATGGTGCCGGGCCTGCTGCTCGGCGGCTGGCTCGGCAGCGGGATCGCGGTCGGGATCGATGACGACGTGCTGCGCTACATCGTCGCCGGCTATTGCCTGCTGGCGGCCGCGCAATTGCAGTTCCGGCGTGCGCGTACCGTGGACGGCAGTGGCGTGCCGGCCCCGCGGGGGCCGTCGATGAGTGCCGCCGGCGCGGGCATCGGCGCGTTGTCGGCGGTGGTCGGCATCGGTGGCGGCAGCATGACGGTGCCCCTGCTGGTCTGGCGCGGGGTGGTCCCGGTGCGCGCGGTCGGCACTTCGTCGGCCTGCGGTGTCGCGATCGGACTGGCGAGCGCGCTCGGTTACGCGCTGCACGCCCCGGCCGGGGCGTTGCCCGAGCATGCGGTCGGCTACGTGTACCTGCCCGCGGCGATCGGCGTCGCGGTGGCGTCGGTACTGGCCGCGCCATGGGGTACGCGGCTGGCGCACCGGTTGCATGGGGATGCGTTGAAGCGGGTTTTCGTGGTGTTCCTGGTCGTGGTGGCGCTGGGGCTGTTGCTGGCGGGCAATCAGTAGACCGTGGTGTCGCGCGCCGCTGGAGGGATGCTGGAACGGTGTCTCAATTTCGCCTTTGAATCGTAATTTTCCCGCATTGTCACGCTCAGTTGGTTGACAAGGCCAAACCCGCGGTTGATTCTTCGGAGAATCAGTCGATCAGGCTGATTTGGGGAAATCAGGGAAGACACGATGGCACAGGGGGGTGCTTCGCTGGCAGTCGTCGAGGCCGCGGCGTCCGGGGAATCGCAGTCGAGCACGCAGGTCGATCCGGCCTTGCGGGGCTTGGTCCTGCTTGCGCAATTCCATGGAGTGGCGGCGGATGCGGCTCAGCTGGCCCATGAATTCGGCCGTGTCGGCGAACCTTTCGACGAGACCGATCTGCTTCTGGCTGCCAGGCGCCTGGGACTCAAAGCCAAGGTGGTTGCGCAGCCATCGTCGCGCATCGGCATGGCCAGTCTGCCGGCGCTGGCGCTGGTTCCCGGCGGAGAGGCGTTCATCGTTGCCCGGGTCAATGGCGACAACGTTCTCATCCACGACCTGACCGAGAAGCGGCCGCGGGCGATCTCTCTGGAGGAATTCGAGGCGCGTTACGCCGGGCGCCTGTTGCAACTGGCGTCGCGCGCGTCGGTGCTTGGGGAGCTGGCCAAGTTCGATTTCAGCTGGTTCATCCCGGCGGTCGTCAAGTACCGCAAGTTGTTGCTCGAAGTCTTCATCGTTTCGTTCTTCATCCAGATGTTCGCGCTGGTCACACCGCTGTTCTACCAGGTGGTGATGGACAAGGTACTGGTGCACCGTGGCCTTACGACCCTCGACGTGATTGCGATTGGACTGGTATCGATCGCCGTGTTCGACGTGGTGCTCTCGGGTCTGCGGACGTACGTGTTCTCGCATACCACCAGCAAGATCGATGTCGAACTGGGTGCGCGCCTGTTCCGGCACGTGCTGGCGCTGCCGCTGGCCTATTTCGAGTCCCGCCGCGTTGGCGACACCATCGCGCGGGTCCGGGAGCTGGAGAACATCCGGAGCTTCCTCACCGGCCAGGCGCTGACTTCCGTGCTGGACCTGTTCTTCACGGTGATCTTCATCGCCGTGATGTTCTGGTACAGCGGCTGGCTGACCCTGATCGTGGTGTTGTCGCTGCCGGTCTACGCGTTGATCTCCGCGGGTGTCACACCCGTATTGCGAAAACGACTCAACGAGAAGTTCGCACGTGGTGCTGACAATCAGTCTTTCCTGGTCGAGGCGGTCAGCGGCATCGGCACCATCAAGGCCACCGCGGTGGATCCACGGGTCACGCGTACGTGGGATAACCAACTGGCCGGGTACGTGGGCGCCAGTTTTGGCGTGACCAAGGTCGCGACCGTGGGCCAGCAGAGCGTGCAACTGGTGCAGAAGCTGGTCAGCGTCGGCATCCTGTTCTGGGGTGCCAAGCTGGTGATCGAGGGCAAGCTTTCGATCGGCCAGTTGATCGCGTTCAACATGCTGTCGGGCCAGGTGTCCGCACCGATCATCCGCCTGGCCCAGCTGTGGCAGGATTTCCAGCAAGTCGGCATCTCGGTCGAACGGCTGGGTGACATCCTCAACACGCGACCGGAGGTATCCGGCAGTCGCGTCGCGCTACCGCCCATCAAGGGGCAGGTGACATTCGAGCGCGTGACCTTCCGCTACCGGCCCGATACCGCCGAGGTGCTCAACGGAATCGAACTGGACATCAGGGCTGGCGAAGTCATCGGCATCGTCGGCCGGTCCGGGTCCGGCAAGAGCACGCTCACCAAGCTGGTGCAACGCCTGTACACCCCCGAGCGGGGTCGCGTGCTGATCGACGGCCACGATCTGGCGCTCGCGGATCCTGCCTGGCTGCGCCGGCAACTGGGGGTCGTCCTGCAGGAAAACTTCCTGTTCAACCGCAGCGTCCGCGAAAACATCGCGTTGAGCGACCCGGGCATGCCCCTCGAACGTGTGATACATGCGGCAAAGCTGGCGGGCGCGCATGAGTTCATCGTGGAGCTTCCAGAGGGTTACGACACCATCGTCGGCGAGCACGGTGCCGGTCTGTCCGGCGGCCAGCGCCAGCGTGTCGCGATTGCGCGGGCGCTGATTACCGATCCGCGGATCCTGATCTTCGACGAAGCAACCAGTGCGCTCGACTACGAATCCGAGCATGCGGTCATGGCCAACATGCACGCCATCTGCCGGGGTCGCACGGTGGTGATCATCGCCCATCGCCTGTCGACCGTGCGACAGGCCAACCGCATCGTGGTAGTGGACAAGGGGAGGATCGTCGAGTGCGGCACGCACGCCGAACTGCTGGCGCTGCCCGACGGCCAGTACGCGCATCTGCACCGGTTGCAACAGGGGCCCGCATGAAGCACATCTTCCAGGGAGTGGGAGATTTCCTGTCCCGCTACACAGCGATCTTCAAGTCCGCCTGGGCCGTGCGAGAGCAGCTTGAGCCCCCCAGGCGCAGCCGCGATGAACTGGCCTTCCTACCAGCCCATCTGGAGTTGACGGATACCCCGGTGTCTCCGGCGCCGCGCTGGGCGATGCGCATCATCATCGCGTTTTTCTGTGTGGCGCTGTTGTGGGCGTGCTTCGGCAAGCTCGACATCGTCGCGGTAGCGCCAGGCAAGACCGTTGTCAGTTCGCGTACCAAAGTTATCCAGCCGATAGAAACGGCAGTGGTGCGGCGCATCCTCGTGCGCAATGGCGACGCGGTGAAGAAAGGGCAGTTGCTGATCGAGTTGGATGCGACGGCTACCGGAGCGGAGAGCAAGCAAGCGGAAGAAGCCCTTATCAACGCCCAACTTGCGGCCACACGCCTGGCTGCTTTGGCGGAAGCCATTGATTCCGGGAATCTTCCCGCGATGTCGCCGAACGAAGCGTTGCCCGACGCGCGCCTTGCAAATGAGCGGCAACTCGCGATCAGCCAGTTCGAGGCCTTCCAGGCCAAGCACGAAGGTCTCAGTGCTGCCATCGCGCAGCGACGAGCGGAATTGCATACCGTCAAAGCAATGATCGGGCCGTTGGAAGAGAACGCCCGTATTGCAAAGACCCGCGCGGAAGACTACGCGGAGCTGGTCAAAGACAAGTACGTGGGACGACATGACTACCTGCTGCGTGAGCAGGAGCGCATCGCCGCCGAGCGTGATGTAGCTGCGCAGCGAAACCGGTTGCAGGAAGTCCGATCGGCGCTGAGCGCTTCGCAGGAAGAGCTGCAGGTGCTGGTGACCGATATTCGCCAGCAGACCCTGGATGGCCTGCGCGAAGCGCGCGAGCAGATACGGCAGTTGACCCCGGAGGTCGCCAAAACCGCCAGCCGCGATCGGTTGATGGAGTTGCGGGCGCCCGTTGATGGCACCGTGCAGCAAATGGCAGTCCACACAGTTGGTGGCGTGGTAACGCCGGCGCAGGCACTTCTAGCCGTGGTTCCGAGTGAGGAATCACTAGAGATCGAGGCTGCCGTGCTGAACAAAGACATCGGCTTTGTGAGGCCGGGTCAGGCAGTCACGGTCAAAATCGAGAGCTTCCCCTATACCCGTTATGGCTACCTGACCGGCATCGTCACCAGCGTGTCGCACGACGCGGCACAGGACGAGAGCCTCGGTTTGGTGTTTCCGGCGCGAATTAGCCTTGATGATGCGACGTTGACAATTGATGGGGTCCAAATTCAACTGACATCCGGTATGAGCTTGAGCGCAGAGATCAAAACGGGTAAACGACGATTGATCACTTATCTGCTAAGTCCACTCCAGCGTAATGCCGAGGAATCGTTGCGCGAACGTTAAGGTAAATGTTCCGATTGAATTTACAGGAACTTTTCGAGTTCAACATACATCCGGAAAAGATAATGTCAGATCGACCTCTATCCCAGATACTCGCTGTGTGTCTAATGTTCATTGCTGTTGCGGTATCCGCAGGCCTGATCATTGTACGTCCCGAAGCAAGCGAGGCAAGAAACATCGCTCTCGCATTGAATTGGTTTCTGTGGCTTCTATTCGTCGTTCTCTACCCGGTTTCGGTGCTGCAGTCCGGCGTGGTCACCGGGACACAGCCTACCTCACGCAGCCATAGATTGAGCAGCCCAGCGCGCTACTGGGTCGGGCTAGTAAGTATGACCATCTTTTGGATCGCGATATTTTTCCTGGTGACAGGTCTGACGTGGATTGCGTGGTATCCCTATGCGATCCAATGATGTTTAAGTTACTTATGATCGCTATTTTGTGTCTTCCCATTTTTCGAGATAAGGAGATCAGAAAATGCCACTGCAGATAAAGCCCGTCGATGTTAATTACACTGTCGATTCCGCTACCGGAGACATCACGTTCCACAATGCCGACGGAAGCACTAGTGTCATACAGTTCGATCAAACGACTGGAAGTTACAGCACCACTAATGACACAGGGACCTCCAGTTCGGATCCCTTCGTCCAGAGCATGTTGCACAGCGGCCTGGGCGCCGTCGCAGGCAGCGACAAAGCTATTGAGGTAGCCCTCACCGGGATATCTCAGTGGTCGGGCGACGACGCGCGCTATAGCTATCTGCAGGAATTCAGCCAGCAGATGCAGAACTACAGTAATAGTCTGAGCGCCAGCGGCAACCACTCCCAGCAGACGGGCGAAATGTTCCAGAACTTCGCTGACAGCCTGCAAAACAACAAGTCCGGCTTGGCGCAGCACCTCGATGCAACCGGTCAAAGTATGATCGACAAGGCTCAAGGATCGTTCCAGCAGGCAGCCAACGCTTCCCAAGTGGCCGCGCATAGTGGCAGCCAAGCCGATATCATCGCAGCCCGCTACGCGAACGCCGGCGCCCTTCTGGACGCGGCGCAACTGCTGCACGCGCTGAGCGGCGGCGATACGGGAAGCATTGCCAAGGCAGCGTTTGGCGCTGCCGCGGGATTGGCTGCAGGCCTCGTCCTCGGCGCGTTGGGCGCGCCACTGGCTGTTGGATTGCTTGCAGGGCTCGCGGTGGGCTTCGCTGCCGATGCATTCTACGACGCGTTCCTTTCAGACTATTTCAAAGACCGCGGCAACTTCTGGGACAACCTGTTCGACTCGCTGGGGCTAAACCCGCTGGACCGCGACGCGGAGGACGCCGCGCGTCGACTCAACAAGGATGGGAGCTACCGTATCGTGCGATACGACCCGCTCGCATTGGATCTGGACGGCGACGGTATCGTGTCCACGCGCGCGGAAGGTGACTGGGAAGGTGCGCTATTCGACCACGACAGCGATGGCATACGCACGGCGACGGGATGGGTCGGTGGACAGGACGGCTTACTCGTACGCGACCTGGATGGAAACGGCCATATCGACTCGGGTCGCGAACTATTCGGTGATCAGACGCAGCTGGCCAATGGTCAGCTGGCGCGTACCGGGTTTGAAGCGCTGGCGGATTTGGATAGCAACGGCGACCAAATCGTTGATGAAGCCGACGCGGCATTCGCGTCGCTGCGCATCTGGCGCGACGCCAATGGCAACGGTGTCACCGAAGCAGGCGAACTGCTCTCACTGCAAGAGCTTGGAGTCACCCAGCTTGAGACCGATTTCACGTCATCGGGGCAAAGCGTCGTTGGCGGCACAGTGGTGGGCAGCGCGGGCTTCACGCGGGTAAATGGCGACGGGGCAACGTCTATCGGCATCATGCAGGATTTCAACTTCGACAACGACGGCGTCCATAGCGAATACGCGGACACAGTGCCTATCCCGGCAGCGATAGCCGACCTTCCAGAGTTTCAGGGAATGGGCAAGCTGCGTGACCTTCGGCAAGCTGCTGCGCTTTCGCCGCAACTGGCAATGGCCTTACAGATGTTCGCCGCCGCCGGCAGCCGGGAGGATCAGCGAACATTGCTCGCTAACGTAATGCTCGAATGGGCGCGAACCAATCCAGACTACAGCGAAGGAAGCGTACGACTGAGTTTTGGTGGATCGGTCGAGGATCCCAATTCCAGCAATGTGATTCGTCTGCGGCCGGGCCAGGCTTTGGTCTGGCCCGATCCCGAAGAACTGAGTATCGAGGACATCCGCAAGGTACGGGTAGTTGAAGCCATGCTGGGCTACGAGCCCATTGAAGTGCTGTGGTGGGGCAACGAAACCATTGATCAGTACATGCAGATGTACGACCGACTGTTCGACGGCGTCTACGCGTCGCTCAGTAAACAGACGCGCCTGAAACACTATTTCGATTCAGTACGCGTCAACTGGAGCGACGAAACACGCACGGTCGCGTATGACTTCACCGCACTGGAAGCCGCACTGCAACTACGTCATCAGTCGCACCCGCTCGATGCAGCGCTGGATCTGGCCGAGGTGCTGGGTGCCCAAGGTGAGTTTTTTATCGAGACGGGTTGGACTGCGGGTGAAGCTCTATTGCGTCAGTGGGTAACTGACGCACAGGACACGCCTGCATCCGTTGCAGCACTGGCCGAGGTGGGCGTCGTGTTTGCGACGGTGGACATCACCGCTGGCGATGCCGCGTCGAACATCATCATCGGTCGAGACCAAGCCTCAGGAAACGAGTCGCTTTCCGGGCTAGCCGGAGATGATCTCGTGTTCGGCGGCACGGGGACAGACCGGATAGACGGTGGCGACGGCGACGACACGCTCTCCGGTGGTGCGGACAATGACACGCTATTCGGTAGAGCAGGCGACGATAGGCTCTTCGGCGGCTCCGAATCCGACAGCCTAAACGGCGGCATCGGGAAGGACGTGTTGCGCGGTGGTATGGGTAACGACAATCTTTCCGGTGGCGACGGGAACGACGTGCTATCGGGCGAGGCCGACAACGATTCCCTGCACGGAGGGGAAGGGAGTGATTGGCTCGATGGCGGCATTGGTGACGACTTCCTGAGTGGCGGTAGCGGTAACGACGTTTATTTCTTTGGACTTGGCGCCGGCCACGATCGCATCAACAACTACGACAGTGACACCGGGCGCATGGACACGCTGAGCATTGCGCCGGACATCGCGCCGTCCGACCTCCGTGTATGGCGCAGTGGCGATTACTTGTGTCTACAGGTAATTAGCACCGGCGATCGCGTCGACGTGCAGGACTACTTTCGTCAGGATGGCACCAGTGCGTATCGGCTGGACTTGATTCGCTTCGCCGACGGCACTACGTGGTCAGTCGACTACGTAAAGGCGCTGGTCCTAATCCCCGTTGAAGGTGTCGATGACCTGTATGGCTACGAGACGGATGACGTGATCCAGGGCAGCGACGCCAGTGAGTGGCTGAGCGGCCGCGGTGGCGATGACCAACTCTCAGGCGCCGGCGGCGCGGACAGCCTCAACGGAGATAGCGGCAACGATACTATCGATGGCGGAGCCGACAACGACCGCCTGTCCGGCGGCGAGGGTAACGACGTCCTTGCCGGCGGCGCAGGGGACGACAGCGCCGATGGAGGAGCCGGCGACGACGTGCTGCACGGAGACAGTGGAAACGACCGCTTGAGTGGCGGGCAGGGCAATGATCGTTACCTGTTGGCGGCCGGATTCGGTCGCGATGTGATCGAAAACTACGACTCAACTGCCCTGCGTCACGATGTTATCGAGTTCGACGCGGGCATCACATCGTCCCAGGTCGTGGCTACGCGCGTGGGCGACGACCTGTACCTTACGGTCACGGGAACACAGGACGTGGCAAGCGTCAGCAACTACTTTTCTGACAATGCCAACGGTGGCTGGCGCATCGACGAGATTCGTTTTTCCGACGGAACCGTTTGGGACGTTGGCGTCGTTAAGGCCCTGGTACAAGCGGCTACCGCGGGCGACGATACGCTACGCGGCTATGACTCGGACGACTCGATCTCCGGCGAAGCCGGCAACGATTCCATCTTGGGCGGAAACGGTAACGATTTGCTGGCCGGCGGCGAGGGTGACGACACCCTTAACGGCGACCAGGGTAACGACACGCTGCAGGGTGATGCGGGCAGCGATACCCTGTTCGGCGACGACGGCAACGACGTGCTGATCGGTGCTGCCGGGGTCGACGCGCTACACGGCGGATTTGGCGACGACGACCTGTCCGGTGGCGAAGAGGGCGACTGGTTGGCCGGCGCCCAGGGAGCCGACGTTATCCGCGGCGACGCGGGCAATGACCAGATCCTCGGCGGAGACGGCGCCGATAACATCACAGGTGGCCTCGGCGACGATGTCCTTGAAGGCAACGAGGGCGATGACAATTATTACTTCCAGCGTGGCGATGGCAAGGACACCATCAGCGATCTGCAGGGGCATTCAACGATCTACGTTTCCGATCTGACCGTCGGTGAAGCTTACTTCCGGCGCGACGGTTCCAGTCTCGTTATCCGCTTCGGCTCCAGTCCGGCGGACGAGATTCGTCTTACGGACTACTTCGACCCGGTGACCGGATTGGCGCAATTCGGTCTTAGCCTGATTCCGGGCGAAGGCCAGCCTTGGGACATCACACCTGCCGGTCTAGATGCCGAAGTTCTCAAGGGAACGGCGGTCGAGGACGTCATCTATGGCAACTCCCTGGGCAATACCATCAATGGGCTGGACGGAAACGACACCATCTACGCTGAGGATGGTGACGACGTCGTCTCTGGCGGGGGGGGCAACGATCGCCTATATGGCGAGAATGGCGACGACCATTTGCTGAGCGGTGATGGGGATGATGTGCTTCTTGGCGGCGCTGGCAACGACGTGCTGACCGCTGACGGTGGCAATGACCAGCTCGATGGCGGTACTGGTCAGGATCAGCTTGTCGGCGGAGTCGGTAGTGACACGTACCTCATAGATAACACGTTGGATCAAGTGATCGAGGTAGCTGGAGAAGGTGAAGACGTTATCCAGAGCTCGGTCAGCTATTCGTTGCCAGTGAACGTCGAGACGCTGGAGCTTGTGGGCACTTCCGATATAAATGCGACCGGCAACGATGCCGTAAATGAGCTGTTGGGCAACGATGGCGAGAACCAGCTCGAAGGTCTTGGTGGAGATGACGTTCTCCGCGGGCGGTCCGGCAACGACATATTGCTGGGTGGAGCCGGAAATGACTTGCTGGACGGCGGGACGGGTGTTGACCATCTTGGTGGCGGCGCCGGCAATGACGTATTCCTCGTCGACAGCACACAGGATGTCGTCGTCGAGCTTACCGGCGAGGGCGTGGACAAGGTTCAGGCCACCGATGACTACACCCTGTCCGCGAATATCGAAGAGCTCCTGTTGGTCGAGGGAAGCAACGCCAATCAGGGCACCGGCAACGCCGGCGACAACCTGATCAACGGCAACTCCTCCTCTAACCGTCTGGACGGTGCCGCCGGTGCCGATCAAATGGTCGGCGGCCAAGGCAACGACACCTTCGTCGTCGACAACGCCGGAGACGATGTCGTCGAGCTGGCCGATGAGGGGTCGGATACTGTCGAGTCCAGCATCGACTACACCCTTGGCTCGACGCTGGAGAACCTTACCCTGACCGGCACGCAGAACCTCCAGGGCACCGGCAACGCCGGGGACAACGTGCTGACCGGCAATACCGGCGACAACCGTCTCGACGGCGGCCTGGGTGGCGACGACATGCACGGCGGCGCCGGCAACGACACCTTCGTCAACGATTCCAGCAGCGACTGGATCTACGAGAACGAAGGTGAAGGCCTCGACACGGTCGAGCGCCGGTACGAAACCAACCTTGTGCTGTCCGACAATGTCGAGAACCTGATCCTGGCCGACGGCATCACGACCGGCAATGGCAATGGGCTGGACAACCTGGTCACCGGCAATGCGGGCGACAACACCCTGGGTGGCTGGGACGGCGATGACGACCTCCATGGTCTCGATGGCGACGATGCCCTGTTCGGCGGTACCGGCAGCGATTTGGTGCTGGGTGGGGCGGGCCATGACTACCTCGATGGAGGCGAGGGCATCGACCAGCTCGAAGGCGGTGCCGGTGATGACACCTATATCGTCGATCACGGCTCCGATGTGGTGGTGGAGGCCGCCGGCGCGGGCGATGACAAGGTGCAGACGACCGCGTCCTACACGTTGGCCGACAACGTGGAGACGCTGTTCCTCCAGGGCGCGGCGGCAATCGACGGCACCGGCAACGCGCTGGACAACTACCTGGCCGGCAATGGTGCGGCCAACGTCATTGATGGCGCGGGTGGCAGTGACACTTTGGCCGGCGGTGGTGGCAACGACACCCTGATCGGCGGTGTCGGCGACGACAAGTACGTCGTCAGCGATATCACCGGCTCGGACGTCATTGACAATGCCGATGGCGGCTTCGACGGCGTGTTCTTCACCGATGGCATCACCCGTGAGCAACTGTCGTTCAGCCGCGACGGCGATGATCTGCTGGTCTTCGTCGACGATGCCACGACGCCCGCAGTCCGGGTGCAGAACCACTTCCTTGGTGGCGATGCAGCCATCGACTATGTCCAACCCGACGATGGCGGCTTCTATCTCACCACGGCCCAGATCAACCAGATCGTGGCCGGTGGCGGCACCGGTGATGAGTATGACCAGGTGATCGAAGGCACCGCTTCCGGCGAGCAACTAGCGGGCAGTGCCGGCAAGGACCTGATCAAGGGACTCGGCGGCAATGACCAGTTGTTCGGCATGGGTGGCGACGACACCCTCCAGGGCGGTGACGGCGACGACTATCTCGCCGGCGGCAACGGCAGTGGCACGGGTTCCGGTGTCGACCGACTGGAAGGTGGCGCCGGCAACGACACCCTGGCCGGTCAGGACGGCAACGACGCGTTGATCGGTGGCCTCGGTGACGACAGCTATGTCTACGGTGGTGGCCAGGACACCATCGACAACAGCGATGGCGGATACGACGGTATCTTCTTCAACGACGGCATCGACTCGGCGCGCCTCGACTTCAGCCGCGATGGGGATGACCTGTTGATCACCGTGGATGCCGACCCTGGCAGCACGGTGCGAGTGACGGATCATTTCCTCGGCGGCGATGCGGCCATCGACTACGTCCAACCCGATGGTGACACGCTGCTGGATACCGCTGCGATCAACGCCCTGGCCGACACTGGCAACGGTGGTGGCGATCCGGGCGGCGACATCCCGGGCGATGAGGGTGACTACTCGAACACGGTCGATGGCACGGCATCCGGGGAGCAGTTGCTGGGTAGCAGTGCCCGCAACCTGATGCGCGGCCTGGGTGGCGACGACACGATGTTCGCGTTCGGCGGCGACGACCGCGTCGAAGGCGGCGACGGCAACGATGACCTGTATGGCGGCAACGGCTCGTTCAGCGGGTCGGGCAACGACATCCTGGTCGGCGGGGCGGGTTCCGATAGCCTGAAGGGCGAGGACGGCGACGACCACCTGATGGGCGGCGCCGGTGACGACAATTACTACTACGCCTCGGGCTCCGGCCGCGACACCATCGACAACACCGGCGGAGGCAGCGATTACATCTACTTCGCCTCGATTGCCCGGGAGCGCCTGAGTTATCACCGCGATGGCGACGATCTGGTCGTCCGGGTCGACGGCGATTCGAACGAGGAAGTGAGGGTGCTCAATCACTTCCTTGGCGGCGAGTACGCCATCGCCTTCGTACAGCCGGGTGATGGTGGCTACGGTATCCCCGCTTCGCAGTTCGACGACTTGCTGACGCCGATGGAGGGCGTGGCCGCAAGTGGGACGGGCACGGGCTGGAACACGCCGATTGCGATGGGCTTCTCGCGCGGTCCCGAGGCGGTATCCGGCAGCCGGCATCGGCATATGGATGACGACGTCTGGAGCGGGGGGCTGTCCTATCTCGACCAGGATGGCCTGGGCGGCGGATGGGAGTTGTCTCGCCTGATTTCCGATATGAAGTTCGGCCCGAAGATCGCTGCGATCTCCAGCGAGACCGGACGCACGGGCGGATGGTTTGAGCGCCTTGGCTTGCGCTTCTCCCGGCAGGACCGCCCGGCGACGACGGAAGGGGAGGCGTCGCCGATATCCCATCAGGGTGTTCAGAAGCACACTGCGGCGTTGCGTCTGCAGGATCCGCGCTCGGAGGCGGCGCACTCCCTGGGTGAGGCCAACCGTGAGCTCGATCTCCTGATCGATGCGATCGGTAGTCACGCGCCTGCGATTGCGGATGGTGCGGACACAAACGGCGACGGCGACGCTGCATTTTTGTCGGCTGGGTTTGTGTACCGCCATCGGTTCGAACGGGCAGGAATGGAATCCGTGTACTTCATCGAGCGGTAGCTGTCAGGCCGGACAGGGCGTGGCATGGAGCCACGCCCTGTTTATGAATCTGGCGTAAATCCTCGCTGTTGCGGTTGTTTCACGAAATGCTTACAAACGGATGACGCCGCAGACAGGGGTGCGGCGATTTCGCAATCGTTTTTCTACGGAGAGAGAAGTCGATGAACGCACCCCGCCGCCACCCGTTGGCGAAAGCCGTCTCGTTGTCGCTGCTGGCCTTCATTCCGTTGCTTGCCACGCCCATGCTGGCCGCCGCGCAGGACCCGGAACCTGCCCCCGGCGCCACCACCCTCGACACCGTCCAGGTCACCGGCACCCGCATCAAGAAGGCCGAGATCGAGACCCAGACCCCGGTCCAGACGCTCAGCCGCGACGATATAGAGCGCACCGGGCTGACCTCGATCGGCGACATCCTGCAGGAGCTCACCGGCTCGGGCTCGGCGCTCAACACCAAGTTCAATTCGTCGGGCAACTTCGGCTTCTCGCCCAACGGCGATGGCGTCGGTGCCGGTTCGGCCCAGGTCGACCTGCGCAACCTCGGCGCCAAGCGTGTGCTGGTGCTGGTCGACGGCATGCGCTGGGTCAACGAGTCGTCGGCATCGGGCGTCGGTGCGACCACCGACCTCAACACCATCCCGCTCGCGATCGTCGAGCGGATCGACGTGCTGGAGGATGGCGCGTCCTCTCTGTACGGCTCCGACGCAATCGCCGGCGTGGTCAACATCATCACCCGGCGCAACTTCGAAGGCGGCCAAGTCACGCTCAACTACGGCGAATACGGTGAGGGTGACGGGGCGTCCAGGGGCGTCGATGTCGCGTGGGGCATGAACACCGAGCGCAGCAACCTGTTCCTCGGTGCGAGCTGGGTCGAGCAGGATGCGATCTCGGCCAACACCCGCGAGCAGTCGCGCTTCCCGGTGCCGGGCACCGGCCTGAGCTTCGGCAGCTCGGGCACCCCGCGCGGGCGCTTCATCATCACCGACCCGAACACCGGCGTGACCCACGACATCACGCCCAACGAGGGCGACAACGACCCGTTCTACGACCCGGCCCAGACCGGTTGCGAGCGCACCGACGGCTACCACTGCTTCGCCACCGCCGACCGCTTCAACTTCGCCGAGTACAACATGCTGCTGACGCCGTCGACGCGCACCGGCGTGTTCGGCCAGTACCGCTTCTACTTCAACGACAACGTGCACGCCTACGCCAAGGCGCTGGTCAACCGCCGCGAGTCGGTCAACCAGGCGGCGCCGGAGCCGATTTTCCTCGGCCTCGATGCCGGTACCGGCAATGCCTTCGCCGACGGCATGTTCGTGTCGGCCGACAACCCGTACAACCCGTTCGGTTTCGACCTGGCGTCGATCGACGACCCGGCCACGCCGGAGAACGAGGCCAACCTGATCCTGATCGGGCGGCGGCCTGTCGAGGGCGGGCCGCGCGTGTTCGAGCAGGTGGTCGACACCCAGTATTTCGGGGCGGGGCTGGAGGGCAGCTTCGAAGCCGGCGCGCGCACCTGGTTCTGGGACGTCAACTTCGCGCACAGTCGCAACGAGGCCGAGCAGACCAACTTCGGCAGCTACGACATCCGCAACATCGCGCTGGCGCTCGGCGATCCCGATGCCTGCGCTGCGGTGCAGGGCTGCGTGCCGCTCAACGTGTTCGGCGGCCCCGGCACCCTGACACCCGAGATGCTGGCGTGGATCCAGCCGGTGGTGCACGACCGCAGCGAGCAGGAGCTCAGCCAGTTCACCGCCAACGTGTCCGGCGACCTGTTCGAGTTGTGGGCCGGCCCGTTGTCGGCCGCCGCCGGCATCGAGCACCGCAAGTACGAGGGTTCCTACAACCCCGACCCGCTGACCGTTGCCGGCTTCTACAACGGCGTGCCGTCGCTGCCGACCTCGGGCGAGTACGACGTCAACGAGGCCTACGTCGAGTTCAACGTGCCTCTGATCGAGCAAGGGGCGTTCGGCAAGAGCCTCGACCTCAGCCTGGCCGGGCGCTACTCCGACTACTCGACCTTCGGCAGCCAGTTCACCCCGAAGTACGGCCTGCGCTGGCAGGTCGCCGATGAACTGCTGTTGCGCGCGACGTATGCGGAAGGCTTCCGCGCGCCGTCGATCGGCGAACTGTACGGTTCGGCCAGCCGCGCCGACCTGCAGATCGACGACCCCTGCCTGGTCGGCGTCGACGGCAGCCCGGCGACCGGCGATGCCGCCAACTGCGCGGCGCTCGGGGTGCCGCCGGGTGCGGTGCAGACCAACTCGCAGATCTCGGTCACCACCGGCGGCAACGACCAGTTGCAGCCGGAGACCGCCAACAGCTTCACCGCGGGCATGGTGTACAGCCCGGGCTTCGGCGCCAACGCGTCGTGGTCCGACCGGCTCGACCTGGAACTGACCTTCTACCGCCACAGTATCGAGGGCGCGGTGCAGGCGATCGATGCGCAGACCCAGCTCGACCTGTGCGTGGAGACGCTGGATCCGCTGTACTGCGACGGCATCACCCGCACCTCGGTCGGCAGCATCAACAGCTTCGGCAACCGCCTGACCAACCTCGGCTCGATCAAGACCGACGGCTGGGACGCCGATGTGTTCTGGACCCTGCCGGAAACCGCGGCGGGCCGCTTCAAGCTGAGCTGGCAGAACACCTTCGTGACCCGCTACGAGGCGATCGGTGGCGCCGGCCAGGTGCAGCCGCGCACCGTGGGCATCGAGGTCACCGACAGCGCCATCCCGGACTGGACCTCGACCGCGGCGCTCGACTGGGAACGGGGCAACTGGAGCGCGGCGTGGGTGGTCCGCCACATCAGCGAGCTGACCGAGGATTGCGGCGACGCCGCCTCGTTCGCGGTCTGCAGCGACGGCGCGGTGGTCGGCCAGGACGACGACGGCAACGACATCTGGGCCGGCACCAACACGCTCGACGCGATTACCTACCACGACCTGCAGCTGGGCTATGAATTCGACTGGTTCAAGGGCCTGCAGCTGACCGGCGGCGTCAACAACGTGCTCGACAAGGATCCGCCGCTGTGCCTGTCGTGCTCGCTCAACGGCTACGACGCGTCGACCTACGACATCCCGGGCGGGCGCTACTACTACGTGCGGGCGAACCTGCGGTTCTGAGTCGCGAAAGCGGGAAGCAGCGGCCGGTGGCGTTTTCGCCGGCCGCTCCTACAGCAGTGCGCGGTGCGGCACGTCCAGTTCCAGCGAGATCGCCAGGTGGTCGGAACGCGCCGCCGGCATCGCGCAGGCACCCGAGCAACTCAGCCCGTCGCCGATCAGGATGTGGTCGATCGCGCGCTGCGGGCGCCAGCTCGGGAAGGTGTTGACCACGCAGTCCGGCGGTTGCAGCCGGGTGGCGCGGAACAGCGCCTGCATCTCGGGGCGGTCGATCGGGCAGTTGAAATCGCCCATCAGCACCGCATGCGGATGGTCGTGCAGCAGCTCGGCGATGAAGCCCAACTGCGCCATGCGCGAGGCGGCGCCGAGCGATAGATGCACGATCGCGACCGTCAGCCCCTCGTCGCCACCGCCGAAGCGGGCCAGCAACACGCCGCGGCCGCTGATCCGGCCCGGCAGCGAATGGTCGATGACCTCGCGCGGCTCCAGCCGGCTCAGCAGGCCGTTGGCGCTGGAGGCGACGTTGCCGACCCGGCGGTTGGGCTGGTGGCTCCAGTAGTCGAAGCCGCCGCGCTGGGCCAGGTAGTGGGTCTGGTTGGTGAAGCCGGAGCGCAGGCTGCCCGGGTCGCTCTCGTTGAGGCCGACGATGTCGTACTCGCCGGCCAGCTGGGCGATCTGGTCGAGGCTGCCGCGCTTGTTGCCGGCGGGCAGCACGTGCGACCAGCTGCGCGCGACATAGTCGTGGTAGCCGCGCGTGCTGGAACCGGCCTGGATGTTGGCGCTGAGCAGGCGCAGGCGTTGGCTGCCCGATGAAGGGACCTGGGCACCGGAGCGGTCGTGGCCGGGCGCGTCCATCGTCCGGTCAGTCGGTGCCGCCGTCGTCGCCCTGCGATGGTGCCGCTGCGGCATCGGCGGCAGGCGCCATGGCGGCGCGCTCCATCGCCACCAGGTGGTCGGTGATGCGCAGCATGTCCTCGAACGTCTTGCCCTGGACCCGGTACTTGCCGGCGACCACCAGCGTGGGCGTGGACTGCACGCCGCTGCGGATCATGAACTGCTTGCCGCGATTGACCTGGGCGTTGTTGGCGAAGCTGTTCATCTTGGCGAGGAACGCCTTCGGATCCGCGCCATAGGCGGCGTAGAACCCGGCGACATCCGCTTCCTCGGGGCTGTCGCCTTCGCCCGGCATGCTCTGCTGCACGTGGATGGCGTGGATCAGGTCGTTATGACTCTGCTCGACCAGGCCTTCGGATTCGGCCACGTAGAAGCCCTTCGCATACGGGATCCAGTCGGGTCCGAACGGGGCCGGCACGTAGGTGAAGTCGACATCGGCCGGCCGCTTGGCCTTCCAGTCGTTGGCGAGTGGCTGGAACGCGGCGCACGCCGGGCACACATAGCCGAATACCTCGACGACCTCGATCTTGCCGGGGCTCGGCCGATATGGCGCGCCACCGGCGATCACGACGTAGTCCGTACCGGCAACCGGTGCCGGGCCGACGGGCGGCACGATCGGGCCGGGTACGCGCTCGGGTGCCGCGGGCCTGGTTGCCGCAGCGGGTGTCGCGGCCGGTGCCGCCGACGGCGCGGCGGTCGACGGCGTGACGCTCGACGTGGCAGCCGGTGCGGCCGCATTGCCTGCCGGGGTCGCGGGCGTCGCCGTGCTGGTGGGTGCCGGCGCTTCGGGCGAGCAAGCAGCCAGTGCGAAAGCGGCGGCGAATGCCAGCCCGACGCCGCGCAGACGGACAGTGCGGCGGCTCATTCGCCTGCTCCCGTGGCCGGTGCGGCATCCGCGGACATCGCAGCCCGCTCCATCGCGATCAGGTGGTCGGCAATGCGCAACTGCTCATCGAACGGCGCGGTCTTGATGCGGTACTTGCCGTTGATGATCAGGGACGGCGTGCTCGGGTTGTCACTGCCGAAGCTGCGCTCGATGAACTGGCGAGCCTGGTTGAGTCTGGCGGTGATCGCGAAGCTCGACATGGTGCTGGCGAACTGCTTCGGGTCGACCCCGAACTGCGCGTAAAACTGGCCCAGTTGCTCGTCTGTCGGCAGCGGCTGCACCGGCAGGCTGCGGTCGACGTGGATCGCGCGGAACACCGCCTCGTGGCTCTGTTCGGCGACGCCCATCGTCTGCGCGGTGAAGAACGCCTTGGCGTACGGCATCCAGAAGCCGCCGAACGGCGCCGCCATCGGGACGAACTCGACGTCGGCCGGCAGACTGGCGGACCACGCGCTGACCAGCGGTTCGAACGTGGCGCAGTGCGGGCAGGTGTAACCGAACACCTCGACCACCTCGATCCTGTCGCCGCCGGCCTTGAACGGGGTGCCGCCGGGGATCACGACGTAATCGGTGCCGGCGACCGGAGCCGCGCCGGCCGGCGGGACGACGGGGCCGGGCGTGCGCGTGGTGTCGCCCGCAGCCGGCGCGGCGGTCGACGCCGGGGCGTTGCTGGCGGGGACGCTGGTGGCGGCGTTGCTAGCGGGGGCGGGTGCTTCCTGCGAACAGGCGGCCAGCGCAAGCGCGGCTGCGAGGGTTAGGCCGAGGCGGTACAGCATGGCCGGGCGCGGAATCATGGGCGGATCTCCATCAGGGAATCAGGTGGCGGCAGCGCCGCGGCTCCGGCAAGGATACCGGTCAGGCCCGCACGCCGATGTGCAGTGCGCTCAGTTCGACGCGCCGCGCTTGAGGCGGGCGCGTTCCATCTCCACCAGCGCCGTGGCGGTGTCCAGCAACTCCTCGAAACTGTCGCCCAGCACCCGGTACCGGCCGGCCACGATCAGGGTCGGCGTGCCCTGCACCCCGCTGCGACGCAGGAACTCGCGCGCGTGCTGCAGCCTGGCCGCGGTCGCCTCGCTGGCCATGTCGGCGATGAACTGCTCGGTGTCGGCACCGTAGGCGGCGTAGAACCCGGCGATCTCGGCCGGGGTGGCGTTGCTGACCGGCAGGCTGTGGGCCTCGTGCAGCGCGTTGAATACCGCACCATGGGTCTTGCCGAGCAGGCCCTGTGCCTTTGCCGCATGGAACGCCTGCGCATACGGGATCCAGTAGCCGCCGAACGGCGCCGGTACCGGCACGAACGAAACGTCCGCCGGCAGCCCGGCCTTCCACTCGCTGACCAGCGGTTCGAAGTGGGCGCAGTGGATGCAGGTGTAGCCGAAGACTTCGACCACTTCGATCCTGCCCGGCTGTGGCGCGAACGGCTCGCCGCCGGCGATCTCGACATAGTCGGTGCCCGCCACCGGTGCCGGGCCGGGCGAGGCGGCGAGCGCCGACAGCGGAAACAGCGCGGACAGCGACAGGACGGCATGCAGCGCGAGGCGGGGCAATGCGGATTTCATCAGTGGGCTCCCTTCTGGGACGGGCATAAAAAACGCCGACCGCAGGTTACGGTCGGCGCAATGAACAACAGGAGTCTGGACTGGGACCGCGCAAGGCGCCGCGAGTTCCGTCGCGCCGGGCGCGGGCGTGCCGTGCCTGTCCGGATCAGCCTTCGCCTTCGGGCCCGGCGGTTTCGTCCGGGGTCGCGGTGTCGGCCGGCGCATCGCTGTCGGCGGGAGCCGCGCCGTCCGCGGCATCGACCGCATCCGTGCCGGCCGCGCCCGCGTCCGGGACCACGCTCGGGGTGGTGCCGGGGCCGCTGGAGGTCACCGCCAGCGCCGGCGCGCCGGCGATGGCGACGTCGTTCGCGCTCGGGTGCAGGCCCTGCAGGTAGCTCGCGAGCGCGCCGATTTCCTGGTCGGTCAGCTCGCTGGCGACGGTCGCCATGATGTTGAACAGGTGCGGCTCGCGCTGGGTGGTGGTACCGGCGCGGTACTCCTCCAGCCGGCGCTGGGTGTAGGCGGCCTGCTGGCCGGCCACGTGCGGGTAGGCCGGGCCGGGGTTGCCGGCGCCATCGGGACCGTGGCACGCCATGCACGCGGGGATGCCGCGCTCGGCGTCGCCGGACAGGAACAGCTGCTCGCCGATCTCGAAGAACTTCATGTCCTTGTAGGGACCGTCCGCAACCACCGCGTCGTCGGCCACGCCGGCACCGGAGGTCTGGGTGGCGTAGTAGGCGCCGACGTCGCGGGCGTCCTGCGCGCTGAGCATGTCGGCGAACGGCTTCATCACCGCGCTCATGCCGGTGTTGCGCTCGCCGCTCTTGAACAGGGCGATCTGGTGCGCGATGTAACGCTCGCTCTGGCCGGCCAGTCGCGGGTACTGCGGGTCGGTCGGGTTGCCGTCGAGGCCGTGGCAGGCCGCGCAGGTGCCGGCCAGCGTCGCGCCCTTGGCGGCGTCGCCCCAGGTCGTCGTCGCGGCCACGTCCTCCAGCGGCGCGGTCTGCACCGGCTCTGCATCCGGGATCGGGGTGACCGTGGTCTGGGCATAGGCGACGGCGGCTGCCGCAAGGGCAACAAGGCCGGCAAAGCCGAGGACGCGGGCGTGGCTCATTGGGATTGGCTCCGGAAAAACACTGAAGTGACGCCCGCAAACGGCCGTCGGAACCGCAGAATTATCGTCGCGGGGCGCAGGCGGGTCAACGCGAAGGCCCCGGATCGGTGCGCAGGAGCGCTCCACGGCCACCTCGCGACCCCGCCGTGCGATCCTATCGCGATGGCCAATCCCCTTGCCCGCGCCCGGTACATGCTGGCGGCGCACAATCCGCGGCAGTTGCCGCCCGACGGCGGTTTCGAGGTCGCGTTCGCCGGCCGCTCCAACGCCGGCAAGTCCAGCGCGCTCAACGCGATCTGCCAGCAGAACGCGCTGGCGCGGGTCTCCAAGACCCCCGGACGGACCCAGCAGCTGGTGTTCTTCGACATCCCACCGACCACCGACCGCTTCCTGGTCGACCTGCCCGGCTACGGCTACGCCAAGGTCCCCAAGGACCTGCAGGCGCACTGGCAGGCCTTCATCGACAAGTACTTCGGCACCCGCGAGGCGCTCAAGGGGCTGGTGGTGGTGATGGACATCCGCCACCCGCTGAAGGACTACGACCGGCAGATGCTCGGCTACGCGGTCGGCCGCGGGCTGCCGGCGCACGCGATCCTGACCAAGGCCGACAAGCTCGGCCGCGGCGCCCAGGGCAACGCGATGCAGGCGGTGCGCAAGCAGATGCAGGCCGAGTTCGGCGATGCGGTCAGCGTGCAGGTGTTTTCCGGCGAATCCAAGCAGGGCGTCGACGAGGCCCGCGCGGTGATCGGCGGCTGGCTGCAGCTGTAGGCGCCGTCGCGGCGCGCGTGCAGTAACGGCCCATTGTCCCGGGGATGGGCTGGAGCGTTGCGGCTCGATGACATTCGATCCCCTGCGCCTCTCGCTACACTGCGCTGATTCCCGCGAATGCCGGCAGCACGCCGCGTCGCCGGCTCCCCCGTCCAGCGAGGTGCACGTGTCCGGCCCCAGCCACGTCAAGGATGTTCCGATCGAAGCCGGCGCCGCCGGCCGCGCGCAGCTGCTCGACTTCCTGGTGTCCGGCGCGCGCGCGCGCGACGACTGGAAGATCGGCACCGAACACGAAAAGTTCGGCTTCCGTACCGATGACCTGCGCCCGCCCGCGTTCGACGGCGAGCGCGGCATCGAGGCATTGCTCAAGGGCCTGGTCCGGTTCGGCTGGGCACCGGTCGAGGAGCACGGCCGCGTCATCGCGCTGACCCGCGATGGCGCCTCGGTGTCGCTGGAGCCCGCCGGCCAGCTGGAACTGTCCGGCGCTCCGCTCGAATCGCTGCACGACACCTGCCGCGAAGCCGCCACCCACCTGCGCGAAGTCCGCAGCGTCGCCGAGCCGATGGGTCTGGGTTTCCTCGGCATGGGCTTCCAGCCCAAGTGGCGGCGCGACGAAATGCCGTGGATGCCGAAGGGCCGCTACAGGATCATGCGCGAGTACATGCCCAAGGTCGGCACGCTCGGGCTCGACATGATGACCCGCACCTCGACCGTGCAGGTCAACCTCGATGTCGCCTCCGAGGCCGACATGGTGAAGAAGTTCCGGGTGTCGCTGGCGCTGCAGTCGGTCGCGACCGCGCTGTTCGCCGACTCGCCGTTCACCGAGGGCAAGCCCAACGGCTTCCTCAGCTACCGCTCGCACATCTGGACCGACACCGATCCGCACCGCACCGGCCTGCTCGACTTCGTGTTCGAGGACGGTTTCGGCTACGAGCGCTACGTCGACTACCTGCTCGACGTGCCGATGTACTTCGTCTACCGCGATGGCGCCTACATCGACGCGTCCGGGCAGTCGTTCCGCGACTACCTGGCCGGCAAGCTGCCCGCGTACCCGGGCCATACCCCGACGCTGCAGGACTGGGCCGACCACAGCACCACCGCGTTCCCCGAGGTGCGTCTGAAGAAGTACCTGGAAATGCGCGGCGCCGACTCCGGCCCGTGGAACCGCATCTGCGCGTTGCCGGCGTTCTGGACCGGGCTGCTGTACGACGACACCGCCCTGGATGCCGCATGGGACATGGTCAAGGATTTCAGCCTCGCCGAGATCCATGCACTGCGCGACGGCGTGCCGCGGCAGGCGTTCAAGCTGCCGTTCCGCGACGGCACCGTGCTCGACCTGGCCCGGCGCGCGGTGCAGATCTCCGCCCACGGCCTGGCCCGGCGCGCACGGATCAACGAGAACGGCAGCGACGAGAGCATCTTCCTCGGGCCGTTGATGGAACAGGTCGAGGCCGGCATCACCCCGGCCGAACGCAAGCTGGAGCTGTTCCATGGCCCGTGGGGCGGCAGTGTGGACCCGGTGTTCAAGGAATTCGCGTACTAGGTTGTAGCCTTGGGGCATGACCAATGCCCCCGAATCATTCGACGAACCACTGCGTACCATCGAGTTCGGTGCCACCGACGCGCTGCTGCGCGAGGACGTCAAGACCCTCGGCACGCTGGTCGGCGAGATCCTCGCCGAGCAACGTGGCCCGGCTTTCCTCGATGAAGTCGAGCGCCTGCGCCGGGCCGCGATCGGCCGGCGCGAGAACGATGCGCCGGTCGCCGAGCTTGCCGGTGCGATGGCGACGTCGATCGCCAGCACCGACCTGCAGCACGCCAGCGACCTGGTCCGTGCGTTCTCGACCTATTTCCAGGCGGTCAACCTGGTCGAGCGCGTGCACCGCATCCGCCGCCGCCGCGAACACGAGCGCGCCGGCGACGGCGCCCAGCCCGGTGGCCTGCGCGATGTCGTCGGCAACCTGGCCCGGCAGGGTGTCGGCGCCGACGAGGTGGCCGCGCTGCTGCCGCGGCTGCGGATCGAACCGGTGTTCACCGCCCACCCGACCGAGGCGGTGCGCCGGGTACTGCTCAACAAGGAGCGCCAGATCGTCGCCGCGCTGGTCGCCGACATCGACCGCGGCCGCACCCCGGCCGAGCGCCGCGCCGACCGCGAGCGCATCCGCCTGGCGCTGACCGCGAGCTGGCAGACCGCCGAGGCGCCGACCGCCAAGCCGAGCGTCGCGGACGAGTTCGAGCACGTCGGGTTCTACCTGTCCGAAGTGCTGTACCGGGTGCTGCCGGTGTTCCACGAGGCGTTCGACGAGGCCCTGCGCGAGCACTATCTCGATGCGTCGCTAGCGTTGCCCGACGTGCTCGGTTTCGGCAGCTGGGTCGGCGGCGACATGGACGGCAACCCGAACGTCGGCGCGGCCACCATCGCCGCGACCCTCGCCGGCCAGCGCGCGCTGGTGCTGGACGCGTACCGGCGCGACCTCGATGCGCTCGGCGAACTGCTGAGCCAGTCGCAGGCCCGGGTCGAGGTCGATCCTGCAGTGCTGGCACGCGTCGACGAGTACCGCGGACTGCTGCCGCGCGCGGCCGAACGGCTGCACCCGCGCCACGCCGACATGCCGTACCGCAACCTCGTCAACCTGATGGTCGAGCGGCTGTGGGCGACCCGCCACGACGAACCCGCGGCCTATCCCGACGCGGCGGCGTTCGAGGCCGACATCGCATTGATCGCCGACAGCCTGCGTGCGAATCGTGGCGAGCATGCGGGCGGATTCGCGGTTCGCCGACTGCAGCGGCGCGCGCGCAGTTTCGGCTTCCACCTCGCCAGCCTCGACCTGCGCCAGGACTCGGCAGTGCACGATGCGGCACTCGCGGCGCTGCTCGACGACCCGCAGTGGGAGTCGCGCGATGCCGCCGACCGCGCCGCGCGCCTGCACGGGCTGATCGAAGGGCGTGCAAACGTCGCCAGCCCCGGCGACGAAACCGCGCTGTCGACCCTCGACGTGTTCCGTACCGTCGCCGAGCTGCGCCCGCGCTACGGCGACCGCGTGTTCGGCCCCTATATCATCAGCATGAGCCGCAGCGCCGCCGATGCGCTGGCGGTGCTGGCGCTGGCGCGACTCGCCGGATGCATCGAAGACGGTGAAGTGCCGCTCGACGTGGCGCCGCTGTTCGAGACCGTCGACGACCTCGACGCCGCGAACGACACCCTGCGCGAACTGTTCGCCGACCCGGTCTACCGCCGGCACCTGGCCACCCGCGGCAACCGCCAGGTGGTGATGCTCGGCTATTCCGACAGCGCCAAGGACGGCGGCATCGTCGCCTCGCGCTGGGCGCTGCAGCGCACCCAGATCGCCTTGACCGCGCTGGCCCGCGACAGCGGCGTGCGGATCGCGTTCTTCCACGGCCGTGGCGGTTCGGCCAGCCGCGGTGGCGGCAAGACCGCCCGTGCGGTGATCGCCGCGCCGCGCGGTTCGGTCGACGGTTATTTGCGGCTGACCGAGCAGGGCGAGGTGATCCATCGCAAGTACGGCATCCGCGCGCTGGCGTTGCGCGACCTGGAACAGACCACCGCTGCGGTGCTTCGCGCGACCCTGCGCCCGCGTCCGCCGGAACCGCGCGAGGCGCACTGGCGCGAGGTCGCCGCGCAGCTCGCGCTCGATGCGCGCGCGCATTACCGCGCGCTGGTGCACGAGCATCCCGACTTCGCGGCGTACTTCCGTGCCGCCACCCCGATCGACGTGATCGAACGGCTGCGGATCGGCTCGCGGCCCAGCAAGCGCGGCAGCAAGGGTGGCGTCGAATCGTTGCGCGCGATCCCGTGGGTGTTCTCGTGGGCGCAGAACCGTTCCGGCCTGACCGCGTGGTACGGCGTCGGCACCGCGCTGCAGCGGGCGATCGACACCCACGGCCGCGACGCCCTGGCCGAGATGGCGCGCGACTGGCCGTTCTTCGGCACCCTGGTCGACGATGTCGAGATGGTGCTGGCCAAGTCCGACCCCGGCATCTTCGAGCGCTATTCGCAGCTCGCCGCACAACTGCCCGAAGGCGACCTGCACGCGCGCCTGCACCCCGGCATCGAGGCCGAGTTCGAGCGCACCCGCGACGCCGTGCTCGCCGTCAAGGACGAAACCGGACTGCTCGCCCACGACCCGCGTCTGAGCCAGTCGATCCGCCTGCGCAACCCCTACATCGACCCGATCAGCCTGCTGCAGGTCGACCTGCTGGCCCGCTGGCGCGCAGGCAACCGCGAGGACGACGCATTGCTGCAGGTGCTGATGGCGACCGTCAACGGCATCGCCGCCGGCATCCAGAATACCGGTTGATGCCTGCCGGGCCCCCGCGGCCCCAGCGCTCCTACACGGCGCGGGGTCAGGCAACAGAGGCGCGGGGGCCAGGCAACAGAAGCGATCAGGCAAGCCGTCGCGTCGCCGGCCTATCATGGCGCATCCCCACACCGGAGCCCCGCCATGAAATCCCGCGCCGCCGTCGCCTTCGCCGCCGGACAACCGCTGCAGGTCGTCGAGATCGATGTCGAGCCGCCGAGGAAGGGCGAGGTGCTGGTGAAGATCACCCACACCGCGCTGTGCCACACCGACGCGTTCACCCTGTCGGGCGAAGACCCGGAAGGCGTGTTCCCGGCGGTGCTCGGACACGAGGGCGCCGGCATCGTGGTCGAGGTCGGCGAGGGCGTGACCAGCGTCAAGCCGGGCGACCACGTGATCCCGCTGTACACCGCCGAGTGCGGCGAGTGCCTGTTCTGCAAGTCGGGCAAGACCAACCTGTGCGTCGCCGTGCGCGCGACCCAGGGCAAGGGCGTGATGCCCGACGGCACGACGCGTTTCAGCTACAACGGCGAGCCCATCTACCACTACATGGGCTGCTCGACCTTCAGCGAGTACACGGTCGTGGCCGAGGTCTCGCTGGCCAAGGTGAACCCCGAAGCCAACCCGGAGCACACCTGCCTGCTCGGTTGCGGCGTGACCACCGGCATCGGCGCGGTGCACAACACCGCGAAGGTCGCCGAAGGTGACAGCGTCGCCGTGTTCGGCCTCGGCGCGATCGGCCTTGCGGTAATCCAGGGCGCGAAGCAGGCGAAGGCGGGCCGGATCATCGCGATCGACACCAACCCCGACAAGTTCGCGCTGGCGCAGGCGATGGGCGCGACCGACTGCGTCAACCCGAAGGACCATGACAAGCCGATCCAGCAGGTCATCGTGGAAATGACCGGCTGGGGCGTGGACCACAGCTTCGAGTGCATCGGCAACGTCGAGGTAATGCGCGCGGCGCTGGAATGCGCCCACCGCGGCTGGGGCCAGAGCGTGATCATCGGCGTCGCCGGCGCGGGCAAGGAGATCGGCACCCGGCCGTTCCAGCTGGTCACCGGCCGCAAATGGATGGGCACCGCGTTCGGCGGAGTGAAGGGCCGCAGCCAGTTGCCGGGCATGGTCGAGGACGCGATGCGCGGCGATATCGACCTCGCGCCGTTCGTGACCCACACCCTGCCGCTGGAGCGCATCAACGAGGCGTTCGACCTGATGCACGAGGGCAAGTCTATAAGAGCCGTAGTCAGGTACTGACTCCAAGAGCCGTAGTCAGGTACTGACTCCGATTCCCTTCTCCCGCATGCGGGAGAAGGTGCCCGAAGGGCGGATGAGGGCGCGCGACACCGCATCTGCGACACCATTGCCGGTTTGCGCACCCTCACCCCAGCCCTCTCCCGCAAGCGGGAGAGGGGTAGAAATCACGAGAGGTCCCCATGCAACGCATCGAACAGCACGCCTGCTTCGGCGGCACCCAGGAAGTCTGGCAGCACGCGTCGAGTACGCTGGACTGCCCGATGAAGTTCGCCGTCTACCTGCCGCCGCAGGCCGCGCGCGGGCCGTGCCCGGTGCTGTACTGGCTGTCGGGGCTGACCTGCAGCGAGCAGAACTTCATCCAGAAGGCCGGCGCCCAGCGCTACGCCGCGGAACACGGCCTGATCCTGGTCGCGCCCGACACCAGTCCGCGCGGCGACGACGTGGCCGACGACGAGGCCTACGATCTCGGCCAAGGGGCGGGCTTCTATCTCAACGCCACGCAACAGCCCTGGGCCGCGCACTACCGCATGCACGACTACGTGGTGAACGAACTGCCGGCGCTGGTCGACGCGCACTTCCCGACCACCACCGCCCGCGGCATCAGCGGCCATTCGATGGGTGGGCACGGCGCGCTGGTGATTGCGCTGCGCAACCCGGGTCGGTATCGCAGCGTTTCCGCGTTCTCGCCGATCGTCGCGCCGTCGCGCGTGCCGTGGGGCGGGAAGGCATTCGAGGCGTATCTGGGGAGCGACCGCGACAGCTGGAAGCAGTGGGACGCCTGCGAGCTCGTCCGCGCGGCGGCCGAACGCCTGCCATTGCTGGTCGACCAGGGCGGCGCCGACGAGTTCCTGCAGGAGCAGCTGCGTCCGGAACTGCTGCGCGACGCCTGCGCCGCATCGGGTCATCCGCTGACCCTGAGGCTGCAGCCGGGCTACGACCACAGCTACTACTTCATCGCCAGCTTTATCGGCGACCACATCGTCCACCACGCCGCGGCGCTGGTCGAGTAGCAACCAACGGCATGCGCCTGTGGACAGTGCATCCGCGGCATCTCGATCGGCAAGGCCTGGTCGCGCTCTGGCGCGAGGCGCTGCTGGCCAGGGCGGTATTGCGTGGCGAGACCCGCGGCTACACCCGGCATCCGCAGCTCGAACGCTTCCGCGCCCACCCGTCGCCGCGGCTGGCGATCAACGCCTACCTTGCCGCGGTGCATGTCGAGGCGGTGGAGCGGGGCTATGCGTTCGACCGCGGCAAGATCGGACCGCTGCGGGTGGTCGAGTCCATCGAGGTCAACGCCGGCCAGCTGGAGCACGAGTGGCAGCACCTGCTGCGCAAGCTGGCGGTCCGCAATCCCGCGCTGTACGAGCGTTGGCAAGTGGTATCGCCCGACCAGCATCCACTGTTCCGGCTGCGCCCCGGGCCGGTGGAGTCCTGGGAGCGCGTTGCGCCAGGTGTCGGCCAGGCGTGATATTCAGGACGCCAGCACGAAGTCGGTGAAGGCGAAGCGGCCGTCGCGGAGGACGGTTTCGCCGCGCTCGATCCGCAGCGGACGCTCGAACATCGGCCCGGCATGGACCAGGGTGTGGAACTCGCCGTTCTCGCCGCAGGGGTCGCAGCCGGGCGGCAGTTCGGCCAGCAATGCGTCGTCGAATGCGCGGCCACTGAATGCCGCGTCGAGCTGCCCGGTATCGACGCAACACAGCTGGGTACGCAGGCCGCCGGCGATCATCGTCCGCGCCAGCGCTGCGGTGTCGGTGCCGAACAGCGGGGTCCGGATCGTCCAGCCGTGCCGCGCGCACAATGCCTCGCGCCAGGCGCGCACGTCGGCGAGGTAGAGGTCACCGAACGCGATCGTGTCGAGGCCGGGCCAGCGTTCGCGCGCGTCGGCGAGCGCGGCGGCGAACGCGGCTTCGTAGGTGTCGTTGTCGCAGCCTTGCGGGATCACCGATTCGATCAGCGGCAGGCCGACTGCGTCGGCCTGGGCATGCAGCACGTCGCGGCGGATGCCGTGCATGGCGATGCGCTCGTAGCCGGCGGTGACGGTGGTCAGCAGGCCGAGCACGCGGACGTCGTCGCGCTGGCGCAGGGTGTGCAGGGTCCAGGCGGCGTCCTTGCCGCCGCTCCATGCGAGCAGGAGATCGGTCATGCCGCCATTGTCGCCGGTAGAGGCTGGCCTTTTGTAGGAGCGACGTAAGTCGCGATCGGGAATCGGTGCGGGCGACCGACTGTCCGATCGCGACTTACGTCGCTCCTACATTTCGGGGACGATTCCGGGGCGATTTCCGGGAGGCGATTTCCGGGGGCGATTCCCGGGGCGGTTCCCCGCGCGCCCACATCAGGCCGCGGTTACGTCGCGCAGTTCCCAGCCGCTGCCGGCGAGCAGGCGCAGGCGCTGCTTGAAGGTGTCGCCGGGCAGGCCGGTGGTGACCACCAGATCGATGTGCAACGAATCCTGCGCGCCGGTCACGGTCGCGTCGGGGTCGGTCGCGCCCAGCCGCTCGTCCACCTCGTCGGGATCGTCCTGGCGGGCGCGCCAGCGCTGGAACAGGTTGTCGGTGCGCAGCGCGGCCTGCAACTCGCTGGCGAAGCCGTCGGCACTGACCGCCTTGAACGACAGGTCGGGGTCGGCGCCGCGGGCGCGGGTGCCGTCGGGCAGGGTGATGTAGTAGCGGGTGGCCATGGGCGATTCCTTGGATGAACAGGGCCAGCCTAGGCGGCGGACCATGGGGCCTCCGTGAACGACCGCGTGGCCGCCACGGACCCCCGGGAACCGGCTCGTGTAGGAGCGACGTAAGTCGCGATCGGAAATCGGCACGGACGCCCGACCGTCCAATCGCGGCTGAAGCCGCTCCCACAGAAGCGCGGATTGGTATCAGTCCAGATGCACGTGCCCGCCGTGGTGGCCCTTCGGGCAATGGCAGACCGCGGTCGGGCCGAACTCGGTGCCGAAGGTCTGGCCGTCGCGGTGGCGCTGCCAGTAGAAGTTCGGCTCCGGGGTCTGGTCGTTGCCGATCTCGGCCATGTCGGCGTCGACGTCGAACAAACGGCCGTCGACCATCACGTAGCGGGTGTCGATGGTGGCGCGGATGTTCTCCAGCGGGTTCGAGTTCAGCACCACCAGGTCGGCCTGCTTGCCGACCTCGAGCGAACCGATTTCCTCGCTGAGGCCAAGATAGTCGGCACCGTCGATCGTCGCCGCGCGCAGCGCCTCGAAGTTGCTGAAGCCGCCCTGGGTCAGCAGCCAGATCTCCCAGTTCGCGCTCAGCCCCTGCAACTGGCCGTGGCCGCCGACCTGGATGCCGACGCCGGCATCGCGCAGGACCTTGGCGGCCTTGGCGACTTCGACGTGGTAGTAGTCCCAGTCCGGCGCGGTCTCGCGGCGGATGCTGCGCGCGTCCAGGGTCTCGCGCGGGAAGAAGCGGTTGAGCTTGTCGTTCTCCCAGACGTTGTCGCGCGCATACCACCAGTACTCGCCCGACAGTCCGCCGTAGCTCACCACCACCGTCGGCGTGTTGCGCACGTCGGTCTGGCTCCACAGCTCGACCACGTCCTTGTACAGCGGCGCGACCGGAATGTTGTGCTCGATGCCGGTGACGCCGTCGAGGATCATCGTCATGTTGTGGTGGAAGGTGCTGCCACCTTCCTCGACCACCAGCATGCCGAGCTCCCTTGCTGCAGTGTTGATCTGCTGGCGCTGCTCGCGCCGGGGCTGGTTGTAGCTCTTGACCGAGAACGCGCCGTTGGCCTGCATCCGGCGCAGGTGGCTGCGGGCGTCGTCGAGCGAGTTGACCACCGCCTTGAAGTCGCCGTCGGCGCCGTACAGGATCGTGCCGGTCGAGAAGATCCGCGGGCCGACCATCCTGCCGGCCTTCTGCAGCTCGGCCTCGGAGAACACGAACTCGGTGGTCGCCGACGGGTCGTGCATGGTGGTGATGCCGAACGCGAGGTTGGTGTAGTACGCCCAGTTCTGCTGCGGCACGACGCCCTGGCCGAAGTGCGCGGCGTGGGCGTGGACGTCGATGGTGCCGGGCACGATGGTCTTGCCGCTGGCGTCGATGACGTTGGCGCCGGCCGGCACTTGCACCGCACCCGTGGCGCCGACCGCGACGATCTCGTCGCCGCGCAGCACGATCGTGCCGTTGTCGATGACCTCCTCGGAGTTCTCCGCGTCGCGCATGGTGATGATGCGTGCGTTGGTGAACGCGACCAGCTCGTCGGGCGCGTCGACCGGCACGGTCAGGCCGACCGCGATGCCGCCACCGTGGACTGGCTTGGCGATCTCCGTCTTGCCGTCGGTCAGGAACGCGAAGCTCTCGTCGAGCGAACGCGAGTGGTACTTGTCGCCGACCATCCAGTGCAGCGACTCCGAATCGGCCGCCCAGTGCAGGTAGCTGCCGACATCCGCGCTGACCGCGGTCACCGGGATCGCCTTGGAGTCCTTGCTGAGCTCGACCGGCTTGCCAGTCGACACCATCGGCGCGACGTAGGCGTTGAACAGCTCGGTGAACGCGACCCACTTGCCGTCCGGGCTGACCTTCACCGCGTCGACGTACTTGAGGTTGAACACCTCGCGCGGGTCCTCACCGTGCAGGCCGACCGACATCAGCTTCTTCTCCAGCCCGCCGCCGGTCAGGTACAGCACGCGCGAACCGTCGGCGTTGAATTGCGGCGCGCTGCCCTTGTCGGCGACCCGCACCGGCTCGCCGCCGCGCGCCGGCATCACGTAGACGCCCTGGTCGACCGACCACAGGCTGCCGGTCAGGCCGCTGCCGCCGGACTTGCTGTAGACGATCCGCTTGCCGTCGGGCGAGAACCGCGGGTTGTAGTAGAAGCCCTTGTCGTCGGTCAGGCGGGTGCCCTTGCCGCTGCCATTGGCGTTGCGCACGTAGATCGCGCCCATCGCCGCGTCCGACCAGGTGGTGTAGAGCAGCTTGTCGCCATCGGGACTGAAGCTGGGCTCGTATTCGTACAGGCCCTCGTTGCCGGTCAGGCGACGCGGTTCGCCGCCGGGCAGCGACTTGCGCCACAGCTTGCCGACGGCATGGAAGACCATGGTGTCGCCATCGGCCGAGGTGGCGACGTCGCGGATCATCTTCGGTGCGAAGCTGCCTTCGTCGATCTCCTGGGTGAAGCGCAGCGGCTCGGTCACGGTCTGCTCGACCTGCGCGGTGAACGGGATCTGCGTGGCCTCGCCGCCGGGCATCGTGACCCGCCACAGCTTGCCCTGCGCCCACAGCACCACCGATTTGGAATCGGGCATCCAGTCGAAGCCGGTGTACGGCCCGAAGATCGCCCACGCTTCCTGCTGGTCGTGGCTGAGCCCGTCCCACACCGGCCGCACCTCGCCGCTGGCGAGGTCGAGCACGTGCAGCACCGACTTGTCGCGGATGCGCTTGACGAACGCCAGCGACTTGCCGTCGGGCGACGGCTGCGGCCGCACCGCGCCGCCCGGGGTCGCGACCAGGGTGTCGGTCTCGCCGGTTTGGCGGTCGAGCCGCTTGATCGCGTAGATCACGTCGTGCGGGTTCTTGTTGTACTGGAACGTCTCGCCGCCGCTGACGTCCTCGGAGTAGTAGACGTAGCGGCCGTCGGGCGACACCGCAGGTTCGCCGAGGTCCTGCTGGTCGTTCTTGCGCTCGGTCAGCTGCAGGCCTTCCTTGCCGCCGGACACGTGGTACATCCATAGCTCGCCGGCGCCCAGCGAGCGCTCGGAGGTGAAGTGCTTGCGGCCGATCAGGAAGCGCCCGTCCGGGGTCCACGCCGGGTTGTTGAGCAGGCGGAAGTCCTCCTGCGTGACCTGCACCGGGTCGCTGCCGTCGGTGTCGATCCGCCACAGGTTGTTGCCGCCGCCGCGGTCGGAGGTGAACGCGAACTCGGCGCCGTCGGGCGACCAGCGTGGCTGCACGTCCCAGGCCGGGCCGCTGGTGATGCGCTGCGCGGTGCCGCCGGTGATCGGCAGGCGGTACAGGTCGCCGAGCAGCGAGAACACCAGCTCGTCGCCGTCCGGGGCGACGTCGACGTCCATCCAGGTGCCTTCGTCGGTGCTGAAGCGCACGGTCTTCGTTGGCCCGTGGGCGGCGCTGACGTCCCACTTCTTCTCCGCGTCGTCGGCTGCATCGCGCGCGTTCCTGCCCTTGGCGACGTCGGGCGCAGCCTGCGCCGGATCGGTGCCGACCGGGTCGAGTGCGTCCTGTTCCAGTTGCACCGGGTCCTGCGCGGTGTCGCTGGTGTCGCGGTCGGCCGGTGCCGGCTGTGGCGTGGGCTTCGGTGGCGGATCCTGTGCCACGGCAGGCAAGGCGAAGGACGCGGACAACGCGCTGGACAGCGCAAGGACGAGCAGGCGAGGGGTCATGGCAGGCACGCATGGCGGACGAATCGTGCAGCCTAGCCCGCATGCGGCGCGCGGTCGTAGGCTGTTAGTCCCGGATGCGGGCGCCGGGGCGAGATCGCCAAGCCATCGCCCCGACCCGGCAAAGCCACCACGGATGTAGGAGCGACGTGAGTCGCGATTTCACTGCTGTCACATCTTCCGTGCTGCGCGCAAAATCCCGGTATCGCGATCGTGATTCCCGGCACGCCGACGTGTGCCGATTGACGGTTGCCGAGGAAATCGCGACTTACGTCGCTCCTACAGTCGGGGGCATTCCGTGTGCACCGGAACGACTTTTCCGATCAGCGCTCGAACGTGATGCCGCCTTCCGACGCAAACCCGACCACCACTGCGCCCTTGCCGACGTTGACCATGCCGGTCAGGCTCATGACGCTTTCGAACAGCTCGATGTTGTTGTCGACGCAGGCCGCGCGCAGTTCCTGGTAGCCCGGAAGTGCGCGCATCTCGTCGAGCTCGCCGCCGTAGCTCAGGCACACGGTCGGGGTCATCAGGCCGGCGTGGATGCGCTTGATGGTGCCGGCGAACACCTTCTCCACCGCCGGCTCGAAACCCTTGATCTTGGCCACCGGACCGGTCTCGCCGCGGTTGCAGTGCAGCACCGGCTTGATGTCGAGCGCGCTGCCGAGCGCGGCGCTGAGCAGGCTGACGCTGCGGTCGCCCTTGGTGCGGGCACGGGCGCGCAGGTAGTACAGGTCGCGCGGCACCAGGTAGCCGTGGGTGTGCAGGGCGAGGTTCTCCAGCCGTGCGCGGATCTTCGGTGCGCCTTCGCCGGCATCGCGCAGGCGCACCGCCTCGACCGCGGTGATGCCCTGTGCGGCGAACAGGTTCTGGGTGTCGATCACGCGCAGCGCGAACGGGGTGTTGTTGCCGGCCGCGGCGCGCGTGGTCTTGTAGTCGTTGAGGATCGCGAAGCCGGCCTGCTGGGCGTTGTCGAAGATCGGGCTGCGCGACCTGGTGATGGTCATGCAGAACACGTAGTCGTAGTCGATCACCAGCCGCTCCAGGAACAGCTGGTGGATCTGCTGCACGGTGAACGGCATGGTCTCCGCCTCGGCGCCGCCCTCGGCGACGTGCGCGTGGAGGAACTCCAGCGTCGCCTCCTCGTTGCGGTGGTCGGCCAGCACCGCCTCGCCGATGCGCACGGTGATCGGCAATACCGTCACCTCGTGCCGTTGCAGGTACTCCAGCGGCAGATCGCACGCCGAGTCGACCACCAGACCGATACGCATCGTTGACCCCCGGGGCAGTAATGACGACTTCGTCACAAAACGCCGACAGCATAGCGCTGCTTGGGGGCGGGTGGGTGTTGGTGTCATCACGCGCCGGGGCGGGCGGCTGCGCCGGGGGTGGGGCTGGCCGGACTGTTGTCGCTATCCAGTGTTGCGGCCGTGCGGATGGGGCGGGCCGCCGCGAGGTCGCGGTGGGGCCGCGGCGGATGTAGGAGCGACGTAAGTCGCGATTTCCTCGCCAACCGTCGGTCGTTGCGGACCGGGTGCGGGAGATCACGATCGCGATGGCGGGATCCTGCGCGCAATACGCCGGTTGCGACGGCAGGGCAATCGCGACTTACGTCGCTCCTACAGGGAGCGAGTCAGGTGCGGCGGCACGCACCAGGCAAGCCACGAACCGGCCGCGCCGCGGACTATTCGTCCGCGGTCGGATACGCCCTTGGCAGGCCGCCGTTCGCGCGCGGCACCTGCGGGCGCAGGTAGCGGTCGCGCAGTTCGGTCTGGCGGCTGCGCATCTCGATCGGCTCGCCGTCGAACCAGACCTGCAGTGCGACTTCGCTGACCTCCAGCGGGTCGCCGCTCCACAGCACCAGGTCGGCGCGCTTGCCGACGGCAATGCTGCCCAGTTCGTCGGCGACGCCGAACGCCTGCGCCGGTACCGAGGTCAGCCCGGCCAGGCCGTCGTCCCAGGGCAACCCGTTGGCGACCGCGTTGCCGGCCAGCTGGCGGACCTTGCGCGCGTTGTGGCTGGCGTCGCCGCCCTGGCTGAAGCCGACCGCGACACCGGCGGCCCGCAGCCGCGCGGCGTTCTCCATGCTGGCGCCGATCTGGTCGAAGCCGGCCGGCAGGTTGGCCAGCGGGTCGACGAAAACGGGGACCTTCGCCGCCGCAAGTTGCGGGGCCAGCTTCCAGGCTTCGGCGCCGCCGGAAATCGCGATGTCGACGCCATGGCGGTCCGACCAGCGCAGCAGTTGGCGGATGTCGGCGGCGCGGTCGACCTCGACCACCACGCGGCGGCCGCCTTCGATGTACTTCTTCAATGTGGCGCGGCCGGCCGGGGTCAGCAGCGCGGCGTTGGCGTCGGGCGCGATCCTTCCGTGCGCCTCGTCGATCAACTGGTCGAGGATCATCCATTGCGCCGCGCGCGAGCGGCCGCTGAGGCCGGCGGCGTCGCTGCCGAGGTCAATGAACAGCACGTCCGGGCCGGCCGGGTCGACGCTGCCGTCGAGCCGCATTACCGCGCCCTGGCCGCCGATGATCGAGCCGCCGTCGTCGTTGCCGGCGCCGAGCAGGGTCCAGCCGATGCCCTCGATCCGGTTGACCGGGATCAGCACCGACGCCGGGTTGAAGGCGAGGGTCACGTCGAACTCCGGACGCACCATCATCTGGTGGGTTTCGGCGCCGAGCGCGAGGGTGTTGTCGACGGTCGAGCGTTCGCCCGAGACCTCCTCGATGCCGATCCCGGTGATGCCGCCGAACAGCGTCGGGGTCAGCGGCCGGTCGCCGGCCTCGACCACCTGCACGCCGGCCGGCGCGGCCAGGCCGCTGCCGATCGCGGCGATGCGGCCGTTGCGGACCAGCACGTCGGTGTTTTCCAGCGTGCCCCGGGCGCCGCCGGTGTGTACGGTGGCGTCGCGGACCAGCATGTCCTGCGCGTTCGCGGTCAGTGCCAGGCACGACAGCAAGGCCGCGGCCAGCGAGGCGCGCGCGAGCGGCTTCGGCACGGGGCGGCTCACAGCACACCTCCGACCTGGATCGCATCGCCAGTCGACTGGCCCAGCATGAAGTCCGACTCCGGCTGTCGCGACGGGTCGTCGCGGTCGTACACCCGCGCGCCGTCGACATACACCTGCTCGGCCTGCGCGTACACGCTGAATGGCGTGCCGTTCCAGACCACCACGTCGGCCATCTTGCCGGCCTCCAGGGTGCCGGTCTGGTCGAGGATGCCCATCGACTTGGCCGGGTTCGCGGTCAGCCACTGGATCGCGTGCTCAGGTGTAATTTCCATGCCGGCCAGCTTCGCGTGCGCCATGACCTTGGCCGCCTCCTGGTTGAGCCGCTGGATGCCTTCCTCCGAATCGCTGTGCACGATCGCGCAGCTGCCGGCGGGACGGTCGACCAGCGCGATGTTCTCCTGGATGCCGTCGAACGCTTCCATCTTGAAGCCCCACCAGTCGGCCCACAGCGCGCCGCAGACGCCCTCGGCAGCCAGCCGGTCGGCCAGCTTGTACGCCTCGACCGCGTGGTGGAACGCGGCAACCTTGAAACCGAACTCCTCGGCAAGGTCGAGCATCGTCGCCATCTCGTCGGCGCGGTAGCAGTGGATGTGGACCAGGATGTCGCCGTTGATCGCGCCCGCCAGCGTCTCCAGCTTGAGGTCGCGCTTGCCGCCGCTGTCCTTGCCGCTGTCGGGCTCGTCGGACTGCCACCAGCTGCGCTTCTCAGCGGACTTGCCGCCGCCGTTCTTCTGCAGGTATTCGGTTGCGTCGATGAACGCCGCGCGGTAGCCGGCGACGTTGCCCATCCGGGTCGACGGGCCGCCCTTGTCGCCATACACGCGTTTGGGGTTTTCGCCGCAGGCCATCTTCATGCCCCACGGTGCGCCGGGGAATTTCATCGCCTGGTAACTGACCGCCGGCACGTTCTTCAGGGTCACGCCGCGGCCGCCGACCAGGTTGGCCGAACCCGGCAGGATCTGCAGCGAGGTGATGCCGCCGGCACGCGCGGCGTTGAAGCCCTCGTCCTGTGGCCAGACCGAATGCTCGGCCCAGACGTTGGCGGTCACCGGCGCGGTCGCCTCGTTGCCGTCGCTGTGCGCGCGCGCACCGGGGCTGGGATAGACGCCGAGGTGCGAGTGGACGTCGATGATGCCCGGCGTCACCCACTTGCCGCTGCCGTCGACCCGGGTCGCGCCCGCCGGCAGTTCCAGCGACGGCCCGACCGCGACGATGCGGCCGTCGGCCATCAGCACGTCGGCGTTGTCGAGCCGCGCGCCGGTGCCGGTCAGCACGGTCGCGTTGTCGATCAGCACCGGCGGCGCGGCGATGCGCTGGTAGGTGCTCGGATACGGGTCGTTGGAGAACGGTGACGCGCCCTTGTCCTGCGCGGCGTGGACGGCACCGCCGCCCAGCGAAAAGGCGAGCGCGGCCGCGAGCGCGGCAAGCTGTGGTCGGTGCATCGGGTTCCCCGTTCATTGGCGTGACGACCTCCGGACCGTAGCCGTGCGCCGGGGCGGTGCCAACCCTGACGAACGTCACGGGCGGGTGACCGGCGCCACGGAACCCGCGGAACCTGGCGAACCGACCGATTGGGCAAATCGCAACGGCTGCGATGCCGTCACGGCACACTGTCGGCCTGGAGGAATTCACCGATGGAACAATTCGCCTACCTGCTTGCCGGCGCCGTGCTGACCTGGGCGTTCTACTTCGTCCAGCGCCGGGTCGAGCGGCGTCCCACGGTCGAGGCGATCGACCGCAACCAGAAGCTGCTCGCGCTCAAGCAGGGACTGGAAGGTGCCAATACCAGCCTCGACGAGCTGCGCCGGTTCGAAAGCCGGCTGATCGGCAAGGCCGAGGCGGCCGTGCGCATCGCCGACCGCTACGTCAGCGAGGTCGCCGAGGTCGCGCGTTCCGGTGACGAAACCGCGTTCGACGAGGACGCGATGAACGAGCGTGCGATCGCCTCGTTCCGGCAGGCCGACGCGCGGCTCGACGGCCTGGTCGCCCGCCTGCGCGCGCAACTCGATGGCCACGGGCTGGACGCGTTCGAGGCGGTGCACCTGGGCTGGCGGGTCTATCGCGAGCGCTATGCGCGCTTCATCGCCGAGTCGTATTCGGGCGGCGCGGCGGGCGGGGCGATCCAGCCATTGATCCACGCGGTCACGCTGGAAAGCATCACCGCGGCGTGGATCACCGAGCTGGAGACACAGTTGGGCGACGATGAGGGCGAGGACTGGGAAACGGGCTGAGCGGAAGCTGCCGGGAGCGACCTGGTCGATGCAGCCCAACCCGGTTGAACCTGCTTCACGCGCATACGCGGATTTGCGTGAAGCCTTGCTAGGCTGCGAATCGATCAAGTGGAGGTGGGTCGATGGATGCGAGGGCAAGCGAGGTCGTAGGTTTCTGGCGCGAGGCGGGCGAGTCGAAGTGGTTTGGCGGTGGCGCGGCGTTCGATGCGCAATGCCGAGAGGCCTGCCTCGACCTGCACCTGGCCGCCGCGCGCGGCGAGTTGCACGACTGGGCCGAATGGGCCGAAAGCGCACTGGCGCTGGTGCTGCTGCTCGACCAGATCCCGCGCAACGTGTTCCGTGGCAGCGCACACGCCTACGCCACCGACCCGCTGGCGCGCAGCGTCGCCGAGCGCGCGGTCGGGCACGGCTTCGACCGGCAGGTCGACCCGGAGTTGCGCACGTTCTTCTACCTGCCGTTCATCCATTCCGAAGCGATGCTCGACCAGCAACGCGCGCTGGAGCTGTACCGCCTGATGGAACCCGGCGCGGACAAATGGGCGGTGCACCACCACGGGATCATCGAGCGCTTCGGCCGGTTCCCGCACCGCAACCGCCTGTTCGGCCGCGTCACCACCCCGGCCGAGCAGGAGTTCCTGGACCAGGGCGGCTTCGTCGGCTGAAGTCCAGGCAAAGGCCTTGATGTAGGAGCGACGTAAGTCGCGATCTCACTGCTGCCGGATATGACTTTATGCGCGCGGAATCCCGCCATCGCGATCGCGATGTCCCTGCGCGCCGATCGAATATCACCACACGGTTGCCGGGGAAATCGCGACTTACGTCGCTCCTACATCCGGCTTCGTGCCCACTGGCGGCTGCGGATGAATCGCGGAGCCGAACGGTGACCCGATGCGGTCAACCGCGGCGCCGCCTCAATACCGCGGCACGTGGCTGTCGGCGGTCTCGCTCCACGCCTCGATGCCGCCCTCGACGTTGTGCAGCCGGGTGAAGCCAAGCCCGCGGAAATGCTCGGCGGCCTGCGCGCTGCGGCGGCCGTGGTGGCACAGGAACGCCAGCTCGGTGTCCTTCGGCAGCGCCTCCAGATGCGCCAGCGCTTCGCCTTCCATGATCGAGAACGGCACGTTGACCGAGGCACTCGCGCGCTCCTCGGCCGGGCGCACGTCGACCAGCACCAGGCTACCGGCGGCGACCCGCTCGGCCGCCTCCACCGCGCTGATCGGGGTGACCTTCGGCGGCGCGTTGGGGTTCTCGATCACCAGCCCGCGGCCGCGCTCGTCGTCGACCCAGTCGATCGACAGGCCGCGCGCGCGCTGGGCGCTGGCGAGGTCGAACTGCGCGCGCAGGCCCTCGGCCTCGGTCGCGATCGCGCCCGCATCGACCGGCGCCAGCTGCAGCTTGGCGTTGAAGCGCGGGTCGATCTCGATCTGCAGCGCGTAGCCGTCGCCGGCATTGGCCACCGCCTCGCGCAGCATCTGCGCCGCGGCCGGGGTGATGCTGATCTGCGGCGGAGTGCGGTCCGGCGCGGGCACGCCGAGCGCGGCATGCAGCTCGCCGGAGTTGGCCATCTGCTCGATGATGTCGCTGCCGCCGACCAGCTCGCCGCCGATGTACAGCTGCGGGATCGTCGGCCACTCGCCGTACTGCTTGATGCCCTCGCGGATCTCCGGGTCGGACAGCACGTCGACGTGGCGGTAGGCGACGCCGGTCGACGCCAGCGCGCCGACCGCCTTGGCCGAGAAGCCGCACTGCGGCGCGCCCGGCTCGCCCTTCATGAACAGCACGACCTTGTTGGCGTCGAGCAGGGACTGGATGCGCGAGTGCAGGGCGGGGTCGAGCGACATGGCGGTTTACCGGCAACGGACGTGGGCCCGCCAGTGTACCGCCGTGGGCGCGGCGGCCGGTTTACCGGGGCTGACTTGTGATGTGTCGCCGCGTTGCGGGTGCTTTCGTGCCACGCCGTCCGCCAGGCCCGATGGCATGATGCCGGCCATGTCCGACACAGCCCTCCACCGCGTTCCGCGCCGCCCGCATGCCTGGCTGGTCGCGCTGGTGGTTTCGCAGTTGCTGGTCGCGATGGCGTGGTGGCAACTGGGCTGGGCCGTCGGCCTGCCGCTGATGCTGGCGAGCCACATGGTGTTCCTGTGGGGCGTGATGAAGCCCGATTCGGCGATGTTCAGCCCGGTGCTGGTGCGGCTGCCCACGCGGGAGCGGGTGGTCTGGCTGACGATCGACGACGGCCCCTCCGACGACACCGACGCGATCCTCGACCTGCTCGACAGCCACGGTGCGACCGCGACCTTCTTCGTGGTCGGCGAGCGCGCGCAGGCCCGCCCGGCGACGCTGCGCGAGATCGCGCGGCGCGGGCATGGCATCGGCAACCACAGCCAGTCGCACCCGCAGGCATGGTTCTGGGCGCTGGGGCCGGCGCGGATGCGCCAGCAGGTGGCGCAGGCGCAGGCGACGTTGACCGGCATCGGCGGGGTGGCGCCGCGCTGGTTCCGGGCGGTGGTCGGCATGGCCAACCCGTTCGTCTCGGCGCCGCTGCGCGAGTACGGGCTGGCGCGGGTGGCATGGAGCGCGCGTGGCTTCGACGCGGTGGCGTCGGAGCCGGCGGCGGTGGTTGCGCGGATCGAGCGCGACCTCGGGCCGGGCGCGATCGTGCTGCTGCATGAAGGTGCGCGCCATGGCCGCAACGTCGAGGCGATCGCGCTGCTGCTGCTACGGCTGGAGGAGCTGGGCTACCGGACGGTGCTGCCGGAGCGGCTGCCGCCCGAACCCGAAAAGCCCCACGTGTAGGAGCGACGTAAGTCGCGATTTCCTCGCCAACCGTCCATCAACACACGCCCGCGTGCGAGGAAGTGCGATCGCGACACCGGGATTCCGCGCGCAATGCGCGATACGTGGGAACAGGGAAATCGCGACTTACGTCGCTCCTACATTCGTATCCGGCATTTTCGCGGCGTGGGCATTACGCACCACCGCCGACGGGCAATCAGGCCGGTCTTACCGCCACCACGCGCCAGTTGTTGAACGGGGTGTTGCCGTACAGGGGAGTGAACTCCGACACCAGCCCAGCGGCGTCGAACTTCGCGCGCAAGGCGTCGGCGCAGGGGTAACGGCTTGGCCCGGCATTCATCCAGCCCAGCACGCGCGAGAACACGTCGACCGCGCGGGTCACGCGCGCGCGCCGGCCGCCGTCGTCGAGGCCGGTGCGGATCACCAGCCGCGCGCCGGGTTCCAGCATCGCGATCGCGGCGTCGAGCGTGCGGTCCTGCGCGTCGGGCGGGATGAACTGCAGCACGTCGAGGATCGCGACGCTGCCGCGGTGGCCGAGCGAGTCGAGTGAAAACCCGGCGCCGGCGAGGTCGACGCAATCGAACCCGACGTCGACCAGTCCCTGCCGTTGCGCCGCGCCCCGGGCGCGCTCGATCTTGCCGGCATCGTTGTCGATCCCGCGGTAATGCAGGCCGATGCCGTCGGCGCGGAGCGCGTGGGCGAGCAGGCCGAGCCCGCAGCCGATGTCGAGCAGCGGTGTGGTGCTGTCGCGCAGCGCCTCGCAGACGCCGGGATACAACGGGTCACTGGCGAGTTTGCTGCGGCTGTAGAAGTAGTCCCAGCGGCTGCCGAACAGGCGTGCCGGGGCGAACGCGGCGGCGATCGCGCGGGCCTGTTCGCGCGCCATCGGCCGGGTGGCGACGCTCATTCCCGGCGACCGAGCAACCCGCGTGCAACAGGCAGTGCGTGTTCGGCCCAGAGCGCGTACATCGCCGCCGACGGATGCAGGCCGTCGTCGACCAGCATCGACTGCTCCGCACCGCGCGCGCGGCTGATGCCGGTGATGTCGACAAACGCCACGCCGTGCTGTCCGCACAGTTCGGCGGCAATGGCGTTGTAGGCGTCCAGTTCGGCAGCGACCTGCGTCGCGTCGCGACCTTGCGTGGTCGCGAACGGGGTGACGCCCCAGTCCGGGATCGACAGCACCAGCACCCGGTCGCTGCGGTCGCCGGCCAGGGCGATCGCGCGCCTCAGCAACCCGTGGAATTCGCCCCGATAGTCACCGGCGCTGCGGCCGCGGTACTGGTTGTTGACCCCGATCAGCAAAGACACGAAGTCGTAATGCCCCAGCGGCGGTTGCGCGGCGTCCATCGCGGTCGACAGCTCGTCGGTGGTCCAGCCGGTGGTCGCCAGCGTGCGCGGGAACTCCAGCGGCAGGCCTTCCTCGCGCAGGGCCAGGGTCAGGCGCACCGGCCAGCGTTCGCCGGACGCGACGCCCTCGCCGATGGTGTAGCTGTCGCCAAGCGCGAGGTAGGTCAGGGCGGTGGGGTCGGTGGCCATGGAAGCTCCGTGGGACTGCGGTCAGGCCGCGGCGGTGCGGCCGCGGGCGGCGGCATCGGCGCGGCGCGCGAGCACGCGTTCGATCCGCGCGAACACCTCGCGCAGGTCGTCCGGCTGCGGCAGCAGGGTGACCCGGAAATGGTTGCGGTAGGGCACGTTGAAGCTCGAGCCCGGCACCACCAGCACGTCCTCGGATTCGAGCAGTTCCAGGGCGAACCCGTGGTCGTCGAAACCCTGCGCCGCGGCGCCGGTCACCGCCGGGAACGCGTACAGCGCGCCGGCCGGCTCGACCAGTTGCAGGTGCTCGCTGGCGGCGACGCTCTCGACCACCGCGCGGCGTGCCTCGTACAGCCGGCCGCCCGGCGCGCACAACGGCGCGATGGTGTCCTCGCCGTGCAGTGCCGCCTCGATCGCGAACTGCCCCGGCACGTTGGCGCACAGCCGCAGCGCGCCGAGCAGGTCCATCGCGTGGTGGAACTCGCCGCTGGCCAGCGGGTCGCCCGACAGCATCGCCCAGCCGACGCGCCAGCCGCAGGCGCGGTGGACCTTCGACAGTCCGCCGAACGACAGGCACGGCACCTCGCCGGCCAGCGGCGCGAGTGGCTGGAAGGTCGCGCCGTCGTACAGGATCGAGTCGTAGATCTCGTCGGCCATCAGCAGCAGGCCGTGTCGCGCGGCGATCGCGACGATGCGTTCCAGCAACTCGCGCGGGTAGGTCGCGCCGGTCGGGTTGTTCGGGTTGATCAGCACGATCGCGCGCGTGCGCGGACTGACCAGCGCCTCGATCTCGTCGGGATCGGGCAGGAAGCCGTTTTCCGGGGCGCAGCGGTAATACACCGGCCGGCCGTCGTTGAGGATCGTCGAGGCCGACCACAGCGGGTAGTCGGGCGAGGGCAGCAGCACCTCGTCGCCGGGGTTGAGCAGCGCACGCAGCGACAGATCGATCAGCTCGCTGACACCGTTGCCGACGAACACCCGCTCGGCGCTGGCGTTGGGCGTGCCGCGTTGCCTGTGGAACGCGGCGATCGCCTCGCGCGCGGCCGGCAGGCCCTGCTGGTGGGTGTACGGATCGGTATCGGCGATGCGTCCGGCGATGGCCTGCTGCAGGTGCTCCGGCGCGCGGAATCCGAACGCGCCCGGGTTGCCGATGTTGAGCTTGATCAACTGCCGGCCTTGCGTCTCCAGCTCACGTGCGCGGCGGGCCAGCTCGCCGCGGATCTCGTAACGCACTTCGGACAGGCGGGCACGGGTTTTCAGGCTGGCAGGCGGCATCGGGAAACGGGTCAATGTGGGGTCGGCCAAGCCTAGCCGATTCCCCGCCGCCCGCCACGCCCGGCCGGCCACCACGCCATACGACCCGAAACCCCTGTAGGAGCGACGTAAGTCGCGAACGCACGACGCACCACGCCGCCCGTGACCGCGCACCGTGCGGCAGACCATCGCGTCGCTTCCGGGACGCATTGTCGCCAAACGGATGCTGGCGCCCGGATCCATGCCGAGGCGTTCGCGACTCACGTCGCTCCTACATCCCTCTACGCCCGGGATTCCATCGGCCGGCGGGGGCCGCCCGCGACTGTAGAATCCAGCCATGCGCAAAACCCACCGCTCGTCGTGATTCCCGACCTCGCCCTGCAGGCGATCGGCTGGCCGCTCGATTCCGACGGCCAGCCCGCGATCGCCGGCTGGCGCGAGGCCATCGCCGCCCATCCGCAGGCCCGCCCGGCGCGCGTGGTCGAGCAACACCGCAGCGGCTACGTGGTCGCCGACGGCCCGGACAACAGTTTCGCGGTCGAGTCGCCGCCGCAGTGGCAGCGCGCGCCCAGCTACAAAAAGGGCGCGACCCCGGCCGAGCAGCGCGCCGGCGTCGGCGACTGGGTACTGATCGCGCCCTCGACCGAGCACGCCGCCGGCAAGGACCAGATCGTCGCGCTGCTGCCGCGCCACAGCGCGATCAAGCGCGGCGCCGCCGGCGAGCATTACAGGCAGCAACTGATCGCCGCCAACGTCGACACCGTGTTCGTGGTCTGCGGCCTCGACGCCGACTTCAACCCGCGCCGGATCGAGCGCTACCTGCTACTGGTCCACGGCAGTGGCGCCGAGCCGGTGGTGGTGCTGACCAAGGCCGACCAGGCGACCGACGTTCCCGGCTCGCTCGCGGCGCTGGTCGAACTGGCCGCGCAGGACATCGCCGTGCGCGCAGTCAACGCCCGCGACCCCGACAGCGTCGCCGCGCTCAATCCGTGGCTGAAACCCGGCAGCACCGCGGTGCTGGTCGGCAGCTCCGGCGCGGGTAAGTCGACGTTGACCAACACCCTGCTCGGGATCGAACGCATGAAGACCGGCGCCGTGCGCGAGAGCGACGACCGCGGCCGCCACACCACCACCCACCGCGCGCTGATCCCGCTGCCGTCCGGCGCCTGCCTGATCGACACCCCCGGCATGCGCGAGCTCAAGCCGACCGGCGAGGAAACCGTCGCCGACAGCTTCGCCGACATCGAGGAGCTGGCCGCGCACTGCAAGTTCCGCGACTGCCAGCACGCGAAGGAACCCGGTTGCGCCGTGCGCGCCGCGATCGAGGCCGGCAAGCTCGACCCGCAACGCTTTGCCAGTTACCTCAAGCTTGGCAGCGAGGTCGCCGGCGCCGCCGACCGGCTGGCCCAGCGCCAGGCCGAGAACACCGCCACCCGCGCGCCCGGCCGGCCCGCCGCCAAACCGGCCGGCGACATCCCCAACGCACGCCCCAGCGGCCGCAAAACCCGGCGCTGATGACCGCCCTCGCGCCCGACGTCGCCCATCACGCCGCGCTCGACGCGCGCATGGTCGCCGTCGCCCGCGACATCAAGCTGTTGAGCCTGGCCAGCTGGCCGGCCGGTCGCGAGACCGACTTCGTCGCCGACTACGCCCGCGGCGTCGCCCGGCTGCCGCGGATCGAATACCCGCGGCACGATTTCAGCGCGGCCCGCGCCGAACTCGACGCGATCGGGCGCGAAGCCGATCCCGGCCACCCGCTCGGCCAGTACCTGATCGACTCCTCCCGCAGCTGGGCCACCGCCGCCCGGCTTTGCGAAGCGCTCGGCACCAGCGCGGTCACCGACCTCTCGATCCAGCTCTACGGCAGCCCGTTCGACCCGCTGCCCGGCAACGGCCCCGACGCCCGCGTCGCCGCGCGGCATTTCCTCGCGATCGCCGACGAGTACGACCGCGAACTGATATCGCCGGCCGAACAGGTCGCGATCTCCGCCACCGCCTTGCAGCTGCAACTGCAACGCGACCTCGACGACTACTTCAACGAGCGCGTGATCGACGTCGTGCTCGATCCCGACCTGATCGCCAAGGCCGCCGCCGGCGCCACCCGCATCCGCCTGCGCACCACCGCCTCTTTCACCGACTACGACCGCGACCAGCTGCTGCAGCACGAAGCCTTCGTGCATTCGCTGAGCGCCCTCAACGGCCGCGAGCAGCCGGTGCTCGGAAGCCTGGCGCTGTCCTCGCCGCGCGCCACCGCGACCCAGGAAGGGCTGGCGACGTTCGCCGAACAGATCACCGGCAGCATCGACATCAGCCGCATGAAGCGGCTCAGCCTGCGGATCGAGGCGGTGGCGATGGCGCTGGAGGGCGCCGACTTCATCGAGGTGTTCCGCTACTTCCTCGATTCCGGCCAGAGTCCCGAAGAAAGCTTCGCCTCGGCCCAGCGCGTGTTCCGTGGCGTGCCGACCACCGGCGGCGCGGCGTTCACCAAGGACGCGGTGTACCTGCGCGGGTTGGTCGGGGTGCACACCTTCTTCCGCTGGGCTATGCGGCAGCGGCAACTGCGCCTGTGCCGCTGGCTGTTCGCCGGCAAGATGACCCTGCTCGACGTGCAGCGTTTCGCGCCGCTGTTCGAATCCGGCGTGCTGCTGCCGCCGCGCTGGATGCCGCGCTGGATCGCCCGCGCCAACGGCCTGGCGGGGATGCTGGCGTTCTCGCTGTTCGCCAACCAGATCCGGCTGGACGCGATCGACGACGGTGGCGACTGGCTGGATCCCTAGGCGCGTCGGCGAAATAGCCCGGCCGCTGCGATCGGTCCGTAATGTGATTTGACTCACATGGCAAATGAGAAGTAGGTTCGGAAAGTTGGTGGACTTGGGGATAAGTCGCCGACGGCAATCGCTTCCCGTGCCCGCCCACTGCCGGTTTCCCCGGCTGTCCGGCGGGACTTTCCGACTTCAGGGGTCCAATACATGCAGCAGAAGATTCTGGCTTCCGCACTGGTTGCCGCAATGGGTATCGGTGCCATGGCGACAGCCGCCGCCGCGCCCGCCGACAAGATCGAAGCCGGGCGGCTCGGCCGGCTCTCCAACAGCGCGCTTGCCACCAGATTGCACCTCGGCACCGGCAGCGCGCTGGTGACCGAAGCCCGGGTTCGCACGGCGCGCGGTACCACCAAGACCCGCGAGCGCCAGGTGTGGCGCGGCGTACCGGTCTACGGCTCGCGCCTCGTGGTCGAGCGCGACCGCGCCGGAACCATCCTGCGCGTGGAAGGCGAGGCCCAGCGCGACCTGGCATCCGAGGTGCCGAGCGTGCAGCCGCGTATCTCCGCCAGCCAGGCGCATGCCGCGCTCAAGGCCAGCGCCGGCCATCGCCTGGTCCGCAGCGTCGACAACGCCAGCAACGAGTTGCTGGTCCATACGGCGGACAACGCACCGACCCGGCTCGTCTACCGCAGTTCGTACTTCACCACCTTCAACGGCAAGCCGACCCGTCCGACCGCGCTGATCGACGCCAACACCGGCCAGGTCATCCGCCAGTGGGACGGCCTCACCAATGGCCGGCGCCCGCCCGGCGGCACCTCGACCCCTGTCGCCGCGACCGCCTACGGGCCGGGCGGCAACCCGGCCACCGGCTATTACAACTACGACGGTTCCGGCCCCGGGCTCGACCCGCTGCGGGTCACCCGCATCGGCAACGTCTGCTACACGCAGAACGACGACGTCGCGACCTACAACGTGATCGGCAGCAACCGCCTGACCCTGTGGTCGTTCGGCTGCGGCATCGGCACCCCCGCCGGCACCAGCAGCGGCGATGACATCAATGGCGCCGCATCGCCGATCAACGACGCCCACCACTTCGGGTCCGTCGTGCATGACATGTACACCAGCTGGTTCGGCGCACCGCCGCTGACCACCGACGGCACCACGCCGATGCGGCTGGACATGTGGGTGCACTACGGCACCAACTACGGCAACGCATTCTGGACCGGCGCGCAGATGGTCTTCGGCGACGGCGATTCGTACTTCTATCCGTTCGTCGTGCTGGACATCACCGGCCACGAAATCAGCCACGGCTTCACCGAGCAGCATTCGGGCCTGGAGTATTTCGGCCAGTCCGGCGGCATGAACGAAGCGTTCTCCGACATGGCCGGCGAAGCGGTCAAGTACTTCGACCGCGGCAGCAACAACTTCCTGGTGGGCGACGAAATCGTCAAGCCCGAAGTCGTGCCGCTGCTCGGACCGTCGCTGCGTGACATGTGCACCCCGAGCAACGATGGCGTGTCGATCGACAGCGCCAGGGACTACTACGACGGCCTCGACGTCCACTATTCCAGTGGCGTCTACAACCGCGCCTTCTGCACCCTCGCCAAGACCGCCGGCTGGGACACCCGGAAGGCGTTCGAGGTGTTCCACGATGCCAACGCGCTGTACTGGGGGCCGCTGGAAACCTTCGACGGTGGCGCCTGTGGCGTGGAGCAGGCGGCTGTCGACCGGGGTTATCCGGCCGCGGACGTGACCGCCGCGTTCGCCCAGGTCGACGTGGCCTGCGCCCCCTGAGTGCCTGATCGCGCGGGTCGCCACGGCGGCCCGCGCCTACCGACTTATCCCGCCGATGGCGGACCGCGTGCGCATGCGCGCGTGTCCGGCTGTCGCATCCGATTCCAGGACAAATACAGATGAACAAGATCTACGGCATGGTGTGGAGCCGCGCGCGCGGCATGATGGTGGTGGCGTCCGAACTCGCCAGCGGTAATGGAAAGGCCGCCGGCGGCCGGCGGCGCAGCGTGGCGGCCCTGGGCAGTGCGGCCGCGCTGCTGCTGGTATTGCCGCTGGCCCCGCTGGGCGCGGCACTGGCGCAATCGGCGCCCGCTGCTTGTGTGTACACGCTCGACGGCCTGACCCCGACCTTCGAGCTGCCGCCGCTCGACCCCGATGCATTCACCTGTGGCCCGGGTGCGGCGGCGATCGGCGCAGGCGCGTCGGCGTTCGGCTCGCTCGCGTACAGCGAGGGTGCCGGCGCTTCGGCGCTCGGGTACTTCTCAGGCGCGATCGGCGCCAATGCCACCGCGGTCGGCAGCAACAGCCTTGCCGAGGCCGACTCGGCGACCGCCATCGGCGGCACCTACGTCGACCTCGATGGCACCCCCTACACCACCATCGCCACGGCGTCCGGCGCCACCGCCATCGGTGCCGGCTCCGGCGCGGAAGGCATCGACAGCACCGCGATCGGCGCGCTGTCGTATGCCACCGGGCAGAACTCGTTCGCCGGCGGCACCAACGCCGGCGCCGATGGCTACAACAGCGTCGCACTGGGTGCCAATGCTTCCGCGATCGGCCGCGAGACCATCGCGATCGGCGGCGGCGACCCGGATCCGGACAACCTCGGGCTGGCCACCGAAGCGCAGGGCCTTGGCGCGATCGCGGTCGGCTCGGTCGCCGTCGCCGAAGGCGTCGGCGCGATGGCGCTCGGCTATCGCACCATCGCCCTCGGCGACAGCGCGACCGCCAGCGGCAATGGCGCCTGGGCGCAGGGTATCGGCGCGTCCGTGTTCGGTGCCGGCTCGTACGCGGCGGCCGACCAGGCCACGGCGATCGGCAACGGCGCGCAGGCGCTGGGCCAGGGCGCATCCGCGCTGGGTACCGATTCCTACGCGGCTGGTGCCTATTCCATCGGGATCGGAACGCAGACCGATGGTGGGAACGGCGGTGCAGTGGCCCAGCAATCGACCGCAATTGGTTTCAACAGCGGCGCGCAGGATGTCGGGGCGACTGCGCTGGGCGGATTCAGCATGTCGTTCGGACGACTGTCGTCCGCGCTCGGGTACGGCGCTATCGCCCAAGGGGCTCAGGCGACCGCCGTGGGTTTCAGTTCGCAGGCGATCGGCGTCACCAGTGTTGCGGTCGGTGACCGCAGCGTCGCGTTGGGCAATGCCAGCACCGCCGTCGGTGGCAACCTTACGGGCGATGTCACCGAAGCCGATGGAACCGGTTCCTCGGCCTTCGGTGCCAGCGCATGGGCAGCGAGCGACTTCTCCACCGCGGTTGGTGCTGCGTCGGCGGCTTCCGGCGCCGACAGCACGGCACTCGGTTTCGCCGCTGTCGCCACCGGTGCCAACAGCGTCGCCATCGGCGCGGGTTCCGTGGCCGGCCAGGACAACACCGTGTCGATCGGCGACATCGGTGCGGAGCGCAGGGTGGTCAACGTGGCCGATGGCGTGGCGGCCACCGATGCCGTCAATCTGGGCCAGTTGCAGGCAGTGGCGGGTACGGCGGTGGCGCAGTCCAGCGTTTACGCCGACGCCGGCGATGCGGCCACGTTGTCCCAGGCCAACGACTACACCGACAGCCGGATCGCCAATGTCAGCGCGGTCGCTCTGGATGCGGCCAACGACTACGCGGATGCCGGCGACACCGCCGCGATCGCATCCGCCAACGCGCATGCCGATGCCGGCGACGCCTCCACGCTTGCATCGGCACGCACCTACACCGACACCACCACGACCCAGACGCTGACCTCGGCCAATGCCTACACCGACCAGCAGATCGCCGCGTTCGATGCCGGGCTGAACGAGTTCCGCAACGAGGTCGACGACCGTTTCCACACCCAGGACCGGGCTATGGCGCGGATCGGTGCGATGGGCGCGGCGATGTCGCAGATGGCCATGAACACCTCCGGCCTGTCCGGCGAGAACCGCATCGGCATCGGCCTGGGGTCCTACAGCGGCCAGGAGGCGGTCTCGGTCGGTTTCCAGCGCGCCTTCTCCGGCAACCGCGCCAGCATCTCGGTGGGCGGGGCGTTCTCCGGCAGCGAGTCTTCGGTGGGCGTGGGCGCCGGCTTCAGCTGGTAAAGGCCGCTGTTGGGGCCGCGCCGGATCCGGCGGCCCTTCGAAACCCGGCGTCGCGAGGCGCCGGGTTTTTCACTGGGCGCGGGTCGCGGCGGCTTTCCGCGGCCAGCACCGCTAGAATCAGAGGCTCCTCCGCCGCGCCCAGACCGATGTCCGACACCGACGATTTCAAGCAAGCCGCCCTCGATTACCACCGCCTCAGCCCGCCGGGCAAGATCAAGGTCACCCCGACCAAGGCGATGGTGACCCAGCGCGACCTCGCCCTGGCGTACTCGCCGGGCGTGGCCTTTGCCTGCGAGGCGATCGTCGAAAACCCGCTCAGCGCATTCGACTACACCGCGCGCGGCAACCTGGTGGCGGTGGTCAGCAACGGCACCGCGGTGCTCGGCCTGGGCGATATCGGCCCGCTGGCAGGCAAGCCGGTCATGGAAGGCAAGGGCGTGCTGTTCCAGAAGTTCGCCGGCATCGACGTGTTCGACATCGAGCTGGACGAGCGCGACCCCGACAAGCTGGTCGAGATCATCGCGGCGATGGAGCCGACCTTCGGTGGCATCAACCTGGAGGACATCAAGGCGCCGGAATGCTTCATCGTCGAGCGCAAGCTGCGCGAGCGCATGAACATCCCGGTGTTCCACGACGACCAGCACGGCACCGCGATCATCGTCGGCGCGGCCGTGGTCAACGCGCTGGAAGTGGTCGGCAAGGACATCGGCAGCGTCAAGGTCGCCACCACCGGCGCCGGCGCCGCCGGTATCGCCTGCCTCGACATGCTGGTCGCGCTGGGCGTGCGCAAGGAAAACATCATCGCGTTCGACCGCGAGGGCGTGATCTACAGCGGCCGGCCCAACCTCGACCCGGACAAGGCGCGCTACGCGTCCGACACCGAGTTGCGCGAGCTGGCCGACATCGTCGCCGGCGCCGACATCTTCCTCGGCCTGTCGGCCGGCGGCATCCTCAAGCCGGAAATGGTCGCAGCGATGGCCGACCGGCCGATCATCCTGGCGCTGGCCAACCCGTATCCGGAGATCCTGCCGGATGCCGCCAAGGCGGTCCGCCCCGACTGCATCATCGCCACCGGCCGTTCGGACTACCCGAACCAGGTCAACAACGCACTGTGCTTCCCGTACATCTTCCGCGGCGCGCTCGACGTCGGCGCGCGCGAGATCAACGAGGCGATGAAGCTCGCCTGCGTGCACGCGATCGCGCAACTGGCGCGGATGGAGGCCGGCGACCTCGCCGCGGCCTACGGCGGCGACGTGCCGACCTTCGGCCCCGACTACCTGATCCCGCGCCCGTTCGACCCGCGCCTGCTGGTGATCCTGGCCCCGGCGGTCGCGCGCGCGGCGATGGAATCGGGCATGGCGACCCGCCCGATCGCCGACATGCAGGCGTACGAAGAGACGCTGGCGCAGTTCATCTACCGCACCGGCCTGATGATGAAGCCGGTCTACGACCGTGCCCGCAGCGACCGCAAGCGCGTGGTCTACGCCGAGGGCGAGGAGAACGTGGTGCTCAGCGCGGTGCAGACCGTGGTCGACGACGGCCTGGCGTTCCCGATCCTGATCGGCCGCCCGGACGTCATCAACGCGCGCATCGAGAAACTCGGCCTGCGCCTGCGCCAGGGCGTCGACTTCGAACTGACCAACATCAACGACGACCCGCGCTTCAACGACTACTGGCAGCAGTACCACGCGCTGACCGAGCGCCGCGGCGTCACCGCCGACGCCGCCAAGAGCCTGCTGCGCTCGCGCCCGAGCCTGATCGCCGCGCTGATGGTCGAGCGCGGCGAGGCCGACGCGATGATCTGCGGCGTGGTCGGCCGCTTCCACAAGAAGCTCGGCTACCTGCGCAGCGTGTTCGACTTCGACCGCGGCGTCACCGGCACCGCCGCGATGACCGGCGTGATCAACGACCAGGGCGCGTGGTTCTTCCTCGATACCCACGTCCAGCTCGACCCGTCCGCCGAGCAGATCGCCGAGGCGACGTTGCAGGCGACCTACCGGCTCAAGCTGTTCGGCGTCGAACCCAAGGTCGCGCTGCTGTCGCACTCCAACTTCGGCAGCCACGACAACCCGAGCGCGGCGAAGATGCGCAAGGTCTACCAGATCCTGCGCCAGCGCGCCCCGCGGCTGGAAGTCGACGGCGAGATGATGGCCGACACCGCCTGGAACGACGCCCTGCGCCGCCGCATCTTCCCGAACACGCGCCTCAACGGTCGCGCCAACCTGTTCGTGATGCCCAACCTCGACGCCGCCAACATCACCTACAACATGTTCCGCGTCGCCACCGACGGCGTCGCCATCGGCCCGATCCTGATGGGCCTGGACAAGCCCGCGCACATCCTGACCCCCGACTGCACCTCCCGCCGCATCGTCAACCTGACCGCCATCGCCGCCGTGGACGCCCAGATCCGCACCGCCCGCGGCGGGTGACGCGCGCGCGCCACCGAAAGGGGGCCGCCTCGTCCCGCGTCCCACCCAACGGCCGGCCCCGCCGGCCTGTAGGAGCGACGTAAGTCGCGACCGCACGACGCACCGCACGCCCGTGACCGCGCACCGGACGACGGACTGCCGGTCGCCTTCGGGGGGAGTTGCCGCCAAACGGATTCAGACGCCCTGATCCCTGCTGTGGCGTTCGCGACTTACGTCGCTCCTACAAGAGCCAGGACTCCGGGGCGCGTCAGAGCCATTTGGCGTCCCAATACGGGTAATCCCCAGCCCGCCGCACCAACCCCGCGCGCACCGGATTCATCACCAGATATCGCGCCGCATCCACCAACTGCTCCTCCGCGCGCAACAACCTGTCGTGATACCCGCTTCCCCACACCCGCCCGACGCGTGGGTCCGCCTGCCGCACATGCCGCCCGGTATTCGCCTTGAGCCGCTGCACCAGCGACGGCAGGTAATCACGCTCGCCCAGCGCGACCAGCCCATGCCAGTGGTCAGGCATCAACACCCACGCGAGCAATTCCGACGACGCCCACAGGCGGCGATCGATCAACGCGCGCGCCATCGACATGGCGCAGTCCGGATCAGAAAACAGCGGCGCGCGCTGGGACGTGGTGAAAGTCACCAGATAGACCTGGTTCGGGAGAGACACGCGCCCGCGGCGGAGCGCGGCGTGGCCTCGGTGGACGGGGGAGAGTTTGCCCATTCGGGCAGGATCGTTGTGGGGGCAGGCGGGTGGTATCGGGGTAGGCACCTACGCCGGGTCGGATAACTCCGCGCGTTCGCGACTTACGTCGCTCCTACAAAAGCCACGACAGCCCCACGCCCCCTGTAGGAGCGACGTAAGTCGCGATCACCAACCGTCCCCCAACACGCTACCCCGATCGCCACACACCCACACAAGCCATACGCCCTCGCACGGTCACCGCCCCATGACCCAAGTCACCAGCCCCCCGCCAGACCCCGCTGATAGAATGGCAGGAACGTTTCCCACCCCCATCCAAGAGGCGCGGCCATGGGGCCGCGAGACGCATGGCCACGACCTACGAAAGCCCGTTCACCGATCTCCTGCACGACGACCCGGACCCGACCGAGACCCAGGAGTGGGTCGAGTCGATCGAGGCGGTCATCGCGCGCGACGGCACCGACCGCGCGCATGCCTTGCTGGAGAACATGGTCGAGGTCAGCCGCCGCGCCGGCGCCCACCTGCCGTTCGCGCCGACCACCGAGTACATCAACACCATCCCGCCGCACCTTGAGGCCAAGAGCCCCGGCGACGCCGCGATGGAGTGGAAGATCCGCTCGATCATCCGCTGGAACGCCATGGCGATGGTCGTGCGCGCCAACCGCAAGCCCGGCGACCTCGGCGGCCACATCGCCAGCTTCGCGTCCGGCGCCACGCTGTACGACGTCGGCTTCAACCATTTCTGGCGCGCCCCGTCCGAAGACCACCCGGGCGACCTGCTGTACATCCAGGGCCACAGCTCGCCGGGCATCTACGCGCGCAGCTTCCTCGAAGGCCGCATCAGCGAGGAGCAGCTCGACTGCTTCCGCATGGAAACCGGCGGCAAGGGCCTGAGCAGCTACCCGCACCCGTGGCTGATGCCGGACTACTGGCAGACCCCGACCGTGTCGATGGGCCTGGGCCCGATCGCCGCGATCTACCAGGCGCGGCAGTGGAAGTACCTCGAAGGCCGCGGCCTGATGCCCAAGACCGACCGCAAGGTCTGGTGCTTCCTCGGCGACGGCGAGACCGACGAGCCCGAAAGCCTCGGCGCGATTTCCGTCGCGGGCCGCGAAGGCCTCGACAACCTGATCTTCGTCATCAACTGCAACCTGCAGCGCCTCGACGGCCCGGTGCGCGGCAACGGCAAGATCATCCAGGAGCTGGAAGGCAACTTCCGCGGCGCCGGCTGGAACGTCATCAAGACCATCTGGGGCAGCTACTGGGATCCGCTGCTGGCGCGCGACACCTCCGGCAAGCTGCGCCAGCTGATGATGGAAACCGTCGACGGCGAGTACCAGAACTGCAAGGCGTTCGGCGGCAAGTACACCCGCGAGAACTTCTTCGGCAAATACCCGGAGACCGCCCAGCTGGTCGCCAGCATGAGCGACGAGGACGTCTGGCGCCTCAACCGCGGCGGCCACGACCCGCACAAGGTCTACGCCGCCTACCACCAGGCCGTGCACACCAAGGGCATGCCGACCGTGATCCTGGCCAAGACGGTCAAGGGCTACGGCATGGGCGATGCCGGCGAGTCGCTCAACCCGACCCACGGCACCAAGAAGATGGACGACGAGGCGGTGCGGATCTTCCGCGACCGCTTCAACGTGCCGGTCACCGACGAGCAACTGGCCGACGGCAAGGTGCCGTTCTACCACCCCGGCGAAGACTCCGAGGAAGTGCAGTACATGAAGGCGCGCCGCGAAGCGCTCAACGGCTTCCTGCCGCAGCGCCGGCGCAAGTCCACCGAGTCGCTGACCGCGCCCAAGCTCGAAGTCTTCGAGCGCCTGCTCAAGACCACCGGCGAGCGCGAGATCAGCACCACCATGGCGTTCGTGCAGGCGCTCAGCATCACCCTGCGCGACAAGCAGGTGGGCCCGCGCTGCGTGCCAATCGTCGCCGACGAAGCCCGCACCTTCGGCATGGAAGGCATGTTCCGCCAGCTCGGCATCTACTCGCCGCACGGCCAGAAGTACAAGCCGGTCGACCGCGACCAGCTGATGTACTACCGCGAGGACGCCGCCGGCCAGGTACTGGAAGAGGGCATCACCGAGGCCGGCGCGTTCGCCAGCTGGATGGCCTGCGCCACCAGCTACAGCACCAACGACCTGCAGCTGATCCCGTTCTACATCTACTACTCGATGTTCGGCTTCCAGCGCATCGGCGACTCCGCCTGGCAGGCCGCCGACATGCGGGCGCGCGGCTTCCTGCTCGGCGCCACCGCCGGCCGCACCACCCTCAACGGCGAAGGCCTGCAGCACGAGGACGGCCACAGCATGGTGCAGGCCGGGCTGATCCCGAACGTGCGCAGCTATGACCCGACCTTCAGCTACGAGGTCGTCACCCTGCTGCAGCACGGCATGAAGCGCATGCTCGAAGACCAGGTCGACGAGTACTGGTACCTGACCCTGATGAACGAGAACTACAGCCACCCCGACATGCCCGAGGGCAGCGCCGAGGGGATCATCAAGGGCATGTACCTGCTGAAGGACGCCGGCAAGGCCAAGAAGGGCGAGCAGCGCGTGCAACTGATGGGCAGCGGCACCATCCTGCGCGAGGTGATCGCCGCCGCCGAGCTGCTGGAGAAGGACTTCGGCGTGACCGCGGACATCTGGTCGTGCCCGAGCTTCAACGAGCTGGCGCGTGATGGCGTGGACGCCGAGCGCTACAACCGCATGAACCCCGAGTCCAAGGCCCCGCGCAAGCCGTACATCACCAGCCTGCTGGAAGGCCGCCAGGGCCCGGCGATCGTTTCGACCGACTACATCCGCGCCTACCCGGAGCAGGTCCGCGCCTACGTGCCGATGCACTACACCGTGCTGGGCACCGACGGCTTCGGCCGCAGCGATACGCGGGCGAACCTGCGCAGCCACTTCGAGGTGGACCGGTACCACGTCGCGCATGCCGCGATCGCGGCGCTGGCGGCGGAAGGGAAGATGACCGCGAAGGATGTGGCTCGGGCGATCAAGCAGTACAAGATCGATGTGGAGAAGCCGAATCCGCTTGGGGTTTAAGTGGAGCCAGACTTTTAATGCGAGGGGTGGCGGATCGCCACCCCTTTTTTATGGTCAGAGAAAGTGTTGCTATAGTCGCGGCGACGCAAGTAGATGTTTAAGACAGTCGTCGCAGGGGAATTATCGTGATCATGAGCGCGCTAAAATTTAAGGGCTACCGGTGCTTCACTTCAGATTGGGCCGGCTTCGATTCATTATCCCTCATAAATATAATCATCGGTAGGAACAACACTGGCAAGTCTCAACTCATAGACCTTGTCCGTTTTGCCTGCAAGGATAAGCTGCCGATCGGGCCTAGCTTTCGTTGCATGGGATGTTTAGATGAAGCCAGTCTGCGCCCGTTTTTTCCTGAGAATGTTTCTCAGGGAAATCTCGGCGGCAACCATTGGCAGAACCATGGTGTGCACTTCATTGGTTTATATTGCACATGGGAAAGCGAGCATGGACAAATCAAAAATCTCACCATCGATAGCGAGCCACTGACCAGAGATTCTGTAGTCGTAGCGCGCCGAAAACAGATTGAGGGGATCGTTGGGCGCGCTACGCCCCCTTTTTCGGGCAAGAGCTTTCGGCACATATTAGCGGATAGGGATATCCGAACTGAACCAGCCTCTCAGGATATGAAGTTAGCATCCGACGGAACTGGTGCAACAAACATCATTCGTCGGTTCATTCTTAGCTCCAGCACCAATTTGCCTCGTGATGTTATTCAGGTGGAACTGCTTGAAGCACTGAATATTGTGTTTGGCTCAGACGGCTGTTTCACTGAGATACAAGTGCAGCAGCATGACGAGGATACCTCGGACGGAGTAAAGGAGCACTGGGAGGTCTATCTTGGTGAGGCTCGAAAAGGATTGGTGGCGTTAAGTAGATCGGGTAGCGGGTTGAAGACCGTCATGCTTGTGCTCCTGAACTTAATTGCTGTTCCAAAGATTGAAGGTAAAGAGCGCTCACGGTTTGTATTTGCTTTCGAGGAGTTGGAGAATAATCTGCATCCAGCTCTGCTACGCAGACTTTTATGTTTCATAGAAGAATATGTAAAAGTCGAAGATGCACATGTGTTTCTAACAACCCACTCGGGCGTTGCTCTTGATCAGTTCAGTGCATCCGGCAATGCACAGATTGTTCACGTAAGCCACGACGGGAGTTCTGCGAGAACGGCTACCGTCGCTGCGCATCTAGATCGCCTGGGGATAGTTGCTGAGCTTGGAGCGAAGCCGTCCGATCTCTTACAGGCAAACGGAATCGTATGGGTCGAAGGGCCGTCCGATTGTGTATATCTGAACGCTTGGATTAAAGAAGTTAGTCGTGGGGAGTTGCGGGAGGGGCGCGATTATTTGTGCGCATTCTATGGTGGTTCGTTGCTAGCAAGAACTCAATTTACTTGTCCAGAGGACGCTGAGGATGAGTTGGTAAATCTCCTCCACGTTAACGCGAACTTGGCCGTTGTTTGTGACAGTGATCGCGACGCGCCGAAGAAACATCTTAAAGCGCGCGTCCGTAGAATTCGCGAAGAGGTTGATCGCATACCCGGTGCCCTCATATGGGTCACGGAACCCAAGGAGATTGAAAACTATCTTCCTGGGACGGTAATCGCGGCAGCGTGTGGAATGGATACACTTCCGGATCCTTCTCAGTTTCAGACGTTCTTTCCACGAGCGGGCGGTCGCGGGGAGTCCTATGTCGAGAAGATGATGGGGAGAAAATCGATCGACAAAATAGAGCTAGCTGCTTCCGCTCGGCGATACATGACCACCGAGTCCATGATGTCTCGATTTGACTGGTTGGCGCGGATGGAGTCGCTGGTGGCCACGATCCGTCGCTGGAACGCGTGAGCTTGAGGTAGAGCGGGAAAGCATGATTAATGGCGCGGTGTGCGTCATACCTCAGATCCGGCCGCGGCGCACGGACGGATGGGTGCGGCGGCATTATCCGACGTTATCAATGACCGTTGTCAGCCTGCGAGTCTTCTTTGGACAACACTTATGGGCTAGCCAGCGGGCTAACTCAGCATCTGCTAACGGAATTGACTGTTAGCTCTCACTCACCGGATAGCGCATCAGCAGGGCCTGCATCACTAGCGCGGCCGTACTTGTATCCAGTTGCGTAGCGCGACTCTCGGCCATGAACATGGCGCCCCGTCCTGCTGGGTTGAACACTTGCACAGCGTTGCCGCCCGATGTGCGGCCGCCGTCGATCCACCAGCCGGGCAGCGCGATCGTTGGGTGTACACGTACGGAGCGATTCAAGGCCCCACGAAGGTACTCCGAGAGCCACTGCGCTTGACGACGTGCCTGCTGCACAGCCCTATCGGTAGTGAACGTAGGGAAGCGAAGCTTTTCGCCGTCAAATTCAACCTTGAAGTGATGTTTGTTATTGCGCGCGAGGGGCTTTCGGACGGATTTCGTCTCAACCAGGTAGACCCCCGCAGGCGAAATCACGACATGGTCCAGGTTGAAGCCTTCGGCGGGAACGTCATGGAGCACGTGGCATCCAGACTGCATGAGTCGATTGAGTTCCTGGGCGGTGTAAAGCTCCGCGCGTAGCCCCGCGTTGGCACGTCTGCGCCGCATGCCATGACGCAATATTCTGTGTGTTGCCCATCCCGCGACAACCAGAAATGCACTCAGCCAGAGCCACTCGCCGAAGCCCACCCGTATTCCTGTCCACTCGACATGTCTCAGCGCCCATATCGCAAGAAAGTAGGGGCCGATAAAGAAGAGCACGACGAGTCCCCCCATCATCTCGTCAGCTTCGAGCTCGATGCGTTTGCGCAACTGCTCCCCTGGACCGTGGATGCGCTTGTCACCCACAGGGCAGCGTTTTCCTTCGCGGTCGAGCCATTTTCGGTAAAGCCACAGAAGGCCAACCGCCAACGCTGAGGGTACAAACACCGACAGAACAACGATGAGTGTCGATAGATAAGGATTCATTGGGCCTCCGTGCGGTTACTGCAGAGTGGGGTTACTCACATCCAACGCCATCGTTGTCTCGATCCAGATGCGACCCATAACCCGGCTCGCCACGTCGCACCGGGGCGCCGCCAGCTGCGCGCGCTGCAGTGCAATTGCGAAATGCGCGGCCGCTGCCTGCGTTGTATCCGGATGCGCCGACTGGCGCGAATTGAGTGGCGTTGGGCGGTGCCGCCGCTGGCGAACGATGGCAGTGGTAGCCGCCGTTCTTGCGGTCGTTGTGACAGCCCTCGGCGTTCAAGCCGCCGCTGTGGGCCCAGGCCACACTGGCTAGCGCCGCAAGGGCGCCGCATGCGGCTATACGTAAAGCCGTCTTCATCAGGAAGCCCCCCCGCATCCGTGATCGACGGGCCGACGCTACCACCAACCGCCCGGCGGACAAATAAATGCGAGCTTGGCCTGGCTTGCCTCATTGCTGTACATCGGTACCGGCGTCCGCTCCACCGACCCGCCCGCGTTGGCCTGAACCATCCGTCCCCGCAACGGCTGGGCCCAATGAAGCAAGTGCACTACGTCGAAACCGGCGACCACGTCCAGCTGGCCTGGGCGGAGACCGGCCGCGGAACGCCGCTGGTCAAGGCGGCAACCTGGCTGACCCACCTGCAGTACGACAGCGAGAGCCCGGTCTGGGCCCACTGGGTGCGCTTCCTCGGCGGGCACTACCGCTACCTCCGCTATGACGAGCGCGGCTGTGGGATGTCGGACTGGAAGGCCGGCGACCTGACGCTGCCGCGCTGGGTGGAGGATCTGGAGGCGGTGGTCGACGCGGCCGGCATCGATCGGCCGTTCGCGCTGCTCGGCATCAGCCAAGGCGCGGCCACGGCGATCCGCTATGCGGTGCGGCACCCGCGGCGCGTCTCGCACCTGGTTCTGTATGGCGGTTACGCGGTCGGCGGGCTGCGCAGCGACGACCCGGAGCGTGCGGCGATGTTTCGCGCGGTGATGGAGGTGGTCGGCCTGGGCTGGGGCAGCGACAACCCGGCGTTCCGCCGTTTGTTCGCCGAGCGCTTCGCGCCGGAGGGCACGGCCGCGCAACTGGCGTGGTTCAACGAGCTGTGCCGGCAGACCACCTCGCCGGCCAATGCGGTGGCGCTGTTGCAGGCGCGGGGCAATGTCGACGTAAGCGACCAGCTCGAGCAGGTCCGGGTGCCGACCCTGGTGCTGCATGCCAACCGCGACCAGATCGCGCCGTTGGCGCAGGGCCGGTTGCTGGCCAGCCGCATCCCGGGCGCGCGCTTCGTCCAGCTGGATTCCAGCAACCACGTGCTGCTGGAACACGAGCCGGCGTGGCGCGATTTCCAGGACGAAGTGCTGGCCTTCACCGGCGTCGCATGGCCCGAGGCGCGCATGGACCCGCAACGCGGACCGGTGCTGACAGCGCGCGAGCGCGAGGCGCTGGCGCTGCTGTGCGCCGGCCGCAGCAATGCGCAGATCGGCTGGGAGCTGGGCATCGCCGAGAAGACCGTGCGCAACCACCTCTCGGGGCTGTACCGGAAGCTCGGGGTGCGCAGCCGCGCCGAGGCGATCGTGCAGGTGGTCGGGCGGCGCGAGGCGAACTGACGCCGCAGGACATCGGCGAAGGCGGCGAAGCGGCATCCGGGACATTTGTCCCGATCGGCCCCGCAACGCCCGTTGCAACCGGGACAAGGTTCCCATCGCCGCACGCGATGGCAGGGGCGCAGGCTGGGCATGACCGTTTCGAGGAGTCACGTCGATGTTCCGCTTCTTCGCCTTCCTTTACGGCACCGCGAACTACGCGGTGTTCCTGCTGGTGTTCCTGTACGCGATCGGCTTCGTTTCCGGCGTGGGCGTGCCCAAGCACGTCGACAACGGCGTGCCGACCGCGTGGCCGGCGGCGTTGGCGATCGACCTCGTGCTGCTGTCGCTGTTCGCCGTGCAGCACAGCGGCATGGCGCGGCCGGCGTTCAAGCGCTGGTTCACCCGCATCGTGCCGGCGCCGCTGGAGCGCAGCACGTTCGTGCTCGCCACCAACCTGGTGCTGGTGCTGCTGTACTGGCAATGGCGCCCGCTGCCGATGGTGGTGTGGGACGCCGAGGCCGAGGCCGCGCGCTGGCTGCTCAACGGACTGGCGGCGGTGGGCTGGTTGCTGGTGCTGGCCAGCACGTTCCTGATCGACCACTTCGACCTGTTCGGCGTACGCCAGTCGTGGCGCGCCGCGCTCGGACGCGGGCCGACGCCATCCGCCCCCTTCGTGACCCGCGCGTTGTACCGCATCGTGCGCCACCCGATCATGCTCGGCTTCCTGATCGCGTTCTGGGCCACGCCGACGATGACCGTGGGGCACCTGTTGTTTGCGGGCGTGACCACCGGTTACATCCTCATCGCTGTGAAGTGCCTGGAAGAGCGCGACTTGGTGGCGCAGTTCGGGGAGACCTATCGCGACTACCAGCGTCGGGTGCCGATGTTGTTGCCGTGGCGGCGCACTGCGCGGGCCGGCGGGAAGACGTCGGACGCTAACGCGCCAGCGGCGTTGCGTTGAGCAATCCGACGATTGAGGGGTCATGGACGACCAACGGAACGACGGACAGGTAGGAACCTCCCCGCGACTGATCCACCATCCACACCAGCCAGTCGGCTTGGCCGCTTCCATCGATGTCGGTAACCGCAACGACTTCCAGCTTGAAATACCAGCCGGGCGAATCCAGCGCCGCCGAGTATGTGTCGATGTCCAGCGGTTGGTCGGTCACCGTCCGCAGCGTGTAGGCCTCATCCGTGGTGCGCTGGTAGCGGGACGATCGGAAGCTGCGCAGGTCCAGCCGGTCGGCGAGGGTTTCGCCACGCGCGTTGGCGGCGTCCAGCGGGGCGGGCAGCGCATCGTGCAAGGCTGCGACCGAGTCGCAGATGACGTAATCCAGCGATGCCGTGTTGTTCGCCGGGACGGATGCGGTTCCGGCACGGCTTCCCTGCGCCAGGTATTCATCGCAACTGGACACCGTGGCCCCCGAGGCCATGGCCATTGGGACGCGCGGTGCAGCCATGGTGGCGCTGTAGTGGGCAAGCGCCTCGCGCAACTCGGGGTTGAAGACGAGTACCTCCTCGCGGGCATCGCCGGTGCTCGCGCACGCGGTGACAGCCCAGACAAGAAACACGCTTAGAGCCATCGTTCTCATCGGACCGTCTCCGTGACCTGTTCGGGAATCAATGCGCCCAGCAGATCGGCTTCCAGCTTGCGCCGGGTCGGGTAGAGGTCACCGAAATTCCGTAGCTCCCGCACGGCCGCAGGCCAGTCCTGCGCGCTGGCGGATTTCCAGAACCTCGGGGCTTCCGTGGCCAGCGTTCCATACTGGAACGACACCGATGCGATGACGGTCTGGGCTTCCGCCGGCAGCGAGAAGAAGTCGATCCTGCGGGTGTTGTGGGGCGAGGTGTTGTAGTTCGCGACCAACTTGGCGACATGGGCCTGCTTGACCGCCTGGTCGATCATTAGGGCTTCGAGCAGCGAAATCCGGAGCGGTTTCTTCTCCAGCAACCGCGCGGCGTCGGTGCGGGTCACGCCCAGATAGGGCGTGAGCTTGTCCACCAGCGAGAGCGGCAGTCCCAGTGCGCGCAACCCGGCCTTGCTGCGCTGGCCAAGGTCGACGCCGGTCGCGATCGTGACGCCGCTCCGGCTGACGGTGGGCGCCGGCACGTAGCCGTCGAGCACGAGGGCGCCTTCACGCGCGGACAGGAAGCCGTAGTCGATCAGGTTGGGCATGTCATCTCCTTATGACGTGGGATGCGGGACATCCCGTGGCGCAGTCTCCGCTGCGGGTAGCCGATGGTAAAGCTCTTCCGGCAAAGGCACTGATCGGCCGATGATCGGTGCGAACCGGTCTATCGTCACGCGTCGACCCAGCCGTGAACGGCCACCACCGCGCCGGGTGGCGGCCGCCCCGGAACGCTCAATCCAGCCGGCGCCACACTGATATCGGAATGCTGCCGTCCGCGCGCGGCGGCACCTGGTAGCTCAGCTGCGCGCCGTCGATCTCGTACTGGCGCTTTTGCACCGTGCCTTCCCAGTTGGGAAAGGACGAGCCTTCGATCGAGAACACGAGCAGGTTGTTCCGGCGGTCGATCTCGATCGTGCCGTAGTGGGTGCTGCTGCCCATGACGGCGGACTCGAACTCGTCCGCGCTGCCGTCGGCCTTGCTGTCGGTGGCGAAGCGCAGGCGTTCGGACTTGAGGATCTGCAGCGAGTAGCGACCGTCGCCATCGACCACCAGCCGGCCTTTCGGAGCCTCGCCATAGTCCCGCGCGCGCTCGCCGCCCGGCAGGATCTTGTCGGCCGCCACGAGGGTCCAGGTGCCCTGTAACGGGAAGTGTTCGGCGGCCGCGGCGGCGGGTGTCGCCATTCCGGCCAGCATCGCCAGGGTCACGCCACTCATCAGGTGTTTCATCGCAAAGCTCCTTGGTGGGGTAGGAATCGAGCGCGTGCAGGCTAGGCCGGTTGCAAGATAAGAAAAACCCATTTATGGATATATCTGTCATTCGGAAATCGAATCATGCAAATGAAGGCGATGGACGTCGATGCGATCAAGGCCTTCGTGCTGGCGGCCGACCTGCGCAGCTTCACCCGCGCCGGCGAGGTGCTGGGTACGACCCAGTCCGCGGTCAGCCTCAAGCTGCGCCGGCTGGAGGAACAACTGGGCCGGCGCCTGCTGGAACGCACGCCGCGGCAGGTGCGCCTGTCCAGCGATGGGCAGGCCTTCCTCGAGGTGGCACGCGAGCTGGTGTCGACCCATGACCGCGCGGCGGCGGCGTTCGACTCCGAGCAGCGCCGTCTGGCGATCGGCATCAGCCATGAACTGGTCGGCAGCGAGCTGTCCGCGCTGCTGCGCCGAATGCGCGAGCACGACCCGAACCTGCTGGTCGAGATGCACGTGGCGGGCTCGCGCGCGCTGCTGCAGGCCCACGAGCAGGGCGAGCTCGACGCCGTGCTGGTGCTGCGCCCCGAGGATCGCCGCAAGCAGGGCAGGGCGGCGTTCAAGGAATCCTTTGGCTGGTTCGCCGCGACTGGCTGGGAGCGCCGCGTGGGCCAGCCACTGCCGCTGGCGACGCAGGGCGCGTCGTGCCGGCTCCGCGCCGCCGCGGTGCGCGCGCTCGACCGCGCCGGGGTCGAGTGGTGCGAGGTATTCGTCGGCAAGGGCGCCGCGATCCTCGGCGCCGCGGCCGCCGGCGGCCTGGCGGTCGCGGCGTTGGCGCGCCGGGCAGCACCGCCGGGCACGGTGGACGTCGGCAAACGCCTGTCGCTGCCGCCGATTCCCGCGCAGGACGTGATGCTCTACAGCGCGGTCAACGACCGCCGCTCACGCGAGGCGCTGCGGGTGCTGACGCTGGCGTTCCAGTGAACTCGCGCTTCGTGCGTGGCTCCAACTGCGCCTTACCGTGGTTGCGCGATCCGGGATTGCGATCCCGCTGTCCGGTACTGATGGCCTACGTGTCTCTCCCGGCCTTCCTGCATCATCGACCGGTCCGGGAGCCCCGCTCCCATCCAACCCGGAGCCTCCATGCGCCGCACCCTCGTCGTATCCGCCCTGTCGCTGGCCTTGCTGGCCGCATGCTCGAACCCCGCACCGACCAACTCGTCCGCCGCCGCGCCTGATGCCACCGCCGCGCAGGCGGGCGCCACCAGCGAGGACGCGCGCATCAATGCGTGGTTCGAGAAGAAGTACGAAGAGCAACTGCAGTTCAGTCCGGTCCAGATGACCTTCCTCGGTCGCAAGGACCGCTACTCCGAGCTCGACGACATGTCGCGCGAGGCGGAGCAGAAGCGGCTGGCCTGGAAGGTCGCGGCGCTGGAGGAGATGAAGTCCACGTTCGACTACGACGCGCTCGGCGATGCCACCAAGCTGTCGTGGGACCTGTTCGAGTACCAGGCGCAGGCGGCGCAGGCGGCCGACAGGTTCGCCGACCACGGCTATCCGTTCGAGCAGATGGGCGGCATGCAGTCGCAGCTGCCGACCTTCCTGATCAGCTTCCACAAGGTCGAGGAGGAGTCCGACTACACCGCCTACGTGTCGCGCCTGCGCGAGGTGCCGCGCGCGTTCGGGCAGTTGATGGACCAGGTGAAGCACTCCGCCGAACTCGGCATCCGGCCGCCGCGCTTCGCCCATGAGGGCGTGATCGAGCAGGCCGGCAAGGTCATCACCGGCGCGCCGTTCACCGACGGCAAGGACAGCGCGCTGTGGGCCGACGCGCAGGCCAAGGCCGATGCGCTGGTGGAGGCCGGCAAGATCGACGCCACCCGGGCGCAGGAGTTGAAGGACTCCGCCCGCGCCGCGCTGGTGGAGGCGGTGCAGCCGGCCTACGCCGACGTCATTGCCTGGTACAAGGCCGACCTGCCGAACGCCGACGTCAATCCGTCGGGAGTCGGCACCACCCACCCGGACGGCGCCGCTTACTATGCCGAGCGCCTGCGTGCGGCGACCACCACCGACCTGACCCCGGACCAGGTGCACCAGATCGGCCTCGACGAGGTCGCGCGCATCCGTGGCGAGATGGAAGCACTGAAAGAGAAGGTCGGTTTCGAGGGCGACCTGAAGGCGTTCTTCAAGTTCGTCGACACCGACCCGCAGTTCAAATATCCCAACACCGATGCCGGCCGCCAGGGCTACATCGACGACGCCACCAAGGCGATCGACACGATCAAGAAGCAGTTGCCGAACTACTTCGGCCTGCTGCCGAAGGCCGACCTGGTGGTCAAGCGCGTCGAGCCGTTCCGCGAGGTCGACGGCGCCGCGCAGCACTACTACCCGAGCACGCCGGACGGCTCGCGGCCGGGCGTCTACTACGCGCACCTGTCCGACATGAACTCGATGCCGAAGACCACGCTGGAGGTCATCGCGTACCACGAGGGCCTGCCGGGCCACCACATGCAGATCGCGATCGCGCAGGAGCTGGAAGGCGTGCCGGAGTTCCGCAAGCAGGCCGGCTTCAATGCCTACCAGGAAGGCTGGGGCCTGTACGCCGAAGCGCTGGCCAAGGAGATGCCGGGCACCTACACCGACCCGTACTCCGAGTACGGCCGGCTGACCTCCGAGATGTGGCGCGCGATCCGGCTGGTGGTCGACACCGGCATGCACGCCAAGGGCTGGACCCAGGACCAGGCGGTCGAGTACTTCTCCGAGAACAGCTCGATCCCGCTGGCGACGATCCAGGCCGAGGTGCAGCGCTACCTCACCTGGCCGGGCCAGGCGACCAGCTACAAGATCGGCATGATCAAGATCCAGGAGCTGCGCGCGAAGGCCGAGAAGGAGCTGGGTGACGGCTTCGACATCCGCGGCTTCCACGACACCGTGCTCGGCGGCGGCGCGTTGCCGCTGACCTTGCTGGAGCGCAAGGTCGACCAGTGGATCGAGGACCAGAAGAAGGCCTGATCGACCGGGTCGAACGCGTTGCAATACAAGGCCCGGGTGATCCCCGGGCCTTGTCGTTTGAGATACCCGCCGCGAGTTCGAGCTGATGGCGCGCGCCGAACTGGACTGGCGGCAGGTCCTCGCCAGCCTGACCACCGCCCCGGCCGCGCGCTTCGGGCACGACGACAGGGGCCGCGTCGCCCCCGGGATGGCGTCACGGAGTGGCTTGGGGTTCGAGCAGCGCCGCGCAATCGCCGGGGACGGGCAGGTAGTCGTCGTACCAGATATGCGGGAGTCGGTCGGCCTGCTCCAGCCATTCGGCGACCAGCGGATGAATGAGCAGCCGACGCATCCAGTCCGCGGTCGTGGGCCACGCCGAGGTGTCGGCCGCGTGCCGGGCCAGTCGCACCACGGTCGGTGCGTGCATGAAGTCGGCCAGCGAGGGGTCGCCGAACAGGTACGGGCCGCCGTAACGATGCAGCGCCGTCTCGTAGCAATGGAACAGTCGGCCGCACTCGCCCTGCTCCGTGGCGGTCAGCGGCCGCCTGATCGGATAGAAGGCGCTCTCGAACGAGATGCGGTGGCACAGCGACGACAGCCCGGCGTGCTGCCAGGCGACAAGCGCGCGGGCCGCGGCGCGCGCTTCGATGTCGTGCGGCAACAGCCGGCCGTCGCACACGTCGTTGGCGAATTCCATGATCGCGTTGGAGTCGTAGATCACGGTGCGGCCGGTATCGAGCACCGGCACTGCGGCCGGCGGCGAGAACCTCCCGATCCTCGCCAGGTTGCGGAAGCGTTGCGGTCGGCGGATGTCGACCGTTTCCTCCTCGAAGTCGTAGCCGGACGCCTTGAGCGCGAGCCAGGCGCGCATCGCCCAGCTGGAGGCGTTGCGGGTCCCGGTGTAGAGCGTTGGTCGGTTCATGCGCTTGCCCTGTTCGCTATCGAAAACATAGCGTACTATGGAAAAAATAGCGACGGTAGCAACCCGAAAGATGGCCAGAGTTCCGGTTCCGGGCGTACCTGTTCGCGGGTCGAGGAGCGGCAGCCCGATCATGGCGCTGTTCGACCTGCTCGGCCGGCGATGGGCGATGGGCGTGGTGTGGGTGCTGAGCGAACAAGGCCCGTGCACCTTTGGCCAACTCGAAGCCGCGTGTGGGACCATCTCGCCCGCGGTGTTGAACACGCGGCTCAAGGAGCTGCGCGCCGCCGGCCTGGTGGTCAGGCAGGACAGCGGTTACGCGGTGTCGGACCTGGGCCGGGAAGTCCACGCGGCGCTGCTTCCGCTTTCGGCCACGTCGAAAAAATGGGCCGCGCGGCTCGCCCGTCAAACCGCCCGGAAAAATGCCTGAGCGGGCATCCAGCCCCATCCCCGTAGCCGCCGTCATTCCCGTCGGTCGTCGCAAGGAACACACCTGATGAAACAACTGCTGTTGACGCTCTGCCTCGCCGGCGCCCTTCCCGCGGCGATCGCGGCCGACCGCGTGCCGCAGGACGGTGGCGCCGCGCAGGCAGCGGCGGCCGACGCCCGGCCGGGCAGCTTCCACCAGCTGTTCGACGAACTGACCGCGCGCAGCATCAACAGCGACCCCGAGCTGCGGACCATGCTCGGCCTGTCCGACGACGGCGTGGGCGACCTGTCGCACCGCATGAACGACGTGTCGCTGCCGCGCCGCGCGGTGCTGCGGGCGGACATGCAGGAAGGCCTGGAGGCGGTCGCCGCGTTCGACCGCCAGGCGCTGGTCGGCCAGGAACGCTGGAGCCACGACCTCGCGACCTGGTTCTACCGGACCCAGATCGACCTGATGGCGTTCGACTGGTCGCCCGCGTGGCTGCCGGCGGGTGCTTCCGTGTATGCGGTCGACCAGCTGTTCAGCATCCCGGTGTCTATCCCGCAGTTCATGGAGAGCCACCACCGGGTGGTCGACGAGGGCGATGCGGAGAACTACATCGCGCGGCTGGAGGCGATCGCGACCAAGCTCGACCAGGTGATAGCCAACTTCGACATGCAGGCCGAACACGGCGTGGTGCCGCCGGAGGTCGCGCTGGAGGGTGCCGCCGCGCAGATCCGAACGCTGCTGGCACCCGAGCCCGGCGCGAGCCTGTTCGTCGATGCCCTGCGGCGGAAACTGGACAAGGTGCCGGCGATCGACGCCGAACGGCGCGCCGCGCTTCTGGCCGAGGCCGAGAATGCTGTCCGCATCCACACCAACCCGGCCTACGCGCGGCTGCTCGCGCGCATCGACGAAACGCTCGCCGGCCACCCCGGCAACCACGGCGTGTGGGCACTGCCCGACGGCAAGGCGTTCTACGATGCCGCGTTGCGCTGGAACACCAGCACCACGTTCGACGCCGATGAGATCCACCGGATCGGGCTCGACGAGGTGGCGCGCATCGAAGCGCGCATGGATGCGCTGCTCGACGCCCAGGGCCTGACCGAGGGCCCGGTGGGCGAACGGGTGGTGGCGCTGGCGAAGGATCCACGCTTCGCCTACGAGGATTCCGATGCCGGCCGGGCGGAAGTGATCGCCGATATCGAAGCCGCCATCGAGCGCCTGCAGCCGCACATCCCCGACTACTTCGGCCTGGTGCCGGAGCAGCCGTTGCAGGTCCTCCCGGTACCGGCGCACGCACAGGCTACCGCGCCCGGCGGTTACTACTACCCGCCGGCGATGGACGGCTCGCGGCCGGGCACGTTTTTCATCAACCTCCGCGACATGGGCTCCAACACGCGCTGGAGCCTGCCGACCCTGGCGTACCACGAAGGCTCGCCGGGCCATCACTTCCAGATCGCCCTCGGCCAGACCCTGACCGACTTGCCGCTGCTGCGCCGCAGCCTCAACCCGAGCGCGTTCACCGAAGGCTGGGCGTTGTACGCGGAGCAACTGGTCGCCGAGATGGGACTGTACGAAGACGACCCGCTGGGCGACCTCGGCCGCCTGCAGGCGGAGATGTTCCGTTCGGTACGGCTGGTGGTCGACACCGGCCTGCACCGCAAGCGCTGGACCCCGGAGCAGGCCGCGGCCTACATGGTGGAGAAGACCGGCATGAACCCGGACGACGTGCGCACCGAGATCAACCGCTACCTGGTGCAACCCGGCCAGGCGTGCTCGTACAAGATCGGCCACCTGAAGATGCTGGAGCTGCGCGAAGACGCGAAGGCGCGACTTGGCGAGCGCTTCGACATCCGCGCCTTCCATGACGTGGTGCTCGGCAACGGCGCGCTGCCGTTGCTGGTACTGGAGCAGGTGGTGGACGAATGGGTGGCGTCGGTGACGGCCAATCCTTGAGGGTCGGGGCCCGGCGACCGGCCGGGTCTTCGCCTCGCGTGCACTTCCTCTGTGGTGGGCTGGTCCCGTTCAGGCCCCCCTCAGGAGAAAAGGCATGGCTGCGACCTACGACCGGACCCGCTTCCGCGTGGTCCGACCGCTCCATCCGTTCCACGCGTTCCTGCTGGCCGGGATGGTGCCGCTGTTCTTCGGTGGCCTGCTGTGCGACTGGGCATACCGATCGAGCCAGCACATCCAGTGGAGCAACTTCGCGTCGTGGCTGATAACCGGGGCAATGGTGCTGTGCGGGATCGCGCTGGTGTGCTCGATCTTCGGGCTGTTCCGCGGCGGCCGGCCGGGGCTGCTGCACTTCCTGCTGCTGCTGGCCACCTTCGTGCTCGGCTTCATCAACGCGCTGGTCCACGGCCAGGACGCATGGGCGATCTTCCCCGAGGCGCTGGTGCTGTCGTTGATCGTCACCGCACTGGCAATCGTGGCGACCTGGCAGGGGTTCTCGGGGTATCGCGCCGGAGGTGTGTCATGAACCGCGTGCACGTCTTCGCCGCCGCCACCGCGACAGTGCTGCTGGCCAGTTGCGGTGGCACTCCGCCGGCACCGGAATACGGCGCCAACCCGACCCTGCCGGAACCCTCGCGCGGCTTGCTGCCGAGCATGGTCATCGCCAGCCCGGGCGAGTGGGGCGAACGCCGGCCGGTGGTGCCCGATGGTTATCGTATAACCGCGATCGCCACCGACCTGAAGATCCCGCGACAGACCCTGGTGCTGCCCAACGGCGACATCCTCGTGGCCGAAGGCCGCGGTGGCAGTGCAGCCAAGCTCAAGCCCAAGGACATCATCGCCGGGCCGATCAAGGCGGCGGGCAACACGTCGGTCAAGGGCGGCAACCGCCTGAGCCTGCTGCGCGACGCCGATGGCGACGGCACCTACGAACTGCAATCGGTGTTCGCCGAGAACCTCAACGCGCCGTACGGGTTGGCGCTGGTCGGCAACGCGCTGTACGTCGCCAACCAGGACGCGTTGGTGCGGTTCGACTACCGCGAGGGGCAGACCCAGGCGAGTGGCGCACCGGTCAAGGTCGCCGACCTGCCCTCGGACATCAACCACCACTGGACCAAGTCGATGACCGCCAGCCCGGACGGTCGGTTCCTGTATGTCGGCATCGGTTCCAACAGCAACATCACCGAGCGCGGGATGACCGCCGAGGTCGACCGCGCCGTGGTCTGGCAGATCGATCCGGCGACCGGCATGCACAAGGCGTATGCGACCGGACTGCGCAACCCGACCGCGCTGGCGATCCTGCCCGGCACCGACCAGCTGTGGGCGGCGGTCAACGAGCGCGACGAGCTCGGCCCGAACCTGGTGCCCGACTACCTGACCTCGGTGCGCGAGGGCGGGTTCTACGGCTGGCCGTACAGCTACTGGGGCCAGAACGTCGACCCGCGGGTGATGCCGCAGGATCCGGAGAAGGTCGCCTCGGCGATCAAGCCGGACTACGCGCTGGGCTCGCATGTCGCGGCGCTGGGCCTGGACTTCTCGGTGGCGGCGATGGGCGGCGCGTTCGCCAACGGCGCGTTCGTCGGCGAGCACGGCAGCTGGAACCGCGCCGAGCCGGTCGGCTACAAGGTCGTGTTCGTGCCGTTCCGCAACGGCCGTCCGGCCGGCGACCCGATCGACTTCGTCAGCGGCTTCAATGTCGACGGCACGACTTATGGGCGCCCGGTCGGGGTGACCGTCGATCCGCGCGGCGCGTTGATCGTCGCCGACGACCTGTCGAACACGATCTGGCGGGTGACGCCGGAGACACCCGTGACACCGGCGGCGCCAACATCGCCGCCGGAGCCCGCCGCGACGGACGGCGCGTCGCCGGAGGCGGCGCCCGCAGGTGAAGGCGCGTCCACGCCGCCGGTGCCCTGAGTCCGCTCAGAGCATCATCCCGCCCGACACCTCGATGCGCTGGCCAGTGATCCACTGGTTGTCGTCCGACAACAGCGCCGCCACCGCGCCACCGACGTCGTCGGGCAGGCCGACCCGGCCCAGCGCGGTGGCGTCGGCGATATGCGCGTTGACCTGCGCGTTGTCGCGCACGAGGCCGCCGCCGAAGTCGGTCTCGATCGCGCCGGGCGCAATGGTGTTGACGCGGATGCCACGCGGCGCGAGCTCCCTGGCCATGTAGCGGGTCAGCACTTCGATGCCACCCTTCATCGCCGCGTACGCGGCGTAGCCCGGGAGGCTGAAGCGGGCCAGGCCCGAGGACGTGTTGACGATCCGTCCGCCGTCGGCGATCAGCGGCAGCAGCGCCTGGGTCAGGAAGAACGTGCCTTTCAGGTGGACGGCGGCCAGCTGGTCGAACTGGGCTTCGGTGGTCTCGGCAAACGGCACCTGCGCACCGGTGCCGGCGTTGTTGACGAGGTAGTCGAAACGGTCGCGCTGCCAGGTCCCGGCAAGCGTGCTCTTCAACTGGGCCGCGAACGCCGCGAAGCTGCCGGTGTCGGCCATGTCGAGCCGAAGCGCGACCGCCTGCCGGCCGAGCGCCTTTATTTCAGTGGTCGTGGTGCGGGCGGCATCGGCGTTGTCCTTGTAGGTCAGCACCACGTCGACGCCGTTTTCGGCGAGTTTCAGCGCGCTGCTGCGTCCCAGGCCACGGCTCGCACCGGTGATGAGCGCCACGCGCTGGATTGATCCGGTCATTTTCGGTCTCCTGTTTCGGGGGAATGAAGCGACGTGGGCACTTTGCGCAATTCACTGGTTGCGGATAAATACGCATGAAGTGACATCACTGTTCTCATAGGGAGTACAGTCCGGCGATGGAACTCAATGACCTGCGTGTGTTCACCCGCGTGGCCGAACTGGGGAGCTTCACCCAGGCCGCCGAGCAACTCGGCCTCGCCAAGAGCCGCGTCTCGACCGTGGTGCGGCAACTGGAGGCGCGGGTCGGCGCGCGGCTGCTGCAACGCACGACCCGGCACGTGCGGCTGACCACGGACGGGGAACAGTTCCTCGATCGCTGCGGCCAGCTCATCGCCGACGCCGAGCAACTGCAGGGGATGTTCCGCCCCGCGGCGAGCGGACTGCGCGGCCGCCTGCGGGTCGACATGCCGAACGTGCTCGCACGCGACCTGGTCATCCCGCGCCTGCCGGAGTTCCTCGCCAGCCACCCGCAACTCGAACTGGCGATCAGCACCACCGACCGCCACGTCGACCTGGTGCAGGAAGGCTTCGACTGCGTGCTGCGTATCGGTGCGCTCGCCGACGCCGAACTGATCGCGCGGCCGCTGGGGATGATGCCGATGCGCAACCTTGCCAGCCCCGCCTACCTGCAGGCGCACGGCGTGCCGACCTGCCTGGCCGACCTGGCCCGTCACCGCATCGTCCACTACTCGACCCGGCTCAGTCCGCACGGCGCCAGCTGGGAGTACTGCGATGGCGATACGGTCCGCCAGCATCCGGTGCGCAAGGCGATCATCGTCAACGGCACCGAGGCCTACAGCGCCGCATGCCTCGCCGGACTCGGCCTGATCCAGGTGCCGGTCCCCGGATCGCAGCCGCTGGTCGACGCCGGGCGACTGGTGGAGGTGCTGCCGGAGTTCACCGCCGCGCCGATGCCGGTGTCGCTGGTCTACCCGCACCGCCGCCAACTCGCGCCGCGGGTGCAGGCGTTCCTGCAGTGGATCACACAGGTGGTCGAGCCGTACCTCGGCGGCTAGCCGCGCTGCCGGCTGCCGGGACTGGCGCGCATACAATCCGGAAGGGCGGTCGGACTGCGGACAAGCCGTCGACCGGACGATTCCGATCAGGGGGAAACATGAGGCGGCAGGGAAAGATCGTCGAATGGAACGATGCGCGTGGTTTCGGTTTCGTCGTCCAGAACGGGAGCGACGAGCGGGCATTCGCACACATCAGCGGGTTCGATGATCGACGCGTGCGGCCGGTCGTTGGAGAGGTGGTCACCTACACCCTTGTCGAGGAGCGGGGACGGCCCAAAGCAACCGGTATCCACTACGCAGGTGCAGCCGCGACCAGCCGGCAGCGGCGCAGCGGCCCGGAGCATCGAAGCCGATCCGGGTCGTCGTGGCTCGGTGTGGCGGTGCTGATTGCGCTGGCCGCAGGCGGCTACTGGTACCACGTGCAGGATCGCGAGCGTCGGCTCGGGAACCAGCAGGCCCACATGGCCGCCGCAACCGGCGAGGCAACCCCTGTGCAGGCACACCGGTTCCAGTGCACCGGGAAACAGTACTGCTCGCAGATGGCCTCGTGCGCCGAGGCGCGTTTCTACATCCAGCAATGCCCGAACACCAAGATGGATGGTGATGGTGATGGGCATCCATGCGAGAACATGTGCCAGTGAACGCCCGGCAGCTTCTCGGTGCCGGTTTCGCCGCGTTGCCGCCGAGCGTGCAGCATTTGCACATGCGCGCGGGAACGACGGTGTACGCCGGTGAGGTACAGGTGGATCGTGGACGCGGCGCGTTGTCGCGCCTGTGTGCCTGGGCCACGCGGCTGCCGCCGGCCGGCCACGGCCCGGTGGTCGTCGAGATCGAGTCGGGCGCGACGGAGGAATACTGGACCCGACACATAGCAGGTCACGCGATGCGCTCGCGCCTGTGGGCGTCCGACGGCATGCTGTGCGAGCGGCTGGGCCTGGTGACGTTCGGCTTCCGCCTCTGTGTCGAACACGGCCGGCTGGTCTGGCGGGTGCACCGCGTGCGTGCGCTGGGCGTGCCGCTGCCGGCGCGTGCTTTCGGCGCGGTCGTAGCCTGCGAATCGGAATCGGACGGGCGTTACACGTTCGATGTCCGCGCCGCGTTGCCGTGGGTCGGTCTGCTGGTGCATTACCGGGGGTGGCTGCATGTCGAGCCGCTCTGACGGCGCGGTCATCGTCTTCGATGGCGTCTGCGTGTTGTGCAACGGCTGGGTGCGGTTCCTGCTGCGCCATGACCGCAAGGAGCGGTACCGCTTCGCGGCGATGCAGTCGGGATCCGGGCGCGAACTGCTGTCGCGGCACGGGCTCGATCCGGACGATCCGCTGTCGTTCCTGCTGGTCGACGAAGCGGGCGCCTGGACCGACACGGACGCGATCGGCCGGGTCCTGCATGGACTCGGCGGCGGCTGGCGCGTGCTGGCGAAAATGCTGCTTGCGGTACCCCGCGCGTGGCGCGACCGGGGTTACCGGTTTACCGCGCGGAACCGCTATCGATGGTTCGGGCGGCGGGCGCAGTGCCGGGCTCCGGAGCCGGCGGAACTCGATCGCTTCCTCCCGTAGGCAACACGCAACTGGCGGTGCTGATCGGCAGGCCTTTCACCGCGACGCGAATGGAGTGCCGCTCGCGATCAGTCCGGCGACCGCACGGCCGAACGCCGCGCCCGCCTCCGGCGCGGTGTCGAGGTAGAAATCCGGCTCGATCAATTCGGCTTCCATCAGCAACCAGCGGCCATCGGCATCGGGCACGGTGTCGATGCGGGCGTACAGCAGCGGTGCGTCGATCGCGGCCAGCGTCTGCTCGGCCAGTGCCAGCGCACCGGCGGGCGGCGTCGGCACCGGCGTGTAGATCCCGCCGTACTGCACCTGGATGCGGAACTCGCCGGCGACCGGCCGCTTGTTGACCGCGTGGCTGAAGTGGCCGCCGAAGAACAGCAGCGAGGTTTCGCCTTCGGTCTCGATGGTCGGCAGGTAGGGCTGGATCATCGCGTCGCCGGCCGGGATGTCGTGCGTTACGTCGTCGAGTGCATCGCCGCGGCGCAGGCGTCGGGTCTTCCAGCCGCCGCCGGAGACGGTCGGCTTGACGATCAGCTGCTCCGCGCCGGTGCTGGCGAACGCGGTCTCGATCCGCTCGGCCGTCACCCGCTGCGTCCACACGGTCGGCGGCACCGCGATGCCGCGTTGCGCGAACCGGTCCAGGTAACGCTTGTCCGCATTCCACGCGAGCACGTCGGCGGGGTTGGCCAGCGCGATGCCGGCCGCCTGCCACGTCCGGCAGGCCTGCAGCCAGCGCTCGGGTACGTAGTGGTAGCCCCAAACGATCAACGGCAGCACCAGCGGGAACCGCTCCAGTCCGCCGGCATCGTCGACATGGTCGGTCCACGGCGTCGGCGCCGCGGTGACGCCAACGGCGGCCAGCGCATGCCGGAGGCGTTCGAGCACGCCCGGCCACAACGCCGCGAAGGTGGCGTCGGACGGGTCGGGGGTGAGGATGGCGGTCTCGGTCATCGGGCTTCCGGTATGTGGGAGACAGTCAGGCCAGTCGATCCTTCAGCGCCTGCCGGTAGCGACGGCTCACCGCGACCGTGCCGCCGCTCAGCAAGTGCGCGCGGGCGTCGCCGGTGTCGAACGGCTCGATCTCGCGCACGCGGTCGAGGTTGACGATCGCGCTGCGGTGCACGCGGGCGAAGCCGTGGCCTTCGAGCTTCTGCTGGATGCCGGCCATGGTCTCGCGCAACGGGTACACGCGCTCGCCGACGCGCAGGTTGACGTAGTTGCCGGACGCCTCGATCCAGTCGATCTGGTCGACCCGCACAAGGAACTCGCGGCCGAGCTTCTTGACCAGGAAGCGGTCGGTCACCGGCTCCGGCGGCACGTCCTCGACGCCCTCGGCGATGAACCCGGCCTCGCCCTGCCAGCGGCGCAGCACGAAGCGGTACAGGTGGATCAGCGCGATGAACAGGACGTAGCTGCGCACGTCCTTGAGGTACTCGTACCACAGCCGCCCGGCCCAGCCGCCGAAGTCGTACTCCGCGCCCATGCCGGCGTAGGCCAGCTTGCGCAGGGCGACCATGCCCAGCACGTGCAGCAGCGACACCGGAATGGTGAACAGCAGGTGGGCCGGCAAGCTGCGGCGGAAGTGGCCGCCTTCCAGCGGGAAACGCCCGGTGAACCACAGCAGCAGCGGGATCAGCGCCAGCCAGAGGAGCGCGCTGGTCGCCTCCCACACCCACGGCTCCCAGCGGGCGACGTCGAGGCCGCTGTTGGCCATGTCGATGTTGACCGTGATCGCGTTGCCGGCGCAGTTGACCGCGGCCGCCAGCACCCACAGGCCGACCTCGAAGGCGCGTCGGTGGCGGAGGTAGGTCTGCGGCTGCACGGCGGTCCTCGGCTGGGCTGGGGGTTGGCGCGTGGCCAGCGGGCGAGTCTAGCGCGGGCGTCCCGATTCGTCCCCGGCTCCCGCCGCTTGTCCCCGCAGGCCCGCGGGGCGGCACTTTCCGCTGGCGGGCGATGCGCGCCGGGACGAGGCTGCAGTCCCTTCCCGTGGAACCCCGAGCCGATGATTCCCGCCCCCGACCGCACCGCCGACGGCGGCCGCCGCCACGATATCGACGCCCTGCGGGTGCTCGCCTTCGCCGTGCTGATCCTCTACCACGTCGGCATGTTCTACGTGCCGGACTGGGGCTGGCACGTCAAATCCGGCCACGCCTTCGAGTGGCTCAAGTGGCCGATGATCCTGGTCAACCAGTGGCGGATGTCGCTGCTGTTCCTGATCTCCGGCGTGGCGGTGCACTTCCTTTTGCGCCGGGTCACCGCGGCGGGGTTCGCGTGGTCGCGGACGAAGCGGCTGCTTGTGCCGCTGCTGTTCGGCATGGCGGTGGTGGTGCCGCCGCAGGCCTGGCTGCAGGCGCAGGCCAACGGGGCGTTTGACGGCGGCTACCTGTCGTTCCTCGCCGCCTACTTCACGTTCCAGCCGTGGCCGGCGGGGGCGTTCGACGGTTCGCACGTGGGCGTGACCTGGAACCACCTGTGGTACCTGCCGTACCTGCTGGCGTACTCGCTGCTGCTGGCGGCGCTGTTGCCGCTGCTGCGCAGTCGCGTGGGGATGGCGGTCGCCGGCTGGTTCCGCGGTCTGCGCGGCTGGCGGCTGTGGCTGCTGCCGGTCGCGCCGCTGGTGCTGGCGTCGTGGACGCTGGCGGGACGCTTCCCGACCACCCACGACCTGCTGCACGACTGGCACATGCACGCGCAGTACGGGGCGATGTTCCTCTACGGCTACTGGATCGCTGCCGACACCGGGCTGTGGGCCGAGCTGCGCAAGCGGCGCTGGTGGCTGCTGGGCGTGGCGCTGTGCACGTTCGCCGTGTTCCAGTGGCTGCGCTTCACCACCGTGCCGGAGCCGAGCGTCGAGCGCGCGCTGTACGACGTGGCCCAGCGCCTCAATGCCTGGACCTGGCTGCTGCTGGTGCTCGGCTGGGGCCACCACCTGCTCAACCGTCCGTTCCGCTGGCTGCCTTGGGCGACCGCATCGGTCTACCCGTGGTACGTGCTGCACCAGACCGTCACCGTCGTTGCCGGGGTGTGGCTGGCGTCGCTGTCGCTGGGGCCGTGGCTGGAGCCGCCGCTGCTGGTCGCGGCGACCGCGCTGGGCTGCGTGCTAATCACCGCGGTGATCGCGCGCGTCGGCTGGCTGCGGCCGCTGTTCGGGATGACTGCGCGGCCGCGGCCCGCGCGTTCCGACGCGGTCGAAGCGCTGGCGCTGCGCTGACCTGCCGTGCCCGGGCACCACGCCCGGGCGGCGGCACAGCCGGCACGTTCATCCGCGCTGGTCGATAATGCGGGCCCGTCGACCACCCGTGCAGGCCCCATGGAACTTGGCATCGAAGTCATCGCCCTGCTGATGGCGGTGGCGTTCGTGGCGGGGGTGATCGACGCGATCGCCGGCGGCGGCGGGCTGCTGACGATCCCGGCGCTGATGGCGGCGGGCGTGCCGCCGGTCCACGCGATCGCCACCAACAAGCTGCAGAGCAGCTTCGGCACTGCCAGCGCGGTGGTCGCGTTCGCGCGCAAGGGGCGGATCGATTTCCGGCGCTTCCTCAAGCCGGCGATCGGTGCGTTCCTCGGCTCCGCGGTCGGCGCCTGGGTGCTGCAGCGGATCGACCCGGCGTTCCTCGCCGGGCTGATCCCGGTGCTGCTGATCCTGATGGTGATCTATTTCACCGTCGCCCCGAAGGCGTCCGAAGAGGACCGCCACAGTCGGCTCGGCACCGGTGCGCTGGTTGGCATCGTCATCGCGATCGGCTTCTACGACGGCTTCTTCGGTCCCGGCACCGGCTCGTTCCTGACCACGGTGCTGGTCGCGCTGTTCGGCATGGGGCTGGTGTCGGCGACCGCGCACACCAAGTTCCTCAACCTCGCCAGCAACGTCGCCGCGCTGGTCACGCTGGTGATCGGCGGCCAGGTGCTGTGGATGGTCGGCCTGCTGATGGCGGTGGCGAGCATCGCTGGCGGCCAGGTCGGCGCGCACCTGGCGCTGCGGGTGGGCGGCAAGGTGATCCGGCCGCTGCTGGTGGTCATGGCGCTGGCGTTGACGGTGAAGTTGCTGGCCGATCCGGCCAATCCGTTGACCAGGTTGCTGACCGGTGGCGGCTAGATTGCGGGGGAGTACCCTGCAACATGGGACCGACGCATCCACCAGCCAGGACCATGGAAAAAGAATTCCTGATCCGTTTTTCCGATTGCGACAGCAACGTCCTGCGGGCGCGCGTCATCGGCGTGCGCACGCTGTCGTCGACGATCGGCTACTGGCAGGCGATAGCGGACGAACTGGCCAGGCGGCGCCCGTCCGGGTTGTTGCTCATCGACGAACTGAAGGGCGAGGAGTTGTCGGCGTCGGAATGGAAGGGGCTGGTGGCGCGGATGAAGGGCCACGGGCTGGAAGGGGTCCTCATCGCCCATGTCAAACCGTTCGCATTGGACCAGATCATGTACTGCGAGATTTCCGCGGTCGCCGCGGGGCTGCAGGCGCGCGTGTTCCGTGACGAGGCCGAGGCCATGGACTGGCTGGTCGGGAAGAAGTAACCGGGCCCGCGGTGACATCCACAACCGGCATAGAAAAAGGGGGCGCGAACAGTTCGCGCCCCCTTTTCGTTATCCCGCGTCCGTCAGGGCTGCGGTGTCGGCTCGTCGGTCGGGTCGGTCGAATCGAGTTCCTCGGCTTCCGGATCCATCGGATCGGTCTGCGGCGCCAGGGACGGGTCCTGGTCGACCATCGGATCCTCGGTCGGGATGCTCGCGTCACCCATGGTGGTGGTCGCGTCATCGGTGGCGTACGGGTCGGTGGTCGGATCAGTGATCCCCTCTGGGGCCGTGTCGTCGACCGGCTGGGTGGCGGCGGTGGAATCCGCTGCCGGGTAGGTATCGGTCGCGGCGGTGTCGACGCTGTTGTCGCAGGCGGTGAGGGCCAGGCTGCCCAGCAGCGCGAAGGCCAGTGTCGAAAGCTTGAAACGTGTCATGGCGATGCTCCTGAAGTGGCGTGGGGGAGATGCGTCCGGTGCATCGTGTTGCGTTTTGCCACCCCGAGGCTGTCATGGCGGTTGTTAAAAACCGGCTAGCCGTTCGTGAAATCCGCCGGTTCAGGGCCGGCGCCGTTCAGGTTGAAACCATCCGCTCGAACAGCCGTTCGACCGATCCCGCGGGGTCCGTGCAACGGCCCATGTGGATCGGCGAGGTCTGGATGATCGAGCTGCGCGTGGCGGTCAGCCAGTGGAAGCGCGCGCGACGCGGCAGGCGCGCGATCGGCCCGGCGTCGGGCGCGCCTTCGCAGACCCGCACGATCGCCTGCAGGTGGCGTCGGACGGTGTCGATGTCGATCGCCGGATCGAGCGCGCGCAGGCGCTGCTCGTCGACTTCGACGCGTGCCTGCAGGAACTGCCGCGACTCGCAGGACACGATCACCCCGGCATTGATGAACTCGCCGCGCTCCACCCGCGGCACCACCCGGATCAGCGCGTAGTCGTAGCTCTCAGCCACGTGCATGCTGGGCCTCCTCGATGAAGCCACGGCGCTGCGCGAGCCGTTGCAGCAGGAACTCGACGTAGGCCGCGCGCTGGGTGGCCGGGTCGGCCCACGCATCGGCATCGGCCAGCCAGCTGTCCGGTACGCGGGCGAGGATGGCCTGCAGCAGCTCGCGGGTCACCAGCGGCGCAAGGCGCGCGTCGGCGTCTTCCAGCTCATCGGCCAGTGGCAGCAGCACGTGGTCGCGGATCAGCGGGAACCGGCTGCCGGCGGCGTCGGTCGAGCCGTCCCAGCCGTGGTGGAAATACAGCGCCGCGCCGTGGTCGATCAGCCACAGTGCGCGGTGCCAGATCAGCAGGTTGGTGTTGCGGTAGGTGCGGTCGACATTGCTGGTGAACGCGTCGAGCCAGACCACCGCCGAGGCGAGGGCGCTGTCGGGTTGTTCGGCGGCGGGATCGAAGTTGATCGAGCCGGGGAGGTAGTCGAGCCCGAGGTTGAGGCCGGCGCTGGCGCGGATGAGTTCCTGGATTTCCGGGTCGGGATCGGTGCGGGCGAGTTCCGGGTCCAGTTCGACCAGCACGATCTCCGGCACCGGCAGACCGAGCGCGCGGGCGAGTTCACCCACCACCAGTTCGGCGACCAGCGCCCGTGCGCCCTGGCCGGCGCCGCGGAACTTGAGCACGTACAGGCCGTCGTCGTCGGCCTCGACGACCGCCGGCATCGAGCCGCCCTCGCGCAGCGGGGTGACGTAACGGGTGACGCGGACGGTGCGCAGCGGGGTCATCGGCGGGCCTGGCGGTGTGTGCGGCGACGTTAGCAGAGGCCCGCGGGGATGTTGAGTTTGGCCCGGCGATCCCCATCCAGTCGGGTGTCCTCCCCGCATCAGGAAATTCGCATGTCCCGGTACAGCAAGGATCCCGACGCCATCGCCCGCCTGACCCCCGAGCAGTTCCGCGTCACCCAGCACAGCGGCACCGAAGCGCCCGGCACCGGCGAGTATCTGGACAACAAACACCCGGGCATCTATGTCGACATCGTGTCCGGCGAGCCGCTGTTCGCCTCGTCCGACAAGTTCGAGTCCGGCTGCGGCTGGCCGAGTTTCACCAAGCCGATCGAACCGGCGCACGTCAGCGAGTTGCGCGACACCAGCCACGGCATGACCCGCATCGAGGTGCGTTCCACCCACGGCGACAGCCACCTTGGCCATGTATTCCCCGACGGCCCGCCGGACCGCGGCGGCCTGCGGTATTGCATCAACTCCGCGTCGCTGCGCTTCATCCCCCGCGAGGAGATGGACGCGCAGGGCTACGGCGCCTATCTGGACCAGGTGGAGGACATTCGATGAGTACTGAAAAGGCGATTCTTGCCGGCGGCTGCTTCTGGGGCATGCAGGACCTGATCCGCAAGCAGCCCGGGGTGGTTTCGACCCGGGTCGGCTACAGCGGCGGCGACGTGCCCAATGCGACCTACCGCAACCACGGCAGCCACGCGGAGTCGATCGAGATCGTGTTCGATCCGGAGCAGACCAGCTACCGCGAGATGCTCGAGTTCTTCTTCCAGATCCACGACCCGACCACCGAGAACCGCCAGGGCAACGACCTTGGCACGTCGTACCGCTCGGCGATCTTCTACGCATCGCCGGAGCAGAAAAAGGTCGCCGAGGACACCATCGCCGACGTCGATGCATCCGGTCTGTGGCCCGGCAAGGTGGTGACCCAGGTCGAGCCCGCCGGTGATTTCTGGGAAGCCGAACCGGAGCACCAGGATTACCTGGAGCGGCTTCCGGAGGGCTACACCTGCCACTTCATCCGTCCGGACTGGAAGCTGCCGCGCCGCGACGGCTGATCCGTGCGCCACGCGGCACATCATGCGGGCCTGCTAGATTCCGGGGACCGATGTCCCGGATGAGGAGCAGGCATGGCCGCAGGCACGCAGGATCTGGATATGTTCGTACGCGAGGCGCTCGCCGCGGGCGCCTCCAAAGAGGCGATCGGCACCGCGCTGGCCGCCGCCGGCTGGACCCCGGAGCAGGCCCGCGACGCGATCGACGCCTATGCCGACGTCGAGTTCCGGCTGCCGGTGCCACGACCGCGCCCCTACCTGTCACCGCGTGAGGCGTTCCTCTATCTGGTGCTGTTCGCGACGCTGTACCTGTCGGCCTACCAGCTTGGCAGCCTGCTGTTCGACCTGATCAACCGGTTCCTGCCCGACGCGGCCGACCCGGCGTACGCGGTCCGCAGTGCCGCGCACTCGATGCGCTGGTCGGTGGCGTCGCTGGTGATCGCCTTCCCGGTGTTCCTGTTCGTTGCCCGCCACCTCGGCCAGGACATGGCGCGCAACCCGGCCCGGCGCCTGTCGGCGGTGCGGCGCTGGCTGACCTACCTGACCCTGTTCCTCGCCGCCACGATCCTGATCGGCGACCTCATCACCCTGGTCTACAACCTGCTGGGCGGCGAGCTGTCGCTGCGCTTCGTGCTCAAGGTGCTGGTGGTCGGAGCGATCGCGGGTGCGATCTTCGGCTACTACCTGCGCGACCTGCGTCGCGAGGAGGCCGAAGCGTGAGCGCCGACCCGAAGCACGACCGTTCGGGGCGCTGGCTCGCGGTCATCGCCAGCGTGGTGGTGCTGGCGACCGTGGTGGCCGCGGTGCTGGTGATGGACTCGCCGTCGGTGCAGCGCGACGCCCGGCTCGACAGCCGCCGCATCGACGAGCTGAACCGCATCGTCCAGGCGATCGACATCCACGTGCAGGCCAACGACACGGTGCCGCCGGACCTCGCCACCCTGGCCGCGCAGCCCGGACAGCAACTGTCGATCGTCGATCCGGTGACCGGCACCGCCTACGGCTACACGGTGGACGGCGCGCGCAGCTACACCCTGTGCGCGGAGTTCGTCACCGATACCGCGCGGGTCCAGGCGCGCGGTGGGCCGTGGAATGCCGGCGAGTGGAACCACGATGTCGGGCCGCAGTGCTTCAGCCGCACGGCGACGGCGCCGAAACCCGGTTCGCGGGCGGTGGCAAGCTCGGCTGCATCGTCCGCACCGGCGACACCGGAACCGACTGCATCGGAGCCGACTGCATCGGAACAACCGGCGGCGACGCTGGCGCTGGAAGGCGAGGGCCTGCGCATCTTCGTGCTGCCATCGGGCTCGGCGCGGCCGGTCGCATTCGGAACCGGCAAGGCCGAAACGCTGGCGATGCTCCGGAAAGTACTCGGCGCGGCGCCGACCGGCGAAAGCGGGAACAGCGACTGCGGCGCCACCCGGGTGCGCTGGCCGGGTGGCCTGGCGACGTGGTTCGCCGACGACGCGTTTGTCGGCTGGTCGCTCGGCCCGGACGGGTCCGGCCTGTCGACCGTCGACGGGATCGCGATCGGCTCCACCCGCGCCGCGCTCGAAGGCGGCGGCACGGTGGTCGAAATCGCGCCCTCGTCGCTGGGCACCGAGTTCAGCGCCGGACAGGTCGCGGGGCTGCTCGACTCGGCCGGCCCGGATGCGCGCGTCACCCACCTGTGGGCCGGCCGGACCTGCATAGCGCGCTGAGGCTATCGGGCCGGTGCGTCGGCGCCCTCGACAGCGATGCACAGATGGAAGTCGCGCCGACCGCCGTCACCGGTCGCCCAGGCCATGCGCTGGAGCGTCGCCACCAGGCAGGTGCCGGTCGAATCGGCGCCGGTGGCGGGCGCCGTGGTGCCGACCTCGATGCCGAACGGCGAGAGCAGCAGCGCCAGCAGGACGATGAGCGTGTTCACGGGTCACCTCGCAGGACGTGTCGTGGTCACATGTGGCGGAACAGCGCCATGTACGGTGCGCTGACGGTCAGTGTTTCCGGGCGGTTGCGCAGGCGGACGATGCCGCGGCCGCTGTCGTCGCGGGTGATGCCGGCGATCGCCTTGAGGTTGACGATGGTCGAGCGGTGGATCTGTTTGAACACCGCAGGATCGAGCAGGCCGAGCAGCTCGCGGATGGGCGTCCGCAGCAGCGCCTCGCCGTCGGCGGTCATCACCGTGGTGTACTTGTTGTCGGCGCGGAAATACGCGACCTCGTCGACCAGGACCAGGCGGGTCTCGCGGCCCGCGCTGGCGGTCAGCCAGGTCAGCGGCGGCGCGTCGCCGGCCGGCTGCCGCGCGCCAAGCCGTGCCAGCAGTGCCGCGAGGGCCTCGGCATTGTGCTGGCCGGCATGGGCCTGCAGGCGTTGCACGGTGGCCGCCAGCCGCTCCGGCATGATCGGCTTGAGCAGGTAGTCGACCGCGCCGTGCTCGAACGCGTCGATCGCGTACTGGTCGTAGGCGGTGGCGAACACGATGCGGGTGCCGGGGCTGACCTCGGCCGCGGCGGCCGCGACTTCCAGCCCGGTCAGGCCGGGCATGCGGATGTCGAGGAAGGCGATGTCGGGGCGGTGTTCGGCCAGCGCTTCCAGTGCGCCGGCGCCGTCCTCGCATTCGGCCACGATCCGCAGTTGCGGCCAGGCGTGGCCGAGCTGCTCGACCAGCGACTGCCGCAGCAGCGCTTCGTCCTCGGCAACGATGCAGGTGGTGACGGATTCAGACATCGGCGTCGGCCAGTTGCGTCGGAGCGGTGGCGGGCGGGCCGGCCGGGACGCTGAGGGTGGCGGCAACGCCGGCCGGGAAGTTGGCGATCACCGCCAGCGAGCCTTCGTTGCCGAACAGCAGGCGCAACCGCTCGCGGACGTTCCTGAGGCCGATCCCGGTGCCGGCGGTCTTGCTGCTGAAGCCGTCGCCATCGTCGGCCACGGTCACCGCCACCGTGCCGTCGCTGCGGCGTGCGCGGATCCACACCGTGCCGCCACCGGTGCGCGGTTCCAGGCCGTGCTTGATCGCGTTCTCGACCAGCGTCTGCAGCATCATCGGCGGCAGCGGCGTGGCACGCAGGTTCTCCGGCACGTCGACCTGCACCGACAGCCGCGGCCCCATCCGGATCCTGAGGATTTCCAGGTAGGCCAATGCGCGCTCCAGTTCGGCGCCCAGCGTCGACATCTCGTTCTCGGTGCGCGGCAGCGAATGGCGCAGGTACTGAATCAGGTGGCCGAGCATCTCGTCGGCGCGCGCCGGGTCGCTGCGGGTCAGCAGCTGCGCGCTGGCCAGTGTGTTGTAGAGGAAGTGCGGCTCCACCTGCGCGTGCAGCAGGCTGAGCCTGGCGACGGTGAGTTCCTTCTCGGTCTCGGTCTGCACGGCCGCGGCGCGCTCGCCACGGCGGTGCTCGGCGACGCGGCGGGTGATCGCGCGGCTGATCGCCTCGGCGTTCTCGTAGTTGGTGCCGTCGTCGACCAGGAACCAGTCGCTCCACGTCGGCGATTCGGGCTCGCAGATCAGGGTCACGCTGCCGCTGTCATGGTTGGGGGTGACGGTGGCGAGGATCTGGTTGCGCGGGATGCCGAACCACAGCAGCGGGTTCCAGCGCCCGAGCGGACGGCTGCCGTAGGTCTGCGGACGCTCGATCTTGCCGCGCACCTGCAGGCTGTCGCGCGCGCTCTCGACCTGCTGGACGCGCGGCAGTTCGCGGATCGCCGCGTCGAGCAGGTCGAACGCCTCGCCGGCCTCCAGCGGGATCTCGATCTGGCGGCGCTGGCGGTTGCCGAGCGCGTCGCGGTCGGTCCGCCCGGCGATCAGCCGGACCCGGCCGACGTGCGACACCGCCCCGGTGACCACCAGCGCCATCAGGATCATCCCGCCGAGCACGATCGGCCAGTCCATCCAGCCGACCAGCGGCAGGTTGGACCACAGGATCGCGACAAGGATGATCGCCAGCATCCAGGCGATGGCGAAGCGGAGGACGAAGAAGAAGTTTCTGATCATGATCTCTGGCCCGACGGCTGGGATGGCCGGAGCATAGCCAGTACCAGGCCGCTGCTGGCGGCGCCGGCGACGAAGCCCGGCATGCGCCGACGAAGCGCGCGAAACCCCGACCGGGACGTGCCCGGCCTACCGCTTCGCGCGCCTGGACCTGCGCTGCGCGCGCAGGAACACCAGCTGGCCGACGATCGCCGTCACCAGGATCAGGCTGTTGGTGACGATGAAGACCATGTTGTCCAGCATCCAGCTGTAGGCGATGAAGCCGACCGAGGCCGATATCTGGCCGAGGAACAGCCAGTGCGACACCCCGCGCGGGTCCGGATCCTTCCACTGGTGCCAGCCCTGCCGGGCCAGCGTCGCGATCAGGATCGCCGAGGCGCCCCAGCCGATCATGTCGGGCGTATTCATCGTGGTGCGCACCTCATCGGTCGTTCCGCCGTTTGTCGTACCAGAGCCCCAGGTGCTCGCGCGAGCGCAGCGCGCCGCGGCCGCGGAATGCGACCTGCAGCATCAACCGCAGGTGCTCGACGACGCTGAAGGTCCGCAGTTTGCGGTCCGAGGTCCAGACCGCCTCGCGCAGGATCACGAAGCGACCCTGGCGGGCCAGCGCCCGGCTCATCGCCACGTCCTCGGCCGCGTACAGGCCCTCGTCGAAGCCGCCGACGCGGTCGAAGGCCTCGCGGGTGCAGAAGAGGAAGCAGCCGGGCGCGATCCGGGTGATGCGGAACACCTGCATCACCAGCGCGGTGAACCCGCGTTCCGTCAGCCGCACCTTGCCCGCCAGCCGCACCGCGCAGCCGCCGCCGACCGCGCCCGCATCCATCGCCGCGATGGCGGCGGACAGCACGGTCGCATCCAGCCGGGTGTCTGCATCGACGAACACCAGCCGCTCGCCGCGGGCGACGCCGGCGCCGGCGTTGCGGGTCGCGGCGATGTGGCGGTGCGATACCTGCAGCACCCGCGTCCCGGCGCGGCGCGCGATGCCGGCGGTGTCGTCGGTCGAGGCGTCGTCGACCACGACGACTTCGTAATCCAGTTGCAGACTGTCGGCGGCCGCCTGCAACGCCGACAGGGTGTCGCAGAGCAGCGCCGCCTCGTCGTGCGCCGGGATGACGAACGAACAGGCCGGGCCGCGTGGCGTTGCGCCCGCGGCCGGCGTCGTCCGTGCGTCCGGTCCGGTGCCAGGCAACTACCAGACCTTGACCCGGTCTTCCGGCGCCAGGTAAAGCGCCTGGCCTTCGGTCACTTCGAACGCCGGGTACCACGCGTCGAGGTTGCGCACGGTCTGCGCGCGGAACCGGCCGGGCGCGTGCACGTCGGTCAGGATCGCGTTGCGGAGCGCGGCCTCGCGGTACTTGCCGCGCCACGCCTGGGCGAAGCCGAGGAAGAAGCGCTGGTCGGGGCTGAAGCCTTCCAGCGTCTCGCCGGGCTGGCCCTGCAGCGACAGCCGGTAGGCGTCGTAGGCGGTGGCGAGGCCGGCGACATCGGCGATGTTCTCGCCCAGGCTCAGCTTGCCGTTGACGGCCAGGTCGTCGAACGCCTTGTATTCGCTGAACTGCGCGGCCAGTGCGTCGCCCGCGGCCTCGAAGCGCTCCAGGTCTTCCGGCGTCCACCAGTTGTGCAGCCTGCCGTCCTTGTCGAACAGCGCGCCGAGGTTGTCGAAGCTGTGGCTGATCTCGTGGCCGATGACCGCGCCGATCGCGCCGTAGTTGACCGCGTCGTCGGCATTGGGATCGAAGAACGGCGGCTGCAGGATCGCGGCCGGGAAGATCAGCCGGTTCTCCAGCGGCACGTTCAGCGCGTTGACCGTGTGCGGCAGCATGTACCACTCGTCGTGGTTGACCGGCTGGCCGAGCTTGGCGAGGTTGCGCTGGTACTCGAACGCGGACGCGCGCTGCGCGTTGCCCAGTGCATCGTCGGGCTTGATCTCCAGCGCGCCGTAGTCGCGCCAGCTGTCCGGGTAGCCCAGCGCGACGGTCAGCCCGGCGACCTTGGCCCGGGCCTGCGCCTTGGTCTCGTCGCTCATCCACTCCAGCGCGTCGATGCGCTTGCCGAACGCGGCGACGATGTTGTCGACCATCGCCTCGGCGCGCGCCCTGGTCTCGGCGCTGACGTGGCGCTCGACGTACTCCTGTCCGACCGCTTCACCCAGCGCGCCGTTGGTCGCGCTGACCGCGCGCTTCCAGCGGTCGCGCTGCTGCGGGGTGCCGTTGAGGGTCTTGCCGTAGAACGCGAACTGCTGATCGCCGAAGGCCTTGGGCAGCGTGGCCGCGGCGCGGTCGATGGCGTGGAATGTCAGGTACTCCTTCCAGGTGTCCAGCGGCTGCGAGGCGACCAGTTTTGAGATGCCGGCGACGGCGTCGGGCTGCCAGGCGATGAAGTCCTGCTGCCCGCCGAGACCGGCCGCCTTGAGGAACGCATCCCAGTCCATGCCGGGCGCCTTGGCCGCGAAGTCGGCCGCGGTCCACGCGTTGGCGCCGGCCTCGACGTTGTTGGTCTGTTCCTGGGTGGCGTGCACCTTGGCGATCGCGGTTTCCAGCGCGACGATGCGTTCGGCCTTGGCCGCGGCGTCATCGATCCCGGCCAGCTCCAGCATCTTCGCGACATGCGCCTGGTAGGCCGTGCGCAACTCGGCCATGCGGCCGTCGTCGAGATAGAAGCTGCGGTCGGGCATGCCGAGGCCTCCCTGCACCAGGTAGGGCACGTTGCGGTCGGGCTGGTGCAGGTCCTGCGAGACCCACAGGCCGAACAGGCGGTCGGTGTAGTAGTCGGTGGCGTTGAGCAGGTCGACGTCGGCGCGCAACTGGCTGCCCAGCTCGGTCGCCAGCGCCTGCTTGTCGGCGATCGCGGCGATTTCGTCCAGTTGCGGCTGCAGCGGCGCGATGCCCCTGGCCTCGATCCCCGCCTCGTCCATGAACGCGGTGTAGTAGTCGCCGACCTTGCGCATCGGACCCTGCGCGGCCTCGTCGTCGGCGGCGTCCTCGATGATCTGGCGGACGTTCTTCTCGGTGTCTACCACGATCCGGGTGAAGCTGTTGAAGCTGGAGCGGTCCGCCGGGATCTGCGTGGACTCCATCCAGCCGCCGTTGGCGTACCGGTAGAAGTCGTCGCCGGGCGGGACCTCGCGGTCCATCCCGGCGATGTCGAAGCCGAAGCTGCCGAGCACCGGCGCGGTGGTCGCGGTGTCGGCGGCCGGGGTGGTGCTGTCGGTCGTCGGGGCGTCGGCGCTTCCGTCGGTGCCGGGCGAACAGCCGGCCAGGCCGGTGGCGAGGGCGGCGGACAGGGTCAGCGACAGCAGCGAGCGGCGGGGAAGGCGGGACATGGCGGGATCCGGACGGTGGGTTCGGCCAGCCTAGGCCAGCGGCGGACGGAATGAAAACTTCCGGAAGTCATTGCCGCCTGTACAGGTAGGGCCATGTGTCATTCCGGGAATGACCGCGCGTCGTCGCGGGTGAAACGCAGCGCATGCGCCATCGCGGCGGGGATCACCGACTTGTGGTCCTCGCCTTCGACCAGCTCGAAGCGGCAGTCGAGGCCACGCTTGCGCAGCGCGCCGGCAAACGCGCTGGCGTTGTCGACCATATGCTGCTCGCCGAGCATCGCCGCCTCGTCTTCGCCGTCGATCCGGGGTGGCTTCTCCGGCCCGGCGACCTGTTCATCGGAACCTACCGTTATCAGCACGCGCGCGTCGCGGGCGGTGGAGAGGTCGGTGTTAGCGATGTCGTCAACGATCCGTGCCTTGTCCCACCAGATCGACGGCGAGGCGGCCACGAAACCGTGGAACCGGTCGGGGCAGGTCATCAAGGCATGCAGCACGAAAAGGCCACTCAGCGAGTGGCCGACCAGCACCTGCCGCGCGGCATCGATCGGCAACGCATCGAGGTAACGCGGTTGCGCGACATCGATCAGGAACGCCAGGAACGCGTCGGCGTCGCCGTCCTCGCGCCAGTCGCCGGCGCCGCCACCCGGCGGCGGAACCGCATGCCGCGCAGGCAGGGTGAAGTCACGCCGGCGCAGGTCGGGATCGACACTGCCCTGTTCCTCCCAGCCGATTCCGATAACCACGACGCCGCCATCGCCCTGCTCGTTCAGCGCCTGCTGCATCGGCGCCCAGGTGGTCGGGGTGTCGAGCAACCAGACCAGCGCATGTCCGCGCGGCGGTGGATCGCCTGGCGGCAGGTGCACGCGGATCGTGTAGTTGCGCTGCTTCGCACTGGTCAGGATTTCGCTACCCATGGCGGCAGCATCTTTCGGCGTGCGTCGGTCCCGCGTGATCGATTGCGATTCGATCTGTCGCGGAACGCTAACGCAGCCCGTGGGACGGTAGGCCGGTACTTCCGTGCAAGGAGACCGAGATGAACAAGCCATCCAACCCGTCATCCGGCAACGCCGCCAGCCGAAGCAGCGGCGAGGCCGGTGGCCAGCACCAGGGCCTGCGCCAGCCGTCCGACGATCAGCGGACCGAAGACAGACTGGGCAACGTCGACCTGGAATCGCGCGGAGCCAAGGTCGACGACCATCTGCGCGACCGCGACAGCAAGGGCGTGCGCGATGGGTACGATGATTCGATCGACCGCGACGCGGACGAGGGCCGGTCTGGCGACGACAGGAAGTAGCGACGGCTCGGTCGTCTATCCGGGTGGGTCGGCTTGGCGCGCGCGGCCGGCGCGCCGGTACTCCATCGGCGTCATGCCGAAGCGGCGGTGGAACAGTTCGCCGAAATGCGACGGGGTCGAGAAGCCCAGGCCGTAGGCGATGTCGCTGACGGTGCGGTCGCTGTCGAGCAGGCGCTGGCTGGCCAGGTGCAGGCGGTGGGTGCGGACGTACTCGCTCCAGGCCATGCCGATCTGCTGCTTGAAACGTCGGCTGAAATAGGCCGGTGCGAGCGCGCAGAGCGCGGCGGCCTGTTCGGCGGCGGGCGCGTTGGCCGGGTCGCGGCGCAGCCGTTCGATCGCCGGGCGCAACCGTTCGAGACTGTCACTGTCGCCGGGCAGCTTGTCGCCTTCGATCAGCGGCGCGCGGACCGTGGCGTGCAGCAGCGCGGTAAGCAGCGGCAGCGCCAGCGGATCGTCGCTGCGCAGTTCGCCCAGCCACTCGGCGATCTGGCCGATGCGTTGCCGCAGTCGCGGGCCCGGCAGGGCGCAGAACGCCTGCGCGAGGCGTTCCAGTCCGGGCTCGCGGGCGAGGGTTTCACCGGCGATGGCGTCGACCTGCAGCAGCACCCAGTCGCGCGGGCCGGGTTCCAGGGTGAAGTCGTGCTGGCGCATCGACGGCACGAAGGCGATGCAGCCCGGTTCCAGCGGGTAGCGCCAGCCATCGGCGAGGAAGTCGCCGCGCACGTTGCCGAACAGCACCAGCTCGTGCACGTCGTGGTAGTGCGGGAACGGCGTGGTGATGCCGGCATCGGCGCCCTGCCGGACCCGTTCCAGCCGCAGGCCGGTGCCGGGTCGCAGTTCCACCGGTTCGCAGAGGGGACGGTCGAGATGGGGCAGGGGCATGTCGACGTCCGCGGGTGGGTTGCTCAGGGCGAGCCGAGTATCCGGACGGCCATGGCGGGCAGGGGCTGGCTCGGGTCGACTGTGCCACCGTCGAGCAGGTCGGTCCACGACTCGGCGGCCAGCGCGGCGTCGAGGCCGGGAGCGGCGGGCGTGGTGCCGAGGTTGGCCAGCAGCAGGGTGCGGCGGGTGCCGGAGGTGCGCAGCAGGCACACGATGTCCGGGCTGTCGGGGCAGGCGAACTGCTGGTCGCCGTTGCGCAGTTCCGGGCGCGACTGGCGCAGGGCCAGCAGGCTGCGGTACCAGTTGAGCAGCGAACCGGCGTCGGCGTCCTGTTCCTCGACCGACACGCCGTCGCTGGAGCGGTTGTAGCGGTCGGTCCACCACGGCTGGTCGCCCTGGTACCAGGTTGCCGAGCCCGGTGCGCCGAGCTCGGCCGACCAGCGCATCGCCTCGCGCAGCGGGATGTGCGCCGAATCGGACAGGGTGCCGGTGCGGGTGATGCCGCGCATGCCGAGTTCCTGCCCGTAGTAGAGCAGCGGTTCGCCCTGCATCAGCAATGCGAGTGCGGCGCCGGCGCGCGCGCGGGCCGGTGCATCGTCGGTACTGCCGTCGCGCTCGAGCACCGACATGAAACGGTCGGTGTCGTGGTTCTCGAGGAACACGATCTGGCCCTTGCCGTCGGGGGTGATCGCCGCGGTCTTGCGCGCGGCGTCGACGATCGCAGCCTTGTCGAGCTCGATCAGCGCGCCGCGCAGCGGGAACGCGAACACCAGGTCCGCATCGCCCTCGACCAGCCAGTCCTCGCCGAACCCCCAGTCGCTCTGCTCGGCAAGGATGCGGAAGCCGGGACGGCGCTTGCGCAGGGTGTCGAAGATCGGCGTCCAGAAGTCGGCGAACAGGTTGGTGGCCAGGCCCTTGTGGTCGAGGTCGTCCATCATGTGGTCGATGCGGAACCCGTCGACGCCGTCGCGGCCGCTGCCGTCGCCGTGCGGGTCGGCGAAGAACAGCAGCAGGTCCTCGAAGTAGCGCTTCACCGCCGGCTGGTTCATGTCGACCATTGCGATGGCGATGTGGCGGCCGTCGTAGCCCTCCCAGCGGGCCTGGTCGAGGAACGGTTCGGGTTCGGTGTGCCCGGCGTCGCGCCACAGCAGGTAGTCGGCGAACGGCGCATCGGGCTTGCCGCGCGACTGCTCCAGCCACGGGTGGCCCTCGCCGACGTACTGGATCTCCTGGTCGAGGTAGACCTTCAGCCCGTGCCCGTGGGCGGCGCGGACGAAGGCGGTGTAGTCCTCCATCGTCCCGTACGCCGGCTCGATCGCTTTGAAGTCGGTGGCGAAATAGTTGTGGTAGAACGGCGACGGCTGCAGCGGGGTCAGCAGGATCGAGGTGATGCCGAGTTCGCGCAGGTAGCCAAGCTTGGCGGTCAGGCCCGGGAGATCACCGATGCGGTCGCCGTTGCTGTCGCGGAAGCTGCGCATGAACACGTGGTAGAAGACTTCCTCGCCGGCCTTGGCCAGCTCGGGTGTCGGTGCGTCGTCGGCGGGCGCCGTGCTTGCTTCGGTTGCCGGTTCGGAAGGCTCGGGTGAGCACGCCGCCGCCGTCGCCAGCAATCCCGCCGCGAGGGTCCAGCCAGCCAGCTTTCGGGCGAGGGCGATGGGTGTTCCCGTCATGCGCGTTTTCCTCATGCGTGGTCTTCTCCGGTTGCGGGCCTTTCGCCACGCAGGACATCGCCGAAGAAGCGCAACGTGTCCTCCAGTGCGAGGGTCCAGTAGTCCCAGTCGTGGTCGCCGTTGCGCTGTGCGTACTCGTGCGCGATGCCGGCGTCCTGCAGTGACTGGTGCAGGGCGAAGTTGGCCGCCGACAGGCCGTCGCTGCGACCGCAATCGAAGCGGAGTGGCGGCAACTTTCCACGAGCGCCGGTGAGCGCGGCGAGCACGGTGCGGTCGGCACAGGCATCGCTCCAGCCGTCGCGGTTTTCCTCGATCGCGTCGTCGAGCTGGGCGAGGTCGGTCACCGCCGAATGCGCGGCCGCCGCGGTGATGCGGTCCGGATACTTGCCGGCGAGCCGCAACGCACCGAAGCCGCCCATGCTCAGGCCGGCCACCAGCAGCGGCGAACGCGACGTGCACCCAGCCGCCAGTTGCGTCGCCAGTTGCGGCACCTCGTCGATGATCCAGCGTTCGAAATCCTGGCCGCCGTGGGCGACGTAACCCGAGCCGTCGCCCCACAGCCCGTCGGACGGCATCACCAGCATCACCGGCGGCAATGCACCCTCGTCGATCAGGCGCTGTGCGGTCACGTGCGCGCCGCCCTTGAGCGCCCATGCCCAGTGCGAGCCGTAGACGCCGTGCAGCAGCATCACCACCGGCAGGTCGGTGCAGCCGCGCGCCTGCGGCGGGACGTGGAAGGTGATGTCGGCGCGCTGGCCGAGTGCCCGGCTCTTGACCGTCACGAACTCCAGGCCGTCCATCGGGATGCCGAGGTTGGAGCGCTCGACGGTGCGGAACGGGGCGGGTTTGCTGTTCATGCGATTCGCAATACTCCCTTTGCACTGTGGCCGTCGAGCATGTCGGCGAACGCCCGGTCGAGGCCCTCCAGCGGATAGTGGTGGCTGACCAGCGAGTCGAGTTCGAGCTTGCCCTGGGCCACCCATGCGAATAGCCGCGGGAAGTCGCGCGCGGGCACGCAGTCGCCGTAGAGCGGCGTCAGGTAGCGCTTGTTCCAGAAGAAACGCGGCAGTTCGACGCAGCCGTCGCCGTGCGCGCCGCTGACCTGCAACGCGTTGCCGCCATTGCGCACCAGTTGCAGCGGCAGGAACGCCAGTGCCGGCACGCCGGTGGCTTCGAATGCATGGTCGACGCCGCGCCCGTCGCTGAGCGCACGGACCGCGTCGACCACCGCCTGCGGGTCACCGTCGGTGGCCAGTATCAAATCGGTGGCGCCGAGTTCGCGCGCGCGCTGCAACCGCGACGGCTGCCGGTCGATCGCGATGATGGTGGTTGCGCCCGCCAGCCGCGCACCCTGCACCACGTTGAGGCCGACCCCGCCGCAGCCCATCACCGCGACCGACTCGCCCGGCGACACCGCGGCGACGTTGACCACCGAGCCGACCCCGGTCATGACCGCGCAACCGAGGATGCAGGCGGTATCCAGCGGCAGGTCGGGTGGCAGCGGCGTCACCGCCTCGGCGCGCACCAGCGTGTGGGAGGCGAAGGTGCCGAGGTGGAACGAGCGCGCGACCGGCTCGCCGCGCAGCCGGGTGCCGCCGGCATGCGCGCGGCTGCTGCCCAGGCGCGGCACGTCGAGTTCATGCGTGCGTTCGCACAGCGCCTGCGCGCCGCGCATGCACTGGAAGCAGTCGCCGCAGGGAATCGCCCAGTTGAGCAGCACCGGCTGGCCGGGTTCGAGTCCGTGCACGCCGTCGCCGACCGACTCGACGTGGCCGGCGCCCTCGTGCCCCATCACCAGCGGTCCCGGCCAGCGCAGCGAGGCGTGATCGGTATGGCAGACGCCGGCGGCGGACATCGCCACCCGCACCTCGCCGGGACCGGGCGGGTCGACCTCGATCGTCTCGATTGAGAAGCCGCCTTGCCCGTCGGCGATCGCGGCCGGTCCGGTGACGACGTGGCGCGCCTGGCCGGTCATGCGGGTTCGAACAGCACCGGGTTGATCGGGCTGTCGATCACCTCGCCGACCACGGCGCCCGGGCACCACTTGTCCCGGTCGGCCTGCTGCATGTGGTTCTCCGGCGCCTTGAGCCGCATGTCGCGGTCGATGTAGATCACCGTCATCACCGCGCGCGGGCGGTCGGAGCGGTTCGGTCCGGCGCGGTGGAAGGTCCAGCCGAGGTGGAAGCTGACTTCGCCGAGCTCGAACGGCGCGTCGACCACCGGGAAGCCGTGCGCCTCCATGTTGGCGGTGATCAGCTGCTCGCTCTCGTCGGAGATGCCGAGGTCGCGGCCGAACTCGACGTCCTGGCTGCCGGCGAAGAACGCCAACGGGCCCATCTCCTGCGGCACCGCCTGCAGCGGCACCCAGGCGGTGATGCAGCGGTCGCTGTCGACCGGCCAGTAGTACTGGTCCGCATGGGCCGGGGTGATGCCGCCGCCGGGCTCCTTGTACAGCGCCTGGTCGTGGTACAGGCGCACGCCGTCGACCTGCAGCAGTGCCGCCGCCAGCCCGGCCAGGCGCTTGCCGAACACGAACTCGCGCACGCGCCCGCCCTCGCGCCAGAGGTTCATCACCTGCAGGAATGCGCGGTCGTAGGTGCTGCGCTGCTCCAGCGGCAGGGTCTGGGTGTTGAGCGCGATCGTCAGCCGGGTGATCTCCTCGCCGTAATGGCGCAGCTCGTCGGCGTTGAACACATCCTTGAGCTTGATGAAGCCGTCGCGGCGGAACTGCGCCACCTGGCTGTCGGACAGGCGGTACGGCCGGTCCAGGTCGATCGTCATGCGGGCCTCGTCGATATCGCGATTCGTACACATGCCTGCATCGTAGGCAGCGCCAGCGCCCGCTACATCCGCCCGGGTTGTCGTTTCTCCGCCGGTAACTATCGAATTGATGACCTTCCAGGGGTGCGGCGTCGGTCGGCCGGGGTTGATTGGCGTGGCGCGCGGCGCCATCCATCGGGGATCCCCACACGGAGTCGCCCCATGAAAACCGTCCTGATCACTGGCGCCAACCGCGGCATCGGCCTGGCGCTTGCGAAGCATTTCACCGGCCGCGGCGACACCGTCATCGCGGCCTGTCGCAATTCGAGTGATGCATTGGCCGCGACAGGTGCGCAGGTCGAGCCCGGCGTCGACGTGACCGACGACGGTGCATTGGCCGCACTCGCCGAACGCCTCGGGGACACGCGTATCGACGTGCTGGTGCTCAACGCCGGCATCCTCGGGCGCGAGGTGCTGGGCGAGATCGACGAAGACGGCTTCGACAGCATGCGCCGGCAGTTCGAGGTCAACGCGCTCGGCCCGTTGCGGGTCGCGCAGGCGTTGATGGGCAAGCTCGCCGACAACGCGAAGGTCGGCATCATCACCAGCCGCATGGGCTCGATGGCCGACAACGGTTCGGGCGGGCGCTACGGCTATCGCGCGTCCAAGGCGGCGGTGAACGCGATCGGCAAGTCGCTGGCGGTCGACCTGGCGCCGCGCGGGATCGCGGTGTTCCTGCTGCACCCGGGGTTCGTCGCCACCGACATGGTCGGCGGCAGCGGCGACGTCAGCCCGGAGCAGGCGGCCGCGCAACTGGTCGAACGGCTCGACACGCTCACGCTGGAGCAGACCGGCACGTTCTGGCACGCCAACGGCAGTCCCTTGCCGTGGTGAGCGAGCCGCCGCGCCGCGGTTGATCGTCCGCCCGCGCAGCGGTGGCCCGTGCCGGGCTCAGTGGCTGCCGAGCAGCGCATCGATATCGATGGCCTCGGCCATGGCCTGGTTGCCGGCGTCGCCGGGGTGCAGGTGGTCGCCGGAATCGTAGGCCGGTAGCAGGCGCGATGGACGGGCCGGGTCACGCATCACGGCGTCGAAGTCGACCACCGCGTCGAACTCGCCGCTGTCGCGGATCCAGCGGTTGACCGCCTGGCGCACCTGCTCCTTCTCGGCGCTGAAGTAGCCCGCCATCGGCGTGTCCTGCAGCGCGCCCCCGAACGGCAGCAGCGTGGCGCCGACGATGCGGACGCCGTGGAGCCTGGCGCGGGCGATCAGCTGGCGGTAGCCGGCGATGACTTCGGTGGCGGCGACCGGGTCGTCGTGCGGCGCGAACACCATCGCGTTCCAGCTGATGTCGTTGATGCCGATCAGCACGATGACGGCGGCGATCCCGGGTTGCGCCAGCACGTCGCGCTCGAAGCGGGCGAGCGCGTTGCTGCCCATTTTGTCGCGCAGCAGCCGCCCGCCGGAGATGCCGGCGTTGAGCACGGCGATGTCGTCGTCGACCAGTCGTTCGGCGAGGAAGTCCGGCCAGCGCGTGTCGGCGTCCATCGTCGCGGTGGCGCCGTCGGTGATCGAGTCGCCGAGGGCGACGACCGTGCGGGTCGGCGCCGCGCGCTCGACCAGGATCGAGGTCAGGAACACGCGCGCGGACAGGGTGGAGTCGGGCACCGGCGCGTCGGCCGCGACCTGGTCGCCCGCCATCACGTAAGCGGTCTGCCGCGCGTCCCAGTGGAAGGTCGACACCGCCGTCGGCCGTGGCAGGTACAGGCTGACCGAGAGGCTCGCCAGCGCGGCCACGTCGAGCGCGACCGGGTCGCTGACCGCCGGTGCGCCGGGCGGGATCGTGATGGATGCCTTGCCGCCGAAGGTCAGGGCGCGGCTGGAACCCGGAACTGTGGCGACGCCATCGCCGGCCAGCGCGATCCGCGCCGCGCCGACATGCAGCGGGGTCGTGCCGTACTCGTTCGACAGCCGCACCCGCACGCGGTCGCCACCGACACTGACCCGCGCGACCTGGCGCACCGTCTGGTTCCAGAGGCTGCCCGGCACGTTGACCGGCAGGGCGAAGTCGCCTTCCCAGAGCGGTTGCGGGCTTGCGGTCCAGGTCGCGGTCCACGCCGGCCGATCCGGCACCTCGCTGGCCTGCGCGGGGGTGGTGGCGAAGATGGCGCCAACCAGCAGCAGGACGGCGGCGGCACCGTGCACGGGCCGGCGGCTCACCCGCGGTTGGCGATCGAGCCGCACGCTCCACGCCGCGATCGCCAGCCCGAGCACGGTCACCAGCGCGGCGACCCAAGTCACCGCCGCCAGCCCGGGACCGTGGTCGATCACCGCGCCGCCGAGCCACGCGCCGATCGCGTTGCCCAGATTGAACGCGGCGATGTTGAAGCTCGACGCCAGGCTCTGGCCGCCGCCCTCGGCCTTGCGCAGCACCCGCAACTGCAGCGGCGCGACGGTGGCGAACGCGGCCGCGCCAAGCAGGCCGGTGAACAGCACCGCGGCCGGCTTGCTGTGCAGCGCGAACGTCATCAACCCGAGCACCAGCGCCAGCACTGCCAGCGAGCCGAGCAGGGTGGGCACCAGCCGGCGGTCGGCGAGCTTTCCGCCAATCAAATTGCCCGCGATCATGCCGACCCCGAACACCAGCAGGATCGGCGACACCGCGCTGTCGGCGAAGCCGGTGATGCGGGTCAGGATCGGCTGGATGTAGGTGAACACCGCGAACACGCCGGCGTAGCCGACCACGGTCGCCAGCAACCCGAGCAGCACCTGCACGCGGCCGAGCACCCGGACCTCCTCGCGCATCGATACCGGCGGCTGGCCGGCGCGGTCGCGCGGCACCAGCGCCGCGATCACCGCGGTCGCGAGCACGCCGATCGCGACCACCGCCCAGAACGTCGAACGCCAGCCGAAGTGCAGCCCGAGCCACGCCCCGGCCGGCACGCCGAGCAGCGTCGCCACGGTCAGCCCGGTGAACATGATCGAGATCGCCGAGGCCTTGCGGTCCTCCGCCACCAGCCCGGTCGCGACCACCGCGCCGACGCCGAAGAACGTGCCGTGGGCGAGCGAGGTGACCACCCGCGCGACCATCAGCCACGTGTAATCCGGTGCCAGCGCGCAGGCCAGGTTGCCGAGGGTGAACACCACCATCAACGCCACCAGCGCGGCCTTGCGCGGCATCCGGCTGGTCGCCGCGGTCAGCAGCGGCGCCCCGACGAACACGCCCAGCGCATAACCGGAGATCAGCAGGCCGGCGGCGGCGATGGTGACCTGCAGGTCGGCGGCGACCTGCATCAGCAGCCCCATGATCACGAACTCGGTGGTGCCGATGCCGAACGCGCCGATGGTCAGCGCGTACAGCGCGAGCGGGGTGCGCGGGCGGGCGACGGGAACGGGGGAAGCGGTGGACATGGCGGCTGCCGGGCGGGAAGGAAGCGCGCAGGCTAGGCCGTTGCGTTATCTGCAAAAACCATCACTATCGACAATCAGTTTCAACAGTTTGTTGATAGCCATGGACCGCATCGACGACATCGCCCTGTTCCTGCGCGTGCTCGACCTCGGCTCGATCAGCGCCGCCGCGTGCAGCCTCGACCTCTCGGTGGCGGTCGCCAGCCAGCGGCTCAAGCGGCTGGAAAAGCAGCTCGGCGTGCGCCTGCTGCACCGGACCACGCGCCAGTTGCACCCGACGCCCGAGGGCCTGTTGCTGGCCGGGCAGGGCCGCGCGCTGGTCGAGGAGTTGGAGGTGCTGACCGATGGCCTGCGCCAGGGTGGCGCACGGGTCGCCGGTACGTTGCGGATGACGGTGTCCTCGGCCTTCGGGCGCCTGTACATCTCGCCGTTGCTGCCGGAATTCCTGTCGCGCTACCCCGAGGTGCGGGTCAGTGTCGACCTGAGCGACCAGAATGCCGACCTGGTCAGTGCCGGTCTCGACCTGGCGATCCGTATCGGAACGCTGGACGATTCCAGCCTGGTCGCGCGCAAGCTGGCGACCAACCGACGCGTGCTGTGCGCGTCGCCGGATTACCTGCGCCGGCACGGCATGCCGTCGACTCCGGACGAGCTGGGGCGCCACCAGTGCCTGTTGCTGGTGGCCGCCCACGGGCGACAGGACACCTGGCGCATGCGCGACCGTCGTGGCCGCGAGGTTGCAGTGCGCGTGGACGGGCGCATCGAGAGCAACCAGGGCGACCTCTTGCATAACGCAGCCCTGGCGGGCCTGGGCATTGTGCGGTACTCGCTCTGGCATGCCAGTGACGATCTGCGTGCCGGCCGGCTGCAGGTGGTGTTGCCCGGGTACCGGTTCATCGACACCGGTATCCACGCGGTGATGCCGCAACGAAGGCTGGTGCCGCCGCGAGTGCGCGCGTTTGTCGATTTCCTGGCCGAAAAATGGGGAGAAACGCCGCCCTGGGAGCGAGCTTGACCCGTCGGTAGCGGCCGCGATGCGACGAAGCTGAATCGGTCGGTCGTGCCCGCGATGCGACCAAGCTGAATCGGTCGGTCGTGCCCGCGATGCGACCAAGCTGAATCGGTCGCATCGGCCGGTCGCGTTATTCACCGGGTGTTTCCACCCATCCGCCAAGACTCGTCCGGCAAACCCCACCGCCCGGAGGCACCCATGAAGAAGATCGCAATCCTCACCCTGGCCCTCGCCATGTGCGTGTCCGGCGCCGCGCTGGCGCAGGACGCGATGACCGAGCAGCAGGTCCGCGCCAGCCTGACCGAACAGGGCTACACCAAGGTCAACGACGTCGAGTTCGAGGACGGCGTGTGGAAGGCGGACGCGCGCAGCGCCGACGGCAACCGCATGGAAGTGCGGATCGATCCCGCCACCGGCAAGGTCTATCCGGATACCCAGGCCGCACGGATGAGCGAGGCCGACGTGCGCGCGCAGCTGGCCGCGGCGGGTTACGTCAACGTGCACGACGTCGACTACGAAGACGGCATCTGGAATGCGGAGGCCGATGATCCGCAAGGCAAGGATGTCGAGCTGAAGATCGACCCGTCGAACGGCAAGGTCATCGGTAGCGAGAAGGACTGACCACGCGGCACGTTCTGCGTTGTCACGTTCGGAAGGCAGTCCGGTCCGCGGGCTGCCTTCTTTCATTTGGGCGTGCGGACCAACGGGCCGTGTTGAGAACGATTCTCATACGTGGAAGACTCCGGCTCCCGTTGCGCGCGTCCGTCAGCGACCGCCGGCATCCGCTTCCCGAGGTTCCATGGACCGCATCATCGACGCGCTGCGTTGCCTGCTCTCTGGTCGCGGCAAGGGTTTCTCCGGACGCGGCCTGCTGCTGGCGGTCGCGCTGTCGGTGCTGGCCGCACCGGTCGCCCATGCGCAGCCCGACCTGTCCCGGCGCATCGGCACCACCGTGGCCGACACCGGCGCGCCCGGCTATCGCTTCGAGTCCTTCCGGCTGGCTTCAAGCGATGGCCAGCGGCACTACCGCATCCGGGTCGCGGTGCCGTTGGCCGACGCGCCGGCCGACGGGTTCCCGGCCGCGTTCCTGCTGGACGGCAATGCCGCGTTGATGGAAGTCGACGCCGGCTTGCTGGCGACGCTGGCCGATGCGCCGCATCCGCCGATGGTGGTGTTCATCAGCTACGACGACGACCTGCGGATCAACGCCACCGGCCGCGCGTACGACTACACCCCGCGGCGATCCGGCGGTGAACTGGCGCAGGTGGACGTGCGCGGCGGGCGACGGACCGGCGGCGCGGCGGACTTCCTCGCGCTGGTCACCGGCGAGGTGATGCCGCGGGTGGCGGCGCTGGCGCCGCTGGACCCGCGCCGGCGGACCGTGTGGGGCCACTCCTACGGCGGGCTGTTCGTGCTGCACGTGCTGTTCACCCGGCCGCAGTCGTTCGACCGCTACGTCGCGGTCGATCCGTCGCTGTGGTGGGGCGACGGCCACCTGCTCGAAGAGGAGCGCCGCGCGCGATCGCCGTCGTCCGGAGCTGCGATACAGATTCTGGTCGGTGAGGGTGCACGCACGCCGTCGCCGCACCGCGCGCCGGACGCGGCACCGTCGCCGGCCGTCGCGGCGATGCGCCGCGCGCGTGCGGGCATACCGGCCGATGCCGCTCTGCAGATGGCGGCGCGGCTGCGGGAGTCGGGGCTGGAGGTCGACTACCGGACGCTGCCCGGCCTCTCGCACGGCGACACCCTGGGCGGGTCGCTGCCGATCATGCTGCGCGGGATCGCCGGCCTGGAACACGGGCACGAAGCGATGCGACCAGTCGCGCCGGCCGGGCCCTGATGCTCAGCCGCCTTCCACCTGCGCCTGCGCCGCCACCGGAGCCGATGCCCGCATCCCCGCCGACCACACGCTGTCGACCGGCACCCGCGCGGCGCGACGCGCGGACACCCCGGCCAGCCACCACATCACCACCGCGGCCAGGCCCGCGACCAGTTCGACCGCATAGCCGCGCGGCACGCCGTCGAGCGCCGTCGCCGCCGGCCACAGCTGCGCCAGCAAGGTCGTGGCCGGGATCAACGCCGTCACCAGCGCCGATGCGCGCAGCAGTCCGGCCGCCGAGCGGGCCGCACCGCGCCACATCGCCCAGCCGAATGCGAGCGCGAATACCACCCAGTACACGCCCTGGTGCCAGGCCAGCAGCGAGTCGACCCGGCCGGTGATCCAGTGCGCCGCGGCGATCGTGGCCGACAGCCCGATCACGCAGCCCAGGCTCACCCCGACCGTCGCCGCGGCGAGGTTGCGCGCGCTGCGGGTCTGCAGTGCGGGCGGCGCACCATTGCGCGAGATCTTGCGACGCGACTCCACCCACAGCAGGTTGCCGGTGTAGAACACCGCCGCGCCGACAAGGCCAAGCAGGAAGTAGGCCCACTGGATGCCCGGCCCGCCGAAGTTGCCGAAGTGCAGCGCGAAGAACGCGGCGACCGCATGCGACCAGCCGCGCTGGTGGCCGGGCAGGAAGCCGTCGCCGATCACCTGCCCGTTGCCGGCGTCGAGGAACGCCACGCCGAAGGTGCCGCCACGCAGAAAGCGGTTGGGCGCATGGCCCTGCACGACGGCGGTCACCGCGCGGGTGCCGTCCGCTTCGGACTTGCCGCCGCGGTAGTCGATCGAGGTCACGGTGAACTCCGGCGACAGCGCGTGCATCCGCTCGACGATCGCGCCCGGCCCCAGCAGCGCGTCGGCCCGCACCGGCTGCGGCGTCAGTGGCGCATAGGCGGCCTCGGCGACCGGGCTGTCGCGATGGATGGTCGCGTCCTGCAGGTCGTAGATGTCGTGGTGGAACGCGAACACCACCGCGCTCAGCACCATCACAAGGTGGAACGGCAGGCTGGCCACGCCGAGCAGGTTGTGCGCGTCGAGCCACATGCGCTTGCGGTTCCTGCCGATGCGCAGCGCCAGCAGGTCCTGCGCCAGCGTCGGCAGCAGCACGATCACGCCCGACACCAGCGCCAGCGCGTACAGCGCCGACACGATGCCCATGACGTGGATGCCGATCTCCGGATCGCCCGGGATGCCACCGGTGCGATGCACCAGGTCGATCCACTCGGCCAGCGGCGTCGGCGTGCGCTCGCGCAACTGCAACGCGCCATCGGCGTCGAGGCTGGCGACCTGTACCGGCGCCGTGTCGTCGCGCCCGGTCGGCAGCACCACGGTGCCGGGAACGCGCGCGTCGGAATCGAGGTGCACGCGCACCGCCTGGAAGTCGGGCGTCGCCTCGACCACGCGGGCGAACAGCGCATCGCGATCGACCCCGTCGGCCAGCGGCGCCGAACGCGTCGGCGAGGCCCAGTCGGCGATCGGCTGCTTGAACATGCTCAGCGCGCCGCCGTAGAACGCGATGAACAGGCCGAAGCCGGCAATCACGCCGGTCCAGGTGTGCAGCGTCTTGTAGCGGCGGATCAGGTCGGTACGGATCTTCAGGCCCACGTCTTCAACTCCCCATCAACCCCAGGTCCGCAATGCGAAAACCGCGGCGCTCGCCAGCGCGGCCGCCAGCAGCAGCCAGCCCCAGGCCGCGCGCGGGCTGCGGAACCAGAAGGCGGTGCCGGCGGCGGCCATCCACAGCGGCGGCACGATCCACATCGTCACCTGGCTCTTGTCCTGCGCGATCGGGTCGCCGAGGTACTGGAACACCCCCGCCAGCGCCATCGCCAGCACGAAGCCCGGCAGCGCCGCGGCCAGCGAGAACGACAGCCAGTCGCGCCCGCGCAGTTGCTCACGCGCCATGGCCGGCCGCCCTCCTGTGCCGCCACCAGGTCGACAGCAGCGGCACCAGCGCCAGCCACAGCATCGACAGCGTCAGCACGATGGCCACGGCCACCGCCAGCCCGGTACCGGTGGCGCGCGCGGTCAGCCAGCAGGCCAGCGCGAACAGCGCGATCGCCGCGACCGACATCGGCCACGGTGCGCGCCAGCGCCGCGGATGGTGGGTGCACAGCCGGTACAGCAGCCACGCGAGGCCGGCGCAGGACAGCCAGCAGGTCGACCAGAGGAAAAGGGACATGACGGGAGGGCGGTGCGTCTGGAAGCGCGACTATACGGGAACGGTTCTCATTTGAGAATGATTCGCGTTAGCATGGGCGGATTTCTCAACCTTTGGGACCCACGATGTCACCCCTGCGCAACTCGTCGCTCTTCCTCGCCATCACCGCACTTCTCGCACCGCTGGCCGCCACCGCCTCGGAACCGCAGGCGACCGACCTCGACACCGTCGTCGTCACCGCCGCCGGCTACGAGCAGGCCATCGCCGACGCGCCCGCCAGCATCAGCGTGATCAGCGGCGAAGAACTGCGCTCGCGTCCCTACACCAGCCTCGCCGACGCCGTGCGCGAGCTGGAGGGCGTGTCGGTCGCCGGCAGCGACCCGGCCAACACCGACATCCTGATCCGCGGCATGCCCGGCGAGTACACCCTGCTGCTGGTCGACGGCCGCCGCCAGGGCACGCGCGAGACCATGAACCGCGGCACCACCGGCGTGCAGGCCAACCTGCTGCCGCCGCTGGACGCCATCGAGCGTATCGAGGTGATCCGCGGCTCGATGTCGGCGCTGTACGGCTCGGACGCGATGGGCGGCGTAATCAACGTCATCACCCGCAAGGACCCCGAGCGCTGGATCGGCTCGGCCACGCTCAACGGCACCTTCAACGAGGACTCCGACCACGGCGACAGCCGCGGCGCCTCGTTCTGGGTCGGCGGCCCGCTGTCGCACGCGCTCAGCCTGCAGGCCTGGGGCGGCAGCCAGCACCGCGACGAGGACGACATCTTCTATCCGACGTCGTACACCGCCGGCAGCGACGAGCTCGACAACCGCAACTTCGGCGCCCGCCTCGGCGTGGCCTTCAGCGACTACCAGCGGCTCATGATCGAGGCCGGCCACGACCTGCTCGAATACACCGCCACCGCCGGCAGGACCATGGGCGACGAGCCGGCCGGCGACTCGCTGCGCGACCGCCACCTGCGCGACCACGTCAGCATCGCCCACGACGCGCAGTGGGAAAACCTCACCATGGCGCTGGCGCTGCAGCAGGAGAACGCGCGCTACGCCACCTGGGACGCGGGCGTGCGCAACCCGGCGACGCCGGAGCTGACCAATACCGTGTTCGATGCGCTGTTCACGCTGCCGCTGGAGCGCAACACGATCAAGTTCGGCGGCCAGTACATGCGCACGAAGGTCGAGGATGTAGCGCAGCAGGACCGCGTGCCCGGCTACACCAACGTCGATACCGTGCAGCGCAACCAGTGGGCGCTGTTCGCCGAGGACGAGCTGCGCTTCAGCGACGCCTTCCGCCTCACCGGCGGCGTGCGCGCCGACCATTCCGACGACTTCGGCACCCACGTCACCCCGCGGCTGTACGCCAACTACCGGATGACACCGAACTGGACCCTGCGCGGCGGCGTCGCCGAGGGCTTCAAGACGCCGAAGCTGCGCCAGGTCACCGCCGGCTACTGCATGACCACCGGTGGCGGCACCCAGGTGCGCGGCCCGCTGTGCGGCAACCCGGACCTGAAACCGGAGGAGAGCCGCACGGTCGAGACCGGCGTGCGCTACGACAGCGAGGCCATGAACTTCGGCGCCACCGTGTTCGACACCAAGTTCCAGAACCGCGTGGCCAGCTACGCCACCGACGAGGCCGATCCGCAGAACCCCGCCCAGGTCGTCTACGTCTACGACAACATCGACCGGGTGCGCATCCGCGGCGTGGAACTGTCGCTGGAGCAGCGCTTCTCGCCGGACTGGACGTTCAAGGGCAACTACACCTACACTGATTCGGAGCGCCAGGGCGGCGGCGAGCCGGCGTTCGACGGCGGCTCGCTTGACGGCCGCCCGCTGGACATGACCCCGGAGCACGTCGCCAACCTGCGGCTGGACTGGCAGGCCACCGACGCGCTCGGCCTCAACCTCGGCGCCCACTACATGGGCAAGCAGTACTGGGCCGGCTTCCGCAATGGCGCGATGAACGTGCGCACGCGTCCCGCGGCAACCACCTTCGACGCCGGCGCGAGCTGGGATCTGAACCCCAACGTGACCTTCAACGCCGCGCTGCTCAACTTCACCGACCGCGTGGTCCCCGTGGACGACCGCGGCCGCTTCGACGGCCTGGACGGCAACTGGTACATCGATGCCGGCCGGCGCCTGTGGGTGGGCGTCGACCTGCGGTTCTGAGGTCCCGTGCCTGGCCGCGCTGCGTCGTAGTCGAGGTCAGGCACTGTTGCCGGTTCAGTGGGGCGTTGGCGCGAGGCTTCAGTCCGGAGCCTCGTTCCAGCGCCGTGCGCCGTCGCCCTGGCGGCCCAGTTCGTCCGCGGGGTTGGCCAGCCTGCAGCGTCGCAGCGACAGGCAGCCACAACCGATGCAGGCATCAAGCGTGTCGCGCAGCTGGCTGAGCTGGCGGATGCGGGCATCGAGTTCGCCGCGCCAGCGCGCCGACAGCCGTGACCAGTCCGCGCGGGTCGGGGTGCGGTCGTCGGGCAATGTCGCCAGCGCCTCGCGGATCGTCGCCAGCGGGATGCCGACGCGCTGGGCGACGCGGATCACCGCCACCCGCCGCAGCGTGTCGCGGGTGTAGCGGCGCTGGTTGCCGGCGGTGCGCCGGCTGCGGATCAATCCGCGCGTCTCGTAGAAGTGCAGTGCCGACACCGCCACTCCGCTGCGTTCGGCCAGTTGTCCGACCGACAGTTCCTGCGCTTCCGGCATGGGCTTGACCTCAAGCTTGCTTGAGCTTTTATCCTCGTTGCCCACGCACTGCCGCGTCAATCGAGAAACGCTCCATGACCGACCAGCACGACTCCGCATCGATTGCAGGCGAGTCGGCGGCCGCGCCCGTCGACACCATCGACCTGGCCGCCACCGCCGCAGGCCCGGGCGCCGACGACGGCCTGCTGGCGCGCCGCTACCGGGCGCCGACGCTGGGCGCGGTGGCGCTGGTCGCGCTGTACGCGTTCGAGGCGCTGGCGGTCAGCACCGCGATGCCGACCGTGGCGCAGGCGCTGGACGGGCTGGCCCTGTACGCGATGGCGTTCGCCGGGACCCTCGCCGCGAGCGTGGTCGGCATGGTCGCGGCAGGTCGCTGGGCCGACCGCAGTGGCCCGCGCGCGCCGCTGCAGCACGGCATCGTCTGGTTCGCGCTGGGCCTGGTCGTCGCCGGGCTGGCGCCGGCGATGTGGGTGCTGCTGCTCGGTCGGATCGTCCAGGGCTTCGGCGGCGGCCTGATGTCGGTGACCCTGTACGTGGTGGTGGGCCGGGTGTATCCGCCACGGCTGCATGCGCGGATCTTCGCCGCGTTCGCCGCCGCATGGGTGCTGCCGGCGATCGTCGGCCCGGTGATCAGCGGCCTGATCGTCGAGCAACTTGGGTGGCGCTGGGTGTTCCTGCTGGTGCCGCTGCTCGCGGTCGCGGCGGCGGCGATGGTGTTGCCGGCGCTGCGCGGGATCGGCGCGGCGGCGCAGGACGCGTCCGCGCCGGCCGGCGACGGACGGCGCATCCTCTGGGCGGTGGGCGCCGCCGCCAGCGCGTTGCTGCTGCACTACGGCGGGCAGCAACGCGGCTGGCTTGCGGCCGGGCTGCTGGCGCTGGCGACAGTCGCGCTGCTGGTGTGCGTGCTGCGCCTGCTGCCGGCGGGTACCCTGCGCGCGGCCCGTGGCCTGCCGACCGTGGTCGCGCTGCGCGGCATCGCGGCGTCGGCGTTCTTCGGCACCGAGGTGTTCCTGCCGCTGCTGCTGTCGCGCGAGCGCGGCCTGTCGCCGACCTGGGCCGGGGTCGCGCTGACCATCGGCGCGCTGGGCTGGTCGCTGGGCTCGTGGAACCGCGGCCGGATGGTCGCGCCGACGCCGTCGCGGGTGCTCCGGGTCGGCATGGCGATGCTCACCGCGGGGGTGCTGGTGGCCGGCTCGGCGGTCGTGCCGGCGGTGCCGGTCGCGGTCGCAATGGCCGGCTGGGTGCTCGCCGGGCTCGGCATGGGCACGGTGTTCCCGAGCCTGTCGGTGCTGACCCTGGAGCTGTCGCCACCGTCGCGGCAGGGCGTCAACGCCTCGGCGCTGCAGCTGTGCGATGCGCTGTTCACCGCCGCCGTGCTGGCGCTGGGCGGCTCGTTGTTCGCCGCGTTGCTGGCGCGCGCACCGACGGCGGCGTACCTGTCGGGTTTCGCGATCACCGCCGCGCTGGCGGCGCTGGGCGCCGTGCTGGCCGCGCGCGTGCGCCCGCTGGAGGCGCCATAGCCGGATCGATGAAAATCGCCCCTTCAGGAGGCGGTCGCGCGGTCGTTAACAGGACATGAAACGCGGCCTTCCGTGCGGCCGCCGGGGGCGGTCGTGCGACCGGTCATTACAGACGAGGTGCAAATCGGATCGGCTTTGCCGTGGTCGGTATACGACCGCGACCGCAAGCTGTTGTTCGTCCAGGGCATGGTGATCGCCAGCCAGGCCCACCTCGACATCGTGCTCGAGCGCGGCATGGTGATGCCCGAGCCGTCCGACACGGAACCGGACGACTGGCTCGCCGAAGATGCCGAGGGCGCGGATGATGCCGAAGCGGCAGCCCCGCGCGAGGCCGAGCCGCCGGTATTCCGCCTGATGCAGCAGTTGCGGCGCGAGCTCCAGGGGCTCCACGAGGCGATCCTGCAATCGGACTGCGACACGCTCGGCGAGGACGTGCTCGAGCTGGCCGACCGCCTGCGCGCGCTGGTGCTGCGTGACGCCGATGCGGCGCTGGCGGCGATGCAGCTGGAGGTCGGCGACGACGGCGAGGTCGCGCGGATGATGCATGCCGCCACCCTGTGCCAGATGCTGGCGCAGGCACAGGGTTGGGACGAGGACGAGAGCCGCTCGGTGGTGGCCGCCGCACTGACCTTCGATATCGCGCTGGGCCCGGTCGCCGCGACGCTCAATGGTCAGCAGACCGCGTTGACCGCCGACCAGCGCGAACTGATCGCTTCCCATCCGCAGGCCGGGGTCGAACTGCTGCAGGCCGCCGGCGTCACCGATCCGGTATGGCTGGAGGTGGTGCTGCAGCACCATGAGCGGCTGGATGGCAGTGGCTACCCCAATCGCCTGCCGGGCCCCACGATCAGCCGTGGCGCGCGGATGCTGGCGATCGTCGACATCTTTTCGGCCCGGGTGAGGCCGCGTGGCTACCGCGAGGCGATCCACGCCCGGCATGCGCTGCGCAACCTGTTCCTGAAGCGGGGCAAGGTCGTCGACGAGGCGCTGGCGACCCTGCTGGTGCGCGAGATCGGCGTGTTCCCGCCGGGCACGCCGGTGCAGCTGGCCAACGGCGAGATCGGGGTGGTGCGGCGCCGCGGCGCCGATGCGGCACACCCCTTCGTGTCGCGCCTGATCAATGCCAACGGCACCCTCGCCGCGATCGCGACGCAGCGCGACACCAGCAAGCCCGAATACGCGATCACCGAAACCGTGCCGCCGCAGAAATACCAGGTGCTCGTCGCCGGCGCCGGCGAGTTGTGGTGCAACGATCGCGGGCTGCTGCGTCCGTAGACGCGCGACGGCTCAGGCCGGCTGCGGGTCCGCGCCCACGCGTTGCCGCACCGCGGCCATGTCGCGCACCGGCCGCACCTCGATGCACCCGGTCGCCGCCCACGGGAATTCCGCTGCGATGCGGACCGCATCGTCGAAACTGGCGGCCTCGATCAGGTTGAACCCGGCGAGCACTTCCTTGGTCTCGGCAAACGGGCCGTCGAACACCTGGGTACGGCCGCCGCGGATGCGTACCGAGCGCGCGGTGTTCGCCGGCTCGAGCTGCTGCGACCCGAGCAGGCAGCCGTCCGCCTTCAGTTCGTCGGCATGCTCGAAGCATCCGCGCATGAGGGTGTCGTACCGGCCGTCGGGCAGGGCATCGAGCAGGGTTTCGTCGGTGTAGACCAGCAGCAGGAATTGCATGTGTCTTCCGGGGGAGCAAAGGGGCGCCCAATGATGCCGCAGATCCGTGGCCCTTGTGCCGGCTGGGCCGCGGTGGTGTCATCGTCCGCCATGCCGACCAGCGACCACCACCACGCCCACCGCGCCATCGACACCGTCTGGCGGATCGAGTCACCGCGGCTGATCGCCGGGCTGGCGCGGATGGTGCGCGATGTCGGGCTGGCCGAGGAACTGGCGCAGGACGCGCTGGTTGCGGCGCTGGAACACTGGCCCGTCGATGGCGTGCCCGACAATCCCGGTGCCTGGCTGATGGCCACCGGCAAGCGCCGCGCGATCGACCGCCTGCGCCGCAACACGTTGATCCAGCGCAAGCACGAGGAGTTCGGTCACGAACTGGAGGAGCGGCAGATGGATGCGCTCGACCGGCCGCCGGACGATGAAGGTCGCCTCGAGGACGACATCGGCGACGACCTGCTGCGGCTGGTGTTCACGGCCTGCCATCCGGTGCTGTCGACCGAGGCGCAGGTCGCCTTGACCCTGCGCCTGCTCGGCGGCCTGACCACCGACGAGATCGCGCGCGCATTCCTGCAGCCGGAGGCGACCGTCGCCCAGCGGATCGTGCGCGCCAAGCGGACGCTGGCCGACAAGCAGGTGCCGTTCGAGGTGCCGCGCCGCGACGACCTGCGCGAACGGCTGGCGTCGGTGCTCGGCGTGGTCTACCTGATCTTCAACGAGGGCTACTCGGCGACCGCCGGCGATGACCTGATGCGACCGGCGCTGTGCGAGGAGGCCTTGCGGCTGGGCCGGGTGCTGGCGGGGCTGATGCCGCTGGAACCGGAAATCCACGGGCTGGTCGCGCTGATGGAGATCCAGGCCTCGCGTGCGGATGCCCGGGTTGCCGCGGACGGAACGCCGATCGTGTTGCCGCAGCAGGACCGCGCGCGCTGGGACCGGCTGGCGATCGCCCGCGGGCTGGCCGCGTTGCAACGGGTCGAACAGCTGGGTGGCGCGCGCGGCACGTTCGCGCTGCAGGCCGCCATCGCCGCCTGCCACGCGCGGGCCGGGGAGGCCGCCGATACCGACTGGCCACGTATCGCGGCACTGTACGCGGTGCTCGCCGAGGTCGCGCCGTCACCGGTGGTCGAGCTCAACCGCGCGGTCGCGCTGGGGATGGCCGATGGCCCCGCCGCCGGCCTGGCGCTGGTGGACAGGCTGGCCGATGAGCCCGCGCTCCGGAATTACCACCTGTTGCCGGCAGTACGTGGCGACCTGCTCGACAAGCTCGGGCGCCGCGACGAGGCCCGCCTGGAGTTCGAGCGCGCCGCCGGGCTGACCCGCAACGAGCGCGAGCGCGCGCTGCTGCTGGATCGCGCGGCCGGAGATGGATCGGGTGGAGATGGGGCGAGCGGCGCACCGCCAGGCTGAGCGTGCCTGCGCCGGACGCGCCGTCAGCGCTTGCGCGGGCTCGCGGCGGACTTCGGCGCGCTGGCCGTCTCGCTGGCGCTGGTCGGCGCGATCTTCTGCAGCACCCGGGTCACGCCGAGCTTCTCGACCTTGCCGCCGGCCTTCTCGAACGCGGCGATATCGTCGGAGATGCGCTCGCTTTCGAAGTGCTTGTGCAGGTTTCCACCGCCGGCACCGGCGGCGTTCTTGCGGGTCTTGGTCTTGCTGCTCTTCTTGCTGGCTGACATCAATCCCTCCTGCGAGGGCTGACGCACCTCGGGGTTTGCATGGAGGCCGCCGTGCGACGGCCTGGCCCCACTATGCGCGCTTCCCGGTGAAAACGGAAAAGACGCCATGCCGATACCGGCCCTTCATCGCTGAAACTGAACTGCGACGATGCTTCCAAAGCCCGCCCCGTCGGCGCACCATCACGCCTCCCGCTGACCGGCGACGGCCATGAACGCTCCCGACCGCGAGTTCGACCCCGACGACAACTTCGAGAACAGCCGCGAGCACGAGTCGCCGCTGCACGACGAAGACGATGAGGCCAGCACCGAGGCGCTGGTCTGGCAGCTGCTGCTGGTGATCAACCCCGGCGACGAGGAAGCCGCGCTGCGCCAGTTCGACGGCTACCGCGACGCCGTGGCCGCCGATGGCGTGGACGAAGCCGATCCGATGGCCCGACTGAAGGACGTGATCGACTGGACCTCGGGCTTCCACGTCGAAGCCGATGACCCGTCGACCTTCATCGACGCCATCAATGAACTGGTCGCGCGCTGGAACCTGGCGGTCGACTGGGGCGTGGAGGACGTCGGCGACGACGGGTTCCTGGCCGCCACCGACGTGCCGGAACTGATGTCGACCGCCTACGACCGCCTGCGCGAATACGGCTACACCCTGTGGACCTGGGATGCCGGTGCCGATGCCCACGCCGGCTGGATCACGCTCAGTCGCGACGACGACGCGGTGCGGCTGCTGGCGCCCGCGCTCGGCATCGACGTGCGGCCCGGCAGCGACGCGTTCTGAGACGGCCGGGTCGCGACCCGGTCCGCCGCCCGCCTAGAGGCGCGACGCCACCAGGTCGACGTCGGCATGCTGCCAGGCGGCCTCGAATTGCCGTTGGACCTCGCCCGCATCATGGCTGCGACGCTGCGCCTGCAGGCTCTGGGCCAACCCGCGCAGTGACCAGCCATTGGCCGGGTTGCGATCGAGTTCCGCCCGGTACACCGCTTCCGCCTCGACCGGCCGGTCGTCGGCCAGCAGCAACGCACCCAGCGAGTGGCGGACGGGCGCGTGCCAACCCGGCGGCTCGTCGTAGGGGATCGCGTCCTCGATCGTGGCGGCCTCGCGCAGCGCGACGATCGCACCGTCGAGGTCGCCGCCGGCGCTTGCCACCTCGGCGCTGAGGCTGCGTTCGGCGATCCGCGCGGAATGGCTGAGCGGGTAGCGGTCCCACACCATCAGCTTCTCCATTGCGCGGTCGTCGGCCAGCTTGCGCAACGCCGCCAGGTGGCGTTCGGCATCGGCGATGCGGTCCTGTCGTGCCGCCGCGGTACCCTCGGCGTAGTGCCAGATCGCGCTGACGTAGGGCAGGTCGGGCGCCGGGTTGGGTACGCCGACGATCTCGTCCCAGCGGCCGAAACGCACGCGGTCGAACCACGGGGTCATCCAGTAGTGCTGCAGGGCGGCGAAGCCGGGCTGGCGCATCAGCTCGGGCAGGTCGGTACGCCTGGCGGTCTCCAGCGCGGCGTTGCGGGCGATCGCGCTGTTGCCTTCCATGCTCGCGGCGAACCACAGGAAGTGGTGGTTGTGCGGTACGTAACCCAGCGGGTAGACGCCGCCGGTGTTGCCGCGGCACATCGCCAGGTACGCATCGTCGGCTTCGATCGCGCGCTGGTTGGCGATCACCGCGTCGTGCCAGCGGCCGACCCGCGAGTAGATGTGCGCCGGCATGTGGACCAGGTGGCCGGAACCGGGGATCAGCTCGCGCAGGCGGTCGGCGGCGGCGACCCCGCGCTGCGGGTCGTCGGAGGCTTCGACCGCATGCACGTACAGGTGCAGCGCGCCGGCATGGTCGGGGTCGCGGCTGATCACCGATTCGAGCACCGAGACGATCTCCGCGGTATTGCCCTTGGGCCGGCGGCGGTCGTCGTAATAGTCCCAGGGCTGCAGGTCCATCAGCGCCTCGGCGTGAAAGGTGGCGGCGTCCAGGTCGTCCGGGCGGCCCTGCATCAGCACCCGGGTGGCATCGGCATAGGCCTGGTCGAGCGGGCGGCGGTCCTCCGGCGGGTCTTCGGCGTAGCGCGCCGACAGGGCCTCGATGAAGGCGCGCTCGCGGTCGCTTGCGCTGGATGCGAGCGAGCGGGCCTTCTGCAGGCGGCGCCAGGCTCGCGCATTGTTTTCCGGGTCCATTGCCGCGTTGACGTGCGGGCCCAGTACCAGCGCCGCACCCCACCAGCACATCGCGCATCCGGGATCGAGCTCGGTGGCGCGCAGGAACGACCGCTCGGCGGCATCGTGGTTGAAGCCGTAGGCCAGCATCAGGCCCTGGTCGAACCAGCGTTGCACGTCGGGGTGGTCGCTGGTGACCGCGAAATGGTGGTCGCCGAGGCCTTCGAGCAGGTTGACTCCGAGCGCGGCTTCCGGTGGCGACGCGGCCTGCATGAGGGCCTCGGGGTCATCGTGCGAACCGGTGCAGGCGCTGGCGAGGGTGATCGCGGCGGCGAGCAGGGCGGGATGGCGGTAACGGTTCATGGCGAGCCTCCGGGAGCTCCCCCTGACGCTTTTCTACGCCTGCGGAAAGTCGCCTGCAACCGGGGAAAAGCCACGCAAGGACCGCGCCAGCGCGTCGATCCGGCGGTGCGGCTACGCCTTGTCCGCGTGCTTCCCCACCCACGCGACGAAGGCGCCCATCCAGCCCTGCAGGAAATCGCGGCTGTCCTTGCCGATGCCACCGTCGTCATCGAACAGGCCGTCCTTGACGTGGATGAAGGCTTCCGGCTGGCCCATGGTCGGCATGTCGAGGTAGGCCAGCGTGTTGCGCAGGTGCTGCTGCGCCATCGCGGTGCCGATCGAGCCGATGGAGGCGCCGATCACGCCCGCCGGCTTGCCGGCCCAGGCGCTTTGTCCGTACGGGCGCGAGGCATGGTCGATCGCGTTCTTGAGCACGCCGGGGACCGAGCGGTTGTATTCGGGGGTGACGAACAGCACGCCGTCGGCGGCCTTGATCTCACCCTTCAGGCGCGTGACCGCATCGGCCTGGTTGTCATCGTCGTCCTGGTTGTACAGCGGCAGGTCGTCGATCCCGGCGAAGCTGAAATCGAACCCGGCCGGGGCCAGCTTGACCAGCGCCTCCGCAAGCTTGCGGTTGAACGAGTCGCGACGAAGGCTGCCGACGACTACAAGGATTTTGCTCATGGGTGTGCTCCGGTTGGCTTGCTGACTGGCGAGGGTGTGCCGACGGGCGGTGTGCTTCCTGACGGTGCGCGTCCTGTAGGAGCGACGTAAGTCGCGATCGCACGGCGATCCCGGTTGTCAGTGAAATCGCGACTTACGTCGCTCCTACAATGAAGCGGGCTGCGAACCGCGAACCGCGAACCGCGAACCGCGAACCGCGAACCGCGAATCGCGAATCGCGAATCGCGAATCGCGAGCGTAGCAACGCGCCCTCCCGGCCCGGCTCACGCCGCCGTGACGCCTCGCGCCGGCGGACTGTCCCGCCGCCGGAACATTGCCTCCCCGCACCGGGGGTTTATCGCGGCCGCCGCCGCGGGCAAGCTGGCGGCCGTCCCGTTCGATCCGCCAGGCGCACCGCGCCGAGGGAGTTCCGTGCAACCGATCATTTCCGTCCGCAACCTCGACAAGACCTACGCCTCCGGCTTCCAGGCGCTGAAGAACGTCGACCTCGACATCCGCAAGGGCGAGATCTTCGCCCTGCTAGGCCCCAACGGCGCCGGCAAGACCACCCTGATCAGCATCATCTGCGGCATCGTCAATCCGAGTTCCGGCACGGTGCTGGCCGACGGCCACGACGTGGTCGCCGACTACCGCGCCGCGCGCAGCAAGATCGGCCTGGTGCCACAGGAGCTGTCGACCGACGCGTTCGAGTCGGTGTGGTCGACGGTCGCCTTCAGCCGCGGCCTGTTCGGCAAGGCGCCCGACCCGGTGCACCTGGAGAAGGTGCTGCGCGACCTGTCGCTGTGGGACAAGAAGGACAGCAAGATCCTCGCGCTGTCGGGCGGCATGAAGCGCCGGGTGCTGATCGCCAAGGCGCTGGCGCACGAGCCGCAGATACTCTTCCTCGACGAGCCCACCGCCGGCGTCGACGTCGAGTTGCGCCACGACATGTGGCAGATGGTCCACCGCCTGCGCGAGCAGGGCGTCACCATCATCCTCACCACCCACTACATCGAGGAGGCCGAGCAGATGGCCGACCGCATCGGGGTGATCCTCAAGGGCGAGCTGATCCTGGTCGAGGACAAGGCCGCGCTGATGCGCAAGCTCGGCAAGAAGCAGCTGACCCTGACCCTGCAGGAGCCGCTGCAGCGCGTGCCCGACGGGTTGTCGGGCTTGCCGCTGGAACTGTCCGACGACGGCACCGCGCTGGTCTACACCTTCGACGTGCAGTCCGAGCGCACCGGCATCGCCACCCTGCTGCGGCAGCTGGCGGAGCAGGGCATCGACTTCAAGGACCTGCATTCCAGCGAGAGTTCGCTGGAGGACATCTTCGTGCACCTGGTGCGCTCGAATGCGAGCCGGCCGCCGGCGGACGTCGCGACAACGGAGGCGCGCGCATGAACATCCATGGCATCCGTGCGATCTACCGCTTCGAGATGGCGCGCACCTTCCGCACGATCACCCAGTCGATCGCCTCGCCGGTGCTGTCGACCTCGCTGTACTTCGTGGTGTTCGGCGCCGCGATCGGTTCGCGCATGGGAGACATCGAGGGGGTCAGCTACGGCGCCTTCATCATTCCCGGCCTGCTGATGCTGTCGCTGCTCAACGAGAGCATCTCCAACGCCTCGTTCGGGATCTACATGCCCAAGTGGGCCGGCACGATCTACGAGCTGCTGTCGGCGCCGGTGTCGTACGTCGAGGTGGTGATCGGCTACGTCGGCGCGGCGGCGACCAAGTCGTTGTTGTTGGGCGTGCTGATCCTGATCACCGCGCGGCTGTTCGTGCCCTACGAGATCGCCCATCCGTTCTGGATGCTGTGCTTCCTGGTGCTGACCGCGGTGACCTTCAGCCTGTTCGGTTTCATCATCGGGCTGTGGGCCGACGACTTCCAGAAGCTGCAGCTGATCCCGCTGATGGTGGTGATGCCGCTGACCTTCCTCGGCGGCGCGTTCTACTCGATCAAGATGCTGCCGCCGGTGTGGCAGACCGTCACCCTGTTCAACCCGGTGGTGTACCTGATCAGCGGCTTCCGCTGGAGCTTCTACGGAGTGTCGGACGTCAACGTAGGGGTCAGTGTCGCGGTGATCCTGGCGTTCCTGGTGGCGTGCCTGGCCGCGGTCTGGTGGATCTTCAAGACCGGCTGGAAGCTCAAGGCCTGAGGCGTCGCTGTTGACGCGGAGCCGACGGCGGTGGCGGCAACGTGGGCCGACCGAGCCGTCGGCATGGCGGTTCGCATTCGAGGGTCCGGCATGAGCAAACCCGTATGAACGCGCCTGCTGCAGGCCGGCCCGGCATGCACCCGTCTGCGATGACACGGCGAGACCGCGGTGCCACTGCCGGCGCTTGAGGCCAGCCCGGTGCTGGCCGCGCTGGTCGGCGGTTCTGCCGCCGCCGCCGCGACCGCGCTGGGAACGTTGCCGGCGTGGTTCGCGCGCCGGCTCGAACAGCGCGCGCTGGACACGATGCTCGGCTTCGGCGCCGGGGTGATGCTCGCGGCCAGTGCGTTCTCGCTGGTGCTGCCCGGCATCGAGGCGGCCCGCGCGCAGGGTTCGGGTCAATGGGGCGCGGGCCTGGTGGTGGGTTTCGCGGTCCTGCTCGGCGCGGCGCTGATCATGGCGCTGGACCGCATGCTGCCGCACGAACACTTCATCAAGGGTCCGGAGGGGCGCGCCGCCGGGCGGCTGCGGCGCACCTGGCTGTTCGTGTTCGCGATCTGCCTGCACAACCTGCCGGAAGGCCTGGCGATCGGCGCGGCGTATGCCTCCCACTTCAGCCACGGCACCGCGCTGGCGACCGGCATCGCCCTGCAGGACATTCCCGAGGGACTGGTGGTTGCGGTGGCGCTGATCGCGGCCGGCTACGGCCGCGGTCGCGCGGTGCTGGTCGGGATGGCATCGGGCCTGGCCGAGCCGGTCGGCGCCCTGCTCGGTGTCGGCGTGCTGGTGGCGGCACCGTTGCTGCTGCCGGTCGGGCTGGGCTTCGCCGCCGGCGCGATGCTGTTCGTGGTCAGCCACGAGATCATTCCCGAGTCGCACCGGCAGGGCCACGAGAACTTCGCCACCACCGGCCTGATGCTCGGCTTCGTGCTGATGATGCTGCTGGATACCGCGCTGGCCTGAGGCGGTCCGCGCTTACCAGTCCGTCGGTCGGTAATCCTTCAGGAACTGCCCCCACACGTGCTCGCCGGTGTTGATGCCGTCGATGATCGGGTCGACGATCCGGGCGGCGCCGTCGACGATGTCCAGCGGCGGGTGGAAGCGCTCCTCGACCACCTTGCGCGCGGCCAGGCCGGCCGGGTCCTCGTCGGTCACCCAGCCGGTGTCGACACTGTTCATGTGGATGCCGTCGCCGTGGTAATCGGCCGCCGCGGTGCGCGTCATCATGTTGAGCGCGGCCTTGGCCATGTTGGTGTGCGGGTGCCGGGTGGTCTTGAAGTTGCGGTAGAACTGGCCCTCGACCGCCGAGACGTTGACGATGTGCTTGTCGTGGCCGGGCGTGCGCAGCATCAGCGGCTTGAGCCGGGCGTTGATGATGTACGGCGCGATCGCGTTGACCAGTTGCACTTCAAGCAACTCGACCGACGGCACCTCGGCCATGCGCAGTCGCCACGAGTTCTTCTCGCGCAGGTCGACCTGTTGCAGGTCCTGGTCGAGCCGGCCTTCGGGGAACAGGTGTTGCTGCGACAGCAGTTCCTCCGGCAGCAACGGCATCTGCGACAGCTCGGCGGCGCGCGTGAGCCCGGGTGCCTGGCCCGTGCCCGTCGCGACCAATGCGTCGCCGTCCCCGGGCAGCATCGACGCCTCGCGCAAGCCCTCATAGCGGCCGAGCAACCCGCGGACCTCGGCGGGCATGTCGGCCAGGGCCGCGGTCTCGCCTTCCATCATGTGCGCGTAGAAATCCGGCGGGCGGCGCACGGTCTGGCAGGCGTTGTTGATGATGAAGTCGAGCCGCGAGCGGGTCTTCAGCAACTGCGTGCAGAATGCCTCGACGCTCGGGGTGTGGCGCAGGTCGAGCCCGAACACCTCCAGCCGGTGGCCCCATTCGGCGAAGTCCGGCTCGGCGGCGTAGCGCGCGGCCGAGTCGCGCGGGAAGCGCGTGGTGACGATGAGTTCGGCGCCGGCACGCAGCAGCTTCAGCCCGGCCTGGTAGCCGATCTTGACCCGGCCGCCGGTCAGCAGCGCGACCCGTCCGCGCAGGTCGGCCAGCTCGGTGCGCTTGTGGAAGTTGAACTCGGCGCAGGCCGGGCACAGCTGGTCGTAGAAGTGGTGGATTGCCGTGTACTTCTTCTTGCAGACGTAACAGTGCTGCGGCTCGATCGCCTCGGCATGCAACGGCTGGTCGGCGTCGAGATCGCGTGGCTGGAAGTCCTGCGGCGGGAAATAGTTGGGCGTGGTGAACACCGGCTTGCGCCGCAACTCGCGGATGCCGGTCTGGTTGAGGCGCTCCTCCTCGCGACCGACGCGCTCGGCGTGCGCGGCCTTCTTGGCCGCCTTCTGCCGCTGGCGGCGCGCCTGCCGGTCGGGGTGGTAGGCGCTGGCGACCGCGCGCTGCAGGCGCTCGCGGTCATCGCGGGGCAGGGCGTCGAGCACCGAATGGTCGGCACTGACCAGCTCCAGCAGTTCCGCCGCCGCGCGCATGCGTTCGAGCAGCGTATCGGGGGCCTCGTCGCGCGGGGACGTCGCGGGGGTGGTCGCGGTCGACATCAGCCGGCGTCGGATTCGGTGTCGGCCTGGATGTCGAGGAAATAGGGTTCCACCGTGCCGTTGAACTTCATCGTCATCGCGTTGCCGCGACGGTCCAGCGAGCGGCCGACCGGCAGGCGGACCCAGCCCTCGCTGACGCAGTACTCCTCGACGTTGTGCTTCTCTTCGCCGTTGAAGCGGATGCCGATGCCGCGTTCGAAGGCGGCGGCGTCATGGAACTTGCTGCGCGGATCGGCGGCAAGGCGGTCGGGCGGGGTGTCGATGGTCATTTCGCAGTGTCTCGCAGTGGGTATCGGAGCGGCCTGGGTGGCCGCGCGCCGCACAGGATACGGCGACGGCGCCCGCCAGGGCCAAGCGAAGCTGCCGGGCCCGTGGATAGAGGGTTTCCGGGCGGGGCCCGGAGGCCTGTCTGAACGCGACTGCGGGCGGGTCGACGGGGTAGTTGCAATCCCGCGCCGGGCGGGCTAGGGTGCGCTTGCTGTTTGCCAGGGTCACCGTGAATCGTGGCCCGATGCCGTAGATCCCTGATCCGCTACATCGTTGCACCTCGCTTACTCCTTGCAACCAGCACCCCACCGCGCAAGCGGTATTTCAAAAAACTGTTCCAAGGAGCAAGAAAATGTCGAACCGTGAAACCGGTACCGTCAAGTGGTTCAACGATGCCAAGGGCTTTGGCTTCATCTCCCGTGAGAATGGCGAGGACGTGTTCGTTCACTTCCGCGCCATCCAGGGCCAGGGCTTCAAGTCCCTGCAGGAAGGCCAGAAGGTCAGCTTCACCGTCACCCAGGGCCAGAAGGGCCTGCAGGCTGACGCCGTCGAAGCGCTGTAAGGCATCGATCGAAGGCAACCGCCTCTGGCGGTAGCACGAGATACCAGGAAACCCGGCCTCGGCCGGGTTTCTTTTTGGATGCGCCCCGGCCTCGGCCGGGTTTTCTTCTTGGGCGCGCGTTCGGCCGCGCCCCGGATGGTATTCTGCGGCCACTGGCCCATCGTCGGTGCATTGCCGCCGGGGCCGGATCTCACGGACAGAGAAGGCACGATCATGGACGTTGTATCTGCTGCACTGGCGGCTATCGCCGCCGGCCCCCGGGATTCCGACCGATTCCTGAGGTTGCATTCGCCCTTTGGGCCCGGTGTGCTGGTCGCGGAGACCTTCCAGGGGGCGGAATCGCTCGACCACGGCGGCTTCCGCTTCGACCTGACGGCGCTTTCAACCAACGCCCACCTCGACCTGGCCGAACTGCTTGGCCAGCCGGTACTGCTGGAACTGCAGGCGGCGGAAACCCTCAGCGAGCGCCGCCCGTTCCACGGCCACGTGACCGCCGCCGAGCGGGTGGGCAGCAACGGTGGCCTGGCCCGTTACCGGCTGGTGATCGAGCCGTGGCTGGGCTTCCTCGGCCAGCGCCTCGACCAGTACGTGTTCCAGGACCTGACCACGCCGGAGATCGTCGAATCAGTGTTCGCCGACTACGCGGATGCCGGCAGGCTGGTCCCCGCCTGGCGCTGGGATCTGAAGGACACGGCGGTCTACCGCAAGCGCAGCCTGTGCACCCAGTTCGAGGAGACCGACCTGGCGTTCGTCGAGCGCCTGCTGGCCGAAGAGGGCATCCACTACCACTTCGAGCACGAAGGCGACCCGTCCAGCGGGTCTTTCGGCAAGCACACGCTGGTGCTCGCCGACCACAACGACGCCTTCGCCGACCTGGGCCCGGTGCGCTTCCACCGCAGTGATGCCACCGAGCGCAGCGACAGCATCCAGCAGTGGTCACGCAAGGTGGCGTGGCAGCCGCAGTCGCTCAGGCGCAGCAGTTGGGACTACCGGCGCCTGGACACGCGGGCGGTCGAGGCCGGCGGCAGCGACGGAGCGATCGGCGTCACCGACGAGGACATCCTTGAACCGTATGCCTACCCCGACCGCGCAACCGGCGAGCGGCTGGTACAGCGCCGCGACGAGGCGCTGAAGGTCACGGGCCTCACCATCAGCGGGCAGGGCAGCTGGCGTCGGCTGCGCGCCGGTGCCCGCATCGAACTGGTCCAGCACCCGCAAGGCGGTCGTTTTGTCTGCCTGCGCAGCCACCACCGTGCGCGCAACAACCTCGGCGCCGACATCCTGGCGCACGTCGAGCAGGTACTGGGCCGTGCGACGTTGCCGGCATTGCCGCTGCCGGCGGCCATCAATCCTTACACCGATGGCGATGCGGCCAGCGACGACGCGGCGATGCCGTGCACGAACGCGGCCAGCGATGCCGCATTGGCGTCGGGTCCCGTCGGTGGGTACTTCTACGACAACGCGTTCTTCGGCATCCCCGAAGAGCGCACCTACCGCCCGCGGTACGCGAACGGGTTCGGCGAAGCGCTGCGCCCCAAGCCGGTGGTGCGCGGCACCCAGTCGGCGATCGTGGTCACCGACGGCGGGCCGATCCAGACCGACCGCGACCACCGCATCAAGGTGCAGTTCCCGTGGCAGCGCGGCGGCAACGCCAGCAGCCATCAGTCGCACCCGGCCGGTGACGACAACGCCCCGGCCGATGCCGGCAGTTGGACCTGGGTTCGCGTTTCGGCCGCGTGGGCGGGCGACAACTGGGGCAGCGTGCTGTTGCCACGCAGGGGGCAAGAGGTACTCGTGGCTTTCCTTGAAGGCGACATCGATCGCCCGGTGGTGGTCGGCAGCGTCTACAACGGCGCCGGCCAGGCCGACGCCCCGCACAATCAGGTCGCCGGCGGTGCAGTCCATGCCACCGGCAACGCCCCGGCGTGGTTCGACGGCAACGACCACAACGCCGTGTTTACCGGGTTCAAGAGCCAGGAGCTGGCCGCCAGCCAGACCGGTAGCGGCGGCTACCAGCAACTGCGGCTGGACGACACGCCCGGGCAGGGCCGCGCGCAGGCGTCCACCACCCAGCACGCGACCACGCTGACCCTCGGTCACCTCAAGGGCGGCCGTGACAACGTCCGTGGCGGCGAGCGCGGCTTCGGCATCGAACTGTCGACGCAGGCCAGCGGCGCGATCCGTGCTGGTGCCGGCCTGCTGCTGTCGACCGAACCCGGCCGCCAGCAACTCGACGCCGGCGGAGGACAGGCGCAACTGGCGCAGGGCCAGCAGCTGATCGCCAGCCTCAACGGCGCGGCCAAGGCACAGGGCGCCGACCTGCCGGGCGAAGCGGACACCCTGCAAGTCGATGCCAGCCTGGCCACGCTGGGCGGGCATCTGGCCGCAACCCACACTGCGAGCGCCTCCGGTGCCGGCATTGGCGGCGGCGATGGCCAGGCCCCGGCGTGGACTGCGCCGGCGCTGCTGGCGACCAGTCCCGACGGCATCGCCGCGGTGACGCCGGCCGACAACGTCTGGGTATCCGGCGAACAGACCGGCCTGACCGCCGGCAGCGACCTGCAGTGGTTGAGCCAGGGAGCGACCGTCATCGCCGCGCAGAACGGCATCGCCCTGTACACCCATGGCAGCGACTCCCCGGCCGGCAAACCCAACACCGATACCGGTATCGCCCTGCACGCCGTGCAGGGCACGGTAAGCGCCAGAGCGCCCAGCGCCACCGCGCAGGTCGCCGCGCAGGTCAGTGTCACCATCGCCAGCACCGCCGCAGACGTACAGATCGCAGCCCCCAACAAGCACCTGCTGGCCGCTGCGGCCGGTTCCTACATCAAGTTGGAAGGCGGCGATATCGAGCTGGGTGCGCCTGGAACCATCGAGTTCCTGGCGGCGAAGAAGGAGTGGGCGAGCGGGCAGGGCGCGAGTGGGCCGGCGCCGAAGTTGACGAAGGGGGAGCTGAAACTCTGCGAGTTCAGGGCTCGCGGCGCGGACTCGGCGGGTGAAGCTGCCGTGCCGCTGGGGGGGTGACATGGCAGACCTTCATCACCGCCTGCTGCAAGCGCATGACTACGCCATCCTCAACCCGTTGCAAGTGGACGCGGACCTGTGGAGCGATCTTCCTTTCACGCCGCTCGTGCCGGCGCGGGTCGAGGTGCGTCCAGAGTTGATGCCGCGGCTGTTCCCTCTGAGGGGCTTTTCCGATACTGCTTGCGCGAACCTGCTTGAACGCGTTCAACGACATGAAAAGTACAGTCGCCACCCGTTCTTCTCCGCGCTGCTGGTTACCGACGCCGATACCTCGGCCGTGGCCGCACACCTCTCCAACCGGCTGGTCATCCAGACTCCGGATGGCGGCAACGCGCTGTTGCGCCATTTCGATCCGCGCGTCTTCCGCCATCTGGCGTGGTTGCTGACGGACACACAGATGACACTGCTGATGGGACGGATCGCGCGTTGGACTTGGCGCGACACCGCACGCGACTGGCAGCAGTACGAGCGCATCGAGATGCCCTCGGTGCTGTCCGGGTTTCGCGTCACGCCAGAGCAATGGGACTCCTTGCAGAGGCTGGGCATGCTGAACAAGACCTTGCAGCAAATCGAGCGTAGTGCAGCCGGTTTCGTTCTCGACGACGGATTGGCCAAGCGCATCGACGCCTTGCTGCGGGAAGCATGGCAACGACACCGCCTCACCGGTGAAGCAGACCGTCGCCTGTACGCCGCCCAGGCCGTCATCATCCACCAGAACATCCATCGTCACCCGCAAATCGTCCAGCGGCTCGATCGCGCGCACGAGCACCCGGGTGGATATGTCGGCGCCTGCCGTGACCTGGACCAAACCACCCTGCGTCAGTTCGCTACCGAACTGGCCCCGCCATCAAGGATGCTGGCATGACTGAACCCGCCGCCAAACAATGTCCCTTTTGCGAGAAGCAGGGATTGCCGATTCTTCCCCTGCGCCCCGCGATTGCCCGAAAGGACCTGGAAGACCTCGGCCCTGCCGCGCTCGACTTCCCGGCCACGCTGGGCTCGGGGCTGATCGACATCGCACTGCCTGCGGACAGCGCCAAGTACACAGCGCGCCTGCTGCGTCCCGGCTATCTGTATTCCTTCAATGAGGTGCGCGGCGAATGGAAGGCATATCTGGTAACCGCATACGGCTACCTGTATGAGTTCGACATCGAGGACACCACTCCGCCCGATGCTGACCGGATCGAATTCAGCTGTTTTCGCACCGGCGAGGAGTACATCGCCCGTTGCATCACCATCCCGGATGCCGCGAGTGCCGGTGCGATCTGGCTGGGCTTCTCCGACACCGCCTGGACCCCGGCCGTACTCGAAGAGCATCGCAAGCAGGCCTACCGCCAGCGACACATGACCCATTTCGACGTTGGTCAATGGGTGGCGGGCAACACCAGTCAGCCGAACACGGCGCCCTTTGATCAGCTAACGCAGGTCGTCAACGAATTTGCCTTGGCGACAACTGACAACCTGCGAGGTGGTCAAGTCATCGGTGAAACCCGCGTCATCGACAAACAGTCGGGTAAGTTGAAGGAAACCCAGTCGCTGCTGGGCAGGGTTACCGCGACCTCAAGCGCGGCTGCGTTCTCTCATTCGCATCACGATTTCGTGTTTGGCGGAGAGGAAACCCCGGGGCTGCTTGAATGGGCCGCAAAGGCCGGAGAGAAGGTCGGTGCACAGCCGATGCTGGTGGCGGTGGGTGATCCGGTGGGAGTCGCCGCCGATCTGGCCATGCTCATGGCAGCCCGACTGGAACAAAAGCTGACGGCGGTCGAGTTCGAGCGTCCGCTGGCCATATCCACAGCTATCGGAAATATCCGCCGCTTCATCGAGGAAGACGCAGAGAACCGACAGATCTGGCAATCCGAGCGCGATGCGCGCAACGCGATCGACCCCGGATACATGGGAATGGGCGATGGTGGCGGCGCCGCACGCGCTGGCATGGCGCTGGCGGATTTGTGGAGCCCTGGCCTCAAAGAGCGCCGCGAAGCATTCGTCGAGCGCTGGCGCAATCCGTCGCCCGAACAGATCAAAAGCGCGCGTGAAGAGGCTTGGGTCAAGTACCGGAAGAAATACAACCATCGCCGGCTGGCCAGCTGGGAGGATCAGTGGAGCACCGGCATGGCCGAGCTCGACAAGACTGTCATCAAGCCGTTGGCAGACGCGCATGTGGCGTGGATGCAGAGCACATCCCTGGTCGATCGCCTGCATTGCAGCTGCGATGACTCCGATATCCGATCGGGAAAGGGGTTCGTTGACACCGTGCTGCTCTGTATCCAGAACACGCAGGAGTACACGCCCTGCAATCGCCTATACAGACGCTGGCTGGGAGCCACGCAGATCGAGAAAGACAACCTTGTGCTGCGAGCCATGGGCTACAACCAGAAAGAAGTACTGGAGCAGCTTGAGAAGGTGGCGCAAGGCGGGTTGGCTCCCGACTCCCTGCAAGGGCTTCCGTGGGACGGCCTGATCAGCGGCTACGACAGCGCAGTCGAGGCCTTGGGCGAGGGTGGTCGCAACTCCGTGGTGCGCCTGGCCGCTGCCATTGGCGGTCCGATTGCCGACGTGGCGGGCAAGGCCGTGGACGAGGTGATTGGCCCCGCCCTGGTGATGCTGGGTGTGATCGCCAAGGCCCCGGTGATCGCGGTGGACATGACAATGAGCAAGGCGGATGCCATTGCCGAACTGACCGCACGCATGGTGGCCGTCAATCCCAAGGTCGCCCAGATGGGCATGGATGACCTCAATCGAGCTATCGATCTGCAGATGCGCAAGGCGAAAATCTACGGCGCATCGGTCAATACCCGCGGCCACCACCGCTACCTGATCATGACCGACCCGCAGGTGGTGGGAGACTTCCCCGGCCTGACCCCCCAAGGCACCCCCCGACGGTTCGCGGAAAGTGCGTTGTTGACCGAAGCGGACCGGGCCAACATGACCAAGTTGCGCTGGAAGAAATTGCTGCCGGGTGCCGCCGGCTTGGGTGTCATCACCGGTTGCCTGCAGATTGCCGCCTTGACCAAGCTGGCCGACGACGTGGACAAAAGCATGGCGCACGAGGCCAACGAGAACCAGTGGCGGTTCCACACCGGCCTTGCAGGACTGGCCGGCACCTTGGCGGAGACCACGGGCAAGTGGTCGGAGAGTGCGGCGACAGCGGGTAGCCGTTACGCCATTCGGATCGAGCAGACGATTGGTCGATGGTTGCGCATCGGTGGCAAGGCGTTGGGCATTGGTGCTGGTGTCGTGATGGCGATTTGGGATGGCTATCGAGGCTGGCAGGAGATTCAAGAGGGGAATGGCATTGGGTGGCTCTACATCGGCAGTGCAGCAGCATCGTTTGTTGCGGCCATCATGTTTACCGGCTGGGCAGCTTCGCTGATCGGTGTCGGTCTCGCCACGGGCATCGGTATCGTGCTGGTTGTGCTTGTCATCGCGATAGCGGTGCTGATCGAGGTGTTCAAAGACAACAAGGTTCAGGACTGGCTGGAGCGCTGCTACTTCGGCAGTTTTGAAAAGGCCGAGCGCTACGACGAGCCAGAATTGGAACTGAAAGAACTGAAGATCGCACTGGAAGGTTGATATGGATTTTGCTGGTCGCGACATCGGTAAGCTTCGTTATCCCTCGAATCGCCCGCTCACACGGGCGGAGAGGGCGACACGCTATGACCAGAAAAAGATCGGGGATGCACCGCCGATGGATTTTCTATCGGTGATCAAGTTCAACAGCACGTACATCGATCTCGTGGATCGCTGGTATCCGATAACGGGCTTCAGCGCATGGTTTGGCGGGGCCATCGCAGTGGCGTCTGTTGGAGTTCTCCTGATGATCTACCATGCTTTGTTTTTTTCGGGGCGAGAAGCTCCAGTGGCGGTGTCTGACTGGATAGCTTTAGGGGTATTTTCTCCCTTGTTTATTTTAATAGCAGTTGCGGGAGTTTTTATATTACGAACCGAGTCCTGGCGCTGGACTCACTACCCAATGCGTCTGAACCGCAAGACCGGGCAAGTGCATGTATTCCGCCAGAACGGGACCGTCCTCACGGTGCCGTGGGACGATCTGTACATCGTTCGCGGCGAGGCCAAGAGTCCGCTTGCCGGTACCACCTACGACTTGCGCGCCCATGTGCTGGATGCTGATGGCGAAACGGTACGTGAGTCGTTTTCGCTCGGTTATTCGTTTCCCGGAAAACCAGAGTCGATGGATAAGTTCTGGGCATTCCTGCAGCCCTACATGGAAGCGCCGGACGGCGTCGAGCGAACCCACAAGCATCTTCGCGATGGACTATTGATGCCGCTGGATGGACGCAAAGAAGGCTGGCGCTGGAGCATCGTTCGGACTTTTGCCCCGGGTTGGCCGTATCCGTGGACCATGTTACTGCTATGCATTCCGCTGGGCCTCAACGCCCTCGGCCGCATGTTCGCGATGTGGACTAGTAAGCAGCCGGTCTGGCCGCCGGAAATGGAAGAAGCCCACTCGGTCGACCCCGAAGACCCCTTCATCCTTACTTGGCGCGACAACGAGCCGCTGGGCTGGTGGGAGTTCTACTGGCCGCTGGTCTGCACGTTGCTCGGAACCGGCATTTTCTTCGGTGTCATCGGATCGATTCTTATTAAGTTCTTGGATTGAGTGCTGAAGAGCTGAAGATCGCACCGGAAAGTTGACATGGATCTTGCTGGTCGCGATATCGGAAAACTCTGTTACCCCGTGGATCGCCCACATGACCAAGTTGCGCTGGAAGAAATTGCTGCCGGGTGCCGCCGGCTTGGGTGTCATCACCGGTTGCCTGCAGATTGCCGCCTTGACCAAGCTGGCCGACGACGTGGACAAAAGCATGGCGCACGAGGCCAACGAGAACCAGTGGCGGTTCCATACCGGCCTTGCAGGACTGGCCGGCACCTTGGCGGAGACCACGGGCAAGTGGTCGGAGAGTGCGGCGACAGCGGGTAGCCGATTGGCTGTGAAATTGGAGAAGACCTTGGGGGTGTTGCTGCGGGGCGTCGGCAAGTTCTTGGGCATTGGTGCTGGTGTCGTGATGGCGATCTGGGATGGCTATCGCGGCTGGAAAGAAATCCAGGAAGGAAACACGTGGGTGGGTGCGATGTTTGTCGGTTCTGCCATGGCTTCGTTTGCCGCGGTGATCGCTTTCTCAAAGTTGGGCGCTCTGATTTTTGGTGCAGCGGCAACCGGTGTCGGCATCGTGCTGGTGGTGCTGGTGATCACCATTGCGGTATTGATCGAAGTGTTCAAGGACAACAGGGTGCAGGACTGGCTCGAGCGCTGCTACTTCGGGACATTCGACAAAGCCGAACGTTACGAAGGCTCGGAACTTGAGCTCAAAGAATTGAAGATCGCATTGGCAGGTTGAGATGGATTACGAAGGCCTCGATTATCGGAACATCCGCTACCCGGTAGACCGTCCGCTGACAGATGAGGAGCGGACCACTCGATACGATCCGGATCGCGTCGTAAGTGCGCCGCCGATGGACTTTCTGTCGGTAATAAAACTCAACAGCACGTATATGGATTTGGTGGATCGCTGGTATCCCATCAAAGGCTTCAATGCGTGGCTGGGTTCTGCGGTGGCGTTTGGCGGCGTGTTTTTGGCTGGCATTTCAGGGACGGCATTCTTATGGGCGCCCGAATCGTCGGATCGATCGGCTCTCTGGTTCCTGTTGCTGGTGCTGGCCCCGCTCAGCCTAGGTTTGGTCTGGGCGGGGTGGTGGCTCATCCGAACCGAATCCTGGCGTTGGACTCATTACCCAATGCGTCTGAACCGCAAGACCCGGCAAGTGCATGTATTCCGCCAGAACGGGACCGTCCTAACGGTGCCGTGGGACGATCTGTACATCGTTCGCGGCGAGGCCAAGAGTCCGCTTGCCGGCACCACCTACGACCTGCGTGCCCATGTGTTGGACGCCGATGCTGAGACGGTGCGTGAGTCGTTTTCGCTCGGCTATACGTGGCCTTGTACCAAGGAGTCCATGAACAAGTTTTGGGCCTTCTTGCAGCCATATATGGAGGCGCCGGATGGCATGGAGCGGACTTATCGGCATCTGAAGGGCAAAGATGGCAACAATGTTCAGTTGTTGCCAATCGATGGGCGCAAAGAGGGCTGGCGCTGGAGTATTGCGCGGACCTTTGCTCCGGGAGGACATTGGCCGTGGGCGCAAATTCTGATGTGCATTCCGTTCGGCCTTAACGCCATCGGCCGCATGTTCGCGATGTGGACCAGCAAGCAGCCGGTCTGGCCGCCGGAAGTGGAAGAGGCCAACCCGGTTGACCCAGACGACCCTTACATCCTCTCGTGGCGCGACAACGGGCCGCTGGGCTGGTGGGAGCTCTACTGGCCCTTGGTCTGCACCATTCTCGGGATCGGAATTTTCTTCGGAGCCATCGGCTCGATTCTGATCAAGTTCTTGGATTGAGTGCTGAAGAGCCGTTGCTGCCGGCCTACAAGAGTTGCCGCCCTTGCACGCGCGACAGCCACCCGCAGAAAGCGTCGTTCGTGACGGTCGGCAGTCCCAAGGACGCCACCAATACCTGGTTCGAATACTCGGACGTGGAGTGGACTGCAGCGGTACCTGCCAAGCACCAGCCATCGATTTTTGGCGCGAGAACCACATGCGCGCATTCGATGTAAAGGCGTTGACATTGTCGAGCCATCGGCGCTGCTACACCTGTTTCCGACGACGGCCCAACCGCCGCCGAAGGAGTCGCCCATGAGCAAGTTGCATCCACCTGCGTCACCCGACGACGAAGTCCATACCGACCAGGGCGAACTGCGCAATCCCGGCGATCGCGCCAACCAGCCCGGCCAGGGCGGCAACGTCACGCCGCCGATCCAGCAGCAGCGCGGCGACCGCAACCTGAGCCGCGAAGAAATCGACTGCGAGCAGCCACGCGACGGCTGATCCGGCGACAGTCCCTTTACCCGCGCCGCGCTAGCCTGCGACCACTTTCCCGGCAGGAGGACGCATGCGTCTGCAAGGCAAGGTGGCGCTGGTTACCGGCAGCGGCCAGGGCATCGGTCGCGGGATCGCGGTGCGGCTGGCCCGCGAGGGTGCGCGGGTGGTGGTCGTCGACCTCCACGACGACGCCGACTCGCGCAGGACACTGGCGTTGATACGCGAAGGCGGCGGTGACGGCTGGGTGCTCGCGGCCGACATCGGCGACGTCACCGCGGTGCGGGCGATGGTCGACGCGGCGGCGAGCCAGGCCGGTCGGATCGACATCCTGGTCAACAATGCGGGAGTCGAGCATTTCGCCGCGTTCGAGGACGTCACCGAGTCCGATTACGACCGCGTGCTCGACATCAACCTCAAGGGCGCGTTCTTCGCCGCGCAGGCCTTCGTCCGCCATTGCCGCGCGGCGAAGCGTGGCGGGCGCATCATCAACGTCAGTTCGGTCCACGAGCAGTTGCCGTTCCCCAACTTCGCCAGTTACGCCGCCAGCAAGGGCGGCCTCAAGATGCTGATGCGCAATCTCGCGGTCGAGCTGGCGCCGCTGGGCATCACCGTCAACAACATCGCGCCCGGCGCGATCCGCACGCGGATCAACGCGCCGGTGATGGATGACCCCGCGTTGCTCGAGCCGCTGCTGGCCAACATTCCGCTGAACCGGCTGGGCACCCCGAAGGACGTCGCCGGGGTCGCCGCGTTTCTCGCATCAAGCGATGCCGACTACATCACCGGCAGCACCGTCTACGTCGATGGCGGCCTGACCTGGGATTACAGCGAGAAGCGCATCCGGACCGATGAAAGCGGCGCCGATGACTGAGCCTGCACGCCCCGGGGTGGACGCGAACGCCGACACGGAACGCCACCAGGCCCGGGTTGCACGGGTGGCACCGGCCGACAGCCTGGGCCCGGCGGACCGCTACCAGGAGCTGTTCGTGGCGGTGCAGATGCAGCGGGTTTTTCCCGACAGCAAGACCTTTGTCGACTGCGCGCCACTGGCCGCGCCCGAGCGCATCCTGGAGGCCTATCGCGCACGCCACGACCAGCCGGACTTCGACCTGGCCGGTTTCGTGCACGAGCACTTCCAGCCGGAGGCCGCGCACGAAAGCGACTACGTGTCCGATCCCGAGCGCTCGCTGGTCGAGCATATCGATGGCCTGTGGAGCGTGCTGACCCGGCAGCCGCGCGAGCACCCGGTGCGCTCCTCCCTGCTGCCGCTGCCCAACCCCTACGTCGTCCCGGGCGGACGCTTCGGCGAGATGTACTACTGGGATTCGTATTTCACGATGCTCGGCCTCGCCGCCAGCGGCCGGCGCGACCTGCTGCGGCACATGGCCGACAACTTCGCCTACCTGATCGACACCTTCGGCCACGTGCCCAACGGCAACCGCAGCTACTACCTGAGCCGCTCGCAGCCGCCGGTGTTCGCGCTGATGACCGAACTGTTCGAGCGTGAGGGCGTGCGCGAGGCACTGGCCTACCTGCCGCGGCTGCGTCGAGAGCACGCGTTCTGGATGGACGGCGGCGAGGACCTGCGACCTGGCGAGGTGCATCGCCATTGCGTGAGGATGGACGACGGCGCGCTGCTCAACCGCTACTGGGACGACCGCGACACCCCGCGCGAGGAGTCGTACCTGGAGGACGTGACCACGGCGCGCGCCTGCGACCGCCCCGCGCACGAGGTCTACCGCGAGCTGCGCGCCGGCGCGGCCTCGGGCTGGGATTTCAGCTCGCGCTGGTGCGGAGGCGACGGTGCGTTGACCAGCATCCGCACCACCGCGATCGTGCCTGTCGATCTCAACAGCTTCCTGCACAAGCTGGAGGAGCAGATCGCCGAGCTGGGCGCCGCCGCCGGCGACGAGGTGGCCGCCAGCGAGTTCGCCCACCGCGCAAGCGCGCGCCGCCACGCGATCGACCGCTGGTTGTGGAGCGATGCGCACGGTACCTACCTCGACTACGACTGGCGCGACGGTCAGCCGCGTCCGCAGCCCAACGCGGCGATGACGACTCCGCTGTACGTCGGCATCGCCAGTCCCGCCCAGGCCGCCGGTGTCGCCAACGCCGTGCGCAACCGCCTGCTGGACCGCGGCGGGCTCGCCACCACCTGCGTGGCCAACGGTGAGCAATGGGACCGGCCCAACGGCTGGGCGCCGCTGCAATGGATGGCGATCCTCGGCCTGGCCGACTACGGCGAGTCGGCGCTGGCCGGCGACATTCGACGACGCTGGTTGCGCACCGTCTCCGACGTTTACCGGCGCGAAGGCAAGCTGGTCGAGAAATACGACGTGCGGGCGACCCCGGACGACGCGCACGGCGGTGGTGGCGGTGAGTACCCGCTGCAGGACGGCTTCGGCTGGACCAACGGGGTTACCCGGATGCTGTTGCAGGGATAGCGGCACCGGGAGCGCCGGGCGCGAACGTCGCCATGCTCATTCCGGATCAAGCCGCCGGACCGCCTGGATCCGGTCGACCCAGACATCGCGCCATCCGGCGCTCTCCGGCTGGTCGAGCGCCGGCTGCTCCAGCCGCAGCACCGCGTTGGTGCCTTCCTCCCCGCCGGGCCCGAAGAACACCTGGGCGATCGGACGGGCCGCGACGATGCCCTCGATGGCATCGCCGTCCTCCATCCGCAGCACCACGTGCGCTCCATTGGGCAACTGTTCGATGAGGTGGCCAAGCCGGTCGAGTTCGGCCCGGTCGGTGTGGACGCGTTCGGCGTTGCGGGTCATCTGCGTGGTCTCCACTGGCGTGGTGGCCACGCTAGCGGGCTCGGCGGAAACCGAAGGTGAAAAATTCGCGTGGCCTAGCCTTCCGCATCACATCGCCGCGGCCAGACTGTCCTTTCGAAACACGAAAGGAGAAGGCTCGTGGAAAACATCCCCGCAGGCACGCTGGTGGTGGTCGCCGACGGTGGCAGCGCGCGCGTGTTCCGCAACGTCGGCGACCCGCCCGGGCTCTCGCTGCAGCAGGTCGACCTGCTCGAGGTCATGAACGTGAACGACGAGGGTCCTTCCGGCATACAGCCCGGTGGGAACGACGGCTACCAGACCGACGAGGCGACGTTCGCGCGACAACTGGCGCGCCGCCTGAACGAAGGCGCCCTGCAACAGCGCTATGCCCACGTGGTGCTGGTGGCCGACCCGCGTACGCTCGGCGAGATACGCCCGCAACTGCACAAGGAAGTTCATGACCGGCTGATCGGCGAACTCGATCGCGACCTGACCAACGTCCCGCTGCCGGACATCGAGCGCGCGCTGTCCTGACGACGGAGGCCCCGGCGAAGAAGCTCGACACACGCGTCACGCGGGGCTCTCGATACTGTGCGCCCGGTCCGGGCGGTGCCCGTGGACCGCCTCGTCCAGGAGATCGCCATGGCTCGTCCCGTGTGGTCAGGAACGCTGTCGTTCGGCCTGCTCAACATCCCGGTATCGCTGATGTCGGGCGAACGCAAGACCGACATTTCGTTCCGCATGCTCGACGTCCGCGACAACCACCCGATCCGCTACGAGCGGGTCAACGCGGAGACCGGCGAGGAAGTGGCTTGGAAGGACATCGTCAAGGCGTTCGAGTACGACAAGGGCAGCTACGTCGTGCTCGACCCCGGCGACATCAAGTCGGCCGCGCCGGAAAGCCATGACGCCATCGAGGTCGAGGCGTTCGTCGACGTCGCCGCGATCGGTCCGCAGTATTTCGAGAAGCCCTACGTGCTGGTGCCCGCGAAGAAGGCCGAAAAGGGTTACGTGCTGCTGCGCGAGGCGCTCGCCAGTACCGGCAAGATCGGCATCGCGCGCGTCGTGATCCGCACCCGCGAGAGCCTGTGCGCGGTCATGCCGCAGGACAATGCACTGTTGCTGCTGATGATGCGTTACCCGCAGGAACTGGTCGACATCGACGAGTACCGCATCCCCGAGGGCAGGAGTGGCGACTACCGGATCACCGACAAGGAGCTGAAGTTCTCCGAACAGCTGATCGACACCATGTCGGGCGACTGGCAGCCGGACGATTACCAGGACGAGTTCCGCCACCGCCTGCAGGAGGTGATCACCCAGCGGATGAAGGACAAGGGCGTCGTCCGTCATGGCGACGAGGAGCCCGAGGTCGAGGAGCATGCCAGCACCAACGTGGTCGACTTCATGGAGTTGCTGCAGCAGAGCATCGCTAAGAAGAAGCGCACGCCCGCGAGGAAGTCGGCCGGCAAGGACGAAGACGACAAGGCGGAGCGCAAGCCGGCGAAGAAGGCCGCGAAGAAGCCGGCGAAGAAGGGCGCCAAGAAGGCCAGCGCGAAGAAGGCGGCAAAGAAGGCCACCAGGAAGGCCGCGAAGAAAACCACGGCAAAACGCAGCAAGGCCGCATAGTCCGCCGCCGATGGGTATCCGCAGCGCGACGGGGACGACGACATGACCGGCATGGCACCGGCGGACGCGGTGCGGCTTACCAGCCCCGGCAAGCTGTCGTATCCGGCCGACGGAATCACCAAGCAGCAGGTCGCCGACTACTACCGGACCGTTGCGCCCCGCCTGTTGCCGGAGGTCGCGCGCCGGGCGCTGTCGGTGGTGCGCTGTCCCGACGGAATCAAGGGCCAGTGCTTCTTCCAGAAGCACCATGCGCAGGCCCTTGGCGACTCGGTCCATGCGGTGCCGATCCGCGAGAAGGACGGCGCGCACGATGATTACCTGTACATCGAGGACGCGACCGGCCTGCTCGAACTGGTCCAGATGAACACCCTGGAGCTGCACCCCTGGGGGTCGCGGATCGACGATCTCGAACATCCCGACCGGCTGGTGTTCGATCTCGACCCCGGCCCGGGTGTGGCGTGGTCGGCGATGCGCGCTGGCGCACGCGACGTGCGCGACCGGCTCGCGGGTGCCGGCATGGCCGGTTTCCTGCGCCTGTCCGGCGGCAAGGGGCTGCACGTGGTGGTACCGATCGCGCCGGGACCCGGCTGGGACGAGGCCAAGGCATTCTGCGAAGCGATCGCCGATGCGATGGCGGAGCAGGCACCCGACCGTTACGTGGCCACCGCGTCCAAGGCGAAGCGGCGCGGCGTGATCTTCATCGACTGGCTGCGCAACGCGCGCGGCTCAACCAGCGTTGCAAGCTGGTCGTTGCGGGCCCGTGCGGGTGCGGGCGTGGCGATGCCGCTGCACTGGGACGAACTCGGCCGCACCCGTTCCGGCGCCGATTACACGATGGCGCGTGCATTGCGCCGCGCGGCCAGCCTGCGCCGGGATCCCTGGCAGGGTTGGGATGAGGCGAGCACGCAAACGCTGGCTGAACCGGGCTGACGCGTTCAGGGTGATTCAGTCGCGCGCGGTCCCGTGTCGATAAAATGTGAAGGTGGATCCGCGACCCGACAACCCGATGCCGCCGCGCGCGGTGCTGCGTCGCCTTGCATGGCTGGTCGCGGCATCGATGCTGACGCTGTTGCCCGGTTGCACCAGCACCCCGCCGCCTGTGGAGGTGGTGTCGGTCCCGGAAATCCTCCCGCCGCCGGTGCCTCCCGCGCCGCCACAGCCCACGCTGGCCCAACGCCTCGCGCTCGCCGCGCCCAAGGCCGATCCCGAGGTGCTCGCGCTGGCGGTCCAGGCGCAACAATGCGCGACCGGCAGCGGTACGGTCGCACCGGTCGAGCGGCTGGCGGTGATCGATTATTCGCGGCCGTCGACCGAACCACGGCTGTGGGTGTTCGCGCTGGACGACGCCCGGCTGCTGTACGTCGAGCATGTCGCCCACGGCAAGCACAGCGGCGCCAACCTGGCCACCGAGTTCTCGAATGTCGAGGGCAGCCTGCAGTCGAGCCTCGGGCTGTTCAGCACCGCCGAGACCTACATCGGCGGCCACGGTTATTCGCTGCGGATGGATGGTCTTGAACCCGGCGTCAACGACCACGCGCGCGAGCGCCTGATCGTGATCCACGGCGCCGACTACGTCGATCCGGAGCAGGCACTGCGGCAGGGGAGGCTGGGTCGCAGCTTCGGCTGCCCGGCGGTACGCAGCGGTATCGCACGCGAGGTGATCGACAGCCTCAAGGGCGGCCAGTTGCTGTTCGCCTATTACCCCGACATGGATTGGCTCAAGGGCTCGCGCTTCCTCGCGTGCGCCGATGAAGGCGCGCCGGACAAGGCGGTCGCTTCAGTTGCCAGCCAGCCTGGTCGGCCGCTTTCACGCAACCGCGAATAGGGCTCCAGCAGGATCGGTGGCAATCGATTGATGGACGATTGCCGTGACAGCAGACCTTTGTTTCCCCACTTCCTTCCGGATGCGCAAGCACGCGATCTCCCTGGCGTGTGCGCTTGCGGCAATGCCGCTCGCCGCGTTCGCACAGGACACGCAACCGATGACGGCCGAGGACGCCCCGCCTGCGACAGCTGCCGAAGAATCCGATCGGCTGGATGCCGCCAGCGTCAACGACGCCGCCATCCGCACCCCGGTGGGCGCCGACAGCAGCGCGGAAGGCGCCGCGGTGCTGCGCGCGCAGATCCTGCTCGATCGCGCGCACTTCTCGCCCGGCGAGATCGACGGCGCCTTCGGCTCCAACACCCGGCGCGCTATCGAAGGTTTCCAGCGCAGCCGCGACCTCGATCCGAGCGGCACCATCGATCCCGCGACCTGGATCGCACTCAACAGCGATACCGTCGACGCGCTGGTGCGCTACACCCTGACAGCCGCGGATGTCGCCGGCCCATTCGTGGAGATCCCCGAGGACATGGAGGCCAAGGCCGGGCTGGAACATCTGGGTTACGGCTCCGCCCTCGAAGCGCTGGGCGAACGCTTCCACGCCAGCCCGGCGTTGCTGCAGCGCTTGAACCCGGGTGCGAAAACGGAGGTCGGCGCCACCTGGACGGTGCCGAACGTCGCCGCGGCCACCCTGCCGAAGGGCGACAAGGTCGTGGTCGACAAGTCCGACGCGGTGGTGATGCTGCTAGACGACGCGGGCCGGACGCTCGCCCAGTGGCCGGCGACGATGGGCAGCTCGCACGACCCGTTGCCGATCGGCGACTGGACCATCAAGGGCGTCGCCAAGGATCCGCCGTTCCACTACAACCCGGACCTGTTCTGGGACGCCGACCCCGGCCATCAGAAAGCCGAGATAGCCCCCGGCCCGAACAATCCGGTCGGCGTGGTCTGGATCGACCTGTCGAAGGAGCATTACGGCATCCACGGCACGCCGGTGCCGTCGACGATCGGCAAGACCCAGTCGCACGGCTGCATCCGCATGACCAACTGGAGCGCCCGCGCGCTGTCGGAAGCGGTTGCCCCGGGCACGACGGCGGTGCTGCGCGAATGACCATGACGATGCGGCAGGGGAACGCTAGATGAAGGTGCTGCTGGTGTTCCTCGCCGGCCTGCTGGTCGGCGCCAACGCGGTGTACTTCCTCATGACCTGGGGCGATGCCGATCCGGATGCGGCGGTGGTGTTCGCGCGCGAGCGCAGTCAGCATGCCGAGTCCGTTACCGCGCCGTCGGCCGGGACGCCGCCTGCGTCATCGGCCGATCCCACCCGCCAGGCGGTAACGCCGCCATCGACGCGGATCGACGCGCCGCCATTGTCCCCGCCGTTGTCCACCGCACCGACGTCGGCGCAGGCATCCACTCCGACGGTCGCCGCGGTTGGCGCGGAGCTGATCGTGCCGGTCCGCGGCATCCAGCTCGCCCAACTCGACAACACCTTCGATGATGCCCGCGGCCAGGGTCGCGTGCACGAAGCGATCGACATCATGGCGCCACGCGGCACGCCGGTGCTGGCGGCGACTGACGGCAAGGTCGAGAAACTGTTCACCAGCGTCCCGGGCGGCTTGACGATCTACCAGTTCGACCCCGACGGCCGCCACGCTTACTACTACGCCCACCTGGACCGCTATGCCGCCGGGCTGGTCGAAGGAAAGGTGCTGAAACGCGGCGAGGTGATCGGCTACGTCGGCAGCACCGGCAACGCCAGCGAGGACGCCCCGCACCTGCACTTCGCGATCTTCGTGCTCGGCCCCGAGAAGCGCTGGTGGGAAGGCACCGCGATCAATCCCTACCCCGTCCTCACCGGCAAACAGCCCCTGTAACCGTCACCGCCCCCTGTAGGAGCGGCGTAAGTCGCGAACGCACGGCGAAACCGGATATCAGTGAGATCGCGACTCACGTCGCTCCTACAGAAGCGCCCCGCCTACGCCCGCTCGAACCGCTCGATCTCGTCGAGCTGTCGCCCGGCTCGCCGAAGGTTGCAGCCCGCCAGGTCATCGATGATTGCGCGCAGCCACGGGTGGGCCGGCGGATGCCTGGACCATCGCACCGCCAGCCATACGCTGCCGGCCATCGCCACCACGCCGAATGCCAGCGTGGACACCACCCAGCCGGGCGCGGCCGTGTACAGGTCGATCCCCATCCACAGCTTGGCGCCGACCATCGTCGCGACCAGCCACAGGCACCACCACGGCAGACCCAGGGCGACGGTGGTGACGCTGGTGAACCGCCGCAGCCGGGCCAGGCGCCGCTGGATGTCCAGCACCGGGGCGGTGTAGTAGACCCCCGCGGCGAGCAGCGCGCGGGTGGCGGCGGCCCAGATGGCGGCGATGCCGTAGACGTGCAGGACCAGGCCGGCGGCGAGCAGGTGCGGCGTCGCGCGGTGGTCGTACCAGAACGACGCGGCGACGATCACCATCGCGATCCAGACCGCCATCTCCACCAGTTGCGCCAGGCCGAACCGGCGCAGCGCCGCGCGACCGAGCCCAAGACCGCGTTCGCGCCGGTCCTGCAGCACGAGGGCCTCGATGCCGTCCGCGCGCAGGTCGAGCCGGGTCCACGCGGCATCGAGCTCGGCGTCGAGGCGGCTCCAGGCGGACTTCATTTCGTCGAGTTCCATCAGGGTGTCCTCGGGGTGGCGGGGGGATCGAGTTCTTCGCGGATCCGTTGCCGCAACCGGTGCAGCTTGGTCGCGACGTTGCCTTCGCTGATGCCTAGGATCTCGGCGATCTCGCGATGGCTGCGTTCGTCCAGGTACAGCAGCATCAATGCCCGGTTGAGCGGATCGAGCCGGTCGATCACGGCGTGCAGCGCGCGGATGCCGGCGTCGGCCCCGTCCGGCCCGTGCGCGGCCGGGTCGGGCAACGATGCCATCGCTTCGTCATCGAGGCTGGCGTGGTGTTGCCGGCGCAGCTGGCTGCGGCGTACCTGCGAGATCGCGACGTTCAAGGCGATCCGGTACAGCCAGGTCGAGAACCGGCTGCGCGACGGGTCGAACGCGGGGAACGCGCGCCAGGCCTGGACGCTGATGTCCTGCAGCAGGTCGCGCCGGTCCTCGGGGTCGCGGCAATAGCCGTGGGCGACCTTGAGCACGATGCCGCGGTGCCGGTCGAGCAGTGCGGCAAATCGGGCCTGGGGAGGGTCCGCTTGCCGCGGATCGGCGTGGGTGTCGATGGCGTCGATCACCGGGAGGTCCGTGATGGTGTCCATACCGGGTGATTCGCATGGGTAGCCGGAATATCACACGCGGGTGCGTTGGAAGCGTGGCGGGTTGTGAGTGGGGGTGCCGGGCGACCGATTTGCCATCGCGACTTGCGTCGCTCCTACAAGGGCGGGGTTGCAGGGTGGGGTAGGTCCAGCAGCGGTGCCAGCTCGGTCCACACATGGTCGCGCAACTTCGGCTGTGCGGCGGCGACCGGGTGCAGGTTGTCGGCCTGGTATGCATTGCGGTCGAGCGCGATCGGTTCCAGCAGGAACGGCAGCAGCGCGGTATCGAACCGCTCGGCCAGCATGGGGTAGTTGCCGGCGAATGCCTTTGTGTACGCGGCGCCGAGGTTGGGCGGCATCTGCATGCCGATCAGCAGCACGCGCGCGCCGGCGCCGTCGGCGGCACCGATCATGTAGGCGAGGTTGGCCGCGGTGCGCGCCGTCGGCAGTCCGCGCAAGCCGTCGTTGGCGCCGAGCGCGATGACCACCACGTCCGGCCGGTGCCGCACCAGTGCGCCGACGATCCGCGCCGCGCCGCCGTCGGTGGTCTCGCCGCTGATGCTCGCGTTGACCACCTGCCAGCCGGGCTTGCGCTTGGCGATGCGCTCGGCGGTCAGCGCGACCCAGCCCTCGTCGGCGGCCAGGCCGTAGGCGGCCGACAGCGAGTCACCCATCACCAGCACCGTGCGGGTCCGGGCCGTTTCACCGTCGCCATCCTGCGCCGGCGCGGCCCGCGCCGGGCCGGCGTGCAGCAGCAAAAGCGCGACCAGCGACGCCAGCAACAAGCCAATGGCACATTGAACCGGGCGGCTGGAGGCCGCATACCTGTGTCGCACGACGCGCGTTCCGTTCACCCATCCACCCATTGCATCCGTCTCCTGTCGCCGGCGCCACGCGCCCGGCAGGGGTCGCCACAGGACCCATCATGGCCGATCGCCACGTTCAGCAGCTTGCCACCACGCCCGCCGGTTCGACACCGGTCACCGCGGCACTCGAGGTCGCCGGGCTTGGCAAGCGCGTGCAGCTACCATCGGGGCCGTTGACCATCCTCGATGGGGTCGGCTTCACGATCGCGCAAGGCGACACCGTCGCGATCGTCGGTGCGTCGGGGTCGGGCAAGAGCACGCTGCTGTCGCTGATGGCGGGGCTCGACCTGCCGAGCAGCGGCAGCGTCACGCTCCACGGCGAGGCGTTGTCGGCGCTGGACGAGGACGGCCGCGCCCGGGTGCGCGGCGAGAAGGTCGGCTTCGTATTCCAGAATTTCCAGCTGCTGCCGTCGCTGACCGCCCTCGAAAACGTGATGCTGCCGCTGGAGTTGCGCGGCGACGCCGAGGTCGATGCACCGGCGCGTGCAATCCTGCGCAAGGTCGGGCTCGGCGAGCGGCTCGACCACTACCCGCGACAGCTCTCGGGCGGCGAGCAGCAGCGCGTCGCCCTCGCGCGTGCGTTCGTCACCGCGCCGTCGCTGCTGTTCGCCGACGAGCCGACCGGCAACCTCGACAGCCACACCGGGCAGTCGATCATCGAGCTGCTGTTCGAACTCAACGCCGAGGCCGGCACCACGCTGGTGCTGGTCACGCATGACGACCACCTGGCCGAGCGCTGCCGTCACCGCCTGCGGCTCGACGGTGGCGAGCTGGTGGCGGACGAGCGGATCGCCGCATGAGTGCGGGCCGCGTCCGGCCGGGCGGTATCGGCCCGGCGAACGTGTTGGCGATGGCGTGGCGGCAGATGCGCCGCGACCTCAAGGCCGGCGACGTGCGGATCCTGCTGGCGGCGCTGGTGCTGGCGGTACTGGCGGTGACCGCGGTCGGCTTCGTCACCGATCGCGCTGAGCGCGCATTGACGCTGCAGGCCAACCAGTTGCTCGGTGGCGACGCGGTGGTGCGCGGCGATGCGCCGGTCGGCGTGGAGATCGAACGCGCCGCAGCCGGCCTGCAGTCCACCCGCACGGTCGAACTCAACACCATGATCGGAGTCGGCAGCGGTGCGGATGCGCGCTTGCAACTGGGTGACCTGCGCGCGCTGGGCGAGGGATTCCCGCTGCGCGGCGCGTTCACTTTGGTCGACGGCTCCGGCGTCGAACGCCTTGCCGGCGGCGTGCCCGCGAGCGGCACCGCATGGCTCAGCCGCGCCGGCGCCGACGCACTCGGTGCGCGTATCGGCGACGAGGTGACGGTCGGCAATTCGCGGCTGCGGCTGGCCGCTCTGGTCATCGCCGAGCCCGATGCCGCACTCGACTACTTCAATGTCGCGCCGAAGCTGTCCATCAGCCTCGCTGACCTGCCCGCGACCGGGCTGGTGCAGGAGGGCAGCCGCGTGCGCTACCGGCTGGTGGTGGCCGGCGAGCCGGGCGCGGTCGAGCGCTTCGTCGCCGAAGCCAAGCCCGCACTCGCGCGTGGCCAGCGGCTGGAGACGGTCAGCGATGCGCGGCCGGAAATCCGCTCCGCACTCGATCGCGCCGGCCGCTTCCTCGGCCTCGCCGCGCTGGTGTCGGTGGTGCTGGCGGCGGTCGCGGTGGCGATGGCCGCGCGCAGGCACAGCGAGCGGCATCTGTCGGGCACCGCGGTGATGCGTTGCCTCGGTGCCAGCCAGGCGACCCTGGCCGGCGTCCACATCGGCGAGCTGGTGCTGCTCGGCCTGTTGGCGAGCACGGTCGGCGTCGGCATCGCGTTCGTCCTGCAATGGGCCATCGGCCTGTGGCTTGAGCCCGTGCTCGGCATGGCGATCCCGGCCGCAGGCTGGCTGCCGGCGCTGCAGGGTTACGGCGTCGGCCTACTGGTGTTGCTGGCGTTCGGCGCGCCGCCGGTGCTCGCTCTGCGCCGGGTGCCGGCGTTGCGGGTTTTGCGCCGCGACCTCGATCCGACCGAACCCAGCGCATGGCTGGTGGCGCTGGCCGGGCTGGGCGGGCTCGGCGCGCTGCTGTGGTGGAAGGCCGGCTCGGCCACGCTCGGCACCGCGATGCTGGCCGGCATCGTCGGCACCTTCGCGGTGCTGGCACTGCTGGCATGGGGCTTGATCGTGCTGTTGCGGCGGTTGCGCTCGCGGCTGCGCGGCAGCCTGCGCTACGGACTGGCCAACGTCGGCCGCCGGCCCGCCACCAGCATCGCCCAGGTCGCCTCGCTCGGCCTCGGGCTGATGGCGCTGCTGCTGTTGACCTTCGTGCGCACCGACCTGCTCGACCGCTGGCAGCTGCAGCTGTCGGCGAACGCGCCGAACCGTTTCATCATCAACGTGCAGGACGACCAGGTCGACGCGGTGCGTGCGTTCATCGCCGCGCAGGGTATCGATGCGCCGACGCTGTACCCGATGGTCCGCGGCCGGCTGGTGGAGCACAACGGCGAGCCGGTGTCGGGCGATGACTATGTCGATACCCCTGCCGACGACGGCAACGATGGTGCCGCCAGCGAGGATGCGCAGCGCTCGCGTCGCCGTGCCGACCGCGAGTTCAACCTGTCGATGGCCGATGAACTGCGCGACGACAACCGCGTGGTCGCCGGCACGTTCTGGGGGGCCAAGGTGCCGGCTGCGCCGGAACTGTCGGTCGAGCAGGGCTATGCCGAATCGCTTGGCTGGGAGATCGGCGACACGGTCGCGTTCGACATCGCCGGCCAGCGCTTCAGCGCCACCATCACCAGCTTGCGCGAGGTCGACTGGGAGAGCTTCCGGCCCAACTTCTTCGTGGTCGCCTCGCCGGGTGCGCTCGACGGCTTCCCGGCCAGCCACATCACCGCCGTCAGCGTGTCGCCGGAACACCCACGCTTCACCGCCGATCTGGTCGGACGCTTCCCCAACCTCAGCGTGATCGACATCGACGCGGTGCTCAAGCAGGTACGCGCGACCGCCGACCAGGTGTCCACCGTGGTCGAGGTGGTGTTCTGGTTCTCGCTGCTGGCCGGGTTGCTGGTGTTGATGGCGGCGGTCAGCGCCAGCCAGGACGAGCGCTTGCTGGAAGGTGGGGTCATGCGCACCCTCGGCGGCAGCCGCAGGCAGTTGCGCCTGGCGCAGGCGTCGGAGTTCGCGGCGATCGGGCTGCTCTCGGGCGTGGTCGCGGCGATCGCGGCCTCGGTGCTGGCCGGCGTGGTCGCGACCCGGGTGTTCGACCTGCCATGGGAGGCCAACTGGGGCATGGCCGCGGTCGGTGCCGCGCTCGGGATGCTGGCCGCGCTGGCGGCGGGCCTGTTCGCCACCCGCCGGGTGCTGGATGCGCCGCCGTCGGTGACGCTGCGCGAACTGCAAGGCTGACAGGCCAGGTTGGAGCGACATGAGTCGCGACCGTTCATCGCCTCCGGGGATCGGCGGGTCGCGACTTGCGTCGCTCCTACAGGGGTGCTGCCTGCAGCATCCGACCGGCGATCGAACAGTCGCTCAAGGTGCGGGCAGGTCCGCTCGTACCGCCGTGGCGTTGAAGCGTCGCGCGTAATCACGCTCGTCGGTGATCCGCTCGATTTCGTCGTCGGCCATCTCCGGTGCGGCGTAGACCGCGTAGGCGATGCCGTCGTCGCGCTGGCCGAGCTGGTGCAGCCGATAACGCGGGCGGCCGGCGCCGGTGTTCTCCGGATAGTGGGTTGGCGGCTCACCGTCCATGTCCAGTTCGCTGTTGTCGACGGTGCCACCGACGAATAGGGCGCGCATGGCGTTCTCCGCTGGAAGTGTGGGGGCAAGGATGAGGGCGGAGACGTTGGGTCCGGATGAAAAAAGTGAACGTCATTCGTACAGTTTCTGGCAATGCCCGCAGAAGAACGCGCGGCGCTGCTTGCGGCCGAGTTTTGCTTCGAATTTCAGCCCGCGACCGCACCGGGGGCATTCGGTCCGGGTATGGACCTGATAGTGCTTCTTGAGTACGTAGTCCTTCTTCCAGCGGTAGAAATCGAAGCTGTATTCACGCGCCTGCGTGACCAGCTCGCCCAGCTTGCGCGCCGACAGCGCCCCGACCGGCGTGCGCGGGTCGACCCGGATGCGGAACAGCACCTCGTTCTTGATGATGTTGCCGACGCCCGCGAACACGTCCTGGTCGAGCAGGGCATCGGCGGCCAGGGCATCGGGTCGTTCCCGCAGCTTGCGGCGCGCGGCCTTCGGGTCCCAGGCGTCGGACATCACGTCCGCGCTCCAGTCGTAGGCGGCGTCTAGGTCACCTTCGATGTATTTCAGCGAGCTCGAGTAGAAATTCAGCTCGCCGTTGTCGAATGCCAGCGACAGGCGCTCGGCGCGGCCCTCGCGGCGCTCGTCGATGCGGTAGCTGCCCCACAGCAGGAAATGCACGCGCAGGGTGAAGTTGCCGGCGTCCGGCGGCTCGAAGCACAGCAGGAAATGCTTGCCCCAACTGTGCAGCGCCTCCACCCGCTGGCCGGCCATGCGCTGGATGTCGAGCCGGCTGTTGCCGCCGACCTCGTGGATGCGTTGGCCGGCGAATTTGGCGGCCTGCTCGCGCAGGATCACGATGGAGGGACCTTCCGGCATTTCCGCAGCCTGCGTGGCCAACCGTCACGGATGCGTGCAGGCGTGCGCGCCGCCGGGCGCCAGTAAACTGGGCGACCCGCTGCCACGCCCGCCCGCATGACCCTCGACGATCCCGCGCTGGACACCCTGATGCTGCCGTTCGAGCAGAACCTGCTGCCGTGGCCGGACGCCGCCGGCACGCTGTTCCTGCGCGCGCGCGAGGGCGCGGCGCTGCACCGGCGCCCGCGTGCGGGGCTGGTCTGCGAGCAGAGCTTCAAGCCCGATGCGGACGCGCTGCAACGCGCGGGACTCACGCTGGCGGAGCCCGGCGATGACCGACGCTACCCCTTGGTGTTGCTGCTGCCTCCGCGCCAGCGCGAGGAAGCGCGGGCACTGTATGCGCGTGCGGTGGCTACGGTGGCGCCCGGCGGCCGGGTCGTCGCCTGCCTTGCCAACAACGAGGGCGCACGTTCGGGCGAGGACGACCTGCGCAGGCTCGCCGGTCCGGTCGGCAGCCTGACCAAGAACAAATGCCGCGTGTTCTGGACCGCACCGCTGCATCGGGCCGACAGCGCCGCGAAAGTCGATGTCGCGCTGCTGGCGCAGTGGCAGGCGCTGGACGCGCCGCGAGCGGTTGCCGACGGGCGCTTCACCAGCCGCCCCGGTGTGTTCGCGTGGAACCGGATCGATTCGGCCTCGGCCCTGCTGGCCGCCCAGTTGCCGGCCGACCTGTCCGGCCGCGCGGCCGACCTCGGCGCGGGCTTCGGCTATCTCTCCGTCGAACTGTTGCAACGCTGTCCCGGCATCACCGCGCTCGACCTGTACGAGGCCGAAGCGCGCGCGCTGGACCTGGCGCGCCACAACCTCGCGTCGTTCGAGTCGCAGGCCGCGCTCGGCTACCACTGGCAGGACGTCACCACCGGCCTGCCGGAACGCTACGACGTGATCGTCAGCAACCCGCCGTTCCACACCCAGGGCCGCGCCGACCGTCCCGACATCGGCCGCCGCTTCATCGCCGTCGCCGCCGAAGCGCTCAAGCCCGGTGGCCGGTTGTGGCTGGTCGCCAACCGCCACCTGCCGTACGAGGAAGTCCTCAACGCGAGCTTCGGCAGCGTGCGCACCGTCGCCCAACAGGACGGCTTCAAGATCATCGAGGCCGTCAAGGCGTTGCCGGCGCGACCCGAACGCGCGCCGAAACCATTCGACAAGGCCGCCGCCGCGAGGAACCACGGGCGATGAAACTGGTCAAGCTGATCGCCAACCTCGGTTACGGCAGCCGCAAGCAGGTGGCGCTGATGTTCCGCGAGGGCCGTATCACCGATGCCGATGGCGAGGTGCTGTACGCCGACGACAAGGTCGCGCACGATGCCATCCGGATCGACGACGAACCGCTTGATCCACCTGCGGGAATGCTGTTGATGCTGCACAAGCCGGTCGGCTATACCTGCTCGACCCGCGACCCCGGCCGGATCATCTACGACCTGCTGCCGCCGCGTTACCGCCTGCGTTCGCCGCTGCTGTCGACCGTCGGCCGGCTCGACCGCGACACCAGCGGCCTGCTGCTGCTGACCGACGACGGCCAGCTGCTGCACCGGATCGTCTCGCCGAAGTCGAAGTTGTCGAAGGTCTACGAGGCGACCCTGGCGCAGGACCTGCGCGGCGACGAGAAGGCGATCTTCGCCAGCGGCACGCTGATGCTGGAGTCGGAGAAGACCCCGCTGGCGCCGGCCGGGCTGGAGGTGGTCGACCCGAGGCACGCCAGACTGACCCTGACCGAAGGGCGCTACCACCAGGCCCGGCGCATGTTCGCCGCGGTCGGCAACCATGTGGAGGCGCTGCATCGCAGCCGGGTGGGTGGGTTGGCGCTCGAGGAGCTGGCGGAGGGCGAGTGGCGGATGTTGGGCGAGGCGGATATCGAGCGGTTGTTCGCCGGTTGATGGGCTGGCACGGAGGTGGCCCTTCTTCAGCGACGGGCTCTGCCGACGCATCGGGTTTTCCTTCATCGCGCGCGTTTCCACGTTATCGCGGTGTCCCTCCGTTGTAGGAGAGACGTAAGTCGCGACGCCCTGAACCCGGAAACGGCGAGGAAATCGCGACTTACGTCGCTCCTACATCAAGCCGGCCCAGCCAAAAACCGCCCACACCAGCCCGTCGCGACGCGGCGTCCCGGCTGGGGTATTGCGCACAGCGGACATGGATGTCCGCGGCCGGCGAGTCGGGCATGGATGCCCGACCGAGCCGGGAAGCAATACCCCAGCCGGGGCGACGCTCCCGCCCGAAGCCCATTTTCGACCTGACGCCACCATCGAAGATGAGCGGACAGCGAACCAAAGTCTGAAGCCCGTTCCCGTTCCCGGTCCCGACACCCGACACCCGAC
>NZ_JBQWRA010000001.1:0-910490 GCF_052547135.1 Lysobacter sp. F60174L2 | reverse complement strand
CCGCACCGACACCGACACCGACACCGACACCGACACCGACACCGACACCGACACCGACACCGACACCGACACCGACACCGACACCGGAACCGGAACCGACACCGACACCGACACCGACACCGACACTGGAACCGACACCGACACCGACACCGGAACCGACACCGGAACCCGAACCCGAACCCGAACCCGGAACTGGAACTGGAACTGGAAACCTGAAACCTGAAACCTGAAACCTGAAACCTGAAACCTGAAACCGGAAGCTCCACGCGCCCCCCTCGAAAGCTACGGCTCCAGCAACTTCCGATACCCCTCGAAGCCCAACCCGTCCAGCGTGTCGATGTTCCGGTCGACAATCGCATCTGGGTCCGGGAACGCCGCCACCGCGCGCTCCACGCTCGCCTCGCGCAACAGGTGCAGCATCGGATACGGCGACCGGTTGGTGCAGTTGCCGGCGTCGTCGAACGCGGTGCCGGCGAACCGGTAGTCCGGATGGAAACTGGCGACCTGGATCTCGCCCTCCAGCCCCAGCGCATCGACCGCCGCATCGGCCTGGTCGAGGAAGTCGTTGTAGTCGTAGAAGTCCGTCAGCACGCGCGGATGGATCAGCAGCGTCGTATCGACCACCGCCGGATCGGTGTCGTTGAGCCACGCCAGCTCGGCCGCCAACTCCTCCAGCAGCTCGTCGGGCGTGGTTGCCTCACTGAGCACGTAACGGATCTGGTCCTTCGCCTGCACCGCCTTGGCGAACGGGCACAGGTTCAGCCCGATCACCGCGCGCTGCAGCCAGCGGCGGGTCGCGGCGATCGGGTCTTCGTCCATGTCGGTTTCCGGGTCGGGGTCAGTACACGCAGCCCCGGCTGCCTTCAATCACGGAAATTGTCGAACTGCAGCGGCTGCTCGAACTCCGCGCCCTTGAGCAATGCGATCGCCGCCTGCAGGTCGTCGCGCTTCTTGCCGTTGACCCGCAACTTGTCGCCGTTGATCTGACTGTCGACCTTGAGCTTGGCCTCCTTCAGCGTCGACTGGATCTTCTTGGCCAGCTCGCGCTCGATGCCCTGCTTGACCGTGATCTTCTGCCGCGCACCGGCCAGGTTGGTCTCGATGTCGCCGAACTCCAGGCAGCGCACGTCGATGCCGCGCGCGATCAGGCGGCCGCGCAGGATGTCGGTCATCTGCTGCAACTGGAAGTCGCTCGGCGCCGACTGGCTGATGACCTGCTCCTCCAGCGCGAACTTCGCGTCCACGCCCTTGAAGTCGAAACGGGTGGTGAGCTCGCGGCTGGCCTGGTCGACCGCGTTGGTCAGCTCGTGGGTGTCGACTTCGGAGACGACGTCGAAGGAAGGCATGGCGGGCTCCGCGTGGGGTCAAACCGGAAGGGTAACGCAGCCGCGCAACGATCGCGGTGCGTGGCCCGGCCCGCCGGGCGGATCAGTCCAGCCGGACCAGCTCGACCCGCTGGCTGCGCGTGCGACCGTCCGCGCTGTCGTTGCCGGCGACCGGGTGGTCCGCGCCGAAACCGCGTGCCTGCAGCCGGTCGGCATCGATGCCCTTGACGATCAACGCGGCCCGGACGGTCTCGGCGCGCTGGCGGGACAGCGTGCGGCCGCGGCTGGCGTCGCCGCCGGCATCGGCGCGGATTTCGATCGACAACCGCAAGCCGGGGTTGCCGCGCAGCAGGCGGGCGACCTGCTCGACCCGCGGATCGGCGTCGGGCCGCAGCATCGCCTTGTCGCCATCGAAATCGAGCTGCAGCACGGCCTTGCCATTGGCGTCGATCGACTGCTGCATCTGCTCGGCGCTGACCGGTGGCGGCGCGGCTCCGGCGGTTTCGGTGGCGCTGCGGATCGCGTCGTCGGGGCCGAGCGTGGCTACCGGCCGGCCGCCGGACGTCCCGTTGGCGACCGCGGGGTCGGCGGACAGCACCGGCCGCTCGCAACCGGCCAGGGCAAGCACCAGTGCGCAAGCCATGCAGGCTCGCCGGCTCCGCCGCGGCTGCCGCGCGGAGGTGCCTGCACTGCGGGTCTGGGTCGATGGCTGCACGCGAGGCTCCCCTGCCGCACGGTCGGGTCCGGTTGAATGGGATAACGCGGAATCGCGGGCCACGGTGCCACCCCGCGAATCGGGGCGTCGCACCGGTATGCTCGGCGATCCCCACAGGTCACCGGGCCGTCCGATGAGTCTCCCTCCCGCGCTGCCCGAAGTCGTTGCACCACCATCGGCCGGGCACGAGCCGTCGTCGCGCCGGGCCGCGGTGATCATGCTGTTGGCGGTCGCGGTGTTCTCCTTGATGGACGCCGGGCTGAAGGAGCTGGCCGGGCGCTATCCGCCGCTGCAGGTGGCGACGTTGCGCGGGGCGTCGTCGCTGCCGTTCGTGCTGGCCTGGGTCGCGGCCACCAGTGGACTGCGGCCGCTGTTGCGGGTGCGCTGGCCGCTGCATTTGCTGCGCGGGGCGATCGGGATCGGGATGATGGCGGCGTTCGCCTACGCCTTGCGGACGCTGCCGCTGACCACCGCGTACTCGATCTTCTTCATCGCGCCGCTGCTGATCACCGCGCTGTCGGTGCCGCTGCTGGGGGAGAAGGTCGGGCCGCGGCGCTGGGCCGCGATCGCGATCGGCCTGCTCGGTGTACTGGTGCTGCTGCGGCCCACCGGCGATGGCCTGTTGAGCTGGGCCGCGCTGGCGGTGGTGGTCGCCGCACTGGGCTATGCGGTCAGCGCGATCACGGTGCGGGTCCTCGGACGGACCGACTCGACCGCCTCGATGATGGTCTGGTTGCTGGTGTTCATGGCCATCGGCGGTGGCGTGCTGGCGGCGCCGGGCTGGGTGTCGATCCGGCCGGTCGACCTCTGGGTGATCGCCGGCGTCGGCCTGGCCGGCGCGCTGGGCCAATACGCGATCACCGAGGCGTTCCGGATCGGCGAGGCCTCCCGCATCGCGCCGCTGGAATACACCGCGCTGGTCTGGGGCGTGCTGCTGGACGTGGCGCTGTGGGGCGTGCTGCCCGATGCGGTCACCTGGCTGGGCGCCGCGATCATCGTTGCCAGTGGCCTGTACCTGCTCCGGCGCGAACGCATCCGCGCCGAAGACGGGGCCGCCTGACGCGGGGCTTCAGTCGGCGAGGCTGCCCTGCAGCGCGGCGGCGATCGCGGCATCGCCGTTGACGACGTCCTTCCAGCGCAACTGCGGGCCCTTGCGATGACCCTTCTCGACCAGCTTGAGGCCATCCGGATCGATGGTCAGGGTGTAGGCGCGGTCGTCGATGTTGATCTCGCGGCGGATCGGCTTGTCGAGCTTGGTGGTCATGACGGGCTCCCGGCGAAAGTGGGCTCTACCGTAACGGCCGCGTGACAAGGCGCCGTGAACGCCATCGCGGCCGGCTGAACAGGGCAGCGGCGGGCCCGAGGACCCGCCGCTGGAGGATGCCGCACGGGTTGAGCGCTAGAAACGCGCGCCCAGGCCGATGCCCAGCATCACCGGGTTCAGCTCGGCCTCGCCGGCGTTGGCGCCGTCGAGCATCACGTCCGACTTGCCCTGCAGGTAGCGCATGTCGGCGCGGGCGAACCAGCTCGGGCTCAGCTTGACGTCGACGCCGGCGCTGGCGATCGCGCCTTCCGGCGATTCCACCGCCAGTCGCTGGCCGGCGAGCGCGCCACTTTCAATCGTGCTCTCGCCGTCGAAGTTGGTCTGGTAATAGCCCAGGCCGACGTACGGGCGCACGGTCTGGCCGGCGTTGCCGAAGTGGTACTGGCCGCTGACCGCGTACGGCTGGGCCTCCACGCTGCCGGCCTTCTGGCCGTCGATGTTGACCCGGTGGCCGAACTTGTCGACTGCGCCCCAGGCCTCGACCGCGATGTTGTCGGTCACGTAGTAGCTGGCGCTGAGGGTCGCGGCGCCGTCGCCATCGAGCTGCGCGCGGCTGTCGCCGATCTGCGGGTTGCGGGTCGGCTCGCTGAGCGAATAACCGCCGACGACCGCGAAGCGCTTGGCTCCATCGCTGGTGGCGGTGTCCGCTTCGGCGGCGGTGGTCTGGGTGGTGTAGGGGTCCGGGGCGTCCTGTGCGAACGCGGCGGCGGGGGCGATGGCCAACAGGGCCAGGGTCAAGTGACGGATGCGGATCATGGAGATGTCTCCTCGTTCCAATTCTGGTGGGGGAGCCGGCCGGTGGACTGGCAGGCGGAGACACCGTATCGGCCCGCGAATGAACATCGCTTGCCGGCCGGATCGGAAACAACGGAACTTTCATCCGCGACCGTGATAACCCGCGGCGCGCGGTCGCGAAACCGCCGCCTGAACCTGTGCTGGATTACCTCGCGGAAGTGGCCGGAACGCGGTCCCCGCCGGCGCGCCGCAGCGCGTCAAAGTTGGCGCCACGCCTTCGCAGCAGCCACAATAAGGCTTTCGCGCATGGCGGAGCCGAGCATGGCTGAATTGAAGGAAGCACGCGTCCCCGATATCGGTGATTACGACGGCGTGCCGGTGATCGAGGTGCTGGTAGCGGTGGGCGACACGGTCAAGGCGGACCAGGGCCTGGTCACGCTCGAGTCGGAGAAGGCGACGATGGAAGTGCCGGCGCCGTTCGACGGCGTGGTGCGCGAGATCAAGGTCAAGGTCGGCGACGAGATCGCCGAAGGCGCGGTGGTCGCGATGATCGAGCCGGCCGGTGGCGAGGCCAGCGAAGAGGCGGCGCAGAAACCGGCCGACGCGAAGGCGGAAGCGGCCGGCTCGAAGCAGGCCGAACCGGAACCTGCCGAGCCCGAGCAGGCCAAGGATCGCGTGGCATCGTCCGAAACCGGCGCGAAGGTCCCGCCGGCCGCGGTCGGCGAATCCGACAACCTCGCCAAGCGCGAGGCCGCATCGGCCGACAGCGGCGGTTCCGACGCGCTGCCGCACTCGCCGCCGGTGGTGTTCGACGCCGACGAGCTGCTGCCGGGCAAGGTGCCGTACGCGAGCCCCGCGGTGCGCCTGTTCGCGCGCGAACTCGGGGTCGACCTGATGCGCGTCGAAGGCAGCCAGCGCGGCGGCCGGATCGGCAAGGAAGACGTGCAGAAATTCGTCAAGGCCGCGATGTCCGGTGCGGCCGGCGGCGCGGCGAAGGCCGGCGGTGGCGGCGGGCTCGACCTGTTGCCGTGGCCGAAGATCGACTTCAGCAAGTTCGGCCCGATCGAGACCCGCGCGCTGTCGCGGATCCAGAAGCTCTCCGGCGCCAACCTGGCGCGCAACTGGGCGATGATCCCGCACGTCACCCAGTTCGACGATGCCGACATCACCGGGCTGGAAGCGCTGCGCGTCCAGCTCAACAAGGAAAACGAGAAGGCCATCGCCAAGGGCGGCGCGACCAAGCTGACCATGCTCGCGTTCCTGATGAAGGCCAGCGTCAGCGCGCTGAAGAAGTTCCCCGACTTCAACGCCTCGCTCGACGCGACCGGCGAGAACCTCGTGCTCAAGCAGTACTTCCACATCGGTTTTGCCGCCGATACGCCCAACGGGCTGGTGGTGCCGGTGGTGCGCGACTGCGACAAAAAGGGCGTGATGGAAATCGCCGCCGAGACCGGCGAGCTCGCCGCCAAGGCGCGCGAGGGCAAGCTCGGCCCGGCGCAGATGAGCGGCGGCTGCTTCACCATCAGCTCGCTGGGCGGCATCGGCGGCACCGCGTTCACCCCGATCGTCAACGCGCCGGAGGTTGCGATCCTCGGCGTCTCGCGTTCGGACACGAAGCCGGTCTGGAACGGCAAGGAGTTCGCCCCGCGCCTGGTCCTGCCGCTGTCGCTGAGCTACGACCACCGCGTGATCGACGGCGCCGCCGCCGCGCGCTTCACCTCCTATCTCGGCCAGGTCCTCGCCGACATGCGGCGGGTCCTGCTGTGATGTCGCCGCGCGCGTGGTTGCTGCCGCTCGCGCTGCTGGCGATGCCGCTGGCGCAGGCTGCCGAATGCGAGCTGCAACTCGGCCATGGCTGGCCGCCGGCCACCGGCAACCACGGCGATGCGGTGGAAGGCCTGCTGGTCGCGGACGCGGCGCCGGCCCTGCACCTGACCTGGCTGCCCAAGCGCGGTGCCGAAAGTGCGTTGATGCTGCTGCAACCCGCCGATGGCGGTGACTGGACCCTGCGCTATGCGCGTCCGCCCGAGCGCGTGGACCAGTGGGACAGCCGCGGTGGCGCCATGCAGCGCGTGCTGCTGGTCGACCAGCAGCCCGAGATCCTCGAGGTGCCGATGCCGGCCGCGTTGGCCATCCGCCTGGTCGATGGCTGGCAACGCACGCTCCAGGCCGGCGTGCCGGCCGACCGCGCGGCCGCGTTCCATGACGATGAGATCCTGTCGTTCGTGATCGCGGGCGAGCGCTTCAGCGGACTGGAGCCGGGCTGCGGCCCGGGCGAACTGCTGGTCGAGCAGGCCGAGGACCTGGTCAAGACCGCCGACGAGGACGATGCCGAAGACCGCGCCGAGCGCTGGGAAGATTTGCAGCGCGACCTCGACGAGCTGGACGAGGCGCTCGCCGAAGCGCCTGGCGGGGGCTGAGCCGCGTCCATGCGCGCCACCCCGTCCACGGAACAGGTCGAGAATGCTGGCGTACGCGTCGCCGAATCGGTCGATGCCGCCACCCGCCAGGGCTTGCAGGGCCTGCAACCGGTGCTGGAGTACCGGCTGCTCAACTTCGCGAGTTTCCAGCTGACCGTCGGTGGCGTGGTCGCCGCGGTCCTCGCGGTGCTGATCGCGCTGCTGATCTCCATGCTGCTTCGCCGCGCGCTGGTCCGTTACGGGAAGCGCCGGCAGAACGTCAACCATGCCGCGATCTACGCGGTGTCGCGGGTCGCCCATTACCTGTTGCTGCTGGTCGGCGTGATGGTCGCGCTGCGCGTGGCCGGCGTGCCGATCGGCGAGTTCGCGGTGTTCGCCGGCGCGCTCGGCATCGGTCTGGGCTTCGGCCTGCGGGAGATCTTCGCGAACTTCATCGGCGGCCTGGTGCTGCTGTTCGACCAGTCGTTGAAGGTCGGCGATTTCATCGAGATCGACGCCGACGTGCGCGGCACGGTGCGCGACATCAACATCCGCGCCACCCGCATCACCACCAACGACAACATCGACATCATGGTGCCGAACGCCCAGTTCATGACCGGGCGGGTGGTCAACTGGACCCATCGCGACGTGCTGCGCCGCATGCGCGTGCCGTTCAAGGTCGCCTACGGGGTCGACAAGGAGCGGGTCAAGAAGGCCGCGCTGGAAGCCGCGGCGAAGGTGCCTTTCACGCTGTCGATGGAAGGCCGCCACCGGCCGCAGGTGTGGCTGTCCGACTTCGGTGACGGTGCGGTCGAGTACCTGCTGGCGGTGTGGCTGACGGAGGAGGCGACCAAGCGCAACGCCGCGATCAAGGCCGCCTACCTGTGGGAACTGGATACCGCGTTCAAGCACCACGGCATCGAGATCCCGTTGCCACAGCGCGACCTGCATCTGCGCAGCGTGTTCGGGCTGCGCGGTGACGACGCGATCGCACTCCTGCGCGGCGTGGCACCGCCGGCGACGCCTGCTACCGATGCCGTGCCGGAACTGAGCGAGCGCGAACGTGCCGACCTGGCGGGCAACGACGCCCGCGAAGAGGTCGAGCGGCCTGTCCGTGATGCGACATCGGACGAATCGTCTCCTGCCGGGCAGCCGCCCGCGGGGGCGGCACCAGCCTCCGGGAAACAGCCATGAAGCGCATGATCATCGCGATGCTCCTGCTGCTGTCCTGCGCAATGTCCGCGGCCGCCGTCGCCGGGCCCGGCTCACCGGGCCAGCCCCGGCCAACCCTGAGGCAGACACTGGACCGGCACCTGGCGGCGATAAACGCGCGCGACCTCGATGCGCTGATGGCGACCGTGACCGCGCACCCGGAGCTCACCACGATCCTGCCAAATGGCGCCGTGCTGGAAACGCGCGAGCAGTACCGGCAGTTGCACGTGGAATGGTTCGCCGGAACCGACTGGCGCATGGTTTTCGAGGTGCAGGATGTCGCCGACTTCGGCGACATGGGCATTGCGCGGGTCAGGTACGACTCGCAGAAAAAGGACGCCGCCGGCGACTACCACAGCAACCGGATCGCGCTGCTCACACTGGTCTTTGCGAAGGAAGATTCGCGGTGGCGCCTGGTCTACGACCAGAACACCGTGGTTCCCGCGGCGACCCACTGACTTTGTAGAGAGGACATCATGGCCAAATCCATCGAGATCAAGGTTCCGGACATCGGCGATTTCGACGCCGTGCCGGTGATCGAACTGCTTGTCGCGGTCGGCGACACCGTCAAGCTGGACCAGGGCCTGCTGACGCTGGAGTCGGACAAGGCGACGATGGAAGTGCCGTCGAGCGCCGCCGGCGTGATCAAGGAGTTGCGGGTCAAGGTTGGCGACGAGGTGGCCGAAGGCGCGGTGATCGCGGTGCTGGAAGCCGAGGGCGATGCCGGCGGCACCGACGGATCGGGCGCATCGTCGAAGGACGAGAAACCGGCTGCGACCAAGAATGCCACCGAGTCGAAGTCACCTCTCCCGCCTGCGGGAGAGGTCGACGCGCGCAGCGCGGCGGGTGAGGGCGCGCCGAAGGCGCCGCCGGCTCCCTCACCCCAGCCCTCTCCCGCAAGCGGGAGAGGGAGCAGCAGCCCCAACGCGCCCAAGCCCGCCGCCGCCTCCGGCCGCAAGGCCGATGTCGAATGCGCGATGCTGGTACTCGGCGCCGGTCCCGGCGGCTACACCGCCGCGTTCCGCGCGGCCGACCTCGGCCTCGACACCGTGCTGGTCGAGCGCTACGAGCGCCTCGGCGGCGTCTGCCTCAACGTCGGCTGCATTCCATCGAAGGCGCTGCTGCATGCCGCCGCGGTGGTCGGCGAAGCCGCCCACGCCAGCGATTTCGGCATCGATTTCGGCAAACCCGAAGTCGACCTGGACAAGCTGCGCAGCTACAAGGACAAGGTCGTCGGCCAACTGACCAAGGGCCTGGCTGGCATGGCCAAGCAGCGCAAGGTCAGGGTGGTCAACGGCACCGGTACGTTCATCTCGGCCAACGAGCTGGAGGTCGCCACCGAAGGCGGCAAGAGCCAACTGATCCGCTTCGAACAATGCATCATCGCCGCCGGCTCGCAGGCGGTGAAACTGCCGTTCTTCCCGTGGGACGACGAGCGGGTGATGGACTCCACCGACGCGCTCGAGCTGGCCGAGGTGCCGAAGAAGCTGCTCGTCGTCGGCGGCGGCATCATCGGCCTGGAGATGGCGACGGTGTTCCGCGCGCTGGGCAGCGAGGTGACCGTGGTCGAGTTCATGGACCAGCTGATGCCGGGCGCCGACAAGGACCTGGTCAAGCCGCTGGCCGACCGCCTGAAAAAGCAGGGCGTCGCGGTGCATCTCAAGACCAAGGTGGTCGAGGCCAAGGCGCAGAAGGGCGGCATCGCCTGCAAGTTCGAAGGCGCCAGCGAGCTGGAAGCGAAGACATACGACCGCGTCCTGGTCGCGGTTGGCCGCGCACCCAACGGCGCGAAGATCGGCGCGGACAAGACCGGCGTCGAAGTCACCGACCGCGGCTTCATCCCGGTCGACCGGCAGATGCGCACGACCGTGCCGCACATCTTCGCGATCGGCGACCTGGTCGGTAACCCGATGCTCGCCCACAAGGCCACCCACGAAGGCAAGCTCGCGGCCGAAGTCGCGGCCGGCGAGAAGAAGGAGTGGGTCGCGCGGGTGATCCCGTCGGTGGCCTACACCGATCCCGAAATCGCCTGGGTCGGCGTCACCGAGGCCGAGGCGAAGGACAAGGGCCTCAAGGTCGGCGTCGGCAAGTTCCCGTGGGCCGCCTCCGGCCGCGCGATCGGCATCGGCCGCACCGAAGGCTTCACCAAGTTGCTGTTCGACGAGGCCACCCACCGCATCATCGGCGGCGGCATCGTCGGCGTGCATGCCGGCGACCTGATCTCGGAAGTTGCGCTGGCGATCGAGATGGGCTGCGAGGTCGGCGACATCGGCCACACCATCCATCCGCATCCGACCCTGAGCGAGTCGGTGGCGATGGCGGCCGAGGTCTACGACGGCACGATCACCGATCTGTATATCCCGAAGAAGAAATAGGGAGCGGGACCGGCGGGCGGCATGAAACCCGCCGTTTCGAAATCCTGAAACTCCGGTTGCTCCGTATCGGGCGTGCATGCCTATCGACAGGGGTACGGTGCCGGGTCGGCGTATAGACTGGGTCCGGGGTTCCAACGCACATCGCCAGTGCCGCGCGCACCAGACGGTGCGATCGCGCGGCTGGAGGTGGCTGGAAGCGGTTGGAACCCCGGGGACCGCCAACGCCACCGACATGGAGTTACCAATGAGCCATCTGGTCGATATTTTCCTGCAGCCGGGCAAGGTCTTTGTCGACCTGAAAGAGAAGCCGACGTTCTGGCTGCCGTTGCTGCTGGTATCGCTGGCATCGGGCGTAATGGTGCTGCTGTACTACAGCACGGTCGATCCGGAATGGTTCGCCAACCACATGCTGCTGGCCAGCGGCAAGGACCTGACCGCCGCCGAAATGGAGCAGGTGCGCGCGTCGATGCCGGGTGCACGCGCAATGGGGTATATCGGTGCGCCGTCCGCGGTAATCGTCACGGTGGTGGTGTCACTGCTGTATGCGCTGTACTTCATGCTCGCCGGCAAGATCGCCGGAGCTGCAACGTCCTTCCGCCACGGTCTGAGCCTGGTTTCCTGGTCCAGCATGCCGGTGTTGCTCGGCGTGGTTGTCGCGATTATCGGCATCGCGATGATGGAGCCGCAGACGGGGCTCGAATCGCTGATGCTGACCAACGTCGACCCGCTGCTGGTGCAACTGCCGGCCGACCATCCGTGGAGCAGCCTGGCCAAGGGTTTCAGCCTGCTGAATATCTGGAGCTGGTTCCTGCTTGCGCTGGGCTGGCGCACCTGGACCCGTAGCGGCTGGCTGCAGGCGGTGATCGTCGCGGTGCTGCCGAGCGCGGTGATCTACGGCGTCATGGCGATGTTCGCGCTGCTCTAGGAGTCGGCCGCATGAAGTTCAACAGGAAGTGGCTGGCCGGCGGCCTGATACTCGCCGTGCTGGTGGTGCCGTTCGTGGTCAAGCAGGCCAAGGGCGATGCCGGTGTCGAGGTCGACATCGCCGAGGCCGTCGCCCGCGACATCCGCCCCACGATCCTCGCCTCGGGCGTGCTGGCCTACCGCGACGAGGTCAAGCTGACCGCGGAGCTGGTGGCCCAGGTCAGCATGATCGCGGTCGAGGAGGGCAGCATGGTCGAAGCCGGCGAGTTGCTGCTGAAGCTCGATCCGGAAACGTATCTGAATGCGATCGAGCGCGAGCAGGCCACGCGCCGGCAAAGCGTGATCAGCATCGAGCGGCAGCGGGTCGCGCTGGCGTTGCGGAAGAAGCAGTTCGAACGCAGCGAACAGCTGGTGAAACTGGAACTGATCGACCAGGATTCGTTCGACCAGGTCCGCAACCAGCTCCGGATCGCGCAGGTGGAACTCAAGAGCAGCGAGGAAGAGCTGCTTCGCGCCGATGCGGTGCTCAGCGAGGCGCGCGAGCAGCTGGAGAAGACCGAGGTGCGCTCACCGATCGCGGGCCAGGTGGTGTCGCTGCCGATCAAGGTCGGCGAGACGGCGATCCCGTCCACCTCGTCGCTGGCGGGCGCCCAGTTGATGACCATTGCCGATACCACCGCAATCCAGGCCGAACTGCAGGTCGACGAGGCCGACATCGCCAAGGTCGCCGCTGGCCAGCAGGTCGACATCTATGCCGCGGCCTATCCGGAGACCGCGCTGGAAGGCGTGGTCGAGATGATCGCGCTGGCGCCGACCATCGAGGGCCAGGGACGGGCCTACAAGGTCACGGTCGACATCGAGGTGCCGGACGGGATCGAACTGCGCTCGGGCATGAGCGCGCGTGCCGACATCTTCCTCAGCGATGGGACGAAGAAGCTCGCGGTGCCGGTCGAGGCGATCGTCAGCGATACCGGCGAGGACAAGAAGGTCACGCGCCACGTCTGGCTGCAGCGCGACGGCAAGGCGAAGAAGGTGGAAGTCGAAACCGGCGCGTCCGATGACCGCTGGGAGGAAGTGACCAAGGGCCTGGAAGCGGGTGACCAGGTGATCGTCGGGCCGGCCAGGACATTGCGCACCCTGCAGGACGGCGATGCCGTGACGCGAGCCGAGGACAGCGACCGGGAAGACACCGCGAGCGATAACGACGACGAGGACGGCGACGGCGAGAGCGCGTCGCAATGATCGAACTGTCCAACATCGGCAAGCGTTACGTGATGGGCGAGGACGCGTTCATGGCGCTGCAGAACGTCGACCTGCACATCGCGCGCAACGAGTACGTCGCCCTCATCGGGCCGTCGGGTTCTGGCAAGTCGACGCTGATGAACCTGCTGGGTTGCCTGGACACGCCCAGCGAGGGCCGCTACGTCCTCAACGGCCGCGACACCTCGCAGATGGATGACAACGAGCTCGCGCGCGTGCGCAACCAGGAAATCGGCTTCATCTTCCAGAGCTTCCACCTGCTGCCGCGCATGACGGTGCTGCAAAACGTGATGCAGCCGCTGGTGTATCGCGGCCTGCCGACCGCCGAGCGCCACCGGCTTGCCGCCGAGGCGCTGGAAAAGGTCGGCCTGGCGCATCGGCTCGGCCATCGCCCGAACCAGCTGTCGGGCGGGCAGCGCCAGCGCGTGGCGGTGGCACGGGCGCTGGTCGGCACGCCATCGATCCTGCTCGCCGACGAACCCACCGGCAATCTGGATTCAAAGACCTCCGCCGAGATCATGGCGCTGTTCGATGAACTGCACCGCCAGGGCCAGACCGTGGTCCTGGTCACCCACGAGGCCGACATCGCCGCGCACTGCGAGCGCACGATCCGGGTCAGCGACGGACGCATCGTCGAAGACTCGAAGCATCCGGAGATCGCAGCCTCCGTCCAACGCCAGGCGCACTAGATGTACGCACTCGTCGAAGCCTTCCGCGCCGCGTTGACCAGCCTGCTGTCGCATCGGATGCGCAGCTTCCTGACCACGCTGGGGATACTGATCGGCACCGCGTCGGTGATTGCGGTGGTGTCGCTGGTGCAGGGCTTCTCCGCCTCGATCAAGGACCAGTTCGCCGACCTCGGCGGCAGCACGATGACGTTGCAGGCCGAGAACACCACCGAGAACTTCCAGACCGGCAAGCTCAACAAGATCACCTTCGAGGACCTCGACGTGCTGCGCTACCGCGTGGCGGGCATCGACCAGGTCGCGCCGATCATGGCGGTCCAGGCCGCCGGAGCCAGCTACAAGGGGCGCACCGCGACACCGCAGATCCAGGCCACGACCGCCGACTACCAGCTGGTGCGCGCCAGCTACCCGCAGTACGGGCGCTTCATCGTCGCCAGCGACGACCGGGGGCGCCGCAGGGTGGCGGTGATCGGCACCGAGCTGCGCGACGACCTGCGGATGCCGGACAACCCGGTCGGCGAGTATTTCCAGATCGGCACCGAATGGTTCAAGGTCGTCGGCATGATGGAAAAGCAGGGCGAGATCCTCGGCTTCAGCCAGGACAACTACGCGCTGATCCCGTTCGGCGTCGGCCGCGCGCTGATGGGCAACAGCAAGGATCCGATCCTGGTGGCATCGTTCACCGCCACCAACCTTGCCGAGGTGGAAGCGGTGCGCGAGCGGGTCAAGCGTGCGATCCGGGTTTCACGGGATATCAAGCCCGGCGAGGACGACGACTTCAGCGTCCAGGCCGCCGATGCGTTCGTCGAGCAGTTCGACAAGATCGCTGGGATGGCGACGGCGGTGCTCGGCGGCATCGTCGGCATTTCGCTGCTGGTCGGCGGCATCGGCATCATGAACATCATGCTGGTGTCGGTGACCGAGCGCACCCGCGAGATCGGCATCCTGAAGGCGCTGGGCGCGACCCGGCGCGACATCCTGGTGCAGTTCCTGCTGGAGGCCGGGCTGCTGGCGTTGCTCGGCGGGCTGATCGGCATCGTGCTCGGATTCGCCGCGGGCACAGGCATCGCCGCATTGATCCCCGGATTCCCGCCGGCGCAGGTGCCGGCATGGGTGGTGGTCGCCGCGGCCGGCTTCTCGGCGCTGGTCGGCGTGGTCTTCGGCATCATGCCGGCGTCGAAGGCGGCCGGGCTGGACCCGATCGAGGCGCTGCGCTACGAGTGACGGCTCCGCGTCTGCTCCGGGCGGTCGGCGGCAAAGAGAAGCCCCGGCTGATCAGGCCGGGGCTCCGCGTGCCCGCCGCTGCCTGTTTGCCTTGACGAGGAGAGAGAGGCGGCGGGCGTGCCGAATGCTCAGACCGGCGCCCCAGGCCGAAGGTTCCCGGGCGTGCGGCCCTGTTCATCTGAAGCGGACACGGCATCTACCGGTAATGGCCTCTGGCGGTTGCCGGCGGCGGCCTTCGACTCTATAATTCCGCGGCTCCATCGGGCGCTTGTCGCCCAACCCTCCGGACCGACGAACCCCGCGTGCACGATCCCATGTCCGCAGGCCGCCGGCTGGCGTTGCGCGCGACTGTCTTCCAGGCGGGTGCGACGGCGCTGGTCGCACTGGCCCTCCTTCCCCACGGCATGCCTTCGGCGCTTGGGGCTCTGGTGGGGGGCGGTGCGCTGGTCACCGGAGGCGCCGCGGCGGCCTTCATGGCCCTCGGCGGTGGAGTCCAGCCCGCGGGCGCGGCAATCGCGCGCCTGCTGGCCGGAGTGGTGGTGAAGTGGGTGGTGGTGCTTGTGGTGTTCGTACTCGGGATGGCCGGGTTCGGGTTGCCGCCACTGCCGATGCTGGCCGGCTTGCTGGCTGCGACGCTGGCCTTCGTGCTGGCCCAGATTCTGAAACGATAAGGTGTCTTTCGTGAGTGAGCAGACCGGTCCGGGCGGCCTGAACGAATACATCCAGCACCACCTGACGCATAACACTGTCGAGGTGTTCGGCGGGCAGTTCAACCTCGACTCGTGGTTGGTCGGCCTGGTGCTGGGGCTCGTGTTCATCCTGTGGTTCGGCCTCGCCGCGCGTCGCGCGACGCCGGGCGTGCCGAGCAAGGGCCAGGCCTTCGTCGAGATCATCGTCGAGTTCGTCGACGGCCAGGTCAAGGACACCTTCCACGGCGACCGCCGCTCGGTCACGCCGCTGGCGCTGACGATCTTCGTCTGGATCGTGTTCATGAACACGATGGACCTGATCCCGCTCGACATGGTCGGCTGGGGCGTGCACACCGTCGCCGGTGAAGAGGCCGCGCACCACACCTACTGGCGCCTGGTCCCGACCGCCGACCTCAACACCACCTTCGGCATCTCCGCCTCGGTGTTCCTGATCCTGATCGGCCACGCCTGGTCGGCCAAGGGCGGCTTCGGCTTCGGCAAGGAGCTGCTGACCTCGCCGTTCCACGCGCACGGCTTCATGGCCGTCGTGCTCGCCCCGTTCAACCTGCTGATGAACGTCATCGAGTGGCTGGTCAAGCCGGTGTCACTGGCGATGCGACTGTTCGGCAACATGTACGGCGGCGAACTGGTGTTCATGCTGATCGCCGGCCTGTTCGCCAGCTGGATCACCTTCGTGCCGGGCATCATCGCCAACGCGGCCTGGGCGGTCTTCCACATCCTGATCATCCTGCTGCAGGCCTTCATCTTCATGATCCTCACGGTCGTCTACATCGCCGGCGCCCGCGAGAGCCACTGAGTCCTGCCGCAACACCGGTTTCCAGTTCCAACCTTCGTTCCATCCACTTCAAGCAACAGCCTTTACCCAGGAGAAACACCATGGAGTTCATCGCCAACGTTCAGGGTCTGACCGCCATCGCGATCGGCATCATCATCGGCCTCGGCGCGCTCGGCGCCTGCCTCGGCATCGCGATCATGGGTGCCAAGTTCCTCGAGTCGGCCGCTCGCCAGCCGGAGCTGGTGCCGATGCTGCAGGGCCGCATGTTCCTGCTCGCCGGCCTGATCGACGCCGCGTTCATCATCGGCCTGGCCGTCGCCCTGTTCTTCGGCTTCGCCAACCCGCTGGTCGGCGAAGTCAAGGCCGCCCAGGCGACCACCCAGGGTTGATGAGCCGCACGATGGCCCGTGCTTCGGCGCGGGTCGTCGCGCCCCCGGACCGGCCATCGCGGCCGGTCCATGCCAGTAACGTCGAGGACCCGTCATGAATCCCAACATGACTTTCTTCGGTCAGATGCTCTCCTTCGCGATCCTTGTCTGGTTCACGATGAAGTTCATCTGGCCGCCGCTGAACGCGGCCATCGAAGAGCGCCAGAAGAAGATCGCCGAGGGCCTGGCGGCTGCCGAGCGCAGCCAGCAGGACCTCGCCCAGGCGCAGCAGAGCGCCGATGCCGCGCTGCGCGAGGCACGGGTCAAGGCCAACGAGATCATCGAGCAGGCGCACCAGCGCGGAAACCAGATCGTCGAGCAGGCCAAGACCGACGCCGCGGTGGAAGCCACCCGCCAGAAGGCGATGGCCGACGCCGAGATCGTCGCCGCACAGAACCGTGCGCGCGAGGACCTGCGCAAGCAGGTCTCGGTGCTGGCCGTCAGCGGTGCCGAGAAGCTGCTCCGGCGCGAGATCGATGCCAACGCCCACAAGGCGCTGCTCGACGACCTCGCCGCGCAGCTGTGACCGCGCACTGACCCGATGCCCCAAGCGATGAGCCCCAAGCAATGAGCCAGTCCCTGACCCTCGCCCGCCCGTATGCACGCGCCGCGTTCGCCGCCTCGCGCAACGACGGCCGTGCCGCGTCGTGGTCGCAGGCACTCGCGTTCGCCGCGCAGGTCGCGGCCGACCCGCGCGTGCAGTCGCTGCTGTCGCACCCGCAACTGTCGAACGGCGACGCGGTCGCCCTGCTCGCCACCGACGGCGCCGACGAGGAGTTGCGGCGCTTCATCGGCCTGCTCGCCGAGAACCACCGGCTGGCGCTGCTGCCGGAGATCGCCGGGCTGTTCGAGCAACTGCGCGCCGAGGCCGAGCGGATCGTCAAGGCGCGGGTGACCGCGGCCAGCGAGCTGCCCGCGGCCGAGCTCGAGGCGATCCGCGCGGGACTGAAGCGTCGTTTCAACCGCGAGGTCGAGATCGAGACGGCGGTTGACCCGTCGCTGATCGGCGGCGCGGTGATCGACGCCGGCGACGTGGTGATCGACGGCTCGCTCAAGGGCAAGCTCGAACGGCTGCAGGGCGCACTGGCCCACTGACAAGGCAACACGTGGGCGGACCGGTGTCCGCCGAACGCGAAGGCGGGTCCGACCCGCCCAACCAGGAAAAGAAGATGGCAACCACCCAGCTCAACCCGTCCGAAATCAGCGAACTGATCAAGACCCGCATCGAGAAGGTCAAGCTGTCCGCGGAGTCGCGCAACGAAGGCTCGGTCACCTCGGTGTCCGACGGCATCGTGCGCATCCACGGCCTCGCCGACGTCATGCAGGGCGAAATGATCGAGCTGCCGAACAATACGTTCGCGCTCGCGCTCAACCTGGAGCGCGACTCGGTCGGCGCCGTGGTCCTGGGTGACTACGAGCATCTGGTCGAGGGCGACGTCGCCAAGACCACCGGCCGCATCCTCGAAGTGCCGGTCGGCCCGGAACTGCTCGGTCGCGTGGTCAACGCGCTGGGCGAGCCGATCGACGGCAAGGGTCCGATCGACGCCAAGCTGTCGGCGCCGGTCGAGCGCGTCGCCCCGGGCGTGATCTGGCGCAAGTCGGTCGACCAGCCGGTGCAGACCGGCTACAAGTCGGTCGACGCGATGATCCCGATCGGCCGCGGCCAACGCGAGCTGGTCATCGGCGACCGCCAGACCGGCAAGACCGCGATGGCGATCGATGCGGTGATCAACCAGAAGGGCACCGGCATCAAGTGCGTGTACGTGGCGATCGGCCAGAAGGCCTCGACCGTCGCCAACATCGTGCGCAAGCTGGAAGAAAACGGCGCGATGGACCACACCATCGTGGTCGCCGCGACCGCGTCCGAGTCGCCGGCGATGCAGTACATCAGCGCCTACGCCGGCTGCACCATGGGCGAGTACTTCATGGACCGCGGCCAGGACGCGCTGATCGTGTACGACGACCTGTCCAAGCAGGCCGTGGCGTACCGCCAGATCTCGCTGCTGCTGAAGCGCCCGCCGGGCCGTGAAGCCTATCCGGGCGACGTGTTCTACCTGCACAGCCGCCTGCTCGAGCGCGCCGCGCGCGTGTCCGAGGACTACGTCGAGAAGTTCACCAACGGCGAGGTCAAGGGCCAGACCGGTTCGCTGACCGCGCTGCCGATCATCGAGACCCAGGCCGGCGACGTCTCCGCGTTCGTGCCGACCAACGTGATCTCGATCACCGATGGCCAGATCTTCCTCGAGACCGACCTGTTCAACGCGGGCATCCGCCCGGCCGTGAACGCCGGCATCTCCGTGTCGCGCGTCGGTGGCTCGGCCCAGACCAAGATCATCAAGAAGCTGTCGGGCGGCATCCGCATCGCGCTTGCCCAGTACCGTGAGCTGGCCGCGTTCGCGCAGTTCGCCTCGGACCTGGACGAAGCCACCCGCAAGCAGCTCGAGCGCGGCCAGCGCGTCACCGAGCTGATGAAGCAGAAGCAGTACGCGCCGATGTCGATCGCGATGCAGGCGCTGTCGATCTACGCCGTCAACGAGGGCTACCTCGACGACGTCGCGGTCAACAAGATCATGGCGTTCGAGGAAGGCCTGCACGCCCATTTCGCCAACACCCAGGGCGAGCTGGTCGAGAAGGTCAACGCCAGCGGCAACTGGAACGACGAGATCGAGGCCCAGTTCAAGAAGGGCATCGAAGAGTTCAAGCAGACCGGCACCTGGTAAGGCGGGCACGACGATGGCAGGCGGACGCGAAATCAAAACCAAGATCAAGAGCGTGCAGAACACCCGCAAGGTGACGCGCGCGCTCGAGATGGTCTCGGCCTCGAAGATCCGCAAGGCGCAGGATCGGATGAAGACCTCGCGTCCGTATGCGCGGGTGATGAAGCAGGTGATCGGCCACCTGGCCCAGGCCAATTCCGATTACCGCCACCCGTACATGATCGAGCGCAAGGATCCGAAGCGGGTCGGCTACCTGATCGTGTCGTCCGACCGCGGCCTCGCCGGCGGCCTCAACAACAACCTGTTCCGCAAGCTGCTGGTCGAGATCCGCCAGTGGCACGACCAGGGCGTCGAGGTCGACGTGGTGACCATCGGCCAGAAGGCCTCGGTGTTCTTCCGCCGGCTCAAGGTCAACATGCTGGCGTCGGTCAGCCACCTGGGTGATGCACCGAAGCTCGAGCAGCTGGTCGGCGTGGTCAAGGTGATGCTCGACGGCTACAGCGACGGCAACATCGACCGCGTGTTCCTGGCCTACAACGGCTTCGTCAACACGATGACCCAGAAGGCCAGCTTCGACCAGCTGTTGCCGCTGCCGGAGCCGGAAACGCAGATCGCCCGGCACGACTGGGACTACATCTACGAGCCGAGCGCCCAAGCGGTGCTGGACCACGTGATGACCCGCTATGTCGAGTCGCTGGTGTACCAGGCGGTGCTGGAGAACGTCGCCTCCGAGCATGCCGCGCGCATGGTCGCGATGAAGGCGGCGAGCGACAACGCCAACAAGCTGATCGACACCCTGCAACTGGTCTACAACAAGGCCCGGCAGGCGGCGATCACCCAGGAAATCTCGGAAATCGTCGGCGGCGCCGCGGCGGTCTGACAACCCATCCTGCGGGTCGCGACGTGCGGCCGGCAAAGCAGCAATTGAGAGCTACGAGGAAACATCATGAGCCAGGGCAAGATCGTTCAGATCATCGGTGCCGTCGTCGACGTCGAGTTCCCGCGCGAGTCCGTGCCGCGCGTGTACAACGCGTTGAAGGTCGAGAACACCGACATCACGCTGGAAGTGCAGCAGCAGCTGGGCGATGGCGTGGTCCGCGCGATCGCGCTGGGCTCCACCGACGGCCTCAAGCGCAACCTGGTGGCGACCAACACCGGCCGCGGCATCGCCGTGCCGGTCGGCAAGGGCACCCTGGGCCGCATCATGGACGTGCTCGGCACCCCGATCGACGAGGCCGGCCCGGTCGAGTCGACCGACCAGTGGGAAATCCACCGCGACGCGCCGACCTATGAAGAGCAGGCCGCGGCCAACGAACTGCTGGAAACCGGCATCAAGGTCATCGACCTGATGTGTCCGTTCGCCAAGGGCGGCAAGGTCGGCCTGTTCGGCGGCGCCGGCGTCGGCAAGACCGTCAACATGATGGAGCTGATCAACAACATCGCCAAGGCGCACGAAGGCCTGTCGGTGTTCGCCGGCGTCGGTGAGCGTACCCGCGAGGGCAACGACTTCTACCACGAGATGAAGGACTCCAACGTCCTCGACAAGGTGGCGATGGTCTACGGCCAGATGAACGAGCCGCCGGGCAACCGCCTGCGCGTCGCCCTGACCGGCCTGACCATGGCCGAGTACTTCCGCGACGAGAAGGACGCGTCGGGCAAGGGCCGCGACGTGCTGTTCTTCGTCGACAACATCTACCGCTACACCCTGGCCGGCACCGAGGTCTCGGCGCTGCTGGGCCGCATGCCGTCGGCGGTGGGCTACCAGCCGACCCTGGCCGAGGAAATGGGCGTGCTGCAGGAGCGCATCACCTCGACCAAGACCGGCTCGATCACCTCGATCCAGGCCGTGTACGTGCCCGCGGATGACTACACCGACCCGTCGCCGGCGACCACCTTCGCCCACCTCGACTCCACCGTCGCGCTCTCGCGCAGCATCGCCTCGCTGGGTATCTACCCGGCGGTCGATCCGCTCGACTCGACCTCGCGCATGATGGACCCGAACGTGATCGGCAACGAGCACTACGACACCGCGCGCCGCGTGCAGATGACCCTGCAGAAGTACAAGGAGCTGAAGGACATCATCGCGATCCTCGGCATGGACGAGCTGTCGGAAGAGGACAAGCAGGCCGTGTCGCGCGCGCGCAAGATCGAGCGCTTCTTCAGCCAGCCGTTCCACGTCGCCGAGGTGTTCACCGGCTCGCCGGGCAAGTACGTGCCGCTGAAGGACACCATCCGCGGCTTCAAGGGCATTGTCGACGGCGAGTACGACCACCTGCCGGAGCAGGCGTTCTACATGGTCGGCTCGATCGAGGAAGCCGTCGAGAAGGGCAAGAAGATCACCGGCGAAGCCGCCTGATCACCGGCCGGCGCCGCGCATCGCGTGACGCCGGCAGCGGTTCTTCCCTCCGAGCAAAGCGAGACACCAGATGGCATCCACCTTCCGTTGCGACATCGTCAGTGCCGAGGAAGAGATCTTCCACGGCGAGGCCGTACTGCTGGTCGCCACCGGCGAGCTCGGCGAACTCGGCATCGCGCCCAAACACGCGCCGCTGATCACCCGCCTCAAGCCGGGCAAGGTCGTGGTGACCCTGCCCAACGGCGAGCACATGGACTTCGCCGTGTCCGGCGGCATCCTCGAGGTGCAGCCGCAGGTCGTGACCGTGCTGGCCGACACCGCGATCCGCGCCCAGGACATCGACGAGGCCGCCGTCCGCGCCGCCAAGGAAGAGGCCGAGCGCGTGCTTGCGCGCCGTGCCGAGCCGATGGAGATCGCCGAGGCGCAGCAGAAGCTGGCCGAAGTCATGGCCCAGCTGTCGGCGCTGGAGCGCCTGCGCAAGAACATGAAGCACTGAGCGGGATCGATCCCGTTACGAGAACGCCGGCTTCGCGCCGGCGTTTTTTTTCAGCGGCGGTAGACCCAGTGCCGCGACAGCAGGAAGCCGAGTCCGCCAAGCACGACCTCGACGCCGGGCTTGGCCAGCCAGGTCCACTTCAGGCCGACCGCATCGTCGATCGCGCCGATCGACCAGGTGCTGATCGCGGTGGTCAGCAGCCACATCAGCACGAAGCGCAGGAACTGCCGCCGACCGACCCGGGTGTCGTCGCCGGCGAAGGTGATCCGGCCGTTGAGCCAGAACCCCAGCATCGCCCCGCAGACCCGGCCGGCGATGTTGGCCGGCTCGACCGGCATGCCCCAGTGGCTGAGCACGACCATCACCGCCCAGTCCAGCAACCACTGGATGCCTCCGATCAGCAGGTAGTGGCGCCCCTGGCGCGACAGGCTCATGCGGTTCGATCCGCGCGCGGGATATGGGGGTTCGATCGTGGATTCGGCACCGGCGCATCCTAGCAGGCGGCGCCGGCTAGAATTGGGGCCGACAGTTCCAGCCACGGAGTCCGCATGACCGCACCACTGCACGTCGTCATCCTCGCCGCCGGAGAAGGCAAGCGCATGAAGTCGGCGCTGCCGAAGGTGCTGCAGAAGATCGCCGGGCGGCCGATGCTGGGCCATGCGATCGCCACCGCGCGCGATCTGCGGCCGGCGGGCATCCACGTCGTCTACGGCCACGGCGGCGAGCAGGTGCGCGACGCGTTCGCCGACCAGCCCGACCTGCACTGGGCGGAGCAGGTCGAGCGGCTCGGTACCGGCCATGCGCTGCTGCAGGCGATGCCGGGCGTGCCGTCGGGCGCGCGGGTGCTGGTGCTGTACGGCGACGTGCCGTTGATCACCGCCGGGACCCTGCAAAGCCTGTTGCAGGCACCGGGCCGGATCGCGGTGCTGGTCGCCGACCTGAAGGATCCGACCGGCTATGGCCGGGTGCTGCGTGACGCCGAGGGCAACGTCGCGCGCATCGTCGAGCAGAAGGACGCCAGCGACGAGGAGCGCGAGATCAACACCGTCAACACCGGCATCCTGGTCGCCGACGGCGAGCCGCTGCGCCGCTGGCTGGAGCGCCTGGGCAACGACAACGCGCAGGCCGAGTACTACCTGACCGACGTGTTCGCCGCCGCGTCCGGCGAGTTCAGCGCCGCCGAGATGGTCCACGTGCACGATCCGGTCGAGGTCGAGGGCGCCAACGACCCCTGGCAGCTGGCCCAGCTCGAACGGGCCTACCAGCGGCGTGCCGCGCGGGCGCTCTGCGTGGCCGGCGCGCGCCTGGCCGACCCGGCACGGATCGACGTGCGCGGCGAGGTGACGGTCGGGCACGATGTCGAGATCGATGTCGACGTCGTGCTGGAGGGCACGGTCGAGCTTGCCGACGGCGTACGCATCGGCCCGTTCTGCCGCTTGCGCAACGTCCGGCTCGGGCCCGGCACCGAAGTGCGGGCGCATTGCGACCTCGACGGCGCGGTGGTCGAGGGCGCCGGCACCATCGGCCCGTTCGCGCGGCTGCGGCCGGGCACGGTGCTGGCCGACGGCGCGCATGTCGGCAACTTCGTCGAGACCAAGAACACCCGGATGGGCGTGTCCAGCAAGGCCAACCACCTGACCTACCTCGGCGATGCGGTGATCGGCAGCGGCGTCAACATCGGCGCGGGCACGATCACCTGCAACTACGACGGCGTGAACAAGTCGCGCACCACGATCGGGGATGGCGCCTTCATTGGCTCCAACAGTTCGCTGGTGGCGCCGGTGACGGTGGGCGAGGGGGCGACGGTGGCCGCGGGCTCGGTGATCACCCATCCGGCGCCGGCCGGGAAGCTCAGCGTCGCGCGGTCGCGGCAGACGGTGATCGAAGGCTGGCAGCGGCCGGAGAAGAAGTAGCGGGCACTCTGGAGGCTGCGGCTACCACTGTAGGAGCGACGTAAGTCGCGAATGCCCTGATGTTCCGGCCATGGTGGTACGCGCGAAAACCCGATACGCGGGCGCCGCTTCCGGGCCAATGGTCGTCCATCGCCGGCGGGTGCTGAGGCTTTCGCGACTTACGTCGCTCCTACAGAAAGAAAGCCAGCGGTCGAGGGGTTGCTAGTCCGGCAATACCAGCGACACGCACAGGCCGCCGCCTTCGCGATTGAGCAGGGCGATGCGGCCGCCATGCGCTTCGGCGATCTCGCGCGCCAGGGCCAGGCCCAGGCCGGTGCCGTGGCGCTTGGTCGAGTAGAACGGCAGCAGCGCGTTGGCCAGCACCGCCTCGTTCATGCCGCTGCCGCGGTCGAGCACGTCGATCCGCCAGGCGTCGTGGGCGCGGCGCAGCGACAGCCGCACGTCGCCGGGCCTGGAGCCGGATTCATGGGCGTTCTTGAGCAGGTTCAGCAGCCCCTGTTCCATCTGCGCGGCATCGAAGCGGGCCACGCCATTCTCGATGGCATCCTTGTCGTCGCAGGCGAACTCGACCTGGGTCCGCAGCTGCGCGATGAACCGTCCCCACGCGACCGACTCGCGCCGTGGCGCCGGCAGCTTGGCGAACCGGGCGTAGTCGCGGATGAAACCCTCCAGGTGACGCGCGCGCTCCTCGATCGTGGTCAACGCGACCGGCAGGCGTTCGTACTGGCCTCGGCGCAGCAGCTCGGCGCCGGAGTGCGCGAGCGACGCGATCGGCGCCAGCGAATTGTTGAGTTCGTGGCTGATCACCCGGATCACCTTCTTCCAGGTCTGCACTTCCTGCCGGCGCAACTCGGCGGTCAGCACCCGCAGCAGCACCAGTTCGTGGTGGCGGCCGTTGAGCCGGAACTGGCGTCGGGCGAGGTGGTAGATGTCTTCGTTGTCTTCGTCGCCGACGGTGAACATGCCGTCGCCGCCGCGCTCCATGGCGTCACGCAGGGCCTCGGGCGCGCGCGCCACCAGCGCGTCGAACGATTGCCCTTCGAGCTTGCGGCCCTCGCCCAGCAGCTTGCGCGCGGCCAGGTTGGCATGCACGACGCGCCGCGAGGGATCCACCAGCAGCATCGCCACCGGCGTGTTCTGCACCATGGTGTCGAGCAGCAGTTCGCGCTGGACCAGGGCCTGGCGTTGTTCCCTCAACGTGTCGCCGAGACGGTTGTGCGCACCGACCAGTTCGCCCAGCTCGCCGTGGCCGGTCGGGGACAGGCTGAATCCGTAGTCGCCGTCGCGGTAGCTGGCGACGGTGCCGGCGAGGGTGCGGAACAGCGAGTTCATCGGCGCGAATGCGCGGCGCACGTGATAGGCGAGCAATGGAATGTCGATCGCGACGGCGATCGCCCACGCCATCCACGGCCGCGCCAGCCATGGCGCGATCCACAGGGCCAGCGCGGCCACGCCCGCGGCGTGCAGCAGCGCCAACGCGGTGAAGATCAGGCTCAGCGGCAGGCGGCGTGTCCAGCGCATCGTCAGGCCATCAGTCGCGCTTGATGCCGAGCCGGTCGAGGCGACGATAGAGCGCCTGTCGCGACAGCCCCAGCTCGGCGGCGGCCTGGGCCAGCACGCCGCCGTTGCGCTGGAGTGCGGCCTCGATGTCGGCGCGGTCGGGTTCGTCGGTACCCGCGGTCGGGGCGGTCCCGGCACGCGGCGGCGGCAAGCCGAGGTCGGCCGCGAGGATGCGGTCGCCGCGGGCCAGCAACGCGGCGCGCTGCAGCACGTTGCGCAACTCGCGCACGTTGCCGGGCCAGGCGTGGCCGAGCAACGCACGCTCGGTGCCCGCGTCGAGCAGCTTGCCGGGCGGCAGGAAGTGGCGCGCCAGCGGCAGGATGTCGTCGGGCCGCTCGGCCAGCGGCGGCAGCTTCAACTCGATCGCATTGAGCCGGTAGTACAGGTCCTCGCGGAAGCGGCCGTCGGCAATCAGCGCGGGCAGGTCGGCGTTGGTCGCGCTGACGATGCGGACCTTGACCGTGCGTTCGCGGTTGCCGCCAAGGCGCTCGAAGCGCCCGGTCTCCAGCACCCGCAACAGCTTGACCTGGCCGGCCGGCGGCAGGGTGCCGATTTCGTCGAGGAACAGGGTGCCGCCATCGGCCGCCTCGAACTTGCCCTCGCGCGCGCGGTTGGCGCCGGTGTAGGCCCCGGCCTCGGCGCCGAACAGCTCGGCCTCGATCAGGTCGCCCGGAAGCGCGCCGCAGTTGAGCGCGACGAGCGGACCATCGCGGACCGCCGAATTGGCGTGCACGATCTCCGCGAACTTCTCCTTGCCAGCGCCATTGGGCCCGGTGACCAGCACCGGCAGATCCGAGCGCGCGACCTGGCAGGCCAGCGACAGCAGGCGCTCGCTGGCGGCGTCGGCGTAGACCAGTCCGCGCAGGTCGTAATCGCGTTCCAGCGCATCGCGGCGGCGGCGCTCGCCCTGGCGGTGGCGTTGCAGTTCGCGTCGCGCCTCGGACAGTTCCAGCAGGTTGTTGACCGTCGCCAGCAGCTTGCGGTCGTCCCAGGGCTTGGCCAGGTAATCGGCGGCGCCGGCCTTGACCAGGTCGACCGCCGACTCCAGGTGCGTCCACGCGGTCAGAAGGATCACGGGCAGGTCCGGGTGGCGTGCGCGGATCTCGCCGAACAGCGCCAGGCCTTCCTCGCCGGACGTGGTGTCGGCGCGGAAGTTCATGTCCTGTACCACCAGGTCGACCGACGCGCGCTCCAGCACGGCCAGGCCTTCCTCCGGGCTGCCCGCCGCGCAGGTATCGATGTCGTGCAGCGAGAACAGCACCTCCAGCGCCATGGCAACGGAGGGGTTGTCGTCGATGATCAGGACGGTCGGCATCGGGCAAGCGTACTGGAGGCGACGGTCAGACGCTGCGCGTCGCCACCGCCGGCGGCACCGCCGCCGCGCGCCGGGCCGGGCCGAACACCGCGACCTGCCCCAGCAGCCACAGCGCGACCGCGCCGACAGGCAGGTAGATCGCCGGCAGCCGCGCCAGTTCGTAGCGTTCCATCAGCATCAGGTTGATGCCGTAGGCCAGCGCCATCCCGATCACGATGCCGACCGTCGCCAGCAGGAAGTTCTCGGTCTGGAAGTAGCGCAGGATCTGCCCGCGGGTCGCGCCGAGCGCGCGCCGCACGCCGATCTGCTTGGTCCGCTGCTGCACCCAGAAGCTGGCCAGGCCGATGATGCCCAGCGCGGTCACCACCAGCAGGCCGACGATCACCGCGATCAGCAGCCAGGCCATCGAGCGGTCCTGCGCGTAGTAGTCGGCGCGGGTCTGCTGCATGGTCTCGTGTTCCATCAGGATCCGGTTCGGGTTGACCTTGTCGAGCGTGGCCACCGCGGCCTTGAGCACTTCCTCGCGCCGGTCCGGGTCGGTGCGCAACACGTAGTTGCTGCCGATGGTGAACGGCACACGGATGGGCAGGATCATCGACAGCTGGACCTCCGACGGACCACCGTTCTCATTGGGCCGGATCAGGTGCTCGACCACGCCGACCACCCGGTAGGGCTCCTCGCCCCAGGTGTAGAGCTGCTTGCCGATCGCGTCCTCGCCGGGGTACAGCCGTTCGGCCATCGCGCGGGTGATGATTATCGAGTGCGGCTGGACCGTCGAGCCCGGTTCGCTGAACACGCTCCAGTCGACGTACTCGTCCGGGGTGAAGTCGCGCCCGGCCACCAGGCGCAGGCCCAGTGTCTCCAGCAACAACTCGTCGCCCAGGTAGGTCGCCGCGTTGAGGTTGGGGATCTGCTGTTCCTCGGCCAGGTTGACCGAGCTGTTCCACGAGGAGTTGGCGAACGGCAGCTGGTTGGTCAATGCCACGGACTTGACCCCGGGCATCGCGCTCAACGCCGCGACGTCCTCGCGGCTGAGCGCCTCGGCGTTGTCGTCGCGGCCGATGCCGGCCAGTTGCACCCGGACGATCTCCGACTCGGCCAGTCCGCTCGGCCGGTCCATGCGCTGCAGGCGATCGTTGATCAGGAATACCGCGTTGCAGATGATCGCGCAGCTCAGCGCGACCTCCAGCACGATCAGCGCGGCGGCGGTCTTGTGGCGACGCAGGGTGGACAGGATGGGACGGATATCGGCCATGACGTGCCTCACTGGCTCTTGAGCTGGATGGCGGGGGTGATCTGGCAGGCGCGCCACGCCGGCAACATGCCGGCCAGCAGGCTTGCGACGACCGCGATGACGAACGTGAGCAGCAACATGCCGGCGTCCAGCTGGGCGAGCTCGGCGTAACCCGTCGGTTGCTGGCGCACGCCCCACAGGCCCAGCAGCGCGAGCCCGAGGCCGAGCACGCCGCCGGCCAGGCCAATCGTCCCGGCCTCGACCAGGCACTGCGCGAAGATCGCGCGGCGCGATGCACCCAGCGCGCGGCGCACGCCGATCTCGGTGGAGCGGCGCAGGAACTTGGCCAGCAGCAGGCCGACGGTATTGACCAGGCAGACCAGCAGGAAGCCCATCGCCAGCCACACCTGCAGGCGCACGTCGCCGGGGACGGCGCCGTTGTAGTCGAGCCAGCCCATCACGTCGCGCAGGCGCACATTGGTGGGACGCTCGAACCGGCCCGCGGCGCGCTGCTGGTCCGAGTAGTTCACCAGGTAGCGCTCGTACGCATCGACCTTCTCCGGGCTGTCCAGCTCGACCCAGTACTGGATCCAGGCGCATGGCGCATTGATCGAGTAGTTGCCGCCGTCGTCGCCGGCATCGCCCACGGGCTCCCAGCAGTTCATGTTGCCGCTGGTACCCAATTCCAGCGCGCGCGAGGTCGAGAACGGCAGGAACACCTGTTCGACCTCACCGTAGCGGGTGTTGGTCAGGTCGTAGAAGCGCGGCGTCGGCCGCCATTCGTCCAGCACGCCGATCACCTGGAACGTCTGCTGGTCGAGCTGGATGGTCCTGCCGACGCTGTCGCCACCGCCGAACAGCTTCTCGTTGAGTGCGGCGGAGATCACCGCGACGCGCGCACTGGCGCTGTCCTCGGCGGCCCCCCAGCCCTTGCCGTGGGCGAACGGCAACTCGAACATCGGGAAGAAATCGGCGGACGTGTAGCGCGCGTCGGCGTAGAACGGCGCCAGTCCCTCGATCTGCGGTTCGACCGCGACCGCGCCGCCGGACATCATCGCCTGGCGGTCGCCCTTGGCATCGCGCAGCAATGCTTCCGCATCGAAGCGGGTCCATTGTTCCGACGGTTCCTCGCCTGGCACGAACCCACCCATCGAACGCGGCTCGATCTGCGGGTAGAACACCGTGTGGCTCTTGCCCGGCAGCGGATCGCCGGACAGCACGTGGAACACCGTCAGCGTGGTCATGCTGGCGCCGATGCCGAGCGCGATCGCCAGCACCATCAATGCGGTCAGCACCTTGTTGCGCCGGAAGCTGCGCAGGGCGAGGTCGAAGTAGTAGCCGAACATGCTGTTGCGGAACATCGTGGTGGCCTCGGGCAAGAGCGTTGAAAGGGAGTGGGGTCAGACCGAACGCGTCGCCACCGCCGGCGGCACCGACGCCGCGCGCCGGGCCGGTCCGAGCACGGCGAGCTGGCCGAGCAGCCACAGCGTGACCGCGCCGACCGGCAGGTACATCGCCGGCAGACGCGGCAACTCGTAGCGCTGCATCAGCCCCAGGTTGATGGCATAGGCGAGCACCATCCCGAGCACCACGCCGAACGTGACGATCAGGAAGTTCTCGGTCTGGAAGTAGCGCAGGATGTCGCCGCGGGTGGCGCCCAGCGCACGCCGGATGCCGATCTGCTTGCGCCGTTGCGCGACCCAGAAGCTGGCCAGCCCGACGATGCCCAGCGCGGTCACCAGCAGCAGTGCGACGACCACGCCGACCAGCAGGCCGGTCATGTCGCGGTCCTGTTCGAAGTAGCGCGCGCGCAGTTCGCCGAGCGTGCGGCTTTCCTCGTCCACCAGCACCGCGTCGGGCGCGATCCGGGTCGCAAGCGTCCGCGCGTCGTCGATGATCGCCGCCATGCGGCCGGGCTCGCCGCGCAGCAGGTAGTTGCCGGTCAGGCCTGGACCGGGCCGGGCGGGAACGAACACCGACCATTCGGTGCTGGCGGGGCCACGGCTGCCGGGGGCGGGGATGGCGAGGTGGTCGATCACGCCGACGACGCGGTAATGCCAGTCGCTCATCCAGAACTCGCGACCCAGCGGGTCGGCGCCCGGCCACAGGTGCTCGGCGAGCGCGCGGGTGACCAGCACCGACGCATCACTCGGCAGGAAGCCGGCCATCGGCTGGTAGTCGCCGGCTTCCGGCGCCCGCCCGGCGACGATCCGTACGTCCAGCGCCTCCAGGCTGCCGGGTCCGCCGACGTAGAAGTCGACCACGCCGCCGAAATGCTTGCCTTCCGGATCGAGTTTGATGCCGGCGGTGCCGGCGCGCGGGCCGAACGGCACGGCGTTGATCGCGCTGGCCGACTGCACGCCGGGGAGCGCCGCCAGTCCGGCCAGCATTCGGGCGTTGAGGTCGGTCGCGCGGGATTCGTCGTAGCCGTCCAGCCGCACCACTGCCAGTGCCGCTTCGTCGACGCCGGTGTCGATGCGCATCGCCTGCATGCGTTCGGCGATCAGGAAGCAGGCGTTGCACAGCACCGCGCACGCCAGGGCGATCTCCAGCGCGATCATCAGCGCCGCGAGCCGGTGCCGCTGCAGTGCCGCAAGGATGAGTCCGATCTGCATGGGGGCTCCGTTACAGGGTCTTGAGTTGCAGCCCCGGCGCGATCCGGCTGGCGCGCCAGGCGGGCAGCACGCCGGCCAGCAGGCTGGCGACGATGGCGAGGGCGAACGTGGACAGGAACATCAGCGGGTCCAGCTGCGCGAGGTCGGCGTAGTCGGTCGACTGCCGCCGCACCAGCCACAGCCCGAGCATCGTCAGCAGCCAGCCGCCGACCCCGCCGAGCAGGCCGATCACCCCGGCCTCGACCAGGCACTGCGCGAACACCGCGCCACGGCTGGCGCCCAGTGCGCGGCGCACGCCGATCTCGCCGCTGCGGCGCAGGAACTTGGCCAGCAGCAGGCCGACCGTGTTGAACAGGCAGATGACCAGGAACGACAGCGCCAGCCAGGCCTGCAGGCGCACGTCGCCGGGCACCGCGCGGTTGTAGTCGAGCCATTCCATCAGGGTGCGCAGGCGGGTGTTGCCGGCGCTTCCGATGCGTCCCAGCGCCTTCTGTTCGGCGGCGTAGCCGGCCAGGAAGCGCCGGTAGTCGGCGACTTTGGCCGGGCTGTCGAGCTGCACCCACAGTCCGATCCAGACGCAGGGCGAGTCCACCAGGCGCCCGGGGGTCTCGGGTACGCCCCAGCAGGTGAATTGCTGGAAGTGGCCGTCGTTGACCTCGACGCCGGTCGAGAACGGCGTGAACACATCCTGCGGCTCCCGGTAGAAGTAGCTCGTGTCGCCATCACTGAAACTGCCGCCGGCGACGGTGTAGAACTGCGGCGACGGCCGCCAGTCGTCCAGCACGCCGATGATGCGCAGGGTGGTGTCGCGCGCGCGCAGGCTGCGGCCGATGCTGTTGGCGCCATCGAACAACCGGTCGTTGAGGTCGGAAGAAATCACCGCGACCCGCGCGCGCTGTTCGTCGTCGGATGCCTGCCAGCCGCCGCCATGGCGGAACGGCACGTCGAACATCGGGAAGAAATCCGCGGTGGTCGACAGCATCGTGGTCATCAACGGTGGCTGGGCGGCGTCCGGCGGGTAGACCTTGACCGGGCTGTCGTTGACCAGCGTCTGGCGATCCGCGCGAGCCGCGGTCCACAGGTCCATCGCGGAACGGTGGTCGATGACGTCGACAGGTTCTCCTTCTGGTGTGCTCGCGTCGGGCCAGGCATCGACCTGCGCATAGAACAGGCTGCCGCTGCGACCCGGTACCGGGTCCCCGGACAGCACGTGGAACACCGTCAGCGTGGTCATGCTGGCACCGATGCCGATCGCGATCGCGAGCACCATCAGCGCGGTCAGCACCGGGTTGCGGCGCAGGCTGCGCAGGGCCAGGTCGAGGTAGTAGGCGAGCACGGCGGCCTCAGTCGTCTGCGGTGGTCGCGGCGGCCGGTTCCGTCGCCCTGGCCAGCCCGCGGTCGGCCGAGATGTCGGTCGCCATGCCGTCGACGATGTGCACGTTGCGCTGCGCGCGCGCGGCCAGCTCCGGGTCGTGGGTGACCATCACGATGGTGGTGCCCTCGGCGTTGATCTGTTCGAGCATCTCCAGCACGCCGCGGGCCATCTGCGAGTCGAGGTTGCCGGTCGGTTCGTCGGCCAGCAGCAGGCGGGGGCTGCCGGCCAGCGCACGCGCGATCGCGGCACGCTGTTGCTGTCCGCCGGACAGTTCGGCCGGGTAATGCTTCATGCGCGAACCCAGACCGACGCGCGCCAGCGACTCCTCGATGCGTTGCCTGCGGTCGGACGCCGACATCCCGCGGTAGCGCAGCGGCACGTCGACGTTGTCGAACAGGTTGAGGTCGGGGATCAGGTTGAAGCTCTGGAAGATGAAGCCGATCTTGCGGTTGCGCAGACGCGACCGGGCGTCGTCGGACAGGCTGGACACATCCTCGCCATCGAGCTTGTAGGTGCCGCCGGTGAACGACTCCAGCAACCCGGCGATGTTGAGGAAGGTGGTCTTGCCCGAGCCCGACGGCCCGGTGACGGCGACGAACTCGCCTTCGCGCACGTGCAGGTCGAGCGAGCGCAGCGCGTGCGTTTCGACCAGTTCGGTGCGGTAGACCTTGGTGACGGCTTGCATGTGCAGCATGTTGGGCTCCGGCGGTGTGGCTCGATCAGGAAAAGGTGGGTGGACGTGGCTGGCTGGTCCGCGTGTCAGCGGATGCGGAAGCCGGTCGACGATGGCGGCGCGGGCAGGTAGCTGCCCTGCTGCGCACGCGTCGCGGCGGTGGGGTTGGCGCTGTCGCCGGCGACGATGCCGGCCAGCGACGCGTCGAATGCGAACAGCTCGGACAGGCGCAGCGGCACGGCATCGGCCAGGTCCTGCGAGGTCCAGTTGAGCTGGTCGGGGAACGGGAAGGGCGAGCGGGTGTTCATGGTCAGTCTCCTGATATCCGGACTTCGGGGGCATCGCCGAACTGGTCGCTGCCGGAGACGACCACCCGGTCGCCGACCTGCAGGCCTTCGAGGATTTCGACCGCGCCGAGGCTGCTGACGCCGGTGCGGATGGGGGTCAGCACGGCGCTGCCGTCGTCGACCACGTAGGCGCGGGTGCCGCCGCCCTGTTCCAGGAACGGGCCGCGTTCGACCTGCAGCACGTCCTCGCGGGTGTCGAGCAGGATCCGCGCGCGCATGCGCTGGTTCTGGCGCAGGCCGGGCGGCTGTTTGTCGGTGAAGCGCAGGCGGCCGGTGACTTCGCCGTTGACCACTTCAGGCGACACCGCGGACACCTTCGCCGCGAACTCGCCGCGGCCGCCCGACAGCTGCGCCGGCATGCCGATCGCCAGGTCGCGGGCGAAGCTCTCGGGTACCTTGATCTCGACTTCGAAGCGGGTCAGGTCGACCACCCCGAGCACCGGCGTATTGGCGGCGACGTTGGCGCGCTGGTCGACCAGCACCTGGCCGACCTGGCCGTCGAACGGCGCGCGCAGGGTCAATGCATCGACCTGCCGCTGCAACTCGTTGACGACCGCGCGCTGGCGATCGGCAAGCAGTTGCTTGTTGCGGCTGTCGAGCCCGGCGCCCTTGCCCTGCAGGCTGTACTCGCGCCGCGCGTGGGCGAGGCCGAGTTCGGCCTTCTTCAACTCGTCCTGCGCGCGGGCGACGTCGATCTTCGCCACCGCGCCGCCCTCGTAGGCGGTCTTGTTGCGCTCCAGGTCGCGCTCGGCGGCCTGGCGGTCGATTTCGGCCTTGTCGAGGTTCTGTCGCGCCGCCGAACGCGCGATCTGCGCGTCCAGCGAGGCGCGACCGGCCTCGGCCTCCAGGCTGGCCAGCGTCGCTTCTTCCTGCGCGAGTTCGCTGCGCAGCTCCGGGCTGTCGATCACCGCCAGCGCCTGGCCCTTCTCGACCACGTCACCGGCGACCACGTCGAGGGTGACGGTGCCACCGGCGATCGCGTACAGGGTCGGGCTGTTGGCGGCGATGATCCGGCCATCGGCGGAGATGTCACGGACCAGGTCGCCGCGGGTGACCTCGGCGATGCGCAGCCGCGAGGCGTCGTACGAACGGCTGCCACCGCTCCAGGCGGTGACCAGCCAGCCGACCAGCAGCAACAGCGCCAGTCCGGCTGCGCCGCCGATCAGCCATTGCCTGCGCTTGCGGGCGAACGGGGAGGCCGGGGTGATGGTCTGGTCCTGGCCGGAGGTGTCGCGGATGCTCATGTGGGGTTCCCGTGGATCTTGCCTTGGTAGACGCATATCCCGTGCCAACTCTCAAGTTGTTGATTGGAATGGAAATCTTCCGCCATGGCCGCGTCCGCCGGAGTCCGTACGGACGCCCCGGTGTCCGGCGGACGGGTGCGTCGCCCGTTAAACTGTGCCGATAACTGCAGGAGCTGCTCCCCTATGTGTGGAATCGTCGGCGCGATCGCTGATCGCGATGTGGTACCCGTCCTGATCGAAGGCCTGAAGCGGCTCGAATACCGCGGCTATGACTCCGCCGGCATCGCCGTGCTCGATGGCGCCGACGTGCGCCGCGTGCGTCGCACCGGCCGCGTCTCGGAGATGGAGGGTGCGGCGCAGGCCGAGGGCTTCCAGGCACAGGTCGGCATCGGCCACACGCGTTGGGCGACGCATGGTGGGGTGACCGAAGCCAACGCCCATCCGCACGTCAGCCACGGCGTGGCGCTGGTGCACAACGGCATCATCGAGAACCACGATGCGCAGCGCGACAGGTTGCGCGCGATGGGCTACGAGTTCGAGTCGGAAACCGACACTGAGGTCATCGCCCACCTGATCCATTCCTTCCTCGCCCAGGGCTTGGACCTGCTGGCAGCGGTGCAACACGCGGTTGGCGAGCTGCACGGCGCATTCGCCCTGGCCGTGGTCAGCCGCAAGGAGCCGGGCCGGATGATCGCCGCGCGCATGGGCTGCCCGCTGCTGGTCGGCCTCGGCGACGGCGAGAACTTCGTCGCCAGCGACGTCTCGGCGATCATCCAGGCGACCCGCAAGGTGATCTTCCTCGAAGAGGGCGACACCGCCGAGGTCACCCGCGAGTCGGTGCGCGTGTTCGACGAGGCCGGCGCGCCGGTCGAGCGCGAAGTGCACCTGTCGGACGTGTCACTGGCATCGCTGGAACTCGGCCCGTACAGCCACTTCATGCAGAAGGAGATCCACGAGCAGCCGCGTGCGATCGCCGACACCATCGAGGCGGTGATCGACAACGCCGGCTTCGCGCCGGAACTGTTCGGCGCCGACGCGGCGCAGGTCCTGCGCGACATCGAGGGCGTGCAGATCCTCGCCTGCGGCACCAGCTATTACGCCGGCCTGACCGCGCGCTACTGGATCGAGGCGATTGCCGGGCTGCCGTGCTCGGTCGAGATCGCCAGCGAGTACCGCTACCGCACCGCGGTCGCCAACCCGAAGCACCTGGTCGTCACCATCTCGCAGTCGGGCGAAACCCTCGACACGATGGAGGCGCTGAAGTACGCCAAGTCGCTCGGCCACGACCGCACGCTGTCGATCTGCAACGTGCCCGAGAGCGCGATCCCGCGCGCCAGCCGGCTGGTCTACTACACCCGCGCCGGCGCCGAAATCGGCGTCGCCTCGACCAAGGCCTTCACCACCCAGCTGGTCGCGCTGTTCACCCTCACCGCGACGCTCGCCAAGCTGCACGGCCGACTCGACGCCGCCCAGGAAGCCGAGCACCTCGACGCCCTGCGCCACCTGCCCGGCAGCGTGCAGCACGCGCTCAACCTGGAGCCGCAGATCAGCGCCTGGGCAGAGAAGTTCGCGCCGCGCGACCATGCATTGTTCCTAGGCCGCGGCGTGCACTATCCGATCGCGCTGGAAGGCGCGCTCAAGCTCAAGGAAATCTCCTACATCCACGCCGAGGCCTACCCGGCCGGCGAGCTCAAGCACGGCCCGCTGGCACTGGTCGACGCCGCCATGCCGGTGGTGGTGATCGCACCCAACGACCGCCTGCTGGAGAAGGTCAAGTCGAACATGCAGGAGGTCCGCGCGCGCGGCGGCGAGCTGTTCGTGTTCACCGACGAGGACAGCGAGTTCGGCGCCTCCGAGGGCGTCCACGTGATCCGCGCGCCGCGCCATGTCGGCGTGCTGAGCCCGATCATGCACACCATCCCGGTGCAGTTGCTGGCGTACCACGTCGCGCTGTCGCGCGGCACCGATGTCGACAAGCCGCGCAACCTGGCCAAGTCGGTGACGGTGGAGTAACCGCCGGGCGCGGGTTCAAGGCGATCGCCGGGTGAATGCCGCCGGGCAGCTCAGCGATCGCGCTTCAGCCACGCCCGCAGCGCCAGCGCGACCAGCCCGGCGAACACCAGCCACGAAACCGCATCGAACACACCGTCGCCGACCAGCGCGCTGACCAGGCCGACGAGGCTGGCGGCGGCGATCCACGCAGGAGCGGCAAACGGCGAGCCGCGGGACGGACGGGGATCGCTCACGCGCGGGCACCCTCGTCGATGCCGGCTTCGCCCATGCGTTCGATCTCGCGCACCCGCGCCTCGGTGTTGCCGCGCTTGAACCACAGGTACAGCCCGCTCGCCAGCACCAGGATGGTGAGCAGGTCCAGCAGCGCCCACAGGACCTTGAGCGGCATTCCGCCGTAGTTGCCGAAGTGCAGCGGCTGCGACAGCAGCAGCACGGTCATGTAGGTCGGCAGCTGCGGCCGGGCGGTGAGTTCGCCGGTTTCGGCATCGATCAGCACCGGGCGATACAGGCGCTCGGTCAGCGGCGTATTGCCGTGCATGAACACGCCGTAGTGGTGGTCGCCGCTGTAGCCGGTGCCGGGGAAGCTGACGAATGCCGGCGTCATGCCGGGTTCGGCGGCACGCGCGGTGGCGACGGCGTCGTCGAGCGAGGCGAGCTGCAGCTGCGACGGTCGTGGTCTGCCTTCGTAGCGCGCGGCGAACTCGCCGAGCTGCTCGGCCTGCCAGGCCTGCTCCAGTGGACCGGCCAGGGTGTTGATCGCACCGGTGATGCCGACCACGAACGCCCAGCCGAGCGTCACGATGCCGAGCACGTTGTGCAGGTCCAGCCACGCCAGCCGCCGGCTGCGGCCGGTGCGCAGCGTGCCGAACGGCAGCTTGCGCATGAACGGCCCGTACAGCACCAGTCCGGACACGATCGCCACCGCGAACAGCAGGGCCATCGCGCCGAGGAACAGCATCCCCGGCAGGCCGACGAAGACGTCGGTGTGCAGCCGGTACAGGAAGTACATCACCCCTTCATTGAACTGCGGCGCCGGCAGCACCTCGCCGGTGTAGCCGTGCATGATCGCGGTGTGCATCTCCGGCGGGGGCGTGTCCGGCCGCGCGCCGGTGTTGACGTAGACGCTCGGCGAGTGGTCGTCCCAGCCGAAGAACAGCGGCACGTCGCCGGGGTACTCGGCGAGGGCGGTACGCACCAGTTCGTCGATGTCGGCCGGCTGCGCATCGGCCGCGACCGGCGCGACCTCGGGCTCGGCGCCGGTGAGATGGCTGATCTCCTCCCAGAACACCAGCGGCAGGCCGGTCACGCAGAGCATCAGCAGGAACAGCGTGCACACCAGGCTGGTCCACTTGTGGACAAGGAACCAGGTCTTGAGCGTGTCGCGCTGCATGGCGGCCTCGAAGCGGCGAGTCGTCGATGGATCAGAAGTGGCGGGTGATGGTACCGACCACCGTGCGCGTATTGCCGGTGAAACAGTCACCGAAGATGCGGCACGGCGCGTAGTACTCCTTGTCGAACAGGTTGGTCACGTTGAGCGAGACCGTCCAGTCCGGCATCCGCAGCTCCAGCAGCGCATCGGCCAGGGTGTAGCCGGGCGTGCGGATGCTGCCGGCAGCGCTGGCCGACACGGTCGAACCGACATGGCGGCCGCCCAGGCCGGCGCGCAGCTGCCTGCCTTCGCCGATCTCGAAGCCCTTCGACAGCCACACCGACGCCAGGTCCTGCGGGGTGTCGTTGAGGCGCTGGCCGACCTCCGGAGCGTAGTTGCTGCGGGTCACCTCGGCCTCGCTGTGGCTGTAGCTGGCGGTCACGGTGAAGTCGTTGTCGAACGCGTACGCGCCTTCCAGCTCGATGCCGCGGGACTCGATCTCGCCGGTCTGCACGACGTTGAGCACGTTGTCGGGATCGTTGGTCTGGCGGTTGGTCTCGGTGATGCGGTAGGCCGCCGCGGTGAACAGTGCGTTGCGGGTCGGCTGCCACTTCACGCCGGTCTCGTATTGATGCCCGCGCATCGGCTCGAACGCCCGGCCATAGAGGTCCTGCCCCATCACCGGCAGGAACGACTCGGTGTAGCTGGCGTACGGCGAGACGTTGGCGCCGAGTTCGCCGATCACGCCGATGCGGTACGTGGTGGCGTTGTCGGTCTGGTCGGCCAGGCCCTGCGTTTGCGAGCGTGCATGGTCGCGGCGCGCGCCGAGCACGAGCGAAACCCGGTCGGCGTAGCGGATCTGGTCCTGCAGGTAGAGGCCGGTCTGGGTGGTGCGCTGGTCCGGCAGGCGTTGCCACTCCGGGACGGTGACGCCGGTCGACACCGGGTCGTAGATGTCGATCGGGGTGGCCATGCCGGAGAACGTCCACGACTCCTCGCGGTAGTCGGTGTGGTCGACGCCGGCCAGCAGCAGGTGTTCGAACGCGCCGGTGTCGAAGTCGAACTGCAGCGCGTTGTCGCTGGTCAGTATCCGGATGTCCGGCCGCACGCCGTACGAGAGCCGGTTGAGGACGCGGTTGTCCTCGTCGATGAAGGGATCTTCGGGGTTGCTGTAGGTGTCCGGGAACAGCTCGCGGAACTCGGTCTCCGAGTCGGTGTAGCGCAGGTTGGAGCGCCAGCTGACGGTGTCGCTGAAACGGTGGTCGAACAGCACCGAGACGCTGGACATGCGGGTGTCGAGCTTGTCGAAGTCCTTGTCGCCGAGGAAGGTCGACGGGTGCAGTCGGCCGCCGGGCGGCGCGTGCAGCGTCGCCGCCACCGGCAGGAACTGCTGGCTGGAGGCGCTCTGGTCGCGTTGGTAGCTCGCCAGCACGGTCAGCTGGCTGCGCTCGCCCAGCCAGGTCAGCGACGGCGCGACGTAGATGCGGTCGTCTTCCAGCTCATCGGTCTGCATGCCCGAATCACGGACCACGCCGACCAGCCGGCCGGCCAGGCTGCCGGAGTCGCCCAGCGCGCCGGTGACATCGCCCTGCAACTGCCTGCGTTCGAAGTTGCCGACCTGCAGGCCGATCTCGCCGGACGGCCGGAAGCCGGGCCGCTTGCTCATCGCGTTGATGATGCCGCCGGTGGCGCCGGCGCCGTACAGCACCGACGACGGGCCACGCAGCACCTCGACCCGCTCCAGGCCGTAGACCTCCGGCCGCGCCACCGGGCTGAAGCCGTACAGCCGGCGCATGCCGTCCAGGTACTGCACCGGATCGAGGCCGCGGATGGTGCTGCCGTCGCCGCGGGTGTCCAGCCCCCAGGCCTCGGCGGTGACGCCGGCGCTGTAGCGCAGCGTCTCCTGCAGGTTGCGCGCGCCGCGGTCGGTGAACAGTTCCGAGGTGACCACGCTGACCGCCTGCGGGGTCTCGGTCAGTGGCGTGTCGGTCTTGGTCGCGGTGGTGGCGCGCTCGGCCACGACGCTGACGCGGTCCAGCGTGAGCGCGTCCGGCTCGCTCTGTGCGTGGGCGATGGCCGAGGCCAGCAGCGTGGGTGCGAACAGCACGAGCATGGCGCCGGAATGGCGGCGGTAGGTGGAACCGGACATCGGACATCGCCCCTGCGGAAGTGAGGGGGCGCATTATGGGAATGCTGGCGCGTGGATGCAAACGATTCTCAATAACTGTCCAAGCGTCCAACGGTCTGTGGCGCGACAGCAGTTCCGGTCGCCTGCTGCAGCAACCATTCGCGGACCGTGGTGACATCGGGATCGGTCGCGCGCTGCTCCGGCCACACCAGGTGGAAGCCGTGGCCCTCCAGCGTCGGCCCGAGTGGCTGGCACAGCAGGCCCGCGTGCAGTTCGTCGGCCACCAGCGACAGGTTGACCAGCGCGACGCCCTGGCCGGCGATCGCCGCCTGGATGGCGTGGACCTCGTCGGAAAAGTGCAACTGGCGCGGGAGCGGGCGGCACTCCGCATGCTCGAACCAGAGCGGCCAGTCCGGCGTCGCCGCATCGCGGCGCAGCCAATCGAATCCGATCAGCGGCACGCGCGACAGATCGTCCAGGGTGTCGACCGCCAGCGCGGGCGCGCATACCGGCGCGAACCGCGATGGCAGCAACAGCGTCGAGCCCAGTCCGGGATAGCGCCCGGGGCCGTAGCGGATCGCCAGGTGCGCTTCGCCGCCGGCGAGGTCGACCGTCTCGTCGCAGGTGTGCAGGTGCAACGCGACATCGGGGTGGGTTTCCGCGAACCGGGCCAGGCGCGGCAACAGCCAGCGCGAAGCGAGCGCCATCGTCGTGCTCAGTACCAACCCGCGCGGTCCCTGCCGTGGTCGCACGGCCTGGACACCGCGTGCCATCGCGTCGAGCCCCTCGCGCAGCGCAGGGAACAAGCCTTGGCCGGCCGGCGTGAGGTCCACGCGCCGCGTCCCGCGCACGAACAGCTGCACGCCCAGGTACGCCTCCAGCTGGCGGACCTGGTGGCTGATGGCGGTCGGGGTCAGCGACAGCTCGGCCGCGGCGTGCTTGAAACTCAGGTGCCGTGCCGCGGCCTCGAAGGCACGCAATGAAGTCAGGGGCGGCAGGCGGCGAGCGTCCATGGGTGAATCGGTTGCATCTGTCGGGTGTGAAATGATCGTTTTACGCTACGTCGCGAAACGCGGAGCCTGCGCATGGACCCTCCACGCACAGGTGAATCATGTTCAGGCTACTCCATATCGACTCCAGCGCCCGCCACGGCCTCTCCGGCATGCAGGCGCATGGCTCGCACACCCGCCGGCTGTCGGCGCGCTTCATCCAGCGCTGGCAGTCCGGGCGGCCCCGGGATCCGGTCGTGTACCGCGATGTCGCGCTGCAGCCGCCGGCGCCGGTGGACGGCCGCTGGGTGCATGCGGCATTCACCCGGCCGGCGCAGCGCGAACCCTGGATGCGCGATGTCCTGGCCGAGAGCGATGCGCTGGTCGACGAACTGCTCGCCGCCGACCTCATCGTGATCGGGGCGCCGATGTACAACTTCGGCATGCCGTCCACGCTGAAGGCCTGGATAGACAACATCGTCCGGGTCGGCCGCACGTTCGGCTTCGACCGTGGCCGCGCCGGCGAGCCCTACTGGCCGTTGCTGGCCGACCAGGGCAAGCGGGTGGTGCTGCTGGGGTCGCGCGGCGATCATGGCTACGACCCTGGCGAACGCTTGGCGTCGATCAACCACGTGGAGGCGGGCGTCGCCGACCCGTTGCGCTACATCGGCATCGACGCATTCGAAAGCATCGCGATCGAATACGACGAGTTTGGCGACGAACGTCTGCATGCGTCGATCGCCGCCGCCGAGGCGCAGGTGGATGCACTGGTGGAGCGCCTGGCGGCCACGGCACCCGCGAAGGCGCCAGATGTCCACCCGGCGCCGTGCCCCGACGCGCAATGAGCTACTGCGCGGGCACCCAGCGCAGCGTCACGAACCACTCGCGCCCGGGCTCGTTGTAGAACGAGGTGGTTTCGTAGTCGCGGTCCAGCACGTTGGCCAGCCGGCCCTGCAGGGTAAACGCGTCGGTCAGTGCGTACTCGGCGCGCAGGTCGACGGTGGCGTAGCCCGGCAGGCGGCGGGTGTTGGCGACGTCGTCGAAGCGGCTGCCTTCGGCGATGCCGGTGATGCCGAAGCGGAAGTCGCCGAAGCTACGGTCGAGTTCCAGTCGCGCGCTATGGCCGGCGCGGCGCGGCAGCTCCTTGCCGGCGTTGAAGCCGGTCAGGCTCTCGGTATCGAGGTAGCTGATGCTGGCGGCCACCTGCCACTGCGCGACGTCGGTATCGAGGCCGAGCTCGGCGCCGCGCATGCGGGCGCGGTCGATGTTGTTGGGCAGGTTGATCGCCGCGTCGAAGGTGATCAGGTCTTCGACCTCGGTCTGGAACGCGTCCAGGCGGACATCGAGGTGCCTGCCGCGCCAGGCCAGGCCGAGTTCGGCGCTCTCGGACTGCTCCGGCCGCAGGTTCGGGTTGCCGAAGAACGGGTAGTACAGCTCGTTGAAGGTCGGCGCCTTGAAGGCGGTGCCGTAGCCGGCGCCGAGCCGCCAGCGATCGGCGAACTCCACGCCCCAGGCCGCGCTGCCGGTGGTGTGGCCGCCGAACTGCTCGTTGTCGTCGCGGCGCACGCTGGCCTGCAGCGACTGCGCGCCAAAACGTCCCTGGTACTGCGCGAACGCCGCGCGGTTGCCGCGCTTGCTCTCGTCGTAGGTGGTGCTGCCGGCGACGCGGTCGCGCAGCCAGTCGATACCGGCGCTGAGCAGCTGCTGCCCGCCGAAACCGAAGTCGCCCTGCAGCGTGGCGCTGTCGCGGTCGGTGTCGAAATAGCCTAGGTTGGCGCCGCCCTTGAACTGCTCGGAGGCGTCGACGTTGCGGCCCGCGGTCAGCTTCAGCTGCACCGCGTCGGACGGCCGCCAGCGCACGCTGCCGCCGACCACCTGCTGCACGGTCTCGGAACGGTTGGTGAAATCGCCGTCGAAGTCGTTCTCGCCCTCGCTGCGCAGGGCCACCGCGCTGAGTTGCCAGGCGTCGTCGAGATCGATGCCCGCGCGCAGGGCCAGCGCGTTCTGGATGTAGCCGTCGAGGTCAGGCTCGGGCGCGCTGATGAAGCAGCCGCCGGCGAACGGGTCCGGGGTGGCGACGTCGCAGGAATTGAAGCCCTCGGTACGCCGGAACTCGTAGTCGGCACCGAACCAGCTGCGCTCACCGCGCCCGCCGAAACCGACGCCGAACTCGTGCGCGCCGTGGCTGCCGCCACCGACATGCGCGCGTGGCCCGTAACCGGCGTCGCCATCGCGACGGGTGAAGATCTGGATCACCCCGCCGATCGCCTCGCTGCCGTACAGGCTCGAGCGCGGGCCGCGGACGATCTCGACGCGTTCGACCAGCGCCAGCGGCAGGTTCTGCAGCGAGACCAGCCCGGAGGTCGCCGAACCGATCCGGATGCCGTCGACCAGCACCACCACGTGATCGGACTCGCTGCCGCGCAGGAACAACGTGGTCAGCTTGCCGTCGCCGCCCTGGCTCGACATCGACACGCCCGCGCGTCCGCCCAGCAGGTCCGGCAGCGAACGCGCCTGGCTGCGCTCGATATCGGCGCGGTCGATGACTTCGACCGGCGCCAGCGCGGCATCGACATCGATCGCGGTACGGGTGGCGGTGACCACCACGCCATCGAGGTCGGTGGCCGACTGGGCCGCAGCCGCGGCATGCGCGATGCCGCCGGATGCCAGGACGGGAAGGGCGAGGGCGGCCGCGACGGCCAGGGACAGCGAACGGGATTGCATCGATGGTTCTCCAACGCACACGGAAATCGCCGTGCCGGAATTCGGGAAGCTGCGTGGAGGAGGGACCTGCTGCGAAAACGTTCGGACGAGCACCGGCGTCGTCGCCGCAATGCCCGCCGCATCGCAACCGTCATGGGTCGGAACCCGCGGGTTCAAAACCCCTGGGTCCAAACCCCGCATCAAGGCCGGTCTCCGGACTCGCGAGTGGCGTCGTTGTCGACACCGGCCGCGGCGCCTTCCCATGCAATGCACAGTGGCGGTGAGCCGCGGCTGGGCTCGCTTACCGTTGCGGGGGCAGTGCCGGACTGGCCTGGACGGCGTCACCGGCTTCCCGTTTCAACCCGTCGGCAGGACGCCGCCGGGTCACCTCGAAGCGCGCGCAGTCTAAGCGATCGGCATCGGCCGGCGCAAAAAGAACCGGCCGGTACAAAGACGGCACGGCGCCGGTGTCGCGCTCAGTCGCGGCGCCAGGGCGCGTCGGGGTCGGGCTTGGTCGGCACGGTGTCGGCGGCCAGCACCGTGGTCGTGACCGGCCCGGCCGGCGGCTTGTGCCGCGGCGGCGGCAACTGTTCGATCGCGGCCTCGGCGGCGCTGACCAGTTCCTGCCGGCGTGCGTCGGGCACCTCCTGCCAGTGGCAGTCGCACAGTGCGCCTTCGATCGCGTAGAGCAGGTTGAGGGTCGGCTTGAAGCCGGCGCGCTTGACCCGCATGAACGCCTCGACCGCACCGGCCTGCTCGATCTCCTCGCGCGTGTGCAGGCCGACCTGGCGCAGCCACGCGGCGGACTTCGGGCCGATGTTGCGCAGCTTCTGCGTCTCGCTCATGCCAGCGACTCCAGGTAGGCCCGGGCGATCGCTTCCATGCCGCGCTGGTCGTCGGCATCGAAGCGGTCGGGTTCGGGGCTGTCGATGTCGAACACGCCGACCAGCGTGTCGCCGGAATACAGCGGAACCACCACTTCCGAGCGCGAGGCCGAGTCGCAGGCGATGTGGCCGTCGAACGCATTCACGTCCGCGACGCGCTGGGTCTCGCGGGTACTCGCGGCGGCGCCGCACACGCCCTTGTCGAGCGGGATCCGCACGCACGCCGGCTGGCCCTGGAACGGCCCGACCACCAGCTCGCGACCGTCGAAGAAATAGAAGCCGACCCAGTTCAGCGACGGCAGCGCGTGGTAGACCAGCGCCGACAGGTTGGCGGCGTTGGCGATGCGGTCGCGTTCGCCGTGCAGCAGCGCGCGGACCTGCGCCAGCAGCTCGGTGTATTGCTCCGGCTTGGTGCCGGACAGGACGGTGGCGGTGAACATCCGCGAAGTGTAGCAGCGGCCGCGGCGCGACCAGCGGCGGGCGAACGCCTACGATAGGCGGATGTCTTTCCCAAGCTTCTATGTCACCGGCACCGACACCGGCGTCGGCAAGTCGGTCGCCAGCGCGGCCCTGTTACATGCCCTGCGCGCCCGCGGGCGGCGTGCGGTCGGGATGAAACCGGTCGCCAGCGGTTGCGAGCCGGTCGACGGCGCCTGGCGCAACGAGGACGCGCTGTTGCTGCAGGCGGCCAGCGATCCGCGTCCGGACTACGCCGACATCAACCCGTTCGCGTTGCGCGCGCCGGTCGCACCCGAACTGGCGTTGCGCGACGACGGCGTCGAGCTGCGACTGGAGCCGCTCCTCTCCGCCCATGCGCGGCTGTCTTCGAACGCCGACACGGTGGTGGTCGAAGGCGTCGGCGGCTGGGCCGCACCGTTGTCGGCCGACCTCGACCAGCTCGACCTGGTCCGCGCGCTGCGGTTGCCGGTGGTGCTGGTGGTCGGCCTGCGGCTGGGCTGCATCAACCACGCACGGCTCAGCGTGCGCGCGATCCGGGATGACGGGGTCGAACTGATCGGATGGATCGCCAACGAGGTCGACCCGGCGATGGCGCGGATCGATGACAATTTCGAAATCCTGCGCCAGCGCCTTCCGGTGCCGTGCTGGGGCCGATTGCCGCATGCGCCGCACCCCGACCCGGCAAACCTGGCCAAGCACCTGGAACCGCCGTTGTAGGAGCGACGTAAGTCGCGATTTCACCGCAACCCGTTTCCGGTGAACGCCAGCACGAATCGTCAGGGTTTTTCTCCGGGCAACCACGCGCGCAAGTCGCACCCACGCGGGATGGTGGAAATCGCGACTTACGTCGCTCCTACATGGGTGACCGGGGCGCAGTCCGGTGCATCGCGCGTCCGCCGGCCTTCGCACGGACATAACCCACGCGCGATAGCGTTGCCTGTCCGGCCACGCCATCCCGGATTGCCCCGATTTACGGGCTGACTTCCGGCACGGAGACAGCCCCCGGGGGCACGACTAAACTGTCCAGTACAAGAAATGGACGAGGCTCCCCCATGCGCCGCACCCTGTTGCTTACTGGATTCGTGCTTGCCGGAACGCTGGCCCTGGCCGGCTGTGGCGACGACCCCGCCGCCGAGGGCGCGGGCGGTCCGCCCGGCGGTGAAATGCAGCTGCCGGTCGAGGCGGTCACGCTCGAACCGCAGCCGCTCGGCGGCGGCCTGCAGACGGTCGGCAGCCTGCGGGCCGACGAGTCGATCGTGGTGCGGCCCGAGGTCGGTGGCCGGATCGAGCGCATCCACTTCGAGGAAGGCGGCCGGGTCGAGGCCGGGCAGCCATTGTTCACCCTCGACGCCAGCGTCGCGCGGGCTGCGCTCAACGAGGCGGAAGCCAACCTCGAGAACAGCCGCCGTGCGAATTCGCGTGCGAAGGAACTGGCGGCAACGCAGTTGATCGCCCGTTCGGACTACGACCAGACCCGCGCCGCGTTCGCGGTCGACCAGGCGCGCGTCGCCTCGGCCCGCGCGGCGTTGTCGAAGATGACCCTGCGGGCACCGTTCTCCGGCCGCATCGGCCTGCGCGAGGTCAGCGTCGGCGACTTCGTCAGCGTCGGCCAGGACCTGGTGCCGCTGGTGCGGATGGATCCGATCAAGGTCGATTTCAGCGTGCCCGAGGGCGCGCTGTCGCAGGTCGCCACCGGCCAGTCGATCGACATCAGGGTCGATGCGTTCCCGGGCGAGACCTTCGCCGGCACGGTGGTCGCGATCGCCCCGGTGATCGACCCCGACAGCCGCAGCGTGCAGTTGCGCGCCGAGATCCCCAACCCCGACGGGCAACTGCGCCCGGGCCAGTTCGCCAAGCTCGTGCTCGACACCAGCGATGCGGTCGACAACGGCCTGCTGGTGCCCGAGCAGGCACTGATGCAGGAAGGCGAGACCCGCTTCGTCTACACCGTGGTCGACGGCAAGGCGCACAAGGCGGTGGTGACGACCGGCCGCCGCGTGCCGGGCAAGGTGCAGGTGGTCGAGGGGCTGAAGGCAGGCGACGTGGTGATCACCGCCGGCCAAGCCAAGCCGATGATGCATGAAGGGATGGGCGTGATGGTGCTGCCGGAAGGTGGTGCCAACCCGGACGCGGCGGCTGGCGCGCCCGCCGCCGAGGGTGCAACCGGACCCGCCGACGAAGCACCGGCTGCCAGCGAAGCCCCCGCCACCGACGACGCCCCGCACGAGACGGCCGCCGAAGACGCGCAGTAAGCCGCGCGCCGCGCCCGTCCCCCGCCCCCACGCAGAGAGACGTCCATGGTCCTGTCCGACATCTCCATCCGCCGCCCCGTATTCGCCACCGTGATCAACCTGGTGGTGCTGCTGGTCGGCATCATCGCCTACGACCGCCTCGCGGTCCGGCAGATCCCCAACGTCGACACCCCGGTTGTGACGGTCAACACCAGCTATCCCGGCGCCAGCGCGCAGGTGATCGAGTCGCAGGTGACCCAGCCGATCGAGGAGGCGCTGTCGGGCATCGAAGGCATCGAGTTCATGCAGTCGGTGAGCCGCGAGCAGTCGAGCCAGGTCAGCGTCCACTTCAACCTCAACCGCGACCCCGACTCGGCCGCCTCCGACGTGCGCGACCGCGTCGCGCAGGCGCGCAACTTCCTGCCCGACGAGGTCGAGGAACCGATCGTGCAGAAGCAGGAGGCCGACGCGCAGCCGATCATCTTCCTGGCGATGACCTCGGAGAACCATTCGCAGGTCGAGATCGCCGACTACGCCGAGCGCCTGGTCAAGGACCGCATCCAGCAGATCGGCGGCGTCGCCCAGGCGCAGGTCTACGCCAGCACCTTCGCGATGCGGATCTGGCTGCAGCCGCAGCGGCTGGCCGGCTTCGGCCTGACCCCGGCCGATGTCGAGGCCGCGCTGCGTGCGCAGAACGTCGAGATCCCGGCCGGCCGGGTCGAGGGCAACGCGCGTGAGTTCACCGTGCTGGCCGAGACCGACCTGCGCACCGCCGAGCAGTTCGGCGACATCATCCTGGGCGACGTCAACGGCTATCTGGTTCGTCTCAAGGACGTCGCCCGGGTCGAACTGGGCGCGCAGGAAGAACGTTTCCGTGCGCGCGCCAACGGCATCACCGCGGTGCCGCTGGCGATCGTCAAGCAGGCCGTCGCCAACCCGCTGGACATCTCCGCCGACCTGCACGCGCTGCTGCCGGAGATCGAGAAGACCCTGCCGGAGGGCATGAAGCTGGAGATCGCGTTCGATAGCACGATCTTCATCGAGAAGTCGATCGACGAAGTGTTCAAGACCGTGTTCGAGGCGGTGCTGCTGGTCGTCATCGTGATCTTCCTGTTCCTGCGCAGCTGGCGCGCGACGCTGATCCCGCTGGTGACGATCCCGGTGTCGCTGATCGGCGCGTTCGGCCTGATGTACGCGTTCGGCTTCACCATCAACACCCTGACCCTGCTGGCGATGGTGCTGGCGATCGGGCTGGTGGTCGACGACGCGATCGTGATGCTGGAGAACATCTACCGCCACATCGAGGAAGGCATGCCGCCGTTCCAGGCGGCGCTGCAGGGCAGCAAGGAGATTGGCTTCGCGATCGTCGCGATGACCCTGACCCTGGCTGCGGTGTACGTGCCGCTGGCGTTCTCGACCGGGCGCACCGGCAAGCTGTTCGTCGAGTTCGCGCTGACCCTGGCCGGCGCGGTGCTGGTGTCGGGTTTCACCGCGCTGACGCTGTCGCCGATGATGTCGTCCAAGCTGCTGCGCCACGAGAAGAAGCACGGCCGTTTCTACGAGGCCGGCGAGCGCGTGCTGGGCTGGATCGACCGGACCTATCGCCGCGTGCTGACCCGGCTGCTGGCGCTGCGCTGGATCGTGGTCGGCGTGGCCGCGGTGGTCGCCGCGCTGGCGATCGGGCTGTTCGTGCTGATGCCCAAGGAGCTGGCGCCGCAGGAGGACCAGGGCGTGATCGTCGCGTTCGGGCAGGGCCCGGAGGGCGCCACGATCGAATACACCGACAAGTACGGGCGGATGATCGAGGGCATCCTCAGCCAGGTGCCGAGCGTCGAGCGCTACTTCGTGCTGTCGGGCTTCCCGACCGTCACCAACGTGATCGGTTTCGTGATGCTCAGCGACTGGGACGATCGCGACATTTCCGCCGCCGAGGTGCAGGGCCAGCTGTTCCCGCAGTTCATGGGCATCCCCGGGGTGATGGCGTATCCGACGTTGCCGCCGCCGCTGGGCCAGCAGGGCTTCGGCCAGCCGGTCAACTTCGTGATCCAGAGCAGCGGCAGCTGGGAGGACCTCGATGCGGTCGCGCAGCAGGTGCTCGGCAAAATGGCCGAGAGCGGCAACTTCACCAATCCCGACAGCGACCTCAAGCTCAACAAGCCGCAGCTGAAGGTCTCGCTCAACCGCGAGAAGGTCGCCGCGGTCGGTAGCGGGGTGGCGACCGTCGGCCACACGCTGGAAACCATGCTCGGCGGCCGCAACGTGACCCGCTTCAAGCGCGGCAGCGAGCAGTACGACGTGATCGTGCAGGTCGAGGATGCCGACCGCCGCACCCCGGGCGACCTGTCCAACATCTACGTGCGCGGCAACAACGACCAGATGGTGCAGCTGTCGAACCTGGTCGACGTGCAGGAGACGGTCGCGGCCAAGTCGTTGAACCACTTCAACAAGCTGCGCGCGGTGACCATCAGCGCCGGCCTGGCGCCGGGTTACCCGATGGGCGAGGCGCTGGACTGGCTGGAGGCGACGCTGGAGGAGGTCGCCCCCGACGCCAGCTACGACCTGTCCGGGCAGTCGCGCGAGTTCCGCGAGTCGGCCAGTGAGTTCGGGCAGATCTTCCTGCTCGCGGTGATCTTCATCTTCCTGGTGCTGGCGGCGCAGTTCGAGAGCTGGGTCGACCCGCTGGTGATCCTGCTGGCGGTGCCGCTGGCGGCGTTCGGCGCGTTCCTCGCGCTCAAGCTCAGCGGCGGCAGCTGGAACATCTATTCGCAGATCGGCATGGTCACGCTGGTCGGGTTGATCGCCAAGCACGGCATCCTGATCGTCGAGTTCGCCAACCAGTTGCAGGAGCAGGGCAAGCCCAAGCTCGACGCGGTGATCGAATCGGCCGCGCTGCGCCTGCGCCCGATCCTGATGACCACCGGCGCGATGGTGCTGGGTTCGCTGCCGCTGGCGATTGCGGCCGGCGCGGGCGCCGAGGCGCGTAACCAGATCGGCTGGGTGATCGTCGGCGGCATGTCGATCGGCACCTTCTTCACCCTGTTCGTGGTGCCGGTGATGTACCTGCTGATCGGTCGCGACCACCAGAAGGTCGCGGCCGAACAGGCGCGATTGGAAGCGGAGGCCGACCCGGCGCACTGACCAGCCCGGCAACACGCGGCCAACAAAAAACCCGGCAGCCTGCGCTGCCGGGTTTCGTGTTCCAGTGGAGGCTGGAGAGAGAGCTTGTTGCTCCGACGCCCGAGGGCGCCGGTGGACTTACTTGGCCTTCGACGCCTTGGTCGTGCCGCGGGCGAACGACTCGGCCTTCTCGGTCGCGGCCCTGGTGGCCTGCTCGACGTTGGCCTGGGTGCTCTTGGCGGCGGCCTCGAACTGCGACTTGGCGATCTCGCCGATCTGCTCGTTGGCCTTGACGGTGCGGCCGATCACTTCCTGGCCGGTGGCGACGTTGCGCTCGACGGTCTCGCGGGCAACCTGCGCCCCCTTCGGCAGCAGGTTCTTGAGGCCATCGGCGTCACGGACCTCGGCGGCCTCGCCCCAGAAGGCGAACGCGGCGTTGGCGCGGTCCTCGAGGGTCGCCAGCTGCAGACCGAACACGGCCTGGGCGTTCTCGAGGGCGATACGGTTGACTTGGGCTGCCGTGTCCGCGAACTGGCGCGTGGCGGCGACGAACTGCTCGTTGAACTGCTGGTTCATGGCTTGGCTCCTGCTGCGCCGACAAGGATTGCCGGGTTTGTGCGGTGCAGCATAGGACAGGGTTTGTTGCAATGCAACATCGATGTCCGTGGGAGCTGAACAACGTTCAGGTACTTCCGGAACTCATGACCTGTAGGAGCGACGTAAGTCGCGAACGCCACGGTACCCGGCTACCCAGATTGGCTGGGCTGGCTCGGAAATCCGGACGTGCGTCGGGGTGTCGCGCGCAGCACGACGATCGGTACATCAGTGAATTCGCGACTTACGTCGCTCCTACAAATGCAAAGGCAAAAGCTGCCTGGTGCGCGGGGTCACCCGCGGTAGCGGCAGCCCGACGTGCAGGTCTCATGCACCACCACTTCGCTCAGCAGCGGCAACTCCGGCTTCAACCGCTCCCAGATCCACACCGCCAGCCGTTCGCTGGTCGGGTTGTCGAGCCCCTCGATGTCGTTGAGGTAATGGTGGTCGAGCTGGTCGTACAGCGGCTGGAACGCCTTCTTGACGTCGGCGAAGTCCATCACCCAGCCGGTGTCGGCGCCGAGTTCGCCCGACAGGTGCAGCTCGACCCGGAACGAGTGGCCGTGCAGGCGCGAGCACTTGTGGCCCTCGGGCACGTTCGGCAGCCGGTGCGCGGCTTCGAGGGTGAAGCTCTTGAAGATATCCATGGGCGGCATTGTATCGCCGCCGGCCATCATGCCCGCCGCGGTTCAGGCGCTGCGCGGCAGGCAGCCCAGGGCGGCGAGCAAGCCGTGCAGCGCCGGGACCTGCATCAGCCACGGCGAGGCGATCGTCAGCAGGCCCGCCGCCAACACCAGCAGCGCGATCGCGATGCGCCAGCCACCGCGCTGCAGGCGCTGGCCCAGGCGCGCGCCGGACCAGGTCAGCGACACCATCAACGGCAGCGTGCCGAGGCCGAACGCGGCCATCGTCAGCGCGCCGTTGCGGGCGTCGGCCTGCAGCCACGCCGCGGCCAGCATGGTGGTGCTGAGGCCGCAGGGCATCCAGCCCCACAGCAGGCCGAGGCCGATCCGCTTGGCGCTGCTGTTGGCCGGCAGCAGCCGTCGTTGCAACGGGCGCAACCGGCTCCAGACGCCGCTGGCGCCGGGCATGGCGAGGAACGCGAGGCGGCCATTGCGGTCGAGCAGGCGCAACGCGACCACCACCAGTACCAGCCCGACCGCGGCGCGCAGCGTCCAGGCCAGCCAGTCGAGCCGGGCGAGGTCGACGATGCCGTGGCCGATGCCTCCGGCGATCGCGCCGGCCACGACGTAGCCGAGGACGCGGCCGAGGTTGGGTTCGATCGCGTACTTCCAGCGCGCATGCGGGCCCATCGCCGAGAAACCGGTGGCGATGCCGCCGCACATCGCCGCGCAGTGCACGCCGCCCATGAGGCCGGTGAGCAGGGCGGCGCCGAGGGTGAGCCAGTCGATCGGCATGTCAGTCGCGGCGCGGGTCGGGGGGCGGCGCGTCGTTGCGCGGCGGGGCGGCATCGGCTCCGGCCCCGCCACCCGCATCCGTATCCGCACCAGTCCCAGCACCAGCACCAGCACCAGCACTCGCGCCCGCAGCGTCGCTGTCGCTGTCGCTGTCGACGTCGGAGTCACCGTCGTTCGAAGATGGCGCCGTCGGCGCGCGACGGTCGTGGACATCCTCGCGCAGGATATCGATCGCCGGGGTGTCGAGGTCGTCGAACTGGCCGCGTCGCACCGCCCAGACGAAGGCCCAGATCGCCAGGCCCATCAGCACGATGCTGACCGGGATCAGGAACAGCAGGATGTTCATCGGTCGTGTCCCGGTACGGCGCGGGTCAGGCGCAGCGCGTTGGCGGTGACGATCAGCGACGACAGCGCCATGCCGAGCGCGGCGACCCACGGCGTGACCAGCCCGGCGGCCGCCAGCGGCAGCGCCAGCAGGTTGTAGCCCAGCGCCCAGGCGATGTTCTGGCGGATCACCCGGCGGGTGCGGCGGGCCAGCTCGATCGCCTGCGGTATCCGCTTCAGCGAGCGACCGGTCAGAACCAGGTCGGCCGCGCGCTGGGCCAGCGCGGCGCCGTTGCCGATCGCCAGCGAGACGTCGGCGCCGGCCAGCACCGGCGCATCGTTGAGGCCGTCGCCGACCATCGCCACCCGCCGCCCGTCGTCCTGCAGCGCGCGCACGAACGCCAGCTTGTCTTCCGGGGTCTGGCGGAAATGCACCACGTCGATGCCGAGCTGGCGGCCGAAGCGGCGCACCGGCACCGCCGCGTCGCCACTCGACAGGTGCACGGTCAGGCCCTGCGCGCGCAGCAGGTCGATGGCGGCGCGGGCATCGGGACGCTCGTTCTCGGCCAGCTCGAAGCGGGCCAGCGCGTGTTCGCCGTCGCCGAGCCAGAGGCCTGCGTCGTCGTTGGCGTTGGTTGCGGCGACCGCAGCCGCGGCAAAACCGGCGCGGCCGAGCCGCCAGCGCCGACCCTCGACCACGCCCTCGATGCCGTGGCCCGGCACCGTGCGCAGCTCGCGCGCGGCCGGCAGGTCGGCGCCGCCAACCGACGCGAACGCCAGCGCGATCGGGTGGCCGCTGTCGCGTTCCAATGCGGCGGCGATGCGCAACGCGTCGGCCAGTTCGATGCCGTCGAATGCCTTGCGTTCGACCAGCACCGGGCGGCCGTCGCCGAGGGTGCCGGTCTTGTCGAACACGATGTCAGTGGCGTCGGCGAGGCGCTCCAGCGTGTTCTCGCGCACCGCCAGCACGCCGAGCCGGGCCAGCGCGCCGTGGGTCGAGGCCAATGCCGCCGGCACCGCCAGCGACAGTGCGCAGGGGCAGCTGATCACCAACAGCGCGAGGGTGACCTCGAACGCGCGCGCCGGGTCGTGCGCACGCCACGCGAAGTAGACCAGCACCGTCGCCAGCAGCAGCCCGGCGACGAACCAGTGCGCGATCCGCTCGGCCATCAGCGCCAGCGCCGGCCGCTGCGCCTGCGCGCGCTCGACCAGCCGCGACAGCTGCGACAGCCGGGTCGCGCTGCCGGTGGTGGTGATCCGCATCCGCGCCGGCCGCTCGCGGCAGACGGTGCCGGCGAACACGCGGTCGCCGGCATGCTTGTCGACCGGGTTGGCTTCGCCGGTCAGCAGCGCTTCCTCGAACCGCGCCGAGTCGTCCAGCAGCACGCCGTCGGCCGGCACCGCCTCGCCGGCCGCGATGCAGGCGATGTCGTCGACCGCCAGCGCCGCCAGCGGCACCGACTCGCGGCTGCCGTCGCTGCGTTCGCGGGTCGCGAACGCCGGCCGTGCCCTCGCCAGCGCGTCGACCTGGGCGCTGGCGATGTTGCGCGCGCGCTGCTCCAGTTGCCGCGCGACGAGCAGCAGGAACACGAACATCACCGCCGCGTCGAACCAGACGTGCTCGCCGCCGCGCACGGTCTCGACCGCGCTGGCGAAGTACGCCAGCAGGGTCGAACCGGCGATCAGCGTGTCCATGCCGAGCTGGCGATGGCGCCACTCGCGCCAGGCGCCGGCGATGAACGGCCAGCCGGCGTAGAACACCACCGGGGTCGCGACCAGCAGGGTCAGCCAGCGGAAGAAGTCGCGGGTCGGCAGCGGCATGCTGTGGGTGGTGTCGAGGTACAGCGAGCCGGCCAGCATCATCGCCTGCATCGAGCCGAGCCCGGCGATGCCGATCCGCACCAGGTCGCGGTTGCGCTCGCGCCGGCGCGCGGCCTCGCGGGCTTCGCCACTGGCCAGGTACGGCCGGTAGCCGAGCGCGACCAGTTGCCGCAGCGGTTTCGACAGGCGGGTGCGCTGCGGGTCCCAGGCCAGCCGGATGCGGCCGGTGATGGCGTTGGCGCCGGCTTCGAGCACGCCGTCCTCGCGCGCCAGCGCGCGGTCGATCAGCCAGGCGCAGGCGGCGCAACGCATGCCGTCGGTGAGCAGGGTGATCTCGCGGCCGCCGGGGACGTCGTGCACGTGCTCGGCCAGCAGCTCCTCACGGTCCCAGACGGCGAGGTCGATCGCGTCGCTGCCGACCCGTGCGGCGTGCTCGCTGCGCAGGCGGTAGTAGTCGCCGAGGTCGGCGTCGCGGATCCATTGCGCGGCCGCGGCGCAGCCGTCGCAGCAGAACGCCTGCGCCTGGCCATCGACCTTCAATTGCGCCGGCCGGGCCGGCAGCGGCTCGCCGCAGTGGTAGCAACCGTCGGCGGCGACGGCCAGCAGGTCGTCGCGGCTCACGCCCGGGGCCAGCGTCGCCGACATCGCAGCACCTATTGCGCCGGCAGCGCGGGTTGCAGGTGCGCGGCCTGCTGGCCCGCGGGCAACCGGCCCTGCAGGCGCCAGCTGCCATCGGCCGGGCCGAGCTCTACGTTCCAGTCGTGGTCGCCTGCGACTTCGGTGTCGGTACGCCAGCCCAGTTCGGTCGGCTGCAACTGCAACGTCACGTCCGCGGCGGCCTCGACCGGGTGGCGCAGGTGCAGTTGCAGCGGCGCGGACGGGTCGAAGTCGCCGTCGACCGGCAACACCTCGACCAGCTGCAGCTCGGCATCGACCCGCACGATCGCGCTGAGCTTGCGCTCGCGGGCGGCGGCATCGGGACCGAGGTCGGCGGTCTGTACCTGCGCGGTGCGCTGCACCGGGTCGGCGACGGCGTCGTCGTTGCCGGCGTTGCTGGCGATCACGATCATCGTGATGCCGCCGATGACCGAGGCCGCGACCAGTGCGATCACCAGCCAGATGACCGGTTGCCGCCAGGGCGAGGAAGGTTGTTGCGGAGGCGTGTCGTGGTTGTCCATCACATCGGTCCGAAGAAGCTGCTGTCGACGGTTTCGCGGGTGGTGCCGTCGGTTGACTCGATCACGAAGACGACCTCGTGGCGGCCCTTCAGCGTGGCCGGCGCGGTCGCCACCAGCGGCAGCGACAGCACCTGCGCGCCGGCGGCCTGGACGGTCTGCGGGCCGCCGTCGAGCATGATCGCGGCGTTCGCCGATTCCAGCGTCACGCGGTAGTTCTGCGTAGCGTCGGTCTTGTTGACCAGCTTGAGCGTGTAGCCGTTCTCGACGCCGTCGGCGGCCATGCGGTACAGCGCATTGCGGTCGCGCAGCACGTCGGCGATCAGCGGGCTGCGCGTGCCCACGCCCCAGCTCCACGCGGCTACCAGCACCAACAGCAGGGCGCCATAGATCGCGATGCGCGGCCGCAGCACCCGGGTCGACTTGCCGTCGATCGCGTTCTGGGTCGAGTAGCGGATCAGCCCGTGCGGGTAACCCATCTTGTCCATGACCTCGTCGCAGGCGTCGATGCAGGCGCCGCAGGCGATGCACTCGTACTGCAGGCCGTTGCGGATGTCGATGCCGACCGGGCAGACCTGCACGCACATGGTGCAGTCGATGCAGTCGCCGAGTTCATCGGGCGCGAACTTCGGCAGCGGCGCGGCCTCCAGCCCGACGTCGAAGGTGACCGTGCTCGCGGCCTGCAGGCGGTTGCTGGCCGCGCTGGGGTGCTCGCTGGCGCGGAACACGTAGTCGTAGGCAGCGACCGGATCGAGCAGCCCGCGCGCGCGCTCCAGCACGCTCTGCAGGCCGCGCTTGCGCGGGCCACGTGGCTCGCCGCGCATCGGGTCGTAGGCGATCAGCAGGGTGTTGCGGTCGAACATCGCGCTCTGGAAGCGCGCGTACGGGCACATGTACTTGCATACCTGCTCGCGCAGGAAGCCGGCGTTGCCCCAGGTCGCCAGCGCGTAGAACAGCACCCAGAACACTTCCCAGCCGTTCCAGTCGAATGGCCAGACCCGCGCACCCAGCCCGGTGATCGGGGTGAAGAAGCCGACGAAGGTGAAGCCGGTCCACAACGCGAACACCAGCCACAGGAAGTGCTTGGCACCCTTGCGCAGCACCTTCTCGCGCGTCCACGGGCCGGCGTCGAGCTTCATCCGCGCCGGCCGGTCGCCCTCGGTCCAGCGTTCCATCCACAGGAACACTTCGGTCCACACGGTCTGCGGACAGGCATAGCCGCACCACAGCCGGCCGGCCAGCGCGGTGACGAAGAACAGCAGCAGCGCCAGGATCACCAGCAGCATCGCCAGGAAGGTGAAGTCCTGCGGCCAGAAGGTCAGCCCGAACACGTGGAACTTGCGCGCCGGCAGGTCGAACAGCACCGCCTGGCGCCCGTCCCACTGCAGCCACGGGAACACGTAGTACATGCCCAGCAGCCAGGCCACCGCGACCTTGCGCAGCCGGTCGAAGCGGCCGGACACGTCGCGCGGGTAGACCTTGCGCTCGCTGACGTACAGCGAGTCGCCGCCGGAGTCCAGCAGGTCGATGTCGATCTTCTTGCTCACCGCGGGGGATTACTCCAGTGGCAATGACTTATTGAAACGGCTCGCCGGGCGCAGCAACAGCCAGGTGAACAGGCTCGACGACGCGGTCGCAAGCCAGAAGGTGAAGAAACCGATCGTGTAGCCGACGCCGCGGGTGATCGCGACGTGCGGGAAGGTCATGTCGCGCAGCTCCAGCGGATCGACGAAGGCGAAGAACACCATCGTCGCGACCCCGGCGGCGAAGAAGCTCGGCCACAGGATCGCGCCGACCCGCTGCGCCATCGGCCGCGGCGCGTGGTCGAACGGCGGCGGCGCGTGCACGCTCACTGCGCTCCGCCCGCGGTGCCGGCGGCGGCATCGGCTTCGGCGCGATGCGACAGCGACCAGACATAGGCTGCGACCAGCCGCGAGCGGGTCTCGCCGAGCAGCGCGCCATGCGCCGGCATGCTTCCGTGGCGGCCGTTGGCGATCGTCTCGCGCAGCGACGCGGTGCTGTTGCCGTACATCCAGTAGTCGTCGGTCAGGTCCGGTGCGCCCAGCTCGATGTTGCCCTTGCCCTCGACCCCGTGGCAGGCCACGCAGACGCCGTCGTAGAGCTTCTTGCCGCGCACCGCGCGGTAGTTGTTGTACATCGACTGGTCCGGCGTGCCGAGCACCTGCACGTAGGCGATCACGTGGTCGACCGCGTTGTCGCCGCCCATGCCGGTGAGCACCTTGCCCCACTCGGGCATGACGCCCTCGCGGCCGTCGATCACGGTCTGCAGGATGCGCTCGGGCTCGCCGCCCCAGTGCCAGATGTCGTCGGTCAGGTCGGGGTAGCCGAGCGCGCCCTGCGCCGAGGAGCCGTGGCAGGTGGCGCAGGTGTTGGCGAAGATCGAGCGGCCCAGTTCGACCGCGGTCGGGTCGGTCGCCAGCCGGTCGATCGGCTGGCCATCGTAGGGCCGGAAGGTCTCGGCCAGGGTCGCGTCCCACGCGGCCTTGTCCAGCGAGTGCTCGCGCGCCGAGCTCCAGTCGCTCATGCCGGCGAAGCTGCCCCAGCCGCCGAACCAGAACAGGTAGCCGATGCCGAACACGATCGCGATGTAGAAGCCGTTGATCCACCAGCGCGGCATCGGCTTGTTGTATTCGGTGATGTCCTCGTCCCAGTAGTGGCTGGTCTCCTCGGGCTTGGGATCGCCCGGGCGACGCTTGGAGGTCCACCACAGCAGCCACGCCACGCCGACGATGTTGAGCACCGTCAGCGCGATCACGAACCACGACCAGAACGGACTCATGGCCGGTCCTCCCGGGTCGCGGGTTCGCTTTCGTCATCCTCCAGCGCCAGCCGCGCGGTGGCGTCGAACGACGCCTTGTGCCGCGGCTGCCAGGCCCAGGCCCAGATCGCCACGAACACCAGCAACAGGCCGAGTGTGATCAGTCCCGACAACATCGCTCAGCCCTCCCCGGATGGGTTGCCGGCCGGTTCGGCCGCGGCCGCCGCCTCGCTGGCCGCCGCCGCGCCGCGCGGCGCGTGCCGGCCCAGGCCCTGCAGGTAGGCTACGACTGCGTCGAGCTCGGTCTTGCCGCGCACGTCGCTCGCGGCCTGCTCGATCTGCTCGTCGGTATACGGATCACCGAGATGCTGCAGCGCCTGCATGCTCACCGTGACCTGGGCGCCGTCGACCGGCGTCGTCTGCAGCCACGGGAACGCCGGCATGTTCGATTCGGGCACCACTGCGCGCGGGTCGACCAGGTGCACCCGGTGCCAGTCGTCGGAATAGCGGCCGCCGACGCGTGCCAGGTCCGGCCCGGTGCGCTTGGAGCCCCACTGGAACGGCCGGTCGTAGACCGACTCGCCGGCCAGCGAATAGTGGCCGTAGCGCTCGGTCTCGAAGCGCAGCGTGCGGACCATCTGCGAGTGGCAGTTGTAGCAGCCCTCGCGGATGTAGATGTCGCGCCCGGCCAGCTCCAGCGCGGGGTAGGGCTCGACCCCCGGCAGCGGCTCGATCGCCTCGGCCTGGTACATCAGCGGCACGATCTCCGCCAGTCCGCCCAGCGATACCGCCACCGCCGTCAGCACTGCCAGCAGGCCGACGTTCTTCTCGATCTTCTCGTGTCCAAGTCCCATGTCCGCGCCCTCAGCCCTTCGCCTCTGCCGCGTGTGGCGGCAGCACCGGATGCACCGCCGGCACGGTCGCCAACTGCCGCGTGCGCCACAGGTTCCACGCCATCAGGCACATGCCGCCGACGATCAGCAGCCCGCCCAGCAGGCGCCCCAGGTAATAGGGGTAGGTCGCCACCAGCGACTCCACGAAGCTGTAGGTCAGCGTGCCGTCGGCATTGGTCGCGCGCCACATCAGGCCCTGGGTGATGCCGGCGATCCACATCGAGACGATGTAGAACACCACGCCGAGCGTGTGCATCCAGAAGTGCGCGTCGATCCACTTGGTCGAGTACATCTTCTCGACCCCGACCAGCCGCGGGTACAGCGAGTACACCGAGCCGACCGAGATCATCGCCACCCAGCCCAGGGTGCCGGCGTGGACGTGGCCGATGGTCCAGTCGGTGTAGTGGCTTAGCGAGTTGACCGTCTTGATCGACAGCAGCGGGCCTTCGAAGGTCGCGATCATGTAGAAGCTGATCGCCACGATCAGGAACTTCAGGATCGGGTCGGTGCGCAGCTTGTGCCAGACCCCCGACAACGTGAGGATGCCGTTCATCGCACCGCCCCACGACGGCACCAGCAGGATCACCGAGAACACCATGCCGACCGACTGCGCCCAGTCCGGCAGCGCGGTGTAGTGCAGGTGGTGCGGGCCGGCCCACATGTAGATCGAGATCAGCGCCCAGAAGTGCACGATCGACAGCCGGTACGAGTAGATCGGCCGCTGCGCCTGCTTGGGCACGAAGTAATACATCATTGCCAGGTAGCCGACGGTCAGCAGGAACGCGACCGCGTTGTGGCCGTACCACCACTGCGCCATCGCATCGACTGCGCCGCTGTAGACCGGGTACGACTTCCACAGCCCGGCCGGGATCGCCAGGTTGTTGACGATGTGCAGCAGGCCGACCGCAATCACGTAGGCGCCGTAGAACCAGTTGGCGACGTAGATGTGCTTGACCCGGCGCTTGGCGATCGTGCCGAAGAACAGCCAGCCGTAGGCGACCCAGACGATCGCGATGAGGATGTCGAGCGGCCATTCCAGCTCGGCGTATTCCTTGCCCTGGGTGATGCCCAGCGGCAGCGTGATGAGCGCGCCGACCATCGCCGCCTGCCAGCCCCAGAACACGAAGCTGGCGAGCTTGTCGGAGATCAATCGCACATGGCAGGTGCGCTGGACCACGTACAGCGAGGTGGCGAACAGCACCGAGCCACCGAACGCGAAGATCACGCCGTTGGTGTGCAGCGGCCGCAGGCGACCGTAGCCGAGCCAGGCGATGCCTTCGCCGAGCGCCGGCCAGTACAGCTGGGCGGCGATGAACACGCCGACCGCCATGCCAACGATGCCCCAGAACATGGTCGCGACCACGAACTGGTGCACCACCTTGTCGTTGTAGAAGCCGCGCGTGGAATCCGGCACGTGGTCATGCGCAGTGGCCGATGCAGGGGCACCGGCCGCCGGGGCGGGGTCGATCGCAGTCATGGCAGGCCTTGGTTTTGCTGTCGCGGTTATTTTCGCGGCCGCGGTGGGCGAGCCGCTTGATCCAGATCAATTCCACCCCGGCAGGTTACACCCGGGGTGTGAGGCGAGGCTCAGGCGACGACGCCGTGCGGGTCGATCACGCCGGTGTAGATCCCGATCGCGACCATTCCGATCAGCGCGATCGAGAGCACGATGCGCCGGGTCAGCGCGTTGACCGTGCGCTTGCTCTTGCCGGTGTCGACCAGCATGTAATACAGGCCGGCGCCGAGGTTGTAGATGATCAGGCCGAGGAAGGCCAGGATGAAAAGCGTCTTCATGGCACGGAGCCTCCGGTCGCAGCCGGCGCGGAACCGAAGTCCACCGCCGCACGCCCGCGCAGCCAGCGCCAGCGCAGCAGCATCGCCACGGCCATGGCGGCCAGGAACACGCCGTAGGACAACGAGGTCGCCAGTATCTGTCCCCACATGTGGCCGTACTGCGGGTCCGCGCTGCCGATGCTCCAGTACATGCTCCAGGCCGACAGCGCGGTCGCCAGCACCAGGCTGGCGCTGTCGAACGCCTTGCGCGCGAAGGTGCGCGGCTGGCGCGGGAACAGCCAGAACAGCACGGCCAGGATCGCGTACCAGGGCAGGAACAGGATCAGGGCGAGATTGAGTTCGACAAGCGGGTTCATTGGCGCACGCGCGATCCATTGGGACGGCTGGCAGGATAGGTGAACCGGATCAGCCGGCGTAGACTCAGGAAACCGCGAAAAAAACCATATCAGTTGGGTCTGTTCAGGTCCGCCGCCCATGAAGCGCTACGAAGCCCTCGCCGAAGACGTCGCCGACTCCATCCGGCGCGGCGTGCTCAAGCCGGGCGACCGGCTGCCCTCGGTGCGTCAGGCCAGCGCCGCGCGCCGGGTCAGTCCGTCGACCGTGTTCCAGGCCTACTACCTGCTGGAGGCGCGCGGGCTGGCCGAATCGCGGCCACGCTCGGGCTATTACGTGACCCGCGCCGCCGCGGCCCAGCCGCCGGAGCCGGAACTGGCATCGCGCCCGGACGGCGAGTCGCGCAGCGTCGATGTCAGCGAGCTGGTGTTCGAGGTCATGCAGGCGTCGATGGCCCGCGACGTGGTGCCGTTCGGCTCGGCGTTCCCGAGTCCGCTGCTGTTCCCGCTGGACCGCCTCGGCCGGGCGCTGGCCACCACCGCGCCGCATATCGACCCGTGGAGCACGGTCGACGACCTGACCCCGGGCAATGCCGAACTGCGCCGGCAGATCGCGCTGCGCTACCTGCTCGGCGGCGTGCCGGTCGACGCCGACGGCATCGTCGTCACGAACGGTGCGCTGGAAGCGCTGAACCTGTGCATCGGCGCGGTGACCGGGCCGGGCGACGCGGTGCTGGTCGAATCGCCGTGCTTCTACGCCACCCTGCAGATCCTGGAGCGCCGCAAGTTGCGCGCGATCGAGGTGCCGACCCATCCGCGCGAGGGCATCGATCTGGATGCGGTGGAGGCGGCGATCGCCCGCCACGCACCGAAGGCGTGCTGGGTGATGAGCAACTTCCAGAACCCGCTCGGCGCCAGCATGCCGGTCGAGCGCAAGCGCGCACTGGTCGAGCTGCTGGCGCGGCACGGCATTCCGCTGATCGAGGACGACGTCTACGCCGAGCTGTACTTCGGCAGCGAGCGGCCGGTGCCGGCCAAGGCGTTCGATCGCGACGGGCTGGTGATGCACTGCTCGTCGTTCTCCAAGTGCCTGGCGCCGGGGCACCGGATCGGCTGGGTCGCGGGTGGGCGGTTCGCCGGGCGGATCGCCCGGCACAAGCTGACCACCACGCTCAACACCAACGTGCCGTCGCAACTGGCGATCGCCCATTACCTGCAGCGCGGCGGCTTCGACCGCCACCTGCGGCGGCTGCGCAAGGCCCTGGCCGCGCAGCAGTCGGACTGCCTGGCGGCGGTCGGCCGGCACTTCCCCCGCGGCACCCGCGTCACCCGGCCGGGCGGCGGCTACTTCCTGTGGCTGGAGTTGCCTGAAGGTGTCGATGCTCTGGCGATCCAGCGCAAGGCGATCGCGAACGGCATCAGCATCGCGCCGGGGCCGATGTTTTCCGCCAGTCGCGGCTTCGGCAACTGCCTCCGGCTCAACTGCGGGCATCCGCTGGATGCACGCGCGCAAGGTGCACTTGTGACGTTGGGTCGCCTGGCCCGGCAACAGCCCGGACGAGGCGCATAGCGGCTAGCGCAGCGCCTGCTTCACCGCGGCGACGAACTCCGGGTCCGGCTTGCTGCCCATCTGCTCGGTGCGCGCCAGGATACGACCGTCGGCATCGAGCAGGACCAGCGCGCTGGTGTGGTTGAACTCGCCGTCGGCGAGTGCGCGGTAGCGGATGCCGAGCACGCCGGCGACGCTTCGTACTTCGTCGGCCGGCGGGCTGGCGAGGGTCCAGCGCGCCGTGTCGAGCTTGCGCTGGTCGACCACCTTCTTCAGCGCGGCCGGGTCGTCGCGGGCCGGGTCCATGCTGATCAGGACGATGCCGAGCCGGGCCTGGCCGGCCGACAACTGGCGCTCGATCGCCTTGCCGCTGTCGACGATCAGCGGGCAGATGTACTGGCACGAGGTGTAGAACATCCCGACCAGTCGCGGCTGGCCGCGCAGCGCGCTCCACGGCCGGGTCGTGCCGGCGTGGTCGGTCAGCTGCACCGGCAGCTGGTAGACCGAGTCGCGCGGCAGCGGCGCGTCGGCGGCGGTGGCCGGCAGCGCCACCATCAGGGCGGCGAGGGCAAACGCACGTAACAGGTTCATGGCAGGTCCTTGACGCAGCGGAAGCCGAGGTTGGCGGTGGTGTCGGGGGCGTCGAGCGAGGACAGCATCGCCACCCGCATCAGCACCGCGTAGTTGTCGCGGTCGTCCATCGACAGCGCCCCGGCTCCGCAGAAGCGGGCGTTGTCGGGGTCGCCCTGCTTGCGGCTGTCGACCGCGACCAGCAGCGACGAGTAATCGTCGGTCCATTCCCAGACCAGTCCATGCAGGTCCTGCACGCCGTAGGCGTTGGGCGTCTGCAGGCCGGCGCGCGGCAATGCGCTGCTGGACGGGCGCGAGTACCAGGCCAGGATGCGCTCGCGCCAGACCGGGTCCTTGCGGGCGTCGCGACGGGTCTCGTCGGCCGCCGCGGCGTACTCCCACTCGTTCCAGCTCGGCAGCCGCGCACCGCGTGCCTCGCAATAGGCGGCGGCGGCGAACCAGCTGACCTGAACCACCGGCTGCGCGGCGGTCGCATCTGTGCCCAGCTCGAGCGGGCCGGCCCAGTGCGACAGGTAGCGCTGCTCGGCCATGACGCTGGGGACGCGGTCGCGCCGCCATTGCGGGTTGGCCTGCACGAAAGCAAGGAACTCGCCGTTGGTCACCGGCCGCTTCATCATCGCGAACGGCGCGACCCTGACGTTGCCCGGGATGTCCTCGTAGTCGAGCGCACTGCGGAAGCTGCCGCCGGGCAGTGTCGCGTAGTCCCCGCCAGCCCCGTTGCCGGCAACCACGCCGGCGACGGGAAGCGCGAGCAACAGTGCGATGGTGGCTGCCCGGCGGATCACGTCAGTGGCCCGCCGAGGCGTTGGCCGGTTTCACCTTGCGGATTTCCGCTGCCTCGGCCTTGGTCACGTGCCCGCCCGGGTTGCCCCAGCTGTTGAGCACGTAGGTGGAGATGTTGGCGACCTCGTCGTCGGTCAGCTGGCTCATCGGCGGCATGATCGAGTTGTAGTCGGTGCCGTTGACCGTGACCGGGCCTTCCAGGCCGTGCAGGATCACCCGCGGCAGGGCCTTGGGGTCGGCCGCGATGTAGTCGGAGTTCGCCAGCGGCGGGAACACGCCCGCCATGCCGGTGCCGTTGGCCTGGTGGCAGGTCGAGCAGGTGCCCAGGAACAGCGCCTCGCCGGCCTTGATCTGATCCTCGATCGTCAGATCACCGGTGCTGGCCGCTTCGGCCGCCACCGTCACCGCCTGCATGTTGGCCTGCGCGCGGTCGCCGATGTAGACCGCGTCGACCTCCAGGCCGGAGTAGATCGACTTGTCCTCCGGGCCGCTGGCCTGGAGGATGCCGAGCGCGCCCTTGTTGAAGGCGCGGAACAGGCTGTGGTCGACCAGCACGTAGCTGCCCGGCACCTCCATGTGGAACTCCATCATCGCCGCGCCGCCGGACGGGATCAGCGTGGTCTGCACGTTTTCCTGGTACTTGGTGCCGCCCTCGTACCAGACCTTGTCGAAGATCTCGCCGATCACGTGGAAACTCGATACCAGGTTGGGGCCGCCGTTGCCGACGTACAGGCGCACGTTCTCGCCGGTGTTGGCGGTCAGCACCTTGTCACCGGTCAGCGAGCCTTCGCTGCCGTTGAACAGCACGTAGGTCGGGTTCTCGTCGATCGCCTTCTCCATGTCGAAGCCCTGCAGGCCCTTCTCGCGGTACTTGCCCGTCGTGTAGAAGTCGCCCTGCATCACGTAGTACTCCTTGTCGACCGGCGGCAGGCCCTCCGGCGGCTCGACCAGGATCAGCCCGTACATGCCGTTGGCCACGTGCATGCCGACCGGCGCGGTGGCGCAGTGGTAGACGTACAGCCCGGCGTTGAGCGCCTTGAAGCTGAAGCGGGTGACGTGGCCGGGGGCGGTGAAGCTCGACGTCGCGCCGCCACCGGGGCCGGTGACGCCGTGCAGGTCGATGTTGTGGGGCATCTTGCTGTCGGGCATGTTGCGCAGGTGGAACTCCACGGTGTCGCCCTGGCGCACGCGGATGAAGCTGCCCGGCACGGTGCCGCCGAAGGTCCAGAACGTGTAGTCCACGCCCTCGGAAATCGGCATGACCTTCTCGATGACCTCCAGCTCGACCACGACCTTGGCCGGGTAGTCGCGGCCGGTCGGCGGCGGCACGTGCGGCGGGCTGGTCAGCACCGCCTCGACGGGCTTTCCGCGCGGCGGACCGAAGTCGCCCTTGCGCGAACCGCCGGTCCCGCCCTCGTCGGCGCCGGCGGTCGGCCTGGACGTGTCCGGCGGTGCGTCGCCGCCGTCGCAGGCGGCCAGCGCCAGCGCAAAGACCGCGGCGAACACGATGCGGGTAATGGGCTTCATGTGGGATCCCCTCGATGGTTGGGCGTTGCGGGACTGCCGCCTGGGCAAAAGCATGACGGTTTCCGTTCAGCTTGTGTTGACCCGGATCAACCCGGTGCGAAGGCCTGTCCAGTTGGCAGGGAGGACCGGCGGATCCGGACGCGCTGGACGCTGGCGCCGGCTTGATCCAGATCAGCGCGGTCGCTGCGTGGCAGGAGTCTGCTGTACCTGCGGGGACAACCCCGGATAGCGGGAGAGCGACATGAGCGACTTCGAGGTGGGCGACCTGGGCGAGTTCGAACTGGCCCTGGGTGGCAGCGTGATCGAGATGATATTTGCCGCCGGCCTTTCCGCACGCGTGGCGCGCAACGACCCCGTGGCCGTCGCACGGGAGCAGGCCATCGACAATGCGCTGGAGGACAGCTTCCCGGCCAGCGATCCGCCCGCCTGGACCCTGGGGCGACCCGGCCGGTGAGTACAGCGGCGCGACTCGCGCTGGCCGAAGTGCGCCGCGCGATCGATGTCGTCGACGACGCCTCGCTGCTGTTGCTGGCCGTGCGCGGTCGGCTTGCCGTGGCGGCCGGTCGATGCAAGCGCGCGCAGCGTCGGCCGGTGCATGACCTCCAGCGCGAGGCTCGGGTGCATGTACGCGCGCAGCGGCTGGCTGCCCGTGTCGGCGTGCCGGCCGACACCGCCCGCGCAGCGATCACGCTCGCCATTGCCGATGCCCGGCGCCGGCAACGTCGCGCGGATGACCTGGGTCAAGGCCGTGACCGGTCGTCGGCGCGCACCATGCCCGCCATCATGCCGAACCCTTCCGACACTCCATCCGCAGCGCCGGGCGCAGCGCCCGCACGCTGGCTGCTGCGTTTACTGCCACCTCCGCGCCGGCTCGCACCGGCCCTGCGCGCGCTGCCGGCCGCGTCGCGGCACCGCGCCATCGAACGGGCCTGCAGCAAGGTGCTGGCGCCATCACTGGCCAGCGGCGACCTCGACTTCATGCAGGGCCGACGGCTCGGCATCGAGGTGACCGACCTCGGCCTGCGCTGGACGGTCGAACGCGATGGCGACCGCCTGCGTGTCGGCGACGACTCCGCGGAAGCCAGCGTGCGCGGCACCGCGACCGACCTGTTGCTGCTTGCCGCGCGGCTGGAGGATGCGGACACCCTGTTCTTCCAGCGCCGGCTGGTGCTGACCGGCGACGTCGAGCTCGGCCTGACCGTGCGCAACCTGCTTGAACGGCTGCCGTGGGAGTCGGTGCCGCTGGGCGTGCGGATCGGGCTGAACCGTGGCGCGCGGCTGGCCCGCGCGGCGCGCGAGGCACATCGCGAGGGTGCCGGCCCCCGGGGATTCGATCGCGGCTGACGCCGACCTGCAAGAGCAACGGGATTCCAACCTGATGACAACCGACACCTTTGCCACGCCGCGCTGGCGCGACGGGCTCGAGGACGAGTACGCCGTCCTCCGCCAGACCCTCGACCAGCTGATTCCCTGCCTGGAAGTGCCGCTGCACCTGCCGTGGATCGACGCGATCAACGCGCTCAAGAAGCGGCGTGGCGCGGTGATCATGGCGCACAGCTACCAGTCGCCGGAGATCTTCCACGGCGTGGCCGACATCACCGGTGATTCGCTGGCACTTGCCCAGGCCGCGGCCGACTGCGACAGCGACCTGATCGTGCTGTGCGGCGTCCACTTCATGGCCGAGAGCGCGAAGATCCTGGCGCCGGAAAAAACCGTGCTGATCCCCGACCTGGAAGCCGGCTGCTCGCTGGCCTCCTCGATCAACGCCGCCGACGTGCGTGCGCTGCGGCGCAGGCACCCCGGCGTGCCGGTGGTCAGCTACGCCAACACCTCGGCCGAGGTGAAGGCCGAGTCCGACGCGTGCTGCACGTCGGCCAACGCGGTGCAGGTGGTCGAGGCGATCGCCGCCGAGTCTGGCGCGGGCAAGGTGATCTTCCTGCCAGACCGCTACCTCGGCAGCTGGGTCGCGCAACAGACCGATGTCGAGCTGGTGCTGTGGAACGGCACCTGCGAGGTCCATGAGACGTTCACCGCGCAGCAGGTGCGGCACACCCGCGAGCAGTTCGACGCCAGGGTGGTGGCGCATCCGGAGTGCTCGCCGGAGGTGCTGGCGGAGGCGGACTTCGTCGGTTCCACCAGCGCGATGGGGCGCTGGCTGGCGAAGGAGAAGCCGGCGCGGGTGGCGATGATCACCGAGTGCTCGATGGCGGACAACCTGCGCAACCAGTTCCCCGACGTGCAGTTCATCAAGCCCTGCAACCTGTGCCCGCACATGAAGCGGATCACCCTGCCCAACATCCACGCCTGTTTGCGCGACCTTCGCCACGAGGTGCTCGTCGCACCGGAGGTGCGCGTGCGTGCGCGTGCCGCGCTTGACCGGATGCTGGCGATCGGCCGTCGCGAGCGCGTTTGATGACCCATGCGGCGCCGCTGGTAGTGGTCGGTGGTGGCATCGCCGGGCTGTGCACCGCGCTCGCCACCGCGCCGCGACCGGTGCTGTTGCTGGGGCGCGGCGAACGCAGCGAGGACACCGCCAGCACGATGGCGCAGGGCGGCATCGCCGCGGCGCTGGGCCCGGCCGACAGCATCGGCGCGCATGTCGCCGATACCCTGCTCGCCGGTGCCTTCCGCAACGACGGCGCGCTGGTGCGCGCGCTGGCCGCGGCGGCGCCCGCGGCGATCGAGTGGTTGCGCGGCCATGGGGTCGACTTCGATCGCGACGGTGACGGCGGTTCGCTGCAACTGGGACGCGAGGGCGGTCACCAGTTCGCGCGCATCGTCCATGCCGGCGGCGATGCGACCGGTGCGCGGGTGGTCGCGGCGTTGTCGCATGCGGTCGCGACAGCGCCGCACGTGCGCTGGCGCGGCGGCATCGATGTCGACGGGCTGCTGGTGCGCGGCGGCGCGGTCGTCGGGGTGCGGCTTGGCGGTGCCGGCGCGGGTGAGGTGGTGGTGACCGACGCGGTGGTATTCGCCACCGGCGGCATCGGCGCGCTGTTCGCGCGCACCACCAACCCGGCCGGCGCCGACGGTTCGGGGCTGGCGCTGGCACTGGCGGCCGGCGCACGGTCGCGCGACCTCGAGTTCGTGCAGTTCCATCCCACCGCGCTCGACCTGCCGACGCATTCGCTGCCACTGCTGACCGAAGCGCTGCGCGGCCGCGGGGCGCGGCTGGTGGACGCGGACGGCCGTCCGCTGATGGCCGGGCTGCATCCGCAGGGCGACCTCGCGCCGCGCGATGTCGTCGCGCGCCGGGTCTGGCAGGCCGGCTGCAACGGCGGTGCGTGGCTGGATTCGACCGGGCTGGGGATCGACTGGCAGCGCGAGTTCCCGACCGCGCTGGCGGCCTGCACGGCGCATGGCATCGACCCCGCGGCGGTTCTGGTGCCGGTCACCGCGGCGGCGCACTTCCACATGGGCGGGCTTGCCACCGACGCCGCCGGCAACACCTCGCTGCCAGGCCTGTACGCGGTCGGCGAGGTCGCCTGCAACGGTGTCCACGGCGCCAACCGGCTGGCCAGCAACTCGCTGCTGGAGGGCGTGGTGTCCGGGCGCCGGCTGGGGGCGCGGTTGGCCCGGTCCGCGTGCGCGTTCCGCCGGGGAGGTGGAACCGTGCTGGTCGAGCGGGGGCGGGGACTGTCCGGCGCTGGCCTCGGCGCCGTGCATGACCTGCTGTGGCGCGCGGTCGGGCCGGTGCGCAGTGGTCATGGCCTGCGGTCCGCGCTGGCTGCCGTCACGCCGCTGGCGGAGGCGGGTTGGCAGGGCCGGCTGGCGCGGGATCTGATGGAAGCCGCCGCCCGTCGCCGGATCAGCGTCGGCGCGCACTGGCGCGACGATGCAGTCCCCAAGGCCCAACTGGAATCCGGTGTCGCGTAGTCCATTCGTATGCGTACGGATGGGGGCGTTGACGCGCGTCAACGCAAGTTTCCCGGCAAACCGGCAGAATCGGGTTTTGCGAAACTGCGGACTGCCTGTGCCTGACCAGATGAATCGACCCTCTTCCTTCGACCGTGACCAGTTGCTGGCCTGCGCCCGCGGCGAGATGTTCGGCCCGGGCAACGCACGCCTGCCGGCGCCGCCGATGCTGATGTTCGACCGCATCACCGAGATCTCCACCGAAGGCGGCAAGTACGGCAAGGGTGTGATCCGTGCCGAAATGGATATCCGTCCCGACCTGTGGTTCTTCGAGTGCCACTTCGAAGGCGACCCGGTGATGCCCGGCTGCCTCGGCGTCGACGCGATGTGGCAACTGTGCGGGTTCTACCTGCCGTGGCTGGGCGAGCCGGGTCGTGGCCGCGCGCTCGGCGTGGGCCAGGTCAAGTTCAGCGGCCAGGTGTTGCCGGACGCCAAGGTGGTGTCCTACGAGATCGACATCCGCCGAGTAATGCGCGGCAAGCTGGCGCTGGTGATCGGCGACGGCCGCACGCTGGTCGACGGTCGCGAGATCTACACGGCCTCCGACCTTAGAGTGGGCTTGTTCACCTCGACGGAGGGCTTCTGAACATGGCCGCCACCAATACTGCGGGTTCCGGCTCGCGCCGCGTCGTCGTTACCGGCATGGGCCTGGTGTCGTGCATCGGCAATGCCGCGGCGAGCGTCACCGACTCGCTGCGCGCGCTGAAGTCGGGCATCCGTTTCATCCCCGAGTACGCGCAGATGGGCCTGCGCAGCCATGTCGCCGGCGCGCCGCAGATCGACCTGGTCGAGCAGATCGACCGCAAGCTCAAGCGCTTCATGGGCGACGCCGCGGCCTACGCGTATGTGTCGATGCGCGACGCGATCGCGCAGGCGGGCCTCAGCGACGAGCAGGTGCGCAGCGAGCGCAGCGGACTGATCGCCGGTTCCGGCGGCGGCTCGCCGGAATGGCAGATCGCCACCGGCGACCTGATGCGCGAGAAGGGCGTGCGCAAGGTCGGCCCGTACATGGTGCCGCGCACGATGGGCTCGACGGTGTCGGCGGCGCTGTCGACCGCGTTCGGCATCCGCGGGCTGAGCTATTCGATCTCCGCCGCCTGCGCGACCTCGGCGCACTGCATCGGCGCGGCCGCGGACCTGATCCGCCACGGCGTCAAGGACGTGATGTTCGCCGGCGGCGGCGAGGAGCTGCACTGGGGCATGACCTCGCAGTTCGACGCGATGGGCGCGTTGTCGACCAAGCACAACGACACCCCGGAGTCGGCCTCGCGTCCGTACGACGTCGACCGCGACGGCTTCGTCATCGCCGGCGGCGGCGGCATGCTGGCGCTGGAGGAATACGAGCACGCCAAGGCGCGCGGCGCCGACATCATCGCCGAGCTGGTGGGTTACGGCGTGACCTCCGACGGCGTCGACATGGTCGCGCCGTCCGGCGAGGGCGCGGTGCGCTGCATGAAGATGGCGATGGCCGGGCTGGACGGGCAGGGCGTCGGCGCGATCGACTACCTCAACACCCACGGCACCTCGACCCCGGTCGGCGACGTGGTCGAACTGGGCGCGGTGCGCGAGGTGTTCGGCGACAACGTCCCGCCGCTGTCATCGACCAAGGCGCTGACCGGCCACTCGCTCGGCGCGGCCAGCGTGCACGAGGCGATCTATTGCCTGCTGATGATGCGCGGCGGCTTCATGGCCGGCTCCGCCAACATCGAGAACCTCGACCCCAAGGCCGAGGGCTTCCCGGTCCTGCGCGAAAGCCGCGAGGCGAAGTTGAAGACGGTGATGTCGAACAGCTTCGGCTTCGGTGGCACCAACGGCACGCTGGTGTTTGCGGGGGTCTAACGCACCGCCGCGCAATTGACCTGCATCAACGGCGCCACGCCCGTGGCGCGCGATGATGCAGGCATGCCCGCCCACAGCTATCCGTACCTGCAACTGCTGCACCTGATGGGCGCGGTCGCGTTCGGCGGCACGGTGTTCTTCGAGGTGTTGATCCTGGAAGGGGTGCGCCGGCACGTGCCGGCGCGGGTGATGACCCTGGTCGAGGGCGGCATCGGCACGCGCGCGCGGCAGGTGATCCCGTGGGTATTGCTGCTGCTCTACGGCAGCGGGTTGGCGATGGCGTGGCAGCACCGTACCGCGCTCGCTGATCCGCTGGCGAGCAGCTTCGCGTTGTTGCTGGCGATCAAGATCACCCTGGCGTTGAGCGTGTTCGGACACTTCCTCACGGCAATGGCGCTGCGCCGGCGTGGGCGACTGGTGTCGAACGCGTTCCGCAACATCCACCTGAGCGTGTTCTGGCACGTGGTCGCAATCGTGGTGCTGGCGAAGGCGATGTTCTTCCTGCAGTGGTGACGCGGGCCGCAGTGTCGATCGGCTGATCCAGGTCAATGGCGGCTCGTGCGCGGGGCTGCATGCTGTCGGTCCCACAGCACGCAGGGTTTTGCCATGAGCGCCATCCAGCCGTCGTCGTTCCAGCCGTTGTCCGTCCAGTTCCATCCGTTCGATGCACGCGGCATCGGCAAGCGGTTCCGCCATGCGGCGATCTTCGGCGCGCTCGATGCGCTGCGTCCGGGCGAGGCGATGCGCTTCGTCAACGACCACGATCCGCTGCCGCTGCTGGCACAGCTGCGCGAGCGCTACGGCGACATGCTGTCGATCGAATACCGCCAGCGCGAGCCCGGTGCGATCGTGATCGACTTCGCGGTGGTCGGCGGAATCGCCGAGCGGTAGTGGTCCGGATGCAACCGTGGATGGCGTCGACCCGGCGCCATCCACGGATTGCAGCGAGCGCACGGTTCAGCCGGCCGCGGACTCCGCGGCGTCGGTGTGTTCGCGGCGCATGCCCGGCTCGCCGTGCCAGTAGCCGTTGCGTGCGCCGAGCCGTGGCGGCGCGGTCAGCGAGCCACGGGCCAGGTCGAAGTGTTCGACCACCTCGCGGCAGCCCCGTGCCTGCGGGTAGATGCGCAACAGGTCGACGCCGAGCGCACGCAGCGCCGGCAGCTCGGGACCGAGGTCGGTGACTTCCTCGCCCTGCACCTGGATGCCGTTGATGCGCAGGAACGACCGGCCTTCGCGGGTCGCCAGCGGCATGCCGTCGGGGTAGTCGATGCAGCGGAAGCCGCACTGGTCCTTGGGCACGTCGAGCGCGCGGGCGGTGAAGCAGCGTGCCGAGAACGACAGCGGCAGCCGGCCCCAGGCGATCACCTCCAGTTCCGGCATCGCGCGGCCGTCGGCGAGCATCGCGTCGCGCAGTTCGCGGATCAGCTGCTCGCCCTGTTCCACGCCCGGCACCCAGCGTTGCAGGCCGTCCTCGACCAGCATCGCCAGCGCGTGGTGGTTGTAGACGTTGAGGGTCGGGCCGGCGACGAAGGGCAGCCCGGCCCTGCGGCACAGCTGTACCGCCGAGAGGTCGTTGGCCTCCAGCCAGCAGCCGCCTTCCTCGACCAGCCGCGCGAGCACGCCGAGTTCCGATTCGGCCTCGATCAGCGACAGGCTCGACAGCACCACCTGCTTGCCGCTGCCGGCGAGCTCGGTGGCGAGTTCGATCCAGTCCTTCGTGCCCAGTTCACGGCGCTTGCTGCACACCGTCTCGCCGAGGTAGATCACGTCCAGGGGCCAGTCGGCGGCCTCGCGGTAGAAGGCGAGCGTGCGCTCGCGCGGCCAGAAGTACTGCAGGGGTCCGAGGCTGAGTTTCATCGACGTGTCCTCAGTGCCATGCGCGGTGATAGGGGCCGAGCGTGGTCTGGTGGCCCTCGGCGTGGGCCGACAGCTCGCGTTGCCAGTCATCGCGCAGCGCCCAGTGCGCTGGGTCGGCGTGGAGCCGGTCGATCGCCGCGCGCCAGGTGCGGGTGACCGACGACACGTAGGCGACGCCGCGCTGGCGACCCTCGATCTTCAGCGCCACGACGCCGGCCTTCGCCAGTCGCGGCAGCAGCTCCAGCGTGTTGAGGCTGGTCGGTTCCTCCAGCGCGTGGAAGATCTCGCCGCCGACATCGAAGCGTCCCTTGCACACGGTCGGATAGCCGGCCGGTTCCTCGGGTTCGAAGCGGTCGATCAGCACCTCGTTGAGGCGGGCGGTGCGGCTGCCGTCGTCGAGCTCGTCCCAGCGCACGAACTTCGCCGGCGAGCACACGCCATGGCGGTTCGGAGAGGCGCCCGTGACGTAGCTCGACAGCTGGCAGCGGCCCTCGACCATGATGCACAGGCTGCCGAACGCGAACACTTCGATCGCCACCGGCGACTTTTCGCACAGCCGTTCGACCTGCTGGATCGACAGCACCCGCGGCAGCACCGCGCGAGCCACGCCGAAGCGCTCATGGGCGTACTGCAGCGCCGGCCCGGTGGTGGCCGAGCCCTGCACCGACAGATGCCGCGGCAACGCCGGGTGGGTCCGTGCGGCGTAGTCGAGCACCGCCATTTCGGCGGCGATGATCGCGTCGCAACCGAGTTCGGCGGCCTTGTCGACCGCGGCATGCCATTGCGCAAGCCGGATGCTGTCGGGATAGGTGTTGAGTGCGAGGTAGACCTTCGCGTTCTTCGCGTGTGCGTAGCGGATGCCGGCGCGCAGCTCGTCGTCGCTGAAGTTGAGGCCGGGGAAGGCGCGCGCGTTGGTCTGGTCGCGGAAGCCGGCGTAGACCGCGTTGGCGCCGGCATCGACCGCCGCCTGCAGGGCCGGCAGGTTGCCGGCGGGACATACCAGTTGCATGGACTTCCCCAATGGAACGAGGCCGCATCCTCGCTCCCGGCCGCCGGCGTCGTCGTTGACCTGGGTCAGGCCGACGCCGGATGCACCGGCCGGCGGCGGCTCGATCCCACGACGGATGGCTCAGTAGATGTATTGCAGTTGCAGCCAGACCTTCCGGGTGTCCGCCGTCAACGCGGGGTTGTCGCTGTCGTAGTGCGCGTACTTGAGCAGCCCGCCCAGTCCGTCCACTCCCGGGACCGCGTGGGCGTAGGACAGATCGAGCTCGGTGCCGTAGGAGGCGCCGCCGCGCTCGGCCCGAAAGTCGTGGTACCAGGCCTGCAACGTACCACCGGCGAGCGCGGCGACTGCCCCGAGGTAGCGGTCATCGATACCGTCGGCAGGCGTGGTGCCGAACATGTCGGCCCAGCCCTGGAATTGGTGCTTGGTGGCCAGCGGGGCCTGGAACGCGCGGTTGCCCGGGCCGTCGGCGCCGCCAAGCACCTCCTGCCCGGCCTTGAATTGCACCGGGCCAAGCCGGTAGCCCAGTTCGACCAGGTGGTAGCGGCCGTCCAGCGTCCACGGGGTCCTGCCGCGTTCGTCCTGCCGGGCGTACTCCAGCACGTAGTCGAAGCGGTCGAGCGCGCCATCCACCCGCAGGCCGGTGGTATTGCCTGAAAGCGAGCCGGCCGGGGCGGTGGCGCTGACGGCCAGATCCTCCAGGTCCAGCCGGTACTGGTAGGCGGTTGCCGCCAGCCACGGTGCAAGCGCGTAGCGCAGGTGAAGCAGGTGGCTGTCGCCGCCGCTGTCGGCGCGGTTGGCCGCTGTCGCGTAGGGGCCGTCGTCGGGTCCGAAGACGGTGTTGACCTGCGCGATCCAGGCGTAGCCCAGGGTGAGCTTGCCGGTGGGCGTGAACCGCAGCATCGCGCCGTCGTAGGTCTGTTCGTTCTGGCGCCAGCCCGAGCCTCCGATGAAGCGCTGGTTGTCCAGGTTGATCCGTTGGCGACCGAGGGTCACTTCGCCGTGGTCGGCGCCGTAGCGCAGCAGCGCCTGGTTGACGCCGGCGCCATCGGGGTCGGCCACTACCGCGTGATCGGTGCGACCGTTGCGGGTGTCGTTGTAGCGCCCGCCCAGGCGGGCGACGTCGTCGATCTCGACCAGCGCCGACCAGCCGTTCCACTCGCCGGTCCGGTAGCCCAGGCGGGTGCGCAGGGTATGGGCTTCGGCACCGTGCGGTGTGCTGCCGGAATCGATGTTCTCGTAGCGGTAGCGCAGGTCGAGGATGGGTTCGCCATCGCCGGACGGGGCGCCGGGGCCGGAGTCTGCCAGGACCTGCATGGAGAGCATCAGCAGGGGCAGGGCGAGCCAGCGCGTACGGTGGGTTTGCATGGGTGTGTTCCCGTCGTAAAAGTTGTGCGGACGATAGGAGCGCGCCCACGCGCGCTGATTGACGGGAGTCAAGCCTGCGCGTGAAACGGATGCGGTGCGGAGCGGATTCGGACGAAAGGCAGCTGCGTTCGGCCAGTCCGGGTCAGTCCGGCACGCCGGTGGGCGTCCTGCCCCGCAGCGTGGCCCACAACGCATCCACACGATCCTCCACCGCGGGATCGGACACGATCGGCTGGCTCCATGCGCGCGTGGTCTCGCCGGGCCACTTGCCGGTGGCGTCGATGCCGAGCTTGGAGCCGATGCCGGCGACCGGGCTGGCGAAGTCGAGGTAGTCGATCGGGGTGTTCTCGACCAGCATCGTGTCGCGCGCCGGGTCCACGCGGGTCGAGATCGCCCACAGCACCTGCGACCAGTCGCGCGCGTCGATGTCGTCGTCGACCACGATCACGAACTTGGTGTAAGTGAACTGCCGCAGGTACGACCACACGCCCATCATCATCCGCCGCGCGTGGCCGGCGTACTGCTTGCGGATAGACACCACCGCGATGCGGTAGGAACAGGCCTCCGGCGGCAGGAAGAAGTCGACGATTTCCGGAAAGACTTTCCGCAGCAACGGCACGAACACCTCGTTGAGTGCCATCGCCAGTATCGAGGGTTCGTCATGCGGCGCGCGTCCCATGTAGCTGCCCTGGTAGATCGCGCCGCGGCGCAGGTGCAGGCGTTCGATCGTCAGTACCGGGAAGTGGTCGGCCGCGTTGTAGTAGCCGGTGTGGTCGCCGAACGGACCTTCCAGCGCGGTATCGCCGGGGTGGATCACGCCCTCGATCAGGATCTCGGCACCGGCCGGCGCGTCCAGCCCGGTGCGCTCGCTGTGCCAGACGCGGGTGCGCTCGCCGCGCAGCAGGCCGGCGAACTCGAATTCCGACAACGTGTCGGGCACCGGCGCGACCGCGGCGAGGGTGGTGCACGGGTCGACGCCGATCGCGACCAGCACCGGGAACGGCTTGTCGGGGCACGACGCACGGAAGTCGGCGTAGTCGAGCGCGCCGCCGCGGTGCGGCAACCAGCGCATGATCACCCGGTCCGGGCCGATCACCTGCATGCGATAGATGCCGATGTTCTGCCGCGGCTTGCGCGTGCCGCGGGTGATCACCAGGCCGAGCGTGATAAGGCGGCCGGCATCGCCCGGCCAGCAGCGCTGGATCGGCAGGCGCGCCAGGTCGATCTCGCCGGGGCCGAGCACCTCGTCGTTGAATGCGGTTTCATGCACGCGGCGCGGGGCGACGTGGGCGAGTTGCGCCAGTTCGGGCCAGCTCGACAGCGCCTGGCGCAAGCTGGATGGCCAGCGCGGCTCGCGGATCGCCGCGAGCAGTTCACCGAGTTCGCGCAGGCTCGCCAGCGGTCGTCCGGCGAGTGCCGCTTCGATCCGGTCGCGGTGGCCGAACAGGTTGCCGAGCAACGCATGATTGCTGCCGATCGGCTGTTCCATCAGCAGCGCCGGGCCGCCCTCGCGCAGGGCGCGCAGGCACAGCGCCGTGGATTCGAGTTCGGGGTCGACCGGGGCCGTGACACGTTGCAGTTGACCGCTGCGTTCAAGGCGGGTGAGGAACGAGCGGAGGTCGTGGTCGGCCATCGGATGAGTCGCGGCTGGAGGGACGCGACAGCATCGTCGCGGGTCGGCGATGTGGCGTTGACGTCGGTCAAGCGCGTCAGGACATCTGCCGCCAGTCGCCGCTGGCAATGACCCCGCGCAACGCCACCTCCGCCAGCGCGGGATCCAGCCCGTTGCGTGCCAGCCATTGCGGGTCGTACAGCGTGCGGTCGTAGCGTTCGCCGGGATCGCACAGCAGGCTGACGATGCTGCCGGTCTCGCCGCGCTCGCGCATGCGCGCGGCCAGTTGCAGGCAGGCGACCAGGTTGGTGCCGGACGAGCCGCCGTAGCGGCGGCCGAGGTGTTGCTCCAGCAGGCGCATCGCGGCGATCGAGGCGGTGTCGGGCACTTCGACCACCTCGTCGACGATATCGAACAGGAAGCCCGGTTCGACCCGCGGTCGCCCGATGCCTTCGATCACGGTGGCCTGGCTCGCAACCGCATCGCGATCGCGCGAACGCCACCCGCGGGCAAACGCTGCCCCGGTCGGTTCGGCCACGCACAGCCGCGTATGCAGCCCGCGATAGCGCAGGTAGCGGCCGATCGTCGCCGAGGTGCCGCCGGTGCCGGCGCCGCAGACGATCCACGCCGGATGCGGGTGCGGCTCGTCGGCCAGCTGGCCGATGATCGACTCGGCGATGTTGTTGTTGCCGCGCCAGTCGGTCGCGCGCTCGGCCAGGCCGAACTGGTCGAGGTGGCAGGCACCGTCGGCGGCATGCCACGCGGCGCGTTCGTACACCTGCGACGCGTCGTCGACGAGGTCGCAGTGGCCGCCGAGCGCCTGCACGTCGGCGATCTTGCGCGGCGCGGTGCAGGTGGGCATGACCGCGGTGAACTCCAGTCCGAGCAGGCGCGCGAACCAGGCCTCGGAGATCGCGGTGCTGCCCGACGACGCATCGACCACCCGCTGGCCCGGGCGCAGCCGGCCGTTGCACAGCGCGTACAGGTACAGCGAGCGCGCGAGGCGGTGCTTGAGACTGCCGGTCGGATGCGCGGCCTCGTCCTTGAAGTAGAAGTCGATCCCGGGAAAACCCGGGAACGCCAGTCGCAGCAGGTGGGTGTCGGCCGAGCGCGCGGCTTCGCGGCGCAGCGTTGCGAGCGCATCGATGGTCCAGTCGCGCGGCGCGCCGTCGGCCGCGGCACTCATGGCGCAAGCAGCGCGCGGATGCGCCGGCCGAGATGGTCGAGGTAGAGATCGATGTAGCTGATGTTGTTGGTGTGGTCGATCAGGTACGGGTTCATCAGGGTGTGGCGCAGGATCACGAGCTTGTCGTTGCCATCACCGTCGGGATCGAGCGTCAGCGGGTCGATCCCGATCATCGACAGGATGCGCGCCATCTCGACCTCGCCGACCGCTTCCGGTCGCAGCGTGGTCATCGAGCCGAAGAACTGTTTGAGCTGCAGCGGCTGGCGCGGGTCGCTGCGCAGCTCGTCGTGGAGCGTGCGCACGAACGCGTTGGCGACCGCGAGGTCGGTGTTGCCCGCCGGGTTGATCGCCAGGCACACCAGGTTGCTGTCGGGCGCGAACGGCACCGCGACCCGCGCCACGCTTTCGACCGCGGCGGCCAGGCGCGCGCTGCCCGCGTGGAACGCCTCGGCGGCGAGCACGGTCTGCCGCGGCAGCCGGCCGAAGTGCTGGTGGTCGAGCGGCAGCACCTTGTGGGTGACATACACCGCAGCCGCGGCGGCGCCGGACTTGGAACCCTCGGGCACGAACTGGCCGAGCCGGCGGTAGCGCGCGAGGTAGTTGTCGTCCCTGCTCTGTCCCGGCACGCTGTCGTGGAACACGTAGTCCGCCGCCTCCGCCAGTAGCGCGGTGGCGCGGTGGTCGCGACAGATGAAGGCGCCGGAGCCGTACGGCAGGTAGCCGAGCTTGTGCGGGTCGACCGTGACCGAATCGGTGCGCCCGAGCGCGGCGAACGCGGCATGCACTTCCGGCAGCGGGAAGCGTTCAAAGCCTTCGCCGACTTCTTCGATCGGGCGCAGGCTGCCATCGGGGTTGCGGAAAAGTGTCGCCAGGTAGCCGCCCCAGGCGCCGTCGACATGCACGCTGAAGCCGAGTCCGCGCGCGGTCCAGCGGTCGCGCGCATCGACCACCGCATCGACCGGGTCGACCGTGCCGTATTCGGTAGTGCCGAGCACCGCGACCGCCATCAGCACCGGCTGGCGCTCGCGTTCGCAGCGCTCCAGCGTGGCCTCCAGCGCATCCGCGTCCAGCCGCATGCCGCGCTCGGGCAGCAGCTCCAGTTGCGCGCGCCCGAGGCCGAGCAGCTTAAGACCCTTGCTCCACGAGTAGTGCGCGGTGATCGGCGCGAGCACCTTCGGGACCTTCAGCCCGGGATGGCGGGCGAAGAAGTCGACCATGCCGAGGGTTTCGAGCCGCTGCGCCTGCACCGCCCGGACCCAGCGGCGCTGTTCGCGCACCGGCTGCGCGGCAAGCCAAGTGTTGGCCCGATCGAGCAGGGCGATGCCGGCGTCGGGGCCGAGGTTGAACGCGGTCCAGTCGTCGTCGGGCACGCCGATGCCGGGCACACCGGCGGCGCGCAACGCGACCGGGAACGCCTTCAGCGCCAGCGCCAGGCGCAACGCCTGGTAGTTGGCGACGGTGCCGCCGGAAGTCAGGTGGCCGAACGCGCAATCCGGCCGCGCGGTGTTGTCGGGATAGCCGAGCATCCGCGCCAGCTGCAGTCCGACCTGCACCTCCAGGTCGATCGTGACCGGCGCGGCGTCCTCGCTGACGTTGTTGGGGTTGTAGGGCAGGGTCAGGATCTGCGCGGCCAGCCCCGGCAGCAGCAGGTCGGAGGCCATGTGGCCGATGTAGCGCGGGCTGTGGAACGGTACCGAGCGCTTGAGCGAGGCCGACAGCTGGTGCAGCTCGCGCCGCAGCCGCGCCTCGAACGCCTGGTATTCGGGCAGGCGCGCGGCGTGGGTCGGGATCGCCGGCGGGTCTTCGGGGTGGAAGTTGCGGCGCCAGTAGACGTGGTCGCGCAGGAACTCGACGACGAGCCTCTCCAGCAACGCATCGTTCTCGCCGTACGGACCGAGGAACAGCGCGTCCAGCCAGGGCCGGTCGGTCCCGGTGGCCGCCGGCAGCAGTGCGTCAGCCGAGCAGGCCATGCAGGAACCCCAACGGATGATGCGCGCGGGCGATGCTGTAGACCATGCCGAAGGTCGCCAGCGCGGCGACGTAGCAGACCGCCTTCGCTGCCCGGGTGCGCGCGCGCTTGATCGCGAACACGCCAAGCACGATGTAGACCACCAGCAGCACCAGCTTCGCCGTCAGCCAGCCGTTGGAAAACATCGCGCCGGGCAGGATGGTCAGCAGCATCAGCGCCGCGGTCAGCAGCGACGTGTCGACCGCGTAGCTGGTCCAGCGCACCACCAGCCAGTGCGGCCAGCGCATGTTGGCCAGCACGCCGGCGCCGCGCAGGGCGAAGATCGCGCCGCTGCCCAGGGCGAGGAAGATGTGGACCATCTTGATCTGCGGGTAGAACTCGATCATGGGTTCGCCTGCCTCGATGTCTGTTCTCGTTGCGCCGTCATTTGTTGTCGCGAGCCGTTGCGCGATGGTGCGCTGCTTTCGATCCCGGCAGTCATCCTGGCTTGCCGTCCGCGCGTGGCGCCAGGTAGATCCTTCCGATCCGTACCACCCACGGCGCGAACGCGACCAGCCAGCCGATCGCCGCGACCGCGTGCCATGCCATCGAATCGGGCAGCACCTCGGCACCGACCCGGATCGCCGCGACCACCTGGATCGCGATGAACGCGAACCACGCCGCCGCCGGCATCACCAGCGGCCGGCCCGAATGGCCCTGGGTCACGCGGGTGACCATCGCCACCAGCACGCTGCCGAAGAAGCCGACGAACAGCGCGTGCGCCGGGCCGCGGCCGAGCCAGTACACCCCGGTCATGTCGTACGCGATGCTCTGCCCGAGGTACAGCGCGAACGCCAGCGGCAGCCATGCCATGCCGATGAACAGCACCGACAGGATTCCCGGCTTGTCGCCACGCGGCCACCAGCGCCACAACATCAGCGCGGTGAGCGCCAGCAACGGCGCGTCGACCAGCCACAGCCAGCCGTAGGCATGGAACAGTTCAAGCACCAGGTGGACCAGCGCGAGCGGCCAGAACGCCGCCAGCAACCACAGCGGCTTCCACTGCTGGTAGCCCGGCACCACGCGGCTGGCGAAGAACGGGAACATCCTGTGCGCGACCGTCAGGTACACCGGCAACAGCAACCCGAAGCTGCCGATCTTGATGCTGGCGAATACCCACAACGGCGATGCGCCGAGCACGTACCCGGCCCAGCACAGCATGCCGGCCAGGCCCAGCACCAGCGCCGCGAAGCACGAGCGCGCGTGCCAGTTGCGGGTCTGGTCGCGCCAGACCAGCGAACCGAGGATCAGCAGCCCGGCCAGCCATCCGGCGAGCGTCATCAGCAGGCCGACCATGATGCCGGCGTCCCAGCCGACCGCGCCGAGCAGGGTCGCCAACTGGCCGCCGAACAGGCCCGCGCCGACCGGTGCGTAAAGCCAGCGGTCGACGTCCGGCTGTCCCATCCATTTCGGAAACGTGGTCAGCAGGAAACCGAAGAAGAAGCTCGGCAGCATCTGGTACTGCATGACGAACGCATGCAGCCAGCCGGCGTACGCATCCGGCTGCGGCATCGCCAGCGCCGGCCAGCGCGTCGACGCCAGCCAGCCCGCCCACCACGCCATCGCCAGCAGCAGGTTGGTCGAGCCGATGAAGAACATCAGCCGGTGCGGCGCGGCGGCCAGCAGGCGGGGTGAACTTTGCGGGGTCTGGATGTCCATGGCGGTCAGTGTGGCGGCGCGGGCGTGACGCGGCATTGATCCAGGTCATCCGCCCGTGGCGAAAAAAAGGGGCGGCCGAAGCCGCCCCCTGTTTGCATCGAACGCGACGCGATCAACCTTCCTCGCCGAGTCCCTGCTCGCGTGCCAGTCGCGCCTGCGTCCGCGACGGCTCGCTGACCGGGCGCGGGCCCAACCACAGCGACATCACGAACAGCGCCACCAGGAACGCGCCCACCGCGAGGATGGTGTCGCCCGGCACGCGCAGCCATACCAGCACGTCGATGATCGCGCGGTTCATGAACTCCGCCGAGCGTGCATACCAGTAGCCGTGGGTCAGGTTGGCTTCGAGCTGCAGCACGCCCATCGGCAGCAGGGTCAGCACCGTCATCAGCGCCAGGCCGATGTTGAAGCTCCAGAACGCGCCGCTGAGCAGGCCGTTGATCCAGCGACGCTCCGGCCGCATGCCGCGCAGGCAGTACAGCATCAGGCCGATGCCGAGCATGCCGTAGACGCCGAACAGCGCGGTGTGGCCGTGGGCCGCGGTCAGGTTGGTGCCCTGCATGTAGTAGAGCGCCAGCGGGGTGTTGATCAGGAAGCCGAGCAGGCCGGCGCCCACCAGGTTCCAGAAGCTGACCGCGATGAAGAACAGGATCGGCCACTTGTAGCGTTGCATCCATGGCGTGGCGCGGCCGTTCTTCCAGGTGTCGTAGGCCTCCAGGCCGATCAGCGCCAGCGGCACCACTTCAAGCGCGGAGATACTCGCACCCAGCGCGATGATGCCGGTGGTGACACCCGCGAAGTACAGGTGGTGGAACATGCCGAGCACGCCACCGGCCATGAACACGATGGTGGCGAACAGCACGTTGATGGTCGCCGACTTGCCGCGCACCAGCCCCAGCTTGACGAAGATGAAGCTGATCACCGCGACCGCGAACACCTCGAAGAAGCCTTCCACCCACAGGTGCACGATCCAGAAGCGCCAGTAGGTGATGATCGAGATGTGGGTGTCCTCGCGCCACATCAGGCCTGCCGCGTACAGCAGCGCGATGGCCACGGTGGACAGGAAGAACAAGCCGGAGATCGAGGTGGTCTCGGTCTTCGCACGCAGCGCCGGCCACAGCGCCCGGCCCATCAGCAGCAGCCACAGCAGCAGGCCGATGAACAGGAAGATCTGCCAGAAGCGGCCGATGTCGGTGTATTCCCAGCCCTGGTGGCCGAACCAGAAGTTGTGCTCCAGCCCGAGCGTCTGCATCACCGCGAACCACTGGCCGGCGAACGCGCCGACCACGATCACGATCAGGCACACGAACAGGAAGTTGACGCCGAGGCGCTGGAACTTCGGTTCATGCCCGGACATCGCCGGGGCGAGATAAAGGCCGGTGGCCAGCCACGCGGTCGCGATCCACAGGATCGCCAGCTGTGTATGCCACGTGCGCGTGAGCGCGTAAGGCAGGAAGTCGGCCAGCGCCAGGCCGTAGGCCTCCTGGCCTTCGACCTGGTAGTGCGCGGTGGTCGCGCCGAGCAGGATCTGGGTCAGGAACAGCGCCATCACCAGCCAGAAATACTTGCCGACCGCGCGCATCGACGGCGTCACCACGATGCTCAGCGACGGGTCCTTCAGCGGCGGCTCGATCTTCGGCTCCTTCGCATGCCAGACCGCGTAGTGCCAGGCGAGCAGGGCGATGCCGGCGATCATGAACAGGATCGAGAACATCGACCACATGAAGCTGCTGGCGCTGGGCTTGTTGCCCACCAGCGGCTCGTGCGGGAAGTTGTGGGTGTACGACAGGCCGGTGTCGTCATCCAGCCGTTCGGTGACCGTCGCCCACGCGGCCCAGAAGAAGAACGCGGTCATCTGCCGGCGGTGCTCCATGTCCGGCACCGGGTTCTCGCGCAGGGCGTAGGCCTCGCGCAGGTCCGTGGTGGCCGGGTCGTTGGAGAACACGCTCATGTAGTGCGCGGCCACCTGCGAGATCGCCTGCGCGCGCTCGTCGGAGACGGTGATCGTGCCGGTCTGCGGGTCGTAGGTGTTGCTGCGCAGCTGCGGCCGGATCTGCTGCTCCAGCCGCGCCTGCTCGGGTGCTTCCAGTTCCTCGTAGGTGCTGCCGAACTCCGCGCGGGCGCGTGCGTCGAGCATCGCCACCGCCTCGCGGTGCAGCCATTCGGCCGACCAGTCCGGGGCGAGCAGGGCGCCGTGGCCCCAGATCGAGCCGTTCTGGTGGCCGCCGATGCTCTGCCAGACCTGCCGGCCGGTGTCGATGTCGTCGCGGGTGTACAGCACCTGGCCGCTTTCGCTGACCACCTGCTGCGGGATCGGCGGCGCGGTCTGGTAAAGATCGCGACCGATCCACAGCATGATGCCGAAGCTCACGATCAGCAGGGCACCCAGCCCCAGCCATAACCGCCTCGTCGTATCCATGTATCCGGGTCTCCCATGAAGGTGCGCGCAGTCTGTGCGGAGGCGCGCCGAAGCGACCTGACATGAGTCAAGTCCCCGATGGTTCAGGTCCGGTATTGCCAGGGTTCAGCTTTCGCCCTGGCCCGAATCTGCGTTGCCGGATGTTATGGACGCGTGAACGCGGATAGCGGGACTAGACCCGCAGGACGGGCTCGGCGAGCGCTTCCAGGCGCTCGCGACCGACCAGCTCGAGCTCGCGGCGGTCGACCTGCAGCAGGCCGTCCTGCTGGAACCGCCGCAGCACGCGGCTGACGGTTTCCGGCGCAAGGCGCAGGTAGTTGGCGATGTCGGTTCGCGCCATCGTCAGCTGGAAGCGGTTGGGCGAGAAACCGCGCGCAGCCAGCCGCCGCGACAGCCCGACCAGGAACGCCGCCATGCGCTGGTCGGCGGTCCAGTCGCCGGCCAGCAACGCGGCGCGACCGATGTCGCGGCTGAGCAGGCGGAACAGGTGGCGCTGCAGGCCGGGCAACTGCGCAGCCAGCACCGAGATCTTCGGGAACGAGAACCGGCACAGCATCGCGGTGTCGAGCGCGACCGCGTTGCACGGGTAGCGGTCGCCGTCGATGCCGTCCAGGCCGATCACCTCGCCGGGCAGGTGGAAGCCGAGCACGTGCTCGCGGCCGTCGCGGTCGATCACGTAGGTCTTGACCGTGCCGGCGCGGACCGCGGCGATCGCCTCGAACGGGTCGCCTTCGCGGAAGATGTGCTCGCCGGCGTGGAACGGGCCGACGTGCTCGACCAGCATGTGCAGGTCGTGCAGGCCGCCCTTGTCCATGCCTTCGTCGAGGCACGCCTGCGAGAACGCGCAGGTCGAGCAGAAATTCAGCCGGTCACCGTCGTCGGCGAGCGTGCGCTCGTCCTGCCGCGGGAACACGGTCGGCTTCATGCCGGCTTCCATGCAACCCTCAGATCGCGCGGGAGAAGCGCGGCGTGGTGGTGTCGGCGGGTCGGGCGGGGCCCGGCGTGTGTAGGTAATGGTCGAAGCACATCGCCATGTTACGCAGCAGCAGGCGCCCGCGCGAGGTCGCGATGATCCGGTCCGGCTCGATCCGCGCCAGGCCGTCGTCGATCAGCGGCTGCAGGCGCTCCAGCGCGTCGGCGAAATAGTCGCGGAAATCGATCAGGTAGCGCCGCTCCAGCGCGCCGATCGGGATCTCGCCCTGGCACATCAGGCGCTGGATCAGGTCGGCGCGCAGCTGGTCGTCCTCGTTCAGGCGCATGCCACGGAACACCGGCAGCCGGCCTTCGTCGAGCGCGATCTGCCAGCTCGGCAGGTCGCGCGGGTTCTGGCTGAAGCTGTCGCCGATGTGGCTTATCGCACTGACGCCGAGCCCGACCAGGTCGGTGTCGGCATGGGTGGTGTAGCCCATGAAGTTGCGGTGCAGGCCGCCGCGCTGCTGGGCGGTGGCGAGGTCGTCGTCGGGCAGGGCGAAGTGGTCCATGCCGATGTAGACATAGCCGGCGACGGTGAGCTTCTCGATCGCCAGCTGCAGCAGGCCGAGCTTTTCGCTGGCCGACGGCAGGTCTTCGGCATTGATCCGGCCCTGCGCCTTGAACAGCTCCGGCAGGTGCGCGTAGCTGTAGACCGCCAGCCGGTCCGGCCGGGCCGCGACCACGGTGTCGAGCGTGCGTGCGAAGCCGATGTGGGATTGTTTCGGCAAGCCGTAGATCAGGTCGACGTTGACCGAGCGCATGCCGTTGTCGCGGCAGGCGTCGATGATCGCGACGGTCTCCTCGACCGACTGGATGCGGTTGACCGCCTGCTGCACCGCGGGGTCGAAATCCTGCACCCCGAGGCTGGCGCGGTTGAAGCCGATCGCCGCCAGTTCGGCGACGTCGGCCGGCTTGACGAAACGCGGGTCGAGTTCGATCGACAGGTCGCGCTTGCGCGAGTCGGAGAAGCGGAAGTGGCTGCGCAGGCTGTCGACCACGTCGGCCAACTGCGCCGGCGACAGGAAGTTGGGCGTGCCGCCGCCGAAGTGCAACTGGATCACCTCGCGGTCGCGGTCGAACAGCTCCGCCATCATCGCGATCTCGCGGTACAGACGCACCAGGTAGGTTTCGCCGCGGGCGAGATCGCGGGTGATGATGCGGTTGCAGCCGCAGTAGAAGCACGGGCTCATGCAGAACGGCACGTGCACGTACAGCGACAATCGGCGCGGGATCGGGTCGCCGTTGCTGGCCGTCGCCGCCTCGCGCAGCTGCGCCTCGCCGAACGCACTGCTGAACTGCGGCGCGGTCGGGTAGGACGTGTAGCGCGGGCCGGGCCGGTCGTAGCGGCGCAGCAGCTCGGTATCGAAGGCGGGGGTGGTCGTCATGCGGTACAGGCTAGGTGCGGGCCGGGAGCCCCGCCTTGACTGCCGTCAACCGCGCCGCATTCAGCAAAGGCCGGGGGATAAAGAAAAAGCGGCGGCCGATTCTCCATCGGTCGCCGCCGTTTGCGGTTGCCGGCAGGCCGGCGCGTGGGCGGTCAGCTGCCGAGCTTCAGCGTGCCCTTCATGATCGCGGAATGCCCCGGGAAGGTGCAGACGAAGTTGTACTGCTCGCCGGCCTTGAGCTTGGCGACCGGGATCTTGACCGTGGTCGACTCGCCGCCGCCGATGACCTTGCTGGCGGCGATCACGCGGCTGTCGCCGGCCTTGACGTAGTTGGCGGCACCGCCGGCCTTCATGCCGTCGGCGTTGATGCCGGCGATGTCGGCGCTCTTGCCGACCACGAAGTTGTGGCCCATCACGGTCTTGGGCAACTGGCCGATGTGCTTGAGGGTGACGGTGAAGTCCTTGCACGACGCCGGTACGACCAGCTCGCTGGTGGTGAACTTCATCGCGTCGGTGCTCTCGACCGTCGCACTGCAGGTGGCGGCATTGGCCGGACTGGCCATGAACATCGCCGGCAGGGCCACGGCACCAAGCACGGCAGCGAGGGAAAGCTTGCGGATCATCGGTTTGCTCCAGTGGGGTTGTTCTTTTCGACGGGTGCAGTCTCGCGCGGGACCGGCCCGGGCGAATTGATCCAGATCAGGGCGACGGCACATCGTTGGACCGAACATTCCGCCGTACCCGAAGCGCCAGGAGGACGGCACATGACCCACGTCGTCACCGAGAACTGCATCAACTGCAAGCACACCGATTGCGTCGAGGTGTGCCCGGTCGACTGCTTCCACGAAGGCCCCAACTTCCTCGTCATCGACCCGGTCGAATGCATCGACTGCACCCTGTGCGTCGACGAGTGCCCGGTCGGCGCGATCTACGCCGAGGACGATGTCCCCGCCGGGCAGGAACCGTTCATCGCGATCAACGCCGAACTGGCGCCGACGTGGCCGGTGATCGACAAGCGCATCCCGGCAATGCCGGACGCGGCCAAATGGGACGGCGTGCCGGACAAGCTCGCGCTGCTGATCCGCCAGGCCGTCGTGCCGGAACCGGAAAACACCTGAGGACCGAACCGTGGAATGCCGACTCACCCCCGACGCACCGCTGCCGCAGCCGGAACTGATCGAGGGCGCGCTGCTGGACGCCGACCCCGCCGCCGTGTTCGACGTCGATCCGGCCGGCGGCCTGCGCATCGCCACCTCGCTCGGCGTCGATGAACTGCGCGCGCTGCTGCATGGACTCGGCTGCGAGGTGGGGCGCGGGCAGGTCGAGGTGTTGCCTTCGATCTGCTGCGGCGGGTGTAGCGGATAGCATCGCCGCGCGGGGCGTATCGCAGGCAGCCGCCCACAAAAAAACCCGCGAAATCGCGGGCTTGCGTGTGTTCCCAGATGGTGGCTATGGGTGGACTCGAACCACCGACCCCAGCATTATGAGTGCTGTGCTCTAACCGGCTGAGCTACATAGCCACGGGGAACCGGCAATTTTCCCGGTCCACGGCCGGGCTGTCAACGGTCGGGACCAACCGCCCGCCGCGCCTGCGGGTTGTGCGCCTTGTTGTCCCCGCCTCCACGTGGCAGAGTCGATGGCAGTGACGCAAGTCAAATGAATCAGGAGTCCGCATCGTGATCGATCCGGACGGTTTCAGACCCAACGTCGGCATCGTTCTGATGCATCCCGATGGCCGGCTTTTCTGGGCACGCCGCATCCGGCGTGATGGCTGGCAGTTCCCGCAGGGCGGGATGAACACCGACGAGACCCCGCAGGAGGCGATGTTCCGCGAACTGCGTGAGGAAACCGGGCTGCTGCCCGAGCACGTCGAAGTGCTCGGCGCGACCCCCGGCTGGTTGCGCTACCGCCTCCCGCAACGTGCGATCCGCCGCAACGACCGGCTGGTCTGCATCGGCCAGAAACAGGTCTGGTTCCTGCTGCGGCTGACCGGCCAGGAGTCGGACCTGCGGCTGGACCTGACCGACAAGCCCGAGTTCGACCACTGGCGCTGGGTCGACTTCTGGTACCCGCTGGAGCACGTGGTGGTCTTCAAGCGCGGCGTCTATACCAGCGCCCTGCGCCACCTGGCGCCGGTGGCGCAGCGGCTGGTCGGGGCGCAGGCGGTGCCGCTGCCCGGGCCGGAGGTGCGTGGCCATGGCTGGAACCGTCAGCGGCCGCGCACGCGACCGGGCCCGGCGCCGGCGCGAGGCGATGGCGGCGGTCGCCAGTCATAGAATTGACAATCATTCTCATTCGTAGTTGAATGCGGCTGCAGCCAGTCCGGCTGCCAGCCCCGCCGCCGCGCATGTACGTCTGCATCTGCAACGGAGTCACCGACCACGACATCCGCCACGCCGCGGAAGCCGGTTGCAGGACGATGGCCGAGTTGACCATGCGGACCGGCGCCGGCTCCAGTTGCGGCAGTTGCGTCGAGATGGCCAGCCAGTTGCTGGCGCAGTCACGCGCGGTCCAGGCACTGCCGCTGCCGTTGTTGCAGCCCGGCCTGCAACACGCCGCCTGACGGCTCGCGGCCTGCTGGCCGCACTCCCGTAAAAGCCACTGATTCGCGACTGCGGATGCACTCGATTCGTGTTCCGTCACGCCCCGTTCCGACGCATTAGAGTGGCGCCATTCCCCGCATCCGGAGCATGGCCATGAAAGGCGACGCCAAGGTCATCGAGCTGCTCAACAAGGCGCTCTACAACGAACTCATCGCGATCAACCAGTACTTCCTGCACGCCAAGATGCTGAAGAACTGGGGCCTGAAGGAACTGGCCGACCACGAGTACCACGAGTCGATCGACGAGATGAAGCACGCCGACAAGCTGTCGGAACGCATCCTGTTCCTCGAGGGGCTGCCGAACTTCCAGTCGCTGGGCAAGCTGCGCATCGGCGAGGGCCCGCGCGAGGTGCTGGCCTGCGACCTGGCGCTGGAGCTGGACGCGCTGCCGACACTGCGCGAGGGCATCGCCCATTGCGAGCAGGTCGGAGACTTCACCAGCCGCCAGCTGTTCGCCGACATCCTCGATTCGGAGGAGGAGCACATCGACTGGATCGAGACCCAGCTCGACCTGATCGAGCGCATCGGCGAGCAGAACTACCTCGCGCGCAAGATCGAGGACTGACCGGCCGGATTCAGGTCCGGTCGATCGTCGGTCGCGGCTGGCGGCGGAAGATCTTCCGCCACAGCCACCACACCAGCGCACCGATCGTCAGGCTGGCCAGCACCACCAGCGCCAGCGCGATCCACGGGTAGTTGAACACCAGCGCCAGGCCGCCGACGGTGGCGACGTCCTCGCCGATCGAGGCGGTCCAGTTGCTGACCGGTTCCGGCGAGGTGTTGAGCAGGGCGCGCGAACCGCTCTTGATCAGGTGGCTGGTCAGCGCGACCCCTGCGCCGGCCGCCAGCGTGCCGATGCCGAGGTCGCCGTCGGGCGACATCGTCGCCGCCGCGAGGAATGCGCCCGCCGGCACCCGCAGCAGGGTATGCGCCAGGTCCCAGCCCGAATCGACCCCCGGGATCTTGTCGGCGAAGAACTCGGCGATCGCGAGGACACCGGAGACGCCGATCACCCACGGCGAGGCCGTCACCTCCAGCGCCTGGGGCAGGTCCAGCCAGCCGAAGAACCCGGCAAGGCCGACCCCGAACACCGTCAGGTAGACCCGCACCCCGGCCAGCCAGGCCAGGACTACGCCAATTGCGAACAGGTGCGCATCCGACATCGGGGCATCCCCGCTAGACTTGGGGCGAGTATAGGGGAGTGACGGCGGTCGCCGCCGTCCGGGGACAATGGGTCGGACAACACCTTCAAGCTATGTGATCGTGCCGCGCGCGCCCGATCGCCGGCCGGTATTCCGGGTGGCGATGACGCTGGGCTGGGCGCTTTCGCTGGTGCTCGCGTGGATGGCTGCCAGCTGGTACGTCGCCCCGCAACTGCCCGGCATCAGCGCATCGCTGCAGACCACCCGTGCCCAGTTGCAGCAGGCCCGGGCCCGGGTACGCGCGCTGGACCAGCGCCAGGCCACGCTCGAGCGATCCGACCAGATCAGCCGCGCCGCCAACCACCAGGTCCAGCAGGAGCTGGCCGCGCGCGACCAGCAGATCGCCGATCTCAAGGCCAACCTCGCGTTCTACGAGCGCCTGGCCGGCGCGACCCGCAAGCCCAAGGGCCTGAGCGTCCACTCGGCCGAATTCCTGCCGGAGGCCGGCGGCACCTGGCACTACGAGCTGATGCTGACCCAGAGCCTCAACCGCGGCGCGGTCAGCACCGGCCAGTTGCGCTTCGTGGTCGAGGGAGTCAAGGACGGCAAGCTCGCCACGGTCGACTGGAACCGCCTGCACCAGCGCGACGACGCGCCCGCGCAGGCCTATTCGTTTCGCTATTTCCAGCAGCTCAAGGGCAGCGTGATGCTGCCCGAGGGCTTCGTCCCGCAGCGGGTGCGGGTGTCATTGCGCGGCGAGAACGCGTCGCTCGACCAGGCCGTGGCCTGGGTCCAACCTTCCGGAACCGGGGATACCTGATGTTGAAGAACAAGACCAGCAAGCTGCCCGAGGGCCAGATCGACACCCTGATCGGTCCGCAGGTGGTGATCCGCGGCGACCTGCAGTTCAGCGGCGGGCTGCACATCGAGGGCCGGGTGATCGGCAAGCTGGTCGCCGCCGAAGGCGAGAAGGCGGTGCTGACCCTGGCCGAAAGCGGCAGCATCGAAGGCGAGATCCATTCGCCGGTGGTGGTGATCAACGGCCGCGTCGACGGCGACATCCATTGCAGCGAGCGGCTGGAGCTGGCCTCGCGCGCGCGGGTGCAGGGCAACGCGCATTACAAGGTGGTCGAGATGGCCGCCGGTTCGACCCTGACCGGCCGACTGCTGCACGTGGAGGCGGAGCAGGCCGCGGCCGGCCATGGCGAGGTCGCGCAGTTCCCCGGCCGTGCGGCCGAGCTGCCCGAAACTGAAGGGATGGTGGACGTCAGCGCCGTCACCGGCTGACCCCCGCGCCACCGGCGTTGTAGTCTGGCCACCGCTCCCCGAATGGCGGCATCGATGGCCAGTACGCCCACCCCCTCCCACCCGGCCCGCAATTGGCGGATCGCGCTGGTTGTCGCGATCGCGCTGGCGCTCGCGTTCGGTGGCTGGGGTTTGTGGCGGGTACTTTCACCGGCCTCGACCGACATCCGCGCGCAGTTGGCCGACAGCGAGGCCGCGCGCGAGCAGCTGCAGTCCGAGCATGAGGAGCTGCAGCAGCGCGTCGCCACCCTGGGCCGGTCCGACCAGATCAGCCGCGAGGCCAACCGCGAGTTGCAGGGCACCCTGGCCGAACGCGACGAGGAAATCGCCGGCCTGCGCGCCGACGTCGCCTTCTACGAACGCCTGGTCGGCGCCACCGCGCAGCGCCACGGGCTCAGCGTGCACGCGCTGGCGATGCAGTCGCAGAGCGTGCAGGCGCGCGACGGCACCGCCTGGCATTTCAAGACGACGCTGACCCAGAACCTCAACCGCGGCGCGGTCAGTGCCGGCCAGCTGACCCTGGAGGTCGAGGGCACCAACGGCGGCAAACTGCAGACGCTGGACTGGGACGCGCTGCGGCAGCAGCCGGATTCGGACGGCGTGGCGTATTCGTTCAAGTATTTCCAGCAGGTCGAGGGCGACGTGTTCCTGCCCGAAGGCTTCAGCCCGGTGCGGGTGACCGTGCATCTGGAACCGCGCTCGGGTGCGGCGATCGAGCATTCGTTCACCTGGGCCGAGGCGACAGGGGCGGCCGGCAGCGCGGCGACCGAGCTTGAATGACGCGATGGTGCCCCCCATCCTTGAGCGCATGAAGGACGTGATCACCCCGCTACCCGGATTGCCCGCCGAACCGGGCTACCAGTCGCTCGACCGCCCACTGCAGTTCACTTCGGCGGCCGCGGCGAAGGTCCGCGAGCTGGTCCGCGAGGAAGGCAACGACGCGCTCAAGCTGCGGGTCTACATCCAGGGCGGCGGCTGCTCGGGCTTCCAGTACGGCTTCGAGTTCGACGAGGAGCAGGGCGAGGACGACCTGGCGGTGCAGACCGACGGCGTCACCCTGCTGGTCGACCCGTTGAGCCTGCAATACCTGATGGGCGCCGAGGTCGACTACACCGAGAGCCTGCACGGCGCGCAATTCGTGATCCGCAATCCCAACGCCAAGACCACCTGCGGTTGCGGGTCGTCGTTCTCGGCGTGAGTACACGGGCGTGAGCGGCATCGCGCCCTTCGCCTTTGTCGGCCCCGGCGCCTTCGCAGGCGCCGACACGCGGATTCCCGCCGCCGACCCGGCCTGCCACGGCGTGCTCGACCGCGCCGACGCCCTGCGTGGCGACCCGGAAGCGCTGGCGGCGTTGTGGCCGACCGCGCGGGTGGTGCTGCTGGACGATGACGGCCAGGCGCTGACCGACGGCGACGGCGCGCTGTTCGCCCCGACCGGCGCGCAGGTCAGCGAAGGACCCGGCGGCACCGGCGCGTCGATCTTCCTGGGACGCGATGGGGACGGGTGCGGCTGGTTCGCGCTCGATGCCGCATTGACCGCGTTGGAGGCACCCGGCCGGATCGACCTGCGCAGCGCCGCGGGGCATTGGCCGGCATTCGACGCCGGCGTGTTCGCTCAGGCCCGCGCATTGCAGCACTGGCGTCGCCGGCATCGCCACTGCGGCGTGTGCGGCGGCACCCTCGGATTCTCGCGCGGTGGCTGGCTCGGCCGCTGCGATGGCTGCGGGATCGAACACTATCCGCGCACCGACCCGGCGATCATCGTGGCGGTCACCGACGGCGCGCGCATCCTGCTTGGCCGCCAGCGCGGCTGGGCGGCGCAGCGTTACTCGGTGCTGGCAGGCTTTGTCGAACCCGGTGAAACGCTGGAGCAGACCGTCGCCCGCGAGGTGCTGGAGGAAACCGGCGTGCGCGTGCGCGGCTGTCGTTACCTCGGCTCGCAGCCGTGGCCGTTCCCGGGCCAGTTGATGCTGGGTTTCATCGCGAGTGCCGAGCCCGACGAGCCGCGGGTCGACGATGAACTGGAAGACGCGCGCTGGTTCGACGCCGACGAGATCCGCGCGGCCCGTGCACGCGATGGTGACGAGGATGATGACGGCGTGCGGCTGTCGGCGCCGCTGTCGATCTCGCGCTGGCTGATCGAGCAGTGGCTGCGCGAGATCGAAGGCGACGCCTCGCGCTAGAATCGAGCCGTGGTCGCGCAGCCGCGCGCGACACCGGAGGAAGCCCGCATGTCAGTCACCCTGATCGCCGCCGTCGTCGCGCTCGTGCTCGGCCACCTGGCCCCGTCACTGGCGGCCACGGTGCGGCAGTACGGGTGGTATCGCGACTGGATCGGCTGGCTCAACCGGCAGTTCCCGGATGACGGCTTCTGGCGTGGGCAATGGGGCATCGCGCTGGCGCTGGTGCCGCCGCTGCTGGTGGTGGGGTTTTTCCAGATTGCGCTGGATGCGCAGTTGCTGGGCGTGGCCGAACTGCTGTTCGGCGTCGCGGTGCTGTTCTACGCCTGGGGACCGCGCGACCTCGACCGCGACGTCAACGCGGTGCTCGATGCGCCCGACCCGCTGGCGCGCGCCGAGGCCGCGGCCTGGCTGTCGAACGACGGCAACCCGTCACTGGCCCCGGGCAACCTGGTCGAGTCGGTGTTCCGCAACGCGATGCGTCGCTGGTTCGCGGTGCTGTTCTGGTTCCTGCTGCTCGGCCCGGTCGGCGCGGTCCTGTACCGGCTGCTGGTGGTGTCGGTCACCGCACCGGCGGCCGCCGAACCGTCGCGCAACCTGCCTGGCGGCACCGCGCGCGGCGCCCGCTTCCTGCTGGCGTTGCTGGAATGGCCGGTCGCGCAACTGATGACGCTGTCGCTGGCGCTGGTCGGAAACTTCGATGCGGTGCTCGGCGCCTGGCGCGCCAGCGGCGGCGCTTCGCTGCGGCTGGACAAGCGCTTCCTCGGTGCGGTCGCCCGGGCCAGCGTGCGCAGCGAACTCGCCGAGGAGGCCGCCGATTACGCCGCCAGCCAGGCCGACGATGGCGCCGGCGAAAGCGGGGTCACCGCGTCCGGCGCGGCGGTGGCCACCGGTTCCGGCATGTCCGAACTTCCCGAACTGCGCGACGCCATGAGCCTGGTCTGGCGCTGCCTGCTGGTGTGGCTGGCGGTGCTGGCGCTGTTCGTGATCGCCGGCTTCGTGAGCTGACGGGGCCCGCGAAGCGCACCCTGTAGGAGCGACGTAAGTCGCGACCGCACGGCGAACCCGGACACCAGTGAAATCGCGACTTACGTCGCTCCTACAACGTAGCCCACGCTTCCTCGACCCGGTCCAGGCGCCTGCGTCGCATGGACCGAACCACCTACGCCACGCCTCCCCGCAACTCGCGTACCTGCGCCTCAAGCCCGGCCGCGCTGGCTCCACAACCTTCCACCGGCGCCCCCGCCACCACCTCCACGTGCGCGCGGAACCGTCGCGGCACCCGCATCCGCGCGAGCCGCCCATCGCGCCGGCTCCACATGCTCGCCCACATCCCGCGCAACGCCATCGGCACCACCGGCACCGGCCGTCCGGCCTGCGCCGCGCGTTCGAGGATCTTTTCGACGCCGGACTTGAACGCCCCGATCTCGCCATCGGACGTCAGCCGGCCCTCGGGGAAGATCCCGACGACCTGTCCATCGGCCAGCGCCGCATCGATCTCGTCGAACGCGCGCTGCATCAGCGCGGGATCCTCGCGCGCACCCGCGATCGGAATCGCCTTGGCGGTGCGGAAGATCCAGCGCATGACCGGCACGTTGAAGATCCGGTAGTACATGACGAAGCGCACCGGCCGCGGAACGCTCGCGGCCAGTATCAACGCGTCCATGTAGCTGACGTGGTTGCACACCACCAGCGCCGCGCCCTCGTCGGGCACGTGGTCGATGCCACGCGCGCGCAGCCGGTACAGCGCGCGCACCAGCACCCAGCTGAGGAAGCGCATCAGGAACTCGGGCACGATCGTGAAGATCCAGATCGCGACCAGCGCATTGGCCACCGCCAGCGCGAGGAACACCTGCGGGATCGTCCAGCCGAGCCAGCGCTGCACCGCCAGCGCCGACAACGCCGCCAGCACGATGAAGCCGGAGTTCTGGATGTTGAGCCCGGCGAACACCCGCGACATCTCCGACTTCGGCGTGCGCGACTGGGTCAGCGCGAACAGCGGCACCACGAAGAAACCGGTGAACAGGCCGATCCCGAGCAGGTCGACGACCGTGCGCCACGCCCCGGGCTGCTGCAGGAAGCCGGCCACGTCCAGCCCCGCCACCGTCGCCGCGTCCGGCCGCGCCAACGCCAGGTCGAGCAGGAACGCGGTCATGCCGAACGCGCCCAGCGGCACCAGCCCGATCTCGACCGTGCGCGCCGACAGGCGCTCGCACAGCATCGAGCCGGCGCCGGTGCCGACCGAGAACAACGCCAGCGCGAGGATGTACAGCGTCGCCGAGCCGCCCAGGTAGACCTCGGCATAGGTCGGCAACTGGCCGGTCAGCACCGTGCCGACGAACCAGAACCACGACACCCCGAGGATCGCGTTGCGCACCGCCAGCTGCCTGCGCGCCAGCTTCAACACCGCGATCGATTCGGGAATCGGGTTCCAGTTGACCTCGAGGTCCGGCGCCCCGGCCCCGGCTTTCGGGATCGCCCGGCTGACCAGGTGCCCGGTGATCGCCAGCGCGATGATCGCGCCGCCGGCCACCCACGGCCCGCTGGCGCCGGCCATCGCGAAGATCGAGCCGCCGAGGATCATCCCCAGCAGGATCGAGATCGACGTGCCCATCTCGACCAGGCCGTTGCCGCCGGTCAGCTCGCGCGGCTGCAGCACCGCCGGCAGGATCGAATATTTGACCGGCCCGAACAGGGTCGACTGCACGCCGGTCAGGAACAGCGCCACCAGCAGCACCACCAGGTTGGTGGTGACGAAGCCGACCGCCGCCAGCGACATGATCGCGATCTCCATCGCCGTGGTGATCCGGATCAGCGTCGACTTCTCGGTGCGCTCGGCGATCTGCCCGGCCAGCGCCGAGAACAAAAAGTACGGCAGGATGAACAACGCCGGCGCGAGGTTGGTGTACAGCGTCTTCTGCTCGGCGCTGACGCCAAGCCAGAACAGCAGGCCGATGATCGCCTGGCGGTAGACGTTGTCGTTGAACGCGCCCAGCGACTGGGTCAGGAAGAACGGCAGGAAGCGGCGTTGCCGCAGCAATGCGTACTGGTTGGTCGACATGCGGCCCCCGGGGTCTGCGGGGAGCCTAGCAGACGCCCGCGATCACCTTCGCGCGGCGCGCTCCCGCTCGATCGCGCGCCAGCCGATGTCGTGGCGGTGGAACTCGCCATGCCAGGAGATGCCGGCGACGGCTTCGTAGGCGTGGTGCTGCGCCTCGGCCACGGTGTCGCCGAGCGCGCACACGCACAGCACGCGGCCGCCGGCGGTGACGACCTGGCCGTCGACCAGCCGGGTGCCGGCATGGAAGACCTTGCTGTCGCCGACCTCGGGCACGTCCCAGCTGCCGATCGGGTCGCCGCTGCGCGGGGTGCCTGGGTAGTTCTCGGCCGCCATCACCACGCCGAGCGCCGGACGCGGATCCCATTGCGCCTCGACCCCGGCCAGGCGCGCGTCGATCGCGGCCTCGACCAGCTCGAGCAGGTCCGACTGCAGCCGCATCATCACCGGCTGGGTTTCGGGGTCGCCGAAGCGCACGTTGAACTCGATCACCTTCGGCGCGCCGCTGGCGTCGATCATCAGGCCGGCGTAGAGGAAGCCGGTGAACGGCACGCCGTCGGCGGCCATCCCGCGCACGGTCGGCTCGACCACCTCGCGCATCACCCGCGCGTGGATCTCCGGGGTCACCACCGGCGCCGGCGAGTAGGCGCCCATGCCGCCGGTGTTGGGGCCGGTGTCGCCATCGGAGACGCGCTTGTGGTCCTGGCTGGTCGCCATCGGCAGCGCGGTGTGTCCATCGACAATGGAGATGAAGCTGGCTTCCTCGCCGTCGAGGAACTCCTCTATCACCACCCGCGCGCCGGCCGCGCCGAACGCATTGCCGGCGAGCATGTCGCGTACCGCGGCCTCGGCTTCGGCCAGCGTCATCGCCACGATCACGCCCTTGCCGGCGGCGAGGCCGTCGGCCTTGATCACGATCGGGGCACCCTTGTCGTGCACGTAGGCCAAGGCCGCATCGACCTCGGTGTGCACCGCGTAGAACGCGGTCGGGATGCCGTGGCGGGCGAGGAAATCCTTGGCGAACGCCTTGCTGCCTTCCAGTTGCGCGGCGGCCGCGGTCGGGCCGAACACGCGCAGGCCGGCGGCGCGGAAGCGATCGACCACACCGGCCACCAGGGGCGCCTCCGGACCGACCACGGTCACGGCGACTGCCTCGTCGCGCGCGAGCTGCAACAGGCCATCGAGATCGTCGGCCTTGACCGCGACGTTGCGGCACTTGTCCTCGTGCGCGGTGCCGGCGTTGCCGGGCGCGACCAGCACCTCGGTGACGCGCGGGGACTGGGCGAGCTTCCATGCCAGCGCATGTTCGCGGCCGCCGGAGCCGATGACGAGGATTTTCATGGCAAGTCCTTGTTGGAAAGCAGTCTTGTAGGAGCGACGTCAGTCGCGATTTCCTTGCAGCCCGGACGTTCAGGGCGTCGCGACTTACGTCGCTCCTACACGGAAACGGAGGCGGTCGATTTTACCGGAGCCGGCCGGCCGCCGGCTGTTACGATCGCCCGCTTCGGTGACAACAACGGGAATCGCGATGGAGTTCGTCCTCAACGGCATCGAGGCGCTGCTGACGCCGGTGATCGGCCTGGTCAACACGGTGTTGTGGAACTACGTGCTGATCTACGGACTGATCGCGGTCGGGGTGTTCTTCACCGTGCGGCTGAAGTTCGTGCAGGTGCGCCGTTTCGGCCACATGTTGCAGGTGATCGGCCGGGGCACCGATGGCGACAGCGCCGGCATCTCGCCGTTCCAGGCGCTGTGCACCAGCCTGGCGTCGCGGGTCGGCACCGGCAACCTCGCCGGGGTCGCGATCGCGCTGAGCCTGGGCGGGCCGGGCGCGCTGTTCTGGATGTGGGTGGTGGCCGCGCTCGGCATGGCGACGGCCTACGCCGAGAGCGCGCTGGCGCAGCTGTACAAGGTCCGCGACGAGGACGGCCAGTACCGCGGCGGTCCGGGCTACTACATGTCGCGCGGACTCAAGCTGCCGTGGCTCGGCGTGGCGTTCTCGGTGTGCCTGGTGTTCTCCTACGGGCTGATCTTCAGCAGCGTGCACGCCAACGCGATGGCGCAGTCGTTGAACCTCGCGTTCGGCCTCAGCCAGGCGCAGATCGCGACCGGACTGGTGCTGTTGACGGCGGTCATCATCTTCGGCGGCGTGCGCTCGGTCGCGCGGGTGGCCGAGTGGGTGGTGCCGTTCATGGCGGTGGGCTACCTCGGCTTGGCGCTGTGGGTGGTGGCGACCAACATTGCAGAGGTGCCGGCGGTGCTGGCGCTGGTGGTGCGCAGCGCGTTCGGGCTGGAGCCGGCGGCCGGTGGCCTGATGGGCGGGCTGGCGGCGGCGATGCTCAACGGGGTCAAGCGCGGGCTGTACTCCAACGAGGCGGGCATGGGCAGCGCGCCCAACATCGCCGCGGCGGCGACGCCGGTGCCGCACCATCCGTCCAGCCAGGGGCTGGTGCAGTCGCTGGGGGTGTTCATCGACACCTTGCTGATCTGCACAGCGACCGGGCTGATGATCCTGCTGTCGGGCGTGCTCGCCGACGGCGGCGACGGGGTGGTGATCACCCAGAACGCGCTGGTGGTGTTCTTCGGCCAGTGGGGTAGCTGGTTCGCGGCGATCGCGCTGTTCTTCTTCGCGTTCACCACGATTCTGGGCAACTACTCGTATGCCGAGAGCGGCTTGCTGTACCTGGGCGGCGGTGATGTCGGCCTGTTCCTGCTGCGGGCGGCGGCGCTGGCGGTGATCGTCTGGGGTGTGTACGCGCAGGTGCCGCTGGTATGGAGCGCGGCCGACGCGGCGATGGCGATGATGGCGACGCTCAACCTGGCGGCGTTGCTGGGGTTGTCGGGGGTGGTGGTGAAGTTGACCCGCGATTACGACCGGCAACTGGATGCGGGCCGGTCGCCGGTGTTCCATATCGCCGATTACCCGGAGTTGGGTAGTGGCGTGGATCACGAGATCTGGCGGGAGCGGGAGTCGGGCTGAGCGGTGGGGTTGCTGGGGCACGGCCACGGCCATCGCCATCCCAATCGCTACGGCAACGGCAACGGCAACGGCAACAGCGCTTCGGCGAGGTCGGTGCGCAGGAGGCGGCCGGCGGGGGTGTTGCTCCAGCCCTTCGTCAGGGCAGTCCTGCCCTGAGGCGGGCCGCGGGCCATCCATGGCCCGCTTTTCCGCAACACCCCCACCGTCCACCTCCTGCCCGAGTGTTTGCGGCTTCGGGGACGGCTTCGTGTAGGAGCGACGTAAGTCGCGATTTCACGGCGACTACGGGCATCAGTGAAATCGCGACTTACGTCGCTCCTACAGGTGCGTGTATCCGCGCGGGAAGGCACTGCCAAGCAAAGGAGACACAACACCACCCCCTCCAAGCGCGACGCGGCGTCCTGTCCGGGTGCTGCGGAGAGTGCGCCATGGATGGCGCACGGCCCCGACTCGGGCCATGGATGGCCCGACGGAGCGGGCGCAGCAGCACCCGGACAGGTCGGCGCTCCCCTCCGGAGACGACCACCCGCACCGCTCTTGCTCTTGCTCTTGCTCTTGCTCTTGCTCTTGCTCTTGCGACTACGGCTACAGCTGCGATGTTTTCTGTCGCTGCTGTTGTTGCTCTGTCGCTACCGCCCTCAACTCCCCCCGCCATACAGCGCCTTGCGCGGCGCCCCGCTCAGTTCCGCGGCGAGCTTGGCCGCCGTCGAAGGAGGCAGATGCCCGGAGAGCTTCAGGTACAACCGCTGACCCTCGATCAGCCTCGCATCGGCATCCTCGCCCGCGCCCTCGACAACCAGCACGAACTCGCCCTTGCGCTGGTTCGGATCCGCCGCCACCCGTTCCAGCAACTGCCCCAGCCCCCCATCCAGCACCGTCTCGAACAACTTGGTCAGTTCCCGCGCCAGCACCGCCGGACGATCCGCGCCAAACGCGACAACCAGGTCGCCCAGCGACTCCTCGATCCGATGCGCCGACTCGTAGAAGATCAACGTGCGCGACTCCGCCGCCAACCGTGTCAACCGCTCGCGCCGCGCTCCGCTCTTGGCCGGCAGGAACCCCTCGAACACGAACCGGTCCGACGCGATCCCCGCCACGCTCAAGGCCGCGATCGCCGCGCAGGCGCCCGGCACCGGCGACACCCGCACCCCCGCCACGCGCGCCGCGCGAACCAGCCGAAAGCCCGGATCACTGACCAGCGGCGTGCCCGCATCCGACACCAGCGCCAGCGACTCGCCGGCCCGCAACCGCGCGACCAGTTGCTCCGCCTGCGCATCCTCGTTGTGCTGGTGCAGCGCCAGCAACGGCCGCTCCAGGCCGAAGTGCGACAGCAACTGGCGCGTATGCCGGGTGTCCTCGGCGCAGATCGCGTCGACCGCCCCCAGTATTTCCAGCGCGCGTGGCGACAGGTCGCCCAGGTTGCCGATCGGGGTGGCGACGATATGGAGGGTGCCGGGGCTATGCATGATCGCGATGGTACAGCCGGTTAGAATCGATCCGTCCCCACACACACGCCGCCCGCGGCGCGCGCATGCCGATGAGTCCCAGGACCGTACGCTCCACGAGCCCCCGCCACTCCGCCGCCCGCTGGTTGACGGGGCTGGTGGTCGCCACCGTCCTGCTTGGCGGTTGCGTGGCGATGCCGAGTCGCACCACGACCGACACGTCGACCCGGCACGTGCAGCACCCGCTGATCGCCCAGGCCAGCGTATTGGCGCAGGCGGGTGGCAACGCCAGCCAGATCGACGCGTTGCTGTCGCAACTCGACGATGCCACCCTCGCCTCCGAGGCCGCCGCGCTGGCGATCGGCGATCCGCTCTACACCTACGCGGGCCGCGCCCTGCTGCGTCGCGGCCTGCCGTTGCCGCGCCCGTTCGACCGCACCGCATGGCAATTCGATGCCAGCAGCCGCCCACCGGCCGCCTCCGACGGCTATCGGCCGCCGGTGAAGCTGGCTGTGCTGCTGCCGCTTTCGGGCGAAATGTCGCAGGCCGCCGCACCGGTACGCGACGGCTTCCTCGCCGGTTATTACGGCGAAAACCGTCGTCGGCCGGATATCCAGTTCTACGACACCCACGGCACCGTCGGCGGCAGCCTGTCGGCCTACGACCAGGCCGTCGCGGCCGGCAGCGATTTCGTGGTCGGCCCGCTCGGCCGCGAGCAGGTCGATGCGATGTTCGGCCGGGCCGCGCTGCCGGTGCCGCTGCTCGCGCTCAACCGCGGTACCGAGGCGCCCCCGGCCGGCAACGCCAGCTTCTCGCTGTCGCCGGAGGACGAGGGTGTCGCCGCGGCCGAGCTGCTGATCGAGCGCGGCGCGCGCCGGGTGCTGGTGGTCGCCGGCAACGACGCCAGCCAGCAGCGCTCGGTCGACGCGCTGCGCGAGCGGCTCGGCGAGCGTGGTGCGGTGGTCACCGACGTGGTGAACGTCGGCATCGTCGACCTGGCCCCGCTGGCGCAGAAGGAAGGCGGCATCGACGCGGTGTTCATGGCCGTGCGCGGCAGCGCGGCGCGCGAGTTCATGCCGAAACTGGCGCTCGCCGGACTGGCAGGCAAGCCGCGCGTCGCCACCTCGCAACTGCTGTCGGGCACCGGCAAGGCCGAGGAGGATCGCGTGCTCGACGGCATCGCCTTCCCCACCGAGCCGTGGACCAACGGCGGTTACGTCACCGGGCTGGCGCCGGAAGCCACCGTCGCCGAGACCCTGCCGACGGCGCGCGGCGGCGCGGGCCGGCTGTTCGCGTTCGGCTACGACGCCTGGCTGCTGACCGCCTACCTGGAAAAGCTGGCGCGGTCGTCCGACGGTCATGTCGAGGGCGCCACCGGCACCCTGCGCATCGATGGTTTCGGCAACATCCAGCGCACGCCGGCGTGGGCGACCTTCAGCGGCGGCGTGCCGGTGTCGCTGGGCAATGCCGGCCGTTATTGACCGGCGCGGACGCGGCGCGGCGGTCGAGGCCGCCGCCCGCGATTACCTGCTCCAGGCCGGCCTGCGCCCGCTCGCGGCCAACGCCAACTATCGCTGTGGCGAGATCGATCTGGTGATGCTCGACGACAGCGTCCGCGATGGGCCGGCCGTGGTGTTCATCGAGGTCCGCTACCGCGGCGACGAACGCTTCGGCGGCGGCGCCGCCTCGGTCGACTGGCGCAAGCAGCGCAAGCTGGTGCGCGCCGCGCAGATGTTCCTGTTGCGCAACCGGCGCTTCGCCGATTCGCCGTGCCGCTTCGACGTGGTGGAAGCCGATGGCGATCCCGAAGCGCCGCGACTGAACTGGCTGCGCGATGCGTTCCGCGCGGACGATTGCTGACGGCAACGACGTCGCCAGCACCAGACACATGTCCCTGCCCGCTTCCCTGCATGACCGGATGGCCGCCCTGCTCGGCAGCGGCTGGCTGGTCGACCCCGCGGAACGACTGACCTACGCCTACGACAACTCGCGGCGCCAGTCGCTGCCCGATGCGGTGGCGCTGCCGACCACGCGCGAGCAGGTGGTCGCGCTGGTGAAGGCCTGCCGCGCGCACCGCGTGCCGCTGGTCGCGCGGGGCCGCGGCACCAACACCACCGGCGCGGCGGTACCGGTCGCGGCCGGAGTGGTGGTGTCGTTCGAACGCATGGACAGGATCATCGAACTGCGTCCCGGCGATCGATGCGCGGTGGTCGAACCGGGCGTGCTCAACGGCGACCTGCAGGCCGCGCTCGCGCCGCTGGACCTGTTTTGGCCGCCCGATCCGACCAGCGCGGCCTTCAGCACCATCGGCGGCAATCTCGCCTGCAACGCCGGCGGCCCGCGCGCGGTGAAGTACGGCGCCAGCCGCGACAACGTACTGGCGCTGACCGCGGTCACCGGCACCGGCGAACTGATCGAATGCGGCACCGCGACCACCAAGGGCTCGACCGGTTACGACCTGCAGCGGCTGCTGGTCGGCAGCGAAGGCACCCTCGCGCTGATCGTCGAGGCGACGTTGCGGCTGACCCCGGCGCCGACCGCGCGACGTGCGATCCGCGCGATCTACCGCGACGTGTCGAGCGCGGCGCAGGCGGTCGCGCGGCTGATGGCGCAACCGGTGACGCCTTCGATGCTGGAGTTCATGGACGCGCAGGCGGTGCGACTCGCGCGCGACGTCGGCGGTGCCGACCTGCCGCCCGATGCCGGCGCGCTGCTGATGATCGAGGCCGATGGCGACACCGAGACCCTGCCGCACGACATCGAGGCCTTGATGCGCGCGGCCGGCGGCGACGGCCTGGTCTCGCTCGACGACGCCGCCGACGAAGCCGCACGCACGCAGCTGTGGGCCGCGCGCAAGGCGTTGTCGCCGGCCTTGCGCACGCTGGCGCCGGGCAAGATCAACGAGGACGTGGTGGTGCCGGTGTCGCGGATCCCGCAACTGGTCGACGGCGTGCAGGTGCTGGCCGCGGAGTTCGACCTGCCGATCGTCTGCTTCGGCCATGCCGGCAACGGCAACCTGCACGTCAACCTGATGTACGACCCCGCCGACGCAGTTCAGAGCGCCCGCGCGCAGGCGGCGATGGCGCGGGTGTTCGAACTGGCCATCTCGCTGGGCGGCACACTGTCGGGCGAGCACGGCATCGGCCTGGCCAAGCGCAACTTCATGCCGCAGGCGATCACCGCGCCGACGCTGGCGCTGATGCGGCAGGTCAAGGCCGCGTTCGATCCCGACGGCATCCTCAATCCCGGCAAGCTGCTGCCGCCGTGAAGCTGTTCGTGCACGACGGCAACGCCACGGCGCGCACGCCATACCGTGGCCACGCCGACAGCCGCACTGGCGGCGCCGGGACTGGCATGGGATCACCCGCATGACTGCCGAACTCGACCATCTTCTGCGCGACATCCGCGCCTGCCGACTCTGCGAGGCGCACCTGCCACACGGCCCGCGGCCGGTCGTGCGCGCGGGCGCCGGGGCACGGCTGATGATCGTCGGCCAGGCCCCGGGCGCGAAGGTCCACGCCAGCGGCGTGCCGTGGGACGACGCCAGCGGCCGGCGCCTGCGCGAATGGCTCGGGATCGATGCCGACACCTTCTACGACGAATCGCGGGTCGCGATCGTGCCGATGGGGTTCTGCTATCCCGGCAAGGCCGGTTCGGGCGACGCGCCGCCGCGGCCGGAATGCCGCGCGACCTGGCATCCGCGGTTGCTGCCGCTGCTGCCGAAGGTCGAACTGACCCTGCTGATCGGCCAGTACGCGCAAGCGTATTTCCTCGGCGCGCGGCGCAAGGGCAGCCTGACCGCGACCATGCGCGCGTGGCGCGAGTACCTGCCGTCGCAGTTGCCGCTGCCGCATCCGAGCCCGCGCAATGTCGCCTGGTTCAAGGCGAACCCGTGGTTCGAGGGCGAGGTGTTGCCGACGCTGCGGGAGCGGGTGGACGGGCTGTTGCGCTCACGCTGAGGCATGGCCGCGTTGAGGCGACCGCGATGATGTAGGAGCGACGTAAGTCGCGACCGCACGGCGGGGTCGGGTATCCAAGTTCGCCACGAGGGCCAGGAGCCCGCGTCGACGGGATCACGCGCGCAATGCGCCGTGCGAAAGATCAGTGAGATCGCGACTTACGTCGCTCCTACAACAGCAACAGCAACGGCATCCGCGAATCGGTCCGCGGTCAGTCGCCGAAATGCACGTACCCGCTTTGCCGCGGCTGCCAGAGCACACCGTCGCGACCGACGGCGCGCACGCCCTCGCCTTCGACCATGCGACCGATGCGGGTGATCGGCGTCGCTGTCTCCGCCGCAATCGCCTCGATGCGTCCACGCATCGACGGATCGGCGGTGAAGCACAGCTCGTAATCGTCGCCGCCGGCGGACTGCAGTTCGCGGCGCCTGTCATCGCCGAAGCGGGCGGCCAACGCCTGCGAACACGGCAACCGGTCGATTCCTATTTCGGCGGCGATCCGGCTGCCGGTGCAGACGTGGCCGAGGTCGGCCAGCAGCCCGTCGGAGATGTCGATGCCACTGCGGGCGACGCCCGCGAGGGCGAGGCCGATGGCGACCCGCGGCGTCGGCCGGTCCAGTCGCAAACGCAGGTCCGACAAGGCTTCGGGGATGTGCGGGTCCACGGCGTCGTCCGCAGGCAGGATCGGCCCGGCCTCGCAGGCCGACGCCAGTACCGGTTCCGACGCACGTTGCAGCAGCGCCAGCGCACCGGCGGCGTCGCCGAGGGTGCCGGTGACCCAGACGTCGTCGCCGATCCGCGCGCCGTCGCGACGCAGCGCGCGGTCCGGCTCGACCAGCCCGTGCACGGTCACGCCGATCGACAGCGGCCCACGGGTGGTGTCGCCGCCGACCAGCGCGACGTGATGGCGGGCCGCCAGGTCGAGGAAGCCATCGAGGAAGCCGTCGAGCCAGTCGGCATCGCTGTCGGGCAACGACAGCGAGAGCGTGCACCACGCCGGTTCGGCGGCCATCGCGGCGAGGTCGGACAGGTTGACCGCGAGCACCTTCCAGCCGATGTCGGCCGACGCGGTGTCGAGCGGGAAATGCACGCCGGCGTTGAGGATGTCGGTGGCGACGACCAGTTGCCGGCCCGCGGGCACCTGCAGGATCGCGGCGTCGTCGCCGATGCCGAGGACGACGTCGGGTCGCGAGGCCACGCGGGCGCGGATGCGGTCGATGAGGTCGAATTCCATGGCGCACCTCCTGTCGGCCCTTGCGGTTTTGCTCCCTCTCCCGCTTGCGGGAGAGGGTTGGGGTGAGGGCAAGCGGGACCGGCTTGCGTCGGTTGTTGCGGTGGTGCGTGCCCTCATCCGCCCTTCGGGCACCTTCTCCCGCAAGCGGGAGAAGGAAAAGGCACGTCCTTCCGCAAGCGGGGCAGGGAACGAAATGCCTCCCGTTTGTGGAGGAGGCTACCGACCGCGCGCGGCGCCGACCTCGGTCGCGCGCCACTCGGCGGCGGCGTGGTCGAGCACGCCGTTGACGTAGGTGTGACCGTGCTCGGCGCCGAAACGCTTGACCGTCTCGATCGCCTCGTTGATCACCACCCGGTACGGCACGTCGAGGCGGTGGCGCAGCTCGTAGGCGGCGATGCGCAGGGCCGCCAGTTCGATCGCGTCGACCTGGTCGATCTCGCGGTCGAGGAATGGCTTGAGCGCGCGGTCGAGTTCGTCGCGGTGCTTGTCGACGCCGTGGACCAGGTCCTCGAAGTACGCCAGGTCGGCGACTTCCCGGGCCTGCTCGTGGGCGAACTGGGCGACCACCTGGCGGGCGTCGGAACCCGACATCTGCCAGGCGTAGACGGCCTGCAACGCGCGGCGGCGTGCGCGCGAACGCGCGACCGGGTCGATGCCATCGGGACGACGACGGTTCATTGCAGTTTCTCCAGCAGGTCGACCATCTCGATCGCGACCAGTGCGGCCTCTTCGCCCTTGTTGCCGTGGTTGCCACCGGCGCGGGCCTGGGCGTCCTCGAACTTCTCGACCGCCAGCACGCCGTTACAGACCGGCAGCTTGTGGTCGAGCTGGACCCGCATCAGGCCGTCGGAGCAGCCGTCGGCGACCTGTTCGTAGTGGCGGGTGTCGCCGCGGACGACGCAGCCCAGCGCGACGATCGCGGCATGCCGGCCGGCACCGGCGAGGCGCGCGGCGGCCAGCGGCAGTTCCCACGCGCCCGGCACCCGGACCACGTCGATCGCGTCCTCGGCCACGCCGTGGTCGGCGAAGCACTTGCGCGCGCCGGCGACGAGGGTGTCGGTGATGCGCGGGTTCCAGCGGCTGGCGATGATCGCGAAACGCGCGGCGGCGGGGCTGCGCAGGTCGCCTTCTAAATGGGGCATGGGCGGGTCTGTGACGATTGGATGGGTAGTTTAGCCGGCTTGGGGACCCTGCCGGCCCGCGGACCTGTAGGAGCGACGTAAGTCGCGATCGGGACCCGCGGGTGCGAACGATTGGTGATCGCGACTTACGTCGCTCCTACAGAAAACCCCGAAGGCTCCGGGGCGCCTGGGGGTTACACGTACTCGACCACTTCCAGGCCGAAGCCTGCCAGGCCGATCTGCTTGCGCGGGGTGCCGAGCACGCGCAGCTTGCCGAGGCCGAGGTCGGCCAGGATCTGGCCGCCGGCGCCGTTGCGGCGCCACTCGCTGAGCGCATGGCCGCGCGACGGCTTGGCGGCGCCACCGGGCTGCTGCCGGATCCGCGCCAGCAAGGTGTCGGCGTCGGCATGGTCGCCCAGCAACACCAGCGCGCCCCGACCTTCGGCGGCGATCGCGGCGAGTACGTCGCCGACCGCCGGGCCGAAGTCCGGCCGGCGCCAGTGCAGCGCATCGGCCAGCAGGTTCTGCACGTGCACGCGCACCAGCGTCGGCGTCTCGCGGTCGGGCTCGCCGCGCTGCAGGGCGAAATGCAGGCCGTGGCTGAGGCGGTCGCGATAGGTGACCAGTTGGAACGGACCGTGTTCGGTCTCGATCTCGCGCGCATCGATGCGCTCGACCGTGTGCTCGGTGTCGAGCCGGTAGCGGATCAGCTCCTCGATCGAGCCGATCTTGAGGCCGTGCTCGGCGGCGAACTTCTCCAGCTCCGGCCGCCGCGCCATGGTGCCGTCGGCGTTGAGGATCTCGACCAGCACGCCGGCCGGCTCCATCCCCGCCATCAGCGCCAGGTCGGCCGCGGCCTCGGTGTGGCCGGCGCGGTTGAGCACGCCGCCGGGCTGGGCCTGCAGCGGGAAGATGTGGCCCGGCTGGCTGAGGTCGGAAGGCGCGGCATCCGGCCGCACCGCGGTGCGGATGGTGTGGGCGCGGTCGTAGGCGCTGATGCCGGTGGTGACACCCTCGGCGGCCTCGATGCTGACGGTGAAGTTGGTGTGGTGGGCCGAGGTGTTGTCGCGCACCATCGGCGGCAGGCCGAGCTGGGCGCAGCGCTCGCGGGTCAGCGACAGGCACACCAGGCCGCGCGCGTGGGTGACCATGAAGTTGATGTCGGTCGGCTTGACCAGCTCGGCGGCCATGATCAGGTCGCCCTCGTTCTCGCGGTCCTCGTCATCGACGATCACGACCATGCGGCCGGCGCGGATTTCTTCCAGCAGTTCGGGGACGGTGGCGAAGCTCATCGGGTGGCTCCCGGTTGCGATGCGGAGGGGCCGAGCAGGCGCTCGACGTAGCGGGCGACCAGGTCGACCTCGAGGTTGACTGCATCGCCGACGGCGGTCTGCGCGAACGCGGTGTGGGCGACGGTGTGCGGGACCAGGGCGACTTCGAAGCCGGTCGCGTCGACCTCGTTGACGGTGAGGCTGACGCCGTCGACGCAGATCGAGCCTTTCTTGGCGATGTAGCGCAGCACCGTGTCCGGCGCGCCGAAGCGCCAGCGCTGGGCGCGGGCGTCGTCGGTGATCGAAGCGACCGCGCCCACGCCGTCGACGTGGCCGCTGACCAGGTGGCCGCCAAGGCGGTCGTGGGGGCGCATCGCGCGTTCGAGGTTGAGCGCGGCGCCGAGTGGCAGCCGGCCGAGGGTGGTCAGGGCGAGGGTTTCGTTGGACGCGTCGGCCGCGAACGAGTTTGCGTCGAACTCGACCACGGTCAGGCAGGTGCCGTTGACCGCGATGCTCTCGCCGAGCGCGACCCGCTCGAACGGCAGCGAGCCGACCTCGATCCGCAGCCGGGCGTCGCCGCCGACGGCGTCGCGCGCGGCCAGACGGCCGACGCCTTCGATGATGCCGGTGAACATCAGCGCGCCTCCGTCCGGCGTTGGCCGGAAGAGGAATACAGGGGTAACTGGATCGAGCTGGACATGGAACGTTTCCCGCATGGAAGGCTGGCGAAAAACGTCACAAGGCAATGGCATGCGCATGGCCGGGGGGCCATGGACTTGCCGTCTTCTTTCATCCGGACTATGACCGTCGGCTCCGGTATCGGACCGGATCTGCTGACCCTCCGGCGTGGCCGGAGGCGCTCGCGGGCTTGTCGTGCGGTTCGCTGAACCGGGCGACCTACCGCCGGTGGGGAGTTTCGCCCCGCCCTGAAGACGTTACGTATGCCGCGTGGGCGGCGGGGGGATTCTAGCATCCGGGCCGGGGTGGGCCGGCGCGCGGGTGGAACGGTGCGTTGGGGTGATGGGGCTGCTGCGTCGGGGAATGCGATGGGGCGCGCTGAACGGGTGGAACGCGACAAGGCTCGCTACGTTGTAGGAGCGACGTGAGTCGCGATTTCACTGATAGCCGGGATCGCCGTGCGGTCGCGACTTACGTCGCTCCTACAAAAAAGCGGGACTTGTCCGTCCGGCCACGATCGCCCCCGGGGCTACGAGCGGGCCTACCCTCTCACTCCGAGGCCTGCCGCGGCCGCAGCAGCACCCGGATATCCCGCCCGAAATGCCGCGACTCGACCACGTCGAGTTCCAACCGGTCGGCCATCGATTCGATATTGAGGCCGTCGAACAGCGGCCGCGCCTTCGAGCCCAGGATCACCGGGGCGACGTACAGCAGCAGCTCGTCGACCAGCCCGGCCTCCAGGAACGACGCGGCCAGGGTCGCGCCGGCCTCGACGTGGACTTCGTTGATCCCGCGGTCGGCCAGCAGCCTGAGCACCGCGTGCAGGTCGAACTCGCCGTGCTCGACATCGGCGATCGCCAGTTGCGCGTCGATCCCGCGGCTGAGCTTGGTGTTGGGCGCGTGCACGTACAGCGTCGGCGCGTCGCCCTCGCGGACCTTGCCGCGCGAGACCGTCGCCAGCCCGGGGTCCAGCACCACCCGCAGCGGCGGTTCGAACGGGGTGTCGTCGCCCAGCCGCACGGTCAGCGACGGGTCGTCGGCCAGCACGGTGCCGGCGCCGGTCACGATCGCGCCGGCGCGGGCGCGCCAGCGCTGCACGTCGGCGCGCGAGGCCTCGCCGCTGATCCACTTGGAATCGCCGTTGGCCAGCGCGCTGCGGCCGTCGAGGCTGGTCGCCAGCTTGACCCGCACCCACGGCCGGCCGCGCACGATCCGCGACAGGAAGCCTCGGTTGAGCTCGCGCGCCTGCGCCTCCATCAGACCGCTGGCGACCTCGATGCCGGCGTCCTTCAGCTTGTCGAAACCGGCGCCGTCGACCTGCGGGAACGGGTCGCGCATCGCCGCCACCACCCGGCCGACCTTCGCCTTGACCAGCGCGTCCGCGCACGGCCCGGTGCGACCGGTGTGCGCGCAGGGCTCCAGCGTCACGTAGACGGTCGCGCCCTTGGCCTTCCTGCCGGCCGCCTGCAGCGCGATGACCTCCGCATGCGGCTCGCCGGCGCGCTGGTGGAAGCCCTCGCCCACGACCTCGTCACCCTGCACCACCACGCAGCCGACCATCGGGTTGGGCCGGGTCGTATAGGCGCCGCGCTCGGCCAGGCGCAGCGCGCGGGCCATCATCAGGTGGTCGGTGGCGGTGAAGTCGGACATCGGTCGGCAGTTCCTCGTGTGGATCGCTGGGTCGCCGGCCAGCCTAACCAATCGGCGCCCGCGCGGCAGCCGGGACCGGTCGGTGCGATGGGTCGCTAGCGTTTGCGGCCCCGGGTCGGCGCCGCCGGCTCACCGTCGAGCAGCGGCAACTGGCCTTCGCCGGAGTTGTCGCTTTCCAGCCGGTCGAGCTCCTCGCGGAAATCGGCGACGTCCTCGAACGCGCGGTAGACCGAGGCGAAGCGGACGTAGCCGACGTGGTCGAGCTTGCGCAGCTCGGCCATCACGAATTCGCCGACCCGCAGCGACGCCAGCTCGCGCTCGGCGGTCATGCGCAGCTGGTGCACCACCGCGCGCACCGCCGCCTCGATCTGCTCGTCGGCGACCGGCCGCTTCTGCAGCGCGCGGTCGAAACCCGAGCGCAACTTGCGCGCGTCGAACGCCTCGCGACGACCATCGGACTTGATGATCACCGGCAGCTTGAGCTCGATCGTCTCAAGCGTGCTGAAGCGTTCGCCGCAGGCCTCGCAGACGCGGCGCCGGCGGATCGTGGCGCCGTCGTCGGACACCCGCGAGTCGATTACGCGGGTGTCGCCGTGCTGGCAGAAGGGGCAGTGCAAGGTCTAGTCGTCGCTCAGCCGTAGACCGGGAACTGCGCGCACTGCTTCGTAACGTTCTCGCGCACGCCGGCGATGACCTTGTCGTCGTTCGGCGCATCGAGCACGTCGCACATCCAGTTGGCCAGCGCGACGCAGTCGGCTTCCTTGTAGCCGCGGGTGGTGACAGCCGGGGTGCCGATGCGCAGGCCGGAGGTGACGAACGGCTTTTGCGGATCGTTCGGCACCGCGTTCTTGTTGACGGTGATGTGGGCCTTGCCGAGCGCCGCCTCCGCATCCTTTCCGGTGATACCCTTGCCGATCATGTCGACCAGCATCAGATGGTTCTCGGTGCCACCGGAAACGATCTTGTAGCCGCGCTTGATGATGGTTTCGGCCATCGCCTGCGCGTTCTTCACCACCTGCTGCTGGTAGGCCTTGAACTCGGGGTCCAGCGCTTCCTTGAACGCCACCGCCTTGGCCGCGATGACGTGCATCAGCGGGCCGCCCTGGATGCCGGGGAAGACGATGCTCTGCAGCTTCTTGACCAGCTCGTCGGACGGGTCCTTCGCCACGATGATGCCGCCGCGCGGGCCGCGCAGGGTCTTGTGGGTGGTCGAGGTGACCACGTGCGCATGCGGCAGCGGATTCGGGTAGACCCCGGAGGCGACGAGGCCGGCGACGTGGGCCATGTCGACAAAGAAGATCGCGTCGACCGAATCGGCGATCTGGCGCATGCGCGCCCAGTCGATCTTCTGCGAATAGGCGCTGAAACCGCCGACCAGCATCTTCGGTTTGTGCTCGGTGGCGAGGCGCTGGATCTCGTCGTAGTCGATCAGGCCGTCCGCATCGACGCCGTACTGCACGGCGTTGAACAGCTTGCCGGAGATGTTGACCTTGGCGCCGTGGGTCAGGTGGCCGCCGTGGGCGAGCGACATGCCGAGGATGGTGTCGCCCGGCTGCAGCAGCGACAGGTACACGGCCTGGTTGGCCTGCGAACCCGAGTGCGGCTGGACGTTGGCGTAGTCGGCGCCGAACAGTTCCTTGAGCCGGTCGATCGCGAGCTTCTCGGCGACATCGACGTACTCGCAGCCGCCGTAATAGCGCTTGCCCGGGTAGCCCTCGGCGTACTTGTTGGTCAGCTGGCTGCCCTGCGCCTCCATCACCCGCGGGCTGGCGTAGTTCTCCGACGCGATCAGCTCGACGTGGTCCTCCTGCCGGCGCGCCTCGTCGGCAATCGCCTGGGCGAGTTCGGGGTCATAACCTTCGATACGTGCGTCGCGCGGGAACATTGCTACTCCGGGGGTGGGGGGTTGGGAGGAACTCCGAGTTTAGCGTCGACTGGGGGTTCGAGGGAGCCGTTCGGGCGAGACGGCTCGGCGCGTATCTCGAGCGATAGGCTCCGGCTGGGTGCGTCGCGCAGGAGGCGGCCGGTGGGGGTGTTGCTCCGGCCCTTCATCAGGGCTCCTGCCCTGAGGCGGGCCGCGGGCCATCCATGGCCCGCTTCTGCGCAACACCCCCACCGTCCACCTCCTGCCCGGGTTTCGTGGCTTCGTGGGGCGGACTTCGTGTAGGAGCGACGTGAGTCGCGACCTGTACAACGTCTCGCCGGTTGCGGCGGGTCGCGACTTACGTCGCTCCTACAACGGAAGCGGGTTTCGCGGTGGATGGCGACCATCCCCATCGCAAACAAGGAGTCTCTTCTTCCACCCAACCCCTTAAGCCCCAAGCCGCGACGCGGCGGGGTGGCCGGGGGATGTGGAAAGCAGGCCATGGATGGCCTGCGGCCCCGAGTCAGGGCAGGAAGCCCTGACCGAGGGGAGGAACAGCCCCCGGCCACCCCGCCGCCCCTCCCGAAGCCAACGAACCCCAGCCTTGCTCTTAAACGGCATCCCCGCCACATGGCACCCGGCCCGCGCATCCGCGATAATGGGCAATTCCCGAACACCTCCGGCCCCTGCCCCATCCGCAGGTCGCCGCCGTACGCCTTTGCGGCGCCTCGAACGCCGCTCCACGGAGCCCCCATGTCGCAATACATCTACACCATGAACGGCGTGTCCAAGACGGTGCCGCCGAAGCGCCAGATCATCAAGGACATCTCGCTGTCGTTCTTCCCCGGCGCCAAGATCGGCCTGCTCGGCCTCAACGGCGCCGGCAAGTCGACCGTGCTGAAGATCATGGCCGGCGTCGACCAGGACTTCACCGGCGAGGCGCGCCCGGCCAAGGACATCAAGGTCGGCTACCTCGCGCAGGAGCCGCAGCTCGACCCCGAGCACACCGTGCGTGAGGCGGTCGAGGTCGGTGTCGGCGACGTGCTCAGCGCCCAAGCCGCGCTCGATAGGGTCTACGAGGCCTATGCCGAGGAAGGTGCCGATTTCGACAAGCTCGCCGCCGAACAGCAGCGGCTGGAAGCGATCCTCGCCAGCGGCGACGCCCACACCCTGGAAACCCAGCTGGAAATCGCCGCCGACGCGCTGCGCCTGCCGCCGTGGGACGCCGTGATCGGCAACCTGTCGGGCGGCGAGAAGCGCCGCGTCGCGCTGTGCCAGCTGCTGCTGCAGAAGCCCGACATGCTGCTGCTCGACGAGCCGACCAACCACCTCGACGCCGAGTCGGTCGAATGGCTGGAGCAGTTCCTGCAGCGCTACACCGGCACCGTCGTGGCCGTCACCCATGACCGCTACTTCCTCGAAAACGCCGCCGAGTGGATCCTCGAACTGGATCGCGGCCGCGGCATCCCGTGGAAGGGCAACTACACCCAGTGGCTGGAGCAGAAGTCCGAGCGCCTGAAGCAGGAAGAGGCCGGCGAGAAGGCGCGGCAGAAGGCGCTGGCGAAGGAGCTGGAGTGGGTCCGCAGCAACGCCAAGGGCGGCCGCAGCAAGGGCAAGGCGCGACTGGCGCGGTTCGAGGAGCTCAACTCGGTCGAGTACCAGAAGCGCAACGAGACCAACGAGATCTTCATCCCGCCGGGCGAGCGCCTGGGCAACTCGGTGATCGAGTTCAAGAACGTGTCCAAGTCGTTCGGCGACCGCCTGCTGATCGACGACCTCAGCTTCATCATCCCGCCGGGCGCGATCGTCGGCATCATCGGCCCCAACGGCGCCGGCAAGTCGACCCTGTTCAAGATGATCACCGGGCAGGAAACGCCGGACAAGGGCGAAATCGTGACCGGCCCGTCGACCAAGGTCGCCTACGTCGACCAGAGCCGCGACAAGCTGGAGGGCAACCACAACGTCTTCCAGGAAGTCTCCGGCGGCGCCGACATCCTCAACATCAACGGCATCGAGATCCAGTCGCGCGCCTACATCGGCCGCTTCAACTTCAAGGGGCAGGACCAGCAGAAGCTGGTCGGCACGCTGTCGGGCGGTGAGCGCGGTCGCCTGCACCTGGCCAAGACCCTGCTGCAGGGCGGCAACGTGCTGCTGCTCGACGAACCGTCCAACGACCTCGACGTCGAGACCCTGCGCGCGCTCGAAGACGCGCTGCTGGAGTTCCCCGGCTGCGCGGTGGTGATCAGCCATGACCGCTGGTTCCTGGACCGCATCGCGACCCACATCCTCGCGTTCGAGGGTGATTCGCACGTCGAGTTCTTCCAGGGCAACTACCGCGAGTACGAGGAAGACAAGAAGCGTCGCCTCGGCGAGGAAGGCGCGCGTCCGCACCGGCTGCGCTTCAAGGCGCTGAAGTAGGACGGCGCCAGGCAGGACGACAGCCGGGACGCCGCTTCGGCGGCGCGCCCGTCGGTCGTACTCCGTGGTCAGTCGTACTCGATGGTGAACGTGGCCGTGGCCCGGGCCACCCCCGGCCGGACCGGGCCGGCCCCGGTCTGGATGTAGCGCGCGCGCAGCGGCAGTTCGAAGGTCTGGCTGCCGGGCCGGGTGCGGCCGAGCGGCAGCCCCTGGCCGAACTGCACCGGCGTTTCCGCCGCATTGCCGACCCGCACCACTTCCACCCCGATCGCGGTCGCCGCATCGGCCCCCGGCGCGACCGCGATCACCCCCGGCATCGACGGCAGCGCGCTGCTGCTGTCCAGCCGCACGGAGATGTCGCTCTGGTGCCCCGACACGTTGCTGCCCTGGCAACTCAGGCGGATGGCGAAGTCGCGGTTGTCCGCGCGTGAACCGACCCCGGTGAAACGCGACCTGGGGACCTGGCCGAACTCGACCGCGATGTTGCGGGTGCCGGCGTCCACCTCGCAGGTGGGCGGGACGATGGTCGTGCCGGAGCCCTTGAAGGTCGAGGTGAGGATGGGACGGCCCGGATCGCCCGCAACGTAGTAGGTGGTGAACCGCCCGTTGTTGGCGATCGGCCCGGAGCCGGTCGTCGGCGCGGTCTTGACCAGTTCGACGATGAAGCGGCCGCCCTCGAGGTCGTACCACTGTCCGTACCAGCCGCCCGACAGCAACAGATCGTGCGGGTAGTAGGTCCGTACGCTTCCGCCCTCCCGCCAGACCCGGATCCCGACCCCCGTCACCTGGGTGGGGTACACGTTGTCGCCGGTCGACCCGAGCAACTGTTCGGCCTGTACGTACCGCCCTCTGGCGACATCGGTGCTGAACCAGCCCTCGCAGTAGATCGCCTGGTTCCGCGCGGTGATGGGGACCTGGATTTCCTTGATCACCGCGCCCACGGGCAGTCCGGGCGGAATCACCACCTGGCCCATGTCCATCGTCACGTCCTGGGCGTTGAAGCCGCGGGCGACCCGGCAGGCCGCCGAGGCTGTCGGCGCCAGCAGCAGGGCGGCAAGCAGCAGGCAGGACGCGATGACCGCGCGCGCGCGTCGGCTGGAGCGATTGGATTTCATCGGCACGCCGCCTCCACGCGGGTGAACAGACCGGGCTCCGAACCCGCGGCTTCCGGACCGGCCGGCGCCGGCACCCGGTAATCGACAAGGCATTGCTGGTCGGCCGCATCGCCCCAACGCACGGCCAGGGTGGCGGCTTCGGCTTCGGTGCGCAGGTAGGCCAACCCGCCCTGCCCGACCATGCCGACCACCTGGCCCGCCCCGTCGAGCACCTGAGCGCCGAACGGCAACGGTTCACCCGAGGCGCGCGACGCGCGGATCAGCAACGCGCGGCCGTGGCGCGTGTCGAACCGCAGCCGGCTGATCGCGCCCGCGTACGGCGCGATCGTGGCGCTGGTGCTCTGCAGCTCGACATCGCGGGCCATGCCCTGCGGATCGAGGGTCACGGTGTTGAGCCGGTAGGGCGAGACGTACGGCACCAGCGCATAGCCGCGGTCGTCCACCCGCACGCCCGGCGCGTTCTGGACCTGTGCGCCGAGCGCGCCCGGCGCCTCCACCAGCACCATCGTGTCACCGCGCCGGGGCGCGAACGTGGCGCCGCCGGCATGGAGCACCACCGTGCCCGAAGCGCCGACGCTCGCCTGCCGGTAGTCGTCGGCGTGGCTGTAGGCGCCGTTGATGGCCGCGACCGGGCTGCGGTAATCGGCGGTGGCGACGACGCCGGTGCCGGCGTCATCGGAATCCGATACCGCCAGCCCATAGCTGAGCACATGGTCCTGCCCCAGCGACCCGGTGATGCCGACGCGACTGTTTTCGTAGCCGTCGCGGCCCAGTCCCACGTCGCTGTTGAGCGAGACCGGATTGCCGGAACGTCCCAGCGGCACGCTGAAGCTCAGCAGGTAGCGGGTATCGGCGCCGCCCGCCGGGTCGAACGTGCGCACCGCCGAGATGCCGTAATTCACCCGGCGCCATGCGTTGTTGTAGCCGAACTGGAAGTCCCGCGCGCTGCCGTGCCCGCCCCAGAACTCGCGCAGCGAGCCGGTGAGGTACATGGCGCCCCGCCCTTCGCCGAGCGGCTGGTTCAGGGTCAGCTGCAACTGGCTGCGCTGGCGCGCCAGTTGCGCCGGGTCGGTGCCGCGCCCGATGAGGTCCCGCACCCGGATCGCGTCCTGCAGGCCGAGGAATTCGCGGGTCGAGTAGCGGTAGGCCGCCACGGTGACATTGGTCCCGGTGGCGCCGATCAGGTTGCTGTAGCCCAGCCGGACGCTGCTGCCGGTGCGCCGGTTTCCGTCCGCCAGTTCGGCGCGCGCGTGGGTCGCGTCCACGGCGAAGGCGCCCAGCGGGGTGGACAGGCCGGCGCCGTACAGCACCGAGGCGTAGTCTTCGGTCGCCGCCGTGCCGCCATACAGGGTGACGTGGTTGGTGAGGCCGCGCTGGTAGGTCGCCTGCACCATCGCCGGCTCATCCAGCAGGGACGGGTTGCGCACCCGGCCGGCGGTGAGCGCGTAGCGCGAACTGCCCGGCCGCAGCATCTGCGCGACCGAGCCGTAGGGCACGTTGAAGCTGCGGCGGCGGCCGTCGGCCTCCAGCACCGTGACTTGCAGGTCGCCGCCGTAGCCCGTCGGGTAGAGGTCGTCGATGACGAAACTGCCTGGCGCCACGGTCACGGAATGGATCAGCTGGCTGTTCTGCCGGATTTCCACCACGGCGCTGGTTTCGGCGATGCCGCGCACCACCGGCGCATAGCCGCGCAGGGAGTCGGGCAGCATGCGGTCGTCGCTGACCAGACTGATGCCGCGGTAGGCGATCGAATCGAACAGCTCGCCGCTGGTGTGGGCATCGCCCACGGTCAGCACCCCGCGCACCGCGGCCAGCGGGCGCTGGACGTAGGTCGCGATGCTGTCCCAGTCGCTGCCGCCATCCTCGGACCACGACAGGCTGGCGTCGTGCCGCAGTTGCCATCCACCGATGTTCAGGCCGCTGTTGAGCCCCAGGTAGGCGGTGCGGTTGTTCGACCAGCCGCCGCCCATGCGGTTGCGGCTGTCGATCGCATTGAAGTGGTAACCGACGTAAGCGGCATTGATGCCGGTGTCCCACAGCGCCGGGCTGACGTAGCCGCGCGGCGCATGGCGCAGGAAGGCCTGCGGGACGCTCAACTCGTAGCGCAGCTGCGCGGAGTCGAACCGCGCCCGGGCGCCCTCGATCCAGTCGTCGATCACCCGGCAGGATTCGCCTTCGGCCGGGACCGACTCCAGCACGGCGGCCGTATCGACCCCGAGTTCCTCCAGCACCGGCAGCGACAGGCACGCGTGGGCCTGGCCGTCCCCGTCGGCCTGGAAATCCAGGTCGCGGCGCCCCTTCCAACTGTCGTTGACGTAGACGTCGACGCGGTAGTTCCCGGCGATGACCGGGTTGCCGCGGCTGAAGACCGAGAGGTCCAGCTGCTGCCCCGCGGCGCCGGCGAGGAAGGCGGAGTTGAACCGCGCCGCATCGACGTCGGCCCCTTCCGCCTCGCCATTCGGGCCACCGGCCACCGCCGGTGCGGAAATCCACAAGGCAACCGCGCAGGCAAACGCAAGCCGGCCCGCCCGCGACCCGGCCGGCGGCGCCTGCGTTCCTGCCCGTACTGGCAGGCCACGTTGCGTTGAAGATGCCAAGCCGCCCCCGGACAACGTGGTCAGATCACGGATTCACCGCAGCCCGGTGCTCGACCCGGCCGCCGTAGTCGTTGATGGTGGTGAAGGCGACCTTGGCGATCGACCCCGGCACCGGCCAGTCCACCGACTCGCCCGGCGCCAGCATCCGGCCCTGCTGCTCCAGCGTCGCCACTTCGCTGCCGTCCCCGGACAGCGCGGCCAGCCCGACCAGGGTCACGTGGAAGGGCGTCGGGTTGGCAACCCCCAACCGTCCTCCCGCAACGGTCCACTGCAGCGCGGACGGCGCCTCGTTGGCGGTGCCCTCCAGCCCCTCGGGCCGGAAGAAAATCTTGATGCGCGACCGGAACGCCACCTGCATGTAGTTCTGCGCGGCATCGGCCTCCGGCGCCGGCGGCACTTCCAGCACGTTGAGCCAGAACACCGACTCGCGCGCGGTCGGCAGCTCGGTCCCCGAGAAGATGACCCGGATCGCCTGGCCGCGTCCCGGTTCCAGCCGGCTGATCGGCGGGGTCAGCACGAACGGCGCGGTGCTGGTCTCGGGCGTCTGGTCGGGGTTGCCGCTGTCGACCCAGGCCTGCACCAGCGCCGGGTTGTCCCCGGTGTTGACCAGTTGCACGGTGACCTCGCGCGCCTGCGCCGGGTATATCACCCGCGTTCCGTTGATGATCACGCCGGCGGCGGCAGGCAGGCTGCACGCCAGGGCCCACGCGGCCACGAGCAACGTGCGGAACAGGAAGGTATTCATCGGTGGTGGCCCGGGCACGGCGATCCGCCGGCGCGACCCGGGAGGTCGCGCCGGCGGATGCTGCGGCATCAGTTATAGATGATGGTGTACTTGATGCTGGTGCTGACGTCGCCCGCGCCGGCGTTGCCGGTGGCGTAGTACTCGGCGAAGTAGTCCAGGCTCGCGTCGCCGTTGGCGTCGACCTGCACCCACTGCGAGTTGGCCTGCGCGGTGCCCGAAGCGACCACCGGGATGAACTGGCCGTTGCCGCCCAGCAGCTGGATCTGCACGTTCTGCGCGGCGTTCTGCGCGGCCTGGTTGTTCAGGCGGCCGGTGGTGAAGTCGACGGTGGCGCCGGGCTCGAAATAGGTCGCGACCTGGCCGGCATCGCACTCGGCGAGCTGGATCGAGAACGCGGTGCGGCCGGCGGTCTCGCCCGCGGCCGACAGCGAGTTGCTGATGACGGTCGGCAGGTTCACCGAGAAGTCGGCACCACCCGGGGTGGCGATCGAGCAGGTCTGGGCGGTGACCTGGCCGTTGAAGGTGATGGTGCCGTCGGCGGCACTGGCCGACAACGGAGCGACGCTCGCCGCGGTGAGCACGGCGGCCAAGGCAATGGACTTGCGCATCTGGATTCCCCTGTATGGATCTGGTCTGGAAGAAGAGGTGTCCCGGCAATCCATCGTGGGGTGCCGGCAGACGAAAAGTGTTGTTGGTCACATTTCAATCGGGAAATTGTCACACACAAACCGTGCCAAGTGCCAATTCCACGTCATCAGGGGCGCCAATGATCCGTCACGCGCCCTTGCGCCCGGCTGGGGCATAACCTGACCCGATCGTGTGACGCGATGCGTCTACCTCGTCGCAATCACGAACGAGCTGAGCGACCGGTCACAAATCGGCAATCGCACCCTGCAGGGCGCACCCGGCCGGCCGTCAATCCGGACAACCACGGAGAGACGCGATGCGACGCACTGCCTTCCTTGCCTGCCTGTGTGCCGCCTTCGCAGCGCCTGCGCTGGCGAGCGGCGGCACGATCCGGTTCAGTGGCAGGATCGCCGAAGCCCCTTGCGCCGCCAGCGCACCGTCACCCGGCGAAGTGGTGCTCAGCCGATGCCCGATGGCGGCCCAGGGCGCCCGCCTCAGGATCGAGCCCCTCGGCCGCGTGGCCGGCGCGCAACTGGTCGACATGTCGGCGGGAACACGCGCCGGCGAACTCCCGGTGACCGCGGCCGCGGTGACCGACGACCGGAGCAGCTTCTCGTCCCGCTATCGCATCCAGCCGGACAGCGACAGCCCGGGCACCGCCACCTACCTGGTCAGCATCGACTACCTCTGACCGCTGCGCGCCGCGATAATGGGCGGACGCGACGGTAGAGGTGGTCCATGGAGTTCATGCAAGCGCTCAGGGCGCGCTGGAAAGCGGCGGATACGCTGGTCTGTGTCGGGCTGGATCCGGAACCGGGCAGGTTCCCGGCGCGGTTCCCGGGCGACGAAGATGCGGTCTTCTCCTTCTGTCGCGGGATCGTCGATGCGACGGCGCCGTATGTCTGCGCATTCAAGCCGCAGATCGCCCACTTCGCCGCGCTCGGCGCCGAGGATGCGCTGGCGCGACTGGTCGCGCACATCCATGCTGCGCACCCCGGCATCCCGGTGATCCTGGACTCCAAGCGCGGCGACATCGGCAGCACCGCGCAGCACTATGCCAGCGAAGCCTTCGACCGCTATGGCGCCGATGCGGTCACCGCCAACCCGTACCTCGGGCGCGACTCGGTGCAGCCGTTCCTCGACCGCGCCGACCGCGGCGTGGTGATACTGTGCCGCACCTCCAACCCCGGCGCGGGCGACCTGCAGGACCTGGTCGCGCAGGACGGCGACGGCGTGGCGAGGCCGCTGTACCAGCACGTCGCCGGCAAGGTCGCACGCGAATGGAACACGCACGGCAACTGCATGCTGGTGGTCGGCGCGACCTGGCCGGCGCAGTTGCGCGAGGTACGGGAGATCGTCGGCGACGTGCCGTTCCTGGTGCCCGGCGTCGGTGCCCAGGGCGGTGATGTCGAGGCGGTGGTCAGCAACGCGAAGACCGCCGACGGCACGGGGCTGGTGGTGAGTTCGTCGCGTGCGGTGCTGTATGCGTCGTCCGGCGAGGATTTTGCCGAAGCCGCCGCCGATGCGGCCAGGGCGCTGCGCGACCAGATCAACCACTACCGCTAGAAGCGCGCTTTGTGTAGGAGCGACGTAAGTCGCGATCGCACGGCGACCCCGCAGACCAGTGAAATCGCGACTCACGTCGCTCCTACATCAGGCCTGACCTGCGGCCGGGGATGATCTCTAGAACTGGCGCCAGCCAGACAGCTAATCACCCGCGCCACTGCCGACTCCGCAGCCATGCCCGCGCGGCCGCCAGCGGAAAGCGCAACCAGATCGCGGCGAATACGCCGGCGCGCAGCAGCGGTCCGCGCTGGCCGGCCTCGAATTTTTCGAAGTAACGCCACAGTCCGCGGTGCTTGTGCCACTCCACGAACAGCGGCCGCGACCGGCTGGACACGCCGCGCACGTGCATGACGCGTACGCGGTTGGCGACGGCGATGAACGCACCGGCGTCGAACGCGCGACGGCACAGGTCGAGGTCCTCGGCATGCAGCCGGTAGTCCGGGTCGAATCCGCCCAGGCGCTCGAACAGTCCGCGCGAGATGTACATCAACGCGCCCGAGATCGCCGCGACCTGCTGCAGTTCCTGGCTGTCATCGGGCGCGACCGCCATCGTCGTGCCACCCGCGGTCGCGGCGCGCAACTTTCCGGCACCGGACCGTTCCGATACCAGCCGGCCGGGCAGCAAGGCGCCCAGCATCGCGCCGAAGTCCGGGTCGCGACGGCGCGCGGCGGGGTCGCGCACGCCGTCCTCGTCGACCAGGTCCGCGCCCAGCAGGACCTCGCCACGCGGCAGGGCCAGCGCGCGCAGCGCGGCGAAGGTGTCGGCCTCGACCATCGCGTCGGGATTGACCAGCGCCACCCAGCGCGCGGCCGGCATCGCGGCCAGCGCGTCGGCGGCGCCCTGGTTGCAGGCGACAGCGAAGCCCGGGTTGTCGGGATTGGCGATGAAGCGCACGCGCGCGTCGGCGGTGGCGTGGCGCTGCGCGATCTCCAGGGTGCCGTCGACGGACTGGTTGTCGACCACCCGGATCACGCCGACGCCGTCCGACGTGCGCAGGCGCGCGAGGCAGTCGTCGATCGTCGACGCGCTCTGGTGGGTGACGACGACGACCGCGATGTCGTCGGCCGTGGCTGGGGCCGGGGAAGGTGGCGAGGGTGTGGTTTCGGTCATGACTCGGGGGCGTCGGGGGAACGGATACCGGAGGCGACGTCGGTCGCGGCGGTCGGGGCCGGCGACGTCGCAGCTTCATCGCCCGCGGCATCCGCGGCTGCGAACAGGTCGGACTGCGGCTCCGGCGGACCGATGTTTTCGAGCAGCCCCGCGAGTCGTTGCCGCGGGTCGCGCAACGGGTCGCGCATCAGGAAGCCGGCGATGCGCGCATGCCAGTCCGGCCAGCGCGCGGCGATGCGGTCCATGTCGCCCTCGTATGCCCTCCCCTCGGCGGCCCGGGCGACGTAGGCGGATTCGCAAAGCACGTTGCGCCAGCCCAATCCAGACAGTCGCAGCGACAGGTCGATCAGGCCGGCATACCAGGAGCCGTAGCTGGCGGTGTCGAGTCCCCGTGCCTTCTCGCGCGCATTGCCGCGCAACAGCACCGCATGGCTGACCGCGGCCGGCAGTTCGGGGTGGACGCGGGGCATGCCCGCCAACGCGCGGGCCAGACGCGCCGGGTCGGCGGGCATCGGATCGATCTCGCCGATGCGCGGCCATGCCGCGGCCTCGCCGGCGTTGCACCACGGGGTCGCGGTGGCGATGGCGCCGTCACTGGCGAGGCAACCGGCCAGTTGTTCCAGCCAGCCCGGCAATGGCCTGGCATCGGTGGCCAGCACGGCGACATCGGCGCTGCCACAGGCGGCGAGGATTTCATCGAGATGGGCGACCTCGCCGATCGCGCGCTGGCGCCGGGTGTAGTCGGCCCTCAGCGCGGTGCGCGCCAGCCAGCGTTCGATGATCGCGTAGCCGCGCGGGCCGGCCTGGGCGTCATCGGCCAGCCAGACCCGGGTGCCGGCCGGGGTGCCGGTTTCCAGAGCCGCCAGGCAGGCGTCGAGCGCGTCGTCGTCGCTGCCCACGGGCACGACGACGATGGGCAGTTCAGCCATGCGCCGGCGCCCCCGTGCGGATCAGGCTCGCGACCATGCCGGATTACGGTTCCGGCTGGCGATGCAGCGGCTCCAGCGCGCGGAAGCGACGGCCGTACTCGTCGGTCAAATCGCGCGCTTCCTGCGGGTTGCGGATGATGGTCGGGGTCAGCAGCACGATGGTTTCCTCGCGACTGGTCGCCGACGACTGGGTGCCGAACAGGCCGCCGATCACCGGGATCCGGCTCAGGCCCGGGAAGCCCGACGAGCCGCGGTTGACGCTGTCGCGGATCAGGCCGGCCAGCATCACCGTGTCGCCACTCTGGATCGCCGCCTCGGTCTTGAGCTTGCGGGTGTCGATCCGGACGTTGCCGAAGCGGTCGGCCTCGCCCCCGGGCGCGCTGACCTCCTGCACGATGTCGAGGAACACCATGCCGTCCTGGGTGACCCGCGGGCGCACCTTGAGGATCACGCCGGTGTCGAGGTACTGCACCTGGCTGTAGCTGGTGTCGTTGCCGATGCCGGGATTGACCGTCACCGACGACACCGGGATCCGGCTGCCGACGTTGAAGGTCGCCTCGGCGTTGTTGCGCACCACCACCGAGGGAGTCTGCAGCATGTTGACGTCGGTGACCGAGTCGAGCGCGGTGATCACAGCCGCCGCATTGCGGCCGAGGAACGTCCAGGCCAGACCGGCGGGACTGCCGCTGCTCTCGACGCCCTGCACGCTGCCCGCCAGGGTGCTCCAGGTGTCGCGATTGACCGAGTTGGGCAGGCCGTTGTCGGTCACCGCGCGCTCGAAGAACCAGTTGACGCCGTACTCCAGGTCGCCGCTCAGTTGCACCTCGACCACCTGGGCCTCGATATGCACCTGCATCGGCATCACGTCGAGCTGCTCGATCACGTCGGTGATCGACTGCCAGGCGCGCGCGCTGGAACGCACCAGCAGGGCGTTGGTTTCCTCCACCGCGGAGACACCGACCTCATCGCCGTCGACTTCCAGGCTGACGCTGGCATTGCCGTCCTCGGCCGCGCCCAGCGACATCTCGCCGCCTCCGCCACTGCTGCCGCCGCTACCGCCGGCGCCGCCCTTTCCGCCGATGCTGACCGAGCTGTTGCCGTCACGGCCGGATTCGATATCGACCGATTCCAGCCCCGGCATCAACGTGGGCGCGGCAACGGTGTCGCCACCACCGCCGCTGGAAGCGCCGCCGAAGACTTCGGCCAGCCGGTCGGCAAGGTCGCGTGCCTTGATGTACTTCAGCTGGTACGTGTAGAGCCGCACGCCGTCGCCGGCGCTGTCGATCCGGTCTAGCCACTGCTGGATGTCGTCCAGGTAGTCCGGCTGCGAGGTGATCACCATCACCGCGTTGGCGCCTTCCAGCGGCATGAAGCGGAACATCCCGGCGACCGGCGAGTTGCTGGCCTCGCCGAAGACCTTCTCCAGGTCGGCGACCACGCGGGTCGCCTTGCCGGCATGCAGCGGAAACACCCCGACCGACATCCCCGACAGCCAGTCGACGTCGAACACCTCGATCGTGCGCAGGTAGTTCTGCAGCTCGGCGCGGGTGCCGGCGACGCTGATGACGTTGCGCGCCGCATCGACCCCTACGATCGCGTTGGGGCGCGCGTAGGGCTCGAGGATCTTCTCCATCTCGGTCGCCGAGACGTAGCGCAACGGCACCGTGCGCACCTCGAATCCGCGCGCGTTGGCGGCGCTGCCGGTGCGCGCGGCGACGTTGCCGGCCAGCGCCTGGTCGGCGGCGACGATGTTGTAGCGACCGCCGCTGTAAACCATGCGCGCGTTGTTCCAGCCCAGCACCTGGTCGAGCAGGCTGATCGCCTCGGCCGGGCTGACCGGCTTGGGCGTGGCCAGGGTGACGGTGCCCTGTACGCCCGGCGCGATCACGTAGTTCTGGCCGAGCATGTCGCCGAGGATCGCCTTGACCACCGCGTGCAGCGATTCGCCCTCGAAATTGAACGTCGCCGCGCCGCTGGTACCGCCGAGGTTGGGCAGCGGCGCGGCGGCCGCGGCGCGGTTGATGACCTGGCCGGTGCCGCGACGGATCTGCGCCTGCGGGCCGACGTCATCGCCAACGAGCGGCTGCGCCTGCACCCCGTCGCCGACCGGCACGGCATCGGCCATCGCATCGGTGCCGGCGGTGCGGATCTGTACCGCGGCGGCACCGCGATCATCGGGTCCGTCGCGGCGCACGCTCGCCACCGGGGTACTCGTACAGGCGGCCAGCAGGGTGACAAGGACGAAACCTGGCACGAGCTGGCGCAGGACCACCCGCCGCCACGATGCCGCGGGGGCGGCACGCTGCGGGGACGGCAAAGAACGGACGGGGGATGGTGGCTTCATTCCATGCACTCTAGGGGCTGTTGGCCGGCGGTTGCGACTTCGACTCGTTGCGCAACCGTGCGCGACGTTGCTCGATGCGGTTGCGGATCGCCTCCATCTGGGCCTGGTCGGCGGCCGGGGCGGGCGCGGCATCATCGACCCTGGCCGGGGTTGGCGCGGATGGCGGGGGCTCGACCGGGACGCGGTCGTCGGGGGCGTCGAGCTGGGTCGGCCGCTCGCCGCCGATGCCGTCGTACACCCGCAGTTCCAGCGTCCGCTGGCCCTCGGGGCCCTCGAACACCGCGCTGCGCTCCGACAGGCCGACCAGCCGCCAGGCCGGATGCGATTCCGGCGTCTGGTCCAGCTTGACCCGCGCCGGCATCCCGCCATCGGCCGGCTGCAGGATCGCCAGCTTCAGCCGCGGCGTGATCAGCACGCTGGTCAGCACGTAATTGAACCCGTCCTGCTCCTCGGCGTCGCCTTCGCCCTGCAGGAAAAACGGGTGCGGCTTGCGGTCGGCGGAAAGCAGGGGGCGGGCGACGATGCTCCCGTACTGGCCGAGTGGTCCCAGCCGCAGCGGTGGCGGCGTCCGCGCCGGCGGCAACGGCTTCAGCAGCGAGGGGTCATCGGGCAGCGGCTCGACCCGCCCGCCCATGCCCGCGACCGCAAGCAGCCAGACCGCCAGCGCCCAGCCTGCAACGCCGGCAAGCAGCCAGCTGCGCGGACCCGCATCGTCAAGGCGCACGGGCAGCCTCCAGCGGCGGCGCGAGGTAGCCGTACAGGTCGAACGAGACGTCCAGCCCGCCGGTGCCGTCCGGCTGCGCACCGCGTCCGGGGCCGGCGTACATGCGCTGGGCGAGGATGTTGAGGTTGCCGATGAACAGCCGCGGCGCACCGCTTTCGAGCGAGTGCAGCACCGCGGCCAGCTCCGGGTTGCCGCAGCGCAGCCGCACCTGGACGACCACCCGGGCGTAACGCTCTCGGGTATTGGCATCGAGCGGCGAGCGGTTGCTGATCGCGCAGCTGCGATTGCCCGGGCTGGCCTGCTGGACCACGGTTTCCAGCCGCTGGATCAGGCTGGCGGTGGCCAGTTCGGGATTCGACTCGGGCAGGAACCCGGGGCGGTCGCCCTGCTGCGCCCGCAGCTGCTGCAGGCGTTGCTCGATTTCCGGCGCCTGCTGCAGTTGCATCCGCAGCCGCAGCTCGCGCTGCTGCAGCGCCTCGATGCGTTCGCCCGCCTCGCGCATCGGCACGCTGAACCAGGGGTGCACCAGCACCGCATAGGCCAGCGCCAGTGCCGCCAGCAGCAGGCCCAGGGCAAGCCAGCGGTCGCGCCGGCTGAACGCGTCAACCGGCCGGATCGGTGGCGTCATCGCCGGCCTCCGGGGGTTTGGTCGCCGCGGGCGTCGGCTTGGCCAGTTTGGCGACCAGGGTGAAACGGTCGCGACCGCTGTCGGGGTCGGGCTGCAATGCGCCCGCGAGCGCCGGCGACTGCCACAGGCCGGTGCCCTGCAGCTGGCCGATCAGCGCGGCCGCCTCGCCACTGAGACCGATCAACAACATCTGCTGGTCGTCGATCGAGAGTTTTTCGAGGTAGGTGCCATCGGGCAGGCGCCGGGTCAGCTCATCGATCACCTCGATGCTGGTCGGACGCTGCGCGCGGGCGCGGTCGAGGAAGGCCTGGCCTTCGATGAGCTCCATCAGTTCGCCACGTTGCGCCGCGGCCTGCCGGCCGGCGTCGGCGCTGCGCGCGATCTCCTGTTCGAACGCCTCGGCGGCGTCGCGGCGGTTGTCCAGCAACTGCCACAGCAGCGCGGCGATCGCGACGACGGCGACCGCGGCCAGCGCGAGGTTCCAGCCGGCCCACGGATCGCGGTGGCGGCGGCGCTGCGACGGCGGCAGCAGGTTGATCCCGAGCGGCAGGCCGTCGGCGGCGGCCAGGTCGACCCCGGCGAGGGTCGGCGTCAGCGGTCCCAGCGCGGCAAGCTGCGGGTCGAGCACGGCGCGCGGCACCGCGACCAGTTCGGCATCGACCTGGCCATCGCCGTCGCGACGGCCCAGCACGCGGGCGTCGTAGGCCACCGCGTCGGCGGTGAACGGGGTCTGCCGGTCGATCTCGAAGCCGACCACGTCGCGCAGGCGGTCGGCGGCGGCGGCCGGCAGGCTGATCCGGCGACGCAGCCCCTGTGCCGGGGCGAGCAGCAGCCAGCGCGGCAGGTCGGCGATGCGGGCGTCGAGCAGGCGCGCCAGCGGATCGTCGGTCGTCGGCGCGCCCTCGGGAAGCGGTGGCAGCAGCGGCAACCGGCCGAGATCGCGCAACTCGCCCGCACTGTTCAGGCGCAACTGCAGCTCGTCGCCATCGCGTTGCAGCAGCAGGCGGCCCCGGTCGAAACCGAGCACGCGCCGCCAGCGCAGCGGCAGCCACGATGCCAGCGCACCGCCCCACCAGCGCAGGAAGCCACCCGCGCCGGGTCCGAGTCGTGCACCGATGTGACCCAGGCGACCGCCCAGGCTGCTTCCGAACAGGCTCATCGTGGTGAAGCTCCCTCCTCCCAACGCAACGCCGTATACGCCATCCCGGTGACGCCACCGTCTCCCGCGCGCACTACGACCCTCAGCAGCGACTGGCGCCCATCGGCGAGCCGCGCAAGGCTGTCGATACTATACGTACCGCTGCCGGTTGCGCCGGGAAAGCCGGCTGCCGGGTCCAACTGCCCGCGCGCCGCGACCAGCGCCTCGCCGTCCAGCCCGATCGCGGTGAGCACCGGGCCCGGCGCGAATTCCGGGTCCGGCCGCGGCAGGCCGCTGTAGACGGTGACGTTGGGTTCGACCTGCGCGTAGACCTCCGGGCTGAAGCCGAGTACCTGCTGCAACTCGGCGATGCTTTCGAACGCGGCGTCCTTGGCGCCGTAGCCACGCCCGGCCGATGCGTAGTCGCGGTCCTCGGCGCCGCCGGCGGCCTGGGTCAGCTGGTCGGGGTCGCGCCAGTCGATGACCGCGGCCGCCAGCCGCCCCGCCTCGACCTGGTCGAGGCCAAGCGCGAGCAGCAGGTTGGCCAGCACGGTGGCGTCGGCCTGGTTGAGGTCGATCTTGCCGTTCTCGTCGACGATCCGGACCTCGACCTCGGCGCCACCGTAACGCCACCGGTACGGCTGGCCGTTGGGCTGCCACTGCAGGCGCGGATTGGCCAGTTCCACCCGTGTCAGGGCGTACTCGACCCCGGCGCGGGCGGCGCCCTGGGCGACAAGCCCTCGCACCAGCACATGCCCCTGCAGCCGTTCGACCCGGGCCACCATCGCGAACCCGCCGACCAGCGCTGTCAGCAGCACGATCAGCCACAGCACCAGCAGCAACGCGGCACCGTCGACGCGCGGGCGGGATGCGGCGCGCATCAGAACCCTCCCATGCCACTCGCGGTATCGCGCGCGAGCGGCGGCGCGACCACCAGCGGCGGCCATTCGCGGCCGTCGGCGTCGGTCAGGGTGACTTCGACCATCAACGGCAACTGCTCCGCGGCCGTCCAGTCGTCCTGCCAGTCGGACAGTCCGCCGTCGGGGTCGGGGCCGCGGTAACGGAAGCGCGCGGATTCCAGCCCATCGACCAGCGGTTCCGGCGGACGCGGGTCCGGGTCTTCTATGGTCTCGCCGGCGAGCACCAGCTGGAGCACCAGTTCGATGCGGACGCCGTCGCCGTCGTCCTCGATGCGGAAATCGTGCAGGTAGGGCCCGCCGCGACCGAGGTAGTCCGGCAGGTCGGCGACGAAGCGCATCCGCCCGGATTCGCCGATGAAACGTTGCGGCATCAGGCTGGCCTCGTCGGTGCCGAACGCGATCGGCCGCGCCGCGACCAGGCGCTTGCGCAGGAACCCCTCGACCGCCCGCATGCGCTCGCCACGCGCGGCCATGGCCTCGCCGGCACTGGCTGTGCGGGTCGCCGCGGTCAATGTCGAGAACGCGACCGCCAATCCGGCCGCCAGCAGCACCGTCGCCAGCAACACCTCGATCAGGGTGAAGCCGGCGGCCCTGGCGACAGGGCGCATCACCGCGACGCCACCTGCGGGCCGGGCGGGGCCAGCCGCAAGCTGCGCAACTGCAGGCGCTCGCGCGGGCCGGCGTCGCCCCACTGCACGGTCAGCACCAGTTCGTACAGTCGATTGCCGCCCGGTGCGACCGGACCGGTGACCGGCAGCCCGTCGGTCCACGGAGCGACCTGCAACGACCAGCGGTAACGACCGTCGTCGAACTCGCCGTTGCGCTGTCCCGGCCGCAGCGGTTCGCCGTCGCCGACGGTATCCAGCAGCGATTGCGCGTGCAGCGCGGCGCGACCGGCATCGCCGGACCAGCGCACCTGCCGGGTCGCGCCCGACAGCGTGCCGAGCAGCAGGCTCAGGGCCAGCGCGAGCAGCGCGAACGCGACGATGACCTCGATCAGCGAGTAACCCGCCTGTCCATGCCGCGACCGGGGCGAGCGGATCCTCACGGCGCCGCTTCCGCGCGCGCCAGGGTCACTTCGCCGGTAAGCCACGCCACGTCGATGTTCCAGGCCGCACGCTCGCGCGAGAGCTGGATCCGCCCGCCGGTCGCGGCACCGTCGTTGAAGAACATCACCGCGCCTTGGCCCTCGCTGGGTTGGACCTCGCGCGCACCGGTGAAACGCACCTGTAGCGCGCCGGGAATTTCGCCGTCATGGCCATCGGGCGCCTGCCAAGTCCGCGCAGCGGGGTCGATCACGAAACGTTGCGGCTGCCCGGTCGCGATCGCCCGCGTGCGGGTGAAGCGCAGTTCCGCGGCGATCTCCTTGGCGGCCGAGCGCAGTTCCATGCCCTTGATCCCGCCACTGAACGCGGCGGCCGCCAACAGGCTGGCGATCGCGATCAGGCTGACCACCAGCAGCATCTCCAGCAGCGAGACGCCGCCCTGCCCGCGCCTGCGCGCGGCGCGGTCACTCGTAGCGGATGTCGCCATCGACGCTGCTGCCGCCGACCTTGCCGTCCTTGCCGAGGATCACCAGGTCGAACGCACCGGCCTCGCCCGGGGTGCGGTACTCGATCGGGTGGCCCCAAGGATCGTTGAGTTCGGCCGCCTTCGCATACGGCCCGAGCCAGCCGGGCGCGTTGGACGGCTCGGTCACCAGCTCGTCGAGCGTGGTCGGCAGGCGGCCGGTATCCATCTGGAACGCCTCCACCTTCTGCGCCATCGTGGTCACCTGCGACTTGGCGAGGTTGGCCTTGGCGCGGTCGGCGCCGCCGAGCACGCGCGAGCCGACGAAGGTCAGCACCGCGCCGATCAGCACGATCACGATGATGATCTCGATCAGGCTCATGCCGGCCTGCTTCGCGGCGGAGGGGGAGCGGGTCAGGGAGCGCTTGTTTCGCATCGCAGTCGTCCGTAGTTGGAAGTCGGGGGAATACCGGGTTCAGCCTATCTGATTGGTCAGGTCGTACAGCGGCGTCAGCACGGCCATCACCACCACGCCGACCACGCCGGCCAGCACCACGGTGACGACCGGCACCAGCGCCGCCAGCATCCGGTCCAGCGCCAGCGAGGTCTGGTGCTCGAAGGTCTCGGCGGTCTTGACCAGCATCGCGTCGAGTTCGCCGGACTCCTCGCCGACCTGGATCATCTGCAACGCCAGGCGCGGAAAGCGCTTGCCGCGGCCGAGCGCGGTCGACAGCGCGACGCCATTCTTGACCTCGTCGGCGGCGGCGGTGACATCGGCGGCGAGCACGCGGTTGTCCATCACCTTCTGGGCGATGCCGAGCGCGGCCATCAGCGGCACTCCGTTGCGCACCAGGGTGCCGAGCGTGCGCGCGAGTCGCGCGGTCTCGACCTTGGCGAACAGCCCGCCGAAGAAGCGCCGCCGCAGCAGCCAGCCGTCGAGCGCCTCGCGGAACACCGGGTCGCGACGCTTGCGGTCGATCCACAACAGCAACAGCGCCGGCACCACCACCAGCACGATCCACCAGTCGCGCACGAACAGGCCGACGCCGAGCACGATCCGGGTGAACATCGGCAGCTCGGCGTCGAGGCTTTCGTACATCTGGGCGAACTGCGGCACCACGTAGCCGAGCAGGAACAGCAGGCTCAGTCCGACCATCACCAGCAGGATCGCCGGGTAGATCAACGCGTTGATCACGCGGCCCTGCAGCACGCGCGAACGCTCCAGGTAATCGGCCAGCCTGGCGAGCGTCTCGTGCAGGCTGCCACCGGCCTCACCGGCGCGGACCATGTTGACGTAGAGCCGCGAGAACGTGCCGTGCTGCCGCTCCAGCGCGGTCGACAGCGAGGTGCCGCCGCGCACCGCGTCGCGCACGTCGCTGATCACGCGTCGCGCCGCTTCGTCCTCGGGCAGTTCCAGCAGGATCGTCAGCGCGCGGTCGAGCGGTTGCCCCGCGCCGAGCAGCGTCGCCAGTTGCTGGGTGAACTGCACCAGCCGCTCGCCCGCGAACGGCTTGGGCTTGAAAAGGCCTTTCCACACCGACGCGCCGCCGCCCTCGCTGGCCAGTCGCGCCTCGACCGGCAGGTGGCCCTGCTCCTGCAGGCGCGCCGCGACCTCGGCGTTGCTGGCGGCCTCCATCTGGCCGTCGAGCATTTCGCCGCGCGCGTTGAGCGCCTTGTAGGTGTAGAGCGCCATGCGATCAGGCGTCCTCGGTCACGCGCAGGACTTCCTCGATCGTGGTCAGGCCGGCCAGCGCCTTGACGATGCCGTCCTCGTACATCGTGCGCATGCCGGCGTCGCGGGCGATCCGCTCGATCTCGCCCATGCCGGCGTGGCGCATCACCGCGCGACGCAGTTCGTCGTTCATGACCATGAATTCCATGATCGTCGAACGCCCCTTGTAGCCGGTCGGCGCCAGCGCCGAAGCACGCGGCCGATACAGGTGGATGTCGCCTTCGGGCTGGTAGCGGCGCAGGCCGAACTTTTCGATCTCTTCCGGCGATGCGGGGTATTTCTCGGCGTGGGTCGGCTCCAGCTTGCGCACCAGCCGCTGGGCGAGGATGCCGTTGACGGTCGAGGTCAGCAGGTAGTCCTCGACCCCCATGTCGAGCAGCCGGGTGATGCCGCCGGCGGCATTGTTGGTGTGCAGTGTCGACAGCACGAGGTGGCCGGTCAGCGCCGACTGGATCGCGATGCGCGCGGTCTCGAGGTCGCGCATCTCGCCGATCATGATGATGTCCGGGTCCTGTCGCACGATCGAACGCAACGCCTGCGAGAAGTCGAGGCCGATCTGCGGCTTGGCCTGGATCTGGTTGATGCCCTCGATCTGGTACTCGACCGGGTCCTCGACCGTGATGATCTTGACGTCCGGCGTGTTGAGCTTGCTCAGCGCGGTGTACAGCGTGGTGGTCTTGCCCGAGCCGGTCGGGCCGGTGACCAGCAGGATGCCGTGCGGCTGCTGCAGCACGTGCTCGAACTGCGGCAGGAACTCGTCGGTGAAGCCCAGCTTCTCGAAGTCGAGCACCACCGATTCGCGGTCGAGCAGGCGCATCACCACGCTCTCGCCGTGCGCGGTCGGCACCGTGCTGACGCGCAGGTCGAGCTCCCGGCCCTGCACCCGCAACATGATCCGGCCGTCCTGCGGCAGCCGGCGCTCTGCGATGTTGAGCCGGGCCATGATCTTGATGCGGCTGATCACCGCCGCGGTCAGGTTGACCGGCGGGCTCTCGCCGTCGATCAGCACGCCGTCGACGCGGTAGCGCACCTTCAGGCGGTTCTCGAACGGCTCGATGTGGATGTCGGACGCGCGCAACTCGACCGCACGCTGGATGACGAGATTGACCAGCCGGATCACCGGGGCCTCGGAGGCGAGATCGCGCAGGTGCTCGACGTCGTCGAGGTCGCTGCCCTCGCCTTCGGCGGTTTCGACAATCGCCCCCATCGCGCTGCGGCCCTGGCCGTGCCAGCGCTCGATCAGCTCGTCGATCTCCGAGCGCAGGGCGACGCTGGCATGGACCTCGCGGCCGGTCGCGAGGCCCACGGCGTCGAGGGTGTAGGTGTCCTGCGGATCGGCGGCGAGGATCGCGACGCTGCTCGCGGTCTCGGCGACGGGGCAGACCGCGAACTGCTTCATGAACCGGGTCGAGAGCGCCACGCCCTCGGGCGGCAGCTCCGGCATGGTCTTGGCACTGACCAGCGGCAGGTCGAGCACCTCGGCGACGGTCTCGGCATGGTCGCGCTCGGACACCAGCCCGAGCCGCGTCAGCAACGCCAGCAGGCTGCCGCCGGTTTCGGCCTGCAGCCGGCGCGCGCGACCGAGGTCGGCCTCTTTCAGCCGGCCCCTGGCGAGCAACGCGTCGACGATCCGGTCCTCGACCGGGTTGGCGTCGCCCGCACGACCGTCTCTCCGGCCGTCATCCGTGCCGCCCGCGATGGCATCTGCTGCTGCGTCCACACCGCCCTCCAAAGCCGTGAACGCCCGACTTTAGCAGCTGTCCGACGCTGATTTCCCCGTCAGCCGGCGAATATCCGGGCGTTGCGGAACATCCGCAGCCACGGCGAATCGTCGCCCCACTCGCGCGGCGCCCAGCTCAGGTTGGCGCTGCGCAGGGTGCGTTCCGGGTGCGGCATGAGGATGGTGGTGCGGCCGTCGGCGCTGCTCAGGCCGGCGATGGCGTCGGCGGAACCGTTGGGGTTGCCCGGGTACTGGCGGGCGGGCGAGCCGTCACCGTCGATGTAGCGCAGCGCGGTGCGCGCGGCGGTCCGGTCGAGGTTGCTGTCGAAGCTCGCCCGGCCTTCGCCGTGCGAGACCACCACCGGAATCCGCGAGCCGGCCATGCCGCGCAGGAACACGGACGGCGACTCGACCACTTCGAGCAGGCTAAGACGCGCCTCGAACTGCTCGCTGCGGTTGCGCAGGAACACCGGCCAGTGCTCGGCGCCGGGGATGATCGGCTTGAGCTGGCTGAGCATCTGGCAGCCGTTGCATACGCCGAGCGCGAAACTGTCGTCGCGGGCGAAGAACGTCGCGAACTGGTCGCGCAACGCGCTGCGTTCGAGAATGCTGGTCGCCCAGCCGCGGCCCGCGCCGAGCACGTCGCCGTAGCTGAAGCCACCGCAGGCGGCGAAGCCCTTGAAGTCGGCCAGTTGCACGCGGCCGGCGATCAGGTCGCTCATGTGCACGTCGAACGCCTCGAAGCCGGCGCGGTCGAACGCCGCGGCCATCTCGATCTGGCCGTTGACGCCCTGCTCGCGCAGGATCGCGACCTTCGGCCGGACGCCGGTGGCGATGAACGGCGCGGCGATGTCCTCGGCCGGGTCGAAACCGAGTTTCGGCACCAGCCCCGGCGCGTTGAAGTCGCGCGCGGCGAGGCGCTCCTCGTCGGCGCACTCGGGGTTGTCGCGCAGCTTCTGCATCGCGTGGCTGGTCGACCACCAGGCGTCGAACAACTCGTCCCAGCGCCACTCGGCCAGGGTGTCGCCGTCCTCGCGGATGCGGATGGTGGCGGCGGTGGTCGGCCTGGCGATGCGCTGGGCGCAGTCGATCAGGCCATGGCGCGCGACCAGGTCGGCGAAGCCGGCGCGGTCCTCGGCGCTGATCTGCACGATCGCGCCAAGCTCCTCGTTGAACAGGGTGCGGAACGGGTCCTCGCCCCAGCCGTCGAGGTTGATCTCCAGCCCGAGGTGCGAGCAGAACGCCATTTCGCACAGCGCCGCGAACGCGCCGCCGTCGGAACGGTCGTGGTAGGCCTGCAGCAGGTTGGCCTCACGCGCCTCGCGGATCAGTTCGAAGAAGTCGCGCAGGCGCTGCGGGTTGTCGAGGTCGGGCACGCCGGCGTTGCGGCGGCCGTCCTCGGAGGGCTGCCCGGCGAACACCGGCAGCGAAGTCTGCGGATCGCCATTGCGGCCGACCGCGTCGGGATGCACCTGCGCCAGCACCGAGCCGCCGAGGCGCTGCTTGCCGGCACCCAGGCCGATCAGCCACAACTCGGAATCCTCTTCGCGGTTCAGCAGCGGGGTCAGCTGCTGGCGTACGTCGAGCACCGGCGCGAACGCGCTGACGATCAGCGACACCGGCGACACGGATTTCTCTGGCTGCCCATCCGACTGCCACTGCGCCTGCATCGACAGCGAATCCTTGCCGACCGGGATGCTGAGGTCGATCTGCGGGCACAGCTCCAGCCCGACCGCACGGACCGCATCGAACAGCAGCGCGTCCTCGCCATCGTGGCCGGCCGCGGCCATCCAGTTGGCCGACAGCTTGATCCGGTCGAGCGACGCCACCGGCGCCGCGCACAGGTTGGTGATCGCCTCGCCGACCGCCATCCGCGCGGCGGCGGCGGCGTCGAGCAGGGCCAGCGGGGTGCGCTCGCCGATCGCCATCGCCTCGCCGGTGAAACCGTCGAAACCGGCGAAGGTGATCGCGCAATCGGCCACTGGCACCTGCCACGGCCCGACCATCTGGTCGCGCGCGGTCAGGCCGCCGACGCTGCGGTCGCCAATGGTGATGAGGAACTGCTTGGAGCCGACGGTCGGGTGCGCCATCACCCGCAGCGCGGCATCGTGCAGGTCGAGCCCGCTCCAGTCCAGCGACGGCCACGGCGCGTCGTCGGGACGGCGGGTGTCGCGCTGCATCTTCGGCGCCTTGCCGAACAGCAGGTCCATCGGGAGGTCGATCGGCCAGTTGCTGTTGGCTCCCTCTCCCGCTTGCGGGAGAGGGCTGGGGTGAGGGCGCGCGGAGTGGCCGGTGGCGTCTTGGGCGGCGTTTCGCGGGCCCTCATCCGCCCTGCGGGCACCTCGCTCCGCGCCCCCGCCTTCGCACATAGCGCTCAGGCGCTCATCGTCGCGCGAGCCATGGCTCGCAAGCGCTCCTCTTCGCCCCGCAGGCGGGAGAAGGGAATCGGCTGCGGCTTCGCCGTAGACGGTTTTTATGGTGGCGCCGTAGCCGACCACCAGCCGCTCCTCGGCGGTGGCATGGCCGACCACCGCGAACGGGCAGCGCTCGCGTTCGCAGATCGCGGTGAACTCGGCGACGCGCTCGACCGGCATGCCGAGCACGTAGCGCTCCTGCGACTCGTTGCACCACAGTTGCATCGGCGACAGCGACGGGTCGTCGGTCGGCACCTTGCCCAGGTCGATCACGCCGCCGAGGGCGGAGTCGTGCAGCAGCTCCGGGATCGCGTTGGACAGGCCGCCGGCGCCGACGTCGTGGGCGCTGGCGATCGGGTTGGCTTCGCCGAGCGCGACGCAGCGGTCGATCACTTCCTGGCAGCGCCGCTCCATTTCCGGGTTGTCGCGCTGGACGCTGGCGAAGTCGAGCGCCTCGTGGCTGTCGCCGGAGGCGACCGAGCTGGCCGCGCCGCCGCCGAGGCCGATCAGCATCGACGGCCCGCCGAGAACGATCACGGCATGGCCGGGCTTGAGGCCGAGCTTCTCGACCTGGCTGCGGTCGATCGCGCCGAGCCCGCCGGCGAGCATGATCGGCTTGTCGTAGGCGCGCGCATGGCCGCCCTCGTCGAGCTCGAAGCTGCGGAAGTAGCCGGTCAAATTCGGCCGGCCGAACTCGTTGTTGAACGCGGCCGCGCCGATCGGGCCGTCGAGCATGATTTCCAGCGCCGGCGCCATCCGCGGGTTCAGCGCGCGCGGCGCCTCCCACGGCTGCGGCAGGGTCGGGATGCGCAGGTGCGACACCGAGAACCCGCACAGGCCGGCCTTGGGCTTGCCGCCGCGGCCGGTCGCGCCCTCGTCGCGGATCTCGCCACCATTGCCGGTGGAGGCGCCGGCGAACGGCGAGATCGCGGTCGGATGGTTGTGGGTCTCGACCTTGATGCAGAACGCCGAGTCGACCACTGCTTCGGCGCGATAGCCGCCGGTCGCGGGGTCGGGGCGGAAGCGCTGCGACGGGTAGCCGGCGACCACCGCGGCGTTGTCGCTGTACGCCGACAGGGTGTTCTCCGGCGTCTGCGCGTGGGTGTGCTTGATCATCTTGAACAGCGAGGTGGTCTGCTCGCGGCCGTCGATGGTCCAGCTGGCGTTGAAGATCTTGTGCCGGCAATGTTCGGAATTGGCCTGCGCGAACATCATCAGCTCGACGTCGGACGGCTCGCGGCCGAGCGCGGCGTAGCGCTCGCGCAGGTAGGCGATCTCGTCGTCGGCCAGGGCCAGGCCGAGGCGGCCGTTGGCGGTTTCCAGATCGTCCAGCGCGATCCGCTCGAGCTCGCCGCGTGCCGGTACCTGGAACAGCGCGGCCGCGTCGTCGCACGACGCCAGCAGCGACTGTGTCATCGGGTCATGCAGGACCTTCGCCAGCTCGCCCTGGGTGGCGGCATCGGCCGGCCAGCCGGCCAGGTCGTAGCGGGTGCCGCGTTCGACCCGCTGCACCGGCAGGGTCGCGCCGTGCAGCAGCTCGGTGGCCTTGCTGGCCCATGGCGACAGCGTGCCAAGCCGCGGGGTGACGTAGCGCGAGACCGCGCCGTCGGCGCGCGGCGCGGCATCGGGCTCGGCCTGCAGGATCCGCCGCAGTGCGGCCTCGTCCGGGGTGGCGCCGGCGTCGGGTTCGACCCAGTAGACCGGCCATGCGTCGAGCAGGCGGATGTGCGGATGGACGGACTGGAGGCGGGCTTGCAGGCGTTCGCGGCGGAACGCGGACAGGGCGGAAGCGCCCTCGAGGACGATCATGTCCGGGGAACCGTTAGTCGACGGGGCCGGCTATTGTAGGGCAGTCAGGCGCCGGCGGCCCTGTTGTCCGCCGCCAGCTTGTCCAGCGCCTCGCGCAGGGCCTTCGGCGGCACGTAGCCACCGAGCTGGGTGCCGTCCTCGGCCAGGATCATCGGGGTGCCGGTCAGGCCCGCGCGCTGGCCGACGTTGTACTGCATGGTCACGGTATTCTTGCAGTCCTTGTCGATGACCTTGCCGCTGGTCTTGGCCTCGGTCAGCGCCTTTTTGCGGTCGCTGGCGCACCAGACCGAGACCATCTTCTCGAAGTCCTCGCTGCCGATGCCCATCCGCGGGAACGCGAGGTACTCGACCGCGATGCCCTGCGCGTTGTACTCGGCGATCTCGCTGTGCAGCTTGCGGCAGTAGCCGCACTCCACGTCGGTGAACACGGTGACGGTATGCACCGGGTTGGGCGGCGCGAACACGATCCGCTCGCTCTGCGGGATCGTCGCCAGCAGCTTGGTGCGCATGCCGGCCAGCGCGGCCTCGCTGAGGTTCTTCTTCGCCTGCGTGTCGAACAGCGCGCCGCCGGCGCCGGGCAGAAACAGGTAGCGGCCGTCGTCGCTGACGTACACCACCTGGCCGCCGACGATCGCCTCGCGGAAGCCCGGCAGTGGGGCGGCGGTGACGCTTTCGACCTCGACGTTCGGGTTGAGCTGGGCGATCGCATCCACCGCGCGGGCGTCGGCGGTGCCGGCCGCGGGCTTGGCCGCGGCCGGCGCGGCGGCGGCAGCCGGCGTGGCCTGGTCGGCCTGCGGGGTCTTGGCACAGGCGGAGAGGCTGATCGCGCCGAGCGCGGCGACGAGGAGGATGCGCTTCATCGGGTGTCCTGGAGGCGGGGGCGGTGTTCGACCGTCCCGGTAGGGGGAAGCCGCGATTGTTGCATGCGCCGGCTGTACGCCCGGCCCCGGCCGGAATTGCTAGCCGCGCGGGTGGTGTTTCGCGTGCAGTTGCTTGAGCTGCTCGCGCGCCACCAGGGTGTAGATCTGGGTGGTCGACAGCGAGCTGTGACCGAGCAGCATCTGCAGCGCACGCAGGTCGGCACCGTGGTTGAGCAGATGGGTGGCGAAGCTGTGGCGCAGGCCGTGCGGGCTGATCCGCGCCGGGTCGATCCCGGCCACCGCCGCGTGGCGCTTGACCAGTTGCCACAGCTGCTGGCGGCTGGGCGCCTCGCCATCGGCACCGATGAACAGCGGCGCCAACGCGCGCTTGCCGGCCAGTTGCGGCCGCGCCTGCGCGAGGTAGCGCTCGACCCAGTGCTGGGCCTCCTCGCCCAGCGGCACCAGCCGCTCCTTGCTGCCCTTGCCCATCACCCGCAGCACGCCCTGGCGCAGGTTGATCGCGGTCGCCGGCAGGTTGGCCAGCTCGCTGACGCGCAGGCCGCAGGCATACATCAGTTCCAGCATGGCGCGGTCGCGCAGGCCCAGCGGGGTGTCGACGTCGGGAGCGGCCAGCAACGCCTCGACCTGGCTCTCGGCCAGCGCCTTGGGCAGCGAGCGCGGCAGCCGGGGCGGGTCCAGCAGCGCGGTCGGATCGTCATCACGCCCACCACGGCGCACCTGCCAGCCAAAGAACGCCCGCAACGCCGACAGCAAACGCGCATTGCTGCGCGGCGAATAGCCCTCGCGCATCCGCCAGGCCAGGTAGGCGAACAGCGCCGCGCGGTCGGCGCCAGCCAGGCCGCCCCCATCGCCATCGCGCCAGCGCGCGAAACCCGCGAGGTCGCGCCGGTAGCTGTCGAGGGTCGGCTGGGCGAGGCCGTTCTCGGCCCAGATCGCATCAAGGAAGGCATCGATGACGCGGCTGTCGGCCTCCGGAACGGACGGAAGCGCCATGGCGGCCTGGCGGCGGTCGGCGGGCGTGCGGGAACTCATCCGGAAAGCTTAGTCGAATGGTCGGGGCGGCCTGGACTGCGGAGTTGCGCGTGATTGAATCCTGTTGGAAGCCGGGAACGGCAGTACGCAATGCACCGGCAACGGCCCGCCGCGCCGGCCGTATCGAACGGCTGCTCTAAACTGCCCGCCGCTGCCTCCACTTCCGGCCCAGATGAGCGATCCCACCCCATCCGAGACCTCGACCCGCCCTGCCGCACTGATCGGCTGGCGCCTGCTCGCGCTGTTCTACGACCTCTGGCCGGTGCTCGCCTTGTGGATGGTCGCCGGCACCGTTTTCGCGGTCGGCTACACGCTCGCCGGGCACGACCGGCACCAGAACATCGCGCCGTTCAGCCCGTTGCAACTGGCGTTGTGGGCAGTGTGCTGGCTGCTGGCGGGGGGCTACGCGCTGCTCAGCTGGCGCCGCGGCGGCCAGACCCTCGGCATGCGCCCGTGGCGGTTGCGGGTGGTCGGCATCGACGGCACGCCGGCCGGCTACCGGGAGCTGGGCTTGCGCTATGCGGTTGGCACGGTGTCGCTGCTGCTGGCCGGGCTGGGCTTCTGGTGGGCGTGGTTCGATCGCGACCGGTTGACCTGGCATGACCGTGTGAGCGGGACGCGGATTCGTCGGGAGCCGAAAGCCGGCTAGAAGGAACATCATCGCTGTTGGGGGGTCGGTCGCGACGAGTACGCGAGATACAAAAAACCACCTTACGCGATGGAGTCTGTCGCGCAGGAGGCGGCCGGCGGTGGCATTGCTCCAGCCCTTCATCAGGGCCGCTCCGCGGTCCGGCCCGGCGCAACGCGCCGGGCGTTCGCGCAGGCGCGCGGCAGTGCCGCGCAAACCGCCTGCGCTCACCCTGCCCTGAGGCGGGCCGCGGGCCATCCATGGCCCGCTTTTCCGCAATCCCACCACCGGCCACCTCCTGACCAGCTGCCCTGCGGTAGTGCAAGGAGAGCAGCTCCGTTGTAGGAGCGACGTAAGTCGCGATTTCTCTGCTATCCGTGGTTGCCGTGCGTTCGCGACTTACGTCGCTCCTACAAAAGGCGTGTTTGCTCGCGACTGGGAGATGTCAGCGATATTCGCAACAGCAATGTTTCGCTCCGCGAATGGCAAGTCGCGAGCCCGCAAACCAAGCCCGAAACCGCAAACTCACAAATCGCGACGCGGCGTCCTGTCGGGGTGTTGCGGCGAGTGCGCCATGGATGGCGCACGGCCCCGACTCGGGCCATGGATGGCCCGACGGAGGGGCGGAGACAACACCCCGGCAGGGCGGCGCCTCTCTCCCAAAGCCGCGAACCCCGCACCGTTGCTCTTGCTCTTGCTATTGCCGTTGCGGTTGTTCGTGTTGCTGCAGTCGTTCTTGCTGTTGCTATTGCGGTTGCCCTGACCGTCGGCGTCGCCGTCGCGGCCCAGCCAACTCAACCCGACCGCTTCTTGAACAGGAACACCGACACCGCAATCATGATCAGCGTCGGCAGCGCGTACGCGACGCGGAAGTCGAACTTGAACGCACTGGCCATCTTCACGAACTGCGTCTGCAGCAGCCAGAACCCCAGCGCGAACACGATGCCGATGAACAGCCGCTTGCCCAGCCCGCCACTGCGCAGGCTGCCGAACGCGAACGGGATTGCCGCCAGGCACAGCGCCAGCACGTTGAGCGGATAGAACCACCGCCCCCAGTAGTGCTCCTCGTACTCGCTCGCATCCAGCGCGTTGCGCACCCGGTACTGGATCGCATCACGCAGCTCCGCCGCACTGAGATAACGCGGACGATCGATGTCCGCACTCAACGCCGTCGCATCCAGTTGCGACTCCCAGCGCTCCTCGGCCACCTTCGACTGGCTCACCGAATCGGGCCCGAACGTCGTCCGCGTGACGTCGCGCAGCAGCCAGCCACCCGGGCGATGCTCGGCCACCTTCGCCAGCGCCAGCGACTCCAGCCGGCCGTCGTCGTCGAACTCGTACAGCCGCACGTCACGCAACTCCAGCCACTTGTCGGTGCCGTTGTCGTGCTCCTCGCCGCCCTCGGCATTGAGGATGATGTCGCCCTCGCGCGCCCACACGCCCGAATACTGCGCGACGATCAGGTTGTCGGAACGCGACGACGCCTTCAGCGCATCGGCCCGCCGCTGGCCCCACGGCCCCAACGTCTCGCCACTGACCACCATCAGCAGCGTCAGGACCGCCAGCGCCACCGCGACGGTGACGCTGAGGCGCCGGCGCGACAGCCCGATCGCGCGGAACGCGGTGAGTTCCGAAGTCGCCGCCAACTGGCCCAGCGCCATCAGCGAACCGATCACCGCGGCGGTCGGGAACAGCGTGTAGGCCCGCCGCGGCACCGTGTAGAGCATGTACACGATCGCCTCGGTGACCCCGTAGTTGCCCTCGCCGACGTCGCCGAACTCGGTGAACAGGTTCAACATCACGTCGAGCCCGAGCAGCACCGCCCAGGTCAGCAACACGGTGCCGATGACGACCTTGCCGAGGTAGACATCGTGGATCTTCGGGAACGGCATCATGGCGTCGCCCCCTGCGGCCCGGCCTGGCGGGGCTGGCGCGAACGACGCATCCGCCCGTCGGTGAAATACAGCCACAACGCCAGCGCCAGCAGCGGCAGCACCAGCCACCACAGGCCCAGCGCCACCGGGATCCGGCCACTCTCGAGCCAGTCGGTGCCCATCAGCATCATGTCCATCCCGACCAGATAGGCCAGGAAGCCCATCATCACCCGGCCGTAGCGGGCCTGGCGCGGGGTGCTGCGGGCCAGCGGGATCGCCATCAGCGCGAACGCCAGGGTCAGCAGCGGCGGCGCGATCCGGGCGTGCAACTGGGCATGGGCGGCCGGGCGCTCGTCGCCGAGCAACTGCCGGGTCGGCAGGATCTCGGGGTCTTCCGGGTCGTAGCGCGAATCGCCGGCCGGCAGGCGCACCTCGTTGCTGGCGTAGCGCATCAGCCGGTAATCCAGCCCGCCGTCACGCGGCCCCTCGACCTGGAAGCCCTCATCCAGGGTCAGGTAACGCTCGCCGCTGTCGTCGACCGCGAGCGAGCCGGTATTCGATGTGGTGACGTCGAGCCGGTCCTCGGACTGCCGATAGATGAAGATCCGCCGGAACTGGCTGCCATCGGTCGACATCGCGCCGACGTAGACCACCCCGCCGCCGCCCGGGATTTCGGTGAAGCTGCCCGGCTCCAGCCCCGACACCACCAGGTTGCGGTTGGCCTCGTGGATCATCTGCCGCGAGATCCGCTCCGCCATCGGTCCCAGCCACAGCGAGCACAGCCCGACCACCAGCACCACCGGCACCACCAGCAGCAGCACCGGCTTGAGCAGTCGCCGCGGGCCGACGCCGATCGAGGCGATCACCGGCATCTCGGAGTCGCGATAGAGCCGGCCGACGCCGAGCATCAGCCCCAGCATCAGCGCCAGCGGCAGGATCAACGGCAGCCAGTTGAGCAGCACCAGGCCAAGCTGGGCCAGCATCAGCCCCGCCGGCAGGCGGCCGGAGGCGATGTCCTTGAGCACGTCGGTGATCACCCCGCCGACGCTGACGATCAGCAGGATCACCAGGGCGGCGAAGGTCGACTGGGTGAATTCGCTGAGCAGGTAGCGGTCGAGCTTGGGCATCGAGGTGCGGATTCCGGGAGTGTGCGGACGGGGCTGCGGGGCTGGACTTGGCAGGTGGGGCGCGGCGCGGGCGTTCGGAAACCGCAGGGGCTTGCTTTAGACTCACTGGTTCGTTCGAGCCCGACCCGTGTACCGGGCGGCGACCGCGCCCGGCGCGATCCGACCCGCATTGTCACCCGGATCGGAGGTTTTCGCCGCACCGGCGCCACCGGCCACGGGTTCGAACCATCCTTTCACAACCCCCCGGAATCTGTTGCATGGCCCTCGAATTCGACCTGAACCGCGACGCTGCGACCACCGCCCAGGTGGATTGCGTTGTCGTCGGCGCGTTCGCTGACAACACCCTGACCGCCGCCGGACAGGCGCTCGACGACGCCAGCGGCGGCCGCATCGGCAAATTGCTGGCCCGTGGCGATGTCGGCGGCAAGACCGGCAAGACCGCGCTGCTGCACGACCTCGACGGCGTCACCGCGCCGCGGGTGCTGGTGATCGGCCTGGGCGATGCCGCCAAGTTCGGCGTGCCGCAGTACCTCAAGGCGGTTGGCGACGCCGCCCGCGCACTCAAGACCGGTCCGGTCGCGCATGCGCTGTTCACCCTCAGCGAGGTGCCGGTCGCCGGCCGCGACGGCGCCTGGGCGATCCGCCAGGCCGCGATCGCCGCCGACCACGCCTGCTACCGCTACAGCGCCACCCTCGGCGCGAAGAACAAGAAGAAGGACGGCGAGCCCGGGCTGCGCAAACTGTCGATCAGCGGCGACGACAAGACCGCCCTCGCCCACGGCCAGGCGATCGCCGCCGGCGTCGCCTTCGCCCGCGAACTCGGCAACCTGCCGCCGAACGTCTGCAACCCCGCCTACCTCGCGCAGCAGGCGCAGGAATTCGCCGGCCGCTTCGACAACACCAGTTGCGAGGTGCTCGACGTCGCCGCGATGGAGAAGCTCGGCATGGGTTCGCTGCTCGCGGTCGGCCGCGGCTCGGCCAACCCGCCCAAGCTCATCGCGCTGAAGTACGACGGCGGCGGCGACGCCAAACCCTACGTGCTGGTCGGCAAGGGCATCACCTTCGACACCGGCGGCATCAACCTCAAGACCCAGGGCGGGATCGAGGAGATGAAGTTCGACATGTGCGGCGGCGCGACCGTGATGGGCACCTTCGTGTCCGCGGTCGGGATGCGGCTGCCGGTCAATCTCGTCGTGATCGTGCCGGCGGTCGAGAACATGCCCGACGCCGACGCCTACCGCCCGTCCGACGTGCTGACCAGCATGTCCGGCAAGACGATCGAGGTCGGCAACACCGACGCCGAGGGCCGGCTGATCCTGTGCGACGCGCTGACCTACGCGCAGAAGTACCAGCCGCAGGCACTGGTCGACGTCGCCACCCTGACCGGCGCCTGCATGGTCGCGCTGGGCAAGTACGCCTCGGGCCTGATGAGCAAGGACGACGACCTCGCCAACGAACTGCTCGCCGCCGGCGAGAACGTGTTCGACCGCGCCTGGCGCCTGCCGCTGTGGGACGAGTACCAGGGCATGCTCGACTCGACCTACGCCGACGTCTACAACATCGGCGGCCGCTGGGCCGGCGCGATCACCGCCGGCTGCTTCCTGTCGCGCTTCACCGAAGGCCAGCGCTGGGCGCACCTGGACATCGCCGGCAGCGGCAGCGACGACGGCAAGCGCGGCATGGCGACCGGCCGCCCGGTCGGCCTGCTGAGCCAGTGGCTGCTCGACCAGGCCGCGAAGTAACTCCCGCCCCGTGCGCGCGACCTTCTACCTGATCGACAAGCCGCGCTTCCGCGAACAGCCGCTGCTGCTGGTCTGCGAACTCGCGAAGAAGGCCAGCGACGCCGGCATGGCGACGCTGGTGCTGGCGCGGGACAACGCCCAGGCCGAGCAGCTCGACGACCTGCTGTGGTCGTTCGAACCCGACGCCTACGTCCCGCACCAGATCGCCGGCGCGGAGGACGACGAGGAGGAAGCGACGGTGCTGATCGCCGCGCCCGACACCGACGTCGCGCTGCGGCCGCTGGTGATCAACCTGCGCGATGCCGCGGTCGAGGGCCAGTTCGACCGGGTGCTGGAAGTGGTGCCCGCCGACGAATCCGCCCGCGCCCCGTCACGCGTGCGCTGGAAGCAATACGCAGCCCGCGGCCTGGACGTCAGCAAGCACGACATGTAACGCCGATTTTCCTTCTCCCGCTTGCGGGAGAAGGTGCCCGAAGGGCGGATGAGGGCAAGCGACACCGCAACACCCGACGCAAGCCCGTTTCGCGCGCCCTCACCCCAGCCCTCTCCCGCACGCGGGAGAGGGAGCCAACCACCTCGACGCCCATGACCGACACCCTCGCCTCCAGCTACGACCCCACCCAGTTCGAATCCCGGCTGTACCAGCAGTGGGAATCCAGCGGCGTGTTCCAGCCGACCGGCAAGGGCGAGTCCTATTCGATCCTGCTGCCGCCGCCGAACGTCACCGGCACCCTGCACATGGGCCACGCGTTCCAGCACACGCTGATGGACGCGCTGGTGCGCTACCACCGCATGCGCGGCTACGACACCCTATGGCAGATGGGCAGCGACCACGCCGGCATCGCCACCGAAATGGTGGTGGCGCGCAACCTCGCGCTGGAAGGCAATGGCGAGACCCGTGATTCGCTCGGCCGCGACGGCTTCATCGAGAAGGTCTGGCAGTGGAAGGGCACCTCCGGCGACACCATCGAGAGGCAGATGCGCCGGCTCGGCGCGTCCGGCGACTGGTCGCGCAGCGTGTTCACGATGGACCCGATGGCGGCCGAGGCGGTGGTCGAGGCGTTCGTGCGGCTGCACGAGCAGGGGCTGATCTATCGCGGCCAACGTCTGGTCAACTGGGACCCGGTGCTGAAGACTGCGATCTCCGACCTCGAAGTGGTCAACGAGGAGGAGGACGGCTTCCTGTGGTCGATCTCCTACCCGTTGTCCGACGGCAGCGGTTCGCTGGTGGTCGCCACCACCCGCCCGGAAACCATGCTCGGCGACAGCGCGGTGATGGTGCACCCGGATGACGAGCGTTACAGCGCGCTGGTCGGCAAAACGGTGACCCTGCCGCTGACCGGCCGCGAGATTCCGGTGATCGCCGATGCGTACGTCGACCGCGAGTTCGGCACCGGCGTGGTCAAGGTGACCCCGGCGCATGACTTCAATGACTACCAGGTGGGCCAGCGGCATTCGCTGCCGCTGATAAACATCTTCACGCCGGAAGCCAGAATTAAGTCTTCAGAGTTGGACGACTTCAGCTTCAGGGGCCACAGGGCGGCTACTGCGCCCGGAACGCAGCCAGCTGATGCGGCGTTAGCCACCAGCCCCACCATCGAATGCATCCCGCAGAAATACCAAGGCCTCGATCGCTACGAGGCGCGCAAGGCGGTGCTCGCCGACCTCGAAGCCGCCGGCTTGCTGGTCGAGACCAAGCCGCACAAGCTGCAGGTCCCGCGCGGCGACCGCAGCGGCCAGGCGATCGAGCCGTACCTGACCGACCAGTGGTTCGTGAAGATGGACGGGCTGGCGAGCCGCGGCATGGAGCTGGTCGAGAGCGGTGACGTGAAGTTCGTCCCGCCGAACTGGATCAACACTTACCGCCACTGGATGGAGAACATCCAGGACTGGTGCATCAGCCGCCAGCTGTGGTGGGGCCACCGCATCCCGGCGTGGTACGACGACGCCGGCACCATCTACGTCGGCCGCGACGAGGCCGAGGTCCGCGCGAAGCATTCGCTCGGCGACGACATCGCGCTGTCGCAGGACAGTGACGTGCTGGAGACCTGGTTCTCCTCCGCGCTGTGGCCGTTCAGCACGATGGGCTGGCCGGACAAGCAGCGGATGGGCGAGCGCGGCTTCGACCGCTTCGTGCCCTCGTCGGTGCTGGTGACCGGCTTCGACATCATCTTCTTCTGGGTCGCCCGGATGATCATGATGACCGACCACTTCACCGGGCAGGTGCCGTTCAAGGACGTCTACATGACCGGGCTGGTGCGCGACTCGCACGGCCAGAAGATGTCCAAGTCCAAGGGCAACGTGCTCGACCCACTGGACCTGATCGACGGCATCAGCGCCGACGCGCTGGTCGCCAAGCGCACCACCGGGCTGATGAACCCGAAGACCGCGCCGAAGATCGAGAAGGCCACGCGCAAGGAGTTCCCGGAAGGCATCCCGGCGTTTGGCGCCGACGCGCTGCGCTTCACCATGGCCGCGCTGGCCGGCCCCGGCCGCGACATCAAGTTCGACCTCGGCCGCGCCGAGGGCTACAAGAATTTCTGCAACAAGCTGTGGAACGCGACCCGCTTCGTGCTGATGAACACCGAGGGCGCGCATTTCGAGGGCGCCCCGCAGCCGAACACCGACGCCGAGCGCTGGATCCTCGCGCAACTCGCGAAGACCGCCGCCGAAGCCGAGCGGCAATTCGCCGCCTACCGCTTCGACCTGCTAGCGCAGTCGCTCTACGAGTTCGCCTGGAACGACTTCTGCGACTGGTTCGTCGAACTGGCCAAGCCTGCGCTCAACGGCGATGACACCACGGCCGTCGACAGCACCCGCCACACCCTGCTGTACGTACTCGAACGCCTGCTGAGCCTGCTGCACCCGCTGGTGCCGTTCGTGACCGAGGAGCTGTGGCAGCAGGTCGCGCCGCGCCTGGGCATCGAGGGCGACACCATCATGCTGCAGCCCTACCCGCGCGCCGCCGACTTCGCGGTCGACGGCTACGCCGGGGCCGAGGCTGATGTCGAATGGCTCAAGTCGATGGTGTCGGCACTGCGCCGGGTGCGCAGCGAACTCAACGTCGCGCCATCCAAGCAGGTCACCCTGCTGTTGGCCGGGAGCGACGACAACGATCGCACGCGCACGTCGCGCTTCGACAGCTCGCTGCGTTTCCTGGTGCGGCTGGACCGGATCGAATTCATCGACGACGCAGCCAGCGCGCCCGCCGCGGCCACCGCCGTGGTCGGGGAGCTGAAGCTGCTGGTGCCGCTGGAGGGCCTGGTCGACCTGGGTGCCGAGCGCGCCCGCCTCGACAAGGAAATCAAACGGGTCGAAACCGAGATCGCCAAGTGCAACGGCAAGCTCGCCAGCGAGACCTTCGTCAACAACGCCCCGCCGGCGGTGGTCGAGCAGGAGCGTACGCGCCTGGTCGACTGGAACGTGCAGCGCGAGGCATTGGCGACGCAGCGCGCGAAACTGGGCTGAGCCGGAGTCGCGTTTGCGCCGTGTGTCCAAAGCGTCCCCGCTCTGGACGCACGGCTTCAAAACCTCGACCCGTGATGCTGCGCCTGGCGCCCGGTCACGTTTGCGCGGCGCATCGTGCGTTCGCGACTTACGTCGCTCCTACAACCGGATATGTAGGAGCGACGTGAGTCGCGAAGTCCACAGCCCGGCCGGGGCGTTTGCATCCGTTTGCCAAGCGGTTTCAAAACCTCGACCGGTGATGCCCCGCCTGGCGTCCGATCACGCTTGCGCGGTGCGTCGTGCATTCGCGACTTACGTCGCTCCTACATTTGCGGCGGGAGCAGTTCCAGCGCCATTACCAGCGCGTCCTCGCGGCCGCCGCGGGCGGGGTAATAGCGCGGGCGGCGGCCGATCTCGTTGAAGCCTTCGCTGTCGTACAGGCGGATGGCGGCGGCGTTGCTCGGCCGTACTTCGAGGAACACCCTTTCGACGCGGCGCGCGCGCGCGAGCCGGAGCAGCGCGTGCAGCAGTTGCCGGCCAAGCCCGCGGCCGTGCAGTTCGGGGGCGATGCAGACGTTGAGCACGTGCGCCTCGCCGGCGGCGATGCTCATCAGGCAATAGCCGGCAATGCGATCGTCCATCTGCAACACCCACGCCGGATAGTCCGCGCGCAGGCAGTCGCGGAAGATCCCCATCGTCCACGGGAACTCGTAGGCGCGGACCTCGAGCGCATGCACCGCGACCAGGTCGTCGTCGCGCATCGGGCGCAGCGCGGTGACCGGGGCCGGGTCGCAGGCGACCGCGCTCATCTGCCCGTTTTCCGCAACGGCCGCAGGCGACGCCACAGCGCGCGCTTTGCAGCCGGGTCGCCGCGCAACGCATCCGGGTCCACGCCGAGCTCGCGCAGGGTCCGCGCGGCCACCGCCGGCAACTGCCCGGTGGCGCGCAGCAGGGCCTCGCGCAGGGGGCCATCGACTTCGCGCGTCGCGCCCGCGCGTGCAGCCTCGAGCGCGGCCATCTTGGTTGCCAGATCGGTGCGGGGCCGGTCCGGCACGCGCCGGGCCACGGCGTCCGCAGCCATGGTTTCCGGGGCCGGCGGGGCCGGAGGACGCGGACGGGCCGCAGGCGGCCCGGGCGACCGGATCGCCGTATTCGGATCCAGCACGACCGCCCCGGTCTCGCGCGTGTCCGTGGAAGGTGCTGCCGCAGGCGCAGCGGCGTCGACTTCAACGTCGTCGCCGGCCAGCCCCCACAGCGGATGGCCAAGCGCCTGCAACCACTCGCGTTGTTGCGGATCCCACAGGCTCACGGTGCCGGCTCCGCCGCCGGCAGCCGCCGCAGCCGGCGGTAACCTGCGTGCAACGGGCCGCTCAGCGCATACAGGCCGAGGATCGCCAGCAGCACCATCGGCGGATTGATCGCGATCGCCGCCAGCACCGCCAGCACCACCACCACCGACAGGAACGGCAGCTTGTCGTGGCGCGGTCCGCTGCCCTTGAAGCTGAAATAGCGCACCCGGCTGACCATCAGCAACGCCGCCGCGGCAGTCATCGCCAGCGCCAGGTAGCGCAACTGCGACCCTTCGTAACCCAGCGCGAAGCAGACCCAGACGAAACTGGCCAGCAAGCCGGCCGCCGCCGGGCTCGCCAGGCCGATGAACCAGCGCTTGTCGACCTGGTTCACCTGCGAATTGAAGCGCGCCAGCCGCAACGCCGCGCAGGCCGCGTAAAGGAACGCGACCACCCAGCCGACCTTGCCCGCCGTGGCCCCGTCCAGCCGCATCGACGCCAGCGCCCAGTGGTAGAGCACCAGCGACGGCGCCAGGCCGAAGCTGATCAGGTCGGCCAGCGAGTCGTACTGCACCCCGAACTCGCTCTGGGTATTGGTCAGCCGCGCGACCCGGCCGTCGATGCCATCGAGGATCGCGGCCACGAAGATCGCGATGCAGGCGTCGTCGAACCGGCCCTGGGTGGCGGCGATGATCGCGAAATACCCGGCGAACAGTCCGCCCGTGGTGAACAGGTTGGGCAGCAGGTAAATGCCGCGCCCGCGGGGTCGATCGGGGGGCGTGCTTGGGTGCGTCGGTTCCATTTCGGCAGTTTAGCGCTTGCCCGCGGGGCGGCGGGATGCTGCAATCGCGCATCAGGGGTCACTTTTCAACGCCATGCGTCACCGGGGAGTCCACATGTCCAGTCCGAATCCTTCGTCCGTCACCCGACGGTTGCCGTGGCTGGGTGCCGTGGGCCTGGGCCTCGCCGTGGCGACCCTGTCGGTCGCATCGGCCGGCGAGCTGTACCAGTGGAAGGACGCCAATGGCGTCACCCATTATTCCGACGCGCCGCCGCCGGCCGGCGCCGACTACCAGAACCGCACCATCCGCAACAGCGGCACCGCGTCGATCAAGGCCGACACCACCGAGGCACCGGCCGAAAACGCGCAATGTACCACCGCGCGCGCCAACCTGGAGCTGTTGCAGGGCGAAGGTCCGGTCGGCACCGATGCCGACAAGGACGGCAAGCCCGACACCGAGTTCAGCGCCGAGGAGCGCGCGGCCCAGACCCAGTTCGCCGAGGCCGCGATCAAGGTGCATTGCAGCGCACCCGCCGAGCCGACCGGGGCCAACTGAGCCCGGCGTTCGCGCCTTCACGAATCTTTTAGAGCCAAGCCGCCAGTCTCGTTGTTCGCGCGTCTGACGTAGCGCCCTGCCGCGCTGCGTTCCACGCGACGTGACCGGGAGTGCTCCTTGGGATCCACCTATGCCGTTCCGGCCCGCTTGGCCCTGTGCGCCGCCGCACTCGCGGGGTGCAGTTGCAGTGGCGCGCAGTCCAGTCTTCATCCGGCCGGGGTCGAGGCGGCGACGATCGCTCAACTGTTCTGGATCATGGCGATCGGCGCCCTCGTGGTGTGGGCCGCCGTGGTCGGCATCGCCCTGTACGCCGGGCTACTGCGCCCACGGCCACATGGCCGCGCCACCAGCCGCTGGCTGATCTTCGGGGGCGGGGTCGCGATACCGACGGTCGTGCTCGGCGCACTGCTGGTCTACGGGCTGGTTTTGATGCCGCAGCTGCGCCGGCCGGTGGCGCACGACGGGCTGCGCATCGCGGTGTCGGGCGAACAGTGGTGGTGGCGGGTGCGCTACCTGCCCGGGGCGGAGGCGGACACCGGCACCAATGGCATCGTCCTCGCCAACGAGATCCGGTTGCCGGTCGGCAAGCGGGTGGAGTTCGTACTGACCAGCCCGGACGTGATCCACTCGTTCTGGATCCCGTCGCTTGGCGGCAAGGTCGACATGATCCCCGGCCGGACCACCACGCTGGTACTGCAGCCGACGCGGACCGGCGTGTTCCGAGGGGCCTGCGCGGAGTACTGCGGCACCTCGCATGCGTTCATGCAGTTGCCCGTGGTGGTGATGGAACCCGAAGCATTCGACGCCTGGCTGCGGCAGCAGGCCCGACCGGCCCCCACTCCGGCCTCCGCGCTGGCGCGCCAGGGCGAGCAAGCGTTCCACAGCAACGGCTGCAGCGCCTGCCACGCCGTCCGCGGCACCGCGGCGACCGGCGTGGCCGGACCGGACCTGACCCACGTCGGCAGCCGCCTGAGCCTGGCCGCAGGCACCCTGCCGAATGATGCCGAGGCGTTCCGGCGCTGGATCACCGATACCCACGCGATCAAGCCCGAGGCGCTGATGCCGCCGTTCGGCATGCTGCCCGGGGCGGACGTGCAGTCCATGGCGGTCTATCTGGAAGGACTGCAATGAACGCCGTCGACGACAACAACGACCAGGCCGAACGGCTGCGGGCGACATGGAAGACCCCGACCGGCTGGCGCTACTGGTCGTCGGTCAACAACAGCCAGGTCGGCGCGTGGTACACGGCCACCGCCATCACCTTCTTCCTGTTCGCCGGGGTGCTGGCGCTGCTGATGCGGGTGCAACTGGCGCTGCCCGACAACGACTTCGTCAGCGCCACCACCTACAACCAGATGTTCTCGCTGCACGGCTCGGTGATGATGTTCCTGTTCGCGGTGCCGATCTTCGAGGCGTTCTCGATCCTGGTGCTGCCGTCGCTGCTGGGTGCGCGCGACCTGCCGTTCCCGCGGCTGTCCGCCTTCGGCTTCTGGTGCTTCCTGATCGGCGGCGTGTTCGTGTGCGGCTCGATCTTCTTCGACGCCGCGCCGCAGGGCGGCTGGTTCATGTATCCGCCGCTGACCACCGAGTACCAGGACGGCCTCGGCGCCGACATCTGGCTGCTCGGCTTGAGCTTCATCGAGATCGCGTCCATAGCGGCCGCGGTCGAACTGATCGTCGGCGTACTCAAGACCCGGCCGCCGGGCATGCGGATCAACCTGATGCCGCTCTACGCCTGGTACATCCTGGTGGTCGGCGCGATGATCCTGTTCGCGTTCCCGCCGCTGATCGCCGGCGACCTGATGTTCGAGGCGCAGCGCTTGCTCGACTGGCCGTTCTTCGACCCCGCGCGCGGCGGCGACCCGTTGCTGTGGCAGCACCTGTTCTGGATCTTCGGCCACCCGGAGGTCTACATCATCTTCCTGCCGGCGATCGCGCTGGTCGCGATGATCGTGCCGACCTTCGCGCGACGTCCGATCGTCGGCTACAGCTGGATCGTGCTGGCCGCGGTCGGCACCGGCTTCCTGAGTTTCGGGCTTTGGGTCCACCACATGTTCACCACCGGGCTGCCGAACATCTCGCTGGCGTTCTTCTCGGCGGCGTCGCAGGCGGTCGCGCTGCCGACCGGGGTGCAGATCTTCGCGCTGCTGGCGACGGTGCTGGCCGGCCGCGTGGTGCGTTCGGTGCCGATGCTGTTCGTGCTCGGCGCGCTGGTGATCTTCGTCCTCGGCGGGCTGACCGGGGTGATGATCGCGCTGGCGCCGTTCGACTTCCAGGCCCACGACACCTACTTCATCGTCGCCCACCTGCATTACGTGCTGATCGGCGGGATGGTGTTCCCGGTGGTCGCCGGCACCTACTACTTCTACCCGCTGGTGGTCGGCAAGCAGCTGTCGGAACGGCTCGGCCGGGTGGCGTTCTGGCTGATGTTCGCGGGCTTCAACGTCGCGTTCCTGCCGATGCATGTCAGCGGCCTGGGCGGGATGCCGCGGCGGGTGTTCACCTATCGCGGCGGGCAGGGCTTCGACCTGCTCAACATGATCTCGACGGTGGGTGCGTTCGTGCTGGCCGCGGGGTTCGCGGTGCTGCTTTTCGACGCGTTGCGGACCGCGTTCCGCGGCGCCCACTCCAACCGTGACCCGTGGCGCGCGGGAACACTTGAATGGCTGTCGCACATGCCGTCGCGACCGTGGGGGCTGCGCTCGATCCCGGTGGTGCACAGCCGCTACCCGCTGTGGGACCAGCCCGGGCTGATGCGCGATGTCGACGAAGGGCGCTTCTACCTCGCCGACGCACCGGAGGGCCGGCGTGAAACGCTGATCACCTCGCCGGTCGACGCAATGCCGGAGCAATGCCTGCGCGTACCGGGCCCGACCTTCGTGACGTTCTGGGCGGCGGTGTTCACTGGCGGCGCCTTCATCTTCCCGGTGTTCAGCCAATACGTCGCGGCCGGCATCAGCGCAGTGCTGGCCCTGGTCACGATCCTGGTGTGGCTGTGGACCGGCACCGCGGAGGTGCCAGAGAAGCCGGCCAAGGACGTCGGCCTCGATCTGCGCCTGCCGCTGTATGCGTCGGGCCAGGCGTCGGTCGGCTGGTGGGCGATGTTCATCACCATGATCGGCGACATGACCGCGTTCGCCAGCCTCGTGTTCGGTTACTTCTTCTTCTGGACCGTGCACGAGGACTTCCCGGCGGATCCGAGTGCCGGGCCGGGGCTGCTGTGGCCGGTATTGGCGCTGGTACTGGCGATTGCCGCATGGGTCGCGACGGTGCTGGCGCGCGGACTCAACCGCCGCGTTTCGGGTGTCGGCTTCCACCTCGCCGCCGCGGGCGCGGTCGTGTTGGCGCTCGCGGCGGGCGCGGCGCTGCTGGCCGGGCCGTGGCTGACCGGCATGGACCCGACCGCGCACGCGTACCAGGCCACGGTGTGGCTGCTGGTCGGCTGGACCACGGTGCATATCGCGGCCGGCGTGGTCATGCAGCTGTACTGTATCGCCCGCCGCGCAGCCGGCCGGATGACCGCCGAACACGACATCGACATCCACAACGTCACCCTGTACTGGCACTTCGTCGCGATCACCGTGCTGGTGACGGTGGCGACGATCGCCGGTTTCCCGCTGGCGACCTGAGGTCGACGATGACGACGCGCCCCGGACAACATGCACGCCCACCGAACCCGGCGCCGCCGCGGCGCTCGGTCGAGGACACGGTGTTGCCGGAAAGCCGCGCCAGCCTGTGGCTGCTGACCGCCGGGCCGGCGACCTGGGCGGTGCACTTCCTGCTGTCGTACGTCACCGCGGCGATCTGGTGCGCCAGGGCGGCGACGGTGGCGGCTCCGCTGGGCACGGCGCGGGTCGCGCTGGTCGTGTACACGGTGGCCGCGCTGGCGGTGATCGTCGTAGTGGGATGGCGCAGTTGGCGCCAGCACCAGTGGGGTGACGCGGAGTTGCCGCACGATGCCGCCAGCGCCGGAGACCGCCACCGCTTCCTCGGCTTCGCGACGTTGCTGCTGTGCGGGCTGGGCTTCGTCGCGGTGGTCTATTCCGCGCTCGCGATCGGCCTGATCGGGACATGCCGATGAGCTTCACCGGCCGCCACGGGACATGGCCGCTGGCCTGCGGGCTGGCGGTGCTGGCCGGGGTGTGGATCGGGCCGCTGCCGGAGTGGTCGCGTCACTCGTTCGCCGCGCATATGGCGATGCACATGTCGGTGGTCGCGATCGCCGCGCCGCTGCTCGCGGCCGGCGTGGCCGGTGGTCGTCTCGATCCGGTGCGCTGGCTGGCGACGCGCGCATCGCCGGGCCGCGGCGGTTCGATGGGGCTGCTGGTGCCGGCGGTGCTGCTGTCGCCGGTGGTCGCCTCGGTCATCGAGTTCGTCATTGTCTGGGCCTGGCATGCGCCGGCGCTGCACCACGCCGCGCGCCATTCGACGGGATTGCTGGTGCTCGAGCAGGGCAGCTTTCTCGCGGTCGGGCTGCTGGTGTGGCTGGCCGCGTTCGGCGGCAGCGCGGCGCAACGGCACCTGCGCGCCGCAACCGGCATCTTCGGGCTGCTGCTGACCTCGATGCACATGACCCTGCTCGGCGTGCTGCTGGCGCTGGCGACGCGGCCGCTGTACGGCCACGGCGCCACGGTCGGGTCCGGCCTGACCGCGCTGCAGGACCAGCATCTTGGCGGCGTGCTGATGCTGCTGTTCGGCGGCGTCGCCTACATGGCCGGCGCACTCGTGCTGTTGGCCGGGTTGCTGCGCGAGCGGCACGCGACGGTGGCCGATGGCTGACCGGCAGCGCACTGGCGGATGGTCCGGCGCGATCGCGAAACTGCCGCGCTGGCTGTGGTCATGCCTCGCCGGGGGCTCGTGGAAGCTGGCGCTGGGCCGGCTGCTGCTGGCGGCCGCGGTATTCGGACTGGGGGCGCTGCTGTTCGTCTCGGCCGGGCTGGTCCCGGTGGCCGCGAGCCAGGGTCATTGGCCGATCACCCGCGTGCTGCTGCATTTCGCGATGCGCCGCTCGGTGCGGACCCACGCGTTGGCGGTGAAGCCGCCGCCCGCCGAAGACCAGTTGCTGGATACGGAGGCGATGGTGCTCAAGGGCGCCGGCCACTACGCCGGGGGGTGTCTTGCCTGCCACGGCGCGCCCGGCCATCCACGCGCCGAAGTGATGCTGCACAGCGTGCCGCAGCCGCCGTACCTGCCGCCGAAGATCGCCGAATGGAACGACCGCGAGCTGTTCTGGATCGTCAGGCACGGCATCAAGTACACCGCGATGCCGGCCTGGCCGACACAGCAGCGCGACGACGAGGTCCGGGCGATGGTCGCGTTCCTGCGGCGGCTACCTGGAATGACGCCTGCGCGGTTCCGGCAGCTGGCCTACGGCGGGGCCACCCCTGGCGTCGATGGATCGCGCGTGGCCGGCGCCATCCCGTCGACCCGGGCCACCCCCGCGCCATCGACCCTGGCCGACTGCGCCCGGTGCCATGGCGTCGATGGCGAGGGCCGCGGCGGCGCGGTGCCGCGACTGGCCGGCCAGCGCGAGGCCTACCTGCTCGAAAGCCTGCGGGCGTATGCACGCGGCGACCGCCACAGCGGGATCATGCAGCCGGTGGCAGCGGCGCTGGACGATGCCGCAATGGCCGCGCTGGCCCGCCACTACGCCGGCCTGGACATCCGCCCGGCCGCGCCAGTCGACGCGCACCCCGATGCCGCCGCCATCGAGCGCGGCGCGCGGCTCGCCACCCGTGGCGACGCCGCCGGCCGCGTACCCGCCTGCGTCGCCTGCCACGACACCGGAACCGGCCCCGGCACGGCCGATCGCAACCCGCATTACCCGCTGCTCGCCGGCCAGCACCCCGACTACCTGCGGCTGCAGCTCACCCTGTTCAACAGCGGCACCCGCGGCGGCAGCGCCTATGCCCCGATCATGCACACCGTCGCCGGATCGCTGGAGCCCGGGGACATCCGCGACCTCTCGGCGTTCTTCGCCTCCCGGCCGACGGCCCCGAAAACGCCGGAACGCTGAGCTTCGCCGGACGGCGCATGCCAGAATGCGCGCTCCTCCGCGTGAAGCCAGACCGATGCGCCTGTCGCAATTCCATCTCCACACCAGCAAGGAAGTCCCCGCCGATGCCGAAATCGTCAGCCACAAGCTGATGCTCAAGGCCGGGATGATCCGCAAGCTGGCCTCCGGCCTCTACACCTGGACCCCGCTGGGCCTGCGCGTGCTGCGCAAGGTCGAGCGCACGGTGCGCGAGGAGATGGACGCCGCCGGCGCGATCGAACTGCTGATGCCGGCTGTGCAGCCGAAGGAACTGTGGGAGGAAACCGGCCGCTGGGAGAAGTTCGGCGGCCAGCTGCTCAAGATGCAGGACCGCAAGCAGGCCTGGTATTGCTACGGCCCCACCCACGAGGAGGTCATCACCGACTTCGCGCGCAACGAGCTGGCCAGTTACAAGCAGCTGCCGGTGTGTTTCTACCAGGTGCAGAACAAGTTCCGCGACGAGATCCGCCCGCGTTTCGGCGTCATGCGCGCGCGCGAGTTCCTGATGAAGGACGCCTACTCCTTCCATCTCGACGACGCCGACCTCGATCGCCAGTACCGCGTCATGTACGACGCCTACAGCCGTATTTTCACCCGGCTTGGGCTGGGGTTCCGCGCGGTATTCGCCGATACCGGCGCGATCGGCGGCAGCGCCTCGCACGAATTCCACGTGCTGGCCGATTCCGGCGAGGACGCGATCGCGTTCTCCGACGGCTCCGATTACGCCGCCAATACCGAACTGGCCGAAGCGATGGCGCCCGGCGAACGGGCCGCGGCCGGCGAAACCCTGCACAAGGTCGAGACCCCGACCCAGAAAACCTGCGAGGACGTCGCCGCCCTGCTCGGGATTCCGCTGGAGCGCACGGTCAAGTCGATCGCGATCGTCGACCGGAAGGGTTTCACCCTTGCCCTGGTGCGTGGCGACCATGCGGTCAATGAAATCAAGCTGGCCAAGGTCGACGGTCTGGACGGATACCGGATGGCGACCGAGGCCGAGATCCTCGACCACCTCGGCAGCGAGCCCGGTTTCCTCGGCCCGATCGGGGCACGACGCGATATCCGGGTAATCGCCGACCGCAGCGTCGCGGCGATGGCCGACTTCGTGACCGGCGCCAATGAAGCGGGTTTCCACCTGGCCGGGGTGAACTGGGGCCGTGACCTGCCCGAACCCGCGATCGTTGCCGATATCCGCAACGTGGTGGCCGGCGACCCCTCGCCCGACGGCCAGGGCAATCTCGGCATCGCCCGCGGCATCGAGGTCGGCCATATATTCCAGCTCGGCCGCAACTACGCACAGGCAATGGGATGCACCGTGCTGGACGATGGCGGCAAGGCCGCCACGCCGACCATGGGCTGTTATGGCATCGGGGTATCGCGGATCGTCGCCGCCGCGATCGAGCAGAACCACGACGCCAACGGCATCGTCTGGCCGGAGGCGATGGCGCCCTGGCGCGTGGCGGTGTGCGTGATCAACCCGAAAAAGGACCCCGCGGTGGTCGAGGCGGCCGACGCGCTGTATCGCGAACTTTCCGACGCCGGCATCGACACCGTGCTGGATGACCGCGGCCTGCGCCCGGGCGCGATGTTTGCCGATATCGAGTTGATCGGCATACCGCATCGGGTGGTTGTATCGGAGCGCGGGCTGGCGGCCGGGACGTTCGAATACCGGGCGCGCCAGGCCGATGCCGCGGAAAACCTCGACCGCACGGCCTTGCTGGCGCGGCTGCACGCCTGAGCCGGAGTTTCCGGCCGCCTGAACCGGCCATTACGAATGGCCGGAAGTGCATATTTCTTCATTTACTCCGAACATCGGCTTGATTATCATCCGGCGGCAGGCCGGGTTCCGACCCGGGTTTTCACTCACCACCCCGGAGACCCCCCATGTCGATCGACATCAACACGCTGTCCGCGAAAGAGCTCGAATCGCTCATCAGCAAGGCGAAGAAGCGCAAGACCACGCTGAACAAGCGCAAGCCGATTACCCAGGTGCGCAAGAAAATCAACCAGCTGGCCAAGAACGAGGGCTACACCATCGCCGAGCTGTTCGGCACTGGTGGCGCCGCACCCGCCGCCCGCGCGCCGCGCGGCGCCGCGAAGAAGGCCCGCAAGCCGCTCGGCAAGGTCGCACCGAAGTATCGCGACCCGTCCAACCCGGACAACACCTGGACCGGCCGGGGCAAGCAGCCGCGCTGGCTGGCCGCGTATACCGGCAACGGCCGCAACGTGGACGAGTTCCTGATCAAGTAAATCGGGACGACGACGACCCAAGCAGAAACGCCGGCTCGATGCCGGCGTTTTTGTTGGTGCGGTATCGAGCGTCGTTGCAGGCCGCCCGAAGCCGCGCCTACAGATTCCGCCGCGACGGCAGCAGCAGGTTTCCGAACAGCAAACCGGCGATCAGCGCCAGCAGGATATTGACCACGCCCAGCGCGGCGACCTGGCCGGCATTGACGTCCTGCTGCTGGATCAGGTCGAGCAGCCCGCGCAGGCTGGCGCTGCCGGGCACCAGCAGGATGATCCCCGGCACCCGCACGATCGCGCCCGGCCGCTGGCGCCAGCGCGCGTAGGCGTTGCCGGACGCGGTCATGACCAGCGCAGCGAGGAAAATTCCCGCGCCGCTGCCCCAGGCCAGTCCGGCCAGCCGCGAAATCAGATACCCCGACGCCGCGGCCAGCATCACCGCCGGATAATCGCGGCGCTCGCAGCGGAACAGCACCGCGAACGCCAGCGACGCCGCGACCAGCGCGCCCCACTCCACCCATTCCGGTTGCGGACGCAGCGCGCGCACCGCCGGCTGCAACCCGGCGAGGTTGGCAATGTACAGCGAAATGATCACGCCCACCGCGAGTTTCATCACCGTGGTGATCGCCCCGGCAAAACGCGCCGTTCCCGATACCAGGTGGTCGCTGGCCAGCTCGTTCATCGCATTGGTCAGTGACAGGCCCGGCAGCAGCACGATCAGCGAGGCGATGATCACGGTGTTCTGGTTCAACGGTGCGACGAAACTGGCGACCAGGATCGTCACCGCCGTGGCGAACATCGCCACCAGTGCGTCGACCGCCTCGCGCGTGCGCGGCCGGGTTTCGGCCAGTTGCATGAACACGCCGATCGTCAGGCCGTTGAAGGCCGCCACCGCGATATCCAGCCAGGGCAGCCGCAGCAGCCCACCGACCGCGGCCGCGACCAGCCCGTAGCCGAGCACCCGCAACGCCTGCGCGGTCCGGGGGGTCGGCCTGTCGAGCGCGTCCATCGCCTCGAACGCCGTCGCCAGGTCCATCTCGCCGGCGATCAGCGCCTCGGCGATGCGGTCGGTCTCGGCCAGCTTGTACAGGTCGTTGTCACCGGGCGGCAGGCGGATCACGCGGGTGGTGTCGCTGGCGCCGGGCAGGTGCTGCGGGTCGCTGAAGGTCAGGATCAGCGCGGTCGGGCTCGACCACGGTTCGCACTCCAGCCGCAGGCGCTCGGCGACGAGCAGCAGCGCCGCCTCCAGCCGCTGCGCGGTGGTGCCGTACAGGTGCAGCCGTTCGGCCAGCTCGACCATGAAGCGGATACGGTCGGCATAGCTGGCATTGCTCAACGGGATCGGGCTGGACATCGTCAGTGCCGGGCTGTTCATCCGCGTAGCATCGCATGCAAAAGTCGATGCAATGCCATGCACGGATGCAGTCTGTATCCTGCGACGACGAGAACCCATGACCGCACCCGCCGCGCCACCGCCACGGATCCAGACCGACGACCGCGACCCCGCGCGCCTGCGGCTGGCCGGCCAGTGGACGCTGGAACACGCGACCGAAGTGGGCAAGTGCCTGGCGCAGGTGCCCGATGGCATCACCTCGATCGATGCCGGCGACGTCGACCGGCTCGACTCGCTGGGCGTGCTGGAACTGAAGCGCTTCGCCCAGCGGCGCAAGCTCACGATCGAGGATTTCAGCTTCCGCGAGGACCACCGGGCACTGGTCGGGGCGATCCACGACGTCTCCGACGAGCGTCCGCGCGGCAAGCGCGAGTTCGGTGTCTACGCGGCGCTGGCCCGGCTCGGTTTCGCGGTCACCGACAACTGGAAGGAAACCCTCGCGCTGGTCGGTTTCCTCGGCGAGGTGCTGGTCAAGCTGCTGCGGCTGGTGCGCCAGCCGTCGCGGTTCCGCCCCACCGCCACCGTCTTCCACATGGAGCAGGTCGGGCTGGACGCGGTGCCGCTGGTCGCGCTGCTGTGCTTCCTGGTCGGCGCGGTGGTCGCGTTCCTCGGCGCCAACGTGCTGCGCGACTTCGGCGCGACCATCTTCGTGGTCGAGCTGGTCAGCATCGCCTTCCTGCGCGAGTTCGGCGTGCTGCTGACCGCGATCATCCTTGCCGGCCGGACCGCGAGCGCGTTCACCGCGCAGATCGGTGCGATGGTCAGCCGCGAGGAGGTCGACGCGATGCGCACCCTCGGGCTCGACCCGGTCGACCTGCTGGTGATCCCGCGGGTGCTGGCGCTGCTGCTGATGCTGCCGCTGCTGACCTTCATCGCCGACATCTTCGGCCTGCTCGGCGGCCTCACCGTCGGCGCCTACAGCCTGGACATCCCGCCGCAGCAGTACCTGGCGCGGATGCAGGACACCATCGAACTGCGCCATTTCTGGGCTGGGCTGGTCAAGGCGCCGCTGTTCGCCCTGGTGATTTCCCTGATCGGCTGCCTGGAAGGCCTGCAGGTCAAGGGCACGGCGCAGTCGGTCGGCGAGCGCACCACCTCCAGCGTGGTCCAGGCGATCTCGCTGGTGATCATCCTGGATGCGTTCGCGGCGATCTGGTTCATGGAGGTGGGCATCTGATGGCGGCCGCCACCGACACTCCGCAACCGATCATCCGCGTGCGCGGGCTGGTCAACCGCTTCGGCGAGCAGGTCGTGCACGATGGCGTCGACCTCGACGTGATGCCGGGCGAGATCATCGGCGTGGTCGGCGGCTCGGGCAGCGGCAAGTCGGTGCTGATGCGTTCGATCCTCGGCCTGCGCCGCCCCGACGAAGGCGAGATCGAAGTGCTCGGCATCGATGCGCGCAGCGAGGACGACGAGGTGCGCCGGCGGATCGAGCGCCGCACCGGCGTGCTGTTCCAGGACGGCGCGCTGTTCTCGTCGCTGACCGTCGGCGAGAACGTGCAGGTGCCGCTGAAGGAATACCACCGCGACCTGCCCGACTCGCTGCGCTACGAGCTGGCGCTGCTCAAGATCAAACTCGCCGGCTTGCCGGCCGACGCGCTCGACAAGCTGCCGTCGCAACTCTCCGGCGGCATGCGCAAGCGCGCCGGCGTGGCGCGGGCGCTGGCGCTGGACCCGCCGCTGCTGTTCCTCGACGAACCGACCGCCGGGCTCGACCCGATCGGCGCGGCCGCGTTCGACAACCTGATCCGGACGCTGCAACAGGCGCTGGGCCTGACCGTGTTCCTGATCACACACGACCTCGACACCCTTTACGCTATCTGTGACCGGATCGCGGTGCTGGCGGATAAAAAAGTCATCGCCTGCGCGCCGATCGCCGAGGTCGAGCAACTGGACCACCCGTGGGTGCAGGAATACTTCCACGGCCCCCGCGCCCGGGCGGCGCAGACCGCGCGCGACGACAACACCCGGGCCCGCGACATGAAGGCAGCCGACTGATGGAAACCAAGGCCAATTACGTGTTGATCGGTGCGTTCACGATCATCATCTCGCTGTTCCTGCTGCTTTTCGCGCTGTGGGCGGCCAAGTACTCGTCGGAGAAAAGCTGGCAGGAATACCTGGTGATCTTCAACGAGCCGGTCACCGGGCTCAGCGAAGGCAGCAGCGTGCAGTACAACGGCATCTCGGTCGGCACGGTGGAACGCCTGAGCCTGGCCCCGGACGACCCACGCCGGGTCCGCGCGCTGCTGCGCATCCAGGCCAAGGCGCCGGTCAAGACCGACACCCGCGCCAAGATGTCGATGACCGGCATCACCGGCTCGCCGATCATCCAGCTGACCGGTGGCAGCCCGGGCAGCCCGAGGCTGGCCGATGTCGACCAGCGCGAGATCCCGCTGATCCAGACCGAGCCCTCGGCGCTGCAGAACATCGCCGACACCGCCAACCGGCTGGTGGCGCGGATGGACCAGCTGCTCAGCGAGGAGAACGTCGAACGCGTCGCCAGCACGCTGGAAAACATCGAGACGCTGACCGGTTCGATCGCCGACCAGCGCGAGGACCTGCGCGCGCTGATCGTCAACGCGCGCGAATCCAGCGAACAACTGGAACAGACCCTGGCCACCACCAACCGGGCGATGACCGACTTCGACCGCGAGCTGGTGCAGAAGCTGCCGGGCCTGGTCGCCAAGCTCGACAGCACCCTGACCGACCTGGACTCGGCCGCGGCCGGCGCCAGCGGCATCATCAACGACAACCGCGCCGCGATCGGCAGCTTCGCCAACGACGGCCTCGCCCAGCTCGGCCCGACCCTCGGCGAGCTGCGCGCACTGGTGCGCGACCTGCGCCGGATCAGCGACCGCCTCGACAACAATCCGACCGGCTACCTGCTCGGCCGCGACGCCCCGAAGGAGTTCGAGCCCGAATGAGCCTCCAGTCCTTGACCCTCGCGTCCCGCCCCGGCCGCGCCCCGCGCTCGCAACGCCCGCTGCGTGTGGCCGTCGCGGCCGCCGTATTCCTGCTCGTGGCCGGCTGCTCGATCCTCGGCCCCAGGCCCGAGCCCGGCACCATCTATGCGCCCGACCCGCGGGTCCAGGTCGATCCGGCATGGCCGACGGTGGACTGGCAGATGTCGCTGTCGCGCGCGACCGCGGGGTCGATGACCGACAGCCTGCGCATCACCGTGCGGCCGTCGCCGAACGAGTTGCAGGTCTACAAGGGCGCCAGCTGGGCCAAGACGCCGACCAGCATGGTCGAGGACGCCCTGCTGCGCGCGCTGGAGGATTCCAACCGGATCCCGGCCGTCGCGCGCCAGGGTGCCGGCATCAGCGCCGACTACAAGCTGGTGCTCGACCTGCGCCGTTTCGAGGCCGACTACGTCACCGGCGGCAGCACCCCGACCGCGACGATCGAGGTCAACGCCAAGCTGCTGCACGTCCCCGACCAGGCCGTCATCGCCGCGCGCACGTTCCTGCAGGCACCCGCCGCGGCCAGCACCGCCGTACCCGACGTGGTCGCTGCGTTCGAACAGAGCCTGGAGACCCTGACCGGCGAACTGGCCGGCTGGGTGCTGGCCAGCGGCGATGCGCACGAGCAAACCGCGCACGATTGACCCGCGAAGCCCCTGTAGGAGCGACGTAAGTCGCGATCGGGAACCCGCTTGGCGACCGATCCTCCAATCGCGACTTACGTCGCTCCTACAAAAAAACCCCCCGGAATGTCAGGTTGATCCGTTCACCGACCGGCCTGGCCGTCCTCGGCAAGGCATGCCGGTAGTTGCGCTGGGTCTCGCCCGACATCACCAGCAGGCCGCCGTGGCCGAGTTGCAGCGCCAGTTTGCGCTCCGGCTCGCGCCGGTGCTTCAACACGAACCGCCGGGTCGCCCCGAGGCTGATCGAGGCGATCACCGGCGCCGGCCCCAGCTCCGGTTCGTCGTCGCTGTGCCACCCCATCGCGTCGCGGCCGTCGCGGTACAGGTTGGCAAGCACGCTGTTGAAGTCCGTGCCCAGCTCACCGGTCAACCGGTCGCGGACCGGGCGCAGCGCCGGCGGCCACGGATGCGGTTCGAACCGCGTGCCCGAGTAGCGATAAGCCACGTCCGGGTCGCCAATCCAGCAACTCAGGCGCGGGCTGTCGACCTCGCGGCCGAACAGGCGGATGCGATGCACCTCCCACGCGACGTCGCCACGCAGGCAGGCGAACAACCGGTCGGCCTCGTCCGCCGCCAGCCAGTGGGGGTCGAGCGCCAGTTCGGCCTGTGGCAGTGCCAGTGATTGCATCGGGGGGATGACCGGGACGGAAGCTGCACGTCGAGTTTGTCATGGTCGCACCGGCGACCGTCGCCGGCCGGGCGGCCCCGAGCCACCGCATTTGGCGACGCGTCCCAAACCCGCGACAATTCAGGCCTAGCAAGCAGGAGCCCGCCATGACCGACCCGACCACCGCCCCCGAAGCCGAACGCGACGTGATGGAGTACGACGTCGTCATCGTCGGCGCCGGCCCGGCCGGGCTGTCGGCCGCCATCCGGCTCAAGCAGCTCAATGCCGAAACCACGGTCTGCGTGATCGAGAAATCCTCGACCATCGGCGCCCACATCCTGTCCGGCGCGGTGATCGAGACCGGCCCGCTCGACGCCCTGCTGCCGGACTGGCGCGACAACCCGCCGCCGATCTGCGTGGCGGCGACCGAAGACGAGTTCTGGCTGCTGAACAAGGACGGCGGGCGCAAGCTGCCGGTGCCGCCGGGCATGCACAACAAGGGCAACGTGATCGTCAGCCTCGGCGCGATGTGCGCGTGGCTGGCGCCGCAGGCCGAGGCGCTGGGGGTCGAGATCTACCCCGGCTTCGCCGCCGACGAGACCCTGCATGACGAGGCCGGCAAGGTCATCGGCGTCCGTATCGGCGACATGGGGGTGGCGAAGGACGGCTCGCACAAGCCCGGCTACACCCAGGGCATCGACATCCGCGCGAAGGTCACCGTATTGGCGGAGGGCGCCCGCGGCCACCTGACCAAGCGGCTGGTCAAACGCTTCCAGCTCGATGCCGGCAGCGACCCGCAAGGCTACTCGATCGGCATCAAAGAGCTGTGGCAGGTTCCCGAGGAGCGCGTAACACCCGGCAAGATCGTCCACAGCTTCGGCTGGCCCGCCGACACCTCGACCTACGGCGGCAGCTTCATCTACCACCTCGACAAGGGCCGGATCGCGATCGGTTACGTCAGCGGGCTGGACTACAGCGATCCGCAGTACAAGCCGTGGGAAGCGTTCCAGCAGTTCAAGCACCATCCGATGGTCAAGCCGTTGCTGGAAGGCGGCGAGATCATCTCCGCCGGCGCCCGCGCGATCGTGACCGGCGGCTACCAGTCACTGCCGAAGGTCGAGATGCCCGGCGCACTGCTGATCGGCGACACCGCCGGCCTGCTCAACGTGCCGAAGGTCAAGGGCACCCACCAGGCGATCCGCTCCGGCATGCTCGCCGCCGAGCACCTGGCCGCCAATGCATTGGCGCCGGAAGGCTTCGATGCCGCGCTGCGCGATTCGGCCGCGATGGTCGAATTGAAGCAGGTCCGCAACATCAAGCCCGGCTTCAAGCGCGGACTGTGGTGGGGGATGCTCAACGCCGCCTGGGAAACCGTCACCGGTGGCCGCTCGCCGTGGACGCTGAAGAACAAGGCCGACTGGTCGTCGCTGCACAAGGTCGGCGAGTTCGAGGAACCCAGGCGCGACTACGTCGACCGCACCCTCGCCCCGCGCGACCGCCTCGCCGGCGTCTACTTCGCCGCCACCCAGCACGACGAAGACCAGCCGGTGCACCTGCAGGTCGCCGACACCAGCATCTGCATCGACCGCTGCACCGTCGAATACGACAACCCCTGCACCCGCTTCTGCCCGGCCGGGGTCTACGAGATCGTCGAGGACGAAGCCGCCGGTCGGCGCCTGCAGATCAACGCCGCCAACTGCGTGCACTGCAAGACCTGCGACATCAAGGACCCGTACGAGATCATCAACTGGGTGACGCCGGAGGGTGGGTCGGGGCCGAATTACCAGAATCTTTAGTCCGCAGCCGACCCCGCCATGGCGAAACCGCAGGTCTTTGCTATACAGGGCCCAATTTGGACAGGCGTCACATATGCGGATCGAGGACTTTACTCAACAGCTCATTCGCAATGACGAAGGAGTCTACGTTGGGCCAGGTTCCAGCCCTGTGTCCTACGCAGCCGAAGGGCATGCCGGCTGTTTCCAGGTCGAGGATGCCTCGTTCTGGTTCCGGCATCGCAACAACTGCATCGCCAACATGGTTGCTAATCAGCCGTTCCGAGGCGCCATGCTTGATATCGGGGGCGGCAACGGTTACGTCGCGCAGCGACTGAGCAACGAGGGGCACGACGTTGTGCTGCTCGAACCCGGCCCACCGGTGCGCACAATGCCCGGGTCAACCGGGGACTGGAGCACGTGGCATGCGCCACGGTCGAGGACGCCGGATTCCAGCCAGGCAGCTTCGGGGCGATCGGCATGTTCGACGTGATAGAGCACATCGACGACGATCGGAATTTTCTGGCGTCGATCGCCCCATTGCTCGCACCCGGCGGGCGACTCTATCTCACAGTGCCTTGCCATCAATGGCTGTGGCCATCAATGGCTGTGGTCCCAGGCCGACGTCCATGCCGGTCATTTCCGCCGACACACAACCCGCTCATTGATGGCGTTGCTCGATGGGTTCTTCGAAATTGACTATCTGAGCCACTTTTTTCGCCCGCTGATCGCCCCGCAATTCCTGTTTCGCGCCCTACCCTATCGATTGGGCATAGGGCGCAACAAAAATCTCCTGTCGGCGGAGGCCGAGCACGGCTCCGATAACGGCGTGGTAGTGCGCGCGATTTCCAGGCTGCTTGAAAGCGAGGCGAAAGTCATTGCCGACGGAGAGTCACTTGGATGGGGTTCCAGCTGCATAGTGGCCGCCCACCGGTTGTAATCCGTCGGCCATTCTCACGAATGGTCGAAAAAGATTGCGCGGCTAGCCCGGCGGCGACAGGATTTCGACCAGCTCCTCGACCAGTTCTTCGAGCGTGTTTGCTGAGGTATCCAACACAATGTCAGGCTGCGCCGGTATCTCGTAAGGCGAGTCGATGCCCGTGAAGTTGCGCAGGTGGCCAGCGCGCGCCTTTGCGTACAACCCCTTGACGTCTCTTTGCTCCGCCGCCTCCAGCGAGGTGTTGACGTAGGCCTCTATGAACTCCCCCTTCGCGAACATCTCGCGTGCCATTCGTCTTTCCGCCCGGAACGGCGAGATGAAGCTCACCAGGACTATCAGGCCCGCGTCCACCATAAGCCTCGCGGTCTCCGCCACACGACGGATGTTCTCCACGCGGTCTTCGTCCGTGAAGCCCAGATCCTTGTTGAGACCATGGCGAACATTGTCACCGTCAAGAATGTAGGTGTGATAGCCATTCGCCAACAGGCGCTTCTCGACCAGGTTGGCAATGGTGGACTTTCCCGAGCCAGACAGCCCCGTGAACCATAAACACCTGGGTTGCTGGTGCTTGATGCGGGCGCGTGCGTCTTTATCGACATCCACGTGCTGCCAGTGGATGTTGGCGGCGCGGCGCAACGCGAAAGCGAGGGTGCCGGCCGCAACGGTGGCGTTGGTCTGACGGTCGATCAGTATGAAGGCGCCCATGTCCCGGTTATCTGCATAGGGCTCGAACGCAACGGGCTGGTCCAGATGAATGTTGCAATAGGCGACCTCATTCAGCTCAAGGCGTTTGGCCGCCAACTGCTCTTGCGTATTTACGTCGACCTTGTGCTTGATGTCGGTGATCGTGGCGCCCACCGTGCGCGGCCCGATCTTGAGCCGGAAGGGCCGCCCCGGCAGCAGCGGGGATTCCCCCAGCCACAGCAGATGGGCTGCAAACTGATCAGCCACTTCGGGTGGATGGGACGCCGCGGCAATCACGTCACCACGACTGACGTCTATCTCGTCGACCAGCGCCACGGTCACGGCCTGGCCCGGCAGGGCAGACTCAAGATCGCCGTCGGCCGTGACGATGCGAGCTACTTTCGAACGACGCCCGGACGGTAGCACGACAACTTCGTCGCCCGTTGAAACCGGGTCTGAGATCACCGGTCCGGCGAAACCGCGGAACTCCTGATCCTGTCGGCACACCCACTGTACTGGCAGGCGAAAGCCACGCCCGGGTACTTCCCGGGAGGTGCCGACGGTTTCCAGACGCTCCAGCAGAGTTCGCCCCCGGTACCAAGGAGTCGCGGCCGAGCGCTGCAACACGTTGTCGCCCTTCAGCGCCGACAGCGGTATGCAAGCCACCTCGGGGATACCCAGGCGAAGCGCTAAATGCCGGTACTCCGAGGCGATACTTTCAAAGGTGTCAGCGTTGTACTCGACCAGGTCCATTTTGTTGACCGCCAGCACCACGTGGCGAATGCCCAGCAGCGACACGATGTAGGTGTGCCGACGGGTCTGGGTCAGAAGCCCCTTGCGGGCATCGACCAGCACGACCGCGAGGTCGGCGGTGGATGCCCCGGTAGCCATGTTGCGGGTGTACTGTTCGTGGCCCGGACAGTCAGCCACGATGAACTTGCGCTTGTCGGTGTCGAAAAAGCGGTAGGCGACATCGATCGTGATGCCCTGTTCGCGTTCGGCGGCGAGGCCGTCCAGCAGCAGGGCGTAATCGATGGTGTCGCCCTGGGTGCCATGGCGTTGGCTGTCGAGCTCGAGCGCGGCCAGTTGATCGTCGAGCAACCGTTGGGTGTCGTGCAACAGACGGCCAATAAGCGTGCTCTTGCCGTCGTCGACGCTGCCGCAGGTGATGAATCGAAGCAGGTCTTTGCTCTCATGCTGCCTCAGATAGGCGGCCACCGCAGCCGCGGCATCCGCTCGCGCACCGCCTGGGACCGCCATCAGAAGTAACCCTCCTGCTTCTTCCTTTCCATGGATGCGGCCGGATCCCGGTCGATTGCCCGGCCTTGGCGCTCCGACGTAGTGGATACCAGCATCTCGGCAATGACCTCCTCCACGGTTTCCGCACTGGATTCGATCGCACCCGTCAGCGGATAGCAGCCGAGTGTGCGGAACCGGACTGTCTTCAGCATCGGGGTCTCGCCCGGATTCAGGGGCAGCCTGCCGTCATCCACGAGCACCAGCGCGCCATCGCGCTCGACAACCGGCCGCTCACGGGCGAAGTACAGCGACGGCACCCGGATGTTCTCGCGGAAGATGTACAGCCAGACGTCCAGCTCGGTCCAGTTGGAGAGCGGGAACACGCGAACGGATTCACCCTTGTGGATGCAGGTGTTGTATAGGTTCCAGAGTTCCGGGCGTTGCTGCTTCGGGTCCCAGCGATGCTGGGCGGTGCGGAACGAGAAAACCCGCTCCTTGGCGCGAGAGGCTTCCTCGTCCCGCCGTGCGCCACCGATAGCCGCATCGAAGCCCCACTTGTCCAAGGCCTGCTTCAGCGCCTGGGTCTTCATCACGTCGGTATGGACGGTCGCACCGTGGGTGATCGGACCGATGCCGCGCACAAGTCCATCGGGATTGGTGTGAGTGCGCAGCTCCATCCCGGTCTCGGCCGCGCGCCGGTCGCGGAACGCGATCATTTCGCGAAACTTCCAGCCGGTGTCCACATGCAACAACGGCATGGGCGGCTTGCCCGGGTGGAACGCCTTGCCCAGCAGATGCAGGAGGACCGAGCTGTCCTTGCCGACCGAATACAGCAACACCGGGTTGCGGAATTCCGCGGCCACCTCGCGCAGGATGTGGATGCTTTCCGCTTCGAGCCGGTCGAGATGTGAGAGAGAAGATGTCATGGCTGAAACCGGCCTCTCAAGACGCCTGTGTAGACCGCACGACAGCTCTGCGGCAATCCGTCGGGTCAGCTAACCACCTCGCCCATGTCGCGTAGGATCGAGCGTCCCCGGCCAACACCAAAGTAGGCGATACCTGCCCTTTCAACCACCGCAGGGTCGTACAGGTTGCGCCCGTCGAAGAGTACGGCGTCCCGCAGAGAAGTGGCCAGTGTCGAAAATTCGGGACTTCGAAACTCCCTCCATTCGGTGACCACGACCAACCCGTCGGCGCCGTCGATAGCGTCATCGGCCGATCCGCAAAGCACCAGGTCGTCGCGATCGCCAAAAATCCGTTGTGCTTCATGGTTGGCTTCGGGATCGTAGGCACGGACGCGTGCACCGGCGCCCCACAGCTGTTCCAGCAATCGCCGACTCGATGCGGCCCGCATGTCGTCGGTGTTGGGCTTGAAAGCCAGCCCCCATACGGCGAACGTCTTGCCGGTCAATTGCTCGCCCTGATAGTGCTTCCGCATCAGCTCGAAGAGATGCTCCTTCTGGCGCTCGTTGACGGACTCGACCGCGTTCAGCAACTCCGGGTGGTATCCGTGACTGCCTGCTGTCCTTGCCAGGGCTCGCACGTCCTTGGGAAAACACGACCCGCCGTAACCCGCTCCAGGATAGATGAAGTGCCAGCCAATCCTGGGATCGGAACCGATTCCCTGGCGCACCATCTCCACGTCGGCGCCCACCTTCTCAGCGATGTTGGCAATCTCGTTCATGAAACTGATCTTGGTAGCCAGCATGGCATTTGCCGCGTACTTGGTCAGTTCGGCCGACGCCACGTCCATCACCACGAACCGGTCGTGGTTGCGCACGAAGGGCGCATAGAGCTGGCGCAATTTTTCCACCGGTTCGGCGCCATCTGCACCGATGACGATCCGATCGGGACGCATGCAATCGTTGACCGCGTCGCCTTCTTTCAGGAATTCGGGATTGGATGCCACGTGGAAATCGATTTCGATCCCGCGGACCATCAGTTCCTTCGCAATCGCTTCCCGGACCTTGACGGCGGTTCCCACCGGGACCGTGGATTTATTGACGATCACCGCGGGCGACACAAGGTGTCGGCCGATGGTTCGCGCCACCTCCACCACGTACTTCAGATCGGCGCTGCCGTCCTCGTCGGGTGGAGTACCCACCGCAATGAAGATGATCTCGGCGGTCGCGCTGGCATTGGCTGCGTCGACGGTGAAATGCAGACGGCCGGCCCCATGGTTGGCCAGAACCAACGGCTCCAGACCGGGCTCGTAGATGGGTATCCGGCCCTGCTGTAGACCCGCAATCTTGCCGGCGTCGACATCGACACAAGTCACGCCGTGACCGACTTCAGCCAGGCAAGTGCCGGTTACCAGACCGACATAACCCGTACCAAAAATCGTTACCTTCATTGGGATCCTTCAGGGATGTTTGAGACTACTGACGGCTTAAACGATCGGGCAGCCGGTTTTCTCTTGGAGTTCCTGCTTCCCGACACCCGGCGCCAGATCGATCAGTTTCAGGCCCTCGGGTGTCACATCCATTACCGCAAGGTCGGTAATGATCCGGCTGACAACCCCAACACCCGTCAACGGCAACGTGCACTCCGGCAGGATCTTCGGCTCGCCATGCTTGGTGGTGTGCTCCATCAGCACCACCACCCGCTTTACGCCGGCGACCAGGTCCATCGCGCCGCCCATGCCCTTGACCATCTTGCCCGGCACCATCCAGTTGGCGAGGTCACCCTTGTCGGTAACCTCCATGCCGCCGAGGATCGCCAGGTCGATGTGACCGCCGCGGATCATCGCGAAGGAATCGTGGCTGCCGAAGTAGCTGGCGCCCTCGCGCGCGGTGACGGTCTGCTTGCCGGCGTTGATCAGGTCGGCGTCGATCTCGTCCTCGGTCGGGAACGGGCCGATGCCGAGCAGGCCGTTCTCGGACTGCAGCCATACGTCGACGCCATCGGGAATGTAGTTGGCCACCAGCGTCGGCAGGCCGATGCCGAGGTTGACGTAGGCACCGTCGGTGAGTTCCTGCGCGGCGCGCTGCGCCATCTGCTCGCGGGTCCAGGCCATTACTTGCTCCTCACGGTGCGCTGCTCGATGCGCTTCTCGGGGGTCGGGTTGTGGACGATGCGGTCGACGTAGATGCCGGGCAGGTGCACGTGGTCGGGGTCGATCGCGCCAACCTCGACAATCTCCTCGACCTCTACGATGCAGACTTTGCCGGCCATCGCACATGCCGGATTGAAGTTGCGCGCTGTCTTGCGGAACAGCAGGTTGCCGGCCTTGTCGGCCTTCCACGCCTTGACCAGCGAGACGTCGGCGACCAGCGCGGTTTCCAGCACGTAGTGGCGACCGTCGATCTCGCGGGTTTCCTTGCCTTCGGCGACCACGGTGCCGTAACCGGTCGCGGTGAAGAACGCCGGGATGCCGGCGCCACCGGCGCGCAGGCGCTCGGCCAGGGTGCCCTGCGGGTTGAACTCCAGCTCCAGCTCACCGGCCAGGAACTGGCGTTCGAACTCCTTGTTCTCGCCGACGTAGGACGAAATCATCTTGCGGATCTGGCGGGTGCCGAGCAGCTGGCCAAGGCCGAAGCCGTCGACGCCGGCGTTGTTGGAAATCGCGGTCAGGCCCTTGACCCCGGAATCGCGCAGCGCGGCGATCAGCGCCTCGGGGATGCCGCAGAGGCCGAAGCCACCGACCGCGAGGGTCTGGTTGTCGGCAACGACGCCCTCAAGCGCCGTCTTCGCGTCGGGATAGAGCTTGCTTTTCGCTTCGCCGGCACGGGGCGCGGCGGCACTGGCCTGGGCCATGGGACAACTCCTTTGCGGGATGCGGCCAGTGTATCGCGGTGATGTATGGAGCCGAACCGTACGTTCGGGCAATGGGCGGTGCGTGGGCCCTCACCCCGGCCCTCTCCCGCAAGCGGGAGAGGGGGCAGTTCAGGAGCGGCCGTAGACGTCTTCGAGGCGCACGATGTCGTCCTCGCCCAGATAGCTGCCCGATTGCACCTCGATCAGTTCCACCGGCTCGGTGCCATGGTTGCGCAGGCGATGGACGCTGCCCAGCGGGATGAAGGTGCTCTCGTTCTCGTGCAGGTTGAAGACCCTGTCATCGCAGGTGACTTCGGCCACACCCGACACCACCACCCAGTGTTCGGCGCGGTGCGCATGCTTCTGCAGGCTCAGGGCCGCGCCGGGCTTGACCACGATGCGCTTGACCTGGAAACGCTCGCCGACGCCGATGGAGTCGTAGCTGCCCCATGGCCGGTAGACCTTGCGATGGAACAGATGTTCGTTGCGGCCAGCAGCCTTCAGCGCATCCACCACCGCCTTGACGTCCTGTACCCGGTCCTTGCGCGCCACCAGGGTCGCGTCCGGGGTGTCGATGATGACCAGGTCGTCAACACCGATGGTGGCGATCATGCGCCGCTCGGAGGCCTTGATCAGGCTGTCACGGGTATCGATCGAAATCACGTCGCCTTCGTTGCGGTTGCCATCGGCGTCGTGTTCGGCGACCGCCCACAGCGAGCTCCACGAACCGATGTCGCTCCAACCGCAGCTGACCGGCACCACCGCCGCGCGGTCGGTCTTCTCCATCACCGCGTAATCGATGGAATCACTGGGGTTGGCCGCGAAGGCATCGGCATCGACCCGGATGAAGTCGAGGTCCGACGAAGCCGCTGCATGCGCCGCGCGCGTAGCCGCCAGGATTTCCGGGGCGTGGCGACCCAGTTCCTCCAGGTATTTCCGTGCGCCGAACAGGAACATGCCCGAGTTCCAGGCATAGTTGCCCTCGGCCAGGTATTTTTCGGCGGTGGCGAGGTCGGGCTTCTCGACGAAACGCCCGATACGGTAGCCGCCCTCACCCAGCGCCTCGCCACGCAGGATGTAGCCGTAGCCGGTCTCCGCGTAATCGGGTTTGATCCCGAAGGCCACCAGCCAATCTTCGCTTCCGAGGCCGCGGGCGGTCGCCACCGCCGCCTGAAATGCCGCCTCGTCCTCGATCAGGTGATCGGCCGGCATCACCAGCATCGTCGCCTCGGGGTCGGACTCCAGCACGTGCAGCGCCGCCAGCGCGATCGCCGGTGCGGTGTTGCGCGCCATCGGCTCGAGCACGATGCCGCCGCTGCCCACGTCGATCGCCTGCAACTGCTCGCCGACCATGAACCGGTGGTCGTCGCTGCAGACCGTCACAGGCGGCTGCACGCCCGGCAGCGCGTTGGCCCGGAGGATGGTTTCCTGGTACAGCGACCGCTCGCCGACCAGCGCCAGGAACTGCTTCGGCTGGTTCTGGCGGGACAACGGCCATAAGCGTGTTCCGCTCCCACCGCTAAGCACTACCGGATGCAACATGACCCATCCTCGCAACACGTTTGGCGCAAAGGATAGCCGACCCTGAACACTCCGGAGTGCGCCTCCCCGCTAGGATGTGAACGCCATCGACGGAAGTGATGCCCCATCCCTCAAATCGAGCACTCGCTCGAATCCAGAAGAGCCAGACCCATGAGCAAACCCGTCAACAACGTTTTCGTCCTATGCACCGGCCGATGTGGTTCCGTCACCTTTTCCAAGGCGTGCGGACATTTCTCGAATTTCACGGTGGGTCACGAAAGCCGGTCAAAGATTGGCGGAGCCGCACGAACTCAGTATCCGCAGGCTCACATCGAGATAGACAACAGACTGACGTGGTTTCTCGGAATGCTTGAGGCTCGCTACGGCGACTCGGCGCTGTATGTTCACCTGACGCGCAACCGGGATGAGGTGGCAAACAGCTTTAACCGCCGATGGCACATGCGGGGTTCCATTGTTCGCGGTTATTGCGACCACATTCTTTCGGCTTCAGTAAAAGACCCTCTGGCCGCCTGTTACGACTATATCGACACGGTCGAATCAAATATATCAGCGTTTCTTCGTGACAAAACCCAAGTACTGCATTTTGATATCGCTGACTATCAATCAAAATTCCCCGAATTTATCGATCGCATTTCGGCCAGGGGCAACCTTGAACAGTCAATGGCCGAGTGGACAAAGCAATACAATCGCAGCGCATGAACTCCCCGCTCTGCGACACTAGTGGTGGGGCGCTCTAGCTCGCGGCGATGCCACAGTTGACCGCCTCCCTGATCTGAGTTGCTCGCGCTCCATGAGGCGGCAGCCCACTCCCACTGACAGCGGCGGCCGGGCCTCGGCTCCGCTAGAATGGCCGGTCATCGGCCCCACGGCCGCGCACCTACCCAAAGGACCCCGCAAACGATGAAGATCCTCGTCGGCTACAAGCGCGTGGTGGACTTCAATGTCCGCATCCAGGTCAAGCCGGACGGCTCCGGCGTGGTCACCGACGGCGTCAAGCTGTCGGCCAACCCGTTCGATGAAATCGCCCTCGAAGAAGCCCTGCGCCTGCGCGACAAGGGCATCGCCACCGAGGTCGTGGTCGCCACGATCGCCCCGGCCGACGCCCAGGCGCACCTGCGCAACGGCCTGGCGATGGGTGCCAACCGCGCCATCCACGTCGTCACCGACGCCGGCCAGGACGTGCAGCCGCTGACCGCCGCGCGCACCTTCCTGAAGCTGGTCGAGAAGGAGCAGCCGGACCTGGTGATCCTCGGCAAGCAGGCAATCGACGACGACGCCAACCAGACCGGCCAGATGCTGGCGACGATCTGGGGCCGGCCGCAGGCGACGTTCGCCTCCAAGCTGGAAGTGGCCGGCGGCAAGGCCACCGTGACCCGCGAGGTCGACGCCGGCCTGGAGACGCTGGAAGTCGACCTGCCGGCCGTGGTGACCACCGACCTGCGCCTCAACGAGCCGCGCTTCATCAAGCTGCCCGACATCATGAAGGCCAAGAGCAAGCCAATGGAGTCGATTCCGTTCGCCGACCTCGGCGTGGAAGCCGGCGACGGCCTGAAGACCACCGGCTACGCGCCGCCGCCGAAGCGCAGCAAGGGCGTGATGGTCAAGGACGCGGCCGAACTGGTCGCCGCACTCAAGCAGAAGGGGCTCCTCTAATGGGCAAGGTACTGATCATCGCCGAGCACCTCGACGGCAAGCTCAACGCCTCCACCTCCAAGTGCGTGACCGCCGCGCAGGCGCTGTCGCCGGACTCCATCGACGTTGCCGTGTTCGCCGCCGATCCGTCCGTGGTCGCCGCCGAAGCCGCGCAGATCGACGGTGTCGCCAAGGTGTTGAGCGTCGCCAATGCCGCCAACGCGCAGGCGATTGCGCAGGTGCTGGCGCCGCAGGTTGCCAAGCTGGCCGAGGGTTACAGCCATGTGTTCGGCCCGTCGACCACGTTCGGCAAGGACCTGATGCCGTGCGTCGCCGCCCTGCTCGGCGTGGCGCAGGTGTCGGACGTGATGGCGGTCGAATCCAGCCACGTGTTCAAGCGCCCGATCTATGCGGGCAACGCGATCATCACGGTCGAGGCACCGGCGGAGCAGACCGTGGTCGCCACCGTGCGCACGGCGTCGTGGTCGGAAGCGGCAAAGGGCGGCAATGCCGCCGTCGAGGCCGTCAGCGTCGATGCGGAGTTGCCCACCCACACCCGCTACGTGGGTCTGGCCGCCGGCGAGTCCGACCGGCCAGACCTGCAAAGCGCCAAGCGTGTCGTCTCGGGTGGCCGCGGCGTGGGCTCGGAAGAGAATTTCAAGATCATCTACGACTTCGCCGACAAGCTCGGCGCGGCGGTCGGCGCCTCGCGCGCGGCGGTCGACGCCGGTTATTGCCCCAACGAAATGCAGGTGGGCCAGACCGGCAAGATCATCGCGCCGGAGCTGTATGTCGCCATCGGCATCAGCGGCGCGATTCAGCACCTGACCGGCATCAAGGACGCCGGGACGATCGTGGCGATCAACAAGGATGCGGATGCGGCGATTTTCGAGATTGCGGATATCGGGCTCGTGGGCGACCTGTTCACGGTGCTGCCGGAGCTGGAAGCGGCGCTGTAGTCTTGCCCTTGTCCACGCCTCCCTCGCCGCAGGTCTCGGTAGTCTCCCCCGTTTACGGATGCCGGGAGTGCATCGAGGACTTGGTGGACCGGATTGATCAGGCGATTCGGCCGCTTGGCTGCATCCATGAAATCGTACTCGTGGATGATGCCAGTCCCGATGAGGCGTGGTCGCGTATCGCGGAGCTCTCCAGAATCCACGCACACGTACGCGGCATCCGGCTCTCTCGAAACTTCGGACAGCACGCAGCGATCAACGCCGGCCTGTTCGCTGCCAGAGGCCAGAAGATCGTGGTCATGGATTGCGATCTTCAGGACAGACCTGAAGAAATTCCGCGGCTTCTCGAAGTCCTGAATGATGATGTGCAGATCGCCCTCGCCAGTCGAGTTGACCGGCAGGACACACTCTTCAAGAAGTCAGCGTCCCGCGCCTTCTACCGACTGCTCGGCTGGTTGACCGACAGTGAATACGATTCGACAACGGCGAACTTCGGCGCTTATTCGCGAAAAGTCATCGATACTGTTTTGAGCATGCCCGAATCCGACCGTTTCTTCCCCCTTCTCGTCAGATGGACCGGCTTTCGAGCCGTGCTCGTAACGGTGACCCATGGCCGCCGCGAGCATGGGCGCAGCGGTTATACCCTCCGCCAGTTGATACGCCTGGCCACGAACGTGGCCTTGTCTTTCTCCGACAAGCCATTGCGACTTGTAGTGAAAATGGGCCTGTTCGTTGCCGGCCTGGCAGCATTGATAGTGCTCTACAGCGTCTACCGATACTTGGCCGGCGACGTTGAAGTTGCAGGGTTTACCAGCATTGTGGCGTCAATCTGGCTCATCGGAAGCGTCATTCTATCCAGCGTCGGGGTAGTCGGGCTTTACGTGGGCCGCCTGTACAACCAGACGAAACTTCGACCGCACTTCATCATTGCCGAGCGGTCCGGCACATGATCGACGGCGGCCACCTTCATTTGTCTGTACCCGATTCGACGCGCTTTGGTTACAGGATTGTGCGCGGACAGGTCGATGAAACAGTCGCAGGCGAGGAGGTGCTGGCCGACATTGAAAAGCTGCGGGCGGACATCGCCATCTTTCGATGTCCCGCCGGATGTCTGCGTCAGGTACGCAGCCTCGTCGAGTCAGGCCTCCCGCCCATCCATGCCGACACCCTGGTGTATTACCGATGCGATCTGCCGGCCCGTCTCGATACCGGGCTCCGCGGTCCGGCACCAGACGTTCCAGCCAGCGTGCGACGCGCAACACTGGACGATGGTGTGGCAATCGCCGGCATCGTGCGCAGTGGGTTCGATGGGTACCGAAATCACTACCACGCAAACCCCCTGCTCAGAGAGCAGGATATTATCGAAGGATATATTGAATGGGCTCGGTCCTATACTCGTCCACAGACCGGAAAATGCACATGGGTGGTTGAAACCGAGCGCGGCGTCGTCGGTTTCGCGACGTGCGGGGAATACAGTGGCCAGCGGGAAGTCGAGATAGTGCTGAATGCCGTGGACCCGACCCATAACGGGAAAGGCCTCTACTCACTGCTGTTGCACTCGCTGCTCAACCACTATGCATGCAGCGGGTTCGATACCCTCGCCATCTCCACACAGGTATGGAATTACAAAGTGCAGCGGGTCTGGATGCGATGTGGCCTGCTCATGTCCCATGCCTTTGACACCTACCACGTGAACTCACGGCACCTGTGTCGGGGCAATACATGAAAATACTTTCGACCTCTTTTCCCTGGCTGATGGTCGCTGCCACCATTCTTCTCACCACCTACGGTCAAATTGTCCTGAAATGGCAGGTGACTACCCCAGCCCCAATCCCGTTCAAAGCAATGGAGCATTGGCCACCCATTATGCTGATGCTGCTGCGACCCTGGGTGATATCTGCGCTATTGGCCGCCTTCCTCGCTGCGGTCTGCTGGATGATGGCCATGTCGCGCCTTGAGCTCAGCCGGGCCTATCCATTCATGGCATTGAACTTCGTGCTGGTCGGCCTGCTGGCGGTTCCTTTTTTCGGCGAAGCGCTTACCCGTCCCAAGCTGGTCGGGCTACTGCTGGTGGTGACTGGCTTAGTGGTCCTCAGTAGAGGATGATTGGCTCTACTCCCCGATTTGCTGCTTTGCGCTCCATCTAGGGCCTCGCCATGCTCCCCTTTAATAAGCCCTATATGTCGGGCCGCGAACTCGACCTGATCAAAGAAGCTTACGCGCAGGGCCATCTCTCCGGGGATGGGATGTTTACGAAGCGTTGCCACTCCTGGCTGGAATCCCACACCGGTTCCGCCAAAAGCCTGCTCACCCACAGTTGCACGGCGGCGCTCGAGATAGCCGCCCTGTTGCTTGATCTGCGTCCTGGCGACGAGGTGATCATGCCGTCTTTCACCTTCGTCTCGACCGCGAATGCCTTCGTTTTGCGCGGTGCCGTCCCGGTTTTCGTGGACATCCGCGCAGACACGCTCAATATTGACGAACGATTGCTCGAGGCGGCCATAGGCCCCAGAACAAAGGCGATCTGCGTAGTGCACTATGCGGGCGTGGCGTGCGAGATGGACGAGATAATGACGATCGCGCGTCGGCATGGCCTGCCGGTGGTGGAGGACGCGGCGCAAGGAGTCATGTCTTCCTACAAAGGCAGGCCCTTGGGAGCCATTGGACAGCTCGGCGCGTTCAGTTTCCACGAGACAAAAAACGTGATTTCGGGCGAAGGTGGCGCCTTGCTCATAAACGACGCCCGGTATATCGAGCGCGCGGAGATCATCCGTGAAAAAGGGACTGATCGTAGTAGATTCTTTCGTGGGCAAGTGGACAAGTATACTTGGATCGACGTCGGGTCCTCTTATTTACCGGGTGAAGTAGTTGCCGCTTTCCTTTTCGCCCAACTTGAAGAGGCCGAATCGATTACCCAGCAGCGACTGAAAATCTGGGATACGTATCACTGCTGGGCCGAGCGCCTCGAGGTTGATGATCGGCTGCGTCGCCCAGTGGTGCCCGCGGAATGCCAGCATAACGCGCACATGTACTATTTGCTCTTGCCGTCGCTGGCCCACAGGGAACATTTCATCGCATCACTCAAATCACAGGAGGTCGGCGCGGTCTTCCACTACGTACCTCTGCATTCCACCCCCCAGGGGCGACGTTCCGGACGGGTATCCGGCCAGATGGACGTCACAGATTCCTGCAGCGAACGACTCGTACGGCTCCCGATGTGGATTGGAATCGAGCCTCATATGGACCGGGTGCTAGCGGCGTGCGAAACCGCGCTGGAACACGCGGAAGCAGCGAGCCGCATGCATTGGAGTTCGGCAACTTGACTTCATCGAGAAGCCATTGGGCTACGCGCCCGGTACGGGTGACCCACAATCGGGGGCTGCGGGTATGCGGGTGATGGTCGCTTTCGGAACGCGCCCCGAAGCCATCAAGATGGCACCCGTAGTGAAAGCATTGCAGTCGCACCCCGGCTTCATAACCACCGTGGTGGTCACCGGTCAACATCGCGAAATGCTGCGGCAGGCTTTACGTGTATTCGATATTGTTCCGGACCTCGACCTCGACCTGATGCGTCCGGATCAACATCTCTCGTCTTTAACGTCGTCGGCCGTCGCCGCAATGGATGATGCGATTCGCCAGCACAAGCCTGCGCTTCTCCTTGTGCATGGAGATACAACCACGACGCTTGCAGCGGCATTGGCGGGTTTTTACTCAAAGGTGCCGGTTGCCCACATCGAAGCTGGCCTTAGAAGCGGGAACCTCCAGGAACCCTGGCCGGAGGAGATGAACCGTCGCGTTTGCACTACACTTTCGGCATTGCATTTCGCCCCCACTGAACGGGCCCGCGAGAATCTACTCGCCGACGGGGTTCCGGACTCAGCCATCGAAGTCACCGGGAACACTGCTGTTGATGCTCTTTTAATGGCGGATGGTATGCTGCGGCACGATCCATCGCTGCAGATGTCCATGGGGCAACGGTTTCCACAGCTGCAGACGACCAAGCGGTTGTTGCTGGTAACAGCTCACCGTCGGGAAAATTTCGGTCCTCGGTTCGAGGCAATCCTCCGTGCCCTTCGGTCCATTGCGGGCCGCGACGACGTGCAGATCGTGTATCCCGTCCACCCCAATCCCAATGTATCGGATCCTGCGCGAGAGGCTCTCGGAGACCTCGCCAATGTCGTTCTTGTCCCGCCGCAGGATTACCTGCCTTTTGTATACCTGATGCAGCGCGCGCATTTGATTCTCACTGATTCCGGTGGCCTCCAGGAAGAAGCACCGTCGCTCGATACGCCGGTCCTGGTAATGCGCGATACCACCGAACGACCCGAGGTAATCGCGGCAGGTGCCGCGCGCCTGGTAGGCACCAACACCAGCGTGATTGTCGAAGCGGTCGCCGACCTGCTCGACTCGCCAATCGCCCACGAATCGATGTCCCGTGCTGAAAATCCCTATGGCGACGGACGCTCCGCAGCTCGCATCGTGCAGTCACTTGCTGAGCGTTACCTGCCATAACGATACATGCGTTTTCGCTGCTTGCGGCGCTTACCAGCGTGGATTCAAGCCTCCATGGTGCCTAGAATGCATCCAACAGCCCTGATCGCCCCGTTTGTCCGATGGACTTCACGCTCTTCGATTGCAGCGGCATTCCTCCTCCTGGGCGGTGGGGTGGCGCTGGGCATTCTGGGCACCTATAGCTCTGCCCGGGAATTTGTACTGGTGCGGGATCATGGGCTTGAGGGGATAGTCGCTGCCTGGTTCATCGTCGCCTTCAGCTTGGCATTGTTCGGAACGGTGGTACATCTCGCCCGCCGCCCTCGCCCGCTCGATCCAAAATGGTTCCTGGTGGCTTTGATCGCGGGCGGTGCCATCGCACACGTGATACTTGTGGCGATCGTCAAGCCGGTATGGGGTAGCGACTATCGACTTTACTGGGAATACGCTCAACGCCTGGTTGAGCAGGGGGAGTACGGGGGCCTGACGCGACCGTACTATTCACGCAGCCTGTTTGTCCCATATCCCATCGTGCGGATATTCGGCCCCGACGCCATCTTCATGCTCAAGCTGGCTAACGTTGGCGTGATGGCCTGCATCCAACTCGCCGGGTACGACCTTATGAGGAGGATTCGTGGTCATCAGGTCGCGCAGGCCGGTTCACTGTTGTTCCTCGCGGCTCCCATCCCCGCATTCACAATGATGATTCCCAGTCATGACCTCTGGGGATTGTTGTTCGTTTCCGCAGCGCTATGGACGGCCACCTTTTCCTACGATGCGGCGAAGCGAACGGGGCCCGCCGGATTGACTGTCGCTATACTGGCGGCCGTAGCCACCGGCGCGCTGACATATTTGGCGCAGGTCCAGAGGGGCACCGGCCTGTTGCTCTGCGCGGCACTGCTCCTGACCGCTGCGCTGGCATTCGCCGGGTCGCGTATGGAGCAGGCACCATGGTGGCGCACAGTGCGAAGTCGCCACCTCGCAATGGCCGCCCTGTTTGCGCTCGTTTACTGTGCCTCCAGCATCGCGGACGAACACATCAAGCTGCGGTCCGACGACCGCCCGAAGCTGATGAATATCAAGTTCGCCGCAAATGCCTCTGGCATGGGCAACGGAAAAAGCGATTGGGCCGCCCGTTTCAGTAAACGATTCTCCAGCGGGCACGGCACTCCGGAACGTGCCGAGGATCTTTTCCACTCACTTGCCCTTTCCAGTTGGGCCCTGGCTCCCCGCGACAGCGGTGCCCGGGTGGCGAAGTACTCGGAACGGCTGTTTTCGCTGACGTATACCCGTGACTGGGACTGGTTGCTACGAAAGCCCGCTGGACTGTCCAAGGGTGCTCGCGAGGCGATGTTGTTCTATGCCGACGTCTACGGGTTCCTGTTCGGCCTTGCCTTGCTGATCTCTATCCTGAAAACAGCTGCTACGTGGCGCCTCCCGCACCCCACTGTGACAGCATCGATAATATTCGTAGTGGCCGTGGCCTTGCCACTCGTGCTGATATTTGAGAACAAGCCCTACAATGTTTTTCCCATCTGGCTGGTTGGAGCGTTATTGACAGCCAGTCAACTCAGGCCCGTCGTCCAAGCCAACACATCCCAGTGGTGGCGAAACCCGGCAATAGGGGGATCGATATTCATAGCTCTCATCGTGCTTCTCGCGCCGCTGGCCATCCGCGCTATATTCGAAGAGTCCAATGGGCGATTGCTGTCGGACTGGACACTGCGGAGCAAGAATATCGACGTCCCGGATGGGTGGCTCAATAGAATGTTGTCGGCCCGACCAGAAGCTTTTGATCGAACGCCCCTCGAGAATGCGGGAATGAAAGAACTCTACCTACGGAATGCGCCGGAGGACGGGGCGCGAATCCAGAAGTACGCACCCCAGAACTACGCGCGGCTAGAATTTCCCGCCCCGCCAACTGGTAATTCCACCATCTCGCTGGAGACCGAGGCATGCATCGCCGCGACGGGAAGAAACCAGCTGGAATTCTTTCTCTACTCCCCGAGCATCAGCGGCAACACTGATGACCAGGACTTCCAGTTACAGGTACTGGTAGACAACCGAGTATCCGAGGACATCGATATCCCGTTACAGGGGAAAGATTTCCGGCGCTTCGTGGTCACGAAGGGGCTGGCTGACAACTCCTGCCACAAAGTCGCATTCCGCCTCAGGGCAACTGCCACTGGAAATCGGGAGGTTCCATTCGTCGAGATCTGGCTGCCGCGACTGATCCACTAGACGCGACAGTGGTTCCATGGCTCGCGCAAGATATCCGCATGGAACATTACGATCGCACTGACATTTCCGCGAATCTACGGTCGTACATCGCGGTGATTTCGAGCATGATTTCCTCGCCCAGGCGTCCGTTCGGCGCAAGCCCAAAAGCCGCAGCGTACAGCGGCCTGCTGTTCAGGCCCGTTATCGAATAGACCGCAGGATCCATCTCGTTGTGCATGTTCGCACCCCAGGTTCCCATTCTCTGTTCCCAGTAATAGAGGTCTCGCAGATCAAGATTGAAGAGTTCCGCATCGTAGTTGGCTCGCTCAATGAAGCCTTCTATGGCCTCCATTGAGAATTTCTGGAACCCCGCGGGGGGCTTCGCTATCCGTCCTGTCTTGTACATGTCGAAGAAGTCGGCTGCCATGTTGCCGGAAAGCGCCTTCCTGTGACGGTTATAGAAACCACGGATGATCTCTCCGCCGTATCCGCGGACAAAAACATCTCCTCTACGCGTCAGCTCACCCATATTCGCGGACAACGAGGACTCGGAACGAGTAAAGCCGGTAGCAGGTTTAGTCGCGGCCTTGATTTCACGAAATTTCTCGCTATCCGGCCTGGTCCTCGGATCCATGTAGACATGGGGCTGCCGAAGGTGCTCTACCATTTTCGCGACAACGCCCACCTCCTCCTCGGGCAGCCGTCCCGCCGTCCACGTAACGAGCTGGACATCCAGTCCGTTCCCGACGAGACCGGCGATCACCGCACGGGTGTCTACCCCCCCCGTTACGCCCAGCACGGGCCGATAGCGTCCCGCAAGGTGCGCTGAAAACCTGGAAAAATAACCACGACACTCGGCCAGAAATTCGCCAATCGACGTTCCAGGTATCGACCGGCGGGGCCAATACCTGAAGCACCGCCCCTGCACCGAGTCGTAGTAATTATTAGGTATCAGCGCCTTGATCGACTCGTACATCGTCAGGTCGCCGGGAAGGTAGCTGGTACCACGCGCCTTGTATTCCGGCATTTGCGTGAACTCCGATGCTGCCTTGCTGATATCCTCGGAGAATGCGCCGGCCAACAACGAAGCGTGTGAGGCGACTCCGAACCCGCCCTGGCTACGGTAGTAGACGGAACGTGATCCGAACGGGTCGTTAACGACCCGACACGCGTCGTTCTCGATCAGAAGAAGGGCAAAACGGCCGGAAATGTCATCGAATGCTTCCCAGTTGCCTGACACTGCCATCCGCGTCAACGTTGCATCGACCGTCGACTTTCCACTGGCAACAAATACGTCCCCGATGAGAAGTGCGGTCATGGCGCCGGTCGCAACCGTCCGGAATGAAGCTTCCGGATGGATGTGAACCGTAAACCCGCCCAGCTGGATTACAATCCAGCCGGCTACGGCGGCAGTGTCAACCGAATCCGAACCGTGATAGGCCAGAAACCCGAAACGATAGGCAAGCCCACTTGGGTGCATAAAATGTCCTGCTGTCTTCCACGCAGCGACCTCGCGGATCATCGAATCCTCACAGGCGGAAGACGTTCTCGGCCCGGGGCAGGACTCCTTTTACATCGAAGATGATTCCGCCAGGCTTGAGCAGCCGATCGACCTTGATCTCGGCATCGTCAGCTACGAATTCCGAGTGCGCCACCGCGAGCACGACCGCGTCATAGCTCTCTTTCAAGAGGTCTGCGGTCAGATCGATTCCATACTCGTGCTTGACCTCGTCGGCGTTGACCCAGGGATCATGGATGTCAACTTCGGCGTGGATGCCGGAGAGTTCCGAAATGACATCGACCACTTTGGTGTTTCGGACATCCGGACAGTTTTCCTTGAACGCGACACCCAGCACCAGAATGCGCGAGCCTACTACGTTGATCCGGGACTCCGCCATCAGACGGATCACGCGGCCGGCCACGTACGGGCCCATCTCGTCGTTGATCCGCCGCGCGGAAAGGATCAGCTCGGGGTTGTAGCCGAGCATGGCCGCCTTATGCGCAAGATAATAAGGATCGACACCAATGCAGTGCCCCCCTACCAGACCAGGCGAGAATGGCATGAAGTTCCATTTCGTCCTTGCTGCCGCAAGCACCTCGTGGGTGTCGATACCCACTCGGTTGAAGATGCCTGCCAGTTCGTTCATCAGGGCGATGTTCACGTCGCGCTGGGTATTTTCAATAACCTTGGATGCCTCCGCGACACGGATCGAACTGGCCTTGTGGGTACCTGCCTCGATGATCGATGCATACAGATCATCAACGAAATCGGCGATTTCCGGAGTCGAACCCGAAGTGACCTTGGTGATTTTTGTGACGGTACGTTCCTTGTCCCCGGGGTTGATTCGTTCCGGACTGTAACCGCAGAAGAAGTCCTGGTTGAACTTCAGGCCGGACGCCTGCTCCAGAACAGGAACGCAGACCTCCTCAGTCACACCCGGGTAGACAGTGGATTCGTAAATAACCACGTCACCCTTTTTAAGGATGCTGCCAATCGCCGCACTGGACTTGAGCAGAGGATCAAAATCCGGCTGGCGCGCCGCGTCAACCGGAGTGGGCACGGTGATCACAAAGACGTTGCAATCGCGGAGTCCCGCCAGTTGATCGGTGTATGTCAACTGCCCGGCACTGGTGAGGTCCTCGGAAGACATCTCAAGGGTGCGGTCGATACCGTCCCTCAACTCGAGGACTCGGGGCGCGCTGATATCGAAGCCAATGACCGGAAAGCGCCGGCCAAAAGCAACCGCCAAAGGCAGTCCAACGTAACCAAGTCCTACAATAGCCAAGCGGGTGTCGGCAATATTCATGTTTTATTCCTATAAACTCAATTATCCGCCAATGACTTCTTTATCACTGGCTCAAGAAGTGGTGCAAGGGACCTCGCATAGGTCGCCGTCAGATGATGACGGTCACGCCAGAGAATCACATCATCCCGGATTGCTGGGCAGTTGCCGTCCTCACAGATCTGGTCGTTGAAATTTATGAAGGCGACGTCCGGGTTCGACTCCATCGCGAGGAGAATGGAGTCAGAGTGCCTCAACGCCCTCGCTATTGGCGTATCGCAGGCACCCGGAACAAAGCGCGGAGCACTTAGACAATCCGGAATATCCTTGGACATCCATGGCGTATCGGCAATCACCAGCACCGGCACGCCACGTGACCTCAGCTCGCCCCAGCGAGTGAGCAACCCCTTCGCCAACACCTTCTCACTTTCATCGTCATTGTCCTTCCCCAGAGCACGGTGACCACGGGACTGGCTCATTATTACGAGTGTCGGGTCCAGTGTCTCGAGCTTCCTCATCAGCTTCGAGTTCCACACAGTGCACGCCTCATACTTCTTCCCGCCGCTTTCGACCGCTGCGTCCGAGAACGCGCAAGCCGATTTGGTAAAGGAGTAAAGCGCCCAGCCATTCTTGTCGGCCAACTCCTGTAGAGGAGGAAGCCACTGGGCGGCGTGGGAATCGCCCGTCAAGACTATGCGCGTGCTTGAATTCCGATCACCGTAGACACAGTAGGAAGGTTCAGTTGACGCGTGGTTTGCATGGCAACCATCCGCATAGAGGTCGGGGTTGTCGCGTTTGGCTGCCACTGCTCGTTGGGGCAGATCGCTAGGTATCGGCAGGGCCTCAAGCTCCGGCACCTTGACCCCCTGACCTGCAACGTTCGCGAGCGCGTTCGCGAACGCCGGCGCGAGGGATCGGGAATACGTGGCAGTCAGGTGAGCCGCCCCTCTGTACACAGCAACGTTGCCGACCACTGCGTCACATGTGCTTTCTGCGCAGATCGCATCCGTCAGGTCCACAAGCCGCGCGTTCTCGACCTTCTGGGCGGCGGCGACCACCGGGTCCAAGGTTCGTACGGCCTTTTTGCGAGGGCGTCCACAGGTTTCCAGCGCCTCGGGTTTTCGGCAGTCGCTTCCCATGGAAGGAGTGCTACGCACGAAAACCACCTGATCGGCCAGGCTTTTGAATTCGGTGGCTGCTTCAACAAGACCCTCGGTCAGAAGTTGGGCCCGCTTGGTTCCACCGTCCGCGCCCATAACCCGGGCAGAGGGCGACTGCGCAATAACCAGCATGTCGGGAGACAGCTTCCTGATCTGTGCAGGCAACTTGTCCCTCCAATTCTCGCACGCCGTGAACAGCGTGTCGTCATTGTCGCGCGGCGGGACATCTCCGAGAGCGCATCCGGTTTTGACCACCACGTCGAGCGCCCAGCCGTTGAGCCGTGCGACCTCCGCAAGCGCTGGTTGCCATTGGGCTGCGTAAGTGTCCCCGATGAGCACGACACGGTAGTCGCCTTCTCGATTTCCGTAACGGCAGGTCTTCACCGAGGTGCTGTTCCCCCGGGACATGCACTTGTCGCGGTACGGAGCCGGCACGTCTCTGCGCGCAGCGGACGGGCTCGGCAAGATAGACCCCGCGGGAACCACCGCATCGCTCGTCAACGCCGCCGCGCCCGGGTTCGGGTTCGGCGGGGCCTCGGTACCGGGAGCGGAGGTTACACCACCGCCGGCCTGATTCTGCAACCACGGCCGCGGCGCAGCCCACGCGGCAGCCAGGCTGACGGCGATACACCCAACGGCAAGGGCGAATGCACGTACGTGGCCTTGACGATCAGTTGGTCCATGCCGGAAACGGTCTTCGACAAAAACCTTTGACTGATGCGCCAACGCGCACGAAATGACGAAAACAGCGACGCCATCAATGAACTGCGGCGCTCGTCCCACCACCGCGGCGTAAAAAATAATGACCGGCCAATGCCACAGGTACAGGGAGTAGGAAATGCCGCCAAAATACTGAAAGGGTTTACGACGCAGGATGTTGTAGGCACTGAACCACCGGGGCGACTCCCCGCCCAGTAGCACCAGTGCAGTACCAAACACCGGGAGAGCTGCCGCATAGCCCGGAAATGCCGTCGCCTTGTCGAACGTGACCACGGCAACCGCGATCATCGCCAGACCAAGCCAGGTCGCGGATTCGCGCACACCTAGCGGGAGCTTGCGCCACCGGGAGGTCACTGCAAGCAGCCCGCCGATGCCCAGCTCCCACGCGCGGGTGAGCGTGGAGAAGTATGCAAGCGAGGGATTGGTGCTGGTCAGCCAGACCGAGTAGGCCAATGACAAAACGACCACCAGTGCCACGAGGCCGGCGAACACCCGCCCCGGCTCCTTCCGCCAACCGATCGGCGCCAGGCCGACCAGCATCAACAGCAGCGGCCATGCGATGTAGTACTGCTCCTCTACAGACAGCGACCAGAAGTGCATGACCGCGCTGGGCGCCGACTCCGCTGCCAGGTAATCGACCGCCTGTCCGGCCAACCACCAGTTCTGGACATACAGGGCGCTGGTCCCTATGCCGGTTACCGTGTCATCCCATTGGGTACGAGGCAGTAGCGGAAGCAGAAACGCAACCGCGACGAGCACGACGGCCGCTGCTGGCAAAAGCCTCCGAATTCGCCGCACATAGAACTCTCGGACCGAGATGCGGCCTGTGCTGCTGAACTGCCTGAAAAGAATGCCGGTAATCAGATAGCCGGAGATGACGAAAAAGACATCGACGCCTACATAACCACCCGAAAGAGCCCCCGGCCAGATGTGAAATACGAGCACCGCCAACACCGCAATGGCACGAAGCGCCTGGATTTCAAACCGGAATCCGCCTCCGGCAAAACCGGACACACCAGCGGAAGCAGGAGGAGGATTGCTCATTGAAGTTGCTCTGGTCATTTCAATTCCGAGAAAATTCCGGCAATGCGCTTGGCATAGGCTTCATGGCTGAAGCGCCGCCGCAGTTCCGTGTCCACCCGCGCACCAACCGCGGCTCTGGCCGCAGGATCCAGATGGAGGCTTCGGACCAGTCCCGGCACCTCGCTAGGTTCGCAATACAGCGCGGCTTCGCCGAACACCGGCCGGAACTTTTCGGGAAGTATGACGATACGTCCGCTGGCAATCGCTTCGAGGATGGAGCGCCCAAACGCCTCGACGATCTGGGCATTGTCGAAGTACACGAAATAGTCGATCTCCGCCAGAAAGTCCCTGACGTCCATCTGGCCGTAAGGGATGACCTCCCAGTTCGATGGAAGCCCTGCATCTCCCAACAGCGTGCTGCAGGTTCGGGCACCACCCATGATCCGCACGTTGATATCGTCACAAACAGGGTAAGCCTGGATCAACTCATCCGCGGTGGCGGGGAACTTCAAGGGGTTGTCGCGCGAATATCGCCCGATTACTGGAACGCGTGCGTCGGCCGGCCTCTCGTCCAGGTGCCATTCCGACACGTCGAGTATGCCCGGCATGTCCTCCGGATCCAGAAGTTCGTGTGGAATCAGTGGCAGAAGTGCGTCACGCACCAACGGCCCTTGTGGGGCCCAGACCGGGTCAAGCCCGAACAGGGTGCGTGCATTGCGGATGCAATCGGAGACGCAGTAACGAACGTCACTGCCGTCATGTTCGCTGGGCGCCTGATTGGCAACGATGATGGCGGAAGAAAGGTGCCAGGCGATGGTATCGGCTTGCAGATACTGGAGGATAGGCGGATAACGCAGCACGGCCAACCGGACGGAGACAGTGTCTGACGTGGTGATCTGGTCGACTATGCCATCGTGGACCAGTAGGCGTACCGCGGCGCAGAGAGGCTTTCTTTCTTTTGTCATGAAGCGGAACGCTTCCATCTGGCAAATCGCCAGCCGGAGTCCGTCCTTGTGGAGGGCTCGAATCTCCTCGATCATCGACTTCTGCGGCCCACCGAACTGCCGCCAGTCGCCAATGAAAACCACATCATATTCGGCCGAAGGGTTGTCGCGATCTATCTGGAAACGCTGTGGAGCGGGGAAACTCCGTACCTTGGCCTCCGGTTCAAGGAAGGGCGAAGCCTCTCCCGATCTGATCCGCTGGTGCCAGAGGTCATACGCCTCACGATAAGCGGAACGCGCGGGATGCCGCCAGCCTGGTTTGAATTCGGCTCGCGACAGGGAGTTTGGCTCCAGCCGGACGAGCGACAGTGGCATTTTATGGTCCAATTCGACCGGAGCGCTATTGAAGGCTGCAGCAATGCGAAGCGCGTACTCAGTATCGGCACTTTTCCGCACCCCATCAAAATAGCCAATGCGTTCCAGTACCTCGACCCGGCGAATCATCAGGGACGATGCATTACTCTGTACAGGCGGGCTGCCTGGATTCGCCAACAGAAGATTCCGATCGACACGCACGCTCGCACTTCTGCACGCCATCACCTCGGCATCTTCAATCAGTGGACGAAGCTGGAGTTCAATACGTTTGGGATGACTGTAGTCGTCCGCATCCTGAAATGTGACGAACTCCCCCGTTGCAACCGACAGGCCCCGGTTGCGTGCCATGTAGGTCCCTTGGTTGACCGTTTGTCTGAGCACCTGGACTCTTGGATCCATCGCCGTGCAGGCTTCGAAGAGCGAGCCATACTCGGCGGGTGAGCAATCGTCGACAACAAGTACTTCCAGATTCCTCCAGGTTTGCGCCAGTACCGACCGCAGCGACGATAGCAGCGCCACCGTGGGGCGCCAGGCCGTAATGATCACGGTGACCTTTACGTCGCTATCGATCAGTTCTTCCCGGGCTACGTCAAAATCGATACGGTCGAACAACGAAAGCCCGCTTTTCGAATCGAGGAGCCGCAGTTCGTTCAGCCCCCATGTGCGGAAGATCGAATTGAACATGTGGAGCCACGCGGCATCCTGGTTTGACCACATCGGGTGGTGGAGATCGATCTCCACCAACTGACGGTCCCGCTTGTTGAGCTTGAGCACCTTTCCCAGCGCAAGGGCAGTCGTGTGGAAACCGAGGCGGAGCGCCGCGTCAATGAAGATGACCGACCAGTTCCTTGGAACCGCGTCCGACCCGTGGGAAGCCACCATCGCCTCGCAGAGCGTCAAACCATTCAACCGGTCATCCCGTTGCAATCCCTGCAGCACCAGGATCCTCGCCAAACGAACGGCCAGGGCCGGATCCAGCTCGGAGAGGGCCCGCAGTGCGCCCGGGCGCCGCCCGGGCGCCCGGGCAGCCTCCGTATGTCGAATGATATCGAGGAAAGAATGCCGCCCGCCGGATGCCATATGAGCGAGAAGCTCACGGGCGTTTTCGGAACCCGTCCGGAGAATCGTCGCATCAAGCCGTAACGAGTCGTTGGTCCTCCCCGCGATCCTGACGTAATCACGGATTACTTCGGGAGTGTCCGGGGTCAGGCCGGGATCGACCTCTCGCCCAGCAACCGGCGTCCTCTCGGGCAAGGAGTTCGGAAAACCCAAAGCCGGCGCAAATGAAGTTCTATCGAACCTCTCCAGATACTTCCTGCCCAGGAGGACCTGATCAGCGAACGCCCCGGGGCTGTCCGACATTGAAGCAACGATTGAAAACACCTGGTCGGGCGTAGCGGAAACAACCGCACCGTCAAAGGATGCGGCGTGCTTGTCCGAGGTAATCACCACGCATCCGCTTGCCATCGCCTGGGCAAAGAGGCGGGCGCGCGCTCCCCTGCCGGATCCACGCCCGAAGTAGACGAAAAAATCGCATCCGGCCAGGAAGACGTCCACCTCGATCGTGCCTTCGGCAAAAATCCTCCAGCTCGCGGGAACGGTCCGGTCGCCGAGAATTCCCAGCAGCTCCGACTCGCCTCCGAGGAACCTGGAAGGCGCTTTGCCACTCGGCGGATAGGCGGTCAGTAGCGTCTCCCGCTGACCGGGAAAGTTTTCGACTGCATCCCGGGCAATGCATCCGATTACCGGTCGACGTCCGCTGAAGTCACGACGTGGCGTCCGCCAGTTGCCGAGGTCGACGGCGACCGGATACGCCGGACCGATAAGAGCATCCGGGTGGAGGATTCCCCGAAGCGTTTCAGCAAGGCCCGCTTCGGCCTGCCAGACGGGCCGACATCCAAAAGCCTCGCGGAGATTCTTGTCGCATGCAGTCGGGTCGTACCAGACCTCACCCGCAACGCCGACAAATGGCTCGCACGCGGCCACGAGGAGGCGGCGGGGCCGCAAGGCAACGCGAGACGTCGACAGAAACATGGCCACTTCGGGCCGCCGTATCACCAGTGCCCCCGGAGCCCCCGCATCGGTCGTGAGGACTTCCCTCACCTTGCCCTCTTGCAGCAGGCGCGAGACCGGAGCCCAGAACGTGTCGATACGCTCCACGCTCATGTCGCGCAGCGAGCGAAGGTGCATTACGCCCACCTTGAGGCCGGCGCGTAGAGCGATGTTGATCTCGTCCAGAACAGTCCGAAGGTGCAGCGGATCTCTCACCCCACGCAAGTCATCCGCGAAGACCAGGTCCAGCTCCAACTCCGGCCGGGCCTTGACCCTGAACCGATCCGGAAGGGGGAATCGCCCAGATCGCTCGCTATCGGGCTCGAGTCGAATGGCGCTCGAGCGGCAGGTAGCGTGCCAGAATTCGTAACTACGCCTGTACGCCGAGCGGCTCGGGTGCCGCCAACCGGGTCGAAACTCCGCCGTGGACAGCGAGCCCCGCGATTGCCGGATCATTGCCAGGTTCTGATCAAGAGCGCGGTGGCTCCGGTCGCCAAACGCCTCCCGGATGCGCAGCATGTACTCGGTGTCACCGCCCTTTCTCGTACTGTCGTAAAAGCCGACGCGATCAAGAACTTCCGTTCGACGGAACATCAAGGATGACGCGTTTTCCCGTCGCGCCTGGGTGCCAGGCGCGTTGAACACCAGCGTCGGGTCACAGCGGAACGCGTGGCTCGTAGTCGAAACACACTGCTTGTTCCTGAGAATCGCCTTGGCCTGCTTCTCGATGCGGCGCGGGTGACTCCAGTCGTCCGAATCCTGCCCGGTAACCAACTCTCCACGCGCCAGCCGGAGGCCGACATTCCTGGCCTCATAAGTACCACCGTTCTGGTCGAGCCGGACCAGCCGAATGCGGGGATCCAGGGCAGCAACCTGTTGCAGCAGCGGCACGTAGCTTTCCGGAGAAGCGTCGTCGATCAACAGGATCTCGAGATTCCGCCAGCTCTGGTTCAACAGCGATCGAACGGCTGTCCCCAACCCTGGCCCTGGCCGCCAGGACGTAACAATGACGGACACCAGAGGTCCATCCGTGACCTCGACGTCAGAGACACATGCCAGGCGGTCGAAGGGTTCGCTCGACTCCACCTGAAGAAGCGAAGGCGCCTCGATACCATCGCGCGCAAAGAGACGGGCAAACTTTTGCGCCCACTCATCCCCACCGGCGAACGGAGACGGGCCTTGCGGATTGGCGAGATCCGCCTCCATGATCAACCTGTCCAGGCGCGAGACCCGAATCTGGGCGGCGAGCGTTGCCGCAAGATCGAAATCTCCGGACTCAAACGCCAGATTCTGGAAGAGCCGGGCATGGTCGGACCGGAATGGCACGCACCCGTTCTGGCCGTAAATCCATTTCATTGCATGAAGGGCGTCAGGCTTGTCGCGCTCCTGGTGATCCTGTAACGCGAGTATCCGCGCGAGCCGCACTACAAGAACCGGATCCACCGGAACGCCGGCCAAGACAGCCAAAGAATCCAAGGTGCTGTCAGCCTCCAGGACATGCTCGATGATGTCAGAGGAGCGCATGCGTCCGCCGCTCGCATGCAACGCAAGCAGGTCAAGAGCTCGCCTGGAGTCTGTCCGCAGGATGAGCCGATCCAGGACCCGATCGTCAGGTAGCCGCCTGACAACCCGCAGGTATGTCTTGAGCGCGTCGGCATAGATGCCCCGACGACGCTTCAGCGCTTTCGGTTCCTGCCGCAAAGAAGTCATCTGAGTATCGGTACTCACTGCGGATCCGTCGCTTGCCACTCTATTGCCACCGTGCGGGGCCCGATCGACTGCTCCGTGTGCGACAACGGAAACTCCTCCTGCCAGCGCGTCAGAATCTCCCTTTCCTCTTCGCGATGCACGTCATCGAGTACGACCAGCATTTTCGCGGCAAAGCTGGACCGAAGCAGCGGAACCGCTGGATAGCGAGCGAACGACCCCGTTGCCTTGGGCGGGCCATCCACCAATAGAAGATCGACATCCTTCAGGCCCGCCCATCCGTCACTGGCGTACCACTTGTACGTGTCTCCAGCGATATCGAAATCTTCCAGTTCGGCGGACCGAACTTCCGCGACGTGCGTCAGGCCGTGTTGCTCGAGTTCGGCCCGGGTCACTTCGGCGAACTTTTCAAGATGCTCAAGCGCAATCAACTTCCCACCGGTCTTTTCCAGCGCGTAGGCAAGCCAGACCGTGGACACGCCACTTCCACACTCGACTACCAGTCGCGGCTGACGCTGCAGGACGAGATCGACCAGTTTCGCGATCGATGTCGGCTCCAATGCCCAGCCCGAAAACTCAGGCGCAATGGCACGCGGAGGGCAGCGCTGCAACAATGCCGACAGAGAAGAACTATCATTGACCACGGAATACCGGAGGTTCGCGATGTCTTTTTCGACGCGATCGAAGGGGCGTGCAAGCTCCTTGATCAGCGACCCCCTCTCTGCCGCAATGATGGATTTCAGCTCCTCGGAGATGACCGCGTTATCCGACACGCGGATCGACGCCTGCTCCATTACATCGCGGACCGAGACCATGGCTTGCTTGACCCGGGCCATTTCCCGAGATGCCAGTTTCCCACCGGTTGCCATTTGCAACCGCAAGCCTTCCAATTCGCGGCGCGCCTCCTGCCCTGCGGTGTCGATTTCATTGCGGGTCTCGTACCGAGCCCTCTCAAAGTCCTTCTTCAGGGCTTCCAACTCGCCAGATGCATGCTCCCCCGCCTTCGACAATTCAGATCGCAAAGTTTCCAGTTGGCCGGACGTTTCCTGCGCGGTGTCACCAATGCTCTTCTTCAGGACATCCAGTTCGCGATCCAATCGATTACCAAGCACGTTGATGGCGTTCTTCAGGTACTCGTGACCATTCATGGCATGGCGTTGCTGCTCAAGGATGTGGGAGGACTTTTCGACGATCTCGTCGCACCGGCTCGCCGTTTCCCTGAACGAATTCAAGACGAGAGAGCGCAGCTCTCCCGCCTCCGCACTACGTACTTGCTTGTCCAGCGCGCCTAGATTCTTCAACATCGAGTCGAACTTCACTCCCGCGTGCGCGCTCCCCTGATTCGCAAGAACTATCAGATACCCTGCACGCCGGTAGATCCCGATCCCCAACAGTCCCAGACCTGCAGCGCCGACGCACATCCCCACAAGGGCAACAAATATGTCGCGCTGGATACAACCAACGATAACAATCGTGGCGGCAACCGCGAAGCCGAAGATGAAGGCAACTCGCTTTGGTGTCAGAACAGGCATAGCGGCCTCGATACTAAATTCATTGAATGGCTTGAAATCGAGCAGCGCCCGAAAATACTGCATTGGAGCGCTCTTGCATGGACTGGATATCTACAGAAAAACCCGGCCGACAACATCAGCAGCAGTACCTATCCGTTCCGCGCGTTCCAGAAGGTCGCTGTTGTCGTGCTTCCAGGTGTGAAAACCCGCCTGACCACTGCGATATCTGGCGAAATTAAAGCCGTCGACCGCCAGTACATCATGGCCCGATTCATAACAGCGCCGGATGAAATCGGAATCCGACCCCCCGCGCCGTGTCTCGGAAAATGGCACTTCGTCAATGATCTCGCGCCGGGCCGTGATGGTGCCGCCTGCAATCAATGCGCTCCGTGCGTCCCTGCTGTCGTGGAGCAGATGCGCGTGGTTTGCCCAGACCGGATCCCAGTACAGGGCGTCCTGTTCTTCCAGCAACGCAAACGTGGGAGGCTTGCCGGCGACGTCGAAGTCGACAACTCGTCTCCATAGCATCAAGTCCGAGAGGTAATTCGGCCCGTAGAGGTCGTCGTCGTCGACCTTGCTCCAGTACTCGGCATCCGTGAGGCCGATGGCGTAGTTGAGGCACGCACCAAGGCTGCGTTCGCGTCCCAGGCACACGATCCGAATGGGCTCGTCGGGCTGGACAAGGTTCATCGCGGCACTTACGTCCTGCGGCCCGTGCAGTACGACGACGAGTTCCTTGTGCGGGTATACATCAGCCCTGAACCGGTCGAGGCAACCGGCCAGCAGATGGGGCCGCATCGTGACCAGAATCATGGCGACCCTGGGCGGGCTTTCGGGAGGCTGCTCGATACCCAGATCACCGGCGATCTTGTTCAAACGGTCGGCGACGCAGTGTTCTCTCATGATCTCGCGCCAAACCCTGTGCGAGAGAGAGTCGCGCCAGAGCCGATCCTTGCGGGCGCGGGAAATGAAATCCGAAGCGGAGCCGATGTCAGTGCGAACCTCGATGCCCGGGAGCAGCACTCCGCGGTCCAGCAATTCGGAATGAACGACCAGGCTGCCACAAGCAGCTGCCCGGAGCATTGCCTGATGTTGCCGCCAAGACACCCGGAAAGCTTCATGGCGAAAAAGCTCCAGCGGAACCATCTTGTTCAATGCCGCCTTCGCAACCGGATCAACGCAACCGACGACTTCCGCTGAGAATTCATCGCAATCAGCAAGCCGAACGCCACTGAACTCCCACTCGCTTTCGCAGATGCGCAGTCCGGCACCGTGCAGCTCCTGGATCAGCACATCCTCGGATGCGCCCGCGGACAATTCCCACCAACCATCGAACAACACCTGATCGTTGAATGCGTCCCGGGATTCCCTCAAGGCGTAGGACTGCACCGGATTGTGGAGTGCGGGCTGTATGGCTACAGGCAGTATCTGGACGTGCTTGTCCGGGTAATCGGATGCAAGCCTGCCACGGATGGCATCATCGACCGCATACAGAAAATCGACATGTCGGGCCAGCCAGGAGAAGCGGTCATAGTTGCGCAGGTCTTCCCGGAACCAGAGCACCACTGGCAGTGATATCTCGTGGCACCTTTTCATGAGGGCCTCGACCTTCCCGCGTTGCCCGGCCTCGGCAACGAGGCTGTGGCGCCAGTCCCGGCTACCTGCGTGCCAGACGGCCTCCACAAGGAGGAAGTCGAACCGGCCACTGTCGAGCTGGGATGACCAGTCGGCTTCCTCCGCCCGGGTAACCGCAGCATCGAACGATAGTTCATGCGCCAGCTCATCGCTGCCCAGAAAGAAGACGCGGAGCGAGTCGTCTTTCTCCCGCCCAGACGCGGCGGCATCCATCACTCGAGACAGCGCGGCCGTTGCATCAACCAACCGGTAGGTTTCGTTGCTGTTCTCCGTGTCCCGCTCTTGGAGCGCACGCAACGGCGGCGGGATAACAGGCCGGGAAGCGACTGGTTGGCGCACCAGATCCAACGGCCGGGAGACGAATCCGCGCAACGCATTTTTCCAGCCTTTGGTTTTCACCGCTCGCAACGGCGCGGTAATCCTCCAAGAAGTGCTGGACAACAGTTCCAGACGTCTCGACTCTTCCCTGCCCAGTGCGATGCGGAGGTCCTGCACTTCACGCTCGAGCGCCGCGCAGCGATCCACACCATTCTCGACGGCGGCATGGCCCTTGCTGCCCTCCACACCCTGCGTTCCGCTTTTCAGCCCATCCTTCATGCGGTCGGCCTCTCACTTCGGAACCATCCGTACGTGCCGATGACGCCGCATTCGCTACAGATACTCATTGCGAGCCAGCCGAATTCGCTTTGCTTGGGTGATTGATAGGGGGTGGCGCTTGAGTTGCGGCGGCAGCTCCGGCAGCGGCAGCTTCACGTTCGGCCTTCGCACGCTGGACTGCTTTCCGGTAGCGGGCAAGGGCCTCGTCAATTTCCCCGAAGTAGGCGACCCTGCCCTTCTGGATCAACATACCCTTGTTGCACAGCTTCTTTGCAAGGTCCGTGTTGTGACTCGCGACAACGACGATCTTGCTGCCCTCCACGCGATCCATCAGACGCCCCCTCGCTTTCTTGACGAACTGGGCGTCGCCGGCACCGAACCACTCGTCCAGTAGCATGATGTCGTGTTGCATCGCCGTGGAGATCGCGAAGCCCAATCGCATGCGCTGCCCCGACGAGAGCGTGAGCAGCCGACGATTGGCCAGGTCGGCCAACTCGGAAAACTCCAGGATCGAGTCGACCATGCCACGCACCTGGTTGGCACGCATTCCCATGGCCGTCGCCCGCAGGAAAATGTTCTCGACCAACGTCCCTTCCTGGTTGAACCCCAGACTCAGATTCAACAAGGCTTGGCGTGAGCCCTGCATCAGCAGGCGGCCACGGGTAGGCTGAAAAGCCCCTGTCAAAACTCGCAACAACGTGGTCTTTCCAGCTCCGTTGCTACCGATCAGGGCGACTCGATCACCTTCCTCGATATTGAACGAAACGTTGTCCAACAGTGTCGCGAAATGGCGCTTGGGCAGCGAGGTCGCAGCGCCAAGTAAGGTCTTGAACCACGACGCATCGTCTTGCTTCGGCTGCACGTAATATGGGACATCGAGACCGATGCCATCTGCACGGATATAAGTGCTCATTGATTCAAAATCCTCACACTCATATCCACAACGGGACGAATCTCGCATATCGCCGGTACAGGAAACTGGCGAGACCCCAACCCGCGACCGTTAGGGCTCCAACAAACATCAAGCTGGAAGATGGAATCGCTTCGCCCAGCACTGGGGCGCGGACTACGGTTATCAGGTGATACGCAGGATTGAGGTGTACGGCCCACCAGCCAATATGCCCTGGAGGGAAGCGCTCCCCCACCCAGAGAATCGGAGTAAGGAGCATCCCGAAGCGCAGCATGGTGTTTGCAGCCTCTCCAGCATCGGGATGGCGGGCACCTATCAACGACATGCAGGTTGACCACCACACCATATTGGCGATCACCAACGGAAAGGTGAGAGCCATGGTGAATATATTTGTCCAATGCATGTTCGGCGACCATATCAGCACGCCCAACAGCACCAGAGAGGAGCAGGCAAAATAGAAGAATGCCTTTGAAAGCGAGCGCAGCACGAAATCGGTCAGGCGCGTCCGTCCATCCATTATGAATGACTTGTGGCCACGCAAGATCGAGGCGGCATCATTGGTGCACTGGACCATGAAGCGCCAGACCACGTAGCCCGTGGCGAGGTAGGCGATGAAAAAGGCAGGGTCGTGCCCCATCAATCGCGAATAAATGCTTCCAATCGCACCGACAAAGATGGCCACGGGCAGGAACACCCAAGCCAGGCCCAGCCGCGTGCGTCGGTACTTGGTTGCGATATCGAGCCAGCTGGAATAAGACCAGAATTCGGGGTAGCGGGCGCTGTCCCTGAGATGGGCAAGGAAGGATGGCATCAAGGTTCCGACCTCAAGTACCGATGCTCGATTCGATCGAGCGCTCGAGATCATTTCGGAGATCGGATACGTTTTCCACTCCCACGCTCAGTCGAACCAGGTTGTCGTCCACTCCCAATTCCGCCCGACGCTCCACCGGCACACTCGCATGCGTCATGATCGCCGGATGGTTCACTAGGCTTTCGACGCCACCCAGCGACTCGGCCAGCGCGAACAGTTCGGTCCGCTCGCAGAACCGCTTCGCCGCCTCGACTCCGCCCTTGAGGTAGATCGACACCATTCCGCCGAAGCCATCCATCTGCCGCTTGGCCAGCTCATGCTGCGGGTGCGACTTCAGACCCGGATACAGCACTTTCTCGATCGCGGGATGCGCTTCCAGCCATTCCGCCAGCGCCTGCGCGTTCTCGCAGTGCGCCTTCATCCGCAAATGCAATGTTTTCAGCCCGCGCAACGCCAGGAAGCTGTCGAACGGCCCCTGCACCCCGCCAATCGAGTTCTGCAGGAACGCCATCTGCTCGGCCAGTTCGGCGTCATCACCGACCACCGCCATGCCGCCGACCATGTCGGAATGGCCGTTGAGGTATTTGGTCGCCGAGTGCATGACGATGTGCGCGCCGTGTTCGACCGGGCGCTGCAGGATCGGCGAGCTGAACGTGTTATCGACCACCACGATCAGGCCGCGTTTGCGGGCGATCGCGGCGATCTGCGCGATGTCGACCAGCTTCAGCAGCGGGTTGGTCGGGGTCTCGATCCAGACCATCCTGGTTTCGGGCCGGATCGCGGCCTCGAAGGCGGCGGCATCGCTGAGGTCGACCCAGCTGAAATCCAGGCCGGCGGTGCGGCGGCGGACGCGCTCGAAGAGGCGGTAGGTGCCGCCGTAGACGTCGTCCATCGCGATCACGTGGCTGCCGGAGTCCAGCAGTTCCAGGATCGTCGAGGTGGCGGCCATGCCCGAGGCGAACGCGAACCCCCGGCTACCGCCTTCCAGCGCGGCGACGCAGCGCTCGTAGGCGAACCGGGTCGGGTTGTGGCTGCGGGTGTACTCGAACCCCTGGTGCACGCCCGGGCTCGACTGGACGTAGGTCGAGGTCTGGTAGATCGGCGTCATCACCGCGCCGGTGCTGGGGTCGGGGGACTGGCCGGCGTGGATGGCGAGGGTGCCGAGGCCGGGCCTGGCGCCGGCGTCGCCGCGGGGGTTACTGCTCATATTGGCTTTCCATTACCACGGTAAGGCGAACCGCGAAGTTTAACAGTTGCGGGTGTGGACAACGGATCAATATCTGAACCGGCAACGGGAGCCCACGCCCGCGACCGCGTCACTCAACCCGCCGACGCAGATAGTTCAGCAGGTCGATCCGCGTGATCAGCCCGAGGAATTTGTCCCCATCAACAATGATCGCGACGTGCCCACGGTCGAACACCGGCAGCAACGCCTCGATCGGGGCGCTGACATCGATCTTGTCCAGCTTGCTGACCATCGCCGTCGCCACCGGGTCCCGGAAGCGGCCCTCGTCGCCGTAGACGTGCATCAGGATGTCGGATTCGTCGACGATGCCGACCAGTTCGTCGTCCTGCATCACCGGCAACTGGCTGACGTCGTACAGCTTCATGCGCTGGTAGGCGGTCACCAGCAGGTCGCCCTGGCCGACCACGACGGTGTCGCGCAGCGAGAACGGGCGCAGGATCAGGTCGCCGAGGTTGCCGGCCTGCTCGCGCTCGAGGAAGCCGTTGTCGACCATCCAGTAGTCGTTGTACATCTTCGACAGGTACTTGTTGCCGGTGTCGCAGACGAATACCAGCACCTTCTTCGGCGTGGTCTGCTCGCGGCAATAGCGCAGCGCGGCCGCCAGCAGGGTGCCGGTGGACGAGCCACCGAGGATGCCCTCCTTCTCCAGCAGCATGCGCGCGGTCAGGAAGCTTTCCTTGTCGGGGATGGCATAGGCCTTTTTCACCCGGGTGAAGTCGGAGATCCCCGGCAGGAAGTCCTCGCCGATGCCCTCGACCATCCAGCTGGCCGACTTGTCGCTGAGGGTGCCTTCGTTGATGTACTCGGTGAGGATCGAGCCGACCGGGTCGGCCAGGATCAGCTCGGTGTGCGGGGACTGCTTGGCGAAGCAGCGCGACAGGCCGGTCATGGTGCCGGAACTGCCGCAACCGAACACGATCGCGTCCAGCCCGCCGACCTCGGCCATCTGCGCGAGGATCTCCGGGCCGGTGCCGTGCTCGTGCGCGGCCGGGTTGTCGGGGTTGCCGAACTGGTTGATGAAGTAGGCGCCCGGGGTCTCGCGGGCGAGCCGCTCGGCGAGGTCCTGGTAGTAGTCCGGGTGGCCCTTGGCGACGTCGGAGCGGGTCAGCACGACCTGCGCGCCCATCGCCTTGAGGTTGAAGATCTTCTCCCGGCTCATCTTGTCCGGGACCACCAGCACCAGCTTGTAGCCCTTCTGCTGGGCGACCAGGGCCAGGCCGAGGCCGGTGTTGCCGGCGGTGCCCTCGACCAGGGTGTCGCCGGGCTTGATGTCCCCGCGGGCCTCGGCCGCTTCGATCATCTTCAGGCCGATGCGGTCCTTGATCGAGCCGCCCGGGTTCTGCGATTCGAGCTTGAAATACAGCTCGCAGACACCGGTGTCGAGGTGCTGGGCCTTGACGATCGGGGTGTTGCCGATCAGGTCGAGTACGGACTGGGAAATGGCCATGCGATTGCGCGGGATCCTGGCGCCGGCGGGGTGCGGCGGACCCGTGCAAGTCTAAGGGATGATGCGGGGGGAAGGCGTGGCGGGACCGTTGGGTCCGGCCGCGACCGGTGCCGCGGAGCGGGCGATGGCGGACCGACGAGGATAACCACCACCGCCCGCGGCGGACTTTTTCTTCAGACCATCGATCCTACTGGGGCTGTGCGTCGTACATCCGGGTCAGGCGATCCTTCGCAGCCAGCTTTTCGCGCTTCATCTGGGCCAGGGTGGTGTCGTCGATCGGCAACACACCGAGTTCCGCGTCCATCACCTTCTTGTCGAGCTTCTTGTGGTGCTGGTAGAGCTGCTTGAACTCGGGGTTGGCCTTGATCAGCGCGTCGATTTCCGGCTGCGATTGTTCGTCGAACATGAAAGCCTCCTTCACGAATGCAAAAACGCCCCGACCGGCGGTCGAGGCGTTGCGGGGGTGGTGTAAAGGCCGGCCGCCACCAGTTGCACGACGGCGGGATACTGCTCCGGGATGTCCACTGACGCGTCGGTCTGCATGGTCGGCCTGGGTCTTCGCCAAGCGAAAAAACGGGTCGCCTGGATATCCGACCCTACTCCTGCCGATGGGGGGCGGCAAGGGACCCGGCCGGCGGTTCGTGGGAGCGCCGCCCCGGAATGGCCCGGCAAGCCCCGGCAGGCATGGCCGGGACTTGCAAACGGTTGATGAATAACGATTTTTTTATCTATCAATCGTCGTCGGAAGCGTCGGACCCGGCTTCCACTTCGCGCAGCAATTCCGCTTCCTGGCGGGCCAGTTCGGCCTCGCGCTCACGGGCGGCCCTGAGCTTGGCGGCCTGATCGCCGGCGACGTTCTGCAGGGCCGACTCGATGTCCTGCATCGCCTCGGTGCTGCTGGTGGCCTGCGCGCGCAGGCGGGCGGCCTCTTCGGCCTGGATCCGGGTCTGGATCCGCAGGCGTTCGGCCTCGGCGCGCGCCTGGGCGGCGTCGCGGCGGCTGGCCTCGAGGATCAGCTCGCTGCGCTCGCGTTCCAGACGGTCGACCTGGCGCTGCATCGCCTCGGTACGGGCGGCGACCTCGGCGATCCGCACCCGCCGCTGGGCCACGTAATAGGCGGCGTCGTACTGGCTGCTGCGGGCGGTGGCCATGGCCGCGACAGCCTGCCGGGCCTGCAGTCGCTCGTAGGCCGCCAGATTCGCGGTTTCGCTGTCGGCGTCGAGCGCGTTCAGCTGTTGCGACAGCTCGATGGCGGCGGCGTCTTCGGCCGCGTACGCAGGCACTGCCGCGAGCAATGACGTGGCCAGCGCGATCGCCAGCACGGTCGTCTGGATCTTCATCGGCCACCCTCCCCTTGCAGGCGTTGCTGCAGCTGTTCGACCTCGGACCGGCGCTGGGCCAGTTCGGAGGTGGCCAGCGCCTCCCGGCTCAATGCGTAGGCCAGGTCGGCATCCGACCACGCCGCCAGCGCGAGTTTGCGGGCATCGTCGTTGCGACCCTCGGCCATCGCCGCCTGGGCCCGGGTCAGGCCGGTGCGGGCGGTTGCCAGCGGGTCGGGCGCATACTGGTCGGCGTCGGCACCGGTGGCGCGTACCACCGCCTGCTGGGCGCTGTTGAGCTCGGCGGTCGGCGGCGGCAGGGTCGCGCAGGCACTGATCGTGCAAGCGAGAACTGCGCCCAGTAGCAGGTAACGAAATTGTGCGAAGCTGCGATGCATAGGGGAGCCGTGTCGGAAGTTTTTCGCGCGGCCATTGTGATCAAGCTGGCGCCGCGCTTGCAATGGCAACCGTACGCCGGATTCATTTAGGGGTGTGTGCATGGACATCGGCTATTTCCTGAAGCTGATGACGGAGAAGAACGCGTCGGACATGTTCCTGTCCACTGGCGCGCCGGTCTACATCAAGATCGAGGGCCGGCTGCATCCGCTGGGCAACACCGGCTTGCCGCCGGGCATGGTCAAGAAGATCGCCTACTCGCTGATGGACGAGGGCCAGGTGCCGCAGTTCGAGCGCGACCTGGAACTGAACATAGCCTATGCGCTGCCCGACGCCGGGCGTTTCCGCATCAACGTGTTCAAGCAGCGCGGCGAGATCGGCATGGTGATCCGCGCGATCCGCAGCGTGATCCCGTCGATCGAGGAACTGCAACTTCCGCCGGTACTCAAGAACATCATCATGGCGCCGCGCGGGCTGGTGCTGATCGTCGGTTCCACCGGCTCGGGCAAGTCGACCACGCTGGCGTCGATGATCGACCACCGCAACAGCCACATCGCCGGCCACATCCTCACCATCGAGGACCCGATCGAATACCTGCACCGGCACAAGCGCTCGATCGTCAACCAGCGCGAGGTCGGGCTCGACACCCACACCTTCCACAACGCGCTGAAGAACGCGATGCGCGAAGCGCCGGACGTGATCCTGATCGGCGAGATCCTCGACCAGACCACGATGGAGGCGGCGATCGCGTTCGCCGAGACCGGCCACCTCTGCCTGGCCACGCTGCACTCCAACAACGCCGACCAGACCCTGGAGCGCATCCTCAACTTCTTCCCCGAGGCCGCGCACAAGAACGTGCTGATGAACCTGGCGTTGAACCTGAAGGCGGTGATCTCGCAACGGCTGGTGATCGGCACCGACGGTCGCCGCCTGCCGGCCGCCGAGGTGCTGATCAACACCCCGCACATCCGCGACCTGATGCGCCGCGGCCAGGTCCACGAGATCAAGCACGCGATGGAGGAGACGCTGGAGGAAGGCATGGAGACCTTCGACCAGTGCCTGTTCCGGCTGCAGAAGGAAGGCCGGATCGGCATGGAGGAGGCGCTGCAGGCGGCCGACTCGCGCGACGGCCTGGCGTTGAAGTTCCGGTTGTCGGAAGGCTCCGACGCCGAGCACGACCCCTACGCGGACGTGTTCAACGCGGACACGTAACCGGCAACGCGCGCCTCAGTTGGGCTGGGGCGCGTCGGGCTGGTTTTCCGGCCGCGCCGCATCGAACGCCGGCAACGCGAGGCAGGCCCTGTCGATCCGCTCGATCGTCGGGAACGCGGCGAGGTCGACCCCGAACCGCCGCGCGTTGTAGACCTGCGGGATGAGGCAGCAGTCCGCCAGGCCCGGGATGTTGCCTTCGCAGAACTCGCCGGTCGAAGGATGGTCGTTGAGCATGGCCTCGACCGCGGCGAACCCGCCGACGATCCAGTGCCGCACCCATTCGTCGCGCTCGGGCTGCGGCACGTTCCAGGTGTTGTCGAAGTACTGCAGCACCCGCAGGTTGTTGAGCGGGTGGATGTCGCAGGCCACCGCCTGGGCGATCGCGCGCGCGCGCTGGCGGTCGCGGCTGGTCACCGGCAGCAGCGCCGGCTCGGGCCAGGTCTCGTCCAGGTATTCGAGGATCGCGACCGACTGGCGCAGGATCCGGTCGCCGTGCTTGAGCACCGGCACCAGCTCCTGCGGGTTGATCCCGCGGTAGCTTTCGGCATGCTGCTCGCCACCGTCGCGGACCAGGTGCACCGGGATCGTCTCGTAGCCCAGGCCCTTGAGGTTCAGCCCGATCCGCACGCGGTACGCGGCGCTCGATCGCCAGTACGAATACAGCTGCAATTGGTCCACCCGCGACCTTCCTTCTGTCATCTGCGCTCCCCCCTGAGCACGGTATCCGATGCGGGCGCCGGCGGACGACCATCCGCCGGCGCGTGCCGCCGCCGGTCAGGCGTCGTGGCGCTCGATGCGCTGCTCGATCGCGCCGAAGATGCTGTTGCCGGCCTTGTCGAGCATCTCGATGCGGACCACGTCGCCATAGCTCATGAACGGCGTCGACGGCTTGCCGTCGCGCAGGGTCTCGACCGTGCGCTGCTCGGCGAAGCACGAGGCGCCGAGGCTGGTGTCCTCGTTGGCGATGGTGCCGGAACCGACGATGGTGCCGGCCGACAGCGGCCGGGTCCGGGTCACGTGCGCGACCAGCTGGGCGAAGTTGAACTGCATGTCGACCCCGGCCTCCGGTGCGCCGAACCACTTGCCGTTGACATGGGTCAGCAGCGGCAGGTGGACCTTGCTGTCGCGCCAGACATCGCCGAGCTCGTCGGGCGTGACGAACACCGGGCTCAGGCCGGAGCGCGGCTTGGACTGGACGAAGCCGAAGCCCTTGGCCAGCTCGCCCGGGATCAGGTTGCGCAGCGACACGTCGTTGACCAGTCCGATCAGCTGGATGTGGCGGGCGGCCTGCTCCGGGGTGATCGCCATCGGCACGTCGTCGGTGATGACCACCAGCTCGGCCTCCAGGTCGATGCCGTACTCCTCGCTCGGCACCCGCACCGGGTCGCGCGGGCCGAGGAAGCCGGCGCTGACCGCCTGGTACATCAACGGATCGGTGTAGAAGCTTTCCGGCACCTGCGCGCCGCGGGCGCGGCGCACGCGCTCGACATGCGGCAGGTAGGCGCTGCCGTCGACGAACTCGTAGGCGCGCGGCAACGGCGCCGCCAGCGCGGCCACGTCTAGGTCGAACGCGCCGTCGGCCTTGCCTTCGTTGAGGGCGCCGGACAGCGCGTTGAGCCGCGGCGCGATGTTGGACCAGTCCTCCAGGGCGCGCTGCAGGGTGTTGGCGATGCCGGTCGCGCGAACCGCGCGGGCGAGGTCGCGCGACACCACGATCAGCGTGCCGTCGCGGCCGCCTTCCTTGAGGGAACCAAGCTTCATTGAAAATCTCCGGGTTGCGACATCGAGACGCGATGGTTTCAATTGTAACGGTTAGCCCCGATCCGCGACCAGCGGACACGAAAAAGCCCGCCGTGAGGCGGGCTTCTTCGTTTGGAACTGGCAGCCCCGGATGGATTCGAACCACCGAATGCCTGAGTCAGAGTCAGGTGCCTTACCGCTTGGCGACGGGGCTGTGGAACTGGTGTCGTCGGAGCGTATTTTAGCGCTTCGAGAACTGGGTTGCACGACGCGCCTTGTGCAGGCCGACCTTCTTGCGCTCGACCTCGCGGGCGTCGCGGGTGACGAAGCCGGCCTTGCGCAGTTCGCCCTTCAGCGACTCGTCGTACTCGACCAGCGCGCGGGCGATGCCCAGGCGGATCGCACCGGCCTGGCCGGTGGTGCCGCCGCCGGCGACGGTGACGTTGACGTCGAACTTGTCGGTGTTCTTGGTCAGCTCGAGCGGCTGGCGCACGATCATGCGCGCGGTCTCGCGGCCGAAGAACTCCTCGATCGAGCGCTTGTTGATGGTGATGTTGCCCTCGCCCTTGCGCAGGTACACGCGAGCGGTGGAGGACTTGCGGCGGCCGGTGCCGTAGTTCTGCTGGATTGCCATATGCGTAGTGACCTTAGATATCGAGCGGCTGCGGCTGCTGGGCGGCGTGCGGATGCTCGGCGCCGGCGTAGACCTTGAGCTTGCGGTACATCGCGCGGCCGAGCGGGTTCTTCGGCAACATGCCCTTGACGGCGGTCTCGATGACGCGCTCGGGGTGGCGCTCAAGCGCCTGGGCCAGGGTCTCGGTCTTCAGGTTGCCGACGTAGCCGGTGAACCGGTGGTACTTCTTGTCGGCCAGCTTGTTGCCGGTGACCACGATCTTCTCGGCGTTGATCACCACCAGGTAATCGCCGGTATCGACGTGCGGGGTGAACACCGGCTTGTGCTTGCCACGCAGGCGGTGGGCAAGCTCGGCGGCCAGGCGGCCCAAGGTCTTGCCGGAGGCGTCGACCAGGTACCAGTCACGCTGGACGGTCTCGTTCTTGGCGGTGAATGTCTTCATGACTGCTCTTCTTTGGGTACCTGGCCGGGCTGATTCCGTAGCGGGCCGCTGGGCCACGCCGGAATTTCGCCACGCGTTTTAGGTATTCGGGAAACGAAAGAGGCGGAATGATAGCGGGCCAGACGACGCGCCGCAAGTCCACCGAGCCGCCCATGCTAGCATCGCCGCATGCCCTTTGCCACGCGCCCGCCACCCGCCGACCCGCTGGTGGCGCTGGCCGACCGCTGCGTGCAATGCGGGCTGTGCCTTCCGGCCTGCCCGACCTACCGGCACGACCAGCTCGAGGCCGAGTCGCCGCGCGGCCGGATCGCGCTGGCACGGGCCTGGGCACTGGACACCATCGAGCCGACCGCCATTGGCGACAGCCACCTCGACCACTGCCTGGGCTGTCGCAGTTGCGAAGCCGTGTGCCCGGCCGGCGTGGAGTATGGCGCATTGCTGGTCGAGACCCGGCGCCGGCAGCGCAGCCGGCGCCGGCCGGGGCTGCGGCGACACCTCGCCACCGCGCTCGTCGCCCGCCCGCGGCTGCTCGCCCGGCTGCTGGCGTTGTACCGCCTCGGCCACCCCCTGTTGCCACGGCGATGGCGCCTGCTGCCACCGCCCCCCGCCCCCGCGCAGCCCGTGGAACCGGTCATCGCCAGCCCCGTGGCGACGGAATCGGCCGCGCTGTTCATCGGCTGCATCGCCCAGCCCTATGAATCCGCCACCCGCGACGCGCTGGCGCGGCTGTGCGCGGCGCTGTCGATCGAGCTGCGGATGCCGGCGGCGCAGACCTGCTGCGGCAGCCTGCACGCACATGCCGGCGACACCGCCGCCGCCGAGCGGCTGGCAGCGGCGAACCGCGTCGCATTCGCCGGCCAGGAGCGCGTGCTGACGCTGGCCAGTGGCTGCCACGAGGCCGTCGCCACCGCGCTCGGGCCGGCGGCCATCGACGCACTGGCGTTCCTTGACAGTCGCCGCGCGCAGCTGCACTTCGCCGAACGCCGCGAGCGCGTCGCCCTGCACCTGCCCTGCACCCAGCGCAACGTGGTGCGCTCGGCTCCCGCGCTGCGCCGGCTGCTGGCGCAGGTACCCGGGCTGACCGTGGTCGAACTCGATGCCGGCTTCGGCTGCTGCGGCGCGGCCGGCCTGCAGATGCTGACCGACCCCGGCCGCGCCACCGACTATCGCCAGCCCCTGCTCGACCAGTTCGCCGCCAGCGGCGCGACCGCCCTGCTCAGCGCCAATATCGGCTGCCGCCTGCATCTGGCCGGCGGCACCGACCTGCCGGTGCGACACCCGCTGGAGTTCCTCGCCGACGCGCTCGCTCCTGCACCGCCCTCTCACCGCCCGGCCGTAGAATCGACGCCATGAACGTTCGCACCCTGTCTCCGCTCGACCGCCTGCTCGGCGATGCCCAGCGCGCCCTCGAAACCGTGCTCGGCGCGCCGCCCGCACTGCGCCCGAATCCCGCCGCCGACCAGGCCGAGATCGTGCTGGAGGATGACGAGCGCCGCCACTCGGCCGGCCTGATGCGGATCAACCATGTCGGCGAGGTCTGCGCCCAGGCCCTGTATTGCGGCCAGGCCGCGGTGGCCCGCGACGAGGCGACCCGCGCCCACCTGCTCGACGCCGCGCAGGAGGAGACCGACCACCTGGCCTGGTGCCACCAGCGCCTGCGCGAACTCGACAGCCGCCCCAGCCTGCTCAACCCGTTGTGGTACGCCGGCAGCTACGCCATCGGTGCCCTCGCCGGCCTGCGCGGCGACGGCTGGAATCTCGGCTTCGTGGTCGAGACCGAGCGTCAGGTCGAGGCGCACATCGACGAGCACCTGGAATCGTTGCCGCCGGCCGACGCACGCAGCCGGGCGATCCTCGGGGTGATGAAGGCCGACGAGGCCCGCCATGCCGCCAACGCCGAAGCGGCCGGCGCGCGGGTCTTGCCGCCGCCGGTTCCGACCTTGATGGCGGCTGCGTCGAAGCTGATGAAGACCGTGGCGTATCGGGTCTGAAGGGTCTGTAAAGTCAGGGACATGGCGTCTTCGGCTGTACGCGCAGGAGGCGGCCGGAGGGGGAAGAGCAGGGCGCCTTTTGTAGGAGCGGCGTAAGTCGCGAATGCCTTGCCGCCTCGGGGGGTCAGAGCGTCGCGACTTACGTCGCTCCTACAGCGGAGGGAGTCGCTTTGGCGCAGGCGACGCCAGCCGGCTCGTTCCGCGCCGTCGACGAAACATTCCTTCAACCAACCAGCGCCACAGCCCCAAGCCGCGAAGCGGCGTCCTGTCGGGGTATTGCGGAGAGCGCGCCATGGGTGAGTCCAGACCGTTTGCGCGGCATGCCGCGCGGTCTGGGCGAACGCCCGGCGCGCTGCGCCGGGCCGGACCGCGGAGCGGGCGCGCGTCCCCGACTCGGGCGATGGACGGCCCGACGGAGGGGCGGAGACAATACCCCGGCAGGGCGGCGCCCCTCGCCGAAGCCGAGCCGCCCTGCTGTTGATTTTGAGCACCCCCGACTGCCGATGTTGACCTCAACCTCGACACCGACACCGATACCCGGAAACAGAAAAGCCGGCACCAACGCCGGCCTTCCGCATCCCACCACGCCGCCGGTCAATCGACCAGGTTGCGCCCGTGGTACAGCTCCTCGATCTCGCGCTTCAGCCGCGCCTCGATCTTCATCCGCTCCTTGAACGACAGATTGCGCGCCTTCTCCTCGAACAGGTACTGGTCGAGGTCGAAATCCTTCAGGTGCATCTTCGTGTGGAAGATGTTTTCCTGGTAGACATTGACGTCGAGCATCTCGTAGCGCGAACGGATGTTCTTGTGCAGGTAGTCCTGGATCGAATTGATCTTGTGGTCGATGTAATGCTTCTTGCCCTTGACGTCGCGGGTGAAGCCACGGACCCGGTAGTCCATGATCACGATGTCGGACTCCAGCGACTCGATCAGGTAGTTCAGCGCCTTCAGCGGCGAGATCACCCCGCAGGTCGCCACGTCGATGTCGGCACGGAACGTCGCGATGCCGTTGTCCGGATGGGTCTCCGGATACGTGTGCACCGTGATGTGCGACTTGTCCATGTGCGCGACCACGGCATCGGAAATCACGCCCTTGGCATCCTTCTTGTCGATCACCGGCTCCTCGGAGATGAGGATGGTGACCGACGCGCCCTGCGGGTCGTAGTCCTGGCGCGCGATGTTGAGGATGTTGGCGCCGATGATGTCCGCCACGTCCGTCAGGATCTGGGTCAGCCGGTCGGCGTTGTAGGCCTCGTCGATGTACTCGATATAGCGCTGCCGCTCCTCTTCGGAGGCGGCGAAGCTGACATCGTAGATGTTGAACGAGAGTGCCTTGGTGAGGTTGTTGAAACCCTGCAACCTCAGGCGCGGCAACGGCTTGACCACGGTGGTTTCCCGGTACGTCGGACAGGGCGGGGATTATGGGGCAATTGCCGGCGCGGGGAAAATGCGCGGCCGCGACCCCGCGTGCGCGGCCTCGCGCGACCGCGCCCCGGTCCGGCTGCCGCTCAGCGGCGGGATTTGCCACGCGCCGCCAGTTCGACCTAAGCTCGCCGGATGCCTCGAGCACTTAGCCTATGTCCGCCAACCTGGTAGCCCCATTGACTGCTCTGCGTAGAACCAACAGCCCGCTGATGCCCGACGGCGCGGTCATCGAACGATTCCTTGCCCACTGCCACCGTCGGCGGTACCCGTCGCGCACCGACGTGTTCCGCCCGGGCGACCCGGCCAGCACCCTGTACTACGTGGTGTCCGGCTCGGTCAGCATCATCACCGAGGAGGACGACGGCCGCGAGCTGGTCCTGGGCTACTTCGGTCCCGGCGAGTTCGTCGGCGAGCTGGGCCTGTTCATCGAGAACGACCAGCGCGAAGTGATCCTGCGCACCCGCACGCCATGCGAACTGGCCGAGATCGGCCACGAGCGCTTCTACGACCTGCTGCTGTCGCGGCTGGCCACCGATGCGCCGAAGCTGCTGTATTCGATCGGCGCGCAGATCTCCCGCCGGTTGCTCGATACCAGCAGGAAAGCCGGCCGCCTGGCATTCCTCGACGTCACCGACCGCATCGTCCGCGCCCTGCACGACCTGGCCAAGGAGCCGGAGGCGATGAGCCATCCCGACGGCACCCAGTTGCGCGTGTCCCGCCAGGAGCTGTCGCGCCTGGTCGGCTGCTCGCGAGAGATGGCCGGCCGCGTGCTCAAGAAGCTGCAGGCCGACGGCAAGCTGCATGCCCGCGGCAAGACCGTGGTGCTGTACGGCACCCGCTGAGTCGGCAATGCTTGACTCGAACGGGCGGCCTTCGGGTCGCCCGTTTCGTTTGCGTCGTTCCTACGACGAGGACGGCACGGCGGCGGGCACCGGCTCGCCAGCCCGCCCCGGGCAGCCCCAGTTGAGGATCGGTGTGGCGGGCGGAAGAGCCTCGCGGAACCACTCCACCCGGTTCGCCTTCGGGTTCACCACCACGGGCCTGTCGGCCGCCAGCAGCAGCGGCAGGTCGGCGCTGCTGTCGGAATAGGCGACCGCCACCGGCGCCGTGTAGCCGGCTTCGCGCAGCATCGTCATCTTCATTTCGTTGTGGCAGTGGCGGGTTGCGACCACCGCGCCGAACCGCGGGCCGACCTCGGTGCCGACCACCGGCAGGTCTTCGTGGGCGACGAAGGCCAGGATCGCGCGCGCCAGTTCCGGCGGGGCCCCCGTCGCGACCACCACCCGATCGCCGGCCTGGCGATGCCGGTGAAGCACGTCCAGCGCGACCGGCAACAGGCGGGGCCGGAGTTCATCGGTGTGCCGCGCGACATACCGGTCGATCAGCGTGTCGAGGTCGCGACGCCGATGGAAGCCGATCGTCCCGGCCCAGACGAAGCCGGAGATGCCGACGCGGCGGGTCGGCAGGAACGCCACCATCGGTCCGAACAGCGGCGCGATCAGCAGCGCCAGGACGATCCGTCGCCAATCGCGCAGGATCAGCCAGCGGAACAGGTGGCCACCGGAGTCGCCGTCGTACAGGGTGTGGTCGAAATCGAACACCACCAGTGGCGCGCCATCGCGCGAGGCCGGATAGTCCTTGCGGGGCTCCGCGCCGGCGGTGCTCATGGCGCGAACATCCGCTGCAGCGCCACCCCCGGGTCGGACTCGCGCATGAACGATTCACCGATCAGGAACGTGTGGATGCCGGCGCCGCGCAACCGGGCGACGTCGTCGCGGCTGACAATGCCGCTCTCGGTGACCATCGTGCGGTCCGGCGGCACCGCGCCCTTGAGATCCAGCGACGTGTCGAGCGACACTTCGAAGCTGCGCAGGTCGCGGTTGTTGACGCCGATGAGCTCGCAGTCGGCCTGCAGCGCGCGCTCCAGTTCGTCGATGTCGTGCACCTCGACCAGCACGTCCATGCCGAGCTCGTGCGCGAGGTTGGCCATCTCCACCAGCGGCCCGTCCTCCAGCGCGGCGACGATAAGCAAGATGCAGTCGGCGCCGATCATGCGCGCTTCAAAAACCTGGTAGGGGTCGACGATGAAATCCTTGCGCAGCACCGGCAGGCGGCAGGCGTCGCGCGCCTCGCCGAGGTAGCGGTTGCTGCCCTGGAAGAAGTCGACATCAGTGAGGACGGACAGGCACGCCGCGCCGCCGGCCTCGTAGCTGCGGGCAATCGCGGCGGGGTCGAAGTCCTTGCGGATCAGGCCCTTCGACGGGCTGGCTTTCTTGACCTCGGCGATCACCGCGGCCTCGCCGGCCGCGTGCTTGCGCCGGATCGCTTCGACGAAACCGCGTGGCGGCGGCTGGTTGGCGGCGCGTGCGCGGACGCTGTCGAGCGTGCGGATCTGGCTGCGCTGGCGCACTTCCTCATGCTTGCGCGCGAGGATGGTGTCGAGGATGTTGCTCATTGTCCCGCGCCCGCCACGCCATGCCCCGCCAGTTCCCGGGTCACCGCCACGAACTCGTCGAGCTTGGCGCGCGCCGCGCCCGATGCGATCGCCTTGCGTGCGCGATCGATGCCGTCACCGATGTCTTCGGCCACCCCGGCCACGTACAGCGCCGCGCCGGCATTGAACACCACGATCTCGCGCGGCAGCCCGTCGACACCGTCCAGCGCCTCGCGCAGCATCGCGATCGACTCGTCGGGGTTGGCGACCTGTAGGTTACGGCTGGCCGCCATCGCAATGCCGTAGTCCTCCGGGTGCACCTCGTACTCGCGCACTTCGCCGTCGCGCAGCTCGCCGACCAGTGAGCCGGCGCCGAGCGACAGCTCGTCCATGCCGTCGCGCCCCCACACCACCAGCGCGCGCTGCGCGCCCATCTCCTGCAGCACGCGGACCTGGATGCCGACCAGGTCGGGATGGAACACGCCCATCAGGATGCTCGGCGCGTTGGCCGGGTTGGTCAGCGGACCGAGGATGTTGAACAGCGTGCGCACGCCCATCTCCTTGCGCACCGGTGCCACCATCTTCATCGCCGGGTGGTGCAGCGGCGCGTACATGAAGCCGATGCCGGTGCGCTCGATGCAGCGCGCGACCTGTTCGGGCTGCAGCTCGATCGCCGCGCCCAGCGCCTCGAACGCATCGGCGCTGCCGGACTTCGACGACACGCTGCGGCCGCCGTGCTTGGCCACCCGGCCGCCGGCCGCCGCGATCACGATGCTGCTCGCGGTGGAGATGTTGAAGGTGTGCGCGCCATCGCCACCGGTGCCGACGATGTCGACCAGGTGGGTGCGGTCGGCGACCTCGACCGGCCGCGCGAACTCGCGCATCACCCGCGCCGCACCGGCGATCTCGCCGACCGTTTCCTTCTTGACCCGCAGGCCGGTGATGATCGCCGCGGTCATCAACGGCGAGACCTCGCCGCGCATGATCATGCGCATCAGCTCGACCATCTCATCAAAGAAGATCTCGCGGTGCTCGATGGTGCGCTGCAGGGCTTCTTGCGGGGTGATCGGCATCTCGTTCAACGCTCCAGGAAGTTCTTCAGCATCGCGTGGCCGTGCTCGGTCAGGATCGACTCGGGATGGAACTGCACGCCCTCGACCGGATGTTCGCGATGACGCAGGCCCATGACTTCATCGAACCCGCCCGCCTCGTCCTCGGTCCACGCGGTGATTTCCAGGCAGTCGGGCACGCTGTCGCGGGCGACCACCAGCGAGTGGTAGCGCGTCGCCTCGTAACCGTCCGGCAGGCCGGCGAACACGCCGCGGCCCTGGTGCCGGATTGGCGAGGTCTTGCCATGCATGATCCGTTTGGCCCGCACCACCTCGCCGCCGTAGACCTGCCCGATCGCCTGGTGGCCCAGGCAGACGCCGAGGATCGGCACGCGCGCGCCGAGCCGTTCGATCAGCTGCAGCGATACGCCCGCCTCGTTCGGCGTGCACGGCCCCGGCGAGATCACGATGCGCTCCGGCGCCAGCGCCTCGATCCGCGCGATGTCCAGCTCGTCGTTGCGCACCACCTTCACCTCGGCCCCGAGTACCTGCAGGTACTGCACGAGGTTCCAGGTGAAGCTGTCGTAGTTGTCGATCATCAGCAGCACGTCAGAGCCCCCGCGCCGCTTCGGCAACCGCGCGGAACAGCGCGCGTCCCTTGTTCATGGTCTCGTCCCATTCCTTTTCCGGGTCGGAGTCGTACACGATGCCGGCGCCGGCCTGCACGTGCAGGCGGCCGTCCTGGATCACCGCGGTGCGGATCGCGATCGCGGTGTCGGCGTCGCCGTGCCAGCCGAGGTAGCCGATGCTGCCGGCGTAGACGTTGCGCTTGATCGGCTCGAGTTCGCGGATCACCTCCAGCGCGCGGATCTTCGGCGCGCCGCTGACGGTGCCGGCCGGGAACGTCGCGCGCAGCACGTCGGCATAGCCCAGGCCCGGCTTCAGCGTGCCGGTGACCTCGCTGACGATGTGCATGACGTGGCTGTAGCGTTCGATCACGAACTGCTCGCCGACCTCGACCGTGCCCGCCTCGCTGACCCGGCCGACGTCGTTGCGGCCGAGGTCGATCAGCATCAGGTGCTCGGCGCGTTCCTTCGGGTCGGCGAGCAGTTCGGCTTCGAGTGCGGAATCTTCGGCCGGGGTCGCGCCGCGCGGGCGGGTGCCGGCGATCGGCCGCACGGTGACGGTGCCGCGCCCGGCCTCGTCGTGCTCGAGCCGGACCAGGATCTCCGGCGATGAGCCGACCACCTGCATCTCGCCGACGTCGAGGAAGTACATGTACGGCGACGGGTTCAGCGCGCGCAAGGCGCGGTAGACGTCGACCGGACGCGCCCTGAACGGCACGCTCAGGCGCTGGCTCAGCACGACCTGGAAGATATCGCCGGCGCGGATGTATTCCTTCGACTGCTCGACCGCCTCGATGAAGGCTTCGCGGGTGAACCCGGAGACGAAATCGGCTTCGTCCAGGCCATTGGGATCGAGCGTCTCGGGGTAGCTCGCGCCACTGTTGCGCAGGCGGTGCACCAGCTGGTCGAGCCGGCGGTTGGCGCGCGCGTACGCCTGCGGCTCGGCCGGGTCGGCGTGCACGACCAGGTACAACCGGCCCTTGAGGTTGTCGAACACCGCGACCTCCTCGCTGAGCATCAGCAGGATGTCGGGGGTGCCGAGTTCGTCGGGCTTGTCGCCACCGGCCAGCCGCGACTCGATGTACTGGATGCACTCGAAGCCGAACCAGCCGACCAGGCCGCCGGTAAAGCCCGGCAGGCCGTCGATCCGCGGCACCGAGAACTGCGTGCGCAGGCGCTCGACCTCGGCGAACGGGTCGGCGACTTCGCGCGCCTCGACCAGCTCGCCGTGCTCGGTGACGTACAGGGTGTGGCCGGCGAACGCGTACACCCGACGCGCAGGCAGGCCGATGATCGAGTAGCGGCCGAAGCGCTCGCCGCCCTCGACCGATTCGAACAGGTAGGTGTGCGGACCGTCGGCGAGTTTCAGGTAGACCGACAGTGGCGTGTCGAGGTCGGAAAACACCTCGCGCACCACCGGGATGCGGGTATGGCCGTCAGCGGCCTGCTGGTTGAAGCGTTCGAACTGGCTGTCGGGCGTGGACACTCGGCATTTCCTCTGGATGCGACGGATCGGGGACGACGGCGGCAAGCCACCATCGCCAACCCGTACCGGCATTGCAGGAGCCGGTATCGCAGAGAAACTGGTTCGCCCGGAAATTCATTCGGCGCAGTCTACGCCATGACAAGCCCCGGCGGGGAGTCCGGCGATTCGTCCGTGGCCGGCAGCGGATTGCCGGGCGGACGCAGCAACGGGCAACCCGGCGGCAAGTGCATGCGCACGCGCCGGGCCACGCAGTCGACATGGAAGCGGGTCGACTCGACCGGCTCGCCGTCGAGGTTGAGGGTGAGCGGCGCGTCGGCCTCGATCTCGACCCACGGCAGTTGCCGGCGCACCGCCAGGCGTTCGAGCGCGGCGTCCTTGCCCTCCGCCATCAGCGCGCCGAGGGTGGCCGCGACCTCGCCTTCGAGTTCGGGGACGATGGTCAGGTCGAGCAGGTCGTCATCGATCACCGCATCCGGACACAGCGCCTGGCCACCGCCGGCCTGGCGGCCGTTGCCGATGCCAAGGGCGATGAAACCGCCCTGCCATTCGAACGCCTCGCCGGCGGTCGTGGTCGCGCTGATCCGGGCCTGGACCGGGTCGATCCGGCCGAGTTTGGCGATGCCGGTGATCATGTAGGCCAGCCCGCCGAGCATCTTCTTCAGGCCCTCGTCGGTCTCGACCGTGACCTGGGTGCCGAAGCCACCGCTGGCGAGGTTGGCGCACCAGTGGACGCGGTCGTTGCTGTCGATGCGCAGCAGGTCGATCGGCTGCGCGGTCGTGCTGCGCACCAGTTCCAGCGCCGCCTCCGGCTCCAGCGGGATTTCCGCGGCGCTGGCGAAGTCGTTGGCCGTGCCCATCGGCACCAGCGCCAAGCTCGGCAATGCGTCGGCGTCCTTATCGCGGTGCGCGAGGGTGGTCGCCACTTCGCTCAGGGTGCCGTCGCCGCCGGCCGCGACCACGGTGTCGACGCCGTCGGCGATCGCTTCGGCGACGTAGCGCTCGGCGTCGCCCTCCTCCCAGGTCACCCGCACGCTCAATGCGATGCCCTGTTCGCGCATCGCCGCGACCGCCGCGCGCAGCGGCTCGTCGCCGGCGGACTTGCCGTTGAGGATCAGGCGCCAGCGCGGCGAAGCCAGGGCGATACGGGATTCGGTCATCGCGGCAGGCTAGCAATACCGTCGTGAAAGCGGCGGCGACCTGCCTCCGCTGTCATCGCCACGTAATGCAATGCCCGGAGCATGGAAGGCCATAACAGGGACGACTGGCGGAGGCGGGATTGCCTCCAATCATTGCTGGAGACCGATGGCCGCCCCGGACATCGGTCTTCTTTTTGCGCCGGCCTCAGCCGCGCACGCCGGCCACCGCCGCCTTCATCCGGCCGACCACGTCGGCGTAGTCGGGAGCGTTGAAGATCGCCGAACCGGCGACGAAGGTGTCGGCGCCGGCGGCCGCGATTTCGGCGATGTTGTCGACCTTGACCCCGCCGTCGATCTCCAGTCGGATCGCACGGCCGCTGTTGTCGATCCGCTCGCGCACGCGGCGCAGCTTGTCGAGCGTGGACGGGATGAACGCCTGCCCGCCGAAGCCGGGGTTGACCGACATCAGCAGCACCATGTCGAGTTCGTCGAGTACGTAGTCGAGCACCTCCACCGGGGTGCCGGGGTTGAGCACCAGCCCGGCCTGGCAGCCATGCGACTTGATCAGCTGCACGGTGCGGTGGACGTGGCGGCTGGCCTCGGGGTGGAAGCTGATCAGCGAGGCGCCGGCCTTGGCGAAGTCCGGGACGATGCGGTCGACCGGCTCGACCATCAGGTGCACGTCGATCGGTGCGGTCACGCCATGCTTGCGCAGCGCCTCGCAGACCAGCGGGCCGATGGTCAGGTTGGGCACGTAGTGGTTGTCCATGACATCGAAGTGGACCCAGTCGGCGCCGGCCTTGATGACGTTGTCGACCTCCTCGCCAAGGCGGGCGAAGTCGGCGGAAAGGATGGACGGGGCGATGACGGTCGGTTGCATGGGCGGGCCTCGGTTCTTGTAGGAGCGACGTAAGTCGCGACCGCGCAGGCGGTCGGAGTTCGGGGATCGCGACTTACGTCGCTCCTACATGGGTGTTGTGGGCCTGATCATCCAGGCGGTTTCCTCATGGTCTTTATCCGCTTGTAGGCGCGGTTGATCTCACCCGCGCGGGCGACGGCCTGGCGGTGCGGCTCACCGGCGTCGCCGCCCACCCGGTCCGGGTGGTGGCGCGATATCAGCCGGCGATAGGCGCGCTCGATCTCGGCGTCGCTGGCCTGTTCGCTGACACCGAGCACGGCATACGGGTCGTCGCCGGACGGTCCCGGGGCGGAACGGCCCTTCGAGCCCTCCCGCCGGAACCAGCCACTGTCGAAGGCGTGGCCGACCAGCAGCCCGGCCAGCGCCCCGAACAGCGGGTTGAACCGCAGCAGCGCCATGCCGAGCACCACCCCGAGCAACTTGCCGTACCAGCGGGTCATCGGTGCCGCACCATCGCGCTCCCCGGTTCGCCCGGTGCCAAGGCCGGCAGTTTACCTGCAGCCGGGCGCGGACCGTCGTACACTGCCCGGCCCCGTCGCGCACGCGCGCGTGGAACCGGCGGCCCGACAGCCGCCCCGGCGCAGGCGGGGACCACGTGCCACCAAGGGATCCGACGTTGTCCAACACCCTGCTGCGACCCGCGCTTTCCGAATCCGACCTGCCCGGCCTGCCGTTGCGCCACCGCGGCAAGGTCCGCGACGTGTTCGACCTGCCCGGCGACAACCTGCTCATGGTTGCGACCGACCGCCTCAGCGCGTTCGACGTGGTGCTGCCCGACCCGATCCCGGGCAAGGGCGAGATGCTGTGCCAGATCAGCAATTTCTGGTTCGGCAAGACCGGCCACATCGTCGCCAACCACCTGACCGGGATCGACGTCGCCGACGTGCTGCCCGCGGGCGTCGATCCCGCGTCGTACGAGAAGCGCTCGGTGGTGGCCCGGAGGCTCAAGCCGGTGCCGATCGAGTGCATCGCCCGCGGCTACGTGATCGGCAGCGGCTGGAAGGACTACCAGCGCACCGGCCGCATCAGCGGCATCGCCCTGCCCGACGGCCTGCGCCAGGCCGAAAAGCTGGCCGAACCGATCTTCACCCCGTCGACCAAGGCCGCGGTCGGCGACCACGACGAGAACATCGACTTCGACACCGCCGTGCGCCTGTGCGGCGCCGAGCTGGCCGAGGCGGTACGCGACGCGACGCTCAGGCTGTATCGCTTCGCCGCCGACTACGCCGCCGAGCGCGGGATCCTGCTGGCCGACACCAAGTTCGAGTTCGGCACCGACGCCGATGGCCGGCTGTACGTGATGGACGAGATGCTGACGCCGGATTCCTCGCGCTACTGGCCCGCCGACGAATACCAGGTCGGCAGCAGCCCGCCGAGCTATGACAAGCAGATCGTCCGCGACTACCTGGAAACGCTGGACTGGAACAAGACCGCGCCCGGACCGAAGCTGCCGGAAGACGTGATCGAACGGACCCGCGCGCGCTACGCCGAGGCGCTGCAGCGGCTGGCGGGAATAGATATCGACTGAACGATGCCGGCGCCCGTGCGACGCGCCGGACACCGGCTTTTGCAGGAGCGACGCAAGTCGCGACCCGCCGAAGCCGCGATACGATGTACAGGTCGCGACCCACGTCGCTCCTTACACGGGATCCACGGATCATGGCCATGGCCCAACGCCCGATCGACCGCTGGTTCGCCAGCTACTCCGGCGACCACCGCAACGCGACCAACCAGTGGATCCACGTGCTCTGCGTGCCCGCGATCCTGTGGAGCGTGATCGCGCTGCTATGGTGCATACCGTCGCCCGGGACGTGGTTCCGCGCCGGGTTCTGGGCCGGGATCGCGATGTTCGCGGCGTGGATGTTCTATTACCGCGCCTCGCGCAAACTCGGCGTCGGCATGCTCGTGGTGTTCGTCGCGCTCGGCTGGCTGACGCGCTGGCTGCATGACGGCGTGGGCACGACGAACCTGCTGTGGCTGGCGGTCGCGGTGTTCGTGGTGGCGTGGATCGGACAGTTCGTCGGCCACAAGATCGAAGGCCGCAAGCCGAGCTTCCTGACCGACCTGACCTACCTGCTGATCGGGCCGGCCTGGGTGCTGGCGAAGCTCTACCGCAAGCTCGGCTGGACCTGGTAGATGTCATCGCGCGACATCGCCCTGGTCCTGCTGGTCTGCGTCGCCTGGGCCGGCAACTTCCTGACCTCGGCCTACGCGCTGCGCGAGGTGCCGCCGTTCCTGTTCACCGCGCTGCGCTTCATCGCGCTCGGCTTGCCACTCGTGTTCTGGATCAAGCGGCCGGCGCCGGGCCAGTGGCCGCGGCTGCTGTCGGTGTGCCTGTGCGTCGGCGTGCTGCATTTCGGCCTGAGCTTCGTCGCGCTGAAGATGGCCGGCGACCTGTCCTCCCCGGCGATCGTGATCCAGAGTTACATCCCGATGACCACGTTGCTGGCGTGGGTGGTGCTCGGCGAGAAGTTCGCATGGCGCACCGGGCTCGCGATCGCGATCAGCTTCGGCGGGGTGATGGTGCTGGGGTTCGACCCGCTGGTGCTGGATGATCCGCTGGCATTGGGGCTGATGCTGGTGTCGGCGCTGTTCCTGGCGATCGGCACGGTGCTCATGAAGGGCCTGCGCGGACTGGACGCCTACAGCATGCAGGGCTGGACGGCACTGATCGCGGTGCTACCGCTGCTGGCGATCAGCATCGCGTTGGAGCCGGGGGCGATCCCCGCGCTGGCCTCGGCCAGTTGGGTGGCCTGGGTCGGCGTGGCCTATGCGGCATTCATTTCCTCGCTGCTCGGGCACGGGCTGTACTACGTGCTGGTGCAGAAGCATCCGGTCGCGCAGGTCACGCCGTGGCTGCTGCTGGTACCGGTGATGGCGGTCGGACTGGGCATCGCGTTCTGGGGCGACCGGCCCGGCCCGCGCCTGTATATCGGTGGCGCGATGGTGCTCGGCGGCGTGCTCGGCGTGGCCCTGCGGGCGTTGAAGAAATCGCGGACGATGCCGCTGGCGAAGGAAATCTAGGCGCCGGCGCGGGCGGGATCGAACATCTCCGCAGTGGGCTGGAACCGCCGCGGCGCGTAGCCGAAATCATCGCGCGCGGGCGTGGCATCGAACACCAGGTCGTCCTGCATGCGCGCCACCGCGGCGCCGCCGAGTCCGCGCGCGCGACCCGTGGCCTGGGCGACGCGCAGGACCAGTCCGAACAATGCCGGCGGCAACTCGATCAACTGCGCCGGCGGCTGCAGCGCAGCCAGTACGCGCGCGACCATCTCGCGATACGGCAACGTCTCGCCGCCAGGCACCGCGTAGGCGTGGCCGAAGCTGGCAGGCTGGTCGAGGCAGCGCATCGCCGCATCGGCGAGGTCGTCGACATGCACCGGCTGGCGCAGGCCGGTGGCACCGCGCGGCAACGGGAAGCGATGCCAGCGGTGGGCCAGTTGCGCGATCCGGGTCAGGCTGGCATCGCGGCCGCTGCCGTAGACCAGGGTCGGTCGCAGCAGGGTGGCGGCGGCGTCGCGCGAGCGTGCGGTCTCGAACACGTTGCGCTCGCCTTCGCCCAGGCGCCGCACCAGGTCCCGCTCGGACGCGTCGGCCGACACCTGCTTGGTCTCGATGCTGGTCGAACCGAACGCGACCACCCGCGGTGCGACAACGTCCGCCCCCGCGTACCAGCGTCCGAACCGGTCCAGTGGCCCGCAACTGATGATCGCTTCGAACGCCTTCGGCAAGGTTGGCATCGCATCGAAATCGCCAACCCGCCAGCGCAGTCCGTCGGCGCCGGGCTGATCACGCCGCGACAGCGCCGTGACCTGCCAGCCGGCCGCGCGCAGGCGCCCGATCACGGGGCGGCCGACCTGGCCCGACCCGCCGAACACCAGCGCCTCGCGCATGTCAGCCGACCCGGTCGCGCGCCGGCAGCACCATGCGCAGCCAGCCGTAGCCCAGCGTCGCGGCGATCACCGACGCACACAGCACGCCGAGCACCGCACCGTCGTAGTTGACCGGGTCGCGGTAGCCCAGCGAAGCGATGAACAGGCTCATGGTGAAGCCGATGCCACACAGCAGACCCAGGCCGATCATCGAGCGCAAGTCCATGCCTTCCGGGAACCGCGCCCAGCCCAGCGCGCGCATGCCGACGGCCGCACCGACGATGCCGATCGGCTTACCGACCACCAAGCCCAGTGCGATACCCAGCGGTACCGCGGCCAGCGCGGAAGACGGGCTCAGGTCGCCCAGTGCGAGACCTGCGTTGGCGAACGCGAACACCGGCAGGATCGCGTAGGCCACCCACGGATGCAGCGCGTGCTCGAGGTGTTCCAGCGGCGAATGCTCGACCTCGTCATTGATCTTGTTGCCCTTGTCGACGTGCGGGATCATGAGGCCGGTGGCAACGCCGGCGAGGGTCGCGTGCACGCCCGACTTCAGCACGCACACCCACAGGAACACGCCGAGCAGGAGATACGGCGTCAACGCGGTGACTCCGCGACGGTTCAGCAACCACATCAACGCCAGTGCCGCGCCCGCCCAGGCCAGCGCGGTCACCGACATGCCGTGCGAATAGAACAACGCGATGATCACGATCGCGATGAGGTCGTCGACAACGGCAATCGTCGACAGCAGCAGCTTCATCCCGACCGGCACGCGCGAGCCGAGCAATGCCAGCACCCCGAGCGCGAACGCGATATCGGTCGCCGTCGGCACCGCCCAGCCACGCATCGCCTCGGCATCGGCATGGTTGAGCGAGTAGAAAATCAGCGCCGGAACCACCACGCCCGCGCCGGCGCAGATCAGCGGCAGGATCAGGCGCGAGCGACCTGCCAGCTGTCCGGTGAGCGCTTCGCGCTTGATCTCCAGCGCGACCAGCAGGAAGAAGATCGCCATCAAGCCGTCGTTGATCCACAGCAATGCGGGCTTGGCGATGTCGAGGTCACCGACCCGGACCTGCACCGGCATTTCCAGGAAGCTGTCGTAGAACTCTTCAAGCGGGGAGTTGGCGGCGATCATCGCCAATACCGCGGCGCCGATCAGCAGAATGCCGCCAGCGGCTTCCAGCCGCAGGAACTCGGCCATCGCGTGCAGCGCGCGCAGCGACAATGGGCGGCGGGAGGGCGTTTCCGGGATATTTTCAGTCATCGACCCAGTGTATCAACCACGGCTCAGCAACCCGATGCTTCGCCGTGCCGACATTGTCCGTTCAACCCTGCGCCGCCACGCTGCCCGCGCTGCCGACCAGCACCAGTTCGAACGCCAGCCAGGCGACGAAGCCCACCAGCAGGATCGCGCCTTCGCGCCGGCTCACCTGCAGGTCGCCGCGCAGCATCGGATAGATCACCAGCGCAAACGCGAGCGCCGCAGGCAACGCGTAGCGCACCAGCAGGCCGGGCAGCACCAGCGGTTGCCACGCCGCCATCGCGCCCAGGATCACCAGCAGGTTGAACACGCTGGAACCGACCACGTGGCCGACCACCAGGTCGCCCTGTCCGCGGCGCGCGGCGACCACCGCGGCGGCGACTTCCGGCAATGCAGTGCCAATCGCCACCGGGATCAGGCCGGTCAGCAACGGCGACAGCCCGAGTCCGTCGCCAAGCGACAGCGCATGGGTGACCACCAGCCGCGAGCCGAAGTACAGCAGCGCCGCGGCGATCGCGAAGCGGATGAGGTTGAGCCCGAGGTCGTTGCTTGTGCGTGCGAACGCGGCCATCTCGGCCTGCAGTTCCGGTGCCTCGCGACGGCTGCGCGCGGACGCGAAGGCGACCACCGCCACGAACGCGAGCAGCAGGCCGAAACCCTCGATCCGTCCGAGCCGGCCATCGAGGCCGAGCACGATGACCGCCAGCGTGCCCACCACCAGTACCAGCAGCAACGGCCCGAGGCTGCGCCAGCGCACCAGCAGCGGCGCCGCCAGCGCCGCCGCGCCCAACGTCAGTCCGAAGTTGGCCACGTTGCTGCCCACGGCATTGCCGAGGGCGAGGTCCGGTTGGCCGAGCGCGATCGCATGCACGTTGACCGCGATCTCCGGCAGCGAGGTGCCGAACGCGACCAGCACCAGCCCGGCCACGAACGGCGAGGCGCCGAAACGCTGGGCCAGCCCGGCCGACCCCTTGACGATCGAATCGCCACCCAGCCCCAGCAACACCAGTCCCAGCACGAACAGGCCGACGGCTTCGAACATGATCCTGGCTCCCCGTGGTTGATCGTGCGGATTCTATGCCGATCAGCCTATGCCGATCAGCTGCAGCCTTCGACGTAGTCCACCTGCGGCGGCAGTCCCACCCGCCATTCGGTGACCACGTCGTCGGCACCGGTCTCGAACACCACGACGCCTTCGCCGCCATCGCCGCCGGCACGCAGGTAATGGCCACCCTCGACGTACTTGTGGTTCTGCTGCTCGATACCGGGGTACAACGCTTCGATCTGCGCGGAATCCATGCCGACCTGGCCGCCGCCGGGCGCGCTCATGGTTTCGTTGGACACGCTGTAGCGCACGAACTTTCCGCCCTCGAACATCAGCGCGAAGTACGCGATGTCCGGCTGGCCAACGGGGTTGAGGTGGAAACAGGACGACCCGTCCGCGGCGGGCTCGCCGTTGAGTTCGCCGTCCCAGGCCGCGATGACCTCGTCGGCGCTCATGCCGAAACGGGCCGGGCCGTAGCCGTCGAAGCGGGCTTCGCCGGCGTTGCTGTCGCTCGCGTCCGACCCGGCCACGTCGCCCGGCATCCGGGTGCCCGGGGGCGCGGTGGCCGGCGGAACATCCTCGCTCGGCTGGTCGACCGCCGGCGGGGCGGAGGCGGCCGTGGCGGCATCGCCGGCACCGCGGTCGGCACAGGCGGCCATGGCCAGGACCAGGAGGGTCAGTGCGGGCAACGCAAGCTTCATCGGGACTTCCTGCTGCGGATAGACGCCGGCAGGCTACCGGGATGGCGTGAATGCGACGCGAAACGGCGCCCGGCCACCGTCACCCCGGCCCCGTCACGGGGTATCGAAGTGCTTGCGCAGCCCGGCCCAGCAGGCCTGGTAATCGCGCTGCCGGTGCGCGGCATCGACCGCCTGCGCGGTCGGGCGGATCACCGCGCGGGTCTCGAACATGAAGGCCATGGTGTCGCGCACCACGTCGGGCTTCGACAGGTCGGCCGCGCTGGCCTTGTCGAACGTCGCCGCGTCCGGGCCGTGGCCGGTCATGCAGTTGTGCAGGCTCGCGCCGCCCGGCACGAAGCCCTCGGCCTTGGCGTCGTAGGCGCCGTGGATCAGGCCCATGAACTCGCTGGCGATGTTGCGGTGGAACCACGGCGGCCGGAACGTGTCCTGCGCCACCAGCCAGCGCGGCGGGAAGATCGCGAAATCCATGTTGCTGGTGCCCACGGTGTCGCTGGGCGAATGCAGCACCAGGAAGATCGACGGGTCCGGGTGGTCGAAGCTGATCGAGCCGATCGCGTTGAAGCGGCGCAGGTCGTACTTGTACGGCGCGTAGTTGCCGTGCCAGCCGGCCACGTCGAGCGGGCTGTGGCCGATGTCGGCGCGCCACAGGTGGCCCTGGAACTTGGCGACCAGTTCGAAGTCGCCTTCAACGTCCTCGAACGCCGCCTGCGGGGTCAGGAAATCGCGCGGATTGGCCAGCCCGTTGCTGCCGATCGGGCCGAGGTCGGGCAGCCGCAGCAGCGCACCGAAATTCTCGCAGACATAACCGCGCGCCGCACCGTCGGGCAACTCGACCCGGAAGCGCACGCCGCGCGGGATCACCGCGATCTCCTGCGGCTCGACATCGAGCACGCCCAGTTCGGTGGCGATGTGCAGCCGGCCCTGCTGCGGCACGACCAGCAACTCGGCATCGGCGTCGTAGAAGAACCGGCCCCGCATCGACGCGTTGGCGGCGTACAGGTGCACGCCGACCCCGGTCATGGCCGCCGGGCCGCCGTTGCCGGCCATGGTGAACAGGCCGTCGACGAAATCGGTCGGCGTGTCGACGCCCGGCATCGGCAGCGGGTCCCAGCGCATCTGGTCCGGGCTGACCGGACCGGCGTCGAAATCGTTGTGCAACCGCGGCTGCGCGTAGGGCTGGAACGCCCCGTGCATCGCCGCCGGACGGATCCGGTACAGCCAGCTGCGGCGGTTGGCGCCGCGCGGCGCGGTGAACGCGGAGCCGGTCAGCTGCTCCGCGTACAACCCGTGCGCGACCCGCTGCGGCGAGTTGCGCCCCACCGGCAGCGTGCCGGCGATCGCCTCGCTGGCGAACTCGTTGCCGAAACCCGACTGGTAGCCGTTCGATTCCATCGCCGGCGCTCCCGCTTACAGCACGCCGCGCTTGATCTGGTCGCGCTCGATGCTCTCGAACAGCGCCTGGAAGTTGCCCTCGCCGAAGCCCTCGTTGCCCTTGCGCTGGATGATCTCGAAGAAGATCGGGCCGATCGCGTTCTGGGTGAAGATCTGCAGCAGCAGGCGCTTCTTGGTCTCCATGTCGGCGTCGAGCAGGATCTTGTTCTTCTGCAGGCGCGGCACGTCCTCGCCGTGGTTCGGCACGCGCTGGTCGATCACCTCGAAATAGGTGTCGGGCGTGTCGAGGAACTCGATGCCGGCCTCGCGCATCGCCTCGACCGTGCTGTAGATGTCGTCGGTGAAGCAGGCGATGTGCTGGATGCCCTCGCCCTTGTAGGCGTCGAGGTATTCGTTGATCTGCGACTTCGGATCGTTCGACTCGTTGAGCGGGATGCGCACGATGCCGTCCGGTGCGGTCATCGCCTTCGACACCAGCCCGGTCTTGGCGCCCTTGATGTCGAAGTACTTGATCTCGCGGAAGTTGAACAGCTTCTCGTAGTACTCCGACCACTTGGCCATGTTGCCGAAGTAGAGGTTGTGGGTCAGGTGGTCGATGAAGGTCAGGCCGAACCCCTTCGGGTCCTGGTCGGCACCCTGCACCGGCAGGAAGTCGTCGCCGTAGACGCTGCCCTTGTCGCCGTAGCGGTCGACCAGGTACAGCATGCAGTCGCCGATGCCCTTGACCACCGGCGCGTCGACCGCCTTGGTGTCGGCCTTGTGGTCGATGGCCTCGCCACCGTTGCCGAGCACGGTCTGGCAGACCTTGTCGGCCGGCTCCTTGAAGCGGATCGCGAAGCCGGTCGCGCACGGGCCGTGGGCCTTGGCGAAGTCGGCGGCGAAGCTGTCCGGATCCTCGTTGACCAGGAAGTTGACGCCGCCCTGGCGATAGACCGTGATCGGCCGGGTCTTGTGCTGCAGCACGGCGCTGAAGCCCATCTTGCGGAAGTAGTCGTGCAGCATCTCGCCCTGGCCCTGCGGCGCGGCGAATTCGACGAACTCGAAACCGTCGATGCCGAGCGGGTTTTCGAAAGTGGTGACCTGCATGCCGAGATTGGGCTGGGCGCTCATGGGAGACTCCGGACTGGACTGGACTGGCTGGATAACGGGCGGGCAGCCGAGGGGCCGCTCGCTACAGGGGTTATAGTTTCACATGAAACCATACACAAGGCACGGCGCAGCATGAATGCATCCAGGCCAGCGCCCGCGGCGCACGCGCAACTGGACCTCGAACACTTCCTGCCCTACCGGCTCTCGGTGTTGTCGAACCGGGTCAGCAGCGCGATCGCGCGGGTCTATGTCGAACGTTTCGCCCTCGGCGTGACCGAATGGCGGGTGATGGCGGTTCTCGGGCGCTATCCCGACCTCTCGGCCAACGAAGTGGCCCAGCGCACCGCGATGGACAAGGTCGCGGTCAGCCGGGCGGTCGCGCGGCTGATAGAGGCCGGCCGGCTGGACCGCGAGATGCACGACGACGATCGCCGGCGCTCGGTGTTGCGCCTGAGCGAGGCCGGCCAGCTGATCTACGACGAGGTCGCGCCGCTCGCGCTCGGCTTCGAACGCCGCCTGCTCGACGGCATGGATGCGGCCGAGCGCGAATTGCTGTTCCGCCTGCTCGACCGCCTCGACGAACTGGAGATCCGCGCCGAGGCGGAACCGGCGCGGGATACGCAGGCCGGATAGCAGAACGGCGACCCGTGGGTCGCCGTTCTGCCGTCGTCCTGCAGCAACCCTCAGGTCACCGCAGTTCCTGGTCCGTGCGAGTCCCCGCCGCGCCCGGCTCGCCGATCTCGCCCTGGCCGGCCAGCGCGCGGTCGTGGTGCGCGTTGTCGACGTCCTCGTGCATCAGCTTTTTGATGAACGGCGACACCAGGATCACCGCGGCACCGACGCCGACCGCGATCCAGCCGATCTTGCTGTAGACGTCCATGACCGGCGCAGCGCCCTCGGCCATTTCGGCACCATGGCCACCGGTCGCGCTGGCGATCAGCCCGCCGATGAAATTGCCCGCCGCGGTCGACAGGAACCAGGTGCCCATCATCAGGCTCATCAGCTTGGCCGGCGCCAGCTTGGTCATCGCCGACAGGCCGACCGGCGACAGGCACAGCTCGCCCATGGTGTGCAGCAGGTAGATCAGGAAGATGAAGATGACCGGCGTGAGGTTCTCGGTGCCGGTCGCCAGCACGCCCGCCACCAGCACCAGGAAGCCCGCGCCGAGCTGGATCAGGCCGAGGCCGAACTTGGCCGGGGTCGACGGTTCCCAGCCGCGCTTGGCCAGCCACAACCACAACCACGCGAACACCGGCGCCAGCAGGATGATGTAGGCCGCGTTGAGCGACTGGAACATCGACGCCGGGACTTCCCAGCCGAAGATGTTGCGGTTGACCTGCTCGTCGGTATAGACGTTGAGCGACGAACCGGCCTGCTCGAACAGCGCCCAGAACAGCGGCTGCAGCGCGATCAGGAACAGCGCCGCGAGGATGCGGTCACGGTCGACGCGGTCCAGCCGGAACACCGCCGTGTACAGGAAATACGCGACCACCGCCGCGCCGGTCAGGCCCAGCAGGCCGCCGACGATCGACTGGTACTGCACCAGCCACCAGACCACGCCCACCCCGACCAGCGCGGCCAGGTAGATCATCCATTCCAGCGGCACGCCCATCACCGGGCGCTTGAGCGCGGCCGGGTCCGGCGCCTCGCCGCGGCCCAGCAACAGCGGCTTGCCCCAGACGAACACGATCAGGCCCAGCAGCATGCCGACGCCGGCGGCGCCGAAGCCCCAGCCCCAGCCCCAGGTCTGCCCGAGGTAGCCGACGATCAGCGACCCCAGGAACGCGCCCAGGTTGATGCCCATGTAGAAGATCGTGAACGCCGGGTCGCGGCGCGCATCGCCCTGGCCGTACAGCTGGCCGACGATCACCGAGATGTTGGCCTTGAGGAAGCCGACGCCCATGATGATGAACGCCAGCGCCAGCCAGAACACGTTGAGCATCGGCGAGTCCTGCCCGCCGGTGCCCTCGAACGCCATCAGGCCGTGGCCGATCACCAGCAGGATCGCGCCGAACAGCACCGCCTTGCGCTGCCCGAGGTAGCGGTCCGCAAGCAGGCCGCCCACCACCGGGGTGATGTAGACCAGCGCGGTGTACGCACCATAGATGACGTAGGCCTTCTCCTCCGCGAACAGCCAGTGCTGCAGCAGGTAGAAGATCAGGATCGCGCGCATGCCGTAGTAGGAGAAGCGCTCCCACATCTCGGCGAAGAACAGCACGAACAGGCCGCGCGGATGGCCGAGGAAGGTCTTGCCTTCGACGACGTTGGCTGGATTGGTGGCCACTGGTTTCGCTACTCCCAAACGGTGATCGACTGCCCCCTGGGGCCGCCTGGTTGGATATCGGACTGGCGCAGTCACGCCGTACGGCGAATCGTCAACCCGTGGGCTGGACGAAAACGCAGTAGGTTTAACTGGTGCGTAACGCGTGCGTCAAATGAACAGGGCGATGGTGCGTCGCACCATGACTGTGCCGGCCGTCAACGCGTCTCCAGACCGACCGAGGTCCGCACCTCGAACAGTTCCGGGAAGAACGTCAGCTCCAGCGCCTGCTTGAGGAAGCCGACCCCCGACGAGCCGCCGGTGCCGCGCTTGAAGCCGATGATCCGCATCACCGTGCGCATGTGGCGGAAGCGCCACAGCTGGAACTGGCTTTCGAGGTCCACCAGGTCCTCCAGCAGGTGGTAGGCCTGCCAGTGCGCCTCGGTGTCCTCGTAGATGCGTCCGAACACCGGCAACAATGCCGGGTCCGAGCCGCGCGCCTTCGACCAGTCGCGCTCGACCAGGTGCGCCGGCACCGCGTGGCCGTGGCGGGCCAGGTAGCGCAGCGCCTCGTCGTACAGGCTGGGTGATTCCAGCACCTCGCGCAGCGAGGCCTCGGCGGCCGGATCGTGCGCGAACACCTTGAGCATCGAGGCGTTCTTGTTGCCCAGCAGGAACTCGATGGTGCGGTACTGCAGCGACTGGAAGCCCGACGACGGCCCGAGGATGTCGCGGAAGCGCATGTAGTCCGACGGCGTCAACGTCTCCAGCACCGACCACATCTCGGTCAGCTGGCGCAGCACCTGCTTGCAGCGCGCGAAGCTCTTCTGGCAGCTGCCGAGCTGGTCTTCGCGCAGATGGACGATGGCGGCCCGGAGTTCGTGGATCATCAGCTTCATCCACAACTCGGACACCTGGTGCTGGACGATGAACAGCAGTTCGTCGTGCTCGGCCGGGTTCGACAGCGGATGCTGGGCGTCGAGCAGCCGGTCCAGGTGCAGGTAGCCGGCGTAGCTCATGCGTCCGGACAGGTCGGTATGGATGCCGGTTTCCAGCTTGCGCTCGTTGTTGTCGACGCTCATCACTTGCTCCATGCAGGGGCGCAAAGGGTAGCGCATCGGCACGCCCGCCCGGCTTGGCGCTCCCCCCGATCGTGGCCGGGCCGGCACCGCCTCATGCCGCATCGCGCAACGGCTTTTTGCGGGACCCCCGGTATGATCGGGGGTCCCCCGCATGACCGAGGAACGCGTGCAATGACGGTCGCCGCATCGTTCGAAATCGAATATCTCCAGTACCTCGGCCCCGACGGCAAGCCTGTCGGCGAGCTGCCCAAGGCCTTCCGTGATCCCAAGGCGCTGCTGCCGCTGTTCAAGCAGATGCTGTTCGTGCGCACCTTCGACAGCAAGGCGATCAAGCTGCAGCGCACCGGCAAGCTGGGCACCTACGCCGCCAGCCTCGGCCACGAGGCCGCGCACGTCGGCATCGGCGCCTCGATGCAGCCCGACGACGTGTTCGCACCGAGCTACCGCGAGTACGGCGCGCAGTTCATGCGCGGGGTGAAGCCGCGCGAGGTGCTGCTGTACTGGGGCGGCGACGAGCGCGGCAACGACTTCGCCGACGCGAAGAACGATTACCCGTGGTGCGTGCCGATCTCGACCCAGTGCCTGATGGCCGCCGGCGCGGCGCTGTCGTTCAAGCTGCGCAAGCAGCCGCGCATCGCGGTGGCCTGCTGCGGCGACGGCGGTTCGTCGAAAACCGACTTCTACGCCGCGCTCAACTCGGCCGGCGCGTTCACCTCGCCGCTGGTGCTGTGCGTGATCAACAACGGCTGGGCGATCTCGGTGCCGCGCAACTCGCAGACCGGCGCCAAGACGCTGGCGCAGAAGGGCCTCGCCGGTGGCCTGCATTGCCTGCAGGTCGACGGCAATGATCTGGTCGCGGTGCTCGAGGCGATGCGCCGCGCCACCGAGCGCGCACGCAACGGCGAAGGCGGCAGCGTGATCGAGTTCATGACCTACCGCCTGCACGACCACACCACCGCCGACGACGCGACCCGTTACCGCGACGACGCCGAGGTCAAGGACGCCTGGACCCGCGAGCCGATGACCCGCCTGCGCACCTACCTGACCGACGCCGGCGTCTGGAGCGAGGACGAGGAGACCGCCTGGATCGAGGAGTGCGGCAAACGCGTCGACGTCGAGATCAACGCCTACCTGGAGACCCCGGTGCAGCCCGTGGAAGCGATGTTCGACCACCTGTATGCCGACATGCCCGCCGACCTGCAGGCCCAGCGCCAACAGGCGATCGAACGGGAGGGCCGCGCATGAACAAGGCCGCCAGCAAGCAGCAGACCGCCGCCGCCAACGAGGCCAAGGCGCCTGCGGCGATCACCCTGATCGAAGCGATCACCCAGGCGATGGCGCACGAGATGCGCGTCGACGACAGCGTGGTCGTGCTCGGCGAGGACGTCGGCGTCAACGGCGGCGTGTTCCGCGCCACCGCCGGCCTGCACGCGCAGTTCGGCTCGGACCGCGTGATCGACACCCCGCTCGACGAGACCACCATCGCCGGCCTCACCGTCGGCATGGCCTCGCAGGGCATGAAGCCGGTCGCCGAGGCGCAGTTCGACGGTTTCATGTACCCGATGGTCGATTTCATCGTCTGCCACGCCGCGCGCATGCGCTACCGCACCCGCGGCCGCCTGCATTGCCCGATGGTGCTGCGCGTGCCGTGGGGCGGCGGCATCCGCGCGCCCGAGCACCACAGCGAGGCCAACGAGGCGATCTTCACCAACGTGCCCGGCCTGCGCGTGGTCATGCCGTCCTCGCCACAACGCGCCTACGGCATGCTGCTGGCGGCGATCCGCGAGCCGGACCCGGTGATCTTCTTCGAACCCAAGCGCATCTACCGGCAGTACAAGGAGCTGGTGCCCGACGACGGCGAGGCGTTGCCGCTGGATGTCTGCTACGTGCTGCGCGACGGCGACGACGTGACCCTGGTGACCTGGGGCGCGCAGGTGAAGGAGGCGCTGGAAGCCGCCGACAAGCTGGCCGAGGAAGGCATCAGCGCCGAGGTCATCGACGTGGCGACGTTGCGTCCGCTGGACTTTGCGACCATCGCCGAATCGGTGTCGAAGACCGGCCGTTGCGTGATCGTCCACGAGGCGCCCAAGACCGCCGGTTTCGGCGCCGAGATCGCCGCGCGGCTGGCCGAGGAGTCGATGTACGACCTGCTCGCCCCGGTCGAGCGCGTCACCGGCTACGACACCCACATCCCGCTGTTCCGGCTGGAGATGAAGTACCTGCCGAGCGTCGACCGCGTGGTCGCCGCGGCCAAGCGCGCGATGGCGGCCGGCTGAGCCCGCCGCCACGACCGCGACATCCGAAGCACTGCCCGGGCGCCTTGGCGCCCCCGCAAACGAAGGACTGCCATGAGCAACAACAAGAGTTTCTTCCTGCCCGACCTCGGCGAAGGCCTGCCCGACGCCACCATCGTCGAGTGGAACGTAAAGGTCGGCGACACCATCAAGCTCGACGACGCGCTGGTCTCGATGGAGACCGCCAAGGCGGTGGTCGAGGTGCCCTCGCCGGTCTCCGGCAAGGTGCTGAAGCTGGCCGGCGCGGCCGGCGACGTGATCACCACCGGCGCGATGCTGGCCGAGTTCGAGGTCGACCCGTCGATGCCGCAGCGCGCCGAGGGCCAGGACACCGGCCACCACCACGGTGGCGGCCAGCCGGCGAAGGGCGTGGGCAGCGAGGATCCGGCGCCGGATGACCGCGTGGTCGCCTCCGACGACGGCGGCGCGATCGAGGAAGACGGCGAGGCCGCCAAGGGCGCGCCGCGCAAGGACAGCGGCACCGTGGTCGGGGCGATGCAGTCGTCCGACACCGTGCGCAGCGAGCAGGCCAGCAGCGTCGGCGGGGTCAAGGCGATGCCGGCGGTGCGTGCGCTGGCGCGCAAGCTCAAGGTTGATCTGACGCGGGTCAATGCCACGGGTGCCGATGGCGTGGTGACTATGGCTGATGTGAAGAAGGCGGCGGCGGACGGGTCGGCGCAGGCTGGTGCGACGCCAAAAGCGCCCTCATCCGCCCTTCGGGCACCTTCTCCCGCGAGCGGGAGAAGGGAGGAGCCGGCGCGCAGTACGTTGTCGCAGGGCGGCAAGCCGATGCGCACGCAGCCGCCGGGCGTGGTTGCCAGCGGCCAGCCGGAACAGCTCAAGGGCGTGCGTCGCAACATGGCGCGGGTCATGGCCGATGCACACGCCAAGGTGGTGCCGACCACGCTCGTCGACGACGCCGACCTGCACGGCTGGATCGGCAAGCAGGACATCACCGCGCGCCTGATCCGCGCGATCTGCGCGGCCTGCAAGGAAGTCCCCGCGCTCAACGCCTGGTTCGACGGCGACAAGCTGGTCCGCACGATGCACCCGCACGTCGACATCGGCATCGCGGTCGACACCGACGACGGCCTGTTCGTGCCGGCCCTGCGCAACGCCGACATGCTCGACGCCGCCGGCACCCGCACCGCGATCCAGCGCCTGCGCGCGCAGGTCGGCGACCGTTCGATCCCGGCCAGCGAGCTGTCGGGTTACACCATCAGCCTGTCCAACTTCGGCATGTTCGCCGGCCGCTACGCGACCCCGGTGGTGGTGCCGCCGACCGTCGCGATCATCGGCGCCGGCAAGCTGAGCCACGACGTCGTGGCGGTGATGGGTGGCATCGAGGTGCACCGGCGCATGCCGATCTCGCTGACCTTCGACCACCGCGCCTGCACCGGCGGCGAGGCGGCGCGCTTCCTCAAGGCGCTGCTGGACGACCTGTCGGCGCCGCAGTAGAGAAGCATGGCGACATCGAAAGCAACGACAAGGGCGGCCGCGTGCCGCCCTTGTCGTATCCGCACCTGTCGTATCCGCACCGCGCTAGAGTTGGGCCCACCTTGCACCGGAGAACCCCCCATGGCCCATCGCAGCCGACTCGCCGGTTTCATCATCGACAGCCGCACCGATGATCTCGACACTTCCGCCCGCTTCTGGAGCGCCGCGCTCGGCATCGAGGTCGTCGATCCCGACTCCGGCGGCACCGGCCAGTACGCCGAGTTCGGCGGTGCGCCCGGCGACCTGCATGTCGAGGTGCAGAAGGTCGAGCATCCGTCGCGCGTGCACCTCGACATCGAGACCGACGACATCGACGCCGAGGTCGCCCGGCTGGAGGCGCTCGGCGCGACCCGGGTCGCCTTCGTCAAGCGCTGGTGGGTGATGCAGGCGCCCGACGGACAACGTTTCTGCGTGGTGAGGATGCGCGAGGACAACCATCGCGCCACCCCGAACCGCTGGGACTGACCGACCCGGCCTAGTCCCCGAACCGCAACGTATCGTCGGCCACCACGCGGTCGCGCCCGCCGGCCTTGGCCCGGTACAGCGCCTGGTCGGCGCGGTCGAACACCTGTTCCGGGCGGTCGCGCGCCGGATCGCCCGAAGCGATGCCGACCGAGACCGTCAGCCTGAACGGCAACGAGATCCGGCTCGCCTCCTCGACGGCCTGGCGGATGCGCCCGGCGACCTCGGCGGCGCCGTCCAGCCGCGCCGCCGGCAGCACCACCAGGAACTCCTCGCCGCCGTAGCGCACGGCGACATCGCCGGTCCGCACCGACGCGGCCACCGCATCGGCCACGGCCCGCAGCGCGCGGTCACCCAGCAGGTGGCCATGGCGGTCGTTGACCTGCTTGAAGTGGTCGATGTCCAGCAGCATCAGCGCATAGGGGCCGGCGTCCAGCCGCGCCATGTCGGCCTCGCTGGCGCGCAGCTGCGACAGTCCCGCGCGGTTGAGCAGGCCGGTCAGCGGGTCGTGGATGGCGGTGTGTGCGAGCCGGTCGTGGCGTCGCTGCAGGTCGAGCCGGGCGGCTTCAAGTTGTTGCGCAAACGCCTCGCGCTCGGCCAGCAGGCACCGCTGCTCCAGCGCGTAGCGGCGCAGTTCCAGCAGGCTCTGGGTCTGCCGCGCCAGCACTTCCAGGCCGTCGCGTTGGCGCGCGTCGAGCGTGCGCGGGACCACGTCGAGCACGCACACGGTACCGATCGCATGGCCGTCGGGGCTGAGCATCGGCGCGCCCGCGTAGAACCGCAGCGGGCGCCCGTCGATCCGCGCAGGATGACCCGCGAACCTGGGATCGGCCTCGATGTCCTCGATCAGCAGCAGTTGGCCCTGGTTGGCGATCGCGTAATCGCAGATCGCCTCGCGACGCGGCGTCTGCGGCGGCAGGTCGCCGACCCGGGCCTTGAACCATTGGCGGTCACGGTCGATCAGCGAGATGGTCGCCGCCGGCACATCGCAGATCATCGCCGCCAGGCGCACGATGTCGTCGAACGCCTGTTCCGGCCCGGTGTCGAGGATCGCGTAGGCGTCCAGCGCGGACTGGCGCCGGGATTCGTCGACAGGAGGCGGGGTCGTGGATCGCGGCATGGGGGCGGGATCGGCAGTCACCCGCCAAGCCTATCGGGCGTCGCTGAATGCGGCCGTCACGCCGCTCCCACCGCATTCACCCGCCCCTGGCCGCGACCTTCTCGCGCTCGGCCGCCGCCAGCCGATCGAGGGCGGTCTGCACATCGGCCGCAGCCACGCCGTCCCCGAGCGCCAGTCCCGGGCCGACCCCGTCGAACCCGTCGCGCTTGAGCGCGCCGATGCGCTGCCCGGCGTCCTTCGGCGAATCGAAGCCACCGCCCTGCAGGAGCACGCGGTCACCTTCGACCAGCTTGAAATGGAAGCGGCCGTCGGCCTCGCGATACTGCTTGAACACCGGCAGGCCGGGCCGCGCCGCCATGTCGCCGCGCGTGCCGGTCGCCACTGCCGACAGGTCGCGCAGGCCGACCGCGTCGCGCAATGCACGCAACGCCGGAACCGCGTGCTCCTGCCGCAACCGGGCGGCGCCATCGCGCAGGATCGCCTCGATCGCCGCCGGATCGGCCATCAGCGCCTCGTATCGCTCGCGCAGCGGCGCGACCTCGGAATCGATGCGCTCGAACAACGCCTGCTTGGCGTCGCCCCAGGCGATGCCCTCCTGGAAGGCTTCGCGCATCGCGCCGGCCTCCTCATCCGAGGCGAATGCCTGGTACAGCTGGAACACGTGGGAGGCGTCGGCATCCTTCGGCTCACCCGGCGCACGCGAGTCGGTGACGATCGAATAGATCAGCTTCTTCAGCTGCCCGCGCGGTGCGAACAGCGGGATGGTGTTGTCGTAGCTCTTGCTCATCTTGCGGCCGTCGAGTCCGGGCAGCGTCGCCACGCTCTGCTCGATCACCGCCTCGGGCAACGTGAAGTGCTCGCCATAGAGATGGTTGAAGCGCTGGCCGAAGTCGCGCGCCATCTCGATGTGCTGGATCTGGTCGCGCCCCACCGGCACCTTGTGGGCGTTGAACAGCAGGATGTCGGCCGCCATCAGCACCGGATACATGAACAGGCCGGCGGTGATGCCGGCATCGTCGTCCTCGCCCGCTTCGCGGTTCCTGTCGACCGCCGCCTTGTAGGCATGCGCTCGGTTGAGGATGCCCTTGCCGGCCACGCAGGTCAGCAGCCAGGTCAACTCGGTGGTTTCCGGGATGTCGGACTGGCGGTAGAACCGCACCTTGTCGGGCTCCAGCCCGCAGGCCAGCCAGGTCGCGGCGATCTCCAGGGTCGAACGCTGCACCCGCGCCGGATCCTGCACCTTGATCAGGGCGTGGTAGTCGGCGAGGAAGTAGAAGCTCTCGACGCCATCGGCGCGACTGGCCGCCACGGCCGGACGGATCGCACCGACATAGTTGCCCAGGTGCGGCGTGCCCGACGTGGTGATGCCGGTGAGGATACGGGTGGATTGCATGACGCGGATTCTTGCGGATAGGCCGGCCAGTCTACCTCTCGCGTTGCGACCTCCCACACCGCCGGGCATGAAAAACGGGCCGGCATGGCCGGCCCGCTGGATACCGTGCGCCGGGGAAGGCGCTGCGGACGGGGCGTCAGGTCAGGGTCTGGCTGAAGTCACGCACTTCCTGGTCGGCCCGTTCGCGGTTCCAGCCGTAACGTTCCTGGAGCTTGCCGGAGAGGTACTCGGTATTGCCTTCGGCGATGTCGAAGTCGTCGTCCGTCAGGTCGCCCCACTTGGCCTGCGCCTTGCCCTTCAGCTGGCTCCACTTGCCGGCAATGATGTCGTTGTTCATTTGCGTGTCCTCTTCGTTGCGGGGGAGTCGCGATGCAGCTGCATCACGCGTCCAGCTTCGCAGGCACGACATTCAAAGCGGGTCACGATTGCGTTAGCCGCAAACGAGGCCGTTGCAATACCGGCGTCCGGCAACAAAAAAGGCCGGATTGCTCCGGCCCTTTTCTTCAGCGACTGCTGGCGTGGATCAGCACTCGTCCGAGGTATCGCAATCCAGGTGGCCTTCGGCCTCGGATTCAATCTTGTCGCCAGCGGCTTCGACGTCTTCACCGACACCGGCCATGGTGTTGCAGGCGGTCAGGGTGCTCGCGGAAAACAGGGACAGCAACATCAAAAAGACCAGACGCTTCATGGGTTTCTCCTCGAACATGGGCTTGCGGATACTGGCCGTGCAGCGGTTGCATGACCGTGGCTGCATCATCGCGTGAAGCGGCGTGAAGCCGATGTGCATCCACCGCAGACCCGTTCAGCGTCCGGCTCAGTCGCGCATCAGGGTCGACTTGCCGAACAGGCTCTCGACCAGGTCGATCGCGACCAGCGCGGTGGCGTTGTCGCGGTCGAGGATCGGGTTGAGCTCCATGATGTCGAGCGAGGCCATGCGGCCGCTGTCGGCGATCATCTCCATGCACAGCTGCGCTTCGCGGTAGTTCGGGCCGCCCGGCACGGTGGTGCCGACGCCCGGGGCGACGGATGGGTCGAGGAAGTCGACGTCGAAGCTGACGTGCAGATGGGTGTTGTCGTCCATGCCCTCCAACGCCTCCTCCATTACCCGCTTCATTCCGACCTCGTCGATGTAGCGCATGTCGTAGACGTCGAGGCCATGCTGCTTGACCAGCCGCTTCTCGCCCTCGTCGACCGAGCGGATGCCGATCTGGCGGACCACCTCGGGCCTGATCGCCGGGGCGTCGCCGCCGAGGTGGGTCAGCTCGCGCGGGCCGAGGCCGCACAGGCAGGCCACCGGCATGCCGTGGATGTTGCCCGACGGGGTCACGTCGCTGGTGTTGAAGTCGGCGTGGGCGTCGAGCCACAGCACGCGCAGGGACTTGCCGGCCTCGCGGCAGTAGCGGGCGACGCCGGTGATCGAGCCCAGCCCGAGGCAATGGTCGCCGCCGAGCAGGATCGGCATGCGGCCGCCGCTGAGTTCGGCGTGCATTGCCTCCATCACCACGCGGTTCCACTCGGTGACCTCGGGCAGGTGGCGGAAGCCGTCGACCGGGCCTTGCCAGGGATTGCGCGGGCCGTCGAGGTTGCCGCGGTCGAGTACGTCGACGCCGCGGGCGGCAAGGGCTTCGCCGAGTCCGGCGATGCGCAGCGCTTCCGGCCCGAGCCGCGCCCCGCGGTCCCCGGCACCGATGTCGGTCGGTGCGCCGATGATCGAGACAGGTGGGTACGTGCGGCTCATGGGCGTCTCCTTGACGTGGTGCCGGCTGTCAGAGTCGAACTGACGACCTACCGCTTACAAGGCGGTTGCTCTACCAACTGAGCTAAGCCGGCGAAACGCCCATTCTAACGTGCGTCGGCGGTGGCGGCCGGCGCGAGGCGATCGCAGTCGATGGTTTCGGCGCGCTCGGTACCGGCGCGATCGCGGGCGGCGTCGATATCGAACCCCGCGGCCGCCCCGACATCGAGCCAGTGCGTGGCCGGGCCGGCCCCCACGGGCGCCACTTCCGCCTCGAATCCGGCCGCCGACAGCGCCGCCAACCGCTCGTTGGCGGACGCCTCGTTGCCGTACAGGCCCAGCGCCAGTGAACGGGCGTCATCACCATCCCGGACCACGAAATAGTCCTTGAACCCGGCCGCGGCCACCCGTTCGGCGGCGGCCTCCGTCTGCTCCATGCTGTCGAACGGCGGCAGGAACACCTTCCAGTTACGCGGCGTGCCGCTGTACTCGCGCCGCGCCCGCGACTGCAGTACCAGCGGTTCCAGGGCGACCCGCGCCTGTTCGAGGGACGGAGCGGTACTGAAGGGGCCGAAGCTGGCGCACTGGCTGATCTCCGGCTTGGCCGGGACCATCGGTGCCGCGATGTTGCCGGGCGCGGATTTGCTTTCCGTCACGAGTTGCAGGGTCGCGACGCCGGGGGGCGGCGCGGGCAATGACGGCGCCGGTGGGACCGGTCGCAGCCCCCACCACAGGGCCACGCCGAGGTTGATCACCAGCAGCAACACGATGAGGGCGCGGATCAGCATGGCGGCGATTGTAGGGCAGCGTGCCGCGATCACCCATGCCCGTCGAGGGCAGCCCAGTCGGCAAGGCCATCGAGCACCAGCGTCGGCAGCAGACGCGCCGACGGCACGCGATCGACCAGGCCCGGCGCACCGCCGCCATGCAGGACCAGTGTCGGCGCCCGGCCCGGTTCGCGCGCGGCCTCGGCCAGGCTGCGCTCGATCAGTGCGAGCGCCGCGCCGTCGCAGCCTGATGCCAGCGCATCGATGGTGTCGTCGGCGAACTCGCTGTAGCGGCCCCCGTCGATCGACAGATGCGCCGCGCGCCGGTGCAGGGCCTCGCGCATCAGCGCAGGCGATGGTGCGATGCGGCCACCGCGGTGTTGGCCGTCGGCGTCGAGCAGGTCGATCGTCAGCGCGGTGCCGACCCCGCACACCAACGCCGGGCCGGTATTCGCGTTGTGGATGGCGAGCATCGCGAGGAAGCGGTCGACACCGAGGCGCGATGGCTCCGCATAGGCGATCCGCAGCCCGTTCCAGCGCCGGGTCGTGCGTGCGATGGCGATGCGCCGGCAGCGGGTCGAAAGCGCCTGCAGGACGGCCACCCGGACCTCCTCCGCCGCCACGCTGGCGAGGTAGGCGACGTCGAACGACCGCGGCAGCCAACGCGCGAGATCCGCCTCGAAACCGGCGGCACCGTGGGCGATCGCCACGACCTCGCCGACCCGGCCGCGGGCATCCAGCGGTGCGGCCTTGAGCCGGGTGTTGCCGAGGTCGAATACCCAGCGGTTCATGCCGTTGCACCGGCGCGCCGCACGCTGGCTTCACCGGAATGGAAGCTGCGCTCCCCGCCTCCGTCCAGGCGCACCTGCAGCGCACCGTCCGGAGCCAGCCCAAGCGCGGTGCCGGCCAGCACCTCATGGTCGCCGCGGAGGACGACCGCCTGCCCGGCAAGCGCATCGAGCGTGGCGTAGCGCGGCAGGAACGGCGCCAGCCCGTCCGCATCGAACTCGTCGAGTGCCGGCAGCCAGCGCGACAGCAGGGTCGCGACCACTGCGTTGCGCGACGGCGGCGCATCGGCGAGGCCGGCAAGATCGCACCAAGGCTGGTCGATCCGCGCCGCGAACGCCGCCGGCATCCCTACGTTGAGACCGAGCCCGATCACCGCGCGCACCGGTCCGGCGTGCTCGCCGCCGCCCTCGACCAGCAGCCCGCCAAGCTTGCGCAGGCCACCGTCCGCGCCCGGCACGACCAGGTCGTTGGGCCACTTCAGCCGCACCGAAGTGAAGCCCGCCGCGTGCAGAGCCTCGACGCTGGCGATGCCCGCGACCAGGCTGAGCCCGCCAAGCCGCGCGAGCCCGCCGTCGAAGCTGCGCGACACCGAGAGGTACACATGCGCCGCCAGCGGCGAGGCCCATTCGCGCCCGCGTCGCCCACGACCACCGGTCTGGCGCTCGGCCAGCAGGATGGTCGCGGCACCGTCGGCCGCACTGGGCCGGCGCAGCAGTTCGCTGTTGGTCGAATCCACGGTCCAGGCGACTTCCACCGTGGCGGTACGCGCACGCACGGGCGGCGGCAGCGCGGCCGCGATCGCATCGCTGTCGAGCAGTTCCACCGGTTGCGCCAGCGCATAGCCTCGGCCGGGCTTGGCCTCGATCACGACGCCGGCTTCGCGCAAGGCCTCGATCCGTTTCCAGATGGCCGCGCGGGACTGGCCGGCGGCCTCGGCCAGGGCCTCTCCGGTTGCCGGCCCACGGGCCAAGCGCATCAGCAGCGCGCGATCGTCCATCAGCGGGCGCTCGGGGATTGCCCGGGGTTTGACTGGCCGCGGGCGGCCGGTGTGCAGCGAGGATCTGGCATGGCCCGATTATGCGTGAACGCACGCCTGGCCGGCCCTTACCGCACTGCAACATCCCTTGTCCATCCCCACCGCCCGGGTTTGCGCTATAGTCAAGAGCTGGCCGGGGCGCCGTCCCGGCAGGCGAGAACTCCCATGCTGCGACTCTGCCTGTGCCTGCTGATCGCCGTATCGAGCGCGACCGCGGTTGCGCGCGAGGTCAAGCTGAGCTCGCCCAACAGCGGCGCATGTCCCGACGCAAAGCCCGCCACGGCCAAGAGCGACGCGATCGAGCGCACTCCCGCCGCGACCCCTTCGCGTGCGACCGAGGTCAAGCCGAGCGTCCACAGCGATGCGCCGAGCCGCCTGAGTTCACCGCGCTGGCACAGCTTCCTGCCAGGCATGTTCCGCTGACCCGGCATCGGCCGGCGCACCCACCGACCCGTCTTGTTCGGCCTGTTTCGCCGCCGGCGACCCGCTCCCGACGCGATCGACCAGGATCTCTGGACCGATACCCGGCGTGCGCTGCCCTGGCTGGCATCGCTTGACCCCGGACGCGACGCGCGGCTGCGCACGCTCACCGCGCTGTTCCTGCAACGCAAGGCCATCACCCCGGTCGGCGGCCTGCAACTCGATCCGCACCAGCGCACCCTGCTGGCAGCGGCGTGCTGCCTGCCGTTGCTGGAATTCGGCGAACAGGGTCTGCACGGCTGGTCGCAACTGATCGTCTATCCCGACGCGTTCCGGGTCCAGCGCAGCCACGTCGATGCTGCCGGCGTGCTGCACGAATGGGACGACGAACTGATTGGCGAGGCTTGGGACGCAGGCCCGGTGATCCTGTCGTGGGCGGACGTGCAATCCGATTGCGCCAATCCGCGCGAGGGATTCTGCGTGGCCGCGCACGAAATCGCGCACAAGCTCGACGTACTCGATGGCGTGCTCGACGGCACCCCGCCGCTGCCGCGGGCATGGCAGCGCGAGTGGGTACGTGATTTCCAGCAGGCGTTCGACGCGCTGGTGGCACAGGTCGATCGCGGCGAGCCGACCGCGATCGACCCGTATGCGGCGGAGGCGCCGGAGGAGTTCTTTGCGGTGGTGACCGAGTACCACTTCAGCGACCCCGCGACGCTGCGGGCCGCGATGCCGGCGGTCGCGGCGCAGCTGGTGCGCTTCTACGGACCGTCGCCCTTCGCGGATACGCCTTTGTAGGAGCGACGTAAGTCGCGATTTCACCGATGCACCGGTCGTCGTGCTGCGCGCGGCGCCCCGGTGCGAGCTCGGGATTCCGAACCAGCCCGCCAGCTTCGACAACCGATTTCGGTGGCGTTCGCGACTTACGTCGCTCCTACAAAAAACGGCGGGGCTAGAGCCGCGGGGGAAGCTGCACTTCGAAGCGCGCGCCGCCCAGTTCTTCCGACGCGCGCACGTCCAGCACGCCGCGGTAGGCGCGGACCAGGTCCTGCACGATCGACAGGCCGATGCCGTGGCCCTGCACGCGCTCGTCGCCGCGCACGCCGCGTTGCAGCACCAGCGCGACCTTTTCCGGCGGAATCCCGGGGCCGTCGTCGTCGACCGCGATCAGCAGCCCCGGGCGCCGGTTCGGTGCGGTCTCGCCGGGACGGGCGGTCAGCAACACGCGCGAGTTCGCCCACTTGAAGGCGTTCTCCAGCAGGTTGCCGAGCAACTCCTGCAGGTCGCCGGGCTCACCGAGGAATTGCACTCCCTCGGTGATGTCGAATTCGCACAGCACGCCCTTGCCGGCGTAGACCTTCTCGAGACTGCGAACCAGCTGTTCGGCGTGCGGTTCGATGTCGATCGGCGCCGAGAACAACGCGTGGCCGCTGGAGGCGGCTCGCGCCAGCTGGTACGACACCAGGTCGTTCATGCGGCGCAGTTGCAGGTCCACGTCCTCGCGCAGTTCGGCCTCCGGCACGTTGTCGTCGAGCCGCGCGCGCAGCACCGCCAGCGGCGTCTTCAGGCTGTGCGCGAGGTCGGCCAGGGTGTTGCGTTGCTGGTCGAGGTTTTCGCGCTCGATCTCGATGAAGGCGTTGATGCTCTCGGCCAGCGGTTCCAGCTCGCGCGGGTGGCGCTCGCTCATGCGCGAGGTGACGCCGCGCTGGACACGCTTGAGCTCCTCGATCACCCGGCGCAGCGGGCGCAGGCTCCAGCGCAGGATCAGGCCCTGCAGCAGCAGCAGGATCAGGCCGGCGCCGCCGAGGTAGCGCCACAACGCCTCGCGGAACACTTCGACCTGCCGGCTCAGCGCGGTGGTGTCTTCGAGGATGTAGATCGTGTACGGGAACTCCGAATCCGGATCGTCGCCGCCGACATAGATCAGGCCGCGGCCGTAGCGGTAGGCCTGGCCGACCTGGCCGTTGATCTCGGTGATCTCCAGCGGCCCCTCGAAGGTTTCCATCGGGGCTTCGAGCAGTTTCCCGTCGGGCAGGACCGGGCCGATCGACGAGGTGGAATCCCAGTGCCCGTTGGGCAACACGATTTCAGCATAGAGCCCGCTGCCGGGCCGGTCGAAACGCGGGTCCGGCGGCATGTAGGGCGGCACGAAGGTGCCGTCGCGGGCGAACTCGCTGTCGGCATAGGCCGCCGCATAGCTGCTCATGCGCTGGTAGAGGTTGCTCTCGGCGGTTTCGAGGAAGGCGCGGTCAAGCGCGTAGCCGGCCAACGCCAGGAACGCGACCAGGCCGATGCTGGCGGCCAGCAACTGGCGCGCCTGCAACGAACGCGGCTGACCCCAGCTCATGCGCCGCGACCGGCCGGGGCGCCGCCACCGTCAGTGGTCCGGGCGCCGCGGCAGCCGTGCTCAGTCCCCGCTGCGCGGGATGGCAAACCGGTAGCCTCGGCCACGCACGGTCTCGATCGGCTTGAGCATGCCTTCGGGATCGAGCTTCTTGCGCAGGCGGCCGATGAAGACCTCCAGCACGTTGGAGTCGCGATCGAAGTCCTGCTGGTAGATGTGCTCGGTCAGGTCGGCCTTCGAGACCAGTTCGCCGGCATGCATCATCAGGTACTCGAGCACCTTGTACTCGTAGCTGGTCAGGTCGACGTTGCTGCCGTTGACGCTGACCGTCTGCGCGGCGAGGTCGAGCATCACCGGGCCGCATTCCAGGGTCGGCTTGCTCCAGCCGGCGGCGCGGCGGACCAGCGCGTTGAGCCGGGCCAGCAGTTCCTCGACGTGGAAAGGCTTGACCAGGTAATCGTCGGCGCCCTGCTTGAGGCCCTCGACCTTGTCCTGCCAGCTCGAGCGCGCGGTCAGGATCAGCACCGGGAATTTCTTGCCTTCCTCGCGCAGTGCCTTGATCAGCTCCATGCCGGACATCTTCGGCAGGCCGAGGTCGATGATGCCGAGGTCGAACGGCACCTCGCGGCCCATGTACAGGCCCTCCTCGCCGTCCTGCGCGGCATCGACGGCGAAGCCTTCACGCTTCAGGCGCGCAGCAAGGGTTTCGCGCAAGGGCGCTTCGTCTTCCACCAGCAGGATTCGCATGGGTACTCCTTGTGCGGCCCGATCGGCCCTGAACAGGGGACTTTCGAGTGAAGAGTGGCGGTTCAGTTGTCGTCGTCGCGTGTACGGCTCGGACGCGAAGGTGTCGCATTGCGCACGGCACGGCTGCGCGGGTCTTCAACGTACACGCGGACGCGGCCGCTGGCATCGACCACCTTGACCCGGTTGATGTCGCGGCCATCGTACGGCACGCGCTCGGCGCTCAGCACCTGTCCACCGGTGCGACGCTCGATGCGGCGGACCGCGGCGGACAGCGCGCTGTGATCGTCGCTGCGTTCGTCGCGGTGACCGGCGTGGCCGCGGTCGGTGCGGCGCTCGACCAGGCTGCGATCGGACTCACGCGACGCGGCCCGGGTGCGCTGCGCCATCGCATCGCCGGCCACCACCGTAACGGTGGAGAACAGCACAAGCGAAATGGCGACGGCGGCTGGACGGGTCTGCATGACGCTCACAAGACGAAAGAAGTCGCCACGCGGTGCTGGAACGCGTCCGCAGCGGCGATGCTGCATTGTCGGAACGAGGCGGTGAATCCGATCTGAACTTTTTCTTCACATCATGGCCTCCATTCAGCCGGGATCGCGTCGCCTTGGCAAGCCCCCGCTCGCGGGAAGGCGTCGATCCGTCCGGACCGTCGTCGCGGGTACGAGCGGGATGGAGGTTCAGGGCGTCGCGGTGGCGACGTCGGCCTGGAACGATTCGGTGACCACCAGCGCGCGTTCGACCAGGCTCCAGTCGGCGCCGGGCAGGTGCGCGCCCTCGCTGAGCACCTGGCGGAACGCGCGGCCACCGCGCTGGTTGGCGAACAGGCCAAGCAGGTGCCGGGTGATGTGCTTGAGGAACACGCCACGCTCCAGCTGCGCTTCGACATACGGACGCAACGCGCGCAGCAGATCGGAGCGCGTGCGCTGGACGCCGCCGAACCATTCGATATCGAGCCGGTGCAGCAGGTAGGGGTCGTGGTACGCCGCGCGCCCGAGCATCGCGCCGTCGACGTGGTCCAGGTGCGCGCCCGCTTCGGCCTCGTCGCGGATGCCACCGTTGACGATCACCTGCAGGTCCGGCCGCTCGCGCTTGAGCCGGTACGCCCATTCGTAGCGCAGCGGCGGCACCTCGCGGTTCTCCTTCGGCGACAGTCCCTGCAGCCACGCGTTGCGCGCATGGACCACGAACATCGCGCAACCGGCATCGGCGACCTCGTCGATGAAGTCGCGGAAACGGTCGTAGTCGTGGTCGTTGTCCACTCCCAGCCGGCACTTGACCGTGACCGGCACGTCGCAGGCCTCGACCATCGCCGCGACCGATGCGGCGACCAGCGCCGGCTCGCGCATCAGGCAGGCGCCGAAGCGACCGGCCTGGACCCGGTCGGACGGGCAGCCGCAATTGAGGTTGATCTCGTCGAAGCCGGTGTCGGCGCCGATCCGTGCGGCCTGTGCCAGCAACTCCGGCTCGCTGCCGCCCAGTTGCAAGGCAACCGGATGCTCGACCGGATCCATCGCCAGCAAGCGCGCGCGATCACCATGGATCACCGCATTGGCATGGACCATCTCGGTGTAGAGCCGCGCGTGCGGCGCGAGCAAGCGGTGGAACACGCGGCAGTGCGAATCGGTCCAGTCCATCATGGGTGCAACGGACAACCTGATGACCTTCTTATTCAACGTACTGTTCGATTGTTCAATCATTTAGCGGCGCTCCGGTGTCCCGCTCATTCCCGGCTTTTCCCGCGAATTCCCGAGTCATGTGTACCATTGGTGTACCAGAAAGAGGTGGTACACATGGCAACCTATCAGGCGCGGGGAGACCGCTGGCGGGCCATTGTCCGTCGAAAGGGGTTCAAGGCCAAATCACGCACGTTCCCGACCAAGACCGCTGCACGCATCTGGGCGGAACGCATCGAGCGTGAGCTGGCCGACCAGGAGGCCCGGGGGCACAGCGAAAACGAAGACCCCACCATCGGCGAGCTCGTCGATTGGTACTCCGGGTATGTACGCCGGATGAAGGGCATCAGCCTCACCCAGAAGGGCAACCTCACCAGGGTCAAGGAGGGCCTCGGCTCCATCGTGGCGAGACGGCTGACCCCTGGGGACATCATTGAACATGTTCGCCGACGCCGGCAGGGCGAACATGTCAACGGCGCGGGCCACCGGGTGCCGCCTTGTGGCGGCGCAACGATGAATGTGGAGCTCGGCTACCTCTCCGAAATGCTCAAGGTCTCTAAGGCAGTGGGGCAGTTGCGGCTCGCCCATGATCCCGTAGCTGAGGCCCGCCCCACGCTTCGCCTCATGAAGCTTGTGTCTCGTCCCGCGAAACGAACGCGGCGCCCCACACAAGACGAGCTCAACCGACTAAAGGCGCACTTCGCTGAGAGCCGCTGGCGCATGAAGGTTCCCATGGAGGACATCATCGACTTCGCGGTTGGGTCCGCGAAGCGGGAAGGTGAAATCACCCGCCTTCTCTGGGCCGATCTAGACGCAGAGACGCGTACGGCACTGCTGCGCGATGCGAAGCACCCGCGTTCGAAAGAGGGGAACCACCGGCGCTTCCCTCTCCTAGCGGGGATGTGGGACCTGGTGCAGCGTCAGCCGCGGGACGGCGAGCGCATCTTTCCCTACGAACCGGATTCGATCGGTACCGCCTTTCGACGAGGTTGTGTCGCCTTGGGCATTCACGACCTGCGCTTCCACGATCTTCGACACGAAGCGACATCGCGCCTCTTCGAACAGGGCTACAGCATTGAGCAGGTTGCGACGGTGACGCTCCATGAAAGCTGGCAGGAACTGAAGCGCTACACCCAACTTCGCCCAGAATCTCTACACCGCGACGGCTTCATTGCCCGTCCCGACTGAGACACCTAATCGCTCAGCTTGAGGCTTAGGTGTGCGGTGATCGTCGCCGCGGGAAGAATAGCCCGCAGGGAGAATCTGCGATGGATGATTACCTTCGGAGCACAATTCGAAAGTGAAAACGCGTGCGGTGCTCTTCGATGTCTACGGAACGCTCATAGAACTGCAGCGGCAGACGGGTGCGTACAAAGACTTGATCCGTAGGGGCAGCGTCAGTCCGGCGGCGTTCGCACGCGAAGTTATGTGTAGCCCAATCGACCTTGCTGAAGCTGCTGAACTTTTCAACGTGCAAATGTCGCAATCGGAGCTCACGACACTAGAGCAGCACCTACGCGAGGAGATAGCCAGCGCCCGTCTCTACCCTGAAGTGCTAAGTGTTCTCACGACCTTGCGCATCCGCGGCTACCGAATTGGGCTCTGCTCAAACCTCGCAATTCCATACATCGGCCCCGCCATTCGATTGATCGGCTCGGCGGTTGATAGCGCCATTTGGAGCTGCGAAGTCTGCGTCATGAAGCCGTCGCCGCGGATTTACGAGCTTGCTGCCGAAGCTTTGGAGGTTGACCCGACCACCATGTTGATGGTCGGCGACAGCTATCGAGCGGACGTGGCAGGGGCGCGACGGGCTGGGTGCAAAGCACTACATCTCGACCGCCGCCGTCGGAGCCGCGGAGATCTCACGAGCCTTTCTGAGCTACTGCCTCGCCTGCCCCCTCTGCCCTGAGATTCTGATGGGCCCAGGATGGCCGCGGAGCGGTGGTGAGCCTCGCAGAGCAAGATCGAGTCGAGCACGAGGTGCTAGTAAAGCCGGTGATGGAACGGTACTTGGGGAAGCCGTGTACCGGTACAACACACATCTTGCCCTCTCTCCTCGTGCGGAAAGATGCGTTGTACTTACATACCGCCTGACTTCTGGACACTGCCGCCAAACGAACTGGACACCGCCACCGCGAAAACTGGACGGCGCCGCCACATGACCTGGTCAGCGGCGCCAAGCGGCTGACCACATCGGGCTTCGGTCGAAATCGTAGCCGCTGATATGCTCAATCCAGGCCTATGTTCAAGGACCGCGATATGGAGCGCGACCGCTACCCGCCTCTCACCATCTCCGTGCCCCCTGACTTCGCCGAGTACTGCGAAGGCCACGGTGTCTCGCCGACCGAGGTCCTGCAGGCGTTCATGGCCGATTTGGCGCCGACTGTCGAAAGCGGAACGAGCCTAGACCGAGGCAGAGCTGCCCAATGGTTCCATGCGATCGCGTGGGGCCGGCCGCGCTGGAATGACGACGACGCATTGGAATAACGGCGACTGCCGGGTTATTGAGACAGTGGCAAAAACGCTTCGGCCGACGGCATCAAAGACAGCGTGTACGAGCATGTCGAAGTTCGCGCGATAGAGCTGCTGGCCAATCAACGCGCTACGCATCATCAAACTGAAGGTTGAACCTATGCCCTACCACTCAAAAGCGAAGGCCGAGAAGCTCCACAACGCGCTTCAAGAACGGCTCGATCGTCTCGTTACAGCCATGTACGGGGCAGATGTCCATGAGGAAGACGCGAAAAGGGGCGGATATCACGGTCCGCAGGTAAGTGTCAGATCTGACGATGTACGAATTGCCGTCGACGACTTCCAGACCATCCTGAAAGAGATCCGGTCCTCGCTCGGCAAACGCTGAGGCCAACGCGCCTCGAGGGCTAGCCTTCGTGCGACGGCGCTGCCACTTCACGCTCATCGCGGGCTTTGGCGAGATGAGACCGCACCTCGTTGATGGTCAAGGCACGCGATGGGTCGGGTTTGAACCTGTCATAAGCGGCAGCGACATCGGTGCGAAGCCATCGCTCGCACTCAGCAGGGGGGTATAGCGGTCGCGCATCGCTCACTCCTAGCTTCAGGGGCAGCATAGCAATCCAAATTTGCCGCGTTTGACTGACCTCACGGCCAGGTCCATCCTAACTAGTGCCAATGGGCTTCAACTGGAGGATCTTTCGATGAAGACGAAAATTTTGGTGGGTATCGCACTGTTCGCCACCACGTTCGCGGCTTGGGCCGCGGCAGGATGCCCGCTGGGTTGTTGCTGATCAGCAAGCCAGCGAACGAAATGCCCCGTCGCAAGCGGGGCATTTCTTCTTCTGGCGGTCCTTAGAGCAGGGTTAGCAAAGGACCGCAACTCGCTATTCCGACTCGGTACGATAGCTACGCCACGCGGAACCAAGCACCCGCCACGCCGAGCGCAGGAACATCACCAGCAACGCCGCGGCGATGAGCAGATCGGGCCAGCCAGCATCGAACAGCCAGACGCCCACGGCTGCGAACAGAACCGCGAAGCCTTCGAACACGTCGTTGCGCGAGCACTCCCATGCCGAGGCCATGTTCACGTCGCCATGGCGGTAGGGCGTCAGCAGCCATAGGCAGATGCCATTGAAGGCCAGGTTAAGCAGCGCCGCGATGCCGATGGCTTCGAAGATCGGCACTTCGGGGTGCGCGAGGCGCCAGCCGACTTGGACCGCCACCGCCATTGCGGCCCCCAGGATCAGCAATCCCTTGAGCAGCGCAACCTTGGCCTTGGCCCGTGTGCTGGCGCCGATCACAGCGATGCTCAGCAGGTAGGTGAGCGCATCGCCCAGGTTGTCGAGGCTGCCCGATAGCAGCGACGACGATCCGCTGTAGATGGCCGCCGAGAGCATCATTACGAACGTTGCGATGTTGATCGCCAGCACGATCATCAGCACCCTCCGCTGCCGCGCCTCCATGGCGCGGATATCGACGGTGCCGCTGCAGCATGAATCACCCATGGGTCAGCCCTCCAGGACTTTCTGACGGGACTCGGTGTCGCGGTGCAGCCAACGGTAGAGCGCCGGCAGAACCAGCAGCGTGAGCAGGGTCGAGGACACGATGCCGCCGATCACCACCGTCGCGAGCGGTCGCTGCACCTCCGATCCGGTGCCGACGTTGAAGGCCATCGGCAGGAAGCCCAGCGAGGCCACGAGCGCCGTCATCAACACCGGGCGAAGGCGTCCGAGCGCGCCATCGACGATCGCGTTCTCCAGCGGGTCGCCCTGTTCGCGCAGCTTGCGGATGAAGGCGATCATGACCAGGCCGTTGAGCACCGCCACACCCGAGAGTGCGATGAAGCCGACGCCGGCGGTGATCGACAACGGGATCCCTCGCAGCGCCAGCGCGAACACGCCGCCGGTCAGCGCCAGCGGCACGCCACTGAACACGATCGCCGCGTCCTTGGCCGAGCCGAAGGCCATAAACAGCAGGCCGAAGATGAGCACCAGCGTCACCGGCACCACAACCGCGAGTCGCCGGCTGGCCGAGATCAACTGCTCGAACGTGCCGCCATAGTCGACCCAGTAGCCTTCCGGAATGTCGACCTGCTGCTCGACGCGTTGCTGCAGCTCGGCCACAAAGCTGCCCAGGTCGCGGTCGCGCACGTTGGCGGTGACCACCACGCGGCGCTTGCCGTTCTCGCGGTTGATCTGGTTCGGTCCGAGAATCTTCTCGATCGTCGCCACCTCGCGCAGCGGGATGGTCTGCGGGGTGTCGTCCGACCACGCGGGATCACGGCTGGACTCGTCGGCGTTGATGTTCCCGCCCAGGGGAATGGGCAGGTCTTCCAGCGCCGTCGGATCCGCCCGCATCTGTTCGGGCAATCGCACCACGATGTCAAAGCGCCGATCGCCGTCGTACAACTCGCTGGCGACCTGGCCACCCACGGCGGTGGCGACGGTCTGCTGCACCACGCTCGGGTTCAGGCCGTAGCGCGCCAGCGCCTCCCGATCCGGCACCACCGTCAGCAGCGGCAGGCCGGTGGCCTGTTCTGTCTTGACATCGGCGGCACCGCTGACCTGTTTGGTCATCGCCTCGATCTGCTCGGCCACCTCGACCAGCGTATCCAGGTCATCACCGAACACCTTGATCGCGACATCCGCGCGAACGCCCGAGATCAGCTCGTTGAAACGCATTTCGATTGGCTGGGTGAACTCGTAGTTGTTGCCGGGGATTTCCGACACTGCTTCCTCGATCTCCGCGACCAGGACCTCCTTGGGCTTGCGCGGATCGGGCCACGCGTCACGCGGTTTCATCATCAGGAAGGTGTCGGCCACGTTCGGCGGCATCGGATCGGTGGCAACTTCGGCGGTGCCGATTTTGCTGAACACCCGTTCGACCTCGGGGATTTCCATAACCCCTTCCTCGACCGCGATCTGCATCTTCACCGCCTGCTCGATTCCCGTGCCGGGGACGCGAATCGCATGCATGGTGATGTCGCCCTCATCCAAGTTTGGGATGAACTCGCTGCCCAGTCTCGTTGCCAGCAGGCCGGAGACCACAACCAGCGCCAACGCGCCGCCGAGCACCCAGCTGCGGCGGCGCAAGGACCAAGCCAGGAGTGGCGCGTAGCGGCGCTTGGTCCACTGCATCACCCGGTTCTCCTTCTCCTCGACTCGGCCACTCAGGAAGATCGCGACCGACGCCGGCACGAAGGTCAGCGACAGCACCATCGCACCGGTCAGCGCCAGCACCACGGTGATCGCCATCGGGTGGAACATCTTCCCTTCGATCCCGGTCAACGCGAAAATCGGCAGGTACACCGCTGCGATGATGAAGAGCCCGAACAGGCTCGGCCGGATCACCTCGACGGTCGCCGTGGCGGTCAGGTCCGTGCGCTCCTCGTCGGTCATGACTCGGCCGAGCCGTTGCTGCATCTCGCCGAAGCGGCGAAGGCAGTTCTCGATGATGATCACCGCGCCATCGACGATCAGACCGAAGTCGAGCGCGCCCAGGCTCATCAGGTTGCCCGACACGCCGCCCTTGACCATGCCGAAGATGGTGAACAGCATCGCCAACGGGATCACTGCGGCCGTGATCAGCGCCGCGCGGAAGTTGCCGAGCAGCAGGAACAGCACCACGATCACCAGTAGCGCGCCCTCGACCAGATTCTTGGAGATGGTCTCCATGGTGCGGTCGACCAGCTCGGTGCGGTCGTACACGGCAGTCGCCTGGACCCCGGCCGGCAGGCTGGCGTTGGCGTCTTCCAGCTTGGCCGCCGCGGCTTGGGCGACCTCGCGGCTGTTGGCGCCCACCAGCATGGCGACCGTGCCGAGCACCACTTCCTCGCCGTTCTGGGTGGCCGCACCGGTGCGCAGCTCCGGGCCTTCGCCGACCTGGGCCACGTCGCTCACCCGGATCGACAGGCCTTCGCGCCGGTCGAGCACGATGTTGCGGATCTCATCCAGCCCGCCGACCTGGCCGGGCACGCGCACCAGGTACTGCTGGCCGTTGCGCTCGATATAACCCGCGCCCATGTTTTGGTTGTTGGCGGCCACTGCATCGACGATGTCCTGCAGCGTGAAACCGAGCGCGACCAGCTTGGACGGGTCCGGGGTGATATGGATCTGGCGCTCGTAGCCGCCGATGGTGTTGACCTCGGTGACGCCGGGCGTGTTGCGCATCTGCGGCCGGATCACCCAGTCCTGCAGCGTGCGGAGGTCCGTCGCAGTCCATCGCGTGCCGTCGGGCTTGCGCGCCTCCGGCGCGGCGTCGACGGTGTACATGAAGATCTCGCCCAAGCCGGTCGAGATCGGCCCCATCTGCGGCTCCAGCCCTTCCGGGATCTGCGACTGGACCTGCTGCAGCCGTTGGGCCACCTGCTGCCGGGCGAAGTACAGGTCGGTGCCGTCCTCGAATACCACGGTTACCTGCGACAACCCATAGCGCGACAGAGATCGGGTGTAGTCCAGTCGTGGCAGGCCGGCCAGCGCGGTCTCGATCGGATAGGTGACGCGCTGCTCGGACTCCAGCGGCGAGTAGCCCGGCGCCTCGGTGTTGATCTGCACCTGGACGTTGGTGATGTCGGGGGTGGCGTCGATCGGCAGCTTGGTGAAGCTCCAGATGCCCACGCCGATCAACCCCAAGGTCAACACCAGCATCATCCAGCGGTGGTGAATGGAGAATCGGACGATTTTTTCCAGCAGACCGCCCTCGCTAGAACGGGGCTCAGTGCTCATGCGAAGCCCCTTCCTTTTCGATGTCGGCCTTGATCAGGTAGCTCTCCTCGACTACGACCTGATCGCCCTTGCTGAGGCCCGACAGGATTTCCACCCGTCGGCCGTCGCGTTGGCCAACCTCGACTGGCTGCGCCTGATAGGCGTCGCCGACGCGCACGAAAACCACCTCCTCGCCATTCATGGTCTGCAGCGCCGACAGCGGCACCATCAGCTCGACCGGCTGCTGTTCGACGGTGATCCGCGCCTTGACCGCCGAGCCGGGCCGCCACAGGCCGTCGGCGTTGTCGATCGTGGCGCGGGCGACGGTGCTCTGGCTGGCGGTCGCCATCCCCGGCAGCACGCGTTCAAGCACGGTCTCGACCGTCTTGCCGTCACTCATGCGCGTGACCGCCACCGGCACGCCCGGCTGGATGTGCTGGGCGTCGGCGCCGAAGATGTGCAAGTCGACCCACAGTTGCGACAGGTCGGCGATCTCGAACAGCGGCATCCCTTCGCCGGCCAGCCCGCCGACCGAAGCGCTACGCGCGGTGACCACGCCGGAGATCGGCGCGGCGACGCTGTAGTTGCTCAGGCTGAGGTTGCTTTCGATCGTCGCCAGGGTCTGCCCGGCGCGCACTCGATCGCCGACATTGGCGCGCAGCGAGCGAATAGGGCCGGGAAAACGCGCGGTGGCCTCGGCGACCCGACCCTCGATTGGCGTCAGCAGGCCTTGGACCTCATGTTCGTCGGCAATCACGCCGGGACCGGCGGGTTGCACCTCGATGCCGGATTTTTCGGCGGTTGCCGCGGCGATTACCGTGCGGCCCTCGTAGCTTGGATACTCCCAGCGCAGCATCTCATCGCCTATGCTGGCCCGCACCTCGACCTCGAACGAATGGGGCTCCCCGACGGTGTCGGCCGCGGCCAGGCTGCCGTCCTCCTGCGGAGTGAGGGTGTAGCTCGCGGTCTGGCCGCCCAGGCGAGTCACCCGCACCTCGACCTTTCCAGCCGTCGCCGGCAGCGGCTCGCCGTCTTCGTACAGCCAGCCCTGGAAGCGCGGCGGCTTGCCGTCCTCGGCCATCGTCAGCTCGACCGTGTAGCCGTCTTGTTCGAGCAAGCGACCGCCGTGCTCGCCAGTTTCGGCCTCCGCTTTAGCGTGTTCGCCGGATTCTTCCGCGGCATGATCGCCAGCAGCCTCGTTGGCGTGGTCATCGCCGCCGGACTCTCCGCCGCAGGCGGCCAATGACAGTGCCAGCGCCAGCGCGCTGATCAGGTGGATAGGCTTCACGGTGAAACTCCTTGTTCGGTGTTGGACCCGGCGCCGGCAACGAACGCCTGGCCAGTGAGTCGCTGGATTTCGATCAAGGCACGCTGGGCATCCAGCGCGGCCTCCAGTTGTTGCTTGCGCGCGGCGGTGCGCTCGGCCTGCAACGTCGCCCATTCCAGATAGCTGGTGGCGCCCGCGCGGTAGGCCGCACGTGTGGCGGCTTCGGCCTTGGCCAGCCGGGGCAGCACATCGTCCTGCAGGCGCTCGACCTCGACCTCGGCGACGCGATAACGGCCGTGAGCCTCGGCCAAGGTCGAGTACAGCGACAGGCCCTTGGCTTCGCGCTCGATCTCCAGCCCGGCCAGTTCGGCCCGCGCGGCGCGAATGCCAGGCTGGGCCCGGCTCGCGCTGCCCAGCGGGATCGAGACGCTGCCAATCAGGCCGAAGTCATCGCTGCCCTGCAGCCGGCGCACGCCGACCTGCCAGTCCAGGTTCGGCGTCGCTTCGCTGCGGGCGAGTTGCAGGCGCGCCTCACGGATGCGCGCCTCGCCAACGAACTGTGCCAGCTCCGGCGTCCGCGCCAGCCAATCGGCGCGCACCGCAAAGTCGGCCACCTCGGGCAGCGCCAGCGGATCACCGCCGGCCACCTCAAACGTGGGGGCACGTTCGCCCCACAGCGCCGCCAGATGTTGGCGTGCGGCCGTCTCGCGTTGCTGCGCCCGCGCACGATCGAGTTCGGCCCGGGCTAATGCCGCCTGCGCGGTGAGCACCACCGATTCGGGCGAGGCGCCGGCTTGCAGCCGCTTGCGGGCTTCGGTGACCGTGCACTCGCGCTGCTTGATATCAAACCGCGCGATCGCGGTTTGCTGCTGCGCGGCTACGATCGCCAGATATCGACGCGCCACCTCGGCCAGCAGGTCGAGCCGCTGGGTCGCACGCTCGACGGCCAACGCATCGATCCGACTCTGCACCAAGGTTCGGCGCGCATCGAGCTTGCCACCACGCTCCAGCACCGACGCCAGGCTCAGGGTGATCTCGGCGCCCTGCAGGCCACTGGCCTCGCCGGTGCCGAACGCGTTCTCGACGCTGGCGCCGGCGACCAAGGCCGGGTGCAACGACGCCCGATCCAGTTCGGCTTCCAGCACGTCACGACGGGTGCCGAACAGCCGTAAGTTGGGATGGGTGTTGGCGACGCGTTGAAAAGCGTCGTCTAGGGTCAAAGGGTCGGCGGCGTGCGTGGGAAAGGCCACGGCACACACGACGAAGAGCGCGGCGAAGGCCGCGAGTCGCAAACGCATGGGGATTGCTCCGATTATTCGAGATGACAGGTGCCGGCGTCATGCCGGCGGCGCGGTCACACGAAAATCGGAGGCTTGAACGGTGAAGTCAGGCGCGCCTGCAGCGGGATCGGCGTCTTCGCGATCGCCAGGCGGCCGCTCAACGGCATGACCGGGAGCGGCTTCAACACGGGCAGCAGGGCCGCGGTCGCACCGCAGCAGTGCGAAAAATGCAGCAGCACGTGCAGGGTCTTGGCTCCGCCCTGGTCCTGCTCGCCGGCCGCGGCCAGTTCCGCACCCAACTCGTCGGCGTGCAGGTCGTGGCTGTGCGTGCCCGAGGGATCGTGTGCAAGTTCGTGCATCTCGCCGACGGCCGCCATTACCGGCTGCAGCACCAACCCCAGCGCAAAGAGCCCCAGCACGAGAACGCGCAGGAGCGGCAACCAGCGGCGGGGACGAAAACGGGTCATGGTCGCGCAGGGTACCTGTGGGACGCGGGGTTACACAATTTCACTCTATGCCGAGGTCGTTCCCAGGAGCGCAGCGAATGCCTGAGGCCCATCAGCGAATTCGGCCCTCGCCCTCGTGCAAGCGAGCGCATCGCGTTCGGCTTGCTGCGCCCGAGCTCCAGCCAACTGCGTCAACGCCTGATCGAGTGCTTGGTTGGCGGTCGCGGTGGACTGGCGAAGCTGGGTGATCGCGGCCAGCAGCGATACCACGGCATCCAGCACGTGCCGACGATTGCAGACGGTGAACATCCAAGAAAAAGCGTTCATTCGGAATGCACCTTCGCCATTGAATTGGCCCCTGTTCCAGCCTCCCGACCTCGACGTCCTGCGCCAGAACGCTGGCCTCCCCAGCGCTGTTTCCGTTCGGCCCGGGCGCGCAACAGAGCTTCGGCGCGTAGAAGCATGGGCCAGATGATCGCTGGGTGCTGCAAATAATGGCGGTTCACGATCTCATAGTGTCGCCGGACGGGTAGCGGAAACACACGGGGATCCTGGAGCAAGTTGAGCAACGTGGCCGTGACAGTGTCGTCGGCGAGGGTGCTCTGCCAGTCGGACAACGCTTGCCATACCGCTGGCCGCCGCTCGGCCAACCAGTCGCCCACCTGCGTGGCAGGGATCAGGAAGGGGGCCTCGAACCCACTTTGATGAAATTCGGTGACCTCGCGGGTCAGAAGACGGTTAGCGATCGTATCGAACAGCATCCGTTCCCGAGCGCCGGCTCGGTATCGGGCGGCCGGGGAGCGGTGTACGGTTTCAATCGAATGCTCCGGCAACACTTCCAGTTGCCCGGAACTGGCATGGATGGCACACAAGTTTCGCCTCGGCAGCGGCTGTCGCCAGCAGAAGGTGCAGAACCGGAACGGGTCAATGTACGGATGCCCTGCAATGCGTCGCCAGCGCTCCGTGGGCACTTTCAGATATCCGCACACATGAAAAAAGTAGGTCACTTCGACGGATGTCGGAAACTGGAACTCGCGTGGAGGCACCTTTGTTTGACCGTGAATCAGCCCGACCGCGGCCATCACATCGACCAATGGATGCTCGGATGATCCGCAACAGAACCCTAGGTCGGCGTAGATGAAGAAGAGGCCATCCCAAGAGGCAGCTCTGCGCTTGTGAAAGATTCCGTGGTGGGCCTCGGGCACCAGGGGAAGCAGGTGCGCCTTGACCAATCCCATCGCGACGGCCGGAGTCACGGCCCGCCCTTCCATCGCTCCTTTGATGGCGCGAAGCGCACGGGCCACGTCGGAGCCGAAGCGGGCGTCAATCTGCGCATCGCTGACATGGAGTGGCAATCAAGTGTCCAGATTTCGCAGTAGATCGAGTCTGCCACAGGGCTCTAGGATGAGGTCACGCGATATTGCGGATGCCTTCGGAGCCAAGCCGTGGACACCATGACGCTTCTGGATGTGAGCCGGATTCTCAAGATATCCGAGCACACAGCTCGCAACCGATTGAGCCGCGGCTTTCCGATGCCGCCCTCGTTTCGGGTGGGCCGTCGGCGTCTGTTCCTCACTGCCGAGGTCGAACAGTGGCTGGCCCGGCAAGCGGCTTCAGGGACCGATCGCCCCTCGGAGCTACCCCTATGACCTAGCCCGCACGCAATCGGATACGCGGGACATGCAAAAGCCCCCGGCGTTGACGCGCTCGGGGGCTCGGGATGCAGCAGCAAGTTGACGACTGCATTCTCTGCATCTTCCCTTCTTACGTCAAGCACCGTCGGCCTAATCGGGTCGGCGATGGCGATCTGTGCCCTGTCTCGTGCGATCAGTCGCATGTGGCGTATCGGCACAGGCTGCCGTGCCCGCGAGGATGCACGATGAGTTCATTGAAGGAGGTGTGCCGGCTACTGCTGCGCACCGACCTGTCGAACCGACAGATTGGCGAGAAGCTGACTTGTTCGCCCACCACTGTGGGCCGCTATCGGCAGCGACTGGCCGAAGAAGCACTGGTGTCATGGGAGCAGATCGACCCGCTGGAGGAGCTGGCACTCGACCGCAAGCTCAACCCCAACCGCAGCCGCCATAGAAAGTTGTTTGTCGAGCCCAACTGGGCTGATGTGCACAAGGAACTGCAGCGTCGCGGCGTCACCCTCGTGCTGCTGCACGAGGAGTACGCACTGGGCCTCGAATCCGGCGCAATGTCGGAGACCGAGTTTCGGCGCCGCTACCGCCGCTATGCGCGTGCGCGTGGCTTAGTGATGCGCCAGATCCACTTGCCAGGCCAGAAACTGTTCCTGGACTACTCCGGTGTCCGGCCATCCCTGACCGATCGCGCCACCGGCAAGAAGACGCCGGTCGAGTTGTTCGTGGCCGTCATGGGCGCCAGTCGCAAGACCTTCGTTTACGCGGTGCACACCCAGCGATTGCCGGATTGGATCGCCTGCAACGCCAAAGCACTGGCGTTCCTCAGGGGTGTGCCGACGTTCCTAGTGCCCGACAACCTCAAGGCGGCTGTCACGTCCATCTCGCGCGAGGAAGGGGCATTGCTGAACATGACCTACGCCGAGTTCGCAGCGCACTACGACACTGTGGTTCTGCCCACGCGTCCACGCAGGCCCAAGGACAAGGCGGCTGTCGAGGTCGGGGTACAGATCGCCCAGCGCTGGATCCTGGCGCGCCTGCGCAACCGCGTTTTCTATTCGCTCGGTGAGTTGAATGCTGCAATTGCAGAGCTGACCGAGCGGCTGAATAACCGTCCGATGCGCACATGCGGCGGCAAGAGCCGCCAGCAGCTGTTCGACGAACTCGATGCGCCCGCTTTGGCTCCCTTGCCTGTGACTCCGTACGAATTCGCCGACTGGAAACTCAAGGTTACAGTTGGGCAGGACTATCACGTCCCGTGCGTAGGGCGCTATTACTCGGTGCCGTATTCCTTGGTCGGCGCCAAGGTCAATATCAAGGTCACCCGCGACGCGGTGATGGTGTTTCACCGCGAGCGGCGCGTAGCACTCCATGTGCGCCGGAACGAGGACCCAGGTGGCTGTAGCACCTTCCCCGAGCACCAGCCCAAGGCGCACCGCGCTTACTCGCAGGACCAATCGGGCGCGTTGATCGCGTGGGCCGAGCAGCTGGGCGGCGCCGTGCACCGTTTCGTTCTGCACCACATCGAGTTCCATCGACGGCCGGCCCAATCCCTGCAGGCCTGTCGCGGTCTGCAGAAACTGGTTCGTGACTACGGCCCCGAACGGGTGCAGGCCGCTTGCGACCGAGCGCTGCGCGCCCATGCCAACAGCATCAGCTCGGTGAAGTCGATGCTCCAGCGGGGCATAGAGCACACACCGCTCGTGGATGTACCCGCCGCCAATGACGACCCCATGCCCGCTCACGAGAACGTCCGCGGCGCGCCTTACTACACCTAATCCACCACGAGGACCTTAGCCATGACCCTGCAAAACACGATGGACGGACTGCGCGACCTGCGCCTAAGCGGAATGCTGGAAGGGCTGGAACAACAACTCAACCAAACGACCTATACCGAGTTGGCATTCGAACAGAGGCTGGGACACCTTGTCGATGCCGAAAGCAGCCACCGAGACGGCAAACGGCTGCGGCGTCTGCTCAAGAATGCCCGCCTCAAGGTCAACGCCGAACCCGAAGCTATCGACTATCGCCCGGGTCGTGGCCTGGATCGCTCGGTGATGGGCGATCTACTGACCTGCGGGTGGATCGAGCGCCAACAGAACGTACTGGTCACGGGCCACACTGGTACCGGCAAGACTTGGCTCGCCTGCAGTCTGGGCGTGCAGGCGGCGCGCATGGGTCTTACCGTCGCCTACAAGCGGGTTGGACGTTTGCTCGAGGAAATGGAAATCGCCCACGTCGACGGCTCGCTGATGAAGCTGCGTAACCAACTGGCCAAGGTGCAGTTGCTGATCCTGGACGACTTCGGCCTGACTCAGCTAACCAACCGCGGCCGTGCCGATCTGCTCGAAGTGCTGGACGATCGTGTCGGAACCGGCGCCACTCTTGTCGCGGGTCAGCTGCCGGTCAAGGACTGGCACGGCTTCATCAACGATCCGGCGTTAGCCGATGCAATCCTGGATCGGCTAATTCACAGCAGTCATAAGCTGGTGCTCAAGGGCGAGTCGATGCGAAAGCGCAAGACAAGCACTAACGATCAAATTAGCTGATCACTGGCTCGGCTTACTGACCAGTTGTTCGGCGCCGCTGACCAGATGATGTGGCGGCGCCGTCCAGCTTGTGCGGCGGCAGTGACCAGATAGTTTGGCACTGGGTGATCAGGTGATTGCCGTTTGGCAGTACTGCTGAGTACAGGGATCTCGCGCGAATTTGCGCGAATTCGCACATAGCTGCCTCACAGCACACTGTTGTGCTGCGAATCTTTGCGAAGTTACGCGAAATCAGGGCAATGTAGGCCGCGATGCCCGTGAAGAGTCCGCTGACACTCATCAGTCGACGTCCGCTTCCGACCCAAAGCAGACGGTCCGCCAGCATGGGGCTGCACAGTGGCCTCGAAATTACGGGAGATCAGGGCCAAGCACTCAAAACTCGTACTTCTCTTTGCGCTGAATGAAGGCATCGCGCCCGCCTTCCAGAATGCTGGCCACCTGATCCCGAATCACGGGAACGTCAATCGAGCCTTGCGCTTCCAGCCCGAGACGCCCTTGGTTTTCACCGGCCGTGAACACGCCAATCCACTCGGCATCACCGAACACCGGAATGTTCGCGTTGTGTGTGGCGAACAAGAACTGCCGACTGGTCTTTGCCTCCCTCAACTCGGCGACGATCCGATCTGCGATGAAGGCATTGTCAAGGTTGTCCTCCGGCTGATCCATGAGAAGGGGATCAACGTTCTCAAGCAGCAGCATGTGCAGGATTGCAGTGCACTGCTGACCCGTAGATAGCTTGTTGAGCGGCCGGAATACCGCATCGGTTTGGCCGTGCGCGACATTCAAGAAGATGTCCACGCGATGCTCCAGCTCCAAGGCCTCCAACTCCATGAGCTGAGACGACTGGAGCTTGGTGAGTGCGTCGGCCACCATCTGCGTGACGCCCCAATCGAGTTGCACGTCGGCAGACCCCTTCTGAATCGACTGGGCCAGCGACAGCGGACTGATCGTCTCAGCATCCTCAATGAACGCAAGCCGCTTTTCGCCAACACCGTCCAGCTTGCAACCCAGCAGGAAGGTCATCAAGGGCGTGCGGTCAGCCTCCGGCACGATCTCCACCTTGAGCTTGCCCTCAAGTCGTCTGTTCAGCTTCTTCGCGGCCTTCTGCAACGCCTGTATGCGTTGCGCACGCAAATCAGACAGCTCGGCCAACAGGTTGCGCCGTTCCTGACGCAAGGTATCGCGCTGGGACTCGTGCGTAGTCGCCCGCGACTTCATGGGCTTGATGCGCTCGATCTCCCCCAACAACTTCTGATAGGCAACACCGACCTCCTGCCCGCTCTTTCCAGCAGTGGCGGGTAACGTGCGCAGCGCCTTCTCCAACTCGACATCGTGCGCCTGAATCGCCTGCTGCCATGCATCATGCTGGGTGGTGAACTGTCCTGCCTTGTCATCAAGCAAGACCTGCATCGCGGTCAGATGGCCGGAGAACCCCTGCTTGAGTCCATCCAGCGTCGTGCGCATGGCGAGCAACTGGGCAGCGTCAGGCAAGCCCTCAAGCGCCTCATCATTGATGAAATCAAGGTCAGGAAAGCTGTCACGCAGGTCTGTAAGCGCGTCGCGAAAACTCTGTACGCCTTCGGTCGCGGTCTTGGCAATCTCTCGCTCGCGCGCAAGCAATGAGGTCTTGGCCAGCTTCTCCTTGATCCCCAGCTCATCAAAACCGCGAAGCTGCTCTTCCAGCTTAGGCAAGCGCTCAACCTGTGCATTCAGCTCATCAAGATCGGTCAGGGACTTCGTGAGCTTCTGCTGGTTGTCGTTCAAGCGCCTATGCACGTCGGCGCTCTTCGCCTCGTAATCCCCGTCTTGGGGAAGAAAGCGATCCAGCAACTGCACCCGGCTGGCTTCATCTTGGGCCAACTCGTAAATCTCGTTCTGCCCATAAATGTCGATGCCCGGCAGCAGGTCGCGCGGAAGCAGGGTGGAGACATTGCCATCCATGTCACGCACCATCGGCGGCTCGCCATGACGGCGCGAGATGGTGTACTGCTTGCCGTTCTGGTCAGAGGACACCACTGTCAGCTCAACCCGACCGGCCGAGCGACCAAGGTTCTCCTTGATGATCTCTTGGTGGAGCTTCTGAGCCTGTTTGCCTTTGGGTGGCAAGTCCAAGGCGAAGCGCAGGCATTCGAGCAAGGTTGACTTACCCGTTCCACGGCCGCCGATCACCGTGTTGAGATGGTCGGAAAAATCGACCCGGACGCCATCAAGGTAGCCGCCCGTGACAGTCATGCGGACCACCTTGCCAATCGGACTTTCGGCCTGCTGGGAGTTCAGGCGGATGCGCGATCCTGGGTCAAGGAAGGCGACCTTGAATGCAGCGAAATTGGGCCGTGTCATCTTGATGAGACAAGTGGCCCCCGGCTGCTCCAGGTCCTCCGGTTTGGCAACATCTTTGGCATTGATGACTGCTACGGGCCGCTCGCGCCGGTAGGCGTCATCCTTGTTAAGCAGCGCCTTGCGGTAGAAATCACCTTCCACCCCCGCCAAGTCATCTATCGGTCCCGGTATTTGGGCCGCGCGCAGCTTGGGGAGCTTCCACACATGGTTGAGCCGGTTCTTCAGGAGGCCGCTGTCCGACGTACAGTGCGCAGCGTAGATGAAGCCTCCGAGTTGATCGACTTTCTCGATCAACTGCTCGGAACTCAATCGAGATGGACGAACACCGTCTGTTGGGTCAAGAAGGTCTAGATTGCCCAGGTAGCGTTCGAGTTGCTGTCCGGTCGTTTCCTCGGAAAACAGGCAGACGTAGTGGGTCTTGTCATTCGAGGCGATCTCGAAGCCGGGAAAAACCACAATCCCGTGCGGCTGTAGCACCTGACGCAAGGCATCGACGCTGGCCACGCTGCCGTGGTCGGCCAACCCGACAACCGTGATACCCAACTCAAGGCACTTTTGAAGCAGAGCTTGGTTGTAGCCGCCCTCATCCAGCCCGTGATCGGCGCCTCTGTAGGTACCGTTGTAGCCGACAGGATTCACCTGAAGAGCGCAGCGCCAGAACCGCGCATACGTGAGGTTATTGGTCATTGCTTCGTATCCCTCGCTCGCCCAGCTTTATGCGCTTTGTCAGCCCTCACATTGTGCATGCGAATAGAATAAGGCGCCTGAGACCTCTTGGTCGGCATTTGGCGCGGTCTTGGGTACCGGCAACGCCCGCTTGTGGCCGGTCAGCGCCGAGAGCTATCGACCCAAAGCGGACATCGATAGCTTCAAGTCTCCCTCGGGGCCGACTGGTCTCGTGATCATCGCTCCGATCGCATTCCGAGAAGCGGTCCAGGAGCCGACCCTGGAGCAACTAGCCGGCGACGCCCCCCTGAGTGACTGCCGACGAACTCCTATTGCGGACGGCACCGCGATCGGTGGCCGGAGACCATCGCCGGGCACAGCCGATGCAGCCAGCGGTGTCTGCTGCTGGCTCACAGCGGAACCAGCGCAAAACCTTGCTGTTGCAGCGTGATGATGCTGGTCAACGCCGAAAGCGATACCGCGATGCCAGGTGCCAGCGAGTTGCTGTCCAGCTGCCGGGCGTGCAAGGCCTGGCCGCACACGAACATTTGCACTCCGGCCGCCGACAGTTGCGCGATCAGCCCAAGGTTCGGGTTAGCGACCCCGTGGCGGGCGCGGTACGCGGGATCAGTCAGCGCTGAATCCGTTGCTCCTTCGCTGAGCAGCACGACGAAGTCCAACTGCTTCTTCGGCACTCCGCTTGCCGTGAGCAGGTTGACGGCGCGCGCGACCCGCTCCAAGCCCGGATCCGTCGCAGCGGGTGAAGCCGGCGCCACGGTCAGGCTGAACACCGCCCGCTGGCGCATGTTCGGGTCCGGTTGGTGAGCGGCGTCCGGCAGGACGATCGCTTTGCCATGCATGGCGATGGTGCGGGCGGGAGACGTCGCGGGCGTCGCCGCCTGCGCGAAGTGGGTCATGCCCGCCAGCGCCAGGCCCAACAGCAACGATGCGCCCCGCATCAGCGCGGTCCGAGCACGGTGGCCAGGTCATCCGGTGCCGGCATGCCAGCTCGGCGCTGGACCGTGCCGTTGTCGTCGCGGAACAGGATGCCCGGCGTGCCTTGGAACCCTAGCTGGACCATCAGTCTTTCGTTCGCATCGAGGGTGGCGCGCACATTGGCGGGCACGGAGGCCGCCGGCTTGATGCCGCCTGAGCTGTAGCTGGTTTCATTGCGACGGAGCGCCTCCGACGGCGAGCTGGCGGTCATGATCGTGGCAACCTTGTTGGCGCTGTCGGGACGGATCACACCGACCATGATGTGCCGCAGTTGCACCTTGCCCGAATCCACCCACGGCCGCGCCGCACTCCAGAACTTGTTGCAGAACGGGCAGTTCGGATCGCTGAACGTGTAGATCACGCGGGGCGCATCGGCCTTGCCGTCAGCGATCCACTCGCTCGCCTCCAGCTGTGCCCAGGTGCGGGCCGACATCGGACCGGCGACAAGTCGCTGCAGCGCCTCGGCGCCGATGTCCTCGCCTTGTGCATTGATCAGCGTGCCAACGACGGCATGTTCGCCGTCGTTGGTCGCGTATACCGCCACGGGCTGATGGCCTGCGACGCCTGCAAAGCCGCGAAGACCCGATGGGGCGTCGAACTCGCCGAGCACTTCGAAACCCTGGGCTTCAATGGCTTCGATCACCGCGGGCTTTTCAGCCGCCGGGTTGCTGGTGGCGTTCGTTGGGACAGCCGGTGCGGTCGAAACCGACTTTTCCTCGGCGGCCTGACTGCAACCGGTGGCGAGCAGCAGGGCAGACGAAAGCAGTATTGCAGTGGGGTTCACTCGTGCCATCACGGCACCTCCTTGGTTGGAAGGGTTGGGGGACTCGATGAGGGTGCAGCACCGAAGCGCCGCAGCTTTACGGCAAGGCTCGCATTCGAGAGTTCGCCCATGTGGGTGTCCACAAGCCGGCCGTCGGCATCGAAGAACAGCGTCGTTGGCAGGCCGCGCGAGCCGGACTCCTGCATTACGGAAGAGAAGGGATCGAGCAGCACATTGCTCAGTTGCAGGTGACTCTCGCGCAGGTAGTCACGGATCTCCGATTCGGATTCCCCCTGATTGACGAAGACGAACGTCACGTCGCCGCGTTCTTCCTGCGCCTTGGCCAGGACCGGCATTTCGCGGCGACACGGCGGGCACCACGTCGCCCACAGGTTCACGACCATCGGCTCGCCGGTCATCGCCGAAAGCTTCGTGCTGCCGCCGTCGAGCGTGCTCAGTTCGGTCGCCGGCAGTTTCACCACCGACTGCTGCATCAACAGCAGCGCGCCACCGAGAACGGCCCAGGAAGCCAGCCCTGCGATCGCACCGAACAGCAGCGGACGTCGCAGCGCGGGAGCGTTTCGCGCTCGCCATGCGCCGAATGCGAGGCCCGCGAGCACGCCCGCCCAGATCGAGAAGCCGCCGTCGCCGATGCGGACAATTGACCACGGATCCGCGAGGTACTGCGGCCACCATGCGAGCACGAAGGCTAGCCGCGCCGCGAGCACGCCGACCATCAGCATGTCGAGGAACGTCGAAAGCGGCTTGATCGCGGGATGCCCGGGCAAGGGCACAACGAACTGCCGGGCGACCAGTGCGGCAATCGCGAGTGCGACCAGCAGCACCACCAGGGACATGGGAAACGGGCCAAGACTGACCATCATTGCGCTCCTTGCTGGACGCGCTGCAGGCGGGCCAGGAATGCTTCGGGGGTGATTTCCCCCACCGTGCGCTCGGCGCGGTGTTCTTGGCCGTCGGGTCCGATGAGCAGCAACGTCGGCGGACCGGCCACCTGCCATGCCCTCATCAATGCCCGATCGGCTGCATCGTTGGCGGTGACGTCGGGCCTCACGACCTGCATGCCGGCGAGCATCGATGCCACCTGCGGATCACCGAACACTTCCCGTTCGATGACATGGCAGGAAACGCACCAGTCGGCGTAGAAATCGACCAGCGTCCATTGGCCTCGCGCACCGGCTTCGGCGATGCGACGTGACAGGTCGTCGGCCGTCTTGGCTTCGACGAAGGCGACCGTCGGCGCGGCTGTCTGCGCACTCGCACCGCCGGCACCGAGTTGTTCCAGGGGGCGCCACGGGTCGCCGGAGCCGCTGGCACCGCCGATCATGAGTGCCAGTGCCCAGACCGCCGACGCGGCTGCAAAATAGCGCGGCAGCCACAGGCGCAGCGGGCCGCTGCCGGGCGGTGCGACGAGGGCCAGGAAACCCGCCGCCACGCCGAGCAGCCAGGCGCCCCATAGCACCAGCGCCGTCGCCGATGCCAGCACCCGCGCCAGCATCGATATCGCCAACGCCAGCAGAACGTAGCCGAAGACCGCCTTGACGCGATTCATCCACGCGCCGGGGCGCGGCAGGATGCGTGCGCCGAACACCGCAATCGCGAGCAGGGGCAATCCCATGCCCAGCCCAAGCGCGAACAGCGCCAAGCCGCCGGTCAGCGCGCTGCCGGACTGGCTGATGTAGAGCAGCGCGCCGGCAAGTGGCGCAGTCATGCACGGTCCCACCAGCAGCGCGGACAGGAACCCGAGCGCGGCGGCACCAGCGAGCGTGCCGCCGCGCTGCTGGCGACCGGCGCGATCCAGGCGGTTGCCGAGCCACGCCGGCAACTGCAGCTCGAATGCACCGAACATCGACAGCGCAAGCACCACGAACACCGCCGCGAACGCGCCCAACAGCCACGGGTTCTGCAAGGCCGCCTGCAGGTTGGCACCGGCGATCCCGGCGGCCACGCCGAGCGCGGCGTACGTCAACGCCATCGGCAGAACGTAGGCCACCGACAAGGCGAGCGCACGCCGCGTGGTCGGCTGTCCGCCAACGATCAGGCTGGACACAATCGGGATCATAGGTAGCGTGCACGGCGTGAACGCGAGCAGCAGCCCCATCCCGAAGAACACCGCGACCGACGCGAACAGGCTGGCGTCGGCGAGGCGGCTGGCGAAGCGCTGGTCCTCGCCGGCAACTGAAGGCGCGGGGACGGCCTCCCCCATCGCGCCCGTGACGGATGATGTGCCGACGTCGGCCGAGTTTTGTGCGACGGAGGCCGCAGAGGGGGCGGTGGGCGGCTGCGGGGCGCTGTCGCCTGTCACCTTTTCCGAGGGCGGTGTCGTCGCTGCGGTGTCCAGCGCGGCCTTGGTTGCCGGTGGCGTCTCGACCGATGGCAGATCGACCCGCATGGTCTGCGGCGGATAGCAGATGCCGGCATCGGCGCAGCCCTGCCAATGCAGCGTCGCCGAGCGCGCGTTGCCACCATTGACTACGATTTCGACGGTGTCGTAATAGACCTCGGTGCGGCCGAAGAACTCGTCGGTTTTCGCCTTGCCGTTCGACAACTGCAGCGGCAACGCCTTGCCGCCGTCGACAACAACGCTCAGGCGGTGTCGATAGAGGTAATAGCCGGGCGCGATCGTGCCTCTCAGCCGGGTCGCGCCATCTTTCACGGCCGTTGCCTCGACCCTGAACACCTCGCTGGCCTCGAGGAACTCGGGCTGCTGCCCGTTCGGTGACGCGAGCCAGTCTTGCGCCATTGCGGCCACGGGAACGGCCAACATCGGCAACATCAACAGGCTTAGCAACAACCGGCGCAGCAACCGCATCATTCAGTACTCCGGAGACCTAGGCCCGTCACGATGAAGGTGCGCGATTAAGTCACGATTAAAGGCCCCCTCCAGGCTGAACAATGACCCGGCGGTGGCGGCGCCGGGTACCCTGCGCTAGCGTGCAGCGCGCATCTGGTTTCCCGGGGTTGGCATCAATGAGGATCCTGGTCGTTGAGGACGACGAATTGATCGCCCGGGGCATAGTCTCCGGTCTTCGTGCTTTTGGCATCACAGCCGATCGCGTGGAGAGCGTCGCGCACGCCGAACTCGCGCGACAGACGACCCATTGCGACGCGATGGTGCTGGACCTTGGGCTGCCCGACGAGGACGGTATGCAGCTGCTGGTGCGCATGCGCCAGAGCGGTGATGAATTGCCGGTACTGCTGCTGACCGCGCGCGATGCGGTGGAAGATCGCATCGCCGGCCTGCAAGGCGGCGCCGACGATTATCTGGTCAAACCGTTCGATCTCGGCGAGCTAGTGGCACGGCTGCACGCCTTGTCGAGGCGTGCCGCTGGCCGCAGCGTGAACCTGATCGAAGCCGGTTCACTGGCGCTGGATCCCGCCAGTGGCCAAGCGTGGCTCGACGGCGAACCCGTCGATCTGTCGCGTCGCGAGACCGCACTGCTCGCCAGCCTGATGCAGGCGGGCGGGCGTTGCCTGTCCGGCGAACAACTCAAGGACAGCCTGTACGGTTTCGAACAGGAGGTCGGCAGCAACGCGATCAACGTGCACATCCATCACCTGCGCCGGAAACTCGGTGCCGATGTCATCCAAACCGTGCGCGGACTCGGATATCGGTTCGGCCGGGCCGAGCCATGAGCCTGCGACTCCGCCTGGTGCTGACAATCGGCATCGCCTTGGCGGTGCTGTGGAGCGTGGCGGCGGCGTGGATGCTGCGTGACCTCGATCGCAACCTGCAGCATACCCTCGACGACCGGCTGGCGATGTCGGCACGCATGGTGTCCGGACTGCTGGCGCAGGGCGCGTTGGTGGGCGCCTCGCCGGTAGCGGCGGCTGATGCGGTGACCGTTGCCGGCAGTCGCGGGATGGCGTGCCAGATACGCTCGCTGCGTGGGGAGGTGATCGCCACCACCCAGGGCGCATCCAGCGCACTGATGGCGACCGACGCGCCGGGCTATCGCACGCGTGAGATCGAGGGTACGGCGTGGCGTACCTACACGCTGGAGGCGAATGGTTACAGCATTACCACTGCCGACAGTCTCGGTGAGCGTGCCGAACTGAGCCGCCAGATCGCGCTGGCGGCCGGGCTGCCGTTCCTGATTGCCGCGGTGGGTGGCTTGCTTGCGTTGTGGCTGGGCGCGGGCCGTGCGCTCGCGCCGCTCGATCGGCTGCGTCGCACGCTAGCGCAGCGCCAACCCGATGCCGACGAGCCCCTCGACGCGCAACCAATGCCGGGCGAACTCCGGCCGTTGGTCGAATCCCTCAACCACCTGCTGCAGCGCGTTTCCGACGCGGTGTCACGCGAGCGCAGCTTCACCAACCATGCTGCGCACGAACTGCGCACACCCTTGACTGCGATTGACACTCACCTGCAGGTTGCGCGGCTGACTGGTGGCGAGGACTCACGACGTGCGCTGGCCGATGCCGGTGAAGGCGTGCAGCGTATGCGTGCGACGCTGGACCAGTTGCTGATGCTGGCGCGGGTCGAAGGACGGCTGCCGTTCGACGACGGACAGTGGATCACCGCCGCGCAGGTGGTGGAGCAGGCGGTGGCGGCCAGCAGTCCGGCGGCCAATGGCCGGGTCGTTGTCGTGGCTGGAAGCGGTAGTCAGGCGGTGCCGGCGGTGCCTCCCGCGCTGTCCGTGGCGGCGTTGCGCAACCTCGTCGACAACGCGTTGCGCTATTCGCCTCCGGGAAGTGCCGTAGACCTTGTTGCTGATGCCGATGCCACCACGGTACGGTTCCGTCTGACCGATCGTGGCGCTGGTCTCGAACCTGACGAGTACCGGCAGGCGACGCAACGGTTCTGGCGAGGACGCGCGACCGGCAGCGCAGGAGGCAGCGGGTTGGGGTTGACGATCGTCGAGGCAATCGCCGAGCGTCATGGCGGGTACGTGGTCTTGCGTCCCGGCGACGGAGGTGGGACGGTCGCGGAGCTCGTCCTGCCGAGGCAGGACGGTTAGATTCGGCGGCCGTGGAATGCCTCCAACCCCCGACCCTCGCTAACCTTGGGGGCTTTCCGCCATTTCCTGACAGTACTGGCGAAGGTGCTCCGGCAGGTCCGGAGGACACTGCCCGCACGCCTTGTTACCCGGCACGGCATAGTCGATGAACTTCGGGTATGGCAGGTTCAAGTTTTCCATCAGCTCGACGAAATCCTCGAGCGTGCGTTCGGCGCCGACCCGCGGGTTGCGCTGCTTCTCCTGCGCGATGCTCGATACCCACCGCCCCTGGTAGTCATGCGCCGGGTACACGAGCGTCTCGCCCGGCAGGCCGAACAGCCGACCGCGCACGCTCTCGTACAGCGCACGCGCGTCGCCGCTCTGAAAGTCCGTACGGCCGCAGCCGTCGATCAGCAGCGCGTCGCCGGTGAACACGCGGTCATTCATCACCAACGCGAAGTGGTTGTCGGTGTGGCCGGGCGTATGCATCGGGTCTATGCGCACGCCGCCGACCTGCAGGGGGACGCCGTCTTCCATCGGCACGTCGGTACAGGACAGTGCATCGAGCGCGGGATTAGCGATGCGGCTGCCTACCTCCCGCCGGAGCATCGACGCCGACGTGATGTGATCCGCATGAATGTGCGTGTCAATCGTCATGACGAGCTTCAGACCGAGCTCGTTGACTACCTGCAGGTCGCGCTGCCAAGCGGGCATCACCGGATCCACAAGGGCGGCTTCGCGCGTTTCGGGGCAGGCGATCAGATAGGTGTAGGTCGAAGACACCGGCTCGAATAGCTGGCGGAAGATGGTGGCGGGACCGATCATGACCGGGCTCCTTCTTTTTCCGCGAGCGCCACTACGGCCGGCTCCAGCGTCGCCAGACCGGCCTCACGGCCGCGTTTGAGCGCCGCTTCCAGCGAGCAGCCGCGATTGAGTGTCGCGTCAAGCGCGATCATCGCGCCCACGCGGTTGGAACTCCCGCAATGGATCAGGACCCCGCCTTCGCGGCGCGCATCGTCCAGCGTCTGGCCGAACTCGCGCACCCGGGCTCGGTCGAGATCGGCGGCGCCGGCGATCGGCAGCGACACGTAGTTCAGGCCGAGCCGGGCGGCCTCGGCGGCTTCGTCATATTCCGCGGGCTCGTCCGGGGCCCGCAGGTTGATAACCGTGCGCACGCCCTCGCGCACGAGTTCGGCCAGATGCGCAGGCGTGGGCTGCCCACCGGCGTAGTGATCTTCAGCGAAGCGCCAGGATGTGTTCATGGGAGCCTCCGGAACGTTTGCGGGGAAGAACGAAATTCAGATCCAGCCGAGTTCACTCGCGGTGCGGTACAGCATGTACACCGCGACGATGACGATCAGGCCGGCGAGCACCGTGTTGAGCACGCCCTTGCGGTCGCCCAGGCGTGTGGCGAGGCGGGCGCCAAACAGACTACCCACCGCGCCGCCGCCGACGAACGCCACCGCGAGCGACCAGGCGACCAGCCCGGAGCTCGCGTAGCTCAATGCGGTGGTCAGTCCGAAGGCGGTAACGGCGAGCAGAGATGAACCGACAGCGAACAGGATCGGCATGCCGGTCGAGGCGATCAGGCCCGGTACCACCAGAAAGCCCCCGCCGATACCGAAGAAACCCGACAGAAGCCCAGTGACCGCGCCCGAACCCAGCAGCTTCGGCGCGTTGCCGCGATTGAGCACCACCGCCGGATCCCCCTCGCTTCCGCGCGAGCGGAACATCATGCCGGCGACCACGAGCATCAGCAGCGCGAACAATGAGAGCAGCTTTTGCCCGTCAATGGTCTTGCCGAGCATCGCCCCGAACCACGCGCCCAGCACGCCAGCGATAGCGAACGCCGCGGCGCAACGCCACTTCACGTTGCGCTTGCGGGCATGGTTGGTCAGGCCGATAAGTGCGTTGGCCGCAACCGCAAGCGCGCTGGTGCCGATCGCCACATGCGGGTCGCGCACCCCGACGAGGTAGACCATGAGCGGCACCGCGAGAATGGAGCCGCCGCCACCGACCAGCCCGAGCGTGAAGCCGACGACGCCGCCGGAAAGGACCCCCATCACTAACTGGAACGTGGTCATTGGACAGCCTCCTGGCTGCCACAGTAGGCGGCGTATAGCGTATCGAGCACGCTTGCAGCAGGGCCCTCGGCTAGCGCGTAGTAGATGGTCTGCGCCTCGCGACGCGTCGTGACGAGCTCCATCTCGCGCAGTACGGCCAGGTGCTGCGACAGGGCGGACATGCTGAGCCCGGTAATCGGCTGCAACTCTCCTACCGAAGCCTCGCCCTCGACCAGCTGGCACAGCACGAGCAGGCGTGCCGGATGGGCCAGTGCCTTCAACAGTGCGGCCGCTTCATTGGCATGCTGCGCCATCTGCTCGGGCGAGGGCATCGGACGTATCTTCTTTGATGAACGGGCCATGGCGGATGTAGTTTAGTAAGTTCTTGACAAGGATAGGTGACGAATCTAATTTAGCAGTACCTAAATTACAGAGCAAGGAGCTGTAAGATGAATCCGCAGGTCCAGAGCTTTTACGACCCGGCCACGTTCACCTTCACCTACGTGGTCTACGATCGTGACGGCGGCCATGCCGCCATCGTCGACCCGGTGCTCGACTACGATCCCGCGAGTGCCCGCACCTCGACGGCCGCGGCCGACCGCGTGCTCGCGTTCGTGCGCGACCATGCGCTGATCGTGGACTGGATCCTTGAAACCCATGCGCATGCCGATCACCTGACGTCCGCGGCATACCTCAAGCGCGAAACCGGCGCGAAGGTCGCGATTGGTCGCGGTATCACCCAGGTGCAGGAGCGCTTCAAGGCGCTGTACGGCCTGGAGCCGGAGTTCGCCACCGACGGCCGTCAGTTCGATCAGCTGTTCGCCGATGGAGACATGTTCGCCATCGGGGAGCTCAAAACGCGTGCGATCGCGACACCCGGTCACACCGACGACAGTCTTACCTATCTCGTTGGTGACGCCGCGTTCGTGGGAGATACGGTGTTTGCCCCTGAAACGGGAACCGCGAGAGTGGACTTCCCAGGAGGCGACGCGCGCAAACTCTACCGGTCGATCCGCACCTTGTTCGATCTGCCAGCCGACACCCGCCTGTTCCTGTGCCACGACTACCCGCCGGCCGGGCGCGAGGCGCATGCGCAGAGCTCGCTCGACGAGCAGAAGCAGCGCAATGTGCACGTTGGCGGCGGGGCGGATGAGGAGACGTTCGTGCAGATGAGGACCGAACGTGATGCCAGACTGGCGGCGCCCAAGCTGATTCTGCCGGCGTTGCAGGTGAACATTCGCGCGGGCGAGCTGCCGCCGACGGACGCGAACGGCATCCGCTACCTGCGGCTGCCCCTGAACCAATTGGGAGGTGAGGCATGACCACGTGGATGATCGCCCTGGCAGGCGGAGTGTTGATCGGCCTGTCCGCGACCTTGTTGCTGTGGCTCAACGGACGGGTCGCGGGCGTCAGCGGCATCCTCAACGGCGTTCTGTTCCCGAAGGCAGGTGATGTGTCGTGGCGCGCCATGTTTTTCCTGGGCTTGATCGTCGCCGCGGGCCTGTACATGGCACTCGTGCCCGGTGCACCACTGCCGCGGACGGACTATTCGCGCGTCGGGCTGGTAGTCGCTGGGCTGCTGGTGGGCTTCGGCACGCGCATGGGCAACGGCTGCACGAGCGGCCACGGCGTGTGTGGGCTCGGCCGACTGTCCATGCGCTCGCTTGCGGCCGTCCTGACCTTCATGGCCACGGCCATCGTCACCACCTTCCTTGTGCGCCACGTCTGGAGTTGATGATGAAGAAGTTTTTACTCGCCGCGCTGCTGTCGGGGGCCCTGTTTGGTCTGGGATTGGCGATGTCGGGCATGACTGACCCCCGCATCGTGCTCGGCTTCCTCGACGTATTCGGCGATTTCGACCCGACGCTGATGTTCGTGCTCGGCGGCGCCGTCGCCACCACCACGCTGCTGTTCCGCTTTGTGCTGCGCCGCGGCAGCCCGGTGCTCGCCGATACGTTCCAGCTGTCGAACCTGAAGCACGTCGACCGCAGGCTGCTCGGCGGTGCGGCATTGTTCGGGATCGGCTGGGGCATTGCCGGCTACTGCCCCGGCCCCGCGCTTGCCGGCCTCGGCATCGGCTCAATCGAAGCACTGTGGTTCATCCCGGCCATGTTGGCGGGCATCCTGTTGCACCGTCTCGTCAATCGCGCCTGAGGGTTACGCCATGAAGTCCATTCCATTGTTCTGCCTTGTCGTTGCGCTCGCAGGCCCCGGTTGCGCCTTCGCCACCCATCCGACTGCACTGCCGGCCGTGGCGGATGCGGTGTCGCCGGCGCCGGGCATCGTGTCGGCGGGTCGGCTGGCTGCCGACGACATCGCACGTGTGCGCGAGGCCGGCATCCGCCACGTGATCGACCTCACTCCGGATGCGGAGACGCCGGATTTCGACGAGGCGGCAGCCGTCCGTGCGGCCGGCCTTCTGTACTCCAACCTGCCGCTACGCGGCGCATTGGATCTCACCCGTGAGAACGTGATGTCGTTCGACGCCCTTGTCCGCGACGCGGAGCGACCGGTGCTCGTGCACTGTGCAAGCGGCAACCGTGTCGGCGCGATGGCGGCGCTTCGGGCCGCATGGGTGGATGGGAAGAAGATCGATGAGGCTATCGCAACCGGGAAGGCCTGGGGGCTCAAGGGTCTTGAGGAAGAGGTGCGCCGCAGGATCGAGGCGGGCGCTTCCCGGGACAGGAGCAAAGTCCCGGGCTAACGACCGCTGCGTGCCGCGCCCGGTCAGTGCCGCACTGCGTCCATGATCCGGTAAGCGATCGCGCTGTCTGCAGGCCTATCGAAGTCGCCACGCAGCGCCTGCAGTGCGAAACGCTCTTCATCGATTTGACGGCGGGTCCGAAAGCGGCGCCACCGATGGTCATCGCCGCCTCCAGTTCGATTACACGCTCGACGTCCCACTCCCGGTCGAGTGAGTCGAGGCGGCGGTCGACGTCGGCGCGCTCACCTTGCGCGCAAGCGGCAACGTGACTCAGGGCTCGCTGGGCGATCCGATCATTCGTCTGCGGATGTAGCGGCTTCCAGGCGATAGGCCGTGTCGATCATCCCGCACTCCTGATCGGCGTGCCGGCGCACGACGCCACGGTGCCGCAGAAGGCTGGCGGCAATCACGTGCCTGTTTCCGCTGCGTCCACGAATTCTGCGCGCGTTCTGAACTCGTTGCGCAGGTATCAGATGCTCCGCACCCCTGGCGACGGCGAGGTCCGCTTATGGCCGAAAGCGGACGTAGTCAAGATATTGCGTAACGAGCGGCTACTGCTGGCCCCTCTTCGACTACCGCTGTCAAGATTGGGCCAGCGGAGCGGTGTAAGCCTCGCAGAGCAAGATCAGTTGAGCACGAAGTGCGAGTAAGGCTTGGCAATGGGGGCACACAACGTGTGGGCCTACAATGCACATCTTGCCCTCTCTCTTTGGGCGAAAAGATGCAACTCGCTGCCGGTCGGACGTTCAGCGCACTTCCAAGCCTGTCTGATCGCACGATTCCGCGCGAATTCGCGCGAATTCGCTTCTTGGCGTCTTCTTACACTGCGAATTCGTGCGAATTCGTGCGAATTAGTGCGAAACCGAGGCCGCGTGAGGCGCCCACGCCAGTGCGTCACTGTTTGGGTCGCGACTGATCAGTCCGCTGGCTAGCCGGTGCCCGCTTCCCCCCAAGCCCTAGGCTAATCAGGGCAAGCGTTCAGACCGTGCTGAGTGCGGGTTCCGCCTGCTCTGCCTTCGGGAAGCATAGGGGAGTGTCAGCTAGTGGCGGCTAAAGGACGTCGTGTTTTTCTTCCGAGCTGGAGCTACCCGAGGGAGTTCCGAAGGCATCACGGCTATGCTCACTCCCCATGAGCCGATCAATTCCACCCGCAGATGCTGTCGCCGGGGCGCCTACTGAGGGACCGCCTTACGGTTACGACGAGATCCTCCCCACGGAGATTGCCCAAGAGTTGCTAGCTGTAGCCGAGAAGCACTACGTCCGGATCCCGATCCCCGATGGCTCATCGGGGCTGGGCGAGTGGCTGCGGCGCCCGTTCTTCGTGGCCGCCGGTGCAGATGGAGTAATGCAGGCGACAGTGATATGGATCGTGCTCGCGGTTGTGGTGGCGGTATTTATCTTTGGCCTTGAAGTCAGCAGCGCGGACGGAGCGGAGCAGTCGCGCCACTACTTCCTGACACTCACCGCGTTAACAGGGCTGTTTACCCTGACGCACCCCAGCCGACTGGCATTTCTACACATCAAGCCCGCCTCAGTTCGCGCAGTTGCCCACAGGTGCGAACTGCTAGCTTCGGCCGGCCTTGGCGATCTTGATGCCTGCGATCGGATCCTGACCTCTTCGGAGAAGATATGCGGTCGGAGACTTACGGTACTGTGGTTTCTCCCAGCAAGCTGTTGGGGCGTTGCGCTCCTTTTGTTCCAGCTCGCGTTTTCGGCACCCTCCCCAAGCGTAACAATGGCTGTAGCGTTCGCTTTGGTGGCGTTACTACTCGCCGGGGTTGTGGCTTCCTACTCCCGCGCCGTTTGGACTGTGTTTGGAATGGCTTCTGCCGTGGTGGAGTTGCAGCGTAAGCGGCTTGCGCACTCTCACACGGGCTCTTGATTCAAATGCAGAACTTCGTCAGCAACACCCTTTACCATCTCGTAGGGCGGGGTCGACCGGAAGCAGACCATGACAACTTCGAGACACTCTGCGCAATCCTCAGATCGATGGAACTGCGCACCTGCGAGGTAGCTGGCGCTAGAGGTGGGGCAAGGATAAGTCGTGACCCCGATCGGCCAATCATCGATGGCGAGCCAGCGGAGCAGTCCGTCGTCTGCTTCTGTGACATTCCACGCGATCAGCTTTGGTTTCATGCCAGGCGTTATGGCAAGTTTGGCTTGGGTTTACGTCGATCTGTAGTCGCCCAATGGGGCGCTCGTCCGGTGATCTACATTCCGGTCTCGGACCGGGCCCATGGAAATTGGGGCAAACGGTTCGGAAACAACGTGAAAACAGTGCTTAGCGGGCTGGATAGCTTCTTTCCCAGCAGTTTGTCGCCGAAGACCCGAGTGGTGGGCTCCCCTGCGGTGGACGCGCAAGACGCCGCGGACGAAGCTGCTCATTTGATCGCACGCGACCTGCAAGCCTTCCTGAAGTTCTGGAATGTCGATCTTCCGGATGGGCATCCGGAGAACTTCTATATGGAGCGAGAGTGGCGCAAGTTCGGAAACCTGCAGCTTGCTCTATGCCTTGAAGAGATCGTTGCGCCACCGAAATACCACGACGAACTAGTGGAAATCATCAAAGGTGTTCGGGACGGGGGACGCTACTCACTCGGCCAAGTCCGAATCGCCAGCATCAAGCGACAAGCGCAGCACACCGCGGCCGTGCAACCTTAAAGAAGTCTCCGCTTTGGCTCACAGCAGCGAGAGATCTTCAATAGATTCTCCTGCGCCGGAAAGCCCCGTTCAACCAAACAGGAGCCCATGGGCACGGGATGCTGAGCTAGTGACTAGGAGCTAACCAGCGCGCCATAAATGCGGTCAATGTCCGCGAAATCTTCCGGGGTGTAGGTCATGCCTAGGAATTGGTTACCGTAGCTCATGACCCCCGCCATGAAGCGATGGGTGACGCCATTTGCGAGTGGCGTTGACTGGTCAAGGTAGCCAGCGAATGCTAAGCCGGCTTGGGCGGCGAGCTGACCTTGCTCTTCCAGAAGCGCCCTCAACGCAGGGTGGTCCATGAACGGGCCGACATGGCTGTCCATTCCTGCTGGGCGGAGCATAGCGAAACCTTCGACGCAGGCGTGGGCTGCGAGGGAACAAAATTTGAAGTAGATAGCCTCGCGCCGCGACTTCCCGATGGCGGCCTGGGCGTCCAGAGCTTTGCGCACCTGCGCCGGGCCGAAGTCCCGGACTAGCTGCTTGCGGTCCGCACTTCGCCAGATCTTCAGTTGCTCAGGGAAGTGATGAAAATAGTTCGCGAGCGAGATGGTCTCAATTAGGTCTCGTTGCACCATCGCGGCGACCTGGAAGTAGCCGGTCGACATCAGCTGCCAAGCAGTCGCGAACCCATTGAACGCCCGGATGCCGATGTGTTGGATGGCGCGACCATCGTCGTCTACTTCCACCTGTCCTCGCGCCAGGACATCCAAAAGGTCCATAGCCCGCTCGGTGATGTCTAAGTGGGCCGACAGGTCCGAGTTGTTGGTCGCCCACTCGTAAGCCTTCGATTGAAGCTGGCGTTCGCCATCGCCGAGGCGAATCAAGTTGTCTGGAATGGGCATCTGAACCTCTAAAGCAGGGCATTGGTGCCGGATGTTGTGCTTCCTAGGAAGACGATCTTAGGCGCGGTGCCGCTCGTCCTGTGACGGCGAGCTGTTCGAACTGGTCGAAGACTCGGATGCAGACCAACACGCCCAGCGTGGTTGAGCTGTCCTTAGCGTCCACCATCGCGGCGGTCCAAGCGCGGTAGAGCGTTGGGTGGCGCGTGTTCACGGCCGGACTGGCGATCAGGTCGCCGCACTGGTCCTTCTCTCGCAACTCGACGCGATACTTCATGCCGGCGACCTTCGGATTTGAGGGACGCCCCGGCGCAGTCTTTCGATTCCGTTCGACCGGACTCCGCTGCGTTACCTGCAGTTTTAGTGGTGGCCTAGCGCCGGGGCAGGCATAGCTTGCCGGCGGCGCCATGTTGGAGCAGTCGGTCGAGGCCGCGCCGCAGGGTCAGGGTTTTCCTACCAACCCCGAACTATCGGTGCGGCGACTTCCTTTCGAATCTGGGTCTCCCACTTGCACGCCCAAGCGGTGACATAGCGAATCGCTGAAGCCTTGCTGGCGAAAAACTCGCTGCGACGGTCAAGCACGAAGTCGATGCGCCAACCGCCGGTGAGGCGGGACAGTACGGCCAACATCCGGTCGCCTGCATAGAGCGCAGGACCGTCGATGTAGGGCCGCCAGTCGAAGCCTTCGGGGAGCATGGCTACACGGTAGCGCCGGGAATCTCACGGGCTGAGAACGCCGCGGTGGAGCATGCTCCCTACCTCAGAAACCGCGCGGCCGCTCACCATGACCGACACCCCATCAACCAGTTGGGCTGGCGTCCGCCAGCAGATCGACACGCTCCGTCACCACGCCGTGGAGCTGAGGACCGCGAATCCGGATCCGGCCGACTTCATGCCCGCGTTCTGCGGCGAAGCGGACGACATCGTCGATGCCGCTGCGGCGATCAGCGACGACGCGGTCGAAGGCGCACATCAGGCGATCGACGAGATCCTGATCGAGCTGGGCTACATGGATGCCTCGGAGCGCCAGACGTAGACTCGGGCCAGCAGCCTGCAGGAGGTTTCCATGTGTTACTCGGCTCAGGTCTGGGCGGACTACGAAAAGTACGTTCGCCACTACGGTGCCAACATCGACATCCGTACCTTCCACGACCTCTACGTGCGCAAACGCCAGGGCGACAAGCTCAAGACCCCCAAGGCCATGGACGTGGCATTCAAGGCCGGCGAGATCGCGGACCTCGTGCGCGAGATCCACGGCGCCGAGGTCGCGGGCCTTGAGCAGGAACTGTTCAAACAAAAGAAGCGACTGGCCGACGCCGAACGCACGCTTCAAACCAAGGTCACGAAAAAGGCGGAGAACGACCAGCGCATCGCCGGCAACAAGATCGAGCAGATCAAGGAACGCCTGACCAACCTGAAGCGTACCGATGACCAGCCGCGCGATTCGCGAATCTACCCGGGCATGTATGCCCCGGTGATGGTCTGGGAGGATGGCGGGCGCGTGATCAAGCCCATGCGCTACCAATGCCGGCCGGCGGGCAAGCCGGAGTTCTACGACCGCAAGTTCCCCGGCACCTACAACGCTCGGCGCGATAGCCTCGAAGGCTTCTGGAAGCCGCTCTTCAGCCACTCCCACGCGGTGATGATTGCGGACCGTTTCTACGAGAACGTCGAGACGCCGGAGGGCAATGCCGTGCTGGAGTTCGCTCCCCGATCTGGCGAACCAATGCTGATCGCCTGCCTTTGGTCGCGTTGGTCTGCCGGTAACGACGAACTGCTGTCATTCGCTGCGATCACCGACGACCCCGAACCGGAGGTGGCCGCGGCCGGGCACGACCGGACCATCATCAACATCAAGCCCGAGCACGTCGACGCTTGGCTGAACCCCAAGGCGGGTGAGCTGGAAGCGCTGTACGCGATCTTCGACGATAAGCAGCACCCGTACTACGAGCATCGCAAGGCCGCCTGATCCTAACCCAGAGATCAAAAGGACCGACCGCTTCCGGCGGGGGCTGCACGCTCGATCCCATCTACATCGTCACCTTCAAGCTCTCGATCATTTCGCTAACTCGCCGCTGCGTTTCAGGATCGGCGCGCTGCTTGGCGACGCGCCGTCGGTGCTCTTGCGTTGATTGTTGCCGCTCCCGTGCTGCGGCGGCTTCTTGAACCCGACGCGCCCTAAGTTCAGCGATACCCACGCCGGCGCTTGGTACGAACTGCCCCGCGAGTGCTCGTTGGACGATACTGCGTGCGTACCGTGTCACAGAGCCACGAACGGCGTGTGTCTGCAAACGCCCTGCCACTTCGTCGGCGACCTGTTGAGCCTGTGGGCCGGGAAGTTGTTGGAGGAGCGGCTCCAAGGCTTCTCTGGCGGCTACAGGAATGCTGCTGTCCCACTCGAGCGGAGTGCCACCCTGTAGTACTTCTTTAACTTCTACAGCTTGCTGTATTCGCTCCGGCACTACCGTACTCCGGGATTTCAGGATGTGGGCCCTATCCCCTTGCCCTTGGAGCGCCGCACCATTGCAAGGAGCGGATTGCGAGCGCGACTGCAACGCACGGTCGGCTACGACAGGGTGCCAATGGACAGTCCACACGACCCGGGTGAACCGTCCCTTGTTGTCGCGCACCCGACGCACGTCCACATAGCCGAGACGTTTTGCTTCTTTCAGAGCGGCGTAGGTGGCATCCCGACCATCGCTCGACTGGTGAACTAAGTTGCGCATACTGATCTTGTACCCACTCGAGTGGGACATCAGCACCGCAATGAAGCCTTTGGCTCGATACGATACGTCGTTTCTGCGAAGCAACTGCAGGTTGACCGTGGCGATGTCGGGGACATTGTGCTCGATCACAATCTCTGACGGGTCATGGTTCTCCGTTGTCATCTCAGGCTCCATCTCGACCAGCGGCCTCAGCCTCGGCCAGCATCTGAGCCACCATGGAGCGTTTGAAGTAGGTACGTCGCCCCATCGGCACGCGAGCGCGCCTAAGTAACTCGTCGGCTGGTGTTTTTGGAGCGCACACCGCATGTCGCAATGCGCCGACCGACCGCCCGAGTAGGTCGCTTAGGTGGCTGTACGTGAGGATCACCGGGAGCTGTTCGAGATCCCTTTTCCACTCGTCTGTCAGCTCGCTACGGTGGGAAGCCGCCGTTGCAACTCGTGTCATGAATGTCTACCTTCGTTTGCCTTCATGTCAGCGACGTTAGGTGGATCGCCGCATCAGCTATGGCTCAAAACGGGACACAGTCAAAGCGAACTCGCGCAATAGGCATTGCGTTGGGAGATCTCCAGCATGAGCTGCAGATCGGCGGGCACATTCCTTCATCACTCCGGATTGCGGTTGACTCACTTACGGTCTGGGTCCATGCGAACCTCCATGGGGTCCGCCGTGATGCGATCAAACTGCGGGCATCCCTTTTGCTGGCGCCGAGTCTTCTTGAAACGCTGGCCGGCGCCGCCGATCCTGCGTTGATCTCCAGGTGCGCAGCATTGGAGAGTGAAGCAATATTCTCTCTGAGAAAGCAGGTCCGGATGACTCGCGATCTCGCTGTCGAAGACATCAACGCTCCGAATGCTTTGGACGCTGCATGCAACGTGCTGATGGCATTGTTGTTCTTCTTAAAGCGCGTCCCTCAAGTTAGAAGGTCCGCAAGAGGTCTGAACAACGAGAAGACAGAATCGGAGGTTGCCAGAACCCGCACCACAATGACTGGCAATGATTATTGCGCCTACTGCCATCAGCCGTCCGAGATTTACTCCTGGATCCATACCCGGACCCGAGATGGCCTGCTCTGCGTGGCCGGTCCTCACGGATCTAGCGCACCGAGCCAAGGGAGTTCGATTCGCGCCGGACTGAGCGCCGAGTTTTGCAGTTCCCACGTGGGAGGAGGCTCAAATCCTTGGGCCAAATCGGGCGCTAGGAGCCGAGATCGCGCGAGGACCTTCCTGTACTGGTACGGGGCCATGCTCAAAGGTGCAGGTCTATACCGTCCACACGCCGAAAGGCTGCAGCAGTACGTCGCGGTGGTCATGTCATCACGCGCATTAAAAAGGATCGAGCTGCCGCGACTTCGGGCTGGCTATGCACACACTAAGGATCGAACTACAGACCTACTAGGAAGGCTGTTCGGATCCCTAGCGATTCCCCGCGATCTACTCCAGATGGACGACGGTCTATGTGAAATAGCAGTATCAGCCGACGGCTACCTGCTTCGAACTAGGTTCGACCGCACCGAAGAGGTGTATGAGACATCAAGTGACGCCGAGTTGCGGGCGTGGCGTCTCGCGTTTGCGCATTGCGAAGACGCCTTTTTGGATTTCCTCTTCCCAGGCGCTGGCGAAGCGTGGATTACGGCGCCGGACCCGAATCCCGACCCTTCATCACCCTTCGCTGAGCTTCCGGTTGCGGAAATGTCCATCTGTCATCCGGCGGTGGATGCATTCGGCCGAGGCGTGACAGTGCCTCGAGTCGGACCGGCCCACCGCAATGTTCGTCGGATCGCTCCATCAGGAGCTTTCCACACGATCGAAGTCGCCAGCGAACTCAATGGTGCGCCTAGCCCCGTACTCCGCGTAGCAACGGTCTCGCCCACTTGGTTGTCCCGGCTCAGCCTGCTAAAGCCCAAAGTGTCCCGAATCGAGCCGTAAACGACGTGAGACAGGACATATCTTTTGCACATAATTGATGTGAGTGTGTGCAATGAGTGCAAAAGATCTATCCACGTTCTGGATGTTGTTTGGTCGCCATGGGGCCACCATGACGTTGGACGAAGTTCGACAAGACTTCTTCCCAAGTACAACGATAAAAACGATGCGTAACAAGCTGGCCGCGCGGCAACTCCCAGCGCGAACGTCTGAGGTGTTCGACACCAGAGATGTTGCAGATTGGTGGGATGAACTGCGGGCAGGCAAGGCAGCCTAGGAGCACGCTTGCCGTCTCCCAGATTTGGCTGATTTCTACTCTAAGGATTGGAAGCTACACAGATTGCACCGCTTGGGCAGCGGTTACGTGTGCGATCCCCTTGTGGTTTTCAATGATTTTCACTGCCGCGGTCTGCGAAAAGGTCAAGATCAGGGCGTGATGCAGAGTCAGCACCAGGTCCTGTAAACGATGGTCATCCTCAAGATTCCTGATGTTGAGGCCGAGCTCGCGGGCGCGCTGAGGATTTATATGGCGATTGTGACTCTTAGACGTCGACTGCTTTCCGAGTAGATTTGCAATCTGGTTGAGCTTGTCCTCGCGAGTGGCTTCCTCATCCTCCGCCAGCATGCAGCTCTTTAGGTAGCCGCGTAGCAGCTCATCCGACCAGTTTATCGCGTGCTCGCATGAGGTGAGCAGGGTTGGCCAGTACTTGCTAATGATCGGTTGCCACACCGGGATAGCTGCAGGATTGGCTTGGACCTCGCCAACTGCACGTCTGAACTCCTCGACGATGCCTTGCGCGGGCATTCCCTGAATTTGCGGATCGACAGGTCCGATACTGGACTGCCGACCCATGAGGATCTCCTTGCAGGAGACCGCCATCAAAGTCCCGCCTGACATCGAAATCTGGGGCACGATAGCGCGCAAGTCGCCATCGTATAGTGAGTGCAAATAATCGATGATCGATTCGGTTGCCGCGACATCACCACCTGGCGTGTGCAACAAGAGATCAAGCCCCTTCGCTCGATCGAGGCCCTTGGAGCACGTCATGAATCCGATCTTGTCGGCGTCATTGATCCCAAAGTCAACGCCCTGCATACCGCCCTTCTGAAGCCACCCAGAGTAGTAGACAAGAACATTTCTACCTGTGTGCTTCTTCAGCAGCCTCAGGTACTTGAGTCTCAGCCGATCATGAGGCCCCTTCGAGTTGGCCTGTAGTTCAGATAGCGTCTCGTTCCAGTTCGGCATGCATTCGTTCCGTGTTTGGCAGCTTCCCCGTGCCATTTGCCAACACTGTCCGATAGACAATGCCGTGACTACCTCTATACGCCGCTGGCGCCATCAAATCTCTGAGCTCACGCATGTCTCGCTCGATAGGATTGACTCCCAACGCCACGAAGACTTCATTGATTTCCGCCAGTGTCATCTGAGCGCTCATCTTGGACCCCTCTCGTCGTAAGTGGCGCTTTAGGGACGTCCCCCTAGTACTACGTAAAGCGGCCAAGCACCGGCCACACGTCCCTATAAGCTGTTCTGTATATAGCAACTCTGACACGAATTGCGAGTGAATTCTGGGACGCATGTGGATCAATGTCGCACCAGTGACTTGTATGGCATTGAAATTACAGGATTTCCGCCCAGTCCATCATCGGGGCGACCGACAGGCGCAGCGCGTCGGGATCGATCGGTGGAGAGCCGGTGGTGGACGGGGAAAGACTCATGGGAATCGCAGGGAACGGGCCGGTATCCGGACACGCCATTCTCGCCGCTGGGTGCCGGCAGGTCTAACCAACGGACATCGCGACGGGTGAACCGCTGTTGATGGCCGCAGCCTCCGAAAGGCTAGTGGTCGCCGCGCGCCTTTCCGTTCCCGTTGTTCCCCTTGTCGCCGGCCTTCTTGCCGCGACTGGCCTTGCCGTTGCCATTGTTGCCATTGCCGTTGTTGCCACGTCCATTGTCGGCATGCCGTTTTTCGTTGCCGCGCTTCGCCTCGTCGCGCGAACGGATCTTGCGGGCACGGTCGGGATAATCGCGGTACAGATCCTCGTCGATCTGGATGGGGCGGGCCCAGCGGTCGTAGGTCGGCACGAAACCGCGCTTGAGCCGGTGGAATTCGGCCGAACCGGGCTTGATGCCAAGTTGCCTGGCGACGTTGCCCCAGCCCTGCCCGTGGTCGCGCTCCCAGATGTCGACCACGTAGCGGCACGGCCGGCCGAGGATCTGGGCGATCGCGCAGGCGTAGTAGACGTCGCCCGGCGCCCAGTTGCGCTCCACCAGCAGGGTGCTGACCAGCTCCCGCGGCGCGCCGTAGTAGCGCACCATCTCGTCGACGAACGGCTGGCGGTAACGGCTGCCGTAGCGGTTGACGTCATCCAGCTGGGTGTCGATCCAGATGTCGCCACTGCGCGGGTTCCAGCCGAAACTGAAATCCTGCGCGGCGACGTTGCCGGTGCCGGTGAGTGCGGCAATCGCGGCGGCGAATGCGAACACCCGGCTCTTGAGCAGGCGCGCGTTGGGCATGCGTTGATCGGGGGTGGGGCCTGACATGGTCTCTCCTGCGTGCGGTGCCGCCATGGGTTACATCGCCATCGTCACGCGGGCGCGGTGAATACCTGCCGAACCCGACCGCGGACCGTTCAGCAAGAGACCTCGGGCGCGCCGCATCCGAGGGTCAGCGCGAGATCACGAACTTGCCGAACGCCACCCCAAGGCTCCAGCCTTCGCCCTTGCCCGCCAGCGCGAGGGACACCTCGCCCTTGGTCATGACCTGGGCCTTGGCCGACTTGCCCGCGCTGGCGTGGGCCTCGGCGGTGGCATAGGTACCGAGGACATCCTCGATGTCGTGGATGCCGGAAAACTCGCCGAGTCCGTTCTCGATGCGGGTCTTGCCGAAACTCAGGCCACCGCCCTTGGTCTGGATCTTCACCGGCATGCTCTGGCCGTTGTCGCAGGTGACCGTGCCGCTGCCCGAGCCGGTCTTGTAGAACACCGACCAGCCCGACAGGTCGAACTCGAGCTCGCAGTCGATGAGGTCGTCGGCGCGTGCCGGCGATGCGACCGCCAGCAGCCCGGCGACCAGGACGGGGGACAGCAGGATCGTACGGAGGTTCATGGCGGCGGACCCGGTGGTTGTCGTAGCGCCGAAGGCTACCCGATCCGGCCGCCGGGGTTCATGTTGCGGCGCGGGAACGTCGGAACGACAAAGGCACCGCGGATGCGGTGCCTTCGAGGGGGAGCGTCGCTGCGATGCCTCAATCGCGATCGCGGTAGCGGCGGGCCTCCCAGCGATAGCGATCGTTGCGGTCGTGGCGGTCATAGCGGTTGTAACGGTCGCGGTCGTAACGCGGATCGTAGTACTTGGCCGTGCACTTGCCGTGCTTGTTGCATTTGACGTTCCGCCGGACCTGGCTGCTGCGGTACTGGCCGTAGTTGCGATAGCGGTCGTGGTTGTCGTGGCCACGACGCACCTGCCGGTAGTACACGGGCCGGCCGTAGCGGTCGCGCACCACCACCAAGCGATCATTGCGACCGTAGTTGCCATGACGGTAGTAAGGCGTGCCGCTGCGGAACATCACGTCGGCGACATCGACCAGCACGCGGACCAGGTCATCGCCGCTCTGGGCGTGGGCCGGGGCCGGCATCATCGCCATACCGCCAAAGCCGGCGGCCAGGACGACGGGGGCGAGCCAGCGGGACAGGGTCGTGGTCATGGGCTTCTCCTCGGTTCGCCCGCTGTGTGCAGGCACGCCCCGACCATGCGTCAGCCCGTGTGAATGTGTTTTTAATGGCGGCGTCATGCCGCGATCACGGTCAGCCGCGGTTGTGCGTGGCCAGCGCGGCAAGTTCGGCGACCGCGCCCGGCAGGTCCGCGGCCCGCACCACGGTGCGCAGCCTCGGCGGATCGACGTCGAGTTCGGCCTGGGCCTCGTGCGCCCAGGTGGTGTGGTACGGCACGTGGATGCCCCACCCGCCCAGCGCCAGCACCGGCGCGATGTCCGAGCGCAGCGAGTTGCCGACCATCAGGAAGCGGTCCGCCGGCAGTTCGAATTCCGCGAGCAGGCGCGCGTAGGTCGCGGTGTCCTTCTCGCTGACGATCTCGATCCGGCGGAACAGGTCGGCGAAACCGCAGTCGCGCACCTTGGCCTCCTGGTGGAACAGGTCGCCCTTGGTGATCAGCACCACTTCGAAGTCGCGCGCGACCGCCTCGACCGCCTCGCGGATGCCGGGCAGCAACTCGACCGGGTGCCGCAGCAGCTCCTTGCCGAGCCCGACGATGCGGTGCAGGTCGGCGGCGCTGATGCGTTCCGCGGTCAGTTCGACCGCGGCCTCGATCATCGACAGCACCATGCCTTTGACGCCGTAGCCGAACACAGCGATGTTGCGGGTCTCGACCTCGTACAGGCGCTGTTGCGCGCGGCTGTCGGCAAGGTCGACGTAGGCGCCGACGATGCGCTCGAACTCCAGCTGTGCGGCATCGAAATAGTCCTGGCTGCGCCAGAGGGTGTCGTCGGCGTCGAAGCCGACCATCGCGAGGCTGCGGTTGTCATCCATCGGGGCAGTATAGAAAACGATGTGGTGGGCCGAGGTCGCTCCGGTCGCATAAATCCGACCGCATAGAAAAAGAGCAGCCAAGGCCGCTCCGATCCACATCGCTCCGATCCACAGACAGAGAGGACGGCCGAAGCCGTCCTCCCTCCGTCACGCCTGACGGGTGGAACGCTTACTCGCCCGAGGCACCGGCGCTGCCACCGGCGGCACCCTCGGCCTGCACCTTGGCGACATAGGCCTTGTACTCGTCGGCGGTCAGCGAGCCATCGGCGTCGGTGTCGGCCTCGCCGAACACCTGCACCAGCGACGGCACCGCGGCCGCTTCGGCCTGGCTCAGGGCACCGTCCTTGTCGGTGTCGACATCGGCCCAGCTCTGCTTCGCCGGGGCGCCGGCCTGGGCGGCGGGGGCCGCCTGGGCGGTCGGCGCGGTGGCCGCGGCATCGGTTTCGGTGCCGGCGTCCTGGGCGAACGCGAGCGGCGCGGCCATCGCAGCGGTCAGGGCGAGGGCGATCAACTTGGGGGAATGCTTGGTCATCTGGAATCTCCTGAAGTTCCGCTACTGGAACAAATTGGGACAGGGTGGAACTCATGGGTATGCACTGCTGCACGGTCCGCCGTGGGGGAGGGCCACCGCACGGTTCGCACCTTGCGGCCGGTGCCATGAACGGACGCCGGTCGCGAACCGTTAAGGCAACGTTGGTTTAACCAACCCGCCGGCCGATGACGCTAGGCGCGTGCCGTATCGGTGACAAAACGTGACCGGCTGCGGACTCGGCGCGGCGGGCAACGGTGAACGGAAACAAAACCTTCACGCAGGCGCCTTCGCGACTGACCCCTGAGCCGCGCCCTGCGGCCCGTCCGCATATCGTCACGCGTGAATAACCCCAACGGGACAAAGCTGATCCCGACGCCCTGCCTGCGCGGCTCAACGTCATGCCTCGCCGGCTCCCGGGCATGCCACGCCGCGACCGACACAGGAGCGATCCCATGAAGCTGCGACACGTATTCAGCACGCCCGACCTCGCCACCGCCGAACTCGCGATGGAGGCGGCCCGTACCGGTGGCGTGAACGATGACGACATCCTGCTGGTCGCGCGTTCCGATATCGAGGTCGAATCGATTCCAGACGAGCGCAAGGAGGCCGACACCGACCTGATGCCGGCCGCCGCGCGCGGTGCCGGCTACGGGGCCGGTGCCGGTTTGCTTGCAGGGCTGGTCGCGGTTGCCATCCCGCCACTGGGCGTGACCCTTGCCGGCGCCGCCGCCACGACGGTCGCGGGCGCGGTGGTGGGCTGCTGGGCCTCGGCGCTGGTCGGCTCGTCCCTGCCCGACCCGATCCGGCGCAACTTCCACGACGAGATCGAGGCCGGCAACATCCTGGTGGTGGTCGACGCCTCGAAGGACACGCTGACCGCGATCGAGCCGCGGATTGTCGCCGCCGGCGCAACAACGCTACCGTACGAGACCAGCAAGACCATGTCCTGAGGATCTCAGCGTGAAAAATCGTTCCCTGCTGTTTGCGGCGGTATCACTGACCCTGTTGTGCGCGTGCGGCAATGGCAACGGCAGCGAGAACGCCGGCCCGCAGGTCGCCGCCGAAGTGGAGGGCGCTGCCGCGACGCTCGCACCCGATGGCCGGCCGTTCATCGCCACCGAAGTGGCGAGCTTCGACGAACCGTGGGCGATGAGCTTCCTGCCCGACGGCCGCCTGCTGGTGACCGAGCGCGGGGGCACGTTGAAGCTGGTCGGCACCGACGGCAAGACCGGCGAGGTCAGCGGCGTTCCGGCGGTGGATTACGGCGGCCAGGGCGGCCTCGGCGACGTGGTGCCGCACCCTGACTTCGCCGACAACGGGCTGGTCTACCTCAGCTATGCGGAAGCCGGCGACGGCGACATCCGCGGCGCCGCCGTCGCGCGTGCGCGGCTGACGTTCGACAAGCAGGGCGGCGGCGCGCTGTCGGACCTGGGGGTGATCTGGCGGCAGGTGCCGAAGGTGGCCGGCCGCGGACACTTCGGCCATCGCATCGCGTTCGGGCCGGACGGGCACCTGTGGATCAGTTCCGGCGAGCGCCAGAAGTTCGACCCGGCGCAGGACATGCAATCCAACCTCGGCAAGATCGTGCGGCTCGACGACGACGGCAGCGTGCCCGCGGACAACCCGTTCGTCGACGACGGCGAGGTCGCCGCGCAGGTCTGGTCGCTCGGCCACCGCAATCCGCTCGGCATCGCGTTCGACGCCAAGGGCCAGTTGTGGAACATCGAGATGGGACCGAAGGGCGGCGACGAACTCAACCGCGTTGAGCGCGGCGGCAACTACGGCTATCCGATCGTGTCCAATGGCGACCACTACGACGGCCGTCCGATCCCCGACCACGACACCCGGCCGGAATTCAACGCGCCCGCGTTGAGCTGGAACCCGGTGATCTCGCCCGGTGGCTTCATCATCTATTCCGGCGACACCTTCCCGGACTGGCGGGGCGATGGCCTGATCGCCGGACTGTCATCGCAGGCGCTGGTGCGGGTCGAATTCGAAGGCAAGAACGCGCGTGAAGCCGAGCGCTTCGACATGGACGCACGCATCCGCGAGGTCGAGCAGGGACCCGACGGCGACATCTGGTTGCTGGAGGATGGCGAAGACGGCCGCCTGTTGCGCCTGACCCGACCCGGCTGAGGGACGGCCTCCGACAACCCGAGGGATCGAGGCGCGGGCGCGGCTCAGCCTCCGTCGCGGTTGTCGATCGACCCGGCGCCGGCGGGTTCGACACGGTCGTTACCCGTGCCGTCGTCGTCCATGCGATCGCGGTCGTGCATGCCTTCGTGGTCCATGCCGTCGTGATCCATGCTGTCGTCGCCCACACTGTCGCGGTCATTGCCCTGGTCGGCATCGAACTCGGCCCGGCTGACGAAGCCGTCGCCGTCGCTGTCCATCGCCGCGAACCCGGTGCTCAACCCCGCATCGGCGGCGCTCTCCGCCTTGCTGATCCGGCCGTCGGCATCGGCATCCAGCCGGGTCCAGCGATCGGGCGCGACCTTCGTGCGCAGGGTCGACTGCGCGTCGCTGCGCGCCGGCGGCGGAACCGCGCTCATTGGATCCTCGGCCTCGTCTGCAACCGGCAGGCGCGGGTCGACCGATTGATCGGCGGCTTCGTTCGGATTGACCTGCGGCGGCAACTGCTCGGCGGATTCCTGCCGGTCGAGCTGCTGCTGGGTGGTTTCGGTTTGCGCAACCGCGACCGGCGCAGCCAGTGCGGTGGCGAGTGCAAGCATCAACAGGTTGCGGGTCCGGGTTTTCATGGGTGCCTCCTGGGCGGGCCATTGCGTGCGCGAGCGCAGCGACTGGAAAGTGGTCCGCGATGGCTGTACCGGTGATGACCGTTTCCGCATCTAACAGCCGCTTCACTCCGCCGTGCCGCGGGTTTAGCGGTTCCGCCCGTTCATCCGCCTTTTGACCGCTGTCGCGGGCAATCCCGTGTTGCCATGCGGCACGTTCCCGCGCGGCCGGTTTTCCGCCGTGGAGCGCAGCAACCCGGGCCGCAAACGTGCACAATCGCGCCTCTTTACCGAGCGGGAACGCGCATGCAATCGCGTCCATTCCACGGCCACCAGGCCGCGATCGCCTTCATCCTCGTCACCGCGATGCTCGACATCCTGTCGATGGGCATCGTGATCCCGGTGTTGCCGGCGTTGATCGAGGAGTTCACCGGGTCCAACGCGCAGGCGGGCGTCATCAACGGCGTGTTCGTGGCGCTGTGGGCGGGGATGCAGTTCCTGGTCTCGCCGGTGATCGGCTCGCTGTCGGATCACTACGGCCGGCGCCCGGTGATCCTGATTTCGGCGGCAGGCCTCGCGATCGACGGCGCGCTGATGGCGCTGGCGCCGAACCTGTGGTGGCTGGCGTTGGCGCGGATCATCGCCGGCATCACCTCGTCGAGCTTCACCACCGTCTACGCCTACATGGCCGACATCACCGCGCCGGAGGATCGCGCACGCGGCTACGGCCTGATCGGCGCGGCATTCAGCGCCGGGTTCGTGGCCGGGCCGCTGCTGGGCGGCGTACTCGGCGAAATCTCGCCGCGCCTGCCGTTCTGGGTCGCGGGCGCGCTGAGTGGCGTGGCGTTCCTGTACGGCGCGTTCGTGCTGCCCGAATCGCTGCCGCCGGAGAAGCGCATGGGGTTCTCGTGGAGGCGCGCCAATCCGTTCGGTGCCTTGCGCCTGCTGCGCTCGCACCCGGAGCTGTCCGGACTGGCGGTGGTCAACTTCCTGCTGTACTTCGCCCACCACGTGTTCAGTGCGGTGTTCGTGCTGTATGCCGGCTACCGCTACGGCTGGGGCGCGTGGGAGGTCGGGCTGCTGCTGGCGCTGGTCGGCGCGCTCGACATGGTCGTGCAGGGCGTGCTGACCGGGCCGGTGGTGAAGCGGCTGGGCGATCGCAGGACGATGGTGTTCGGCCTGTTCGGCGGCGCCTTCGGCGTCGCCTGCATGGGCCTGGCGCCGAACGGCTGGTGGTTCACCCTGGCGATGCTGCCCAACGCACTGTGGGGGCTGGCAATGCCGACGCTGCAGTCGCTGATGACGCGGCGGGTGTCGGAGTCGGAACAGGGCCAGTTGCAGGGCGCAAACATGAGCGTGGCGAGCATCGCCGGCGTGCTGTCGCCGCTGTTCTTCGGCGCGGTGTACTCGGTCACGGTCGGGCCGGACGCGTGGGTGGCCTATTCGGGGACATCGCTGCTGATTGCCGCGGTGGTGCTGCTGTGCGCGGCGTTGATCGGCTGGACGGTGGCAAAGCGAGCGGGACGCGCGGAACAGGCTGCCGTGGTCGTGCCGGAGAGCTGAAAGCGCCAGCTGTAGGAGCGACGTAAGTCGCGATTTCCCTGCTGTCGCGCACCTCGTGTTGCGCGCGAAATCCCGGTATCGCCGTCGCAGTTTCTCGCGCACCGAGCGTGCGCAAACGGACGGTTACCAGGGAAATCGCGACTTACGTCGCTCCTACAAAAATCACGGCGGCGGCTGGGGTGCGGTTGCCGGCAACTCCATCAACTGCAACTGCAGGTCGTAGAGGATTTCGGCATCGCCGGGCAGCCAGGTGGTTTCCTCGCTGCCGCGGAAGTGCCGGTGGAACGCGGCCAGTGCCACCGACGGTTCGCGCAGGTCGTAACCCACCAGCCGCATCGCCGCCCACGGGTCGAAGCCCGGCGGCGGCGCGGCGCGAACGTCGCGCGGCCACAGCCCGAAGCCGGCTTCGGCCAGCCGCCGCCACGGGAACAGCACGCTGGGGTCGTCCTTCTTGGTCGGCGCGATGTCGCCGTGGCCGACCACCAGGTGTGGCTGGATGCCGTTGCGTTCGACGATGTCCTCCAGCAGCACCAGCAACGATTGCAGCTGCGCCTCGCTGAAAGGCTCGTGACCGTTGTTGTCGAGTTCGATCCCGATCGAATACGAGTTGAGGTCGCTGATGCCGGCCCAGCGGCTGCCACCGGCATGCCAGGCGCGCGACTGCTCGGACACCAGCTGGTACAGGTGCCCGTCGTCGCCGATCAGGTAGTGCGAGCTGACCGGGCCGCCGGAGTTCTCCGTCTGCAGTACATGCAACGCTGCCTGCGCGTTGTCCATCGCGGTGTGGTGCAACACGATCACGCGCGCGCGTCGCGGCTGGAAGTTGGGCGATGCCTGCCAATCCGCCAGCGTGTTGCGCGGCAGGGTGCTGGCGCAGCCGGACAACACGGCGAGGAGCAACGCGGCGACGGCGAGTTTCAATGGCTTCATGGTCACGGGTCTGTCGGCCTGCGCACACGTTAAGCCAATCAGGCAAGCCCTGCAGCCCGCGCCGAATGTTCCAGCCGCGGGACGCTGCATCCCCGCATTCCGGGCTTTGCCAACGCCATCGCGACCCCACGTCTTGTCTGCAGCAACGGCTGTCCAGGCATGTCGCCGGGACCCGTCGCCAACATCGCCGCTCCCTCCCCCACGCAGCGATGTCGAACCAGGAGTTCAACATGAGCAAGCGCAACATCCTCACCCGCAGCATCCTCGCCGTCGCCCTTGGCGCCGTCGCGCTCGGCGCCCAGGCCGACGAGCGTCCCGGCTTCTACGTCGGTGGCGGCGCCGGCCAGGCGATGATCGACGACGGTGCGCTGGACGACGAGGACACCGCGTTCTCGGCGTTCGGTGGCTACCAGTTCACCCCGTACTTCGGCCTCGAGGCCGGTTATGCCGACTTCGGCGAGATCGAGCCGCTCGGTTCGGCCGGCCCGAAGCTGGAAGGTGACGCGGCCTATCTGGTCGCGGTCGGCACCGTGCCGTTCACCGACAGCTTCTCCGGCTACGCCAAGGCCGGCATCAACGACTGGAACGTCGACGCCTCGGTCCCGGGCCTGCTCGCCGACGACAGCGGCAACGACCCGACCTATGGCCTGGGCCTGCAGTACCGGTTCACCGACAACGTCGCGCTGCGTGGCGAGTACAGCCGCTTCGAGATCGACGACAGCGAGGTCGACCTGGCCCAGCTGCAGGTCCGCTTCGACTTCTGATCGCGCACCTGCCCTGCAACACGACCCGAAGCCACCGGCACTCCCGGTGGCTTTTTGCTGGATGGTTGGACGCTGGCCGCCCGATCATGCAATCTGGCCCGCAGCCACTCGCCCGGGGAAATGCGTGAGCCCATCGACATCGTCCACCGCGCCCGCCGCGCCCGCACCCGTTCCCGCCGGCGAGCCCGGCATGCTCCGTGCGGTCAGCCGCTGGCAGCTGTTCGGCCTCGCACTCAACGACGTGATCGGCAGCGGCATCTACCTGCTGCCGGCCGCGGCGGCCGCGCTGCTCGGGCCGTCCAGCCTGTGGGCGGTGCTGCTGGCGGGGTTGGCGGTGAGCCTGCTGGTGCTGTGCTACGCGCAGGCCTCGAGTTACTTCGACGATCCGGGTGGCGGCTATCTCTACGCCCGCGAGGCCTTCGGCTCGTTCATCGGCTTCGAGGTCGGCTGGATGCTGTTCCTGACCCGCATCGCCAGCGCCGCCGCGCTGAGCAACGGCCTGGCCGAGGCGGTCACCCATTTCTGGCCCAGTGCCGCCAGCGGGGCGATCCGGATCGCGATCGTGATCGGCTCGCTGGCATTTCTGGTCGGAGTCAACGTGGTCGGTGTGCGCGCCGCCGCACGCACCGGTGTGTTCCTTGCGATCGCCAAGCTGGTGCCGCTGCTGATGTTCATCGGCATCGGCGCGATGTTCGTCGACGCCGCGATGGCGGCGCCGCTGGCGGCCGGCTCGGTGTTCGACCTGCCGCTGGGCGACCTCGGCCAGGCGGCGTTGCTGCTGCTGTTCGCCTATGCCGGCTTCGAGAACCTGCCGGCCGCGGCCGGCGAGTACCGCAACCCGCGCCGCGATGTTCCGTTCGCACTACTGGCGATGATCGCCACCGTTACCGCGGTCTACTTCGCGGTGCAGTGGGTCGCGCTGGGCACGCTGCCGGGGCTGGCCGAGTCGCACACACCATTGGCCGACGCCGCGGCACGCTTCGGTGGCGGCTGGCTGGCGCTGGTGCTGACGGTCGGCGCGACGGTGTCGATCCTCGGCACCAACAGCAACACCATCATGCTCGGGCCGCGTTACCTGCACGCGCTGGCGATGGACGGCTACGGGCCGCGCGCACTGGCGGACATCCACCCGCGCTTCCGCACGCCCACGGTCGCGATCCTCACGCTCGGCGCACTGTCGCTGGCACTGGCGCTGACCGGCTCGTTCGTGCAACTGGCGTTGCTGTCGGTGGTGGCGCGGTTGTTCACCTACATCGGCACCGCCACCTCGGTGCTGATGCTGCACAAGCGCTACGGCAACCAGCCCGGGGCGATGCGCCTGCCGGGCGGGCCGCTGATTCCGGTGGTCGCGTTGTTGCTGTCGATCGGCCTGTTGGCCAGCGCGAAGCTGGAGAACCTGGTTGCCGGGGCGATCGCGCTGCTGATCGGTGCGGTGATCTATCGCTTCCGGCGCAAGCCGGTCGCTACCGCCGGCTAGGTCGACCCACTGGATCGACCCGCTGGAGCCGGGGGGGGGATCGACTCACCGGGTCGGCATCGCCCGGCCGAAGAAGTCCGGCTTGCCCAGCGGCACCCCGGCCTGGCGCAGGATCGCGTAGGCCGTGGTCACGTGGAAATACAGGTTGGGAAGCACGAATCCCAGCAGGTAGTCGTGGCCCTCGAACGCCATCTCGGCATCACCGACGCGGAGGGTGACCGGCCGCGATTCCGAGCCGTCGATCCGGGCCGGGGTGAAGGCTTCCAGGTGCGCGATCGTTCGTGCGATCCGCACGTGCAACTGGTCGAAGTCCGTCTCGTCGTCCGACACCGACACCACGTCGCGACCGGCCAGCCGCGAGGCACCGTTGCGGGCCATGTCGGTGGCGATCTGCGCCTGCCGCACCAAGGGGTGCATGTCTTCCACCAGGCGGGCCTGCAGCAGGCTGCGGGGATCGATGCCACGCTCAAGCGCGTGCGCCTCGCCGAGCCGCAATACATGGTCCAGGCCACGAAGGGCGCGGATGAAGACGGGAATGGACGCGGAATACATCGAAATGCGGCTGGACATGGCGGACTCGCTCGACACGGGAGCCAAAGGCTAAGCGCCGGGACCCGCGTGGAAAAGCCACGCTGGCGGGATGGCGTATCCCGTGCCGTGCGACAGCGATCACCCGGGCGCGTTGCCAGCGCCATGCGCTATGCGTGATTGCGCGGTAGCGCGTTGTGCACGTGGGTGGCCGCGATGGCCGCGTGACCGGTTGCCACCGCGATCTGGTTGAGTGCGCTGACCACGTCGCCGATCGCGTACAGGCCAGGCACGCTGGTCAGCAGGTCGTGGTCGACCAGCAACGCGCCCTCGTCGTCGGTCGCCGCGCCAAGCGTGGTGGCCAGGTCGGCGTTCTGGCGCGTGCCCAGCATCGAATAGACCACGTCGAACGCGCGACGCCGGTCGCCCAGCATGAAGCTGCAACGCGAACCGTCGAACCGCATGTCACGGCCGGCCCCGGTGATCGCCACCCCGGCATCGCGCAGTCGCGAACGCGCCCCCGGGTCGTCGTGGTCGTCGCTCGGGACCAGCACGACGCGACGGGAAAAGGTACGGATGAACAACGCATGGTCGGCGGCCTGGGCCAGCGGGCCATACACCGCGATGTCGCGGTCGATCGCCTCGAAGCCGTCGCACACCGGGCACAGCCGGATCGCGCCGCAGTCGATCGCGTCCGCCAGTCCGGCGACCGGCGGCATGACGTCCTCGCAACCGGTGGCGAGGATCACCTTGCGGGCGCTGAGCCCGTCGACGCCGGCTAGCCGGAAAAGGTCGCCGTCGCGATGGATCGCCGTCACTTCGCCCGACTCGAACCGCGCATTGCAAGCGCGTGCCTGCAGCTTCAGCCGGGCGAGGTAGTCGCGCCCGCTGACGCCGGTCGGGAAGCCGGGGCAATTGTGGCTCTCCGGGATCCAGCGCGCGCGGCTGGCGGCCGCGTCCACCACCACGCTGCTGCGGCGGAAGCGGGCCAGGTAGATCGCCGCGGTCAACCCGCCGGGGCCACCGCCGATGATCGCGCAGTCGAGCGGTTCCACCATCGCGTTCGCCTCCGTCGGGATCGGCGGATTCTCGCCGCGGGCATGTCAACGGCGCGGCACGACGGCCGCGCCGCGCCTCCCCCGATCACCCGTCCGAGTATTTCTCGTGCAGCGCGACCGGCTCGACCTGCGGCTGCGAGCGCCGCCGGATCCACAGGTTGATCAGCTCGACGAACACCGAGAACGCCATCGCCGCGTAGATGTAGCCCTTCGGGATGTGCTGGCCGAAGCCGTCGGCGATCAGCACCAGGCCGATCATGATCAGGAAGCTCAGGGCGAGTACCTTGACCGTCGGGTGGCGCTCGACGAAGTCGCCGATGGGCCTAGCGAACGCCAGCATGAAGCCGATCGAGACCAGGATCGCGGTGACCATCACCCAGCGCTCGTCGACCATGCCGACGGCGGTGATGATCGAATCGAGCGAGAACACGATGTCGAGCAGCATGATCTGCGCGATCACGCTGCCGAACGTGGCCGTCGCGGCGCCCACGGTGACCTGCTCGGTGGCGCCTTCCAGCTTCTGGTGGATCTCGTGGGTGGCCTTGCCGATCAGGAACAGTCCGCCGCCGATGAGGATCAGGTCGCGCCATGAAAACGCATGGCCGAACAGCGAGAACAGCGGCGCGGTCAGGCCGATGATCCACGCGATTGCCAGCAACAGGCCCAGCCGCGTGACCGCCGCCAGGGTGATGCCCACCCGCCGGGCTTTATCGCGTTGCTCGGGTGGCAGCTTGCCCGCCAGGATCGAGATGAAAATGATGTTGTCGATGCCGAGCACCAGTTCCAGCGCGGTCAGCGTGGCGAGTGCGATCCAGATTTCGGGGTTGGCCAGGGTTTCCATTAGGTGTCTCTTCGAGTCGGACTGTGAGGACCCACAGCGCAGCCGTCACGGCGCGTTGCGGGGCGGGCCATGGCCAGATGCATCGAACAGACGCGCCTTCGCCGTGGAACGGCGAAGGTCTTGCTCGCAGGCCGCGGTACGGCGGACCTGCTGCTGCACCGGGGCTGCGTCTGAATGACAACGGCCCGTAATGACGGCGACAGCGATCGGGAGCTACTCCCCTTCGGCGCCGATCCTAGCACGCGGCGACCGGTTTACCTGCGCGCATTTCACGCGCAGACAACCCTGTTCACCCTTTCATGGTGCCCCCCACGACGACATGGATGGACGATGAAGCACTTCCCGTTTCAACTCGCAATTCTGGGCGTCGCAGCCGCGTTCGCCGCTCCCGCGCAAGCGATAGACGATGACCGCCTCGTGCTCCGCCTGGGCGCGATGTCGGTGGATGCCGAGAGCGAGCTGCGCGGCCGCACCGTGGTGTCCGGCGAGACGATCGAATTCAACGAGGGTTTCGACTTCGGCGGCACGGAAACCGGGCCGCGGATCGAAGGCCAGTTCCGCTTCAGCGAGCGCAACCGCCTGCTGTTCAACTATTTCAGCTACGACAAGGACCGCCGCTGGACCCTGAGCGACGACGTCACCTACGAGGACGTGACCATCCCGGCCGGCAGCTTCCTGGAAACCGACGTGCAGTTCGAGGTCGCCAGCCTCGCCTACGACTTCGCGGTGGTCGAGACCGACACCCTGAGCTGGGGCCTGCAACTGGGCGTCGAGTACGCCAGGTTCGAAGCCGATGCCCGCGCCGAGCTCGACATCGAGAGCTACCGGGCCAACGAAGTATCCGACGGCTACGCCCCGGTGGTGGGCACGCGCGTGACCTTCGCGCCGGCCGAGAACTGGCGGGTCATCGCACAGGGCCAGTACCTCGACGCCGACTGGGGCAACTTCGACGACTACGAAGGCGACCTCGCCCGCGCCAACGCGCTGGTCGAATATCGATTCAGCGACAACTTCGGGGTCCACGTCGGCTACGACTGGTTCCGGCTCGACGTCGACCGCCATGGCAGCGACGGCATGATCGGGCTTCGACAGGAGTTCAAGGGACCGGTCGCGGGCATCACCCTGGCGTTCTGATACCGGTGTCCGTGGATGGCCCGCGGCGTCGGGATATTCTTCCCCTGCGGCCCACCACGGGCGCGCAACCCGACTCACAGGACATTGCAATGACCATCCAAGCCTACGGCGCCCACGCCGGCGACAAGCCACTCGAAGCGATGTCCATCACCCGCCGCACGCCGGGTGCGAGCGACGTGCTGATCGACATCGCCTTCTGCGGCGTGTGCCATTCGGACATCCACCAGGTCCGCGCGGAATGGGCCGGCACCCTGTTCCCCTGCGTGCCGGGCCACGAGATCGTCGGTCGCGTGTCCGCGGTCGGCGGCGACGTGTCCGGCTTCAAGCCCGGCGACCTGGTCGGCGTGGGCTGCATCGTCGACAGCTGCAGGGAGTGCGCGGAGTGCGCCGACGGGCTGGAGAACTATTGCAACCACATGGTCGGCACCTACAACGGCCGCACCGCGGACGCGCCCGGCCACACCCTGGGCGGCTACTCGCAGCAGATCGTGGTGGACGAGCGCTACGTGCTGCGCATCCGCCATGCCGAGGACCAGCTCGCCGCCGTGGCACCGCTGCTGTGCGCGGGCATCACCACCTGGTCGCCGTTGCGCCACTGGAAGGTCGGGCCGGGAAAGAAGGTCGGCGTGGTCGGCATCGGCGGACTGGGCCACATGGGCATCAAGCTGGCGCATGCCCTCGGCACGCACGTGGTGGCCTTCACCACCTCGGAATCCAAGCGTGACGCAGCCCGGGCGCTTGGCGCGGACGAGGTCGTGGTCTCGCGCAATCCCGATGAGATGGCGGCGCAGGCCGGGAGCCTGGACTTCATCCTCAACACCGTGGCCGCGCCGCACGACCTGGATGCGTTCCTGGCGCTGCTCAAGCGCGACGGCACGATGACGCTGGTCGGCGCGCCGGCCACGCCGCATCCCTCGCCGCAGGTATTCAACCTGATCATGAAGCGCCGCAGCCTCGCCGGCTCGCTGATCGGCGGCATTCCCGAGACGCAGGAAATGCTGGATTTCTGCGCCGAACACGGCATCGTGGCCGACATCGAGATGATCCGCGCCGATGAAATCAACGCCGCCTACGAACGCATGCTCAACGGCGACGTGAAGTACCGGTTCGTCATCGACAACGCGTCGCTGGCGGGGTGACGGCTACAGCTGCTCGGCGGCCGGGTAGAGCTCCCGGTCCTCCCGCTGCAGCCGCTCGTACAGCGCGCGGAATATCTCGTTGGCCTCGTGCCGGAAGGTTTCCGGCTCGGCACCGATGCGCGCACCCACGCGCCAACGGGCAACGAACTCGCGGAACCTTTGCGCGATGCCGGCCATCTCGGCCCGATAGCGCCGGCTGAGGGCAACGACCTCGGCGGCGTCGGCCTTTTCCATCGCGGGATAGAGAACCGAGTCCTCCGCCAGCAGATGGAACTTGATCCCGCTGCTGACGCGGACGAGGTGTTCGGCAATCGCATCGGCCTGCGCCTCGATGCCGGACCGGATCAACTGCCGCAATTCCTCGACCTGCCCCAGGATGGTGGCGTGGTCGTTCCTGTAGCGATCGATATTCACATGGGCTCCCGCCGTCGTGGGGACGGCGAAAGGCTTATCGGCCGACGATCGCTGCACTTGAGGCGAGCGGCGCGGCGATCCGCCCGCGGCGTCGCCTACCGTAGCGCCAGGACTGCAATCATCCGCACTTGCTGTAACCGCAGTTCAGGCACGTCGCACAGCCGTCCATGATCACCACGGCCTTGGTGCTGCACTTGTGGCACATGGTCGCCGACGGCGGGAACGAGGCGCCGTCGCCGGTGACTTCGACGTCTTCGCTGCGCGGGGTGTCGCGGATCTTCGGCTCGGCGAACAGGTCGCCTGCGCTTACTTCACTGTTTTTTTTTGAGTCGAGCGCGGCATAGGCGGCGCGCTTCTCGGCGATCAGGGCGCGCTGCTCGGCGCTCATTTCGGGGTCGTGCAGCAGGCCGATCGCCTTGAGGTGGTCCTCGACGATGCTGCCCAGCTCGGCCACCAGCGACGGCATGTAGACGCCGCCGGCCTTGAAGTAGCCGCCCTTGGGGTCGAACACGGCCTTCATCTCGTCGACCAGGAAGGTCACGTCGCCGCCCTTGCGGAACACCGCGGACATGATGCGCGTCAGCGCCACGATCCACTGGAAGTGGTCCATGTTCTTGGAGTTGATGAAGATCTCGAACGGCCGGCGCTGCTCGTGCTCGCTGCCGGCGTTGAGCACGATGTCGTTGATGGTCACGTACAGGGCGTGCTCGAACAGCGGGGTCTTGAGCTTGTAGGTGGAGCCGATCAGGGTCTCGGGACGCTCGATCTTCTCGTGCATCTGGATGACGTTGGCGCCGGGCTTGGCGGCCGCGTCGGCGGCGTCGCGCGCAACGGCGTCGGCCTTTGCCTCGCGGGCGCGGTCCTCCTGGCTGACGACGCTGTAACCCTTGATTTTCTTGTCGATCTTGACGGCCATCGGTTCCGGTCCTGTTCGGTGGTGCGTGTTCTGGAGCGCCCTCACCCCAGCCCTCTCCCGCAAGCGGGAGAGGGAGGAATGCGCGCGGCTACTTCTTTCGCGCTGCGGTCTTGCGGGCGGCGGCTTTTTTGGCTGGCGCCTTGCGGGCGGCGGCCTTCTTCGGCGCTGCCTTCTTCGGAGCGGCCTTCTTGGCGGTCGCCTTCTTCACCGACGCCTTTTTGGCGACCGGCTTGCGGGCTACTGCCTTCTTGCCGGCGACCTTGCGGGCCGGCGCCTTGCGGGCCGCAGTCTTCTTGCTTGCGACCTTCTTGCTTGCGACCTTCTTGCTGGACGCCTTCTTGGCCGTCGCCTTCTTCGTGGCCGCCTTCTTCACCGGCGCCTTCCTGGCGGTGGCTTTCTTCGCGGTGGCTTTCTTCGCAGTCGCCTTCTTGGCCGGAGCCTTCTTGGCGGTCGCCTTCTTCGCAGTCGCCTTCTTGGTCGCGGCCTTCTTCGCCGAAGTCTTCTTGGCGGCCGCCGTCTTCCTGGCGGCGCTCTTGCGGACCAGGGTGTCGGCTTCCTTCTTGCCGTCGGCGCTGGCCTTGGCCAGCTTCTTCTTGGTGCTGCTGACCTTCTTGGCGGCGGCCTTGCGGACGCGGCTGGCGCTGCTGAGGACCGTGGTGGCGGCGCCCTCGGCGGTCGACGCGATGCTGCTGCCGATGTTGCCGGCGGTTTCCTTGATGCTGTCGGCGGCCTGGGAAAGGGTTGCCGTCACTCCATTACCGTTGCTCATGTGCCCTCCTGACGGGCGTCTTGTTGGCGATGCGGGTAACGCGGTGAAACCGTTGTGTCACCGAGGCGATCGTATACCCGAGTCGCGCGCAACACACCATGAAATCGTGCCGTCAGAACTTGCCGTAATACCCTTCCTTGAGGGCGTCGAACAGGTTGGCGGCGGTGTGCATCTCGCCGTCGTACTCGATCTGCTCGTTGCCCTTGACCTCCACCACCTGCCCATCCTCCAGCTCGAAGCGGTAGGTGGTGTTCTCCAGGTCGGTTTCCTTGACCAGCACGCCCTGGAACGCGGCGGGGTTGAAGCGGAAGGTGGTGCAGCCCTTGAGCCCCTTGGAGTGGGCGTAGGTGTAGATGTCCTTGAAGTCCTCGTACGGGTAGTCGGTCGGGACGTTGGCGGTCTTGGAGATCGAGCTGTCGACCCACTTCTGGGCGGCGGCCTGGACGTCGACGTGCTGCTTCGGGGTGACGTCGTCGGCGGCGATGAAGTAGTCGGGCAGCTTCTCGGCGTCGTCCTCGGAGAACGGCATCGCCCGCGGGTTGACCAGCGCGCGGTAGGCCAGCAGCTCGAACGAGAACACGTCGACCTTCTCCTTGGTCTTCTTGCCCTCGCGGATCACGTTGCGGCTGTAGTGGTGGGCGAACGACGGCTCGATGCCGTTGGAGGCGTTGTTGGCCAGCGACAGCGAGATGGTTCCGGTCGGCGCGATCGAGCTGTGGTGGGTGAAGCGGGCACCGGTCTCGGCCAGTTCCTTGACCAGTTGCGGGGCGACTTCGGCGATGCGCTGCATGTAGCGCGAATACTTCGCATGCAGGGTCTTGCCGGGGATCTTCTGGCCGATCTTCCAGCCGTCCTTGACCATCTCCGGGCGCTTGCGCAGCATCTCGGCGTCGACCTGGAAGTTCTCGACCATGATCGGCGCCGGGCCCTTCTCGCGGGCCAGTTCCAGCCCGGTTTCCCAGCCGGCCACGGCCATCTCGCGGGCGACGCGCTCGGTGAATTCGCACGACGCCTTGGAGCCGTACTGCATGCGCAGCATGGTCACGGTGCTGCCGAGGCCGAGGAAGCCCATGCCGTGGCGGCGCTTGCGCATGATTTCGTCGCGCTGCTGCTGCAAGGGCAGGCCGTTGATCTCGACCACGTTGTCGAGCATGCGGGTGAACACGCGCACGACCTCGCGGTACTCGTCCCAGTCGAACGCGGCCTTGTCGGTGAACGGGTCGCGCACGAACTTGGTCAGGTTGACCGAGCCCAGCAGGCAGGCGCCGTAGGCCGGTAGCGGCTGCTCGCCACAGGGGTTGGTCGCGCGGATGTTCTCGCACCACCAGTTGTTGTTCATCTCGTTGACGCGGTCGATCAGGATGAAGCCCGGCTCGGCGTAGTCGTAGGTCGAGACCATGATCATGTCCCACAGGTGCCGGGCCTTGATGTGGCCGTAGACCTTGCAGGCGACCAGGCCGTCGTCGCGGGCGATGTAGTTCTTGTGGGTCGGCCAGTCGCGCCAGACCACCGACTCGGCGTCATCAAGGTCGGCGTCGCCCTTTTCCTTGATGTTGATCGGGAACACCAGCGGCCAGTCGGCGTCGTCGGCGACCGCTTCCATGAAGCCGTCGGTGATCAGCAGCGACAGGTTGAACTGGCGCAGCCGCCCGTCTTCGCGCTTGGCGCGGATGAAGTCCTTCACGTCCGGGTGCGACACGTCGAACGTGCCCATCTGCGCGCCGCGGCGCCCGCCGGCCGACGACACGGTGAAACACATCTTGTCGTAGATATCCATGAACGACATCGGCCCCGACGTGTACGCACCGGCGCCGGCGACGAACGCGCCGCGCGGGCGCAGCGTCGAGAACTCGTAGCCGATGCCGCAGCCGGCCTTCAGGGTCAGGCCGGCCTCGTGGACCTTCTCGAGGATGCCGTCCATCGAGTCCTCGATGGTGCCGGACACGGTGCAGTTGATCGTGCTGGTCGCCGGCTTGTGCTCGAGCGCGCCGGCATTGGAGGTGATGCGGCCGGCCGGGATCGCCCCGCGGCGCAGCGCCCAGGTGAAGCGCTCGTTCCAGTACTGCTGCAGCTCGGGGGTCGGCTCGGCCTCGGCCAGCGCCTTGGCGACGCGCTGGTAGGTCGCGTCGATGTCGGCATCGACCGCGTCGCCGCGCTTGCTCTTGAGCCGGTACTTCTTGTCCCAGATGTCCTGGGACGCGGGCTGCATCGGGATGTCCATGCCTGCCTTGTCGCTGTTGTTCACTGCCTCGAGGCGCACCGTACTCATGCCTGCCCTTTCTCCTCGTGATGGCCGCGCATGGGGTCGCGGCCGGGTTGTGCTGGACCGGGTGTGGCCCGGTTCGTTGTCTGTTCTGGTTGTGGGTGTTGCCGGGTGCCGCGGTCGAAGCCGTGCGCACGCACCGACACCGAGGCCCGCAGCTGCGTCGCGCGCACCGCGTCAGGCATGGGCTTGGTGGTGGTTCGAGCGGTCGCCAGGGCCCTGCTCCGTCAGACGCCAGGGGCCGCGGTCCTTGCGGTCCAAAGCGCTTAACTTGCCCAGGCGAACCCCACTGCTTGGGCTTCGAAGGCCTCGCGAACCACAACATCTTGTGTGCGAGGCAGGTGGTCAAGCTACCGTCGGCGCCGGGGGAAGTCAACGCATTTTTGGCTTCGAAGCGGCGGGCCGAAGGTACGGTTGAAGTCGTGGCCGGCATCGTTGGCGGAATGCGTTTTGCGGGCGCGATCGTGGCGCTTCATCGACGATTGAACGGCCATCACGCACACTGGCACGGTTCAACCCGGAGCCCGCATGAATCCGATGTCGACCCCGACCAAGACCCTGCTCGCCCTGGTCCTCGCCGCCGCATTCGGCGGTTTTGCCGCGACCGCGATCCGCGACGGCCTGCAACCGGCGCAGGCATCGCCCGCGGTGGCCGCCGTGACGCCGGCCGTGGGCCAGTTGCCGGCCGCGGTCGCCAGCCAGCCGATGCCGTCGCTGGCGCCGATGCTGGCGCGGGTCACCCCGGCGGTGGTCAGCGTGCAGACCAAATCGCGGGTGCGCATCCGCAACCCGTTCGCGAACGATCCGATCTTCCGCCGGATGTTCCCCAACGTGCCGCAGGAACGGATCGAGCAGTCGCTCGGTTCCGGCGTCATCGTCGACGCCGGGCGCGGGCTGGTGCTGACCAACCACCACGTGATCGAGGGCGCCGACGAGGTCACGGTGACGCTCAGCGACGGACGCACGCTCAGCGCCGAGTTCGTCGGCTCCGACCCCGACACCGACGTGGCGGTGATGAAGATCCCGGCGCAGGACCTGCACGAGATTCCGCTGGCCGACTCGGGCGCGCTGCGGGTCGGCGACTTCGTGGTCGCGGTCGGCAACCCGTTCGGGATCGGCCAGACCGTCACCAGCGGCATCGTCTCCGCGGTGGGACGCAGCGGCCTGCGCGGGCTCGGCTTCCAGAACTTCATCCAGACCGACGCCTCGATCAACCCGGGTAACTCCGGCGGCGCGCTGGTCAATCTCGACGGCCAGTTGGTCGGCATCAACACCGCCAGCTTCAACCCGCGCGGCTCGATGGCCGGCAACATCGGCCTGGGCTTCGCGATTCCGGCGAACCTGGCGCGCAACGTGATGGCGCAGCTGATCACCACCGGCGAAGTACGCCGGGGCACGCTGGGACTCGAATCGCAGCAGGTCAATCCGCGGCTGGCCGAGGCGCTCAAGCTGGACGCGGCCCGCGGCGCGGTGGTGACCCGGGTCTACGACGGCTCGGCCGCGGCGGCGGCAGGACTGCAGCCCGGCGACGTGGTGGTGGCGGCCAACGGCGAACGCATCGACGGCCCGCAGGACCTGCACAATTTCGAGGGCCTGCAGCCGGTCGGCGGCAAGGTCACGCTCGACATCCGCCGCGACGGCGAGGCGCTGCAGCAGGTACTGGAAGTGCGCGAACAGCCGCGGGTGTTCCCCGGCGGCCAGCTCGACCCGCGCCTGACCGGCGCGACCTTCGCCGAACTGCCCGAGGCCGTGCGCCAGTCCGGGGCCAACGGCGTGGTGGTCGAGTCGGTCGCCCGCGGCAGCCGCGCCGACCGCAACGGCCTGCGCGTGGGTGACCGGGTGGTGGCGACCGGCAACGACCCGGTCGAGGACCTGCCCGACTTCCGCGCGGGCTTCACACAGTCTCCGGCACAGTTGGTCCTGCGTATCGTGCGCGGCAACCGGCAGGGCGTCCTGCCGATGCAGTGACGCGGTGCAGCTCACCCCTTCGTCCACACGCCAGGAGTAACCGCGCATGAGCCCCACCGACACCAGCCCCCTCAAGAACAGCCTCGGCGAAGCCGGTGGCCACCTCAAGCAGGCGGCGCGCGATGCCGGCGACGCGATCAAGGGCGCGACCGGCGCGGCCGGCGATGAGCTCCGGATCGGCAAGGCCCAGGTCAAGTCCGACCTGGCCGAGAGCGCGCTGGCCGGGATCAGCGCCGCCGAGGAAGCCGGCAGCGCCGCCCGCGAACAGGCCGACGTGCTGATGGACAAGGGACGCGACCTCATCGACAGCGCCGCCGAACTGATCCGCGAGCGCCCGATCGCCTCGTTCGGCGCCGCGTTCGCGGCCGGCTGGATCATCGCCAAGCTCGCCCGCAGCGGCGACAAGTAAGCCATCGCAATGCCCGCACACGGCGCGAACGGCACTGGCGACGAGCACGATCCCCGGGGTCGCCGCGACCCCGGGGATCGCGCAAGCGGCGATGGCGGCAGCCCCCCCGGCGGCGACGGTTTCGACGCGCTGCCGCCGGATTTGCATGAAGCCATGCGCCAGATCGGCGCCACCGGGCGCGCCAGCCTCGGCGCTGCCGGCGACACCGCCAAGGCATTGCGTTCCCTCGTGGTCGCGGACGTGTCGCTGGCCCGCAGCGCGCTGGGCCGGTCACTCGCACTGACCGGCTTCGCAATCGCGTTCGGCGCATCGGCCTGGCTGCTGCTGATGGCGACGCTGGTGGTCTTCCTGAGTCGCCAGGCGGGGTTGCCGTGGTCGGCCGCCCTGCTGATCCCGGCCGTGCTCAGCGTGGCCGCCACGCTGGCGGCCGCGTGGATCGCGATGCGCTACTTCGAGCACACCCGCCTGCAGGCGACCCGTCGCCAGTTGGCGCGGCTCGGCATCGGCGAGCTGGCCGACTTCATGCCATCTCCCGACTCGCCCGAGTCGGCCCGCTCCGCCTCCCGCCACGGGCCCGCCAGCGAAACCGAAGAACGACCGGTGAAGGACGAGCGCGGCGTCGATGTGACACCGCCCTGACGGCCGCCATCGCCCGTCCGGCCACCATTGCGTGCAAACCACGCGCAAACCAGGGGAGAACCACCACGCCATGAGCTTCGACAAACTCATCGCCAAGGTCGCGCAGGCCGAGGACGCGCTGGAAGCGAACGAGCGCCGCGTCGCCGCCGACCTGCGGCAGCTCAGGCAGTCGTGGAGATCGAGCTGGACGCCGACCCGGATCATGGTCGCCGGCGTGGTCACCGGCTTCCTCGTCGGCCGGGCCGAGCCACTGCGCAGTGCCGCCCGCGGCGGCAGCGTGGTGCGGATCGTCTCGTTGCTGAGCGGGCTGTTCGCCAGTACCACCGCAAGCCAGGCCGCCAGCGAGGCCGAGCAGGCCGCCGACAGCGCCAGCGATGTCGCCGCCGCCGCGGCGCCCGCGGCAGGGTCCGCCACCGCGCACGCCGCAGCCGCCACCGCGGCCAGCGAGCGCATCGCCCACGAACGCCTGCTGCGCCACGCGGCCGCGGCCCGCCAGACCAACGCGGAGCCGGTCGACTGATGGCCCCGGGCACCCCGGACGATTCCGGTGGCGGCCCGTCGCCCGGCGACGCCCTGCCGGACACGCCATCCGGACCCGCCGTCCCCGCGACACCGCTGCCGGATGCCGATTCCGGCGCGGAGCCGCCGCTTTCGCCATTGCGCCCGCGCGCCTCCACCGCGCTGGTGGTGCTGGCCACGCTCGCCATCGGCTACACGCTGTGGGCGGCGCAGGACGTGATCCTGCCGATCCTGCTGGCGGTGTTTTTCGCTTTGATCGGCAACCCGATCATCCGCGGCCTGCAACGCATGTTCATCCCGCGCGCGATCGGCGCGATGCTGGTGCTGCTGCTCGGCCTGGCCGGCACCGTCGCGCTCGGCGGCCAGCTGGTCGAACCGGCCTCGGAATGGGCCCGCCAGGTTCCGCGCGAGATGCGCGACCTCGCGCCCAAGCTGCGCGAACTGACCAAGCCGATGAAGGCCGCCAACGAGGCCGCCCAGGATTTCGCCCGCGCCACCGATGGCGAGGACGGCAAGCCGGTGGAGGTGGTCCGTACCGAGGTCAACGACCCGTACAAGTCGCTGACCACCACGCCGATGATGATCGCCTCGGTGCTGGCGGTGGTGCTGCTGACGTTCTTCTTCATGGTCTACGGCGAGAACCTGCAGCGCAACGCGCTTGCGTTGTTGCCGACACGCCAGCAGAAGCGGGTGACGGTCGAGATCATGCAGTCGATCGAGCGCGAGATATCGCGCTACGTGCTGACCATCAGCGTGATCAACGCGGTGGTCGGGCTGGCGCTGGCCGGCATCTTCTACCTGCTCGGCGTGCCGCTGGCGGAGGCGCTGCTGTGGGGCACGATGGCGATGATCCTCAACTTCGCGCCGTATGTCGGCCCGCTGATCGGCATCGTCATCATGCTGATGATGGGATTCGTCGCATTCGACGAACTGTGGATGTCGCTGCTGCCCGCGGGCATCTACCTGGGCCTGCACACGCTCGAGGGACAGATACTCACCCCGATCCTGCTGGGCCGGCAGATGCGGCTGTCGCCGCTGGTGCTGATCCTGGCGCTGATGCTGTTCGGCTGGCTGTGGGGAATCATCGGCCTGCTGCTGGCGGTGCCGCTGCTGGTCTGCGTGAAGATCGTACTGGCGCGGATCGAGGGCCTGGAAGGCTGGGCGACCCTGTTCGAATGAGCCGCCGCACCGGAAATCGGCTCCTGTAGGAGCGACGTAAGTCGCGATCGGACAGTCGGTCGCCCGCCCGGTTTCCGATCGCGACTTACGTCGCTCCTACGCAGACAGTCCCATGACACGTACCGTCAATCGCGGCGGTAGAATGGCGCGGTGCAGTTCCGGGTCCACGCCATCACCCTCGATCTCGACGACACGATCTGGCCGGTCGCCCCGGCGATCGAACGTGCCGAGCAGGCGCTGGGCGACTGGTTGCGGCAACACGCGCCACGCAGCGCGGAACGCTGGCCGCTGGACGCACGGCAGAAGCTGCGCGAACAGGTCGATCGCGACCGTCCGCACCTGGCCCACGACATGACCGTGCAACGCCAGTGGATGATCGAGCGCATGCTCGAACAGGCCGGCGACGACGTCGCGCTCGCGCAGACGGCCTACGACGCCTACTTCGCCGCACGCTGCGAAGTCGAACACTACGACGACAGCCTCGGCGCGTTGCAGCGCCTCGCGGCACGGGTGCCGCTGGCCGCGCTCAGCAACGGCAACGCCTGCCTGCACACGATCGGGCTGATGCACCTGTTCCGCTTCCAGCTCGGCGCGCGCGAACACGGCGCGGCCAAGCCCGCCGCCGGCATCTTCCATGCCGCCTGCGCGCGGCTGGACTGCGATCCGTCGCAGGTACTGCACGTCGGCGACGACACCCGCACCGACGTGCTCGGCGCACACCGCGCGGGCCTGCGCACCTGCTGGATCAACCGCCCCGACGAATCCGGCGCGACCCGGCGCTGGCCGCATACCGAGGTCCGTCCCGACCTCGAATTCCCCACCCTCGCCGCATTGGCCGACTGGCTCGACGCGGCGCACCCCGATCCCGAGGAGTCGCTGTCCGCATGAACCTGCCGACCGGTTTCACCGATACCACCACCGATGCGCTGCCGCTGCACGTGGTCGACCGCTTGCGCCTGTCCGGCTGGCGCGCCGGCCAGTCCGCCGCGAACGTCGCCTGGCTCGATGCACACGCCTTCGATGGCGCCCCCGGCAGCGCATTGCTGCTCCCCGGCGACGATGGCGCCAGCGGCGCGGTGATCGGCGTCGGCGACCCGCTCGATCCCTACAGCTACGGCCACGCCCCGTTCGCATTGCCGGCGCGTGCGTTCCGGCTGGTGGGCGAGCACGACGCCGCGGTCGTCGCCGCGCTGCAGCTCGGCTGGGGCCTGGGCGCCTACCGGTTCAGCCGTTACCGGCAGCCGCCGCGTGCACCGGCGACGTTGCAGGTCGAAGACGACGCCGAAGTCCGCGATGCGCTCGCCGCCTGCGTGCGCGTGCGCGACCTGGTCAACACCCCGACCGAGCACATGGGACCGGACCAGTTGGAACAGGTCGCCTGCGAGATCGCCGAGCGTCACGGCGCGAAGATCGAAGTCATCAGCGGCGACGACCTGCTGGCGCGCAACTTCCCGGCGATCCACGCGGTCGGGCGGGCCAGCCATCGCGCCCCGCGCCTGATCTCGCTGCAGTGGGGCGACGACGCGCACCCGCACGTCGCCCTGGTCGGCAAGGGCGTGTGCTTCGACACCGGCGGGCTCGACCTGAAGGGCGCCGACGGCATGCGCAACATGAAGAAGGACATGGGCGGCAGCGCCCACGCGATCGCGCTGGCCGAATGGGTGATGGCGCGCAAACTGCCGCTGCGGATCACCCTGCTGGTGGCCGCAGTCGAGAATGCGGTCGGCCCCAACGCGTTCCGCCCCGGCGAGGTCATCGACACCCGCGCCGGCATCAGCGTGGAGATCGACAACACCGATGCCGAAGGCCGCCTGGTGCTGTGCGACGCGCTGGCCTATGCCGGCGAACAGTCGCCGGAATTCATCCTCGACTTCGCGACCCTGACCGGCGCCGCCCGCATCGCGCTCGGCCCCGACCTGCCGGCGCTGTACAGCAACGACGAAGCCCTCGCCGCCGACTGGCTCGCCGCCGGCCAGCAGCAGCGTGACCCGGTGTGGCGCATGCCGCTGTGGCGTCCGTACTGGCGCTACCTGACCAGCAACATCGCCGACATCGCCAATGGCGGTCCGTCGAAGATGGCCGGCAGCGTCACCGCCGCGCTGTACCTGGAGCGCTTCGTGCCCGCGGCGCAGAAGTGGGCCCACCTGGACGTCTACAGCTGGAACGACGCCGACCGCCCCGGCCGCCCCTGCGGCGGCGAAGCGCAGGGCCTGCGCGCGGCGTTTGCGATGTTGCAGGCGCGCGCCGGGGGCTGAGCGCCGATTGCCCGACCCGGACCGCTCCAGGCGTCGCCCTGCGGTAGCTGCGACTGCGTTTGCGGAACTCCGTGTCCACTGGAGATGTATGGCTCCGGGCTCCGGGGTCCCGGGTTCCGGGGTTCCGGCTGCCAGACCACGGGACACGTGGCTTCATGGGCGCGTGACTCCCCGTATGTAGGAGCGACGTAAGTCGCGATTTCACTGATCTCCACGGAACCCGCTGGCCTGCACATCCGAAGTTTCCGCAGGAACCTGTCCGGATATCCATCGAAGGAACCGCTCTCGCCATCCGCAATCGCCGTGCGTTCGCGACTTACGTCGCTCCTACAGTCGGCGCGTGGAGCAGTGATGCACCCGGCGTGGGCGGCGCCGCCGGATAGCCGCAGCGCCAAATGGCGCCAGCCGGTCGGTGCAGGCGAACGATCCCTTCGGGCCTGAGAGCTCGAATGCCCGGGACAGCTCTCACGTCCAGGACAGCTCGGACGCCCGAGACGGTTCGAACGCCCCAGAACAACCCGATCACCCCACTCCCAACACTGGGCGCTTTTGCCCTCTCCTGGACTCACCCATTGACAACTCTGTTTTTTAGAGTACTTTGCAAACTATCTTCCACGGAGCCGCCCCATGACCACCACCGACAACCTCCGACAGGACCTCGACTACGTCGCCAGCGCGGTCCGTCGCCACGACCGCTGCAGCGGGGTGCCGTCGATCTACTTCATGTGGGCGGCGGTCATCGCCGTCGGCTTCGCCCTGCCCGACTTCGCGCCGACCCTGGCCGCGCCGTTCTGGCTGGTCGCCGGCATCGGTGGCGGCCTGCTCAGCTGGTGGCTGGCCGCGCGCGACGAGCGCCGCCACGGCACCATCGATCGCGCCGAGGGACGCCGCCACGGGCTGCACTGGCTGATCACCGGCATCGCGTTCCTGATCTGCTGGCTGCCGGTCATGCGCGGCGCCCCGATCGAAGCGGCGGTCGGCAACTTCCTGCTGGTCGCCGGCCTCTCCTACGCGCTGGCCGGCGTGCACCTGGAACGGCCGATGCTGTGGAGCGGGTTGATCATGCTGGCCGCCTACGCGGTGTTGAACCTGTTCGCGCTGCCCTACACCTGGACACTCACCGGCATCGCGATCGGCATCGCGCTGGCCTGGGCCGGCATCTCGGTCAGCCGCAGCCGGCAGCCGGCCATCCACCAGTGAAGGCGCTCGATGGCCTCGACCCGGTGTTCGAGCACCGCGCGCGGCTGGCGATCAGCGTGTTGCTGGCGCGCCACGGCGAGATCAGCTTCGCCCGCTTCAAGCAGCAGCTCGAACTGACCGACGGCAACCTCGGCGCGCAACTGCGCAAGCTCGAGGAAGCCGGCTGCATCGATCTGCGCCGCGATTTCGTCGAGCGCAAGCCGGTGACTTGGTATCGCCTGACCAAGGATGGCCGCAAGGCGCTCGACCGCCATCTGCAGGCGTTGCAGGCGGTGATCGCAACGGCCACCGATTGACCGCGCCACACCCCACCCGCAGGAGCCTGTCCATGAAAACAGCAATCCTCATCAGCTCGATCGCATTCGCTCTGGCGTCCTTCGCCAGCACCCCGGTCGCCGCCCAGCAGCACGACCCCGCCGCGACCATTGCCGCGCAGAAGAAGGCGCTCGAACCGCTGGCCATGCTCGACGGCGATTGGCGTGGCCCCGCGAGCATGACCCTGCCCGACGGCACGGTGCACGAGTTCACCCAGACCGAGCGCATCGGGCCGCTGCTGGATGGATCGATCCGGGTGATCGAAGGCCGCGGCTACGACGCCAACGGTGAAACCGTGTTCAACGCGTTCGCGATCGTCAGCTACGACCCGGCGACGCAGGCCTACACGATGCACTCGCACGCCCGCGGCATGGTCGGCGACTTCGCGTTCACCCCCACCGCGAACGGATACCACTGGGAGATCCCGGCCGGCCCGGCGACGATCCGCTACACCGCGGTGATCGACGGCGACAGCTTCATCGAGACCGGCGAGCGCATCGTCGAGGGCCAGCCGCCGATGCGGTTCTTCAGGATGGACCTGACCCGGATCGGCGATACCGACTGGCCCGCTGCCGGGGCGGTCGATCCCGGCTAGCGCCGCCGCACAGGCTGACTTCCGGCAGGTTGGCGATCACCGCCATCTGCCGTCACACTCGGCGCTGTCCTGCGTCCAGGGTTGCATATGACTGCACAAACCGACCTGTTGAAGGAACTCCGCATCGACCGCAGCGCCCCGCCCCCCGCGCCTTCACGGCGCGGCCTGTGGATCGGGCTGGCCATCGCCGCAGCGGTGGTGCTGCTGGCGCTGGCCGGCTGGGCCCTGTTCGGCCGCGACGACGGGCCGGTGGTGCAGACCGCCTCGGTGGTCGCGATCGGCGGCGGCAGCGGCGGCAGCGCCTCGGTGCTCGACGCCACCGGCTACGTGGTCGCCCGGCGCATGGCGACGGTGTCGGCCAAGGTCACCGGCAAGGTCCGCGAAGTGCTGATCGAGGAAGGCCAGCATGTCGAGGCCGGCGAGGTGATGGCGACGCTCGACCCGGTCGACGCCGCGGCCCAGCGCGACCTCGCCGCGGCCCAGCTCGCCGCCGCGCGCAGCCAGATCGGCGGCGCCCAGGCCCGGCTCGACGAGGCCGAGGCCAATGCCGCGCGACTCGGTCCGCTGGTCAAACAACAGTTGGTATCGCAGGCGCAGTACGACCAGGCCGTCGCCGAGCGCGATGCCTTGCGCGCGCAGTTGCTGACCGCCAAGCGCCAGGCGCAGGTGGCGCAGGACCAGCTCGAGGTCGCCGACAACGGCGTCGACAACACCGTGGTGCGCGCGCCGTTCGCCGGGGTGGTGATCGCCAAGGCCGCGCAGCCGGGCGAGATGATTTCGCCGCTGTCGGCCGGCGGCGGCTTCACCCGCACCGGCATCGGCACGATCGTCGACATGGATTCGCTCGAGGTCGAGGTAGACGTCGGCGAGTCCTATATCGGCCGGGTCAAGCCGGGCATGCCGATCGAGGCGACCCTGAATGCCTACCCGGACTGGCAGATCCCCGGCGAGGTGATCGCGATCATCCCCACGGCGGACCGCGGCAAGGCCACGGTCAAGGTGCGCATCGCGCTGAACGAGAAGGACGAGCGGATCGTGCCGGAAATGGGCGTGCGGGTGAGCTTCCTCGAGAAGGCCGCACCGGCCGACGCGCCGAAGTCCAAACCCGGCGTGCTGGTGCCGGCGGCGGCGATCGTCGATCGCGACGGCAAGCAGGTCGCGTTCGTGCTGGGCGAGGCCGACGCCGACGAAAGCGAGGTCGAACAACACGTGGTCACCGTCGGCCGCAGCCTCGGCGACGACCGCGAAGTCACCGCCGGCCTCGATGGCGGCGACGAAGTGGTGCTGGATCCGCCGCAGGACCTCGTCGATGGCGCCCGCGTGCGCATCGCCGAGGCCGGCACCGGCGACGACGAGTAGTACCGGACATTGGCAGGACGGATCCATGGCGATTGCCGGATCCGTCGATCACCGAACAACGCACAACGAGGACGTCCCCATGGCACTGGTATCGATCCGCAACCTCACCAAGACCTACCAGCGCGGCCCCGAGAAGGTCGAGGTGCTGCATGGCGTCGATCTCGACATCGCCGAGGGTGATTTCGTCGCCCTGATGGGTCCGTCGGGCTCCGGCAAGACCACCCTGCTCAACCTGATCGGCGGCCTCGATTCGCCCAGCGGCGGCGAGATCGAGATCAGCGGCCAGCGCATCGACCAGATGAGCTCCGGCCAGCTGTCGCACTGGCGCAGCCAGCACGTCGGCTTCGTGTTCCAGTTCTACAACCTGATGCCGACGTTGAGCGCGCAGAAGAACGTCGAGCTGCCGCTGCTGCTGACCAAGCTGTCGGGCGCGCAGCGCAAGCGCAATGCCGAGATCGCGCTGAAGCTGGTCGGGTTGGAGGAGCGCGGCAAGCACCGCCCCAACGAGCTGTCCGGCGGCCAGCAGCAGCGCGTCGCGATCGCCCGCGCGATCGTCTCCGACCCGACCCTGCTGATCTGCGACGAGCCGACCGGCGACCTCGACCGCCAGTCCGCCGAGGAGATCCTGGCGCTGCTGCAGTCGCTCAACCGCGACCACGGCAAGACCATCGTCATGGTCACCCACGACCCCAAGGCCGCCGACCACGCGCAGCGCACGATCCACCTCGACAAGGGCACCCTGGTCGACCGCGAGCTGGCCGTCGCCAGTTCCTGACCCGGCACGTAGAGGAGGCAGACATGAAATACCTGCACCTGATCTGGGCGTCGCTGTTCCGCAGCAAGACCCGCACCGCGCTGACGCTGTTGTCGGTGGTGGCGGCGTTCCTGCTGTTCGGCATGCTCGACTCGGTCCGCGTCGCGTTCACCTCGGGCAACAGCGTCGCCGGCGCCAACCGGCTGGTGGTCGCCTCGAAGCTGTCGATCACCCAGACCCTGCCGTTCCGCCTGCTGGCACAGATCGAGGCGGTGCCCGGGGTCGACAAGGTCGCCTACGCCAACTGGTTCGGCGGCATCTACCGCGACCCGAAGAACTTCTTCCCCAACTTCGCGATCGGCCCGGGCTATTTCGACGTCTATCCCGAGTTCAAGATCCCCGCCGAGCAGCTGGAGGCCTACCAGACCGACCGCACCGGCGCGATCGTCGGCGCCGCGCTGGCCGAGCAGCACGGCTGGAAGATCGGCGACACCATCCCGCTGCAGGCGACGATCTTCCCCAAGGACGGCAGCAACGACTGGGCGTTCACCCTGCGCGGCATCTTCCACGTCGATGACCCGGCGATGGAGCAGCAGGAACGCCAGTTGATGTTCCACTGGAAGTACTTCGACGAGTCCAACGACTACATGCAGGACCAGATCGGCTGGTTCATGATCGAGCTGGAAAACGCCGACCAGGCCAGCCGGGTCGCACAGGCGATCGACGCGCTGTCGGAGAACTCCGACCACGAGACCAAGACCCAGACCGAGTCGGCGTGGCAGCAGGCCTTCATGAAGCAGTTCGCCGACATCGGCCTGATCGTCACCGCGATCATGGGCGCGGTGTTCTTCACCCTGCTGTTGCTGACCGGCAACACCATGGCGCAGGCGGTGCGCGAGCGCATCCCGGAGCTGGCGGTGCTCAAGACGATCGGATTCACCGACCGCAGCGTGCTGCTGCTGGTGCTGGCCGAATCGGTGCTGCTGATCGGCCTCGGCGGCCTGATCGGGATGGGGTTGGCGCAGGTGGTGGTCGGCGCGGTCAGCGCCTACAGCCAGGGCATGTTGCCCACCGCCGGGATCCCGGCCGAAACCTGGGGCATCGCCGCGGTGATGATCCTCGGCCTGGGCGTGGTGGTCGGCCTGTTGCCGGCGCTGCGCGCGATGCGGCTGAAGATCGTTGATGCGCTGGCGGGACGCTGAGGACAACACGATGAAGACTTCGAACAACAAGCAACCGCGCTCCGCCCGTCGATCCGGCGGCCGCCTGAAGCGCTGGCTCGGCAACCTCGGCATCGTGCTGCTGGTGGCCGTGATGCTGGCGGCCTGGATCGTGCTGCCGTGGTACGGGGTACTGGCGCTGGCGCTGGTGGTGGCGGCCTGGCTCGGCCTGAGCCGGCGCGGCCGGCAGACGCTGGCGGTCACCGCGGTCGGCATTGCCGGGCTGCCGCAACGCTGGGGCGCATCGATGGTCATCATCATCGGCATCGCCGGCGTGGTCGCGGTGCTGGTCGCGATGCTGGCGATGGGCAAGGGCTTCCAGGCCACCCTCAACCAGACCGGCGGCGAGGACACCGCGATCATCCTGCGCGGCGGCTCGCAGGCCGAGACCAATTCGGTGATCAGCCGCGACCAGGTGCCGTTGATCTCGGCGCTGGCCGGCATCGCGACCGGCGAGGAAGGCCGGCCGCTGGTGTCGCCGGAGCTGTCGCAGGTGGTCAACCTGCCGACCAAGGCCGACGGCAACGACGCCAACGTGCAGCTGCGCGGGGTCGGGCCGCGGGCGTGGCAGTTGCGACCGGACGTGGAACTCGTCGAGGGTCGCCGGTTCGAGCCGGGCCTGCGCGAGCTGGTGGTCGGCAAGGGCGCGCAGGAACAGTTCGCCGGGCTCGAGGTCGGCGAGCAGGTCGAGCTGGGCAACCAGGTCTGGTCGGTGGTCGGCAAGTTCGCCAGCGGCAACTCGCACGACTCGGAACTGTGGGCCGACGCCGAAGTGGTCGGCTCCAGCTACAACCGCTCGGCCTACCAGTCGGTGACGGTCAAGCTGGCCGGCAAGGACGGCTTCGACCAGCTCAAGGCCGCGCTCGCCGCCGACCCGCGGCTCAAGCTCGACGTGCTGACCACCCACGACTACTACGCCAAGCAGTCCGAGGGCCTGACCAAGCTGATCACGATCCTGGGCACGGTGATCGGCACGATCATGGCGATCGGCGCGGTGTTCGGCGCGCTCAACACGATGTACGCGGCGGTTGCCGGCCGCGCGCGCGAGATCGCGACCATGCGCGCGCTCGGCTTCCGCGGGCTGCCGGTGGTGGTGGCGGTGATGCTGGAGACGATGCTGCTGGCGCTGCTGGGCGGCCTGGTCGGCGCCGGGCTGGCCTGGCTGGTGTTCAACGGCTACACGGTGTCGACCCTGGGCAACAACTTCAGCCAGGTGGTGTTCCAGTTCAAGGTCTCGCCGGAACTGTTGTGGCAGGGGTTGAAGTGGGCGCTGGGGATCGGGCTGGTCGGCGGGCTGTTCCCGGCGTTGCGGGCGGCAAGGCTGCCGGTGACGACGGCGCTGCGGGCGGCGTAGCAATGACGTGGCAGCTGATGTCCGAGCAGCGGTCGCGCTGATGTAGGAGCGACGTAAGTCGCGATTGCACGGCGATTCCGGGTATCGGTGAAATCGCGACTTACGTCGCTCCTACACGGGGCGGGGTTGCAGCTTCAGACAACAAAGAACGGGCGCCTCCGGGCGCCCGTTCTTTTATCCACAACCGGTTTACAGCCCCGGCTGTTCCCGGCGCTCAATCAGCCCAATGCCCCGCCGTGCCCGACCCCGGCAGCACCACCGCCGACAGCTGGTCGTCGTTGCTCAGCAGCCACAGCGCATCGGCCAGGATCGCGGCCGATTCGCGCAGCAGCGGGTCGGGGCGGTCCTCGGCGGCCTTCTCGCGGGCGGCGTCCTCGACGATGTCGCGCTCGTTGGCGGTCAGGCCGTCGTCGAGCTGGGCCGCGGCCAGCGGGTCGAGGGCCAGGCCGAGTTCCTTGCGGGTTTCCTGGCGCTGTTTGCGGCGGGCCTCGTTGGCATCGCGCTCGGTGCGGCGCTCGGCCTCGTTGAGCGAAATCGAGGTCTTCGCCGCCTCCTTGCGGTACCGCGCCACGTCCTCCTTCCACCACTGGAACTCGCGGTTGTCGGCCACCCGTTCGGTATGCAGCGTCTCCAGCTTGGGCAGCAGCGGCTCGAAGTTGCCGTAATTGACGTGCGGCACCGCCGCGATCTTGGTCCACGGCAACGCGTTGTCGTACGTGCTTTCGCCGTACTCGCTGGCATCGACCGAGGCCGGGAAGTTGATGTCCGGCACCACGCCCTTGTTCTGGGTCGAGCCGCCGGCGACGCGGAAGAACTGGGCGATGGTCAGCTTGACCTGGCCGAAGCGCTCTTCCTCGTTGGCCGGCCAGCGGTCGAGGTCGACCAGGTTCTGCACCGTGCCCTTGCCGAAGGTGGTCTCGCCGATGATCAGGCCGCGGCCGTAATCCTGGATCGCGCCGGCGAAGATCTCCGACGCCGACGCCGAGCCGCGGTTGACCAGCACCGCCAGCGGGCCGTCCCAGGCGACGCCGTCGTCGCGGTCGCCCTCGACGCTGACCCGGCCGCCGGATTCGCGCACCTGCACCACCGGGCCCTGGTCAATGAACAGGCCGGTCAGCTCGATCGCCTCGGTCAGCGAGCCGCCGCCGTTATTGCGCAGGTCGAGCACCACGCCATCGACGTCCTTGGCCTTGAGTTCCTTCAGCAGCCGCGCGACATCGCGCGTGGCCGACGCGTAGTTGTCTTTGTTGAGGCGCCGGGCCTCGAAGTCCTGGTAGAACCCGGGCAGCTCGATCACGCCGATCTTCTGCTCGGGCGCGTCGCCCTGGCCCGGGATGGTCAGGATCTCGGACTTGGCGGCCTGGTCTTCCAGCCGCACCTCGTCGCGGGTGATGGTCACGCGCACCGGCTTGCTGTCCAGCCCGGCCTCGGCCGGGATGATGTCGAGCCGCACCTGCGAGTCCTTCGGGCCGCGGATCAGCTCGACCACGTTGTCGATGCGCCAGCCGATCACGTCCTCGACCGGGCCGCTCCTGCCCTGCCCGACGCCGACCACGCGGTCACCGGGGGCGAGGATCTCGGACTTGTCGGCCGGGCCACCGGGCACGATCTCGCGGATCGCGACGATGTCGTCCTGCTTCTGCAGCACCGCACCGATGCCTTCCAGCGACAGCGACATCGACAGGTTGAAGTTCTCCGCCGAGCGCGGGGTGAAGTAGTTGGTATGCGGATCGATCGCGCCGGCATAGGCATTGAGGAAGGTCTGGAACACGTCCTGCCCTTCCAGCTCGGCGACGTTCTCGGCGAGGTTGGCGTAGCGCTTGTCGAGCGTCTCGCGGATCTTCTCCGGCTCCTTGCCGGCCAGCTTCAGGCGCAGCCAGTCGTTGCGCACCGACTGCTTCCACAGCTGGTCGAGCTCGGCGGCGTCGGCGGCCCAGGGCGCGTCCTCGCGGTCGTAGCGGAATTCGTCAGTGCCGGTGAAGTCGAAGATGTCCTGCTTGAGCAGGCCGCGCGCATACGCCACGCGGTCGTTCACGCGCTCGCGGTAGGTCGCGAAGATCGCATACGCCGGCTCCAGCTCGCCGCTCTTGATCGCGTCATCGAGCAGGGTCTTGTAGCGGTCGAAGCGGGCGACGTCGGCCGCGGTGAAGAACTGCTTGCCACCGTCCAGCGCTTCGAGATAGCGCGTGTACATGTCGGCCGACAGTGCATCGTCGAGGGCCTGCGGGCGGTAGGCGTAACGGCTGTCCGACAGCAATCCGTAGACCAGCTTGGCGGCGGTGGTCTGGTACTCGGTCGGCCCGGTCGGGAGTTCGGCCGCCACCTTCTTCGCCGCCGCCGGCTCGACCGGCTCCGCCAGGGTCGGCGGCGGGGCGGCCTGCGGCGACTGCAACAGCGTCGTATCGCCGCGTGTCTCCGGCCCGGCCTGGGCGGTTTGCGGCGCGCCGGTGTCGGCGCGTGCCAGCAGCGCCAGCGGGGCGGTCAACAGGAGCGCGAACAGGGGATTCTTGATCATGGGGGACTTCGCGTCAGCTCGCGTGGGAGAGGGGTGCGTGGATCACAGGGTTGCAACACGCTGGGACCACCCGACAGTGCCGAAAGTTGCGGCGGCTGTCACGTCGACAGCTCACAAACGGCACGGTCCGGCGATATCACGCGGGTCGCGGTTCAGCTGGCGCGTCGAAGCGCGTGCATTCGCCCACGGTTGACGCGTCCCCATCACACCATGCACGACGCGAAGACCATGCCAAGACGGTCACCGGGCGGGCGTCAGGCGGTCGCGTAGCCGGCCTCGATCGCGGAACGGTCGGCGTGGTACGACGAGCGCACCAGCGGCCCGGAGGCGACATGGCTGAACCCGAGCGCCATGCCGAACACCTCCAGCTCCTTGTATTCCTCCGGCGTCCAGTAGCGCATCACCGGGTGGTGGTGGGCGCTGGGCTGCAGGTACTGGCCGATGGTGATCATGTCGACGTCGTGCGCGCGCAGGTCGCGCAGGGTCTCGCGCACCTGTTCCATGGTCTCGCCGAGGCCGAGCATGATGCCGGACTTGGTCGCGACTTCCGGGTGCTGGGCCTTGAACTTCTGCAGCAGGGTCAACGACCACTGGTAGTCGGCGCCGGGGCGCACGTTGCGGTACAGGTGCGGCACGGTTTCGAGGTTGTGGTTGAACACGTCCGGCGGGCTGTTGGCGAGGATCTCCAGCGCGCGCTCCATCCGGCCCTTGCCGCGGAAGTCCGGGGTCAGGATCTCGATCTTGGTGCGCGGGCTGAACTCGCGGATCGCCTTGATGCAGTCGACGAAATGGCCGGCGCCGCCGTCGCGCAGGTCGTCGCGGTCGACCGAGGTCACCACCACGTACTTCAGACCCATGTCCTTGACCGTCTGCGCCAGGTGCAACGGCTCGGCCGGGTCGGGCGGCTTGGGCCGGCCGTGGGCGACATCGCAGAAGCTGCAGCGGCGCGTGCAGACCTCGCCGAGGATCATGAAGGTCGCGGTGCCGTGGCTGAAGCACTCGTGGATGTTGGGGCAGCTGGCTTCCTCGCAGACCGTGACCAGGCGGTTCTCGCGAAGCTTTTCCTTGAGCCGGGCGACGGCGTTGCCCGACGGGATCCGGACCCGGATCCACGACGGCTTGCGCAGCACCGGGGCGTCGGCGAACTGCACCGGCGAGCGGCTGATCTTGTCGCCGGCGACCTGTTTGACACCTGGCTGGAGCGGCGCCGGGGCGTCGCTGCCCACAACCGCGAGCGGGATGGTCTTGGTGGCGGTATCCGTCATGGCGTCGCAGAGCTCTTGATGTTGGCTCCCTCCCCCGTTTGCGGGAGAGGGCTGGGGTGGGGGCGCGCGAAACCGGCTTGCGTCGGCTGTCGCGGTGTTGCGTGCCCTCATCCGCCCTTCGGGCACCTTCTCCCGCAAGCGGGAGAAGGGAAAACAATACGGCTTCCGCAGGCGAGGACGGAAAATCAGAACGCCGGCGGCGGTGCGCTTTCGACGCTCAAACCAAACTGCGCGGCCACGTGCCCGACCAGCGCCGGCTTGACCGCTTCGATCCCCGAGGGGCCGCCCAAGTCTACCATCGAGGTCACCCGCAACCCCTCGTAGCCACAGGGGTTGATCCGCAGGAACGGCGACAGGTCCATGTCGATGTTGAAGGCCAGGCCGTGGAAGGTGCAGCCGCGGCGCACGCGGATACCGAGCGCGGCGATCTTGGCGCCAGCCACGTAAACGCCGGGCGCGCCTTCGCGGCGCACCGCCTCGATGTTCCAGTCGCCGAGGGTGTCGATGATCGCCTGCTCGATCCGGCACACGTACTCGCGCACGCCGAGCTTGAGCCGGCGCAGGTCGAGCAGCGGGTACAGCACGATCTGGCCGGGGCCGTGGTAGGTCACCTGGCCGCCTCGGTCGACGTGGATCACCGGGATCTCGCCGGGCGCCAGCACGTGCTCGGGCTTGCCGGCCTGGCCGAGGGTGAACACCGGCTCGTGCTCGACCAGCCACAACTCGTCGGGCGTGGCCTCGTCGCGGGCGTCGGTGAACGCCTGCATCGCCCGCCAGACCGGCTCGTACGGCTGGCGGCCGAGGTCGCGCAGCAGCGCCGGCCGCCTTGCCCCCTCCTCCGCCTGCGGAAGAGGGTTGGGGTGGGGGCACGCGGTTACAGCGTCCACTTTACTTCCGGATGGTCGCGCAGCACCTGGTGGGCGAGGTCGTACTGCTCGCGGCTGTCGGCGCGGAACGCGATCCGCACCGATACGTACTTGCCGTTGGACGAATGCTTCCACTCGACCCGCTCGGTCATGACGTCGATGCCGGCGTCGATCAGCCGCTGCGAAAGCTCGCTTTCAAGGCCGATTCCGGCCGGCCCCATGGCACTGAGCTGGAACTCGCCGGGGAACTGGAAGCCGTGGTCTGGGTTGTCGGATCTGATTTCCATCGATCAATTATGGGTCCGCCACCGGGCCAACCCAAGCGGTCCGGACGGGTCGTCAGCCCGGGCCGGTCAGACCGACTCCCACCACATCCAGAACTCGTCCCACAGGCGCTTGAAGAAGCCGCCCTCCTCGACCGCATCGAGCGCCACCAGCGGCCGCTGGGCGACCACCTTGTCGTCGAGCATGACCTTGACCATGCCGATCTCCTGGCCCTTGGTGATCGGCGCGACGAGGTTCTTCGGCACGTCCATCATCGGCTTCAGCTGGTCGTAGCGACCGCGCGGCACGGTGACCAGCAGCGGCTCGGCAACCCCGAGCCGGACCAGGTCGGCCGCGCCCTTCCAGACTTTCTGCTCGGCGATCTCCTTGCCGGCGTCGTACAGCTTGTGGGTCTCGTAGAAGCGGAAGCCCCAGTTGAGCAGGGCCTGGCTCTGGTCGGCGCGCTGCTTCTCCGAGCCCGAGCCCAGCACCACCGTGATCAGGCGCTGGTCGCCGCGCTGGGCCGAGGCCATCAGGCAGTAGCCGGCGCCGGAAGTGTGGCCGGTCTTGATGCCGTCGACGCTCTTGTCGCGCCACAGCAGCACGTTGCGGTTGGGCTGGGTGATCGGGCCGACCGTGAACTCCTTGATCTTGTTGTAGGAGTAGGCCTTGGGGAAGTTGTGGATCAGCGCACGGCCGAGCAGGGCGAGGTCGCGGGCAGTCGATACGTGGCCCTCGGCCGGCAGACCGGTCGGATTGACGAAATGGCTGTTCTTCATGCCGATGCGGGTGGCGTACTGGTTCATCAGCGCGGCGAACGCATCGACGCTGCCGGCGACGTGCTGGGCCAGGGCGATCGCGGCGTCGTTGCCGGACTGCACCACCATGCCCTTCTCCATCTGCACCAGCGGCGCGGTCTTGTTCACCTCGAAGCCCGAGTAGCTGCCGTCGGTGCCGGCGCCGCCGGTGCGCCAGGCGTGCTCGGTCATCATCACCGGGTCGTCCTCGCTGATCTTGCCGCCGGCCATCTCGGCGGCGATCACGTAGCTGGTCATGACCTTGGTGATGCTGGCCGGCTCCAGCGGCTGGTCGATGTTCTCGCCGGCGAGCACGTTGCCGCTGGCGGCGTCCATCACGATCCACGCGGCGGCCTCGGTGTCCGGCGGCGGCGGCACCGGCAGCGCGTCACTGGCCGGTGCCTGCGCGCCCGGCTTGGGCACCGGGACCTGCGCGGTGGCGAGGCCGACGGTGAAGGTGGCCAGCGCGGCCAGGCCGATCGCACGAAGGACAGCGGGGAATTTCATTGTTCAACTACTCCGGGGCGGCGCGGGGCCGGCGTCTGTCAGGGTGTCAGGGTGGGATGAAAAAGGTTCGGACAGCGGCTCATTCGCGCACGCGCTGCGGCACGCCGAAGCCGAGGCCGGCGATACGGTGGGTCAGGGTCGATGCGGTGCCCGCGTCCAGCGGACCGACCCGCAGGCGCCAGACCTGCTGGCCGTTGGAGGTCGCATCCAGCAATTGTGCGCCATCGATGCCGGCCTGGCGCAGCGTCGCCAGCGCGCGGTCGGCGTTGTCGCGCGCGGTGAAGCTGGCGACCTGGAGGGTGACATCGCCGATGGCAGGCACCGGTGCGGAAGCTGTGGGCGGGGCCGGATTCCGCACGACCGCGGCGGGCTTTCCGGTGGCGATGCGCACGCCGGGCGGCAACTGCAGGGCGCCGGCCGCGGATACCGGCAGGGCGGCGACCAGCTTGTCCATGCCGGATGCGGCGGCGACCGGGGCGGCGGCAGGCTGCGCCGCCGGCGTGTCGTCGCCACGCGTACCGGCGTAGCCCGCATCGCTCTCGCCCGGCAGCAGCGCACGCACCTCGACCCGGCCGGTGCCGGCATGGGTGATGCCGAGCTTGATCGCGGCGGCGTAGCTCAGGTCGATGATCCGGCCCTTGTGGAACGGCCCGCGGTCGTTGACGCGGACCACCACCGTCTTGCCGTTGTCGAGGTTGGTGACCCGGGCGTAGCTCGGCAGTGGCAGCGTCTTGTGCGCGGCGGTGAAGGCGTACATGTCGTAGACCTCCATGTTGGAGGTCTTGCGGCCATGGAACTTGGTCCCGTAGTACGACGCGAGCCCCTCTTCGACATAGCCTTCGGCGTCGTCGAGCACGTGGTACTTCTTGCCCAGCACGCTGTAGGTGGAACGGTTGCCGTAGCGCGAGCGCGGCTCGGCGACGACCTCCGGCTCGGGGATCAGCGAGACGTCGATCTCGGCGTCCGGCGCGGAATCGGCGACACCGGGCGCATACAGGCCGCCGGCGGTGTAGTTGCCGCGCTTGGAGGGGTCTTCCTTCGCCGGCGCGTAGGGCGAAACCTTGCGGGCGCCGGTTGCGGCCTTCGCGTTGTCGGCCCCGGGCGCGGGCGCCGACCTGGGCGGGGAGCCGGCGCACCCGGCGAGGCCCAGGAGCAGCCCGCAGACCAGTGGTGCGGCCAGCCGTCGATTCATGCGCCCGGTTGGTCCACCGCGGGGACATCGCGGCCGTCGATCGCCTCGGCCAGCTGGTAGACCGCCATCGCGTAATGCCGCGAATTGTTGTAGCGGGTGATCGCATAGAAATTCTGGAAACCGATCCAGTACTCCTTGCCGCCGACGCCGTCGAGGTTGACCAGGGTTGCCTTCTCCACACCGGAGACCGGGGTCGCCGGGCGGAAGCCGCGCGCGGCCAGCTGCTCGAGCGTGTAGCGCGGCTCCAGGCTGTCGGGCAGGAAATCCTGCGCATCGTCGCTGGCGGTCGCGCGTACGGTCACCGGGGCGCCGCGGACCCAGCCGCCCTTCTCGACGAAGTAGTTGGCGACCGAGGCGAACACGTCGTCGAGGTTGCCGAACAGGTCGACCTTGCCATCGCCATCGCCGTCGATCGCGTAGTCGCGGTAGCTCGAAGGCATGAACTGGCCCCAGCCCATCGCCCCGGCGTAGCTGCCCTTGAGCGTGGTGATGTCGAAACCGTTTTCCTTGCCCATCGCGAACAACTGCGCCAGCTCGTCGCGGAAGAACGCCTCGCGCTGGTTCTCGCGGGCGATCTTGTCGGGCTCGTTGGTGCGCGGGTAGGCGAACGCGAGCGTGTACAGCGCGTCGACCACCGGGTAGCTACCCATGTTGCCGCCGTAACTGGTCTCGACCCCGATGATCGAGACGATGATCTCCGCCGGCACGCCGGTGTCGGCCTCGACCTTCGCCAGCGCGTCGCGGTGCTCGGCGAGGAAGGCCCGGCCGGCGTCGATCCGGGCCTGGCTGATGAAGATGGGCCGGTACGCGCTCCACGGCTTGGCTTCGGCCGGGCGCGTCATCGCGCTGATGATGCTGTCGCGGATCTCGGCCTGGCCCAGCACCGACTCTATGGTGGCGGGCTCGATTTCGTAGCGCGCGGAGGTGGTGCGGACGAACTCGGCGCGGGCCTGCTCGATCGGCTCGGCGGTCGATACCGGCGGTGGCGTCGGCGCGGGTACCGGCTCGGTCGCCTCGGGCTGCGGTTGCGGGGTCGGCGGTGGCGGGGTCTGCGTTGCGCAGGCCACCAGCGCGAGCGGGAGCGCGCACACCAGCGCGCGGCTTACGAGGCGTCGGATCGTCATCTGGACGAGGTTAGCACTTGTCCGCAAGGGTCAAAACCGCGTGGACGCGACCACCCGTCCGCGAGTCAGGCTGCATTGCTTTTGCGTGAACTGGTTGGGATATCACCGGTTGCGGAACTGTTAACGTCCCTGAACGGGCGCCGGCACACCAGGGCGCCATTGCGGCCTCCCGGAGACATGGACATGTCGAACACGGATACGCCTCGACGCGCCTCGCGCCTGCGACCCGCCGCGTCCGCCTGCCTGCCGCCTCCGCCCGCGGAGCGCCCCCCTCTTCCACGACCACCTGCCCCGGCACCCGGCGCGGGACCGTTGTGGTTGCACCGGCCCCGGTCGACCTGACCGACCGGCCATCCATCGACACAAGGAGTGTTTGTCATGACCAAGAACCCACCCCGCCGCCTGCACCTGACCGTGCTGGCCTCGGCGTTGCTGGCCGCCTGCGCGGCGCCGACGACGACATCCCCACCGCCCCCGGCGGCAAAGCTGGCCACGGCCGCCGCGCCAGCCGGCGCCGTGCCGATCGACCCCGTGGTCGACACCTGCAACGTCACCAAGCCCAACACCGCGATCACCCCCGCGCTGCTGACCAGCGGCCTGCCCTGCGAGGCGTCGCTGGTGGCGCCGTTCAACCTGGAGAACCTGCAGCACGGATTCGACTACTACTCGTGGCTGACTTTCATCGCGCTCAACGCCCCGGCGCCGGGTCAGGCACCGGCGCCGGGCAGCGACGCACCGGCGCTGTGGGAAGACTGGAAGGAGGTGTCCGACTTCATCCTCGCCGACGGCGCGACGCCGGATGGCTGGGACGCGCCGCGCACCATCCCGGCGGCATGCCGCGACATCGCCGGCGCCGAAGACCTGCGGGTGGTCAACCGCTGGGCGCTCAACAAGACCGTCGCCAGCGAGACCGGCCAGCCGTTCGACACCGGCCCGCTGATCGACCAGAACGGCAACTACGTGCGCTACGAGCTGCTGGTCAACCGGCCGATGTTCGAATACCTGCTGCAGAACCGGCTCTACAGCCGCAGCGGCCAGCAGGCGTTCGCCGGCGACATCGACTTCCCCGCCGGCGCGGTGCAGGCGGGCAGCACCGGCACGGTCGGCGCGATCATGGTCAAGGTGGCCTGGAAGGTCATGGGCGCCGGTGACGACGCCAGCCGCTTCCACACCGTCGATGCGCTGGCCTACAACCCGCTCTCGACCAATCCCAGGGTCGAGGAAAGCTGCGAACCGGTGACCCTCGGCCTGGTCGGCTGGCACGCCGCGCACAAGACCGACGCCGAACCGCAATGGCTGTGGTCGACCTTCGAACAGGTCGACAACGTGCCCGACGCCGACGCGCTGACCGCCGGGATGGTCGATGCCCACTACAACTTCTTCGACCCGGCCTGCAGCGACTGCACCGTCAACGAGCCGCCGCCGCGGCCGTGGAACCCGGACGTGCAGCCGTTCCCGGGCGGCTTCACCAGCCAGGTCACGCGGGTGGTGCCGCTGACGCCGGAAACCGTGAAGCTCAACGACAGCTTCCGGCAGATCCTCGACGGCACCGTCTGGCAGCACTACGAGCTGATCAGCACCCAGTGGCCGGCCGACGCCACCAGCCCGACCGACCCCAACGGCGTGCCGGCGCCGACCTTCCTCGCCAACACCACGCTGGAGACCTACAGCCAGGGCGAAGTGCCACAGGCGTCGTCCAGCTGCATGGCCTGCCACGGCAACGCCGTCGACACCACCGGCCGGCCGTCGGACTTCACCTACATCCTCGAACGCGCGCAGTAAGCGACGCGACAGACCAGACCGCACACAAGGAACCGTAGCCAAATGAACACAGCCATGGGTTCGTTCGTCAAACTGTCCGCCCTGCTGACCGGCATCGCCGCCGACAAGCTGGCGCCGGCCGTCGACCCCGTCGACATCAAGCAGACCTACTTCGACTGCGCGCAACAGGAAGGTGGCGCCACCTTCGACAGACTGCTCGCGATCTTCGACGCCAACGCCAGCCAGCCGCCGGCGACCGTCGCCGACATCGTCCTCAACCAGTCCGGCGACGACATCCGCTACCTCGCCCGCGCGATCATGCTGGCCTGGTACCTGGGCAGCTGGTACGACCCGGCCGGGCTGAAGCAGCCGATGCCGCCGGCACGGGTGATCTCCTCCAAGGCCTATACCCACGGCTGGGCATGGAACGTCGCCCAGGCCCACCCGATGGGTTACAGCGACCTGCGCTTCGGCTACTGGGCCGGCGACCCGCCGAGCCTGGCCGATTACGTCGGAGGGCCCAGCGCATGAGCACCGTTCCCGATTACGACGTCATCATCGTCGGCGCCGGCGTCTCCGGCGCGCTGATCGCCAAACAGCTCGGCGAGGCCGGCAAGAAAGTGCTGATCCTCGAAGCCGGCGCCGGCATCCCGACCAACATCAACGACTACATGGAGCGTTTCTACACCGCCGTCGCCAAGGTGCCGGAAATCCCGTACACGCCGAACGTGTTCGATCCCGACGGCAGCCTGACCCTCAGCAACCCCGGCAAGCAGAACGTCGGCCGCGCGGTCACCATGACCCTCGACGCCTCCAACTGGCAGGACCCCAGCCAGGCCTACCTGATCCAGAACGGCCCGCTGGCGTTCAGCAGCACCTACGAGCGCACCGCCGGCGGCACCGGCCGGCACTGGCTCGGCACCAGCCTGCGCTTCACCCCCAACGACTTCCGCATGAAGAGCGAGTACGGCGTGCTGGTCGACTGGCCGATCGGCTACAACGACCTGGAGCCGTGGTACGGCAAGGCCGAAGCCGAGATCGGCATCTCCGCCGACGTCGCCAACCAGGCCTACCTCGGGATCAGCTTCCCGCCGGGCTACCAGTACCCGATGAAGTCGATCCCGCTGTCGCAGGTCGACCAGGCCGTGGCCAAGGGCGTGACCGGCCAGCAGCTGCTGGGCATGCCGCTGGTCGTCACCGAAACCCCGGCGGCGCGCAACTCCGAGCCGTACCAGGGGCGCCGCGCCTGCGCCGGCAACACCAACTGCATCCCGATCTGCCCGATCCAGGCCAAGTACGACCCCAGCGTGACGCTCAACGCCGCGCTCAACACGGTCGACGCCAACGGCGAGCGCAACGTGACCCTGTGGCCGCAGACCGTCGCCGTCAACGTCGCGGTCAACGAGTACGGCGAGGTCGGCGGCATCGACTACGTGCAGTACCAGGACAACCACGGCCCGGTGACCAACAAGGGCTCGGTGACCGCGCGGCGCTACGTGATCGCCGGCCATGCCATCGAGACCCCGCGCCTGCTGCTGATGTCGACCAATGGCGGGCGCACCCCGGCCGGCGTCGCCAACAGCAGCGGCCAGGTCGGCCGCAACCTCATGGACCATCCGCTGTACCTGGCCTGGGGGCTCGCGCCGGAGCCGGTCCACGGCTACCGCGGGCCGCTGTCGACCGCCGGCATCGAAAGCACCCGCGACGGCGCGTTCCGCCGCGACCGCGCCGCGTTCCGTATCGAGATCGGCAACGAGGGCTGGAACTTCCCGATCGGTGACCCGTGGACCACGACGCTGGACTTCATCAACGGCATGAATGGCAGCCAGCTCAACCCGGGCAACGCCGCGCTGTGGGGGCCGGAACTGGTCAAGGCGATGAACAGCGCGCTGTCGCGGCAGTTCCGCTTCGGCTTCCTGGTCGAGCAGTCGCCCGAGGACAGCAACCGGGTCACCCTGTCGACGACGCAGACCGACCACCTCGGCCTGCCGCGCCCGCAGATCGACTACAACCTGTCGGACTACACCAGGGCCGGCATGGTCGCCGCCAAACAGACCGCCGACGGCCTGTTCAAGCTGATGGGCGCCAAGCAGTTCACCCTGCCGCCGGCGGCGGACGCGCCCAACTCGTTCGAGGTCGAGATCGACGGCCGGACCGAGCGGCTCAAGTTCTTCGGCTCCGGCCACATCGTCGGCACCTACCGCATGGGCGACGACCCGACCACCTCGGTGGTCAACGCCGACCAGCGCGCCTGGGACCACCCCAACCTGTTCCTGGTCGGCAGCGGCGTGTTCCCGACGATCGCCACCGGCAACCCGACCCTGACCCTGTCGGCCCTCGCGCTGCGCGCGGCCGACACGTTGCTGAAGGACCTGGACTGATGCGCCCGGTCCCCGACTGCATGCGAGATCACTCGTCGTTCCCACCGAGGAGAACCCCAATGACACCCCGTCCGTTGTCCCACGCGATCCATGCCACCGTGCTGGTGCTCATCGCCGGCTGCTCCAGTTCCGAAGCGGTGCCGCAGGACGAAATCCAACCAGCCGCTGCGGCGGCCCCGGCCAGCACCGACGTGCCGCCCGCCACCTCCGCGATCTGCCAGGCCAGCAGGTCGTGGATCACCGACCCGACCGAACCGTCCGAGGTCGCATCCAGCGAGACGTTCTGCGATTTCTACCAGTTCTCCTGGCAGTGGTTCCTCGCCCAGGTATCGCCGGCCGACCCGTACAACCCCGCGGGCGATCGCGTATTCGAAACCAACCGGGTGGTCGATCCCGCGGGCGGCCCCGACCAGTGCACCGGTCCCGCGCTCACCGGCCGCGCCGTCGCCGCCCGGCTGCTCGACCTGCGCGACCCCAAGCCGGTCGACTTCGAAACCGACCAGGCCGACGGCAATCCGCTCTACGACCAGTCCGGCAACGTCCTCTACTACAACATGTGGTACTCGCCGGAAGAGTGCCAGGCCACCAGCACCGGCTTCGTCGCCGGCACGATGGAGATCAAGACGGCGTGGCGGGTATTGCCCGCTGCCGATCCGGGCTATTTCACGATGCAGGCGACGCTGCCGTCGGGCGACGCACCGGTCACCCTCGGCCTGGTCGGCTTCCACCTGGTGAACTGGACGTCGCGGCATCCGGAGTTCATCTGGGCCAGCTTCGAGCACAAGGCCAACGCGCCGCTGTGCGACGGCTCCGACGCCGGCTCGGGCTGGTCGCTGGCCAGCGATGCCGCGGCCGCCTGCCTTGCGGCGAACCCGCAACCGGGCGGCGGCAGCATCAGCCCGGCATGCGCCTCGTACGATTTCAACGCACCGCCGCAGAACGTGCCGAACCCGACCCCGCCGACCGGCCCGGCCGACAACATCTGCCGGCTGTTCGCCAACGGCAACCAGCCCGGCACCGCGGTCAACGGCAACGACAACGCCGCCAACCTCGCCGCGATCCAGCAGTTGAACGCGGCGCTGGTCGGCCCCGACGGCATGCTCACCACCCTGCCCGCGGACGACCCGATGGCGGTGTGGGCCAACTACGAAATGATCGGCGGGTTGTGGACCAAGAACGGCGCCGCATCCGGCAATTCACCGGTGCCCAGCGCAGGCGGCCCGGGCGATCCGGACAGCCCGCAGCGCGGTTCGCTGGAGCTGACCAACATGACCATGGAGACCTATGAGCAAGGCCCGACGTCGGCCATCCCCAACTGCTTCGGTTGCCATGGCTATACGCCGGAGACGCCGTTGACGGTCAGCCACATCGCCGAACGGTTCCTGCTGCCCGAGGCGACCACGGCGAACGGCAAGGCGAAGTAGGAACCATCCGGTCCAGCCGGCGCGCTCTTCCTCGCCGGCGTCTGTCGCGACCACCGGGAAGCGACACGGAACCGGGGGGGGGAACCGGGCCTGCCTTGAGCTTCGTCCCGGTTCCGTTTCACGCTCAATGCCCGTGCACCGGCCGGTGCGCGCGCACCGCCATCACCACGCCGAGGCCGGCCAGCAACGACACCGCCGAGGTCCCGCCGTAGCTCAGCAGCGGCATCGGCACGCCGACCACCGGCAGCAGGCCGGCGATCATGCCGCCGTTGACCACCACGTAGACGCAGAACGCCAGCCCCAGCGCGCCGGCGACCAGCCGCGAATAGCCGTCGCGAGCGGAGGCCGCGATCCACAGGCAGCGGCCGACCACGAACAGGTACAACGCCAGCGTCGCCGCCACGCCGATCCAGCCGAACTCCTCGCTGAGCACGGCGAAGATGAAATCGGTGGTGTGTTCGGGGATGTAGTTGAGGTGGGCCTGGGTGCCCTCGCCCCAGCCCTTGCCGGTCAGGCCGCCGCCGCCGATCGCGATCTTGGACTGGATGATGTTCCAGCCGGCGCCGAGCGGGTCGGACTCGGGGTCGAGGAAGGTCAGGATGCGGTCCTTCTGGTAGTCGCGCAGCATCCAGAACCACGCCGCGGGCGCGGCCGCGGCCACGCCGGCGAACGCGGCGCCGAACCACCACCACGACAGTCCGGCCAGGTACAGCACGAACGCGCCGCTGATGCCGACCAGCATCGCCGTGCCGAAATCCGGCTGCAGCAGGATCAACCCGGTCGGCACCGCGATCAGCGCCGCCGCGGCCAGCACGTTCATGAACCGCGGCGGCAGCGCCTGCCGGTTGAGGTACCAGGCCGCCATCATCGGCAGGCTCAGCTTGAGCAGTTCCGACGGCTGGAAATAGAACACGCCCAGGTTGATCCAGTGGTTGCCGTGGCGGCCCTCGCCGACGAACAGCACGGCGAGCAGCGGCAGCAGCGAGAGGCCGTAGATCAGCGGACTCCAGTTGCGCAGCTGGTTCGGCGGCAGCCGCGACAGGCCCCACATCGCGGCCAGGCCGACGCCGAAACGCGCGCCCTGGGCGACCACCAGCGACATCGACTGGCCACCGGCGCTGTAGAGCACCGCCAGGCCGATCCCCATCAACGCCGCCAGCGCGCCGAGCAGCGGCAGGTCCAGCGTGCGCATGAAGCGCGTCAGCAGGTCGAACAGCCAGCGCAGGATGGTCTTCATTGGCCCGGCTCCGGCGTCGTGGCATCGGTCGTGGCATCGGTCGTGGCATCGGTCGTGGCCTCGGCCGGCGCATCGGCCGGCGTCGCCGCGCCGGGCTGCATCGCGGCCGGCAGCGCGGTCACGGCCACGTCCTCGATCCCTTCCGGCATCTTGCCCAGCAGCCACGCGTCGAACGCGGCGCGCGCGACCGGGGCCGCCGCGCTGCCGCCATAGCCGCCATGCTCGACCACCACCGCGACCGCGATCGTCGGGTCCTCGGCCGGCGCGTAGCCGACGAACAGCGCGGTATGCCGCAGGTGGTACGGCAGCGAGTGCGGGTTGTGGCTGATGTTGCCCTTGCGGCTGGAGCGCTGCGCGGTGCCGGTCTTGCCGGCGATGGTGTACGGCGCGCTGGCGAGCGCGGCGCGGGCGGTGCCACGCGGGCCGTTGACCGTCATCACCATGCCCTCGTGCACCGCGAGCAGGTGCTCGGGGTTGTCGCTGATGAGGGTGCTGGCGGTGGCGGGCAACTCGCGCCACGGCTCGCGGTAGCCGTCGCGGCGGGCTTCCACCAGCCGCAGCTCGTGCATGTCGCCACGGTTGGCAACCGCCGCGGTCGCGCGCACCAGCTGTAGCGCGGTGGCGATCCAGTAACCCTGGCCGATGCCGGCGATCACGGTCTCGCCGGGGTAGAACGGCTCGGTGCTGATCGAGCGTTTGTAGTCGCGCGACGGCACCACGCCGGTGTTCTCGCCGAGCAGGTCGATCCCGGTCTTCCCGCCGAAGCCGTAGCGGTGCATGTACTCCGCGAACGTCTCGATGCCCATGTCCAGGGCGAGCTTGTAGTAGTAGGTGTTGACCGACTGCGCGATCGACTGGCGCAGGTCCACCCAGCCATGGCCGCCACGGTGCGAGTCGCGATAGCCGCGGCGCTGCCCGGGGATGAAGAACTCGCCGGTCGACAGGGTCTTGTCGCTGGCCTCGCGCAGGCCGCTGTCGAGCCCGGCCAGCGCGACCAGCGGCTTGACGGTGGAGCCCGGCGGGCCGCCGCCGAGCACGTTGCGGTTGTACAGCGGCCGCGACGGATCATTCAGCAGCGCGTCGTAGTCCTTGTGCGAGATGCCGTTGACGAACAGGTTGGCGTCGTACGACGGTTTGCTGACCATCGCCAGCACCTGCCCGGTCTTCGGATCGATCGCGACCGCCGAACCGTCGGCGTCGCCGAACGCGGCCACCAGCGCACGCTGCAGGTCGAGGTCGATCGACAGCCGCAGGTCCACCCCCGGGGTCGCCGGCACCCGCCCGACCACGCCCAGCGGCCGCCCGTCGACATTGGTCTCGACCCGCTCGAAACCGATCCGGCCGCGCAGTACGTCCTCGTAGGAACGCTCCAGCCCGGTCTTGCCGGTGTGGCTGAAATTGGCGATGTCCTCGCCCATCTTCTCGACGTCATCGGCGTCGACCCGGCCGACGTAACCGATCTCGTGCGCCAGCAACGGCCCGTACAGGTAGCGGCGGTTGAGGTACGACACCACTTCGACCCCGGGGTAGCGCCAGCGGTCGACCGCGAACCGCGCGACCTCGTCGGGGGTCAGCCGCATCTTCAGCGGGATCGGCTTGAAGCCGCGGCTGACCTTGCGGGTTTCCTGGAACTCGGCGACCTCGTCGGGCGACAGCTCGACCAGCTTGCCCAGCGAGGGCAACCAGTCGCGGGGGTCGCCGGCCTCGTTCGGAGTCACCTCGAGCCGGAACGCCGGCACGTTGTCGGCCAGGATCCGGCCCTTGCGGTCGTAGATCAGCCCGCGCCCGGGCACCACCGGGCGCAGCTTGATCCGGTTCTGCTCCGAACGCAGCGCATAGTCGTCGTACTGCCAGACCTGCAGCCGGAAATACCACAGCGACAGGCCCCCCAGCGCCAGCACCACGCCGGCAAATGCCAGCAGCGCGCGTCGGCGGAACTGGTCGGCTTCGGCGGCGGTGTTCTTCAGCAGGCGGCGCGGGCGGCGGACCACTCAGCGCCTCCGCCAGTGGCCCAGGCGCAGCGCGTCCAGCAACAGGAACACCGGCACCCACAGCAGCATCCCGATCAGCGGCGCCAGCCACGCCAGCGGCGGCAGCGACGGGATGCCCAGGGCAACGTGGATCGCGACCACCACGATGCGGTCGTTCAGCAGCAGGCCGCCGATCGCGAGCGACTGCTGCAGCAGCGGGAAGAACCGCAGGCGCGCGCGGAAGCGCTGCAGGATGAAGGCCATCACCACCAGCCGCAGCGCCTGCTCGCCGAGCAGGCTGCCGTACGTGAGGTCGGCGACCACGCCGACGATGAAGGCGAATCCCAGCCCGAGGCGGTCGGGGTCCTCGATCACCCAGTACGCCACCACCAGCGCCAGCCAGTACGGCCGCAGCGACTGCAGTTCCGGCGGCAGCGGCAACAGGCCGAGTATCAGCGCGCCGATCACGCTGAGCGGCATCAACCACGACGGACGCGGACGACTCATCGCGTGCCTCCCGCCGACGGGCTGGCGGATGCCGGATCCGTTTGCTCGGGCACGGTCCCGGCAGGTGCGGGAGTCGCCGGCGTCGGGGTCGCCGATGCGGGTTCCGCCGGCACGTCGCCGGCCGCCGCGTCCGCGGGATCATCGACCGGCACGGCCTCGGGATTGCCGACCGGCGGCCGCGCCGGCAGCGTGCGCAGCAGCAGCACGTCGCGGCCGCGGTCGAGTTGCGCGGCCGGGCGCACCTCGCCCATCAGGAACGCGCGGCTGTCGTCGGGCTGCAGCGAGATGATGGTGCCGACCGGGAAGCCGGCCGGGAAACGCCCGCCCAGGCCCGAGGTGACGATCCGGTCGCCGACCAGGATGTCGCTGGACAACGGGATGCTCGGCAACCGCAGCACGTCGCTGCGGCCGTCGCCGTAGGCCACCAGCCGTACGCCGCTGCGCGCGACCGCGACCGGCACCGCGTGCGACGGATCGGTCAGCAGCAGCACGGTGGCGTGCATCGGCGTGACCTGGGTGACCTGGCCGACCACGCCGCCGGCATCGATCACGCTCTGGCCGACCCGCACGCCATCGTTGGCGCCGGCGTCGAGCACCAGCCGCTGGCGGGTCGGGTCGAGGTCGACATCGAGGATCGGCGCCAGCTGCACGTCGAGGTTGCCGCGGCGGGCGGCGCCGAGCAGCGCGCGCAGGCGGGCGTTGTCGGCGTCGAGGGTCTGCAGGCGGGCGATGCGGGCGCTGTTGACCAGCAGGTCGTTGCGCAGGCGCTCGTTCTCCTCGGTCAACTGGCTGAGGGTGCCGGCATCGTCGTACAGCGTCTTGGCGATCCGACCCGGCCAGCCGGCGATCATCCACAGCGGCTGCACCACCAGCGAAGCCTGCTGGCGGGCCTGGTTGAGCCAGCCGCCGCGGTGGTCGAGCACGATCAGCACCACCGCCAGGACCAGGTAGGCCAGCAGGCGCAGGGTCCCGGCGACATCGCCGCCTCGGTTGGGCGTGGTGGGACCGGCGTAGGAAGGCACGTCAGCAGGTCAGTCGTTGGCGGCTTGAAGGAGTCATCGAAGCGGGGTTATTGGCCCATGGATGGGCCAACGCAGGCGGCCACAGGCCGATTGCGGCCCCGGGCAGGAACCACGCTTCCTGTCCGGGGCGTCGGGGTCGGCCATGGATGGCCGATCCCCGACAGCCGGTCACTCCGGCGCGAAGAATTCATTGCCGTGCATGTCGACCAGTTCCAGCGCACGGCCACCACCACGGGCGACGCAGGTCAGCGGGTCGTCGGCGACCTGCACGTGCAGCCCGGTCTCCTCGCTGATCAGGCGGTCCAAGTCGCACAGCAATGCGCCACCGCCGGTCAGCACGATGCCGCGCTCGGCGACGTCGGCGCACAGCTCCGGCGGGGTCTGCTCCAGCGCCAGCCGGATCGCGGTGACGATCCCCGCCAACGGCTCGCGCAGCGCGTCGAGCACTTCATTGGAATGCAGGGTGATCATCTTCGGCACGCCCTCGGCGAGGTTGCGGCCGGAGATCTCGATCGAACGCTGCTCGTCCTGCGGGTAGGCGCAACCGATCTCGTGCTTGATCCGCTCGGCCGTGGCCTCGCCGATCAGGGTGCCGTAGGTGCGGCGCACGTAGCCGATGATCGACTCGTCGAAGCGGTCGCCGCCGATCCGCACGCTGGCCGAATAGACGATGCCGTTGAGCGCGATCACCGCGACCTCGGTGGTGCCGCCGCCGATGTCGACCACCATCGAGCCGCGCGCCTCGGTCACCGGCATGCCGGCGCCGATCGCCGCGGCCATCGGCTCCTCGATCAGGTACACCTCGCGCGCGCCGGCCTCCTCGGCCGATTCCTTGATCGCGCGGCGCTCGACCTGGGTCGAGCCGCAGGGCACGCACACCAGCACCCGCGGGCTCGGCCGCAGGAAGCGCGACTTGTGCACCTTGCGGATGAAGTGCTTGAGCATCTCCTCGGTGTAGGTGAAGTCGGCGATGACGCCGTCCTTCATCGGCCGGATCGTGGTGATGTGGCCGGGGGTGCGGCCGAGCATCTGCTTGGCCTCGGTGCCGACCGCGGCGACCGAGCGGTTGCCGCCGATGATCCGGTCCTGGCGCACCGCGACCACCGATGGCTCATTGAGGACGATGCCTTGCCCGCGCACGTAGATCAGCGTGTTTGCCGTGCCCAGGTCGATGGACAGGTCGTTGGAGAACATGCCGCGAAACTTCTTGAACATCGTCGAATGGGCCGTCTAGTGAGGTGCCGGGAGCGATCGGCTAGCGTAGCAACCGCCCCACCCCCGGGCAAGGCGGAAAGCCGTGGTTGCGGGCCTTTTCGCGGTCGTCGGTGGCCGCATGGGACGTGCGTCACGGCTGCCCCGGCGACCGCGAGCCATCCGCCCCGGCTGGCCCCCGCCGGGTCCAGCCGCTAACCTAGCGCCTGCGTGCGCCCCGGCGACGCGCGTCCCGCCCGCGCGGGACCACGATCCAGCCCGCCCCATCCAGACCCGCCAGGCCATCCCGCGCCCGGCCCACCCGGAGTGTGACCACCGATGCCTGCCCTGATCTGCGGATCCCTGGCCTACGACACCATCATGGTGTTCCAGGACCAGTTCAAGAACCACATCCTGCCGGACAAGGTGCACATCCTGAACGTCTCGTTCCTGGTGCCGCGGATGCGCCGCGAGTTCGGCGGCTGCGCCGGCAACATCGCCTACAACCTCAAGCTGCTCGGCGGCGACCCGGTGCCGATGGCGACCGTCGGCCAGGACTTCGGCCCGTACCGCGAGTACTTCGAGGAACTGGAGATCCCGCTGACCCAGGTCCGCGAGATCCCGGAACTGTTCACCCCGCAGGCCTTCATCACCACCGACCTGGACAACAACCAGATCACCGCGTTCCATCCCGGCGCGATGATGCGCAGCTACGAGAACCACGTGCGCGACGTGCCCGGCATCACCATCGGCATCGTCAGCCCGGACGGTTACGAGGGCATGATCCAGAACGCCGCGGAGTTCGCCGAGGCCGGCATCCCCTTCATCTTCGACCCGGGCCAGGCGATGCCGCTGTTCAACGGCGACGAGCTGCGCGCCTTCATCGAGCAGGCCGACTACGTCACCGTCAACGACTACGAGTCCAACCTGCTGCAGGAACGCACCGGCTGGGACGAGAAGACCATCGCCGGCAAGGTCAAGGCCTACATCACCACGCGCGGCCCGAAGGGCGCGGTGATCCATGCCGAAGGCAAGACCTGGGACGTCGCCCCGGCGCACGAGCGTCGCATCACCGACCCGACCGGCTGCGGCGATGCGTTCCGCGCCGGGCTGATCTTCGGCATCGAGAAGGGCTACGACTGGCTCACCATCGGCCGCATCGGCAACCTGATGGGCGCGTTGAAGGTCGAGCATCCGGGCACCCAGAACCAGCGCTTCGACTACGCGCAGTTCGCCGAGCAGTTCCGCCAGCAGTTCGGCTACGCGCTGTAGGGCCCGCCGGCTACACCGCGCAGACTGGCCATGCATGGCCGATCGCCCCCCTGACCTTCGACCCGCTCCAGTCTTTCCCGACGATGCTTGAATGACTGCGGTCGTGGGCGACCAGAGGGTCACAGGATGTGGAACCATCATCAGCGGGTTTTTCCGACGGCGGCATTGGCAACGTTGCTGTGCGTGTTCTCGGCGGTCCATGCCGCGCCGACATCGTTACGGGCGCAGACCGAGCGGATGTTGCTGGATGAACAGGTAGCAGGCGCCGTCTGGGCCACGATCGACCGTGATGGCACGATCCGCACCGGCGCGGCGGGCGTTAAGAACGTGGTCACCGGCGAACCGCTGCGCGCCGACAGCAAAATGCATGTCGGCTCAATCGCCAAGACCGTGTTGGCCACCGGCATCCTGCACTTGGCCAGCACCGGACAGCTTGACCTGGACGCACCGGTCAACCGCTATCTGCCGACACTACGGTTCGACAACCCGTGGCCGGATCATCCGGTGCGTGTCCGTCACTTGCTCGACCACACCGCCGGTCTGGATGACCTCCGTCTATGGCAGATGTTCAGTACGCAGCCGACCCCCGACACGCCGCTGCACGAGGCTTTCGTCCGCGATCCGTCGGTACTGGCAATCCGCAGCCGCCCCGGCAGCCAGTTTTCGTATTCAAACATGAGCTGGACAATGGCGGGCATGGTGATCGAGGCGGTGACGCGCGAACGCTATGAAGCCTGGCTCGATCGGGTGCTGCTGCAACCACTTGGCATGCGCGACAGCACTTTCCGGTTCACCACACAGGTGGGTCCGGATGCGGACCCGCGGCTGGCGTGGGGACACCACGACATCGCCACGCCCGCGCCGGCCGTGCCGGTCTACCTGCGGCCCGCAGGGCAATTCACCACCACGGCGCGTGACCTGGCGACGTTCGCGAGTTTCCTGCTCGGTGACGGGCGCGTTGATGGCCGCCTGCTGGTGGCACCATCGCTGCTACGCGCCATGGGGCAGCCACACACAACCGACGCCGCGCGCGCCGGCCTGCGGGGCGGCTATGCATTGGGGCTGGAGCGTCGCGACCGCCATGGCGTCGTCGGACTGTGTCACGGCGGCGATGTGGTTGGCTTCCATGCAATGTTGTGCCTGTTCCCGGACTCCGACGCAGCAAACGGCGGGCGCGCGTTCGTAACCGTGCAGAACGCCGACGGCGATGGTCGCAACACCGGCCGCTTCGATGCGCTCATGATCGAAGCCCTGGGCCTCCCCCGTGCACGCAAGGATCGTTTGCCGTTGCCACCACCCTCCGACGTGGCCGATTGGGAGGGGCGCTATGTCCTGGCACCCAACCGCATGGCCCAATTTGCCTACGTCGATTTCCTGTTCGATAGCGCCAAGCTGGCGTGGGATGGCCACACCCTGAATTACGCCCGCGGGCAGCGCCCCGTGCGCACGCTGACGCCCAGTGGTGGCGCGAGCTTCGTCGCCGACGATCGCAACATCGCATCTCACGTCCTTCTTGCTGGTGCGAACGGCGAGCGTCTGATCAGCGACGGCCTGCGGACGTATCGCCAGATACATCCCGCCGCGTACTGGTCGATGGTGGCCAGCCTAGCCTTGGGCGCGCTGGGCCTGGCCTGGTTCCTGCTGGGCGTGCCGATATGCGCCGTCTTCGGACGCGAACCGCTGCGCGCGCCGGGCGTTGGCGCGGCGGCGCTACTCGTGCTGCCCGTCCCACTGTTCTTCCTGCAGTCCTACACGCAACTCGGAGAGCGTACTGCCGCCAGCGTTGTGCTCTACGCCGCGACCGCCGCGCTGCCGCTGCTGATGTTGTGGCAGGTCTGGCGCAGTGCCCGCGGGCGTGAAGGCTTGGTGCATGGGGCCGTCAACCTGGCCTCGGCCCTGCTGGTGTTGCAATGGTGCGCGGTGCTGGCTGCTTGGGGAATGCTGCCGTTCGCGCTGTGGCGCTGACCACAACTCGACCGCAGGAACTGATCCCCGGCCGCGCGATCACATCACGTGGGCGAGCCATAGCAGTTCCGGTTCGGCCAGGCGCTCGAACTCGGCATACGACATGCGCAGCGCGTCGGTGTGCGAGCCGGCGTTGAACGCGATGTCCGGCTGCTGCGCCAGTCGCGAGTCGATGTAGACCGGCATGCCGTAGAGGTGGCCGAACGGCGGCATCGCGCCGGGTTCGCAGTCGGGGAACGCGTCGCGGAACTCCGATTCCTCGGCCAGTTCGACTTCGGGTCCGCCGAGCGCGCGCGACAGCCGGGTCAGGTCGACCCGGTAGGGCGCCGGCATCACCATCATCGCCAGTTTGCCGTCGACCTTGATCATCACGGTCTTGGCGAAGTGGCCGGCACCGACATGCGCGGCGTGGGCGGTAGCCTGTGCGGTGACGGTGCGGTCGTGCGGGAGCGTCGTGTAGGGCGCGTGGTGCTCGTCGAGGAAGTTGTGCAGGCGGGGGGAAAGCATGGTCGCCTCGCTCGACGTCGCCGTCCGTTCCGCTGCGGCGGACGTCATCGTAGGGACAAGGCGCGGGCATCCCTGCGCGGGCGCCGACATGGCGACATGGCCGCCAGGTCGGAACCATACGCCGGCCGCGGGACGGCCGGCGTGATGACGACAGCGGAACCTAGTTCCAGTCCGGCAGTTTCGAAGTGTCGAGGCCGCCGACCTCGAACACCGCGATGCGGGTACCGCCGGCCTTGACCGGGAACTCGATCGAGATCACCTCGGCCTCGTCGGCCAGCTTCCACAGCGCGGCCTCGTCCTCGATGAACATCGCGATCGCCTCGTCGGTGTCGGGGCGGCTGGCAGCCATCGACTTCGGCTTCGCGTCGTCGACGGTGAGCTTGACCTTGCAACCGCCGTAGCAGTCGAAGTCACCGGCTTCCAGGGTCAGGTAGGCGCTGTCGCCCCATTCGGGATGGTCGCGGAAGATCAGCCGTACCGGACGCGGGCCACTGCCGTCGGTGTCGAGGTTGTCCTTGGCGTAGATCGCGGCCGACAGCTGCTGCTTCGAGCCGACCGCCTCGCTCTGGTAGGCCCACAGCGCCGCGACCCGGGCGGCGTTCTCGGCGGCCTCGGCCTTGCCGGTCGCTTCGGCATGGGCGGCCTCGATCCGCGCGGCAGCCTGGCTGTCCGGATACTCGGCCAGCAACACGTCGCCGTGGGCCTTGGCCAGCCGCCAGTTCTGCGCGGCGTATTGCTCGTCGAACTGTTTGGCCATCGCTTCGGCGGCCTGTTCCATCGCCGCGGCCTGCTGGGCGCGCACGGCTTCGGGATCGGGTGCGGGCTGGCAGGCGGCAAGCGCCAGCGTCGCGCACAACAGCGTGGTCTTGATCTTCATGAGGCTCCCTCGAAAAAGTCACCCCATTGTAGGAGCGACGTGAGTCGCGATTTCCACTTCGCGGCCGGGGATGTGAAGTTGCGGGCGCTGGAAGGTTTCACGAAGAAGGCTTCGGGGAGCGGTACAGCGTGCAACCCGCATTTGCTGCGGCCGGCTTCAGAGGGTCGCGACTTATGTCGCTCCTACATCGGGACGCGGCGACCCGAACGACGCGGCAACCCAAGCGGCACGACGGCCGAGCGATGCGGCCACCCACGCGGTGCGACGGCCCAGAACAACACGGCCGCCCGGAGGCGGCCGCGTTGCAATCATCGATACCGCCGGTCAGTCGCGGACCGGCGCGGCGTCCTCGCCCTTGGCTTCGGCGATCACCGCCTCGACCGAGCCGGTGGTGATCGGGTGGTAACCCGGGCGCGCCTCGGCAAAGGTCTTCTCGGCCAGCGCCAGGCCTTCCGGCGTCTTAACCAGCGCGTCGTAGGTCGGCATGATCAGCTTGCGACGGCCGATCTTCTTGAGGAACGCGGCGATCGCGTCGTTGGCGTGGGTGTAGCCGCTGCGCACCGCCAGCGGGTACCAGCGCATCGCGATCTCGCCGTTCGGGGTGCCGGTGAATTCGTACGCCTCGTCCAGCGCGGCCAGTTGCTCGGTGTCGAGCGTCTCGGGCATGCCTTCGAGGAAGTGCACCCATTCCTGCGTGGTCCACGCCTCGGTGACTGACGCTTCCGGCAGCGTGCCCGCATCGATCCAGGCCTTGCGCGCCGTGTCGACCGCGTCCATCCGCGGCGACTCGGTCTTCGGCGCGGACGCCGGGATGCCGGTGCCATAGACCCACTCGTCGAGTTCGGCCTCGGTGACCTTGCCCGGGTTCTTGTCGAGCAGGTTGGCCTGGGTGTATTCGACGAACGTGGTGGTCGGGATCGACTGGAACGCGAAGTGGTCGAAGTAGCCGCGCAGGTACTCGTCGAACACCTCGCGGCCGAAGCGCTGCTCGAGGAACTGCATGAACCACGCGCCCTTGTCGTAGGCGACCGCGGTCAGGGTGTCGCCGGCCTTGACCTGCACGTCGGGGCGGATCGCCAGCGACTGCGCGTGCGGCTCCATCTCGCCGATGGTTTCGCTCAGCTCGTTGCGCGCGATCACGAACTCCATGTCGGCGCGCTCCTTGCCGTACAGCGACTCGACGATGCGGTTCTCAACGTAGGTGGTGATGCCCTCGTTGAGCCACTGGTCCTTGGGGCTGGAGAACGTCACCAGGTTGCCGGACCAGCTGTGCGCCAGCTCATGGGCGATCAGCGAGACCAGCGAGCCGTCGCCGACGATCACGGTCGGGGTGATGAAGCTCAGGCGCGGGTTCTCCATGCCGCCGTACGGGAACGACGGCGGCAGCACCAGCATGTCGTAGCGCTCCCAGCGGTACGGGCCGTACATCGCCTCGGTGGCGTCGATCATCTTGCCGGTGTCGGCGAACTCGGCGGCGGCCTTGTCGACCATCGCCGGCTCGGCCCAGACGCCGCTGCGCTCGTTGATCGGCTTGAACACCAGGTCGCCGGCGGCGATCGCCAACAGGTACGACGGGATCGCCTGCGGCATCTTGAAGCTGTAGTCGCCGTCGCGCTCCGCCTTCGGATCGTTGTCGGCGCTCATCAGCACCATCGCGTCCTTCGGGCTGGTCACGTGCGCGGTGTAGGTGAAGCGCACGCGCGGGGTGTCCTGCAGCGGCACCCACGAGCGCGCGTGGATCTGCTGCGACTGGCTGAACATGAAGGGCTGCTCGCCGCCCTCGGTCATCGCCGGGGTCAGCCATTGCAGGCCGGACGCTTCGGGCGAGGTCTCGTAGGTCACGCGGATGCGTTCGGGCTGCTGCGGCGCCTCGATCGTGAGCTTGCTGCCGAGGCGCTCGTCGGCGTCGGCCAGGTCGAACTTGAGGTCGACCCACTTGTCGTCGCTGCGCTCGCCCACCACCTTCTCGATGGCCAGGTCGCGGGTGTCGAGCACCAACTGGGTGGCTTCCGGATTGGTCCAGTCGAGCTGGTAGGTAGCGCTGCCCGAGATCTGCTTGCTGTCAAAGTCGACCGCGAGCTCCAGCGCGAGGTCCTTGATGCGGACCTGGTCGGGCTGCGCGTAGGACAGCGAGTCGTATTCGGCGGCCGACGCGGCGGCTCCGGTATCGGGCGTGGCGGTGGTGTCGCCGGTCGGCGCGCCATCGCGCGAACAACCGCCGGCGACCACGGCGGCGGCAACACAGAAAGTCAGGATCGGGGAACGCATGGCAGGCCCACGGTTACGGGTGAGCGGCCGAGTGTAGCGCCGCCCGGGCGGCGGCGCGATGTGCCGGTCGTGCCGGTTGGCGCGGCCGTCAGACCTTGTAGCCGGTGTGGATCGCGACGATGCCGCCCGACAGGTTGCGGTAGTCGCAACGGGCGAAGCCGGCGTCGGCCATCATCGCCTTCAGTTCGTCCTGCGGCGGGTGCTTGCGGATGCTCTCGGCGAGGTACTGGTAGCTGTCGGCATCGTTGGCGAACAGCCTGCCCAGCCGCGGCAGCACCTTGAACGAGTGGAAGTCGTAGATCGGCTTGAACCAGTCCTGGGTGACCTCGGAGAACTCCAGCACCCGCGCCTGTCCGCCGACCTTGAGCACGCGGTGCATCTCACGCAGCGCGGCGTCCTTGTCGGTGACGTTGCGCAGGCCGAAGGCGATCGTGACCAGGTCGAAGCTGGCGTCCGGGAAAGGCAGCGCCTGCGCGTTCATCTGCACGTACTCGAAACCGGCGACCTTGCCCTTGTCGACCATGCGGTCGCGGCCGACCCGCAGCATGTCGCCGTTGATGTCGCCAAGAACAATGGAACCGGCATCGCCGACCCGGTCGCGCAGCAGCAGCGCGATGTCGCCGGTGCCGCCGGCCAGGTCCAGCACGCGGTCGCCGCGCTTGACCTGCGCGGTGGCGACGAAGAAGCGCTTCCAGACCCGGTGCACGCCCATCGACATCAGGTCGTTCATCAGGTCGTAGTTGCCGGCGACCGAGGAGAACACCTGGCCGACCAGCTTCTGCTTGTCACCGGTGGGGACGTCACGGAAGCCGAAGTGGGTGGTGCCGGGGGCGCCGTCGCGCGGGGTCTGTTCGCTCATGCGGGGGATTATCGCACCGCATGATGACGCGGCGCGTGCAGGGCGATGCGCGGCTTTCACCGGGTGCTGGCTGCACTTTGCCGGGATGGCCGCTGCCGGAACCGCTCGAACCATCGCAGGGTCTCCGCTTGCACTTCCGGACGCACCCCGTCGAGGAAATGCGATTCGCCCGGATGGACGACGAGCCGGTGCGGGTGCCCCGACCGTTCGAACGCGGCGGCCAGCTTTCGCGGCGAAACCAGCGGGGCGCGCTCGTCCTCGTCGCCATGGATCATCAACACGCCGGTGTGCGGCGGCAGTTGCCCCGGCCAACGGGTGACCGAGCGCAGGTCCAGCTCGACCGTGCGCTGCTTGCGATAGTCGGGAATCAGCGCCTCGAACAGCTGCTCGAAGGCCGGACGCATCGCCAGCAGGTCGTGGAGGTCGTACACGCCCGAGTAGATCGCCACCGCCCGGATCGGCAACGGAGTCTCGCGCAACGCGCGGAACGTCATGATCGCGCCGCGACTCTGGCCGATCATGAAGAGGTTGTCCGGATCGGCGCCGGGCAAGGCGGACACGATTCGCAACAGATTGGTGACATCCGCGATGTCGTCGCCGCCGAACTGGTCGGGCGACGTCGTCGCATCCTGCGCCGTCGTCACGCCCCGGTACTGGCTGGCCGCGACCAGGTAGCCCGACTCCGCAAGCGGAAACACATGAGTGAACAGGTGCGCGAAGGTCAGCGCGCCGTATCCGCGGTTGCCGCCGCGGTTGTAGACGATGACCGGCTGCTTGCCAACGGCCGGGCGATGTCTGGGACGCACCAGCCAGCCATGGACGAGGTACTGGTCGCTTCGATAGGTGATGGCGCGACAGTCGAGGTTCTGCCGGTAGCGGGTGAACTCGCCCTCGGGGAAGCGCCAGCGGATCAGCAGGGACTTGAGGAAGCCGTTCTTCTCGCGGAGACCGGCCATCCAGTCGTCGTAGGAGCCCATGGAGAAGCAATCGGCTTCCGACACGATGGCCGGAGCGGGCAGCGGTGCGAGCGGGACCACCGCCTGCGCGTGGGCCGCCAGGCCGCAGGACAGCAGTAGTGCGGACAGAATCCGACAGGCGAACGAAGACATCAGCGCAGAGTCCTTTCAGGCGGGTGCGTAGCCGGCAGGCACGCGGTGGCAGGGTCCATTGCCACGCTTCGTGGCGAGGCTCGCAACAGCGTTGCGGGTCACCACCACCGTAAGGCCATCGCGGCCCATCGCCATCCGCCGATAGACCGTGTGACCTTGGGCCTACCCCGCCGTCAGCCCCTCGCCACCTTGGCCAGGGCCGCGATCAGTTCCCGCACCAGCTTGCGATGGCCGTCGTCCAGCGACAGGAAGGCATCGACCGCATGCCGGTCGACCACGCTGGCTTCCCAGGCCGCCTTGGGTTCACGGACCTTGCGTCCGTCGGAACCTTCCCCGTACAGCCAGTCCAGCGGGACGCGTAGAAGCGTCGCCAGCGCCCGGATGTTCTCCGGCCGCGGTATCGACTGACCCTTGATCCAGCGATGGGCGGCGGCCGTGGTCACGGCGGTGCCGCCGTACTGCGGCACCAGCCGTGCCAGTTCGGCGGCGCTCTCCGGCAGCTTTGCCCTCTGCAACGCCTCGCGCAACCGCGCGCCAAACCCAGCCTGCTCGCTCTTCATGCCGCGATGGTGGGCGGCAGGCTGACGCGCCTATCAATTATTGATTTATGATTTGATCAATTATTGATTGATAGCAATTGGCGTCCGTGCCCAGAACCCAGCCCGAACAACTGCCGGAGTGCGTCGCCCGCGGCCATCGGCAGGCGGGGTCGCGCTAGATGCCCCTGTTGTCCTGGCACAACCGCGACGAAGACCTGACCCGCGCGGCACGCACGCCCTATCGCCTGCTGGAGCCGGTAGCGGGACTGTCCTACGGGGAGGCGGACTCGCCGAACATGCTGATCGAGGGCGACAACCTCGATGCGCTCAAGGCCCTGCTGCCGTACTACGCGGGGCAGGTGAAATGCATCTTCATCGACCCGCCCTACAACACCTTATCGGCGGACATGCCTCACTACGACGACAACATCGAACACAGCCAATGGCTGTCGATGATGTATCCGAGGCTCGACCTGCTAAAGAACCTGCTCGCCCCAGACGGCCACATCTTCGTCCAGATCGACGACAACGAGATGGCCTACTTGCAAGTCATCATGGATGAGGTCTTCGGGCGCGCCAATCGAGCGATCAACATCACCGTCAAAATGAGCGAGCTGAGCGGCGTGAAGATGAAGCACGTCGACAGGAAGCCGCCAAAGCTCAAGGAATACATTCTCGCCTATCGAGCCACATCGGCCGGTCGGCTGCGGCCCGTCAAGAGACAGAAGGATCCAGAAAAGTTCGAGAGGTATCTCGGCTACTACACGAAGGTGATCGAGAATCCGGAGGATGAAATTGAGAGCTGGATCATCACGCCCATCAAGGACTACCTAACAGCCCGTGGGACGGGACCGACCGGGGAAGCTGTCCGCGAATTCCAGCTACGCGAGTCCAACAGGGTTGTCTACCGAACGAACAATGCACTGCTGTCGCGGCTTTCATTCGAGACCGAAACCGCCAAGGTCATCTCCCCCACAGGAATCGAGTACGTGTGGTGGGAGGGCAAGCAAATGCTGTTCCTATCTGCCTATGTCGAGGAGTACCTAGGCGATTTCTGGCCAGACATAAGCACTATCAACCTGAACAAGGAAGGCGGCGTCGATTTCAAGCGAGGGAAAAAGCCGGAGTCTCTCTTGCGGCGGATCCTCGACATATCGACAGCACCCGGTGACATCGTGCTCGACAGCTTTCTTGGCTCCGGCACTACGGCCGCCGTCGCCCACAAAATGGGACGCAGGTGGATTGGCATTGAGATGCGCGAGCAGGCGAGATCTCATGCGCAAAAGCGGCTCGGCGAAGTCGTGAAAGGAGAGAGCAGCGGCATTTCAGAGGCGGTCGACTGGAATGGCGGCGGCGGCTTCCGCTTCTACAAGCTCGGAGTCCCGGTGTTCGACGAGAACGGCCATATCCGCGAAGGCATCAGGTTCGAACACCTGGCCGCACATGTCTGGTTCGCCGAAACCGGCACCGCGCGTTCGACCCGCGCAAAGAAGGACGTCTTCCTCGGCGAACACGGCGGCACCGGCTACTACCTGCTGTTCAACGGCATTCTCGGCGACGCCAGCAAATCGGGCGGCAACGTGCTGACCCGCCGCGTGCTGCGCTCATTGCCCGGGTTCGAGGGCCCGAAAGTGATCTACGGCGAAGCCTGCGACCTGTCCGGGGAACAACTGCGGGAACTCGACATCGTCTTCCGGCAGACCCCTTACGACATCAAGGCGCGCTGACCATGGCCCTTGCGCTCAAGCTCTACCAGCAACGCGCGCTCGAAAGCCTCGAGCGGTTTTTCGAAGCTGCCCGGCTGGGCGCCGCCGCGGAAGCATTCACCGCCTGCGTCGACGAGGGGCTGGTCGATCAATACCGGCCCATGCCCGGCCTGCCGGCAGTGCCCTATGTCTGCCTGCGAATCCCTACCGGCGGTGGCAAGACGGTAATGGGTGCGCACATCATCCAGAGCGCTGGCCGTGCATTGCTGGAGCGCGAATTCCCGCTGGTGATGTGGATGGTCCCCACCACCCAGATCAAGACCCAGACGCTGGAAGCCTTCCGCGATCCGCGTCATCCCTACCGGCAGGAACTGGACAACGCGTTCGACGGGAAGGTCGCCGTGTTCGACGTGGCCGATTTCGCCCTGATCCGTCCGGCGGATATCGGCACCAAGGTGTGCGTCGTCATCTCGACCGTGGCGGCGTTGCGGGTAACGGACCGGGAAGGCCGCAAGGTCTACGAGCACCACGAGGACCTGGAACCGCATTTCGCCGGCAACACGCGCGACCTCGCCTACCTGGACAAGGGAGCCGACGGCAAGGCGCTGGCCTCGTTCGCCAACCTGCTCAAGCTCCACGGCCCGCTGGTGATCATGGACGAGGCACACAACGCCACCACGCCGCTGTCCTACACCGTTTACGAAAGACTCGGCCCGCGCGCCGTGGTCGAGCTCACCGCCACGCCCGACACCGCCAGTTCCAACGTGCTGGTCAGCGTCTCGGCCTTCGAGCTCAAGGCCGAGAACATGATCAAGTTCCCGGTGGTGCTGAAGGAGCACAACGGCCAATGGCAGGTAGCGCTGAGCAGCGCCGTCGCACGGCGCAAGTCACTGGCGCAGATCGCGCTGGGCGAGCCTGACTACATCCGACCGATCCTGCTGGTGCAGGCCGAGAATGCGCGCGGCGTTGCGACCGTGGAGGAGGTCAGGCGCCACCTGGTCGAAACCGACGGCGTGGATGAAAAGGCCATCGCGATCGCGACCGGTGATACCCGCGAGATCGATGGCGTCGACCTGTTCGCGAAAGACTGTCCGATCGAAATCATCATCACCAAGCAGGCGCTGAAAGAAGGCTGGGACTGTTCCTTCGCCTATGTGTTCTGCTCGGTGGCCCAGGTCAGGAGCGACAAGGACATCCAGCAGTTGCTCGGCCGCGTTCTGCGGATGCCGTATGCCGCCCGTCGTCGGCAGGAAGCGATGAACAAGGCGTATGCCCATGTCGTCACCGACGATTTCGGCCGCGCCGCAGGCGAGTTGACACAGTCCCTGGTGAACATCGGCTTCAACCCGATGGAAGCCGCGGCGGCCATCCGCAACGACGAATCCGCCGAACCGAAGCTGCCGCTGCAAGGCGGCGAACTGGCGTCGTACGCGCCACCGACGACGCGAATCGAGGTCAACAAGGCGCCGAGGCTGGATGACGTGCCGGAGCGTGACCAGCACCGGGTCAGGTTCATCCCTGACGAAGGCAAAAAAAGCGGTACCGTCGAGATCACCGACGAGATCGACGCCAGCACCATCGAGGCCATCGTCCTCACCGCACCGCCAGCCAAGCGCGACGAACTTGCCGCACGGGTTGAGCGTCACCAGCTGACCGCCCTCGCCGCAAAAGCGCCCAGCGAGCGGGCCGCCACCTTCGCCGTACCGCGACTGTGCATGGTCGAACAGGGCGAACTGGAACTGGTCGACCGCGGCGTGGTCGCGGCCACTTTCGCGTGGGACCTGCTCGCCAGCCCGCCCGACCTGTCCAGCTTCCGCTTCAACGACGAAAGCATGACCTTCGAGGTGGATCTTGAAGGACGGACGGTCAACTACCACCGGGTCAAGGATGACGTGGCCACCTATCTGCCGGGTTTCGCGCAGGACCGCAGCGAAGCCGACCTGATCGGTTGGCTCGACCACGAAATCCACGAGCCGTCGATCAGGCAACCGATTCTCCGCGAATGGCTGCACCGTGCGGTCCGCGGGCTACTGGATGACCGTGGGTTCTCGCTGGCGCAGTTGCTCAAGGGACAGTTCATCCTGCGTCGCAAGCTCGCCGAGCAGCTGCAGCTGGCGAAGGAACGGGCCTATCGGGACGGGTTCCAGCAGGCCCTGTTCAAGGACGGGCTGGAGATCGTTGCCAGCTCCAGTCCGGATCATGCCTTCACCTATCCGGCCGACATGACGCGATATCCGGCGCATACGTACTACCAGGGTGCGTACCGCTTCAGGAAGCACTACTACCCGGTGCCCGCGGATATGAAGCACGCCGGTGAGGAGTTCGAGTGCGCGCGTGCCATCGACCTCCTGGACGAGGTCGAGTTCTGGGTGCGCAATCTGGTGCATCCAACGCAGTTCTGGATGCCCACGTCGCGCCAGCGCACCTATCCGGACTTCGTTGCGAAGCTGAAGGACGGCCGCCTGTTCGTCATCGAGTACAAGGGTGGCGACCGCTTCAGCAGCGACGACGAGAAGGAAAAGCGCCTGGTCGGCGATCTTTGGGCGCGACACAGCAGCGGCAAAGGCATCTACCTGATGGCGCAGAAAAGCGACAACGGCCGCAACGTACGTGAGCAGTTGCTGGCGGAAATGGCAAAGCACTGATCCGGAACCGGTGCTTCGCCGTTAATCCGCCGAAACTTGCCTTGATCGCTACAGGATGTACCGACTCAAATCCGGATCCTGCACCAGCTCACCCAGGTGCTCATCGACATAGGCGCGGTCGATGCTGATCGACTGACCGTCGCGGTCGGGCGCTTCATAGCTCAGCGTATCGAGCAGGCGCTCCAGCACGGTGTGCAGGCGGCGGGCGCCGATATTTTCCTGGCGCTCGTTGACGGTGGCGGCGATCTCGGCGATGCGCTCCACCGCGTCGTCGGTGAAAGCCAGCTCGACGCCTTCTGTCTTCAGCAACTCGACGTACTGGGTGGTCAGTGCGGCCTTGGGCTCGGTGAGGATGCGCACGAAGTCGTCCTTGCTCAACGCGCCCAGTTCGACCCGGATCGGGAAGCGGCCCTGCAGTTCGGGGATCAGGTCCGACGGCTTGGCCAGGTGGAATGCGCCGGAGGCAATGAACAGGATGTGGTCGGTCCTGACCACGCCGTACTTGGTGCTGACGGTGGAGCCTTCCACCAACGGCAGCAGGTCGCGCTGCACGCCTTCTCGCGAGACATCGCCACCGCCGACGTTCTCGCCACGCTTGGCTACCTTGTCGATCTCGTCGATGAACACGATGCCGTGCTGCTCGCAGGCCTCGATCGCGGCCTCGCGGACCTCTTCCTCGTTGACCAGGCGGCCGGCTTCCTCCTCGATCAACTGCGGGCGCGCGGCCTTGATCGACAGGGTTTTCTTGTGGGTCTTGTTGCCGGCGACCTGGGAGAACATCTGCCGCAGCTGCTGGCCCATTTCCTCCATGCCCGGCGGCGCCATGATGTCGACGCCGACGTTGACCGCGGTCTCGATGTCGATCTCGCGGTCGTCGAGTTCACCGGCGCGCAGTTGCCGGCGCAGCTTGATGCGGGTGTCGGACTCCTGCGACGACGGCTCGGCACCGATATCGACGGTGGTGGTCGACGGGTCCGTCGCGCCGAATCCGAAGCCGGTCGGCTGCTGCTGGCGGCGCGGCAGCAGCGCATCGAGGATGCGGTCCTCGGCACGCTCCTCGGCGCGCGTGCGGACCTTGTGCTTGGCCTGTTCGCGGTACAGCTTGACCGCGGTGTCGGCGAGGTCGCGGATGATCTGCTCGACGTCCTTGCCGACGTAGCCGACCTCGGTGAAGCGGGTCGCCTCGACCTTGACGAACGGCGCGTTGGCCAGCGTCGCCAGCCGCCGCGCGATCTCGGTCTTGCCGACGCCGGTCGGGCCGATCATCAGGATGTTCTTGGGCATGACCTCGTTGCGCAGCGCGTCATCGAGCTGCGCGCGCCGCCAACGGTTGCGCAGCGCGATCGCGACCGCGCGCTTGGCGTCCTGCTGGCCGACGATGTGGGTGTCGAGCGCCTGCACGATCTCGCGCGGGGTCATGGTGGCGTTGGAGGTATCGGCTTTCATGCTCACAGTTCTTCCACCACGACGTTGCGGTTGGTGTATATGCAGACATCACCGGCGATGTTGATCGCTTCGGTGGCGATGGTTTTTGCATCCAGTTCGGTGTGCGCGACCAGCGCGCGTGCGGCCGACAACGCATACATGCCGCCAGAACCAATGGCGATGATGCCGTCGTCGGGCTCGATCACGTCGCCGGTGCCACTGATCACCAGCGAGGTCTCCCTGTCGGCCACCGCCAGCAGTGCTTCGAGCTTTCCGAAGCGGCGCTCGGTGCGCCAGTCCTTGGCCATCTCCACCGCTGCGCGGGTCAGCTGGCCGTGCTTGAGCAGCTTGGCCTCGAACAGCTCGAACAGGGTGAACGCATCGGCCGCCGCGCCAGCGAAACCGGCGATCACCTGGCCGTCCTTGCCGAGCCGGCGGATCTTGCGCGCGTTGGCCTTCATCACCGTGTTGCCGAGCGTCACCTGGCCATCGCCGGCGACGGCGACGTGGCCGTTGCGGCGCACCGAGACGATGGTGGTGGCGTGGAATACGTTGGGGTTCCGGCTGGCGTCCATTGCAGGCTCCATGGGTCGAACCCCTTGGATGGGGGTGGGCAACGGTGGGCGCAAGGGGTGGGGTGGATTGCCGCGGCCGGGCGTGGCTCGTGTAGGAGCGACGTAAGTCGCGATTTCCTCGCCATCCGGGATCGCCGTGCATTCGCGACTTACGTCGCTCCTACAGTGCTCCGTGGATTTCAGGTCTTGCGCTTGGCGCGCGGGTGGGCGGCGTCGTAGACCTTCGCGAGGTGCTGGAAGTCGAGGTGCGTGTAGATCTGCGTGGTCGAGATGTCGGCGTGGCCGAGCAGCTCCTGCACTCCGCGCAGGTCGCCGGAGGACTCCAGCACGTGGCTGGCGAAACTGTGCCGCAGCAGGTGCGGATGCACCCGCTTGAACAGACCCTGACGCTGCGCCAACTGACGCAGCCGGTACTGCACCGCGCGCGGAGTGATCGGCCCATTGCGACCGGGGAACACCGGCGCATCGTTCCCGGCGCCGGTCGACGCACGCCACTCGCGCAGCGCGTTACGGGCGAACGACCCCAATGGCACGGCGCGCTGCTTGCCACCCTTGCCAAGCACGGTGACCAGCCCGTCATCCAGGTCGAGATCGCGCCAGCGCAGCGCGCACAGCTCGCTCAACCGCAAGCCCGACGAATAGAACAGCTCCAGCAACGCACGGTCGCGCAGGCCCAGCGGCACGTCCGTCGGCACCTCGACCAGCGCCTTGGCCTCGTCCGGGTCCAGCACCTGCGGCAACTTGCGCGGCGCCTTCGGCGCACGGATCGCCGCCGCCGGACTGGCGCTGATCCGCCCGTGCTTCAACAGCCAGCCATAGAAACTGCGGCACGCCGACAGCCGCCGCTGCAGGCTCTTGGGCGACAACCCGCGACGATGCTCGGCCGCAACGAAGGCGCGCAACTGCTCGGCCTTCACGTCTACCACCTCGACACCCTGCTCCCGCACCCACTGCGACAACACCGCGAGGTCACGCCGATACGCATCGAGCGTATGCGGCGACATCCGCCGCTCCACCGCAAGATGGGACAGGAAGTCGTCGACAGGAAGCGAAGTCACGCCCCCATCCCCCGCCCCGCGATCCCCAGGGAAACCCCAAAACCACCGGAGCATGGCCCGACCATTTCACCAACGGGAAGGTCGCGACACGACCGGAGACCCACAAGCCCAACCTCCGCCGGGCGAAACCCTCCCCGCCCACGAAGCAGCGACCTGTCCGGGGTTTGCGAAAAGCGGACCATGGATGGTCCGCGGCGGCGAGTCAGGCCATGGATGGCCTGACCGAGCCGGGTAGCAAACCCCGGACAGGTCGTCGCCCCACCCCGAGCCGGGACCCCGCTCCTGCTGTTGACCTTGCTGTTGGCGCAACTACCGCCCATACCTCGCCAACGCCGTAACCAGCGCCTCGCCCATCATCCGCAGGAACAACGTCCCCATCCCCGGAAAGAACCGGTTCGGATCGCCACTGCCCACCGCCACCAGCCCCACGCCCGCCAACGGCAGCAACGCCGTCGACTGCACCTCGTCCGCACGCGTCCCATAGAGCAACGCATGCTTGTCCGGCTGCAACCGCCCGCACAACGGCTCGCCATCGGCCAGGCAATCACGGAACGGCTGCAGGCGCGCGTCATCCGCATCGATCTGCTGCAACCACTCCGCATCATCCAGCCCCTCGACCGGCGCAAACATCACCAGCCGCACCAGGTCGCCGTTGAAATCCTCCGCCAGGCTCGCCGCCATCGCCCGCAGCGTGTCGGCCGCGTTGTCCTGCCGCATCAGCGCCAACGTCAGCTGCTGCGTGCGCACCGCCAGCCGCTCGTTGTCCTGCGCGTTGCCGGACAACTCCTGCAGGCGCCGGTTGAGCTCGCGGTTCTTGTCGCGCAGCACCTCCAACTGGTAACTCGCCAGCGACGAGGCCGACCCCGCCTCGCGCGGCACCACCAGGCTCAGCGCCAGGTCCGGGAACTGCTGCAGGAAGTTCGGATGGCGCCGCAGCCACGCCGCGACCTCGTGCGCACCCAGCTTTTCAGTGGTCTCGGTCATGCAGCCATTCTCCTTCGAATACGAATGTCGCCGGTCCCGCCATCGTGACCGGTGCATCTTCAGCGGCCCAGCCGATCCGCAGCGTGCCGCCCGGCAACGCGACGCTGACCTCGCGGTCGACACGGCCGCGGCGCATCAGTATCGCCGCCGCCGCGCAGGCGCCGCTGCCGCAGGCCAGTGTCTCGCCGACGCCGCGCTCGAGCACGCGCAGGCGGATGCGCTGGCGCGACTCGACCTGCGCGAAACCGATGTTGGCCGACTCCGGGAAACCCTCGTGCTGCTGCAGCACCCTGCCGGTGGTTTCGAGCGGCGCGCGATCGATGTCGTCGACCTCGACCAGCGCGTGCGGGTTGCCCATCGACACCGCGCCGAAACCGATGATCGAGCCGCGCGTGCCGAGCACATAGGTATCGCGCGGACCATCGAAGCCATGCAACGGGATTTTTTCGGGATCGAATTCGGGCACGCCCATGACTACCCGGAAATCGTCGGCGAGCCGGGTCACCGCATGGCTGCCGACCGGACTGTCGAGGACGAACTCCGGGTCCTTCGCGGCGCCATCGCGGACCACCCAGGCCGCAATGCAGCGGGCACCGTTGCCGCATTGCTGCGAGGACGAACCGTCGGCGTTCCAGATCCGGTAGCTGGCGACGGAGCCGGCCTCGCGCGGGTCCTCGACGGTCAGAATCTGGTCGCAGCCGACCCCGCTGTGGCGGTCGGCGAGCGCGCGGCACAGCGCTGCGCCGGGGGCGGGCTGTTTGCCGCGCAGGTCGAGCACGACGAAATCGTTGCCGGCGCCATGCATCTTGCTGAAAGGCAGACGGTCCGACGGTCGCGCGGACTGCACCTCAGCCATTGCCGTCGTCGGCAGTCCCCGTCCCGGGCGGGCTGTCGGGCACGGTGGCCGGATCGATCGGGATCGGGTCGAACGGAACCGGCTCGCCAGGCGACATGCCCTGCTCCGGGGTCGCATCGATGTCGTCCCCCTCGACCGGCATGGCCGCCGGATCGGCGACATCGATGTCGTCGGCAGCGGGGTCGTCGATCTCGACGGGCACCGTGCCGGCCGGCACCTCGGGCGCCTCGACCGGCTCGGCCTCGTCGGGCATGACCAGCGGGCCCTTGTTGCCGCAACCGGCGATGGCCAGCGGCAGCGAGACGACCAGGGCGGCGAGCAGCAATGGGTTTCGTGCGTTCATCGACGCAGTGTAGCCGCGCCGATGGCGGCTGCGAAGCTCAGCCCGGTGGCGGTTCAGGCCGATGCCACAACCAGGTGCCGACCACCAGCATGATCGCGCTGCCGAGCATCGCCATCCACGGCCGCGGCGCGGTCAGGAACATCACCACCGCGCAGGCCGCCATCGTCGTGACCGCGAACCACTTGGCCCGCCGCGAGACCGCTCCGTGGCGCTGCCAGTCGCGGATCATCGGGCCGAACTGGCGGTGGGCCAACAACCAGCGATGCAACCGCTGCGAGCCACGCGCGGCGGCGTAGGCCGACAGCAGGATGAAGGGCACCGTCGGCAACCCCGGCAGCACGACGCCGAGCAATCCGAGGCCCAGGCTCAGCCAGGCAAGCAGCCACCAGGCCCAGCGCAAGCGGGACGGTGGCGGCACGGGTGCGGGGTCGGTCATCCCGCCATTGTAGGAGCGGCTTCAGCCGCTCCTACAAACGCCCTACCGCGCGGGCGCGGCGACGCCCAGGCGGTCGAGCATGAACGCGTACATCTCGGCCTGCTCGCGGTAGCGGCGGAATCGCCCGGACTTGCCACCGTGGCCGGCGTCCATGTTGGTGCGGAACAGCACCGGCTCGCTGCCGGTGTTGAGGTCGCGCAGCCGCGCCACGTACTTGGCCGGCTCCCAGTACTGCACCTGCGAGTCCCACAAGCCGGTACCGACGAAGGTCGCCGGATACGCCTGCCTGGACAGGTTGTCGTACGGCGAGTAGCTGAGCATGTACTCGTACGACTCGACGCTGGTCTCCGGGTTGCCCCACTCGTCGTACTCGTTGGTGGTCAGCGGGATCGACGCGTCGAGCATGGTGGTGACGACGTCGACGAACGGCACCTGCGACAGGATCACGTCGTAGGTATCGGGCGACATGTTGGCGATCGCGCCCATCAGCAGGCCACCGGCGCTGCCACCGTAGGCGGCGACGCGGTCGGGCGCGGCGTAGCCCTGTTCGACCAGGTACCTGGTGACGTCGATGAAATCGGTGAAGGTGTTCTTCTTGTTGAGCAGCTTGCCGGCGTCGTACCACTTGCGACCCATCTCCTGGCCGCCGCGGATGTGCGCGAGCGCGTAGACCATGCCGCGGTCGAGCAGGCTGACCACCGAGAGGTTGAAGTTGGGGTCGGTCGAGCTGCCGTAGCTGCCATAGGCGTACTGCAGCATCGCCGCGCTGCCGTCCTTCTCGAAGCCGTTGCGGTAGACCAGTGTGACCGGCACCTTGACGCCATCGCGGGCGGTCGCCCAGACGCGCTCGGTGGTGTACTTCGACGGGTCGTAGCCGATCACCGGCTGCTGCTTGAGCTGGCGACGCTCGCCGGTCTTCGTGTTGAGTTCGTAGGTGGTCGCCGGGGTGGTCAGCGAGGTGTAGCTGTAGCGCAGCCAGTCGGTGTCGGGCTCGGAATTGGTCGACAGGCCCATCGAGTAGGCGGACTCGTCGGCCTTGACGTACTCGGACGCCGGGTCGGGCTGCCCCGCTTCGCCGCGCAGCAGGCGGATGCGCTCGAGGCCACCGGACCGCTCGGCGACCGCGGTGAAACCGTCGAACAGCTCGTAGCCGTCGATGAAGACGTCCCCGTCGTGGCCGATCCACTCCTGCCACTGCGCGCGCGAGGTCGCGTCGCTCGGCGCGGTCATCAGCTTGAAGTTTTCGGCGCCGTCGGCATTGGTGCGGATCACCCAGCGGCCGTCGTGGTGGTCGGCGTCGTACTCGACGTCGCGCTCGCGCGGGGCCAGCACCACGAACTCGCGCGGATCGGCGGCCGGGGCGCAGCGCGACTCGCTCGACACCGTGCTCTCGACGCCGATGCAGATGTATTTGTCATCGCGGGTGCGGCCGATGCCCATGTAGAAGCTGTCGTCGTGCTCCTCGTAGACCAGTTCGTCTTCGCTGGAAGGCGTGCCGAGCACGTGCCTTTTCACGCGGACGGTGAGCAGGGTCTCGGGATCGTTCTCGACGTAGAACAGGGTCCTGTTGTCGTCGGCCCAGACAATGTTGGGCGAGACGCCGCGGATCACGTCGTCGAACACCTTGCCGGTCGCGATGTCCTTGATTCGGATGACGTACTGGCGGCGGCCGACGTCGTCCTCGGCCCAGGCCAGCAGTGTGTTGTCCTGGCTGGTTTCCCAGTCGCCGACGTTGAAGTAGTCCTTGCCGGCGGCCATCACGTTGACGTCGAGCAGCACCTGCTCGGCCGCGTCCATCGAGCCTTCGCGGCGCGCGTAGACCGGGTAGTCCTGGCCGGTCTCGAAGCGGCTGTAGTACCACCAGCCGCGCTCGCGATACGGCACCGAGCTGTCGTCCTGCTTGATGCGGCCGACGATCTCCTCGTACAGCGTGTCCTCCAGCGGCTCGAGGCGCGCCATGTACGCGTCGGCGTAGGCGTTCTCGGCGTTGAGGTAGGCCAGCATCTCCGGGTTCTTGCGGTCGTCGTCGCGCAGCCAGTAGTACTCGTCCTGGCGCTGCGCGCCGTGCGGCGCGGTGACGGTGTGCGGGCGCTGCTCGACGTCGGGCGGCGCGGGCAGGTCCTGGGCGAGGGTCGGGGTGGAGACGGTCATCAGGGCAGCCAGCAGCAGGGTGGGCTTCATGGGATGGGGTCCGGGGGTGGGAAGTGCAACCGGGTACGGGGAGCTTCGTTGTAGGAGCGACGTGAGTCGCGATCGCACGGCGAAACCGGGCATCAGTGAAATCGCGACTTACGTCGCTCCTACATCAAAGCCGGCCGGCACATCAAAACGTGCCGGTACATCAAAGCGGGCCGGGGTTGCCGGCCCGCTCCGGGGTCAATCGTTCAACTGGTTCCACAGGAAGGTGAAGGCCAGCGCGCTCATGTGGGCGGCCTGCTTGTTGTTGGCCGAGCCGCCGTGGCCGCCTTCGATGTTCTCGTAGTAGCGCACGTCCTCGCCGCCTTCGAGCATCTTCGCCATCATCTTGCGGGCGTGCCCGGGGTGCACGCGGTCGTCGCGGGTGGAGGTCATGAACAGCGTCGGCGGGTAGTCCTTCGCCGGGTCGTACAGGTGGTACGGCGAGAAGGTCTTGATGAACGCCCACTCCTCCGGCTTGTCCGGGTTGCCGTACTCGGCCATCCACGACGCGCCGGCCAGCAGCTTGTGGTAGCGCTGCATGTCGAGCAGCGGCACCTGCACCACGATCGCGCCGAACAGCTCCGGGTACTGGGTCAGCATGTTCCCCATCAGCAGGCCGCCGTTGCTGCCGCCCTGGATGCCGAGCTTGCCGGCCGAAGTGATCCTGCGTGCGACCAGGTCCTGCGCGACCGCGGCGAAGTCCTCGTAGGCCTTGTGCCGGTTCTGCTTCAGCGCGGCCTGGTGCCAGCGCGGGCCGTACTCGCCGCCGCCGCGGATATTGGCGACCGCGTACACGCCGCCCTTCTCCAGCCAGCCCTTGCCGACGCTGCCGGAGTAGCCGGGCGTCATCGATATCTCGAAGCCGCCGTAGCCGTACAGCAGGGTCGGGGTGCTCCCGTCGAGCGCAAGGCCTTTCGGCTTGACGATGAAATACGGCACGCGGGTGCCGTCCTTGCTGGTGGCGAAGAACTGGTCGACCTCGTGGGTCGACGCGTCGAAGAACACCGGCATGGTCTTGAGCACCTGCGGCGCCTGGCCGACCTCGGCGATCGCCAGTGTCGCCGGGCTGAGGTAGCCGTCGGCCTGGACCCACACCGCGTCGCTGTGGTCGGGGTCGACCGCGCCCACCGAGACGCTGCCTTCGGGCTGGCCGGTGAAGTCGCTGCGGCTCCACTCGGCCGAGCCATCGGACGGCGGGGTCAACACCTGCAGGTCGTTCTTGACGTCGTCGAGGATGTTGAGCACGAGGTGGTTGGCGGTGGCGGTGACGCCGGCCAGCGAGGTGGTGTCGGTCGGCTCGAACAGCGCGGTGAAGTCGCGGCCGCCGGCCATGAACGCATCGAAGTTGGCCGCGATCAGGCTGCCGGCCGGGAAGGTCTTGCCGGCGGCTTCGTACGGCTCGCGCAGTTCCAGCACCAGCCAGTCCTTGTGCACCGACTTGTTGGCCGAGTTCGGCGCGTCGATCTTCCGCAGTTCGCCATCGGTGTTGAGGTACAGCTCGTCGTTGTAGAACGCGAGGGTGCGACTGACGAAGTCGCGCTCGTACCCCGGGGTGTGGTCGTGCATGGCGGCGATGTACATGTCGTCGGGCTTGCCCTCGTACACCACCTCGGCCTCGCCCATCGGGGTGCCCCGGGTCCAGCGCTTGACGATGCGCGGGTAGCCGGACTCGGTCATGGTGCCGTCGCCGAAGTCGGTGAAGACGTAGACGTTGTCGCGGTCGATCCAGCCGAGGCCACCCTTGGCCTCGTCGCGGAAGAAGCCGTCTTCGACCCACTGTTTGCCGGCCAGGTCGAACTCGCGGGTGACGTCGGCATCGGCGCCGCCGCGCGACAGCGCGACCAGGCAGCGCTGGTACTCCGGCGGCAGGCAGTCGGCGCCGTGCCAGACCCAGTTCTCGCCCTCGGCCTTGTTCAGCGCGTCGAGGTCGATCACGGTTTCCCACTTGGGGTCGTCGGTACGGTAGGACTCCAGCGTGGTCCGGCGCCAGACGCCACGCTCGTGCTGGGCGTCCTTCCAGAAGTTGTAATAGTGGTCGCCGATCTTGCCGACGTAGGGAATCTTGGCTTCGGAGTCGAGGATCGCGCGGATCCGCGATTCCAGCTGTTCGAACCCGGGAGTGCCCGCCAGTTCGGCTTCGGTCACGGCGTTGCGGGCCTTGACCCAGTCGAGGGCCTTTTCGCCTTCGACGTTTTCAAGCCAGAGATAGGGGTCGGTCACGGTGGGCTCCTGGGCGTGGGAGGCGCCCGCGGCAGTGGCCAGACCGGCGGCGAGGATGGCGGCCTGGACGGCCTGCGACAGCGTGGACATGGGCGCTCCGGGTATCGGTGGGGCGGGAAAGGCGAAACCCGCAAGCTAGCACGGAGGCGGCTGGCGAGTGGCGTGCGCGAAGTCATGCGGGGCGGCTCGCGGATGCCACCTTTTGGATGGCAGCCGTTGGAGTGCGGGTCGTTGGAACCCGGTCTTTGGAATGCGGGGCTTGTCGAATCGTCTGTCCGGTGAGGCGGTTGTAGGAGCGACGTGAGTCGCGATCGCACGGCGATCCCGGGCATCGGTGAAATCGCGACTTACGTCGCTCCTACATGGGCGCCTTGATGGGCGCCTTGGGTTGAGCTACGCGGCCTTTGGCAGCGCGGGGCGCGGCAATGGCCGCGCGCGGCGGCGGGCTTGCGGGCCGCTGCGATGGCGACGTGCGGTGTGGCTACGACGGTCCGCGGTCGCGGTCGCAGCACGCAGGCGAAAACGGTGCACGACGCACCAGGCGCTCAGCGGCATCACCAGTAGCCACAGCGGCAGCCAGCCGAAGGTTTCGCTGGAGCCGCGCGCGGCGGGCACGAGCAGCAGCAGGGTCGCGCCGATCGCGATGGCGTAGCGCAGGACGTCTTCGAGGCGTGGGTCGATCGGTTCGGCGGTCTGGGCGGAACGGGTCATGGCGCGGCTCCTGGGTGGCTGGAGCTGCAGGATTGCGCCGGGGTATCTCAGGGGCTGCGACTTGGTGGGGTGGCGTGTCGGAGCTTCGTTACTGGACGCTGGGAAGGTATGCCCGGCGCCCTCAATCGTATCGTTCAGCTGGCCTCGCTTTGATGTAGGAGTGGCGGCCGCATGTGGCCGCCGGTAAGTCGCGATCGCACGGCGATCCCGGGTAGCAGTGAAATCGCGACTTACGTCGCTCCTACACCGGGGCGGGCTGTTGGCTGTGGTCAGTACCCGGCCTCGTCCAGCGCCTTGTCGGCCTCGGCGCGACCGATCGCGATCAGTTCCTTCGCACGCCAGAACTCGTAGAACTGGCAGGCGTCGCGCGGGATCCGGATCACCAGTTCGGGTGGATCCAGGGCGAGCTGCACGCGGGCGATCTGGGCCTGCATGGTGTCGAGCGAGCGCGCCATGAGTTCGGTGAAACCGTAATGGGGCGAGGCGTCCGCGTCATCGCCGCCGCGATGGAAGCGGTGCTCGATCCAGTCCAGCAGCCGCGAGTGCGCCGGTGCCTCGTCGCCGCTGCGCGGTTCCGGTGCTTCCGGATCGGCCGGGGCGCCGGGCGGCGTCATCGGCCAGCTGTTCATGTCGACCGCGATCAGTCGATGCGCATCCGACAGCCGGGTGGCGGCGATCGGCAACGGCGCGAGCAGGCCGCCGTCGACCAGTTCGCGGCCGTTGACGCGATGCGGGGTGAACACGCCGGGGATCGCGATGGAACCGCGCACCGCGTCCCACAGGTCGCCCTGCCGCAGCCAGACTTCGCGCTGGCGCATCAGGTCGACCGCGACCGCGGTGAAGTCGATCGGCAAATCCTCGATTTGCAGGTCGCCGGTCCGCTCGCGCAGCGCCGCCATCAGCCGGGTGCCCTCGAACAGCGCCGGCTTGCCGAACACCGGGTCCAGCAGGCGCAGCATGTCGGTGCGGTTCATCGACAGCAGCCAGTCGCGGAACACCGGCAATTGCCCCGCCGCGAACAACCCACCCACCAGCGCGCCGCTGGACGAACCGGCAACGGCGACGATCTCCAGCCCGCGTGCCACCAACGCGTCGATCACGCCGATCTGCGCCAGCCCGCGCGCACCGCCGGCGCCCAGCACCAGCGCGACCGGTTCGCCGCGCTCGATCCTCGGAGCGTCCGCGCCGGCCATCATCCCGGGGTGCGCTCGTAGTTGGAGATCGCCAGCTGCAGCAGCGTGCGTGCCTGCTCGCGCAACGGCGGCGGCTCGACGATCTCGGCGTCGCTGCCGTAATGCAGCACATCCATCAGCAGCTCGCGACCGGAGCTGTAGGGCAGCTTCAGTTCATAGCGGCCATCGGGCAGGAACCGGCCCTGCTGCTGTGAATGCCAGTGCTCGTCGGCGACCCAGCGCGCAGCCTTGGCGCTGAACACGATCGTGGCCCAGCCTTTCGGGGTACCGGAGAAGATCCCGTAGCTCGACGCGAGCTGGCGGTCGAGTTCCTCGTCGGGCACGTCGCGGGCGGGCTCGTCGAGCTGACGCGCGGCGCTGATGCGGTCGACCGCGAAGCTGCGCAGGCCATCGCGCTCGTGGTCCCAGGCGTCGAGGTACCAGTTGTCGCGGTAATGGGTCAGGCGCTGCGGCGAGACCGTGCGGCGGGTGTGCTGGTCGGTCGAGCGCGCGCGGTATTCGAACGCCAGCTGCCTGCGGTCGAGCACTGCGGTGGCGACGTGGCGGAACGCGGTCTCGTCGAGCTTGCGGGTGCGGTGCGGGATCACCCGCACGCGCTCGACCGGCACCCGGCGGCCACCGGCGTGGTCGTCGAGCAGCTTCTCGATGCGCTGCTGCAGCGGCGCCAGCGCATCCGACAGCACCCCGCCACCGCTGCGCAGCATCAGCTGTTGCGCGGCCAGCAGCGAGTGCAGTTCGTCCGAGCTCAACCACAGGCCCGGCAGTTCGAAGCGGCTGCTGTCGTCGGGGTCGTAGCGGAAGCCGGCCTCGCCGTTGCCGATCACCGGCGCCATCAACTGGTCGCGCAGGTAGGCGAGGTCGCGATAGACCGTCGCGCGCGAGCACTCGAGTTCTTCCTGCAGGCGCTGCACCGTCACCGGATAGCGCGCGGCGGTGAGGATGCGGTGCAGGGCGTGGATGCGTTCGATGCGTTCCATGGGCGGCGTTTCCTGGGTCCGACCGCAAGCATGGCACCGAGCGATGCGGCCCCGCCACTGCAGGACGGCATACTGGGCGTCGTCATTCGGGAGACCACCATGAAACGCACGCGCCTGTACGCCGGTTACCTCTGCGTCGCGATCGCCTTCGCGCTGATCGTGATGCTGGGCTACGGCTTCATCGACCCGATCGGCATGGACATGACCGCCCATCCGGAAACGATGGGCGCGGCGCTGATGGGACTGTTGCCGAGCGTGCTGATCGCGGCGGTGGTGTTCGCCATCGGGCTGGTCCTGGTCAAGGGCGCGCGCAAACCCTGACGGCAGGCATCGCGCGGATTCCGAACAAGTTCATTGCCCGGCATCGACAATGCGCCGGCGGCCGGTCAGTATCCGGCCGCTTTTTGTTCCCAGCCGGAGTTGTCCATGCGCAAGTTCCTCCTGGCGACCGCGATCGGCGCGGTCATGGCGCCAGGCATCCTCCACGCCAACGAACTTCCCGACGTCGATGCCGACGCCGAAGGCACCCACTGGAGCGGCAACGGTGAACTCGGCCTGGCGTTGTCGCGCGGCAACACCGACAGCCAGACCCTGCTTGGCAGGCTCAGCCTGGCCCGCGAGGACGAGCGCTGGAAGCACGAGGCCGGCCTCGCCTTCCAGTATGGCCAGCAGGACGACATCGACAGCGCCTATCGTTACGAGGCATTCGGCAAGACCGGCCTTCGCCTCGGCGAGCGCAGCCGGTTGTCCGGCTCGGCACGCACCGAGCGCGACCACTTCGCCGCCTACGAATACCAGTCGACCGCCGCCTTCAGCTACGGCCACGACGCGGTCAAGACCGAAGCCACCCACCTGGATTTCGAGATCGGCCCGGGTTACCGCTGGTCCAAGCTGCAGGGCGTGCGGGTCCACGAGAACGGTGGCGTCGTGCGCGGCCTGATGGACTTCGGCCACCGCTTCAACGACTCGACCTCGGTCTACGACACCCTGCTGGTCGAGGCCGGACGCGACAACACCTTCGCCCGCAACGAGGCCGGCGTGCAGGTCAGGATGAGCGACGCGCTGGCATTGAAGGCGGGCGTCGAGGTGCGCCACAACACCGACGTGCTGCCGGGCATCCACCGGACCGACACCCTCACCACGGTCAACGTCAGCTACGGCTTCTGAGCGGCGCCCATGACCTGCGCCTGCCACGCGGCCTTGGCATAATCGGCGTTCCAGCCGCTGCCGGAGGGACCGATGTCAGCCCTGCTGGGGCTGGTCCTGCTGACCGCTCCGTTCGTCACATTGCCGTCGCCGGCGTTTCCCGCCGACCCCACCCTGGCCGCGCTCGGCAGCGACCCGGCACAGCTGCGGCTGTTCTGCTACTCGACCCGCTGCGGTGACGAGGAGTGGCGCCGGATGCGGTCGCCGACGGAGCCGTTGATCAGTGCGGCCCCCGGCCGGCGCAGTCCGGCGTTGCCGCGCAGCACGCCGTGGATCGGCCTGCATGTCCCGGCGCGACCGCGTGAAAGCGCCGCCAGCTACGCCAACGACTGGCGCATCGGCAGCCGCTACCGGGTGCAGGCGGTGCGCAACGGCCCGACCCGGGTCGGCGTGCAACTGGGCGCGGGCTACCGGCTGGCGCCACTGAGCGACGACGGCATCCACATGCCCGGGCCGGTGATGCGCGGCGTGGTCGAGATCGGCCACCGGATCAGCCCGCGCGCCGAATGGAACCAGCGCATCCAGTTCGAGACCGGCCAGGGCACGACGTTCGTCAAGCAGTCGGTCGGGCTCGACGTGTCGCTGTGGCCGGCGTGGACGCTGGAGTCGGACTTCACCATCCGCCACGACGAGTACGGCCGCAGCGGCAGCGAGTCGGCGGAGTCGTCGCTGCAGTTGCGCCGGCGGTTCTGAGGCGGGGGCGCGTTGCGGGAACCCCGCCTACGGGGAACCCCGGTTTTGTAGGAGCGACGTAAGTCGCGATTTCCTCGCGGCCACGTCCTGCTTGCTGCGCGCGAACTCCCGGCATCGCCATCCGCGACTCCCCGCATCCGGGCGTATATCGACCGACGATTGCCGAGGAAATCGCGACTTACGTCGCTCCTACATCGGGCCGGCGGGTCGGGTCGGGCCAGGCCGGTGGAGGCGTCAGAGGCCCAGCAACTCGCCGGCGCCGTCGGCCAGCAGGGCCTGGGCGACTTCGCGGCCAAGCGTGTTGGCCGACGTGCCTTCGGCCTGCGCGCGGACGAGGCGGCCGTCCCCGGCCGAACCGACCAGTCCATGCAGTTGCAGCCGCTCGCCATCGAGCGTCGCGAACGCCGCTACGGGCACATGGCAGCTGCCATGCAGAGTGCGGTTCATCGCACGCTCGGCCTCGACGCAGCGGCGGGTGTCGGGGTGGTCCAGCGCGCCGCACAGCGCGATGGTGGCGGCATCGTCGTCGCGGCATTCGATCGCGATGGCACCCTGCGCCGGTGCCGGCAGCCACTGTGGCGCCTGCAGCCGCGAGCGGATGCGGGCGTCCAGGCCGAGCCGCTGCAGGCCGGCGCAGGCCAGCACGATGGCGTCGTAGTCGCCGGCGTCGAGCCGCGCCAGCCGGGTGTTGACGTTGCCGCGCAGGTCGCGCAGTTGCAGGTCCGGGCGCCGCGCGCGCAACTGGGCCTGGCGGCGCAGCGAGGAGGTGCCGACCACCGCGCCCGGCGGCAGCGCGTCGATGTCGTCGAAACGGTTGCTGACGAAGGCATCGGCGTAGTCGGCGCGCCGCAGGATCGCCGGCAGCGCGAAACCCGGCTCCAGTTCCATCGGCACGTCCTTCAGCGAGTGCACCGCGCAGTCGGCCTCGCCGCGCAGCATCGCCAACTCGAGTTCTTTGAGAAACAGGCCCTTGCCGCCGATCGCGGCCAGCGAGCGGTCCAGCACCTCGTCGCCGCGGGTGCTCATCGGCACCAGCTCGACCGCGAGGCCCGGGTGGGCGGCGCGCAGGGCGTCGGCAACGTGTTCGCTCTGCCACAGGGCGAGCGGGCTCTTGCGGGTGGCGATGCGCAGGGTGGTCATGCGGGGATTATCGCAGGGCGTGGCGATGTGCGTGGCGATGGCGGTGGCGCGGCGATGTGCTTGGCATGGCTACGACCGTGGCACGGGGTGGTGCGTGGCGTGGCTACGTCGGTGGCGCGGCGTGGTCCGTGGCTTGGCTACGTCCGTGGCGCGGGGGTGGTACGTGGCGTGGCTGCGTCGGTGGCGTGGCTGTAGGAGCGACGTAAGTCGCGATTTCCCCAGTAGCCGTTTGTCGATGACGCGGTTTGCGGGAACTAGTGGTTGCGGTGGCGGGATTTCGCGCGCAGCACGCGGCACATGACAGCGGTGAAATCGCGACTTACGTCGCTCCTACAGTGGCTGTTACAGGTGTTTCAGGGTTTCGCGCAGGCCGGCTACGCAGCGGCGGCTGACTTCCAGCGGCTGGGGGGCGTGGCGCAGCACGGCCTGGGTGTGGCCGTCGGGGTTGCGGCGCAGGCCGGTGATCTCGTGGCGGGCGACCAGGCAGTTGCGGTGGATCCGCACGAAACGCTGGCCGAACTCCTCCTCCAGCGACTTCAGCGACTCTTCGATCAGGTCCTCGCCATGGGCGTGGTGGACGATGACGTACTTCTCCTCGGCCTGCAGGTAGTGCACGTCGTCCAGCGGAATCAGCCGCAGGCTGCCGCGCAGGCGCGCGCACAGGTGGCTGCGCACGGCCGGGGCGTCATCGCGGGCACTGCGCTCGCGGCCGGCGGCAAAGGTGCGCACGCGATCCAGCGCCGCGGCCAGGCGTTCGGCGCGCACCGGCTTGACCAGGTAGTCGATCGCCTCGGCCTCGAACGCGGACAGTGCGTGGGCGTCGTAGGCGGTGCAGAACACCACCGCCGGGCGCGGCTCGAACGCGGCCAGGTGGCGCGCGGCCTCCAGCCCGTCGATGCCCGGCATCGCGATATCCAGCAGCACCAGGTCCGGCGCGTGTTCGGCACAGGCGTGCAGCGCCTCGGTGCCGTCGGCGGCCTCGGCCACCACCTCGATGCCCTCCGCCTCGCGCAGCAGGCCGCGCAGGCGCTCCCTTGCCAATGGTTCGTCGTCGGCGATGACCACCTTCATCGACCAGCCCCCTGTCCGTGCAGCCGCGCGACGGGCGCGGCCGGCGCCCCCGATCTTAGCGCGGACCCGCGCGCCCGGACGACGGGGTCGCGCGCCGCGGGTCACGGATTCGGACTCCGCCGCAGGTCAACCGGCGCCGGTCTTCCCGCAGGCAAGCGCATCCTCGTCGTCGCCGGCTCCCGCCACCACCCGGACGCGGGTGAACGACGCGGCGAACGGCACATCGGCCTCGACCTGGAACGGCACGTCGGTCGCGCCCAGGTTGGCGCCGCGCCCGGCGAAGCATGCCAGCGGCACCTTGACCGTGTGTTTCTCACCAGGCTCCAACCCGGCGAACACCGGCGCCAGGTCGATCGAACCGCCGCAGTCCGGCCCGCAGGTCATCGACAGCACCACCGGGTCGGCCGGTGCGTGGACCAGCGCGACGTCGAACTGCAGCGCGCCGTCGTTCAGCGCAAAGGCATTGAAGTTGTTGCGCGCCGCGCTGCGCGAGAACAGCCGCGCGGGTGCCAGCCAGGTCACTTCCTTGGCGTCCTGCTGGGTGTTGACCTGCACCGTGCGCACGCGGAGCGCCGGCGCGTCGCGCGGCCACTCGATGGTCGCGTTGAGGTCGGCGCCGACCGCCTGCTCCTGCGCGCCGGCACCCATCGTCAGGGTGTACGGCGCCACGTCGGCGTTGTTGAAGACCGGCAGCGCGGTCGCCTCGCCGCATTGCGTCGCCTCGTCCAGCGGCAGCGTCGCCACGGTGCCGCCCTTGGCATAGGACAGCCCATAGCCGAGCGCGAACTGCGGCGCGGCGCCATCGGGTCCCAGCGCGCGCGGTCCGGGGCAGGCAACCGCCGGCCACGCGAACGACAGCGTGGCGCCGAAGTCGTACGCCGGCTTGCCGTCGGCGCCGGCCACCAGTACGTCGGTGACGCCCTTGCCCTCGGTGCCGGGAAGCCACGCGGCGACGAAGGCATCGGACAGGTTGATCAGGTCGTTGGTGTACAGCGGTCGCCCGGACAGGAACACCGTCACCACCGGCACGCCCTTGCCGGCCACGGCCTGCAGCACCGCGAGGTCCTCCGGATGGCGGCGGCTGTGGGTCACCGTGTCGGACGCGACGATGTCACCGTTGGTCTCGGCGTAGGGCGTCTCGCCGATGACGGCGACCACCGCGTCGAAGCCGGCGACATCCACGCCCTCGGCGGTTTCACTGAAGGTCACGCTGGCCGCGCCGAGGGCTTCGTTCAAGCCGTCGAGGATGCTGTCGGCATCCGGGAAGTCGGCGTTGGTGTTGTCGGTACCCTGCCAGGTCAGCGACCAGCCGCCGGTCTGGTTGGGGATGCTGTCGGCGCTCTTGCCGACCACCAGCACCCTGGCGTTGCGGGACAGCGGCAGCGCGCCGCCCTCGTTCTTGAGCAGCACCAGCGTTTTGCGCACTGCCTCGCGCGCCAGTTCGCGGTCCTGGATCGCCTCGACCGTGCCGGCGCCGGCGTGCTGCGACGGCTTCTTTCCGTCGAACAGGCCGGCGCGCAACTTGACCCGCAGGATCCGGCTGACCGCATCGTCGATGCGCGCCATCGGGATGTCGCCGGCCTCGACCTGTTCGATGGTGTTGGCGATGAAGGCCTTCCAGTCGTCGGGCACCATCACCATGTCGATGCCGGCGTTGATCGCGTCGGCGCAGCTCGCGTTGCTGCAACCGGGAAGCTGGCCGATGCCGTTGTAGTCGGAGACGACGAAACCGTCGAAGCCCATCTTCTCCTTCAACGCGCCGGTCAGCAGGACCTTGGCGCCGTGCATCTTGCCGTGGTCCTCGCCGCTGCCGGTGTCGACCCAGCTGTTGTACGACGCCATCACGGTCTGCGCGCCGGCGCCGAGCGCGCCGTAATAACCGGCTCCGTGGATGTTGATCAGCTCGCCGAGGGTCGCCCGGGTCACGCCCTGGTCCTTGCCGTGCTCCGTGCCGCCATCGCCGATGAAGTGCTTGACGCTGGCGATCGCGTTGGCGTCGTCGGCGAAGCCACCCTGCAGGGCCTGGGTGTAGCTGGCGGCGTACTCGCGCACCAGCGCCGGGTCCTGCGACCAGCTTTCGTAGCTGCGGCCCCAGCGCGTGTCCAGCACCACCGGCACCGCCGGCGCGAACAGCCAGTCGATGCCGGTCGCGCGCACCGCCCGGCCGGTCATCGTGGCGATGCGGCCGACCAGCTCCGCGTCGTGCGCCGCGCCCAGGCCGATGTTGTGCGGAAAGATGGTCGCCCGGTACACGTTGCTGTGGCCGTGCATCGCATCGGTGCCCCACATGATCGGCACCGGCACCTTGGCGTCGACCGCCATCGACGCATCATGGAACCCGTCGGCCACCGCCACCCAGTCGGCGACGCTGGCGTGCTTGTCCTGGCCCGGCCACGAGCCGCCGCCGTTGAGCACCGAGCCGATGTAGTACTCGCGCACTTCCGCCGGCGTGATCGACTTGATCTCGGCCTGGGTCATCTGGCCGACTTTCTGCGCCAGGGTCATGCCGGCCACGATCTCGCGCACGCGTGTTTCCAGCGCCGGATCGGACTTGATTGCGCTATCGACGTGCGGCCAGTCGGCCAGCGGCTTCGCCGTCGCCGATTGCGCGCCCGGCGCGGTGGACGCGGCGTCACCGGCTGCACGGTCGTCGCAGCCGTACAGCGCGAGCGTCGCCAGCAGGCTGGCGGACAGGACGTATGGATGCAGCTTCATGGCGACTCCTCGATTTCTTCCGTGCGGGCCAGCGCGCCATGCGCGATCGTGGCCGGGGCAAGATAGGGGGCTGCGCGCACCATCGCCGCAACCGGGTTGACAGCGTTGTCATACCGGCGCCCAATGTATATGTCAAAGCGCGGTGGTTCAATTGCCGGCCGCGCCAGCCCGTGCTCCGCGAGGAAAGGATGAATACCCGCAGTTCCATTGCGCACGCCCCGACGCCTGTCGCCCGCCCGGCGTCGCCCGGCGCACGGTGAGGAGCGACATGCGCATCAGGATCGAAGACGTGGCCGCCGCCGCCGGGGTGTCGATGAAGACCGTCTCGCGCGTGCTCAACAGCGAGCCCAACGTGCGCGAGGCGACCCGCCAGCGCGTGCTGGAAACGGTCGAGAAGCTGCAGTACAAGCCCAACCCGTCCGCGCGCAGCCTGGCCGGCCAGCGTTCGTATGCGATCGCCCTGGTCTACGACAATCCGTCGCGCAACTACCTGATGGAAATCCAGGCCGGCGTGCTCGACGCGTGCTACTCGCACCACTACAACCTGGTGCTGGCCCCGGTCGATGCCAGTGCGCCGGGGGCGACGGCGGGCATCCGCGGCGTGTTCGAGCATTTCGGTCCCGACGGCGTGGTGCTGATCCCGCCGCTGACCGACGACCCGGTGGTGCTGGGCTACCTGCAGGAACACGGGGTGCCGTTCGCGTGCATCTCGCCGCATTCGCTCGCCGACCGGATCGGCGTGACCATGGACGAGCGCGCCGCGGTGCGCGACCTGATGGCGCACCTGGTGTCACTCGGGCACCGGCGCATCGGGCACATCGAGGGACACCGCGACCACGGCGCCTGGGAATGGCGCCACGATGGTTATCGCGAGGCGCTGGAACAGGCCGGGATCAGCTACGACCCGGCGCTGGTGGTGCGCGGCGAGTTCGTGTTCGAGTCGGGGGTGCGCGCCGCCAACCGGCTGCTCGACCTGGACGACCCGCCCACCGCGATCTTCGCCGCCAACGACGACATGGCCGCCGGCGTGATCCGGGTCGCCGGCGAGCGCGGCCTGCACGTGCCACGCGACCTGTCGGTGTGCGGCTTCGACGACACGCCGATCTCGCGCCACATCTTCCCGGCGCTGACCACGGTGCGCCAGCCGACCATGGAGATGGGCGCGGAAGCCACGCTGCAGTTGCTCGAGCGGATCCGTGCCGGGGATGCCGGCCGCATGGTCGAAGTCCGCCATGCCCTGCTGTTGCGCGAGTCCACCGGGCCGGCACGCCCATCGGGCGCGACCGGCAGCTAGGCCGGACGGTTTACGCCGGGGCCGTGGACGCCAACCCGGCCTCGCGCACGCGCGAGCCGCGCAGCGCGTAGTACAGGATGAAGCCGTAGCACAGCATCGGCAGCAGGAACGCCATCTGCAGGCCGAACCCGTCGGCCAGCCAGCCCATCGCCAGCGGGATGACCGCGCCGCCGACGATCGCCATCACCAGCAGGCTCGAGGCCTTGCTGGTCAGCGGCCCGAGCCGCTCGATGCCGAGCGCGAAGATGGTCGGGAACATGATCGAGTTGAACAGGCCGATCGACACCACGCTCCACTTCGCCAGCTCGCCGGTGCTCACCATCGTCACCGCCAGCAGCGCGGCCGCGACCAGCGCGAACACGCCCAGCAGCCTGCGCGGATCGACGCTGGTCAGCAGCGCCGCACCGACCAGCCGGCCGACCAGCGCGCCACCCCAGTACATCGACACGTAGGTCGTGGCCTGCTGCTCGGTCAGGCCCAGGCCGATGTGCGGCATCGACAGGTAATTGACCAGCACGCTGCCGACCGACACCTCGGCGCCGACGTAGAAGAAGATCGCCAGCACGCCGAACAGCACGTGCCTGTGGCGCAGCGCGTCGCCGATGCTGTAGCGGTGGTCGTGCGCGGCATCCTCGACGCCGCCGATCGCCGGCAGGCGGAACGCCATCACCACCGCGGCGAGCACGAACAACGTGAGCGCGAGCCCGAGGTACGGGCCCTGCACCGCCTGCGCCTCGGCCGCGCGATAGGCCAGCGCTTCCGCCGCCGGCATCGCCGCCAGCTGCTCGGCGCTACGGGGTTCCGCCGACAGGATCAGCAGCCCGCCGAACAGCGGCGCGATGGTGGTGCCCAGCGAGTTCATCGACTGCGCCAGGGTCAGCCGGCTGTGGCTGGTCTTCTCCGGCCCCAGCAGGGCGACATACGGATTGGCCGCGACCTGCAGCACGGTGATGCCGGTGGCGAGCACGAACAGCGCGGCGAGGAACACCGGATAGCTGTGCACGGCCGCGGCCGGCCAGAACATCAGCGCGCCCAGGCCGGCAATCGCCAGCCCGGCGACGATGCCCTTCTTGTAGCCCAGCGCCGCGACCAGCCGCCCGGCCGGCAACGACATCAGGAAATACGCGCCGAAGAAGGTGAACTGGATCAGCATCGCTTGCACCCAGCTCAACTCGAACTGCGCCTTCAGGTGCGGGATCAGGATGTCGTTGAGGCAGGTGAGGAAGCCCCACATGAAGAAGATCGAGGTGACCACCGCCAGGGCCAGGCGGTGGGTCTGCCGGGGCGACCCGGCGGCGGTTGCAATCTGGGGCGTGGCGAGTTCCATCGGGTTGCTCCGGTCCGCGTGGGCGCAGGCATCGTGTGTCCGCGATCGTCCTATGGAACCTGCTTCAGGTCCCGCTGTCCAGCGCTGTCATCGATGCCGTTCCGTCGCCTGACGTACTGCATGATCTCGATGAAGGGGGCGACCCAGTACATGTCGGGGTGGCGCGCAAGGTGGTCCAGCAACGCCTCGTGGGCCTCGTTGGAGACGGCCAGGTAATCGCCGCCGACACCGTGGAACGTGAGGTTGGCCATCGTGTCTTGGCGCGCGGCGTCCTCGACGATGGCGATCAGTTGGGCGCCGGTCACATCCGCCGGCGTGTCGACACTGACCGCATACGGATCCAGCATCGCCATGTCTTCGACGACCGCGCCATGGCCGAGCCTGATCGCCACGAACTCCCGCTCGACCAGCTCGACGTAGTCCGCGCCGTCGGCCACGGCATCCCCGCACGGCACCGCCAGCGTGCGCGCGGAGCGGCCGTCGATCGCGCCGAGCATGGCGTTGGCCAGCCGCACCTGGTCCGCCATTTGTGCGGCCGTCGTGGTGTCGAGATCGCGCCGTGGCTCGACCCAGTCGCGCCCCTCACCCGACCCCGAACACTGGTGGAACAGGGTGTGGTTGCCGAGTTCGTGCCCGCGCGCGGCGGCGGCGCGCCATTCGGGCAGGCGCGTGCGCAGCGTGTCGGCTGAAAGCGGCAGGTAGAAGCTGGCCCGGAACCCGTGGCGCTCCAGCGCGGGGATCGCGTTGTCCAGCTGCGAATCCAGCGCGTCATCGTAGGCGAGGCTGACGGCGGCGCGTTGGCCACCGGGCCAATGGAACGGTTCGCGCTCGCCGGCCGTGGCGAATGGCGCGGCCAGCACCGTCGCAAACAGCAGCATCGACATTGGACCGATGGCTTTCATCGCGCGCCCTTTTTGCGGAACTGCCCTGACGTTACCGGAGTTGACAACGCTGTCAATTGGGCGTTCCATGCGTCTCGACACCAATTTCGTGAAGGTCCGGGGAGGGAATTTCGATGAAGCGTGTGCATTTCGTACCAAAGCGCCGCCTGCTGAGCGCCGCGCTGCTGCTGGCGCTGGCGCCGGTCGTATCGGCGCAGGTCGCGACCGGCGAGCCGGACGACCAGGAAACTACGACCGCGCAGGCCGAAGCCGACGCCCAGACCCTCGACCGGGTGGTGGTGACCGGCATCCGCAGCAGCCTGACCTCGTCGATGAACCTCAAGCGCGATTCGCAGGGCGTGGTCGACGGCATCGTCGCCGAGGACATCGGCAAGTTCCCCGACACCAACCTGGCCGAATCGCTGCAGCGCATCAGCGGCGTGTCGATCGACCGCTCGATGGGCGAGGGCTCGAAGGTCACCGTGCGTGGCGTCGGCCCCGACTTCAACCTGGTGCTGCTCAACGGCCGCCAGATGCCGGCATCGAGCATCGAGGCGACCAACGCCTCCAACTCGCGCGCGTTCGATTTCGCCAACCTCGCCTCCGAGTCGATCTCCGCGGTCGAGGTCTACAAGACCAGCCGCGCGGAGACGCCCACCGGCGGCATCGGCGCGACGATCAACATCAAGACCGCGCGCCCGCTCGACAATCCCGGCTTCCTCGCCAACATCGGCGTCAAGGGCGTCCACGACACCAGCGCCGGCAACCTGCCGGATTCGCTGCAGGGCGACGACCTCACCGGCGAGGTATCCGGCATCTTCAGCAACACCTCCGCCGACGGCAGATTCGGCATCGCCCTGAGCGGCAGCTACCAGGAGCGCGACTTCGGCTACAACGAAGCGGCGGTGGGTGGTGGCTGGTACGCCTTCCCGGGCGGAGAGGGTCCGCTGGCGAACGCGGAGCCGGCCGCCAATGCGACCAACGCGCCCGGCCCCGGCGACATCTACTCGATCCCGCAGAACCTGATCTACGCGGTCAACGGCGTGCAGCGGCAGCGCTCCAACGGGCAGGTCACCCTGCAGTGGGCGCCGACGGACCGGGTCACCACGACGCTCGACTACACCTACTCCGAGAACAAGATCCAGGCGCAGCGGCACGAGCTGTCCACCTGGTTCAACCAGGCGGCCTCGGAAACCTCGTGGACCGACGGTCCGATCGCGGCGCCGACCAGCTACACCGAGTACGCGGGCTGCTTCAACCCGGCGACCGAACAGTGGACCGCGAGCGATGCCGCCAACGTCTGCCCGGCAGGCTTCGAACCGCGCTGGGGCGACCTGGCGATGGCCGGCTCGTACAACGCGACGCGCAACGAGAACAAGTCGCTGGGCTTCAACGTGGCCTGGGAAGTGACCGACGCGCTCGACCTGGAGTTCGACTACCACAGCTCCAGCGCGGAGTCGGGCGCGGACAGCCCGTACGGCTCCAACAACGTGATCGGCACCGCCGCCTTCGCGCGCGGCGTCACCAACGTGGACTTCAGCGGCGACTTCCCGGTGCTGTCGGTGCTGCTGCCGCCGGGCATGTCGTCGGTCGGCGCCGACCAGATGATGGTGACCGGCTCCTCCTTCCGCAACAGCTACATGAAGTCGGAGGTCGAACAGGCGCAGGTGCGCGGCAGCTTCGACTTCGCCGACTATTCGCGCCTGGATTTCGGCGTGTCGTCCACCGAGGTGCGGAACCGCACGGCCTACAACTTCACCCAGCGCGACGACTGGGGCGGCTTCGGCAACGGCGCGGCGGACTATGCCGATGATCTTTGGATCCCCGACGACATCAGCGGCTACTTCGACCAGTTCGGGGGCAGCGGCGGCGCGTTCGGCCAGTTCTTCCTGTTCGACTTCGAGGCCCTGCGCGAGGCCGCGATCGCGGCGCGTGGCGGCGACGAGGCGTCCTACCTGCCGCCGCCGAACTTCAGCACCGATCGCCGCACCACGGAGAAGTCGAAGAGCGCGTTCGCGCAGTGGAGCGACACCTTCGGCATGGACATGCCGCTCAACGTGGCCGTCGGCGTGCGCTACGAGGAAACCGAGGTGACCTCCAGCGCGCTGGTGCCGATCCCGACCGGACTGGTCTGGGCCGGCAACAACGAGTTCACGGTGCAGTTCGGGCCCGACGACTTCACCACCCTGCGCGGCAAGTACGACTACTGGCTGCCCAGCATCGACCTGGGGTGGGAACTCACCGACAGCATGATCCTGCGCGGCAGCTACGGCCACAGCATCGGCCGCCCGCAGTGGAACCACATCCAGGGTGGCCAGACCATCGACCAGTTCGCCGGCTACGAGGGCGGCACCGGTTCGCAGGGCGACCCCGGCCTCAAGCCGCTGGAGTCGAAGAACTTCGACCTCTCGTTCGAGTGGTACTACGACGACGCCAGCTACCTGTCGGTGGGCTATTTCCGCAAGGACATCGACAACTACATCGGCACCGCGCAGCGCGAGATCCATCCCGGCCTGACCACGCCGGTCGGCGGCGCCTACTTCCTGGAGGCGATCGCGAACGGCGGCTGCGTCGAGGGTTCGGTCGATTTCCGCGGCTGCGTGCGCGGCTACATCTTCGACAACTACGCCGGTACGCCGGGCGTGGTCGTGACCGGCACCGATCCAAATGGCCAGCCGACCGGCACCATCGCCGGCCAGCCGGGCGACCCGCTGGCGTTGTTCCGCGTCAACGTGCCGGTGAACAAGGAGTCTTCGCAGATCGACGGCTGGGAGCTCAACGTCCAGCACATGTTCGGCAGCAGCGGCTTCGGCGTATCGGCCAACTACACCATCGTCGATTCGGACCTGACCTACGACGACTACAACCTCGGCGACCAGTTCGCCCTGGTCGGCCTGAGCGACTCGGCCAACCTGATCGGCTTCTACGACAACGGGCGGTGGCAGGTCCGCGCGGCGTACAACTGGCGCGACGAGTTCCTGTCCTCGACGTTCGACAGCTGGCGTCCCAACCCGGTCTACGTCGATGCCTACGGCCAGTTCGACCTGAGCGTCGGCTACCAGGTGACCGAGCAGCTGTCGCTGCAGGCCGAGGCGATCAACCTCACCGACGAGACCACGCGTTCACACGGCCGCCACGACCGGGAAGTGTTCTACGCCACCCAGACCGGGCCGCGCTACATGTTCGGGTTCCGCTACAAGTTCTGATCACCGGCGCGGCTGCGCGATACTGGGGTCTTCCGCGGCGGGCCGTCCCGCCGCGGGGGCGCCCGCCGCCGACGGAGACCGGTACGTGGTGAATGCGGTACTGCTGAACAACATCGACCACCGCGACCTGCGCGTCGATCCGCGCCGCGGCGCACGCTTCGGCGACGACCGGGGGATGTCCTCGGTGACGTTCCCGGCCGAGTTCCGCAACGTGCAGGCGCACTACCCGATCGTGTTCCGCGCGACCGGCGACGGTGGCTTCCAGCCGATCGCGCTGTTCGGCCTGCGCGAGGGCGAGAACCTGTTCCTGACGGGCGACGACGGCGGGCATTGGGACGCGACCTGCCTGCCGCTCGCGGTTGAGCGCGAGCCGTTCCTGATCGGCACGTCGGGGGACGGCGGCCTGCTGATGCACATCGACCTCGACAGTCCGCGCGTCGGCACCACGACCGGCGAGCCGCTGTTCCGCGAACATGGCGGCACCACCGACTTCCTCGACCGCATGAACTCGGTGCTGCTGGCTTTGTACGAGGGAATGCGGGGTACGGCGGCATTCATCGATGCGCTTGTGCGCCACGAGTTGCTGGAGCCGTTCGCACTGGACGTCAGGCTCGACGACGGCTCGCAACTCCGCCTCGCCGGCCTGCACACCATCGCCGAGGAACGACTGCGCGCGCTCGATGGCGATGCGCTCGCGCAGCTGTCGCGCGACGGCCACCTGGAGGCGGCCTACATGGCCGTCGCCTCGCTTTCGAACCTTCGCATCCTGATCGAGCGGATGAACCGCGCGCATGCCGGCGGTCGATAACCCGATCCGGGAACTCGCCGGCGTCGATCCACGCGCTTTGCCGGACGACGTCCTGCATTCCACCACGCCGGTGGTCCTTCACGGCCTGGTCGAGGCATGGCCACTGGTGCGGGCCGCGCGCGCTTCGGCGGAGGATGCGGTCGCCTACCTGCAACGGTTCGATGGTGCCGCGATGCCGGCGGTGGCGACGGTCGCGCCACCGGATGCCAAGGGTCGCATCTTCTACGACGACGACCTGCAGGGCTTCAACTTCCGCCACGAGCGGATCCCCCTCGCGGTCGCGCTGAAGACCCTGCTGAAATACCTGCACGACGACGACGCGCCGACGATCTACCTCGGCGCCACCACCCTCGACACCTACCTGCCCGGACTGCGCGCCGAGAACGACCTTGACCTGGGCGACCACGACGCGCTGGCCAGTATCTGGATCGGCAACCGCTCGCGGATCCCCGCGCACCAGGACCTGCCCGACAATCTCGCCTGCGTTGCGGCGGGCCGTCGCCGCTTCACGCTGTTCCCGCCCGACCAGCTCGCCAACCTGTACATCGGGCCGCTCGACTTCACGCCCGCGGGCCAGGCGGTCAGCCTGGTCGACTTCGCCGCGCCCGACCTCGCGCGCTTCCCGAAGTTCGCCGAGGCGCTGCGACATGCGCAGGTCGCCGAACTCGGCCCGGGCGACGCGGTGTTCATCCCGAGCATGTGGTGGCACCACATCGAGGCGCTGGACGGGTTCAACGTGCTGGTCAACTACTGGTGGCGGCAAAGCCCGGCGTGGATGGACACGCCGATGAACGCGCTGATGCTCGCGATCATGACCGTGCGCGAGCTGCCGCCGGAGCAGCGCGCGATCTGGCAGGACATGTTCCGCCACTACGTGTTCGAACCCGGCGAAGCGACCATCGACCACATCCCGGAAGCGGCGCGCCGCGTGCTCGCACCGCTGGACGAGACCGGCGCGCGGGCGTTGCGCGCGCGGTTGCTGCAACGCCTCAACCGCTGACTGCGCAGCGTTTCCTAGCCCTTGGCGAAGCGCGCGGCGAGCCAGTCGCCGAGGTCGCGGATCTGCTCGACGCAGACCTGGTGGGCCATCGGATAGGCGTGCCACTCGAGCTCGAATCCCAGCGAACGCAGCCGCGCCGCACCAGCCTCGCCCGCGGCGAACGGCACCACCGGATCGAACTGTCCGTGGGCCATGAACACCGGCTGCCCGCGCGCCGCGGCCGGCACCGAAGACTCCAGGCCAGCCAGAACCGCCGTCGACAACGGCAGGTAGGTCGACAACGCGACCACCCCGGCCAACGCCTGCGAACGCCGCAACCCCGCCGCCAGCGCAACCGCGCCGCCCTGCGAGAATCCGGCAAGCACCACACGCTCCGGCGCGACTCCACGCTCGCCCTCGCGAGCGATCAGCGCCTCGACCTGCGCCACCGACTGGTTGACCCCGGCCTCGTCGGCACGGTCGGCCATGCGCCCGGCATCGAGGCTGACGATGTCGTACCACGCCCGCATCGACATGCCGTTGTTGATCGTCACCGGCCGCACCGGCGCATGCGGGAACACGAAGCGCAGCGCCGGCCAGTCCTTGCGGACCAGTTCCGGCACGATCGGCGCGAAGTCGTTGCCGTCCGCGCCGAGGCCATGCAGCCACAAGACGGTCCAGGTCGGCGACGGGCCGGTTTCATGTTCGACGGTTTCGAGGAACTGCGCGGTATCGTTCATCGCGTCATTGTCGCCGCTGTGGACGGATGCGGCCAGCGGCGACGGTATGGTCTGGGCCCACCAGGACTCGAACCTGGAACCGACGAATTATGAGTTCGCTGCTCTAACCATTGAGCTATAGGCCCGCAGAGCGGAGTGCGATTGTAGCCCGCAAACGACGAAGCCCCGCACTGGGCGGGGCTTCGAATGTCGCGACTGGCGAATCAACTCACTCGATATCGAGGAAGCTGCGCAGCTGCTCCGAGCGGCTCGGGTGACGCAGCTTTCGCAGCGCCTTGGCCTCTATCTGGCGGATCCGCTCGCGGGTGACGTCGAACTGCTTGCCGACTTCCTCGAGGGTGTGGTCGGTGTTCATGTCGATGCCGAAGCGCATGCGCAGCACCTTGGCTTCCCGCGGGGTGAGCCCGGCGAGCACGTCGCGGACGGTCTCCGACAGGTTGATGTCGGTGGTCGCGTCGACCGGGGACATCACGTTGGTGTCCTCGATGAAGTCGCCCAGGTGGCTGTCCTCGTCGTCGCCGATCGGGGTCTCCATCGAGATCGGTTCCTTGGCGATCTTCATGACCTTGCGGATCTTGTCCTCGGGCATGTCCATCTCTTTCGCCAACTCTTCCGGCGTCGCCTCGCGGCCGTACTGCTGCAGCATCTGGCGGCTGATGCGGTTGAGCTTGTTGATCGTCTCGATCATGTGCACCGGGATGCGGATGGTGCGCGCCTGGTCGGCAATGGACCGGGTGATCGCCTGGCGGATCCACCACGTCGCATACGTCGAGAACTTGTAACCACGGCGGTACTCGAACTTGTCGACCGCCTTCATCAGGCCGATGTTGCCTTCCTGGATCAGGTCGAGGAACTGCAGGCCGCGATTGGTGTACTTCTTGGCGATCGAGATCACCAGGCGCAGGTTGGCCTCGACCATCTCGCGCTTGGCCTTGCGCGCCTTGGTCTCGCCGTAGGCCATGGTGCGGCTCATCTCCTTGAGGTCGCCCAGGGTGATGCGCATCGCCTGCTCGGTGGCGATCGACGCCTGCTGCTCGGCGATGATCAGGTCCTTGACGTCACGCAGGCCCGAGGCCCACTTCTGCTTGCGCTTCAGCAGCTCGTCGACCCACTCCAGGTTGGCCTGGTTGCCGTCCCACGAGCGGATGAAGTCCTTGCGCGGCATCTTGGCGACGCGGGTGGCCAGCTCGAGGATGCGGCGCTCGTGGCGCTTGAGCTCGGCCACGGTGTCGCGCATGTTGCGCACCAGCGTGTCGGTCAGCGGCAGCGGCAGCTTGAGGGTGACGAAGATCTCGGCCATCTCCTCGCGCAGCTTGACCACCGACTTGTGGCTTGGGCCGTGCTTGGCGTAGGCCTTCTCGAACTTGGCGTACAGCGAGGTCAGGTTCTCGAAGCGCTCGGTGACGATCAGCGGGTCGGGACCGGTCGGGCCCTCGTCGGCGCTGGAATCGTCGTCATCGTCGTCGTCGGAATCGTCGTCGCTGTCGTCGTCGTCCTTGCCCTTCGCGTCCTTGCCGTTCTTGTCGTTCTTGTCATCCTTTTCGGCGGCCGGGGCCGGCGCCGGCGGCGGCTCGTCGAGCATGTCGAGGAAGCCGACCAGCAGCTCGGCCAGGCGCTTCTTGCCGGCCTTGTGCAGTTCGTAGTCCTGCAGGATCAATTCGATCGTGCCCGGGAACAGCGCGATCGAGGCCTGGACCTGGTTCAGGCCCTCCTCGATGCGCTTGGCGATCGCGATCTCGCCCTCGCGGGTCAGCAGTTCGACCGTGCCCATCTCGCGCATGTACATGCGCACCGGGTCGGTGGTGCGGCCACCCTCGGCGTCGATGCCGGTCAGCGCGGCGGCGGCTTCCTCGGCGGTCGAGTCATCGACCTCGCGGTTGGAGCCGCCATCGGCGAGCAGCAGCGTCTCGGCATCCGGCGCAACCTCGTGCACCTCGATGCCCATGCCGTTGATCATGCCGATGATGTCCTCGATCTGCTCCGGATCGACAATGTCGTTCGGGAGGTGATCGTTGACTTCGGCATAGGTCAGGTAGCCCTGCTCCAGACCCTTGCTGATCAGCGATTTGATGTCGGACTGGGGGGCCTGACGTTCGTTGGCCATACGGCTGCGCCACCACGTAATTGGGGAGAAATGAACCGTCTATTATACCAGCCCGCCTGCCCGGACGCCCGAAACGGCGTGGTTACAGGGGCTGGCCGGGCACTCAGGCCCGTAGAAGGAAGGTGACCGGGCCGTCGTTGACCAGGTTGATCACCATATGGGCACCGAAACGCCCGGTTTCCACCCCCGGGGCGTGCTTTTCGCGGCAGGTTCGCAGCAATTGGTTGAACAGCGGTTCAGCCGCGGCGGGTGCGGCGGCGGTGCTGAAGCCGGGGCGCATGCCGCTGGAGGTGTCGGCAGCGAGGGTGAACTGGCTGACCAGCAGCAGGCCACCGCCGGTATCGGCCAGGCCGAGGTTCATGCGGCCGGCCTCGTCGGCGAACACGCGGTAGCCGAGCAGGCGCTGCGCCATCCGCGCGACCTGGACGTCGCCGTCGCCGGGCTCGATCCCGACCAGCGCGAGCAGGCCGGGGCCGATCGCGCCGACGGTGTCGTCGTCGATGCGGACGGAGGCCTGGGTGACGCGCTGGATCAGGGCGAGCATCGACACAGGATAACGGCGCGCGGGGGCCGGCTACACTGCGGCCGATGACCGACGTTGCCGCCCGCCTGCTGTATGCCCTCGCCGCCCTGCTCGGGCGACTGCCGTGGCGCTGGCTGATGCGGCTGGCCGACGTGCTGGCGGCGCGCTCGCTGCGGCGCGACAGCCGCGAGGCGCGGGTGGTGCGCTGCAACCTCGAACTGGCCTACCCCGAGCTGTTGCCGGGACAGCGCGAGCAGATGCTGCAGTCGATCCTTCGCAGCACCGCGCGGCAGTTGCTCGGCACCCTGCGGCTGTGGACCCGGCCGCATGCGGAGAACCTCGCGCTGATCCGCGAGCAGCACGGCACCGGACTGCTCGACGACGCGATCGCGGCCGGCAAGGGCGTGATCATCGTCGCCCCGCACCACGGCAACTGGGAGCTGCTGAACCAGTGGCTGGCCGCGCGCACGCCGCTGGCGATCCTTTACGCGCCGCCGGAATCGAAGGTCGGCGAGGCGTTCCTGCAGCGGGTCCGCGCCAGCGACGACAACGCCGCGCGGGTGACCCAGGTCCGCGCCGAGGGGGCGTCCGGGGTGCGCCAGCTGTTCAAGCGGCTGGCCGCGGGCGGCGTGGTCGGCATCCTGCCCGACCAGCAGCCCAAGCGCGGCGACGGCGAATTCGGCCCGTTCTTCGGGGTCGAGGCGCTGACCATGACCCTGGTCGGGCGCCTGGCCGCGCGCAGCGGGGCGGCGGTGCTGGTGGCCTGGTGCGAGCGGATCGAGGGTGGCGACGGCGGCGGTCCGGCGTACGCACTGCATGTCGCGCCGACGCCGGACGAGGTCGCCGACCCCGACCCGCGGACCAGCGTGGCCGCACTCAACGCGGCGATCGAACGCGTTGCCCGGCGCGACCCGTCGCAGTATCAATGGACCTACAAGCGCTTCTCGCTGCGCCCCTCGGGACGAGGCGAGGACAACCCGTACTGGCCGAGCTGCTATCGCCGTTGATGCCGGTACGGTTGCGTCACCAACAGCAGGGGAAACGCAGTGGACAACCCGGTTCCGGCAGCCCATCCGGTCGAACCAACCGAGCCGTTCGACCCGTCGGCGTGGCAACCGCTGCCGCCGCGGTCGCGCAACCTGTTCCTGATCGGCACGATGCCGCTGGCAAGCGCGGCCGGCCTCGGCGCCGGCGTGGTCTGCGCATTGGCGATGGATCCGTCGACAGCCGGGATGGTCGCGACCGCCGCGTCTGGATTGCTGCTCGGCGCCGCGTTCGGACTGTGGCTGGGCCTCAAGCAGTACCGCCACACCTTCTGGCGCCTCGATGACGACGGCCTGGCGGTGCGCCGCGGCCGGCTGTGGCAGCGCGAGACCCGGGTGCCGGCGAGCCGGGTCCAGCATCTCGACCTCAAGCACGGCCCACTGCAACGCGGACGCGCACTGGCGACACTCATCGTGCATACCGCCGGCACCCGCCACGGCGCGGTGACCGTGCCCAACCTCGACGCCACCGATGCCGAGCGCCTGCGCGACCGCCTCGGCCGCCAGATCGACCACGACGACGATGACTGAGGCCCGGCCACACCCGCCGGCGCCGGCCGTGCAGACCGCCAGCGCCGCCGACGCCGAGCGCCGCCTGCACCCGATGTCGTGGCTGTTCGTGTTGCTGGCCCAGCTACGGCAGTTCATCCTGCCGCTGCTGGCACTGCTGGTGTTCGGCCAGGGCGACCGCAACGAGCTGTGGCCACTGATCGGCGTCGGCGTGCTCGCGCTGGTCTCGCTGTGGCAGTACTTCACCTACCGCTACGGCGTGGCCGGCGACGCGCTGGTGGTGCGCAGCGGCCTGCTCGAACGCAGCCTGCGGGTGATCCCGTTCGCGCGCATCCACAACGTCGCCCTGCAGCAGTCGATGCTGCACCGCGTGTTCGGGGTCGCCGAGGTGCGGCTGGAATCGGCCGGCGGCAAGAAGCCCGAGGCCGAGATGCGCGTGCTCAAGCTGGAGGACGCGCTGGCGCTGGAGACGCTGGTGCGGCAACGCGGCCGCGCGGTTGGTGGCGCCGCGATGGCGGGCGTGGGGGCGGGGTCCGACACCTTGCTGGCGCTGTCGCCGGGCGAAGTGCTGCGGCTCGGACTGGTGTCCAACCGCGGACTGATCCTCGTCGCGGCGGCATTCGGTGGCGTCTCCCAGTTCAATCGCGAGCTGATCCCCAACCTGTTCGAGCACTGGGGCAAGGCGCTGTTCGGCTGGGCCGGCGAGCGCCACTTCGGCGTCGCCGAATACGCCGCCGCGGCGATCAGCCTGGCGCTGCTGGCGGTGCTGTTGATGCGGCTGCTGTCGATCGTGCTGGCGATGCTGCAGTACCACGGCTTCCGGCTCAGCGAGCACGGCCGCCGGCTGACGATCGAACGCGGGCTGCTGGCGCGCTGGCGCACCAGTGCCTCGCGTCGACGCATCCAGGCCTGGACCCTGCATGAAGGGCTGTTGCACCGCTGGCTCCGGCGGCAGTCGCTGGAGGTCGACAGCGCGGTCGGCGAGCAACAGAACCAGCAGCGCGCGTTGCGTGAAATCGCGCCGATCGCGACGCCCGACCAATGCGGATCGCTGATCGCCCACCTGCTGCCGCGCGCCGACTGGGCGGGGCTGGACTGGCGTCCGCTGCCGCTGTCCGCGTGGTGGCGGCTGTGGCTGCCCTCGCTGCCCTGGGCCCTGGGGCTCGCGGCGTTGCTGGCCTGGAACGGCGCACCCTGGGGCGTACTGGTGCTTGCGTGGCTGCCGTGGTCGGCCTTCAAGGCACGGCGGCGTGCCGCCCGCGCGGCATGGGCACTGGGCGACGAGCTGGTCGCGGTGCGCGAGGGCTGGATCAATCGCCACTGGCGCTTCGCCGAGATCGACAAGCTGCAGGCGCTGCAACTGACCCGCAACCCGATCGACCGCCGCTGCGGCACCGCCACGGTGTGGCTGGACACCGCCGGCGCCGGGGCGATGTCGCCGCCGCTGCGGGTGCGGTTCCTGCCGCTGGCCGAGGCGCAGGCGCTGTACGCGACGTTGTCGCGGGAGGTGGCGCGGCGGCCGTTGCGCTGGTGACGAGGCGGTTCGCGGCTCAGGCGCCGCGCAGCCGCGCCAGGCCGTCGCGGTAGAACGCCTCGATCTGCACCAGCTTCGACTCGATCCGGAACGCATCCATCGGGTACGCCAGCCGACACTGTCCCGCGGCATGCATCCGCTGCAACGCCTTGGCCAGCGCCGCGGCATCGTCGATCGGCACCAGCGGTTCCTGCAGTTTCGATGCGAGGTGGCGCGCGCCGTCGCTGGCGGTGGCGACGATCGGCAGGCCGGCCTGCATCGCCTCCAGCAGCACCAGCCCGAACGGCTCGCGCCGCGCCGCGCTGACAAAACCGTCGAACGCCGCCAGCCAGTCCTGCGGATGCTCGGCGAACCCCGGCATCAGCACCTCCGGCCCGGCCTGCTCGCGCACGGTCTTCCACGCCTTGCCCTGGCCGACGATCACCAGCCGCGCATCGGGCAACTGCGCGCGCTTGAATGCCTCGACCAGCACGTCCAGCCCCTTGCCCGGCTCTACCCGGCCCAGCGCACCGACCACGAAGGTGCCGTCGTCGATGCCGTGCCCGGCGCGCAACCGCGCACGCGCGCCATCGCTGGCCGGTCGCGGCAACGTCCAGTTGTCGATCTGCACCGTTTGCGCGCGCAGTGGCGCGGGAATCGAATCGAGCTGCCACGGCGCGATCGCGATCAGCCCATCCAGCGCATCATGCTGGCGCGGCTTGTAGTGGATGTGCAGGGTCGCCACGCGCAGGCAACCGGGCACGTCGAGACCGTGCAGCGCGCGGCAGCCGCCGCTGAGGTGCGCGTGCGCCACGTCCGGTCGCAGCCGCCGCAACACGCGGCGCGCCTGCCACGCGGTGAACAGGTTCCCGACCACCTCGACCTTGACCCGCGGGTCGACCCGGTGGGCGATCGCATCGGCCCGCGACGCGGTACCGGCGCGGCGCAGCACCACGGTCACGTCGTGGTCGGCGGCCTGCGCCGCGGCCAGTTCCAGCGCATGGCGCTCGCTGCCGGCGAAGCGGCTGGTCAGGATCAGGTGGACGATCCGCATCAGACCGGTCCCCAGTAGTTCAGCCGGCGGCGCAGCTTGAACTTGCGCCACGGGTCGAGCGGCCGGGGCTTGAGCGACGCGGTGCCGCCCTCGACAAGGAAGCGGTCGACCGCCTCCAGCGTGCGCTCGCTCGAACGGCCGTCGCGGTATGGATGGATGCGTTCGCCGAACTCGCGGATCGCCGCCATCAACTCCGGCGGTCGCGACAGCGCGCGTTCGATCGCCGGCTCGAAGTCGGCCGGGTCATCGATGTCGATCAGCTGCGGCCCGGGCCGGCGGTTCCTGAACGTCACCACCGGCTTGCCGGTCAGCAGGAACTCGCTCAGCGCCGAGGACGTGTCCGAGCACATCATGTCGACCTGGCCGAACAGGTCGAGGATGTTGTCGTCGTCGGCGAAGCGCAGGTATTCGTTCTCCAGCGCGCGGTACATTGCGACCACCTCCGGATCCATCTTCGGATGCAGGGTCACGATCCAGCGCCAGCGGCCGTCGCGCGAGAGCCGCTTGACCTCGTCGTGCAGCGTCTTCGCCGCGCTCCACGATGGCGAGAACGTCGAGTGGTAAAGGATCACCGGCGGCTCGCGCACCGGCGGCAGCGTGGCCGGGAGGCTGGCCAGGAACGGGTCGAGCTTGGGCCAGCCGGTCTCGATCACGCGGAAGAAACGCTTGCGGTCGGCCAGCGCCTGGAACGCGGCGGTGTCCTGCGGACCGGTGGTGCAGTACAGGTCGAAGAACGGGCGGATGTAGATGTGCCGCGGCTTGCCGGCGTCGAAGCCGTGGAAGGTCTGCACCTTCACCCCCGGCATGAAGTGCGGCAGCGCGTTGCTGGAGGTGAGGATCGCGGTCGGGTTCCAGTCGCGCACCTGCTCGACGCTGGTCAGCAGGCGCTCGTCGGCGCCCAGCTCGTCGGCGCCGTCGCCGCCATCGAAGAACCACGCCGCCTCGTCGCCGCGCGCGCGCGCCGCCGCCTGCAGTGGCCGCAGGATGCCGAGCGCGTAGCGCACCGAGCCGTAGAGCAGGTAGCGCTTCGGATCAGCCGGGGCGCCGGTACCACGACGCCCGGTCATCGATCCAACCCGTGGCGCAGCAGCACATCGCGCGCGCTTTCGATCGACCCGGGGTTCCGGTGCATCTCGTAGTAGCGCAACCGCTTGTAGATCGCATAACTGGCGGCGACGTGGGCGACGATGAAGCCACGCCAGCCATCCAGGATCGCCAGGCGCAACAGCCAGTCCTTCAGAAAGGCGGCCAGATAGACAAGCGGCGCCATCCATATCCGCGGCGCACGCCCGCGCGCGTGCCAGTCGCGGCATTTCAACTCGGCGTAACGCAATACCTTGAGCTGCTTGTGCGGCAGCGTCGGGTTGTGGAGGTGATGGAAGGGCGCTTCGAACATTTCCGCCGCACCCTCGAAACGCAGCGACTCGTGGACCCGTGCGTCGGTCCAGCGCGCACGTCCACGGTGGTAAAGGCGCTCCACCTTCTCGCCCACCATCGGTCGGTACCAGCGCATCGGGGCGCCCATGTACCAGGTGCTGCGGCGGAGAATTCCGACCGCGGCTCCGCTCTGGAGCATCGACGGCAACCTGCTTTCCAGTTCGGCCACCAGCGCCGGTTCAAGGAATTCGTCTGCGTCCAGCACCAGTATCCAGTCGTGGGATGCCTGGGTACTGGCGAAGTTGCGTTGAGCACCGAACCCCAGCCAGTCCTGGTGGACCACGCGTGCTCCGTGGGCCTGGGCCACCGCCACGGTGTCATCGTCGCTGCCGCTGTCGACGACGAGCTTTTCGGACGCGAATGGCACGCTGTCCAGGCAGCGCGCGATGTTGTTTGCCTCGTTGTGGGTGATAACCACAAGGCTGATGGGAAGATGTGACATGGCGGGATAGTAATCCGTCGCGCACTCCCGGATGGAGATCGCGGACTCCGAAACACCACCAGGCCTGGCCCCAACCGGGATCAGGCCTTGCGCAGGCGCGCGTAGAAAAACCCGTCCATGCCGTCCTCGCCAGGCAGGCGCTGGCGGCCGGCACCGCTGGCGTGGCCGAACGCGGCATCGAGCGGTTCGGCGCTCACGTCGGGCGTGCGCGCGAGGAAGGCGTCGACCTGCGCGGTGTTCTCGGCCTTGAGGATCGAGCAGGTCGCGTACAGCAGCACGCCGCCGGGAGCGACGGTGCGCCACAGCGCATCGAGCAGCGCGGCCTGGGTGGCGACCAGTGCGGACAGGTCCGACTCGCGCCGGTGCAGCAACACGTCGGGCTGGCGCCGAACGATGCCGGTGGCCGAACACGGTGCGTCCAGCAGCACCGCGTCGAACGGCGTGCCGTCCCACCAGTTGTCCAGGTCGACGGCGTCGGCGGCGCGCAGTTCGATGTTGCCGGCGAGTTGCAGGCGGTCGAGGGTTTCGCGGACCTGCCGCAGCCGCGCCGGGTCGATGTCGAGCGCGGTCAGCTGCAGGGCCGGGTCGCGTTCGAGCAGGTGCGCGGACTTGCCGCCGGGCGCGGCGCAGGCATCCAGCACACGGCCCCCCGGGGGCGGCGCGAGTGCATCGGCGACACGCTGGGCGGCGCCGTCCTGTACCGACACCGCGCCGTCGGCGAAGCCCGGCAGCGTGGCGACCGGCACCGGGGTGTCGAGCCGCAGGCCGTCGGCGAGGTCGGGGTTGGATATCGCGTCGATGCCGGCATGCCGCAGCTGTTCCCGATAGGCATCGCGCGTGCCCTGCCGGTGGTTGACCCGCAGCCACAGCGGTGGCGCCTGCGCGCTCGCGGCGAAGATCGCCCGGCTTTGGCCGGGCCAGTCGTGTTCGATCCGTGCACGCAGCCATTGCGGCCACTGCGCTCCCGCTTCGGCGGCCGGCAGGCCTTCGCGCTGGGCGCGGCGCAACAACGCATTGACCAGCCTCGACTGGTGCTGGCGGCCGAGCGCGCGCGCGGCCTCGACGGTCGCGCCCACGGCCGCGTGCGGCGGCAGGCCGAGCGGGTCGAGCTGGGCGAAGCCGGCCAGCAGCAACGCGCGCAGCTCGCGATCGCGCTTGGCCAGCGGTCGCGGCAGCCAGGCCGCCAGTGCCGCATCGAAGCGTGCGCCCTCGCGCAGCACCGCGAAGCAGATCGCCTCTACCAGCGCGCGGTCGCGCGGATCGGGCAACGCATCGAGCGAAGTCGCCAGTTCTGCCTTGAGCGAACGGCCGCGGTGCAACACCGCGTCGAGCACACGGGTCGCGATGAGGCGCGGCTGGGTTCCGACGGCGGGTTTCATGCGCGGCATTCCGTTCTTGCAGGAGCGACGTGAGTCGCGACCCGCCGAACGCTGAAGAGGATGTACAGGACGCGACTCACGTCGCTCCTACCATCGGGCAAACGGCCATCGTCATCGAAACAAGCCCTATGCACCGGCCGCGAGGTCGCGCCGGCCGTTGAGGTAATCGGCGGCGCTCATCGCCTTGCCACCGTCGCGTTGCAGCACGCGGATCCGCAGCGCACCTTCGCCACAGGCGACGTCGATGCCGTCGCGGCCGGCCAGCAGTACGGTCCCCGGCGCAGCGGCGTGGGACAGCGACAGCGCCACCGCGCCATGCAGGCGCACGCGTTCGCCGGCCAGTTGCGCTTCGGCCATCGGCCACGGGTTGAATGCGCGCACGGTGTTGGCCAGCTCGGTCGCCGGACGCGACCAGTCGAGCCGCGCCTCGGCCTTGTCGAGTTTGTGGGCGTAGGTCACGCCCTCGCCCGGCTGCGGTTGCGGCACCGGGCGGATGCCGGCGCGCAGCAGCCCGAGGCCATCGGCCAGCACCTGCGCACCGAGCGTGGCGAGGCGGTCGTGCAAGTGGCCGCCGGTCTCGTCGGCGCCGATGTCGATCGCCTGCTTCAACAGCACCGGCCCGGTGTCGAGGCCCTTCTCCATCTGCATCAGGCAGACCCCGGTCTGCCCGTCACCGGCCTGGATCGCCCGCTGGATCGGTGCCGCGCCGCGCCAGCGCGGCAGCAGCGAGGCGTGCACGTTCCAGCAACCGTGGGTCGGGATGTCGAGCACCGCCTGCGGCAGGATCAGGCCGTAGGCGACCACCACCAGCAGGTCGGGCTTGAGCGCGGCCAGCGCCTCGCGCGACAGCGGGGTCTTGAAGTTCTCCGGCTGCAGCACCTCGATCCCGCGCAGCAGCGCCTCGCGCTTGACCGGCGACGGCGCCAGCGTGCGACCACGCCCGGCCGGACGGTCGGGCTGGGTATACACGGCGACGACTTCATTGCGCTGGGCCGCCGCGCGCAGGCACGGCACGGCGAACTCGGGGGTTCCGGCAAAGACAATTCTCATGCGGCGATTCTACAGCCGCCGCCGCGGCACTCAGGCCGCGTTGCGCTTGGCCTTGGCCAGCTTCTTGCGCACCATCTCGCGCTTCAGCGGCGACAGGTAATCGACGAACAGCTTGCCCAGCAGGTGGTCCATCTCGTGCTGCACGCAGACCGCCAGCAGGTCGTCGACCCGCATCTCGAACGGCTGGCCATCGCGGCCGATCGCCTTGACCGTGATCCGGTCGGAGCGGGTCACGTCGGCGAAGATCCCCGGCACTGACAGGCAGCCTTCCTGGCAGACCTGCTCACCGGCGCGCTCGGTGATCTCCGGGTTGATGAACACCAGCGGCTGGTCCTTCTCCTCGCTGACGTCGATCACCATGAAGCGCTGGTGCACGTCGACCTGGCTCGCCGCCAGGCCGATGCCGGGCGCGGCGTACATGGTCTCGAACATGTCGTCGAGCAGTTGCTGGAACTCCGGCGACGCCACGTGCGACAGGTCGACGGGCGCGGCGACGGTGCGCAGGCGCGGATCGGGGAATTCGAGTATCGGTAAAAGGGCCATGGCTCTGAAAATGGGGGCGTGGGTCACAACCACAAGCAGCCGATGGATTGTAACGCCGTTGGCGGGCCGGATTGCTTGCAACCGCGCGGTTCTTCTGGGCTATAGTGCGGGCAGCCCCCACCGTCAGTTACTGACGCTCGGGCGCACCTGCAAGGGGAATCAGGTAGAACTGCCATGCTAAAACCGATCCGTGCGGTGATGACCGCTGCGTTGCTGACGATTGCCGCCCATGCGCTGGCCGCCGAAATCCGTGGCGACCATCCTGACACCTACGTGGTGCAGAAGGGCGACACCTTGTGGGATATCGCCGGACGCTTCCTCGAGAAGCCGTGGCTGTGGCCGGAAATCTGGCAGGCCAACCCGCAGGTGGCCAATCCACACCTCATCTACCCGGGCGACGTGCTGTCGCTGGCCTACCTCGACCGCGTGACCGTGGCCGAAGCCGGCCCGCGCGAGGTCGCCCCGGTGACCGGCGTGCCGCTGTCGGACGTCGAGCCGTTCCTGAAGGACCTGCGCGTGGTCGACGGGTTCGAGCAGCTGCCCTACGTGGTGTCGCTCGAGAGCGAGCGACTGCGCGGCACCCAGGGCCAGGTCGCCTACATCGAAGGCCTCGAGAACGCCCAGCCGGGCCAGCGCTACCAGGTGGTCCGCCCGACCCAGCGCTACACCCGGCTCGACCGCGAAGCCTGCTGCGACATCTTCCACAAGGACGATCTCGACTTCCGCGGCAAGCGCACGGTCGATTTCGAGCAGTACTGGACCAACGCGGTGGTGTCCGACAACGGCCACGAACTGCTCGGCTACGAGCTGATGCGGCAGAACACCGGCACCGTCACCCGTGGCGAAGTCGGCGGGATCGAGGTCACCACCCTGCTGCTGGACGACAGCGGCCGCGAAGTCCGGGTCGGCGACCGCCTGATCCCGGTCGAGGCCCAGCCGTACGACCTGCAGTTCTTCCCGCACGCCCCCAGCCGCCAGCTCGACTTCGGTCGCGCCCGCATCATGGCGGTCGCCGACATGCTGAGCACCGGCGGCCCGCGCGACGTGGTGGCGATCTCGGTCGGCGCCCGCGACGGCGTCGACAACGGCACCGTGTTCTCCAGCTGGCAGGTCGGCAACTCGGTGGTCGACCGGGTCGAGAACGGGCCGTGGGATCGCAGCGAGGACACCTTCGGCAAGAACAGCAAGGTGCGCCTGCCGGACGAGTTCGCCGGCCACCTGATGGTGTTCCGCACCTTCGACAAGGTCAGCTACGCGCTGGTGATGGACGCGATCCGGCCGGTCCAGGTCGGCCACGAGCTCAAGCACCCGGACGCGCCTTACTGATCGAGTAGGGATTTCCCTACCGCAGCACGCGACGGCGCCCTAGGGCGCCGTCGTCGTTTGCGGCCGATGCTGGGCGGATGCCGACTCCCGACTCCGCCACGCGCACCGACCTTTTCACCGACTTCCCCACGCGTTCGGGGATGCCTGGATCCGCCGCCGACACACCCGCCGACGCCGAAGCCCTGCTGCGCCTGATCACGTGCGGGGGCGCCGCGGCGCCGAGGCGGCATCTGCTGGAACAGGCACGACCCGCCGCAGCGCTGGCCGCCGCCGCGCTGTGGCGCGCCAGCGGCCTTTCCACGAGCCAGGTCGCCGCATTGCGTGGTCCGGCCCCGGCCGAACTGGCCCGCGCCCGCGACTGGCTCGCGGGTGCCGACCACCACCTGCTCGGCTGGCACCATCCCGACTACCCGCCGTTGCTGCGGCGTAGCCCGAATCCACCGCTGGCGCTGTTCGTCACTGGCGACCCCGCCCTGCTGTGGCGGCCGGCGGTGGCGATCGTCGGCAGTCGCTCGCCAACTCCGGTCGGCCGCGAGAACACGGTCGCGTTCACCCGCGCACTGGGTGCCGCCGGCCTGCTGGTCGCCAGCGGGATGGCCGCGGGCATCGACACCGCCGCCCACCATGCCGCCCTCGCCAGCGATGCGCCGACCGTAGCCGTCCTCGGCACCGGGCCGGACGTGGCCTACCCCCGCAGCAACCACGAGTTGCACGAAAAAATCGCCAAACATGGCGCCATCGTCAGCGAACACCTGCCGGGAACCGGGCCGCGCAAGGAGCATTTCCCGAGCCGCAACCGCATCCTCGCCGGGCTAAGCCTCGGCACCCTGGTGATCGAGGCCGCGCACCGCTCCGGCGCGCTGATCACCGCCCGGCTCGCGGCCGACTGCGGACGCGAGGTGATGGCCCTGCCGGGCTCGATCCACAATCCGCTCGCACGCGGCTGCCACCGGCTGATCCGTGATGGCGCCGCGCTGGTCGAACATCCGCAGGAGGTGGTCGACCTGCTCGCCCCGGCCGTGGCGAACCTCGCCGGCGACTTGCGCCAGCACCTGCTCGCCCCCACGTCGGAGGGCCATGCCGTCGCCAGCGCCGGCCTTCATGATCCTGACCACGGAACGATCACGGATTCGCCGGGGCCTGCCCGGATTGAACCGCCGGCCGCTACCCGTGGTCCAAACCGGCAGCCGGAGGCCAACGACGGTGTGGACGGTGACCACCACATCGTGTGGTGTGCACTCGGTCACGACCCAACCGGTATGGACCAGTTGGTCGAACGCACCGGATTGACGGCCGCACGACTGTCATCCATGCTGCTGCTCATGGAGCTGGAGGGTCGCGTGGCGGTGCAACACGGCCGGTATTTTCGCAACCGCTGAACCCATGCCTGAACGGGGTCGGCGGTCTCAGCAACTCCTGACCCACCGCGCCGCTTGCGGCGCAGGCCGAGGGGAAATGAAAGAGAGCATCCTGGACGTCCTGCTGTACCTGTTCGAACACTACTTCACCGAAGATGCGGACCTCGTCCGCGACCGCGACAACCTGCAAAGCGGCCCATTGTTCCAGGAGCTGGGCCAGGCCGGGTTCAGCCCGGCGGAGATCAACAAGGCCTTCGAATGGCTCGACGCGCTGGCCCTGCAGCGGCCGGCGGCGACGCCTGCGCGTGCCGACGGCCCGGTCCGGGTCTATGCCGGCCCCGAACTCGACCGCCTCGACACCGACTGCCGGGGCTTCCTGCTGTTCCTGGAGCAGCACGGCATCCTCGATGCCGGCCAGCGCGAGCTGGTGCTGGACCGGGCGATGGCGCTGGACCAGGACGGCATCGACCTGGACGACCTCAAGTGGGTGGTGCTGATGGTGCTGTTCAACCAGCCCGGCAGCGAGGCGGCCTACGCCTGGATGGAAACCCAGATGTTCGAGGAAGACCCGGAACCGGTGCACTGAGCGGCAGGACCATCAATAATGTGTGGCTTGCGGCCGGTTTCGCGCAGGACGCCCGCGCATCGGCTTGACAGCAACGCCTGCCGCGTGATTCCACTAAAGAAGCATTCCTGAACGCCCGGGGTCCGCCCCGGGCGTCGCCCTTGTCCGGTTCCGGCCATTCCCGGCACTCCCATCCGGCTTGGACAGCGCGCCTTCTTCACGGCGCGCCCTCGCCCCCAACGACAGGCTCTGCCGCGTGGCCAAGAACCTCCTCATCGTCGAGTCGCCGGCCAAGGCCAAGACGATCAACAAATACCTCGGCAAGGACTTCATCGTCCTGGCCTCCTATGGCCATGTCCGCGACCTGGTGCCGAAGGAGGGCGCGGTCGATCCCGCCGCCGACTTCGCGATGCGCTACGACCTGATCGAGAAGAACGAGAAGCACGTCGCCGCGATCGCCAAGGCCGCCAAGGGCGCCGACGCCGTCTACCTCGCGACCGACCCGGACCGCGAGGGCGAGGCGATCAGCTGGCACATCGCCGAGATCCTGCGCGAGCGCGGCCTGCTCGACGGCAAGACCCTGCAGCGGGTGGTGTTCACCGAGATCACCCCGCGCGCGATCAAGGAGGCGATGAACGCCCCGCGCGACATCGCCGGCGACCTGGTCGACGCCCAGCAGGCCCGCCGCGCGCTCGACTATCTGGTCGGCTTCAACCTGTCGCCGGTGCTGTGGCGCAAGGTCCAGCGCGGCCTGTCCGCCGGCCGCGTGCAGAGCCCGGCGCTGCGCATGATCGTCGAGCGCGAGGAAGAGATCGAGGCGTTCAAGGCACGCGAGTACTGGTCGATCGAAGCCGAGTGCCAGCATCCGAGCCAGGCCTTCAGCGCGCGCCTGACCAAGCTCGACGGACAGAAGTTCGAGCAGTTCACGATCACCGACGGCGACACCGCCGAGGCCGCGCGCCAGCGCATCGTGTCCGCCGCCAACGGCGCGCTGCACGTCACCGACGTCACCAGCAAGGAGCGCAAGCGCCGCCCGGCCGCGCCGTTCACCACCTCGACCTTGCAGCAGGAGGCCGCGCGCAAGCTCGGCTTCACCACCAAGCGCACCATGCAGGTCGCGCAGAAACTCTACGAGGGCGTGGCGCTCGGCGACGAAGGCACGGTCGGCCTGATCAGCTACATGCGTACCGACTCGGTCAACCTGTCGGTCGAGGCGGTCAGCGAGATCCGCGACGTGATCGCGCGCGACTACGGCACCCGCGCGGTGCCCGACCAGCCGGTCACCTACAAGTCGAAGTCGAAGAACGCGCAGGAGGCCCACGAGGCGGTGCGCCCGACCTCGGCGCTGCGCACCCCGGCGCAGGTCTCGCGCTTCCTCGAGGACGACGCCCGCCGGCTGTACGAGCTGATCTGGAAGCGCGCGGTCGCCAGCCAGATGGTCCCTGCCACGCTCAACACGGTGTCGGTCGACCTCGCCGCCGGCAGCGAACACAGCTTCCGCGTGTCCGGCACCACCGTGATCGACCCGGGCTTCCTCGCCGTCTACGAGGAAGGCAAGGACGCCAAGGCCGCCGATGCCGACGACGAGGGCCGCAAGCTGCCGCCGATGAAGACCGGCGACCGCATCCCGCTCGACCGCATCCACGCCGACCAGCACTTCACCGAGCCGCCGCCGCGGTTCTCCGAAGCGAGCCTGGTCAAGGCGCTGGAGGAATACGGCATCGGCCGGCCGTCGACCTACGCCTCGATCATCGCGACCCTGCTGTTCCGCAAGTACGTCGAACTCGACAGCCGCCGCTTCCGCCCGACCGACGTCGGCCGCGCGGTCAGCAAGTTCCTGTCGGCGCACTTCACCCAGTACGTCGACTACGACTTCACCGCCAAGCTCGAGGACGACCTCGATGCGGTGTCGCGCGGCGAGGAAGCGTGGGTGCCGTTGATGGAGCGCTTCTGGGAGCCGTTCCACGAGCTGGTCGAGGACAAGAAGGAATCACTCGACAAGGTCGACGCCGGCAGCGTGCGCATCCTCGGCAACGACCCGGCCAGCGGCCGCCCGGTCAGCGCGCGCATCGGCAAGTACGGTCCGCTGGTGCAGATGGGCACGGTCGAGGACGAGGAGAAGCCGAAGTTCGCCTCGCTGCAGCCGGGCCAGAGCATCTACTCGATCAGCCTGGAAGCGGCGCTGGAGCTGTTCAAGATGCCGCGCGCCCTCGGCCAGCACAACGGCGAGGACGTCAGCGTCGGCATCGGCCGCTTCGGGCCGTTCGCCAAGCGTGGAAGTACCTACGCCTCGCTGAAGAAAGAGGACGACCCCTACAAGATCGACCTGGAGCGCGCCGTTTTCCTGATCGAGGAGAAGGAGGAGATCGCCCGCAACCGGATCATCAAGGAGTTCGCCGGCAGCGACATCCAGGTCCTCAACGGCCGCTACGGTCCGTACCTCAGCGACGGCAAGCTCAACGGCAAGATCCCGAAGGACCGCGAGCCGGCCTCGCTGACCTTGGAGGAAGTCGTCAAGCTGATGGAGGAGACCGGCAAGCCGATGCGCAAGGGCTTCGGCAAGAAGGCGCCGGCGAAGAAGGCTGCGGTCAAAAAGGCGGCGGCGAAGAAGGTCGCGAAGAAAGCGCCCGCCAAGAAGGCGGCAAAGAAAACCACCGCAAAGAAGGCCACGAAGAAAGTCGTCAAAAAGGCCACCAAGAAGCCCGCCTGACACCCTGGTGTAGGAGCGACGTAAGTCGCGATTTCCCTGTTGTCGCGTCTGGCGCGCTGCGCGCAGGATCTCGCCGTCGCCACCGTGTTTCCTTGAAGGCCGGAACCGGGTCGACCCACCGGTTACCGAGGCGTTCGCGACTCACGTCGCTCCTACATTCCGTGTCACGACACGCCACACTCGACCGTGGCGCTATGCTTTCCCGCATGTCCGCTCCCATCCGGCCCACCGCCGCCATCGCCGCCCTGCGCCGCGGCGGCGTCATCGCCTATCCGACCGAAGCGGTCTGGGGGCTGGGCTGCAATCCGTTCGACGAAGCCGCGGTCACCCGCCTGCTGGCACTCAAGCAGCGCCCGGTCGACAAGGGCCTGATCCTGATCGCCGGCGCCCTGGGCCATCTCGACGGCCTGCTCGACTGGGACGCCATCCCGGCGGATGTGCGCGAGCGCGTGCTCGCCTCGTGGCCCGGCCCGAACACCTGGATCGTCCCGGCCACCGCGCGGGTGCCGCGCTGGATCACCGGCAGCCACGACGGCGTCGCGGTGCGGGTCAGCGCGCACCCGGCCGTCATCGCGCTGTGCACCGCGTTTGGCGGGCCACTGGTGTCGACCAGCGCCAACCCGGCCGGCGCCGAACCGCCGCGTCGGCTCGATGCGTTCGACCCCGTCCTGCGCGGCGCCGTCGATGCGATCGTCGAAGGCGACACCGGCGGGTTGTCGAGCCCGACCCGCATCCGCGATGCGTGCAGCGGGACGGTGCTGCGGCCCTGAACCGGCGCGCGACCCCGCCGATGCCAACCCGTGCAGCTGGCAGCGTGCGGCCTGTCGACAGCGACACGCGCGCACCGGCCATTGGCGGCCGGGTTCACCCGCATCGACATAAGCCGGTGCAAGATGACGGCATGCACGATCGCCTGCCGCCGCTGCTCGTCCTGCTGCTCCTGCTCCCCGTGGCGCGGGCCGACGCACGACCGGAGCAGGTCACGATCTACCGCTGCACCGATGCCGGCGGCGCGCTGACCCTGCGCGACACCCCGTGCAAGCGCGGCGAGCAGCAACAGGCGATCGAGATGCAGCGGCCGAAGGACCCGCCACCACGGCCCGCCGCGAAGCCGGCGCCGGCCCCGGCGGCAGCGCCCGCACCGGAAAAGATCGTCACCCGGGTGGTGGTGCTCGAACGGCCCGCGCCGGTCTACGAATGCACCACCGCCGACGGCGAGACCTACACCAGCGACAACCCGGTCGGCAATCCGCGCTGGATCCCGCTGTGGACGCTGGGCTACCCGGCGCGCCCGCCATACGCCTACCCGCGGCGCCCGTCGGCCGATACGCAGCCGCCGGTGATCCGGCGCCCGCCGCTGGACGTGCCGGTGCGACCGGCCGGCAGCCGCAGCCACCTCGGCAATGGCCTGGTGTTCGACGGCATCGGCCGGTCCAGCCCGCCGCCGCCGGGCGATCCGCAACGCGCGCCCGAACTGCCACCGGCCGTGGGCCTTGCCCATACGCCCGGCACCTGGATCCGTGACACCTGCCAGCGGCTGCCGCCCGCCGAAGTCTGCCAGCGCCTGCGCGACCGCCACTGGGAACTGGGCCGTCGTTACAACAGCGCACTGCAGAGCGAGCGCAGGCAGATCGATGCCGAGCAGGACCGCATCAATGCGCGGCTGGACCGCGAATGCACGGGGTGATGACGATGGCGACGACGCAGTCCGTGGTTCGCTACGGCGGGTCTCGCGCAGCAATCACGCGCACGTGGGCGCATCTGCCAATCATCGCCCTCGCGATCGCGCTCGGGTTCATGGCCCCCGCGACCGCACAGGACGCGGTGGTGATCTACCGCTGCACCGACGCCAGCGGCGCGGTCACGGTGCAGAACGACGTGCGTTGCCCCGGGGGCAGCCGCGAGGAACGCCGGGTGATCGAGACCGCGGCGCCACCGCCGTATACGCCACCGGTCGAACCCCCGGTTCCGGCGCCCGAACCGGCACCACCCACCGAGCCGACACCCGTCCCCACGGTGATCGAAACGCCAGCATCCGACACGCCCCCGGACCCGCCCGTCCCGCCGGCCGAGCGCACGCCACCGCCCCCGCTGTTCGCCTGCAAGACCTGGAACCGCGAGGAGTATTTCAGCGACAGCACCACCCCGGCACAGCGGTGCGCGCCTATGCGGACCACCGGCCTCGGTGGCGACCCGGCGCAGGGTGCCGGCGCGGCTTGCATGGTGGTGTCGGACTTCTGCCAGCCGGTGCCCGAAGCGGCGCTGTGCGAGAGCTGGCGCGACCACCTGATGCGCAGCGAGGCGATCGTCGAATTCGACCGCGCGCAGGACCCGGACGCGGCGGCGGCCGAACTCGAGCGGATCCGCACGATCGTCGCCCACAGCACCTGCGACTGAACGCAACCGCGGTGCTCAGAACCCGTAGCGCAGGAACCCGCCGTCGACCGCGATGCACTCGCCGGTGACGTAGCCGGAGGCCGGCAGGCACAGGAACGCGACCGCCGCGGCGACCTCCTCCGGCTCGCCGATCCGCCCCAGCGGCGTGCGCAGCAACACCTCGTCGAGGTAGTCGGGATCGGCCAGCTTGCTGGAGGTGCGCCGGGTGCGGATGTACCACGGCGCCACCGCGTTGACCCGGATGCCGTCCTCGGCCCATTCGACCGCGAGGTTGCGGGTCATCTGGTGCATCGCCGCCTTGCTCATGCCGTAGGGCGCACCGGTGCGCACGTGGGTGAGTCCCGACACGCTGCCGACGTTGACGATGGATGAGGCCGCGTGTCGGGTCAGCAGCGGGTGCAGGTAGCGCGACAGTTCGAACGCAGCGAACAGGTTGACCTCGAAGATCTGCCGCCACTCGTCGTCGCCGTAGTCGGTGCTGGGTTTACTGAGGTTGGCTCCGGCGTTGTTGACCAGGATGTGCAGGCCCTCGCCGAAATCCTCGACCCAGTCGAGCAGCTCGCGGCGTTGCTCCTCGATGCCGACGTCGCAGGCGAATACCTGCATCTCGCGCTCGGGGAAATCCTCCAGCAGTTCGGCGCGGGCATCGTCGAGACCGGCCGCGTCGCGCGCGGCCAGCAGCACGTCGGCGCCGAAGCCGAGCAGTTCGCGCGCGATCGCGCGGCCGATGCCAGCGCTGCCGCCGGTGACCAGCGCCAGTTGTCCGTCCAGCCGCCAGCGTTTGGGGTCCATGCCTGCTCCTGTCGAGGGCGCCGCGCGGAAACCTGCGATGGATGCGCGACCGGCGTAGCATAGCCCCGAGCCACGATGAGGATCTCCGCGATGCCGCGAAACCTGTCCCGTGCCGCACTCGCCAGCGCGCTGTGCTGCGCCGCGCTGGCGCTGTCCGCCTGCAAGCCGACGCCGCCCGACCCGGAACGCCCGGTGGAACCGCAGGCGCATGCCACCGGACTGCGCGATGCGATGCAGGAGCCGTTGGACAAGGCGAAGGCGGTGGAAGGGGATATGCAGAAGGCGGCCGAGGCGCAACGTGCGGCGATCGAGGCGGCCGGGGGCTGAGACGCGACAGGACGGCGGCCCGTTCCGGTTTACGCGGCGGGGTCACGCTTCGATGTAGGAGCGACGTGAGTCGCGATTTCACTGGTGCCCGGTTGCGTCGTGCGGTCGCGACTTACGTCGCTCCTACATTCGTGGAGCGCGGCGGATATGCGGACGACGACGCCCCTTCAGGCGGGGCGTCGCCACAATCCCATCGAACTACCGCAAGCTGCAGAAGCAGTAGGCCAGTGCCTTCACCGGCACGCCGGCGACCGGGGTGATCGCGCCTTCCAGCAACGCCATGTCGGCGCGGGTCTGCGGCAACGCCTTGGCGACGAGCCCGCGGGCGAGCGCGGAGTCGCCCAGCAGGTTCGCGCCGATGCGGCTCTGCGCGAAGCCGGTGAAGAACTGCTCGAACGGCGATGCCGCCTTCTCGACGTAGCGCACCGCGTAGTCGCCGGGCTCGCCGAGTTCGGCGCGCTTGGCGGCGTCGGCGATCGCGGGACGGATGCCGCCCAGTTCGTCGACCAGCCCGCGCGCCTTGGCCTGCGCGCCGCTCCAGACCCGGCCGCGGGCGACCTCGTCGATCTTCGCCACCGTCTGCTCGCGCGCGCCGGCGACCTTGCCGATGAAGTCGCGGTATCCCTTCTCGATCACCGACTGGATGACCTGGCCGACCGCCGGGTCGAGCTCGCGGGTGATGTTGAACGCACCGGCAAAGCGCGTGGTGCCGACGCCATCGGTGTTGACGCCGATCCTGTCGAGCGCGCGCGGGATGGTCGGGATCATGCCGAAGATGCCGATCGAGCCGGTGATCGTCGACGGGTCGGCGTAGATGCGGTCGGCATCCATGCTGATCCAGTAGCCGCCGGACGCGGCCAGGTCGCCCATCGACACCACCACCGGCTTGCCGGCGTCCTGCAGCGCGACCACCTCGCGGCGGATCTGCTCGGAGGCGAACACCTCGCCGCCGGGCGAATCCACGCGCAGCACCACCGCCTTGACGTTGTTGTCGTCGCGCGCCTGGCGCAGCAGCGCCGAGGTCGATTCGCCACCGATCGTGCCCGGCGGCTGCTCGCCACCGGTGATCGAACCGGCCGCGACCACCACCGCCACCTGCGGCCGGGGATCGGCGGCCATCTGCAACGCGCCGTCGAGGTGGGCGAGGTAGCCGTCCAGCGACACCTGGCGGAAGCCGCCTTCGGCATCGAAATCGGCGACACCCCGCTCGACCAGCATTTCATCGAGCTGCCCGCGGGTCTTCAGCGCATCCACCAGCTTGTGCTGCAGCGCGTACTGGGCGAGGTCGCCATTGACCTCCGCGATCCCGGCCGGCAGCTGGTCGATGTCGGCGGCGATCGTCGCCGGCGCGATCCCGCGCGCCTTGCCGACATCGGCCAGGTAGCGGTTCCAGAGGTCGTTCATCCAGTACAGGTCGGCCTGCTTCGACTCCGGCGAAGCCGCGTCGAGCACGAACGGTTCCGCCGCCGACTTGTACTCGCCGACCTTGAACAGGTGCACGTCGACGCCCAGCTTGTCCTGCAGGCCTTCGCGGTAGTACTGGCGGTAGCGGCCGAGGCCTTCCAGCATCAGGCCGCCCATCGGGTCGAGGTAGATCTCGTTGGCCTGCGCCGCGATCAGGTACTGCTGCTGGCCCATCATTTCGGAGAACGCCAGCACCTGCTTGCCGCTCTCGCGCAATCGCGCCACCGCGGCGGCGACCTCGCGACGGCTGGCCATGCCGCCGCCACCAAGTTTGTCGAGCTGCAGCACCACCCGTTCGATCCGCTTGTCGGTCGCGGCCGTGTCCAGCGCCCGCAGCAGGTCGCGCAACTGCACTTCGCCGCTCTTCTCGCCCATCGCCCGGGTCAGCGCGCGGGTCGCCGGGTCGACGCTGTACTGCTCGACCAGCGCGCCTTCCGGCGCGATCACCAGGGTGGTGCGGTCCAGCAGCGGCTCGACCCGGTCGCCGGCGCCGAGGATGGCCAGGAACAGGATCAGCAGCACGAAGAACACCAGGTTGAAGATCAACCGGCGGGTGAAGTTCATCGCGTCCCACAAGCCGATGAAGAAGCGGGCGATGGGTCCGCGACGCGGGGGCTGGTTCATTTTCGACAACTCCGATTCGATTCCACAGCCTACCGGCTGGGACGGGGTGAATCATCCGTCATTGGTCACCCGGGTGGCGTCGGGGGTGCGGTCGAGCGGGCGCGCGCCGAGCAGCCGCTGCAGCCGCGCCGGCCGGCTCGACCGCCAGAACCGCGTCCCGAGCAGCACCGAAGCGACCAGCAGGCCGGCGATCAGGCCGACCCACATGCCGCGCGGGCCGTAGCCGAGACCGAGCCCAAGCCCGGCGCCCAGCGGCATGCCGATGCCCCAGTACGCCAGCACCGCCAGCAGCATCGGCACGCGGGTGTCGCCGAGCCCGCGCAGGGCGCCGGCCGACAGCACCTGCACGCCGTCGGGGAACTGGAACGCCGCCGCAAACAGCAGCAGCGACGCGGCCAGCGTCGCGACCGCCACGTCATCGGTGTAGAACCCGACGATCCACTCGTTGCCCAGCAGCAGCACCAGCGCCGACAGCGCCTGGGTGCCGAGCACGATCACGTACCCCGCATTGGCGGCCCGGCGCACCCCAAAGCCATCACCGCGGCCGAGCGCATGGCCGACCCGCACCGTGGTCGCCTCGGCCAGGCCCATCGGGATCATGAAGCACAGGCTGGCGACGTTGATCGCGATCTGGTGCGCGGCCGCCGGGATCTCGCCGAGCCGGCCGATCAGCAACGCGGTGGTGACGAACAGGCCGCCCTCCATCGCCACCGTCACCCCGATCGGCAGGCCGGTCGCGAGCAGCCCGCGGATGGCCGGCCAGTGCGGCAGGTCGAAGCGCGCGAACAGGCGCAGTCCGGCAAACCGTCGCGCCCGCCTCAGGTACAGCGCGAACGCGATCGCCTGTGCCCACAGCATGACCGCCGAGGCGATGCCGAGGCCGCCGGCGCCGCGCTCGGGCATGCCGAACAGGCCGTAGGTCAACGCATAGCCCAGCGGCACCAGCAGCAACAGTCCGCCGAACCCGAACAGCATCGTCGGCAGGGTGAAGTGCAGGCCGTCGCAGAGGTAGCGCATGCACAGGTACAGGGTCAGCGCCGGCACGCCCCAGCGGATGCCGCGCAGGAAGTCGCTGGCGCCGGGCACGATCTCCGGCGCGATGCCCATCGGTCCGAGCGCATGCACCGCGGCGGTCATGAAGCCGAACAGCGCGATCCCGAGCACCACCGACAGCCACAGCCCCTGCCGGAACAGCGCGCCGACCTCGTCGCGGCGGCCCGCGCCATCGAGTTGCGAGACCGCTGGCGGCAACGACATCAGCGTGCCCATCGGCACCATCATCGGCAGCCAGAACAGCGCAGTGCCGACCGACACCGCCGCCAGCGTCTCGGTGCCGTGGTGGCCGGCGATCACCGCATCGACGAAACCGATCAGCCCGGTCGACAGGTGCCCGAGCACCAGCGGCGCGGCGAGCAGGCCGGTGCGACGGACCTCTTTCGACAGGCGTGGCGGGTCGGGGAGGCGCGGCGACGGCGCCGCCGGGACGGGAGGGGAAGACATCGAACGACCGGATCGCACGACTGCAGCCGCGCCGCCGAACGGATGTCGGGCGCTGGCGCCGGGTCGTGGCGGCCCGCTATCTTAGCCGCTCGCCGGTGACGGCCCATGGAACAGAAACCACGATGAGCGACGCTGCGAGCCCCCACGGCGCCCACGCCAGCCCAACCCGTTGCGAGAACTGCGATACCACCCTGCAGGGCGAGTTCTGCCACCAGTGCGGGCAGTCGATACACAACCCGATCCGCCACGCCGCGCATGCGGTCGAGGAATTCTTCGAGGCGTTCTGGCATCTCGACGGCCGCTTGTGGCGCACCCTGCGCGACCTCGCCAGCCCGGGACGGACGGCCATCAACTACCTCGCCGGCCACCGCCAGCGCTACATCGCGCCGCTGCGGCTGTTCGTGGTGCTCAGCGTGCTGACGTTCTTCATCGGCGCGGCGACCATGCACTTCGACGATGCGACGGTCTCCACCGACGGCATCGACACGATCGCCGCGGCGACGACGGTCGCGGAGGTGGAGAAGGCCCGCGACGAGCTGGTGGCCGAGATCGAACAGGCGCGCGTGGAAGCCGGCAACACGCCCGGGGTGGATCCGGCGCTGATCGCCGCCGAGGTCCGGATACGCGGTGTGGCGGCGAACCGCATCGTCGAGCTGGGCGGGGATCCGGGCGCGAACGGCACGGCCGCGGCGGAGACGTCGAAGTCCGAGCCCTGGCGCAAGGGGCTGCAGTTCAACATGCTCGGCCATCACGGTGTGTGGGATCCGGAAACCAACCCGTTGGTGGTCAGCTGGTGGCCCGACTTCGCCAATGCGTGGCTCAACCGCAAGGCCGGCAACATCGACCGCAACATGGAGAGCGAGGCGTTCGCCTCGGCCGACTTCTGGGTGCAGGGCATGATGGCGTCCGCGCCGACCGCGCTGTTCCTGCTGGTGCCGGTGTTCGCGCTGCTGCTGAAGATCTTCTACCTGTTCACCCGGCGGCTCTACCTGGAACACCTGGTGGTGGCGCTGTACAGCCACGCGTTCCTGCTGCTGGCGTTGACGGCGTTGTTCCTGCTGTCGCTGCTCGGCGGCTGGCTGGCGACCGCGCCGGTCTGGATCGGCATCGTGATCGCCACCGCCTCGGCCGCGATGATGGTGTGGATGCCGGTCTACCTGCTGCTGATGCAGAAACGCGTGTACCAGCAGGGCTGGTGGCTGACCGTGCCGAAGTACCTCGCCATCGGCATGGTCTATTTCATGATGCTGCTGTTCGCGACGATCATCGCGTTCCTCGCGCGGCTGGCGGGCGGCTGACCGTTCAGCGGTGCAGGCGGTCCCACAGCCAGTCGTTGCGGTTGCCGGCGGCGGTGGAGACCAGCTCGCGGCGCAGCTGTGCACGCTCCTGTGGCGGCGTGCGCTGCACCAGCACCGACAGGTCGTGGCGTTGCGGCGGGGTCATCGCACGCAGTACGCGTAACAGGTCCGCGTGCTCGTCCGACGGGACCTGCGCCAGCAACGGCTGCAGCGCGGCGTAGTCGGCGCCCAGTTCCGGGCCGAGCAGCCAGCCGCGGCGTTCGCTGCGATCGAGCGCGTCGAACCGGCTGCGCAGCGCCTGCCGCTCCTCCGCCGGCAGGCCCGCAAATCGGCGCGCGGCCGCGCGTACCCGGGCCTGCTCGTCGGCGGGCAGGGCCTGCCACGCCCGGTAGCGCTCACGGGCCGCACCGCGCCCGGCGGGCGGCAACGCGTTCCAGCGTTCGACACGGTCGAGGAAGGCACGCCGCTCCCCGGGGCTCCACGCGGTCCATTGCGCCGCTTGCTGCTGCAGCTCCGCGCGCCGTTGCGGCTGCAGCTGAGGCAGGACCGCCTCCAGGTCATCCAGCACCGCCGGCGTCGCGTGCGCCAGCGCGGCCAGCCCGAACAGCCCGGCGACCAGCAACGGCCAGCGCGGGCGGCGAACGCACCGTTCAGCGCGACTCATCGGCGGCCTCGCTGGAGAAATGGTCGGCCAGCCAGCTGTTGAACGCGATCTGCTCGGATTCGGCGAGGCCTTCCGGGTCGGCCAGCAGCGCAAAGTCGCGATGGGTGACCAGTCCGGCCTCCGCGCCGTAGCGTGACGCCGGTGCCTCGGCCGGCAGTTCATGCTGCCCGGGCGTGCCGCGCGAACTGCCATCAAGCCAGCGCGCGGTGCCCGGCCAGAAGGTCGCGGCGAACGCCAGTGCGCACAGCCCCAGCAGCGCCCACAGCACGGTCGGCAACCAACTCGGCGGCCGGCGGGTGTCGACGCCTCCGGCCTGCCGACCGGCTTCACCAAGGCCGGCGGTCCCGGCCAAGGCGGCCTCGCGGTTGCGACCCAGTCGCACCAGCCGTGGCGGCGGCAGGGTCTTGATCCGGCGCCGCACCTGGTCGCCCAGGCGCTGCCAGGCCTGCGGGTCGGCGCGGCCGTCGGCGTGGCGCGGCAGCGCGCGCCGCAGTGCAAGCTGGTAGGTCGGCTCGGCGATGCCCAGCACCGCGGCCGCCTCGACCGGCTCCAGGCCCGCGGCCAGGCGCAGCAACAACGCCGCACGCGGGCCATCGCCGAGCCTGGCCAGGCAGTCGGTCGCATCCAGCTCCATCGCCAGCGGCGGATGCTCGCGCAAGCCGGGTTGGGCCAGCAGCAAGGTCCAGAACCGTCGGGGCCACTGGTCCATCGGCAGGCGACCGGCCTCGGCGCGGAACTGCCGCATGGTCGCAGCCAGCGCGGCGTCCCCGGTCGCCGCGTCGCCGCATTGCAGCTCGGCCAGCACCGCGCCGCGGCGCTCGACCCCGCGCAGGAACGCGGCCAGCGCCGGCGGCGCCGATCGCCCGGCAGCGGACGCGACGGCCGTACCGGAAGGGGACGTGCCGGAGGACTCCGGCGGAGGACGGACACTCATCGGAACGAATTCACCATGACCGCATCATAGCGACCGCAACGCGCCCGCCGGATGGCTTGACAAGCCCCGTAAAAGTTCGCGAACAAAGCGTGACGGGGGCTTGCGCCAGATGGGTTGTGCACAGCAGCGGGTTTTCCGTCATGAACGAACCATTCAGGAAAATGCAGGACCGTATTGCAGCGATGTTTCACGGACAAGTGTCTGATTTTTTTACGGTTATCGCGCATGGCACTTTTTTGACCAACCCGGCGCAAGCGCTTGTGGCACCGGCATCGCGCATTCTTCGGCGACGACCATGCACAGAGTTATCCACAGTCGATGTGGATAACGGCCATTTCCTTTGAAAAACGCGAACTTGCGCACGCTTTGTCAGGCAACCCGAAGCAATGCGGCGCAACTGCCGCGTATGCCCGATCGGGCGGCTCGCTAGACTGGCGCCCATGCCGCCCGCACCGCCCAAACCGCCCGCACCGAACGTCCTGCGGGTCGCCCTGCCGCTGCCGTTGCCGCGCCTGTTCGATTACCTGATGCCAGCAGGCGACGGCCCGACCGCCGGGGTCGGTTCGCGGGTCCGGGTGCCATTCGGGCCGCGCGAACGGGTCGGGGTGATCGCCACACTGGCGCCGGCCGCCGAGGACGATGCCCCCGCGCTCAAGCCGGCGCTGGCGGTGCTGGACGCCGAGCCGCTGTTCGCCGGTGAACTGCTGGACTCCCTGCGCTGGCTGGCCCGCTACCTGCACGCGCCGCTGGGCGAAGTGCTGGCGACCGCCCTGCCCGGCCCGCTGCGCCACGGCGAGCCCCTGCCCGACACCCACGACTGGGCCTGGCAGTTGACCGAGGCCGGGCGGACCGCCGTGGACGGGCTGCGGAGTGGCAGGCCGCGGCGACTCGCCGAGCGCCTGCTCGCCGGGCCACTCGACGAGGCCACGCTCGATGACGACGCCGCGCAGGCGCCCGCCGACTGGCGCAGCGCCGCGCGCTCGCTGGCCCGGCGCGGGCTGGCCGAACGCGTCGCCATTCCGCCGTCGCAGCGGGCGCCGCGCCCGCAGCCGGGCCCGACGCCCAACCCGCAACAGCAGGCGGCGATCGACGCGCTGCTGGCGGGCACCGACGGGTTCGCGCCGTTCCTGCTCGACGGCGTCACCGGAAGCGGCAAGACCGAGGTCTACCTGCACGCGATCGCCGACTGCCTCGCGCGCGGCCGGCAGGCACTGGTGCTGGTGCCGGAGATCGGCCTGACCCCGCAACTGCTGGCCCGTTTCCGCGCCCGGCTCGGGGTGCCGGTGCATGCGCTGCACTCGGGGCTGTCGGACGGCGAGCGCGCGCGCACCTGGGCGGCCTGCCGCCGTGGCGAGGCGCGGGTGGTGGTCGGCACGCGCTCGGCGGTGTTCCTGCCGCTGCCGAAGGCGGGCCTGATCGTCATCGACGAGGAACACGACGGCAGCTTCAAGCAGCTCGACGGCATCCGCTACCACGCCCGCGACTTCGCCCTGGTCCGCGCCCGCGCGCTGGCGGTGCCGATCGTGCTCGGCAGCGCCACGCCGTCGCTGGAGTCGCTGCGCAACGCCCGGACCGGGCGCTACACCCACCTGCGCCTGCAGCAGCGCGCCGGCAATGCCCGGCCGCCGGCGGTGCGGGTGATCGACGTGCGCAAGCGACCGCTGCAGGCCGGGCTGTCGCCGGAGCTGCTGGACGCGATCGGCCGCGCGCTCGATGCCGGCGGCCAGGTGCTGGTGTTCAAGAACCGCCGCGGCTACGCGCCGGTGCTGCTGTGCCACGACTGCGGCTGGAGCGCGCAATGCCCGCGCTGCAGCCTGCCGGAGCAGGGCACGCCGATGACCGTGCATGCCGGCGGCCGGCGGCTGCAATGCCACCACTGCGGCGCGCGCCGGCCCGCGCCGAACGCCTGCCCCGATTGCGGCGGGCTGGCGCTGCAGTCGCAGGGCGCCGGTACCGAGCGGATCGAGGAGGCCCTGCGTGCGCGCTTCGCCGACGTTCCGGTGCTGCGGATCGACCGCGGCACCACCCGGCGTCGCGACGCGCTGGAGCAGCACCTGGCGCAGTTCGGCGACACCCGCGGCATCCTCGTCGGCACCCAGATGCTGGCCAAGGGCCATGACCTGCCGAACCTGACCCTGGTGGCGGTGGTCGGGATCGACGAGGGCCTGTTTTCCGCCGATTTCCGCGCCCCGGAAAAACTCGCGCAACTGCTGATCCAGGTCGCCGGCCGCGCCGGCCGCGCCGACAAAGCCGGACAGGTGCTGCTGCAGACCCACCATCCGGAGCACCCGTTGCTGGCGACGCTGCTGTCGGGCGGCTATGGCGCGTTTGCCGAACTGGAACTGGAACAGCGCGAGGCGGCCGGCTTCCCGCCGTTCGCGCACCTGGCGATGCTGCGTGCGGAAGCGAAGCAGGTCGAAGTCGCCAACGACTTCCTCCAGGCGGTGCGCGGCTGCATCGAACGCGACGCCGACCGCACGCTGGAGATCAGCGGCCCGTTGCCGGCACCGATGCCGCGCCGCGCCGGCTACCAGCGCGTGCAGCTGCTGCTGTCGGCGCCGGAGCGGCGTGCCCTGCACGGCGCGCTGGATGCCGCATTGCCGGCGATCCACGCGCTGCCCGGGGCGCGCAAGGTGCGCTGGTCGCTGGATGTGGATCCGGTGGATCTGTATTGACGGGTTGGCGTTGTAGGCGTTGCTTCGATGTAGGAGCGACGTGAGTCGCGATTTCCTCGCCGCCCGGGATCGCCGTGCAATCGCGACTTACGTCGCTCCTACATCAACGCGGAAACGCATTGCGGTGATTCCGTTTACTTCACGGTCTTCGCCGCCCGCTTCCCGCCCACGGCCTTCTTCGCCTTCGGCCTGTCGCGCACATGGATCGCGAGGTTGTTCCGGCGCACCTCGAACAGGTCGGTCGCCTCGATCAGGTCGCTGAGCTTGCGGTAGCCGTAGTTGCGCGAGTCGAACGAGGTCTGGTTGCCGATCTGGCTGCCGACCGCACCCAGGTGCGACCAGCCGTCATCGCCGCTGGCGGCGTCGACCGCCGAACGCAGCAGTTGCACCAGCTTCGTGTCGCCGCGAAGCGCCGCCGCGGTCATCGGCTTGGCCGCGGGCACCGCGTCCGGACTCTCCGGTTCCCCCAGGTTCTCCAGATAGAGGAAGGTCGAGCAGGCCTTCACGAACGGCTCCGGCGTCTTCTTCTCGCCGAAACCGTAGACCTTCAGGCTCTCGCTGCGCAGGCGCATCACCAGTGGGGTGAAGTCGGCATCGCTCGACACGATCGCGAACCCGTCGAGGTTGCGCGCGTACAGCATGTCCATCGCGTCGATCACCATCGCCATGTCCGAGGCGTTCTTGCCGGTGCTGTAGGCGAACTGCTGGATCGGCCGGATCGCATGCGCGTGCAGCCGCTCCTCCCAGCCCTTGATGTGCGGGTTCTTCCAGTTGCCGTAGGCGCGGCGGACGTTGGCCTCGCCGTGGCGCGCGACCTCGGCGAGGATCACGTCGATCTTGGCCGCCGGCGCGTTGTCGGCGTCGATCAGCAGGGCGATGCGTTTTGCCGGGTCGTTGGCGGCCATGGCGGTTCCTTGCGGGGCGGTGGATCGAGCCTACCGCAGCGCGCGGCGGTTGGCGGCGCAACCGTTGGTCGGCGCCGACGCGGCTGTCAGACTATGCCCACGCGAACGCAGGGAGTCGGCATGCACGGCAACGGCAGGCAGCACCATGTGGTGGTGGTCGGGGGCGGTTTCGCCGGGCTGTGGGCGACCCGTGCACTGGCCGGCGACGATGTCCGCATCACCCTGGTCGACCGCCGCAACCACCACCTGTTCCAGCCGCTGCTGTACCAGGTCGCGACCGCCGGGCTGTCGGCGCCGGACATCGCCGCGCCGCTGCGGCACATCCTGCGCGGGCAGGACAACGTCGAGGTGCGGCTCGGTGAGGTCATCGGCATCGATGCCGCCGCGCACACGGTCACCCTGGCCGATGGCGACGCGATCGGCTACGACAGCCTGCTGCTCGCCAGCGGCGCGACCCACGCCTATTTCGGCCATGACGACTGGGCCGGCGACGCACCCGGGCTAAAGACGCTCGACGACGCGCTGCTGATCCGGCGCCGGGTACTGCTGGCATTCGAACGCGCCGAAGCCGCCGACGATCCGGCCGAGCGCGATGCGTGGTTGAGTTTCGCGGTGGTCGGCGGCGGCCCGACCGGGGTCGAGCTGGCCGGCACCCTCGCCGAGATCGCGCGCAAGACCCTGCGTCGCGAGTTCCGCCATATCGATCCGTCCGAGGCCCGGGTGCGGCTGGTCGAGGCCGGGCCGCGGGTGCTGTCGACGTTCCCCGAGTCGCTGTCGGAAAAGGCGCGGCGGCAATTGCGGAAGCTCGGCGTCGAGGTGCTGACCGACTCGCCGGTCAGCGCGATCGACGCGCACGGCATCACCCTGTCGCGAAAGGATCCGGCGCGCCCGGGAACCGCAGGGGCCGCACGGTCATCCGGCGGCCCGGCGCCGGACCGGGTGCCGACCACTGGCGCGGCAACGGGGAACAGCCCGTCTGGCAGCGACGCCCCATCGAATGCCGCGGCACCGGTCACGATTCCCGCACGTACCGTGCTGTGGGCCGCGGGCGTGGCCGCCTCTCCCTTGGGTGCGCTGCTGGATGCCGAACGTGATCGCGCGGGGCGTGTCCTGGTTGGCCCGGATCTCGGCGTGCCGGGTCATCCCGACATGTTCGTCGCCGGCGACCTCGCCAGCATCCAGCAGGACGGCAAGCCCGTGCCCGGGGTGGCGCCGGCGGCCAAGCAGATGGGCAGCCACGTCGCTGCCGTGATCCGCGCGCGGCTGGCCGGCCAGCCCGCCCCGGCGTTCCGCTACCGCGACTTCGGCAACCTCGCGACCATCGGACGGATGGCCGCGGTGGTGCACTTCGGACGGCTGAAACTGTCGGGACTGCTCGCGTGGTGGTTCTGGCTGGTCGTGCACATCCTGTTCCTGATCGGCTTCCGCAACCGGCTGGTGGTGCTGCTCAACTGGGCCTGGGCGTACTGGAGCTACCAGCGGCATGCGCGGATCATCTTCGGCAAGCCCGACACCCCCGACGATCCCCCGCCGATGTAGGAGCGACGTAAGTCGCGAACGCCACGGCCTGTGAGGTGCGGCGGATTCACCTCGGCTTCGGCAGCCGGCGAGCGGATGCTTCGTCATGCGATTCCGCAACGCCTGTTGCAACCCGTCCCGGTTACCTGCGCGTTCGCGACTTACGTCGCTCCTACATGGAGCAGTCGACGTGGAAGCGAACGCGCATACGAAAACGGCCCGGGGTACCGGGCCGTTGTTTACGTGCGGTGACGCGACTTACGCGGTGAACAGCGCGCGCATCTTCTTCAGCGCATTGGCCTCGATCTGGCGGATGCGCTCGGCCGACACGCCGTACTCGTCGGCCAGCTCCTGCAGGGTCACCTTGTTCTCGTTGCCGAGCCAGCGACGGGCGACGATGTCGCGCGAACGCTCGTCGAGTTCGGCCAGGCCTTCGTGGAGCAGCGCGATCTGGCTGTCCTCGGAATCCTCGCGCTCGTAGATCTGCGAAGGGTCCTCGTCACTGGCGCGCAGGTAGGCGGCCGGCGACGGCGGCGCGTGGTCGTCGTCATCGTCGCTGGACAGGTCGAAGCCGATGTCGCGACCGGACAGCCGCGACTCCATCTCCAGCACCTCGCGCTTGGAGACGTTGAGGTCGGCGGCGACCTGGGTGACCTCGGCGTCGTTCATCCAGCCCAGGCGCTTCTTGCTCTTGCGCAGGTTGAAGAACAGCTTGCGCTGCGCCTTGGTGGTGGCGACCTTGACGATGCGCCAGTTCTTGAGGATGAACTCGTGCATCTCGGCGCGGATCCAGTGCACCGCGAAGCTGACCAGGCGCACGCCCTGGTCGGGGTCGAAGCGCTTGACCGCCTTCATCAGGCCGATGTTGCCTTCCTGGATCAGGTCGCCGAGCTGCAGGCCGTAGCCGTTGTAGCCGCGGGCGACGTGGACCACGAAACGCAGGTGCGAATGGACCAGCTCGCGGGCGGCGTCGAGGTCGTCCTCGCCGTGGAAGCGGCGGGCCAGCGCCTGCTCGTCCTCGGCGCTGAGCACCGGGATCTTGTGCACGGCGCCGATGTAGGCGTCGAGCGAGCCGATCGGGGTCAGCGCGTTCAGCGCGGAAACCGGCAGGCTGTTGGAAACGAGGGCGTTGGAGGCTGCAATCTGGGTCATGGGGTGATCTTAGCAGTCGTTATGGGTGCGTGCTAAGGCTCCGGCGGGGCTTCAGCATCCCATTCACGGAACAATCAGCGGGGTTTCGAAGATGGATCGTGCACCGTTGGACGTAAGGTCCGGGTCAAAAGTTTCAATGCGCGCTGACTGTCCCAACTGCCGATCTTCGCGGAGAGGCGCTCAGGCCACGTCCAGCGCCGCCACCGGAGGCAGCGACCAGTCGATCGGCGCCTGCCCGTGGCGGGCCAGGTACTGGTTGGCGGCGGAAAAATGGCCGCTACCGAGGAAGCCCCGATGGGCCGACAGCGGCGAGGGGTGCGGCGCCTTCAGCACCCGGTGGCGCTGGCGGTCGATCATCGCGCCCTTCTTCTGCGCGTAGCTGCCCCACAGCAGGAACACCAGGCCTTCGCGCTCGCGGTCCAGGGTTTCGACCACGTGGTCGGTGAAGCCTTCCCAGCCCTTGCCGGCGTGCGCGCCGGCCTGGCCGGACTCGACCGTCAGCACCGCGTTGAGCAGCAATACGCCGCGGTGGGCCCACGGCAGCAGGCAGCCGTGGTCGGGCCGGGCGATGCCGAGGTCGCGCTCGATCTCCTTGTAGATGTTGAGCAGCGACGGCGGGACGGGCACGCCGGGGCGGACCGAGAAGCACAGGCCGTGCGCCTGGCCGGGACCGTGGTACGGGTCCTGGCCGAGGATCACCACCCGGGTTTCGTCGAACGGAGTGGCGTCGAACGCGGCGAAGATTTCCGGGCCGGGCGGGAACACACGTGCGCCGGCGGCCTTGCGCTGGCGCAGGAAGGCGGCCAGCGACTGCATATCGTCGCGCTGCAGGTAGTCGCCGATGCGGGCTTTCCAGGAGGGTTCGAGCTTGATCCGGTCGTCGGTCATGCCCTTATTGTAGGAGCGACGTAAGTCGCGATTTCCTCGCCAACCGGGATCGCCGTGAAATCGCGACTTACGTCGCTCCTACAGGACGCGACAGTGACGCCGGCCGTGGCCCCGCTACCCCAGCCTGGCCAGCCGCAACTGGAACAGCGTCTTCGTCACCAGCAGGCGCTCCTCGATCGGCTTCAGCACCAGGTCGTTGGCGCCGGCGCGCAGCAGTGCGCTCTGGTTGTCGGCGTTCGCGTCGCCGGTCATCACCAGCACCGGCAGGCGGCGCTTGCCGTAGCCGAAGTCGTTGCGCACCCGGTCGAGCAGGTCCTTGCCTTCGAGTTCGCCCTTCAGGTAGACGTCGGTCAGGACCAGATCGGTACCCGGATCGTCGGCGCCGCGCTGGCCTTCGAGGTATTCCAGCGCCGACTCGACATCGACGAAGTGCAGCACTTCCATCTGCTGGCGTTCGAGCATGCGCTTGGTCGCCAGCGCGACCACCCGGCTGTCCTCGACGTACAGCACGCGCGCACCGGGGATCGGCGCGGGCTGCACGTAGCCGCGGATGAACTCCGCCAGTGCGGTGTGGCCGAGCGACTTGTCGAAATAATCGGTGACGTCCTCGGTGAACTGCCGCGACTCCAGGTGCGACTGGGCGTCGGCCGAGACCACGATCACCGGCACGTAGGCCTGGCCCGCGGCCTCGCGCACGGCGCGGGCCAGCGCGATGCCATCGCCGTCGGCCAACGCCAGCGAGGTGGTGACCAGGTCGACCGGGCCGGCGGCGAGCGCGGCGCGGGCTTCGGCGATGTCGGCGCAGGGCACGACCTCGACGTTTTCCAGCTCGCGCACCAGCACGTCGCCGATCAGCTTGCGCACCAGCTTCGAGCCGTCCACCACCATCACCCGCGGCGCGGCAGCGGCGACGTGGCGCAACTTGTCGTCGTTTCCGGTCATGCGTGCGCGCTCATGTGTCGGTGGGGCGCGTCTGGCGCAGGTAGTGGCCGGTGACCAGGCCGGCGCCGATCCAGCCGAGCACGCCGGCGCCAACGACGATCCCGAGCGCGGCCAGCGGGCCGAAGCCCTGCAGCGCGAAATCGCTGCCGTAGCTGCGCGCCAGTGCCGCCAGCGGCGCCCGCAACGACAGGTCGGCCGCGGTCAGCAGCGCCAGCGCCAACGCGCCGGCGACCACGCCGTAGCTCAGGCCCAGATACAGGAACGGCCGGCGGATGAAGCCGTCGGTGGCGCCGAGCAGTTGCAGCACGCCGATCTCCTCGGTGCGCTGCTGGATGTCGAGGCGCACGGTGTTGCCGACCACCAGCAGCGCGCCGAAACCGAGCATCGCCGCCAGCACCCAGGCCAGCCGGCCGCCGAAGCGCAGCCAGCCGTCGAGGCGTTCGCGCCATTCGGCGTCGTGCTGGACGATGTCGGTTTCCGGCAACTCCTGCAGCGCGGCGGCAAGCAACGCCTCGTCGCCGCTGGGGCTGACCACCAGCAGGCTCGGCAGCGGGTTGCCTTCGAGGCTGGAGATCGTCTCCCCCAGGCCGCTGGTGGCGCGCAATTCGGCCAGGCCCTGCTCCGGGGTGTGGTGTTCGACCGCGGCGACGTCGGCGCGCGCGCGCAACTCGTCGGCCAGTTTACCGGCGCGCTCCAGGCTGATTTCGGGTTTCAGGAACAGGCTGATCTGGCGCGCGTCCTGCACGTCGCCGGCAAAGCGCTCCACATTCGCCAGCGCCACCCACAGGCCCAGCGGCAACGCCAGCGCGACCGCCATGACACCGATCGTCAGCGCGGTCGACCACGGCTTGCGCAGCATCCGCCCGACACTGGCGACGAGGCTGTAGAGATGGTGGTCGAGCCAGGTACCGACGCGTGAGCGCGCCTTCGCCGGCGAGGTGCTGGGCGTCCTGCTCATTCGGCGAGGTCCTCCGGCGCGATGTCGTCCACCAGTTGGCCCTGGTTGAGCACCAGCACGCGCTTCTTCATCCGCTTGACCAGCGCCAGGTCGTGGCTGGCGATCAACACGCTGGTGCCGCGCTCGGGCAGCGCCTCGAACAGCGCCATGATCTCCGCCGACAGGGTCGGGTCGAGGTTGCCGGTCGGCTCGTCGGCCACCAGCAGCGCCGGCTCGCCGACGATCGCGCGGGCGATGCCGACGCGTTGCTGCTCGCCGGCGGAAAGCTGGGTCGGCAGCGCCTGCGCACGCGCGCCGAGGCTGACCCGGTCGAGCACCGCACGCACCCGCTTGTTGATCTCGGCCCGGCGCAGGCCCTGCAGCAGCAGCGGCAGGGCGACGTTGTCGGCAACGCTGCGGTCGGCCAGCAGCCGGTGGTCCTGGAACACCACGCCGACGTTGCGGCGGTGCAGCGCGACCTTGCTGCCGCGCACCCGCATCAGGTTCTGCTGGCCGAACAGCACCGCGCCGCGACTGGGCCGCTCGGCGAGGTGGATCAGCTTCAGCATGGTGGTCTTGCCGGCGCCGGAGTGGCCGGTGAGGAACAGCATCTCACCGGCGCCGACCTCGAAGCTGACCTCGCGCAGCGCCTGCTGGCCGCCGCTGTACTGCTTGCTGACGTTGTCGAAGCGCAGAACGCTCATCGCGCACCTGTCGAAGACGATGCCGCCAAGTATCGGCGGCGGCGGCGGTGATGGCTACCGCGGAGCGTCAGTGTTGCGAATTCGGTCCGCGGGTCACCATCGACTGCAGGCTGCGCTTGATCCGGCCGAGCAGGCCGGGCTTCTCGCCCCCCTTGTCGGCGACGGGTTTGGCGACCGGCTTCGGCTTGCTGGCCGCGACCTGCGTCGCCTTGCCAGTGCCGGCAGGGCTGCGCGTCGGCTGCGGCTGCGCCGGCTGGCTGGCGGCGTTGTCGCCGGCACCCTCGACCTTGCGGCCGCCGCGGCGACGACGGCGCTTGCGCGGCGGACGCTGCGCTTCGCCATCGGCCCCGGTCGGGACACCGTCGGTCACGGTTGCCGCGGTTTGCGGACGCGCGCCGGACGCCGCCGGGCTTCCGCCCTTCGCTTCTGCGGTGACGCCAGCACCGGAACCGGCCGCACCGTCGCGACGCGGGCGTCGTGAACCGCGTCCGCCCTCGCCACGCCCACCCGTACCGCGGCTACCGGAACCCGGGCCGCCGCGACCGCGCCCACCGCCGCGACGCTCCTCGTCGGCCGCGCGCTGCTCGCGCGCTTCCTTGAAGATCGCGCCGACGCTTTCCTGCTCCTCGCCCTCGGCCAGTTCGCGCTTCGGCCGCGGCTTGGCCACCAGCAGTTCGGCCTCGACCGGCGCGGTCGGCAGCTTCTGCTCGATGTAGGCCTCGATGTCCGGCAGGCTCATCGCATAGCGCTCGCAGGCGAAGCTGATCGCGTCGCCCTCCGCTCCGAGTCGGGCCGTCCGGCCGATCCGGTGCACGTAGTCCTCGGCGTCGAACGGCAGGTCGTAGTTGTAGACGTGGCTGACGCCGTCGATGTGCAGGCCGCGGGCGGCGACGTCGGTCGCCACCAGCAGTTCGAGCTGGCCCTTCTGGAACTTGTTGAGCAGCGACTCGCGCTTCTTCTGCGGCACGTCGCCGCTGAGCACGCCGACCCGGTAGCCGCCACGCTCCAGCGCCCGCGCGACCCGCTCGACCCAGACCTTGGTGTTGACGAACACCATCGTGCGCGCGCCCTCGCTGCGCGACAGCAGGCCCAGCAGCAGCGGGATCTTCTCCTCGTCGGCCGGGAAGTAGACCAGCTGGCGGACCTTGGCCGCGGTGATCGTCTCGGCCTCGACCACGAGCTTCTCGGGCTCGTTCATGTGCTCGTAGGCCAGCTCCAGCACGCGGTGGCTCAGGGTCGCCGAGAACAGCAGGGTCTGGCGCTCGGTGCGGATCGGCATGCGCCGCAGCAGGAAGCGGATGTCCTTGATGAAGCCGAGGTCGAACATGCGGTCGGCCTCGTCGAGCACGCACATCTCGCAGGCGTGCAGGCTGACCACCTTGTGCTGCTTGACGTAGTCGATCAGCCGGCCCGGGGTCGCGATGATGACGTCGACGCCCTGCTGCAGCAGCTCGCGCTGCTTGTCGTAATCGACGCCGCCGTAGACCAGCGCGAACTTGAGGCCCAGGTCGCTGCCGAACTTGACCGCGTCCTTGTGGATCTGGATCGCCAGCTCGCGGGTCGGGGCCAGGATCAGCGCGCGCGGGTCGCCGGGGTTGCGCTCGGCCAGTGCCGGCCGGGTCAGCAGGCGGTTGATCACCGCGACCAGGAACGCCAGCGTCTTGCCGGTGCCGGTCTGGGCCTGGCCGGCGACGTCGCCGCCCTTCAGCGCGACCGGCAGGGTCATCGCCTGGATCGGGGTGCAGCGGGTGAACCCGGCGCCCTCCAGCCCGGCCAGCAGGCTCGGGTGCAGGTCGAACGAGGAAAACGCGATATCGGTAAGGGGCTTGTCGCTCATGCGGTCATTCATCTCGGGTCTGGGAGGTCCCACGCGTGCGTTGATGGGCGTGCTTGCGTGGGTGGCGTCGGCGAAGCAGACTGCCGGGGTCGGCCAGTTTCATCCCTGACCGCAGCGTGCGGAGGCCTTGAATGCCACCGCGAAACGCCCCAGTTTAACGCAACCCCCACCAAAAGCCCGGCCGACCCGCGTCCGCCGGCACCCGCCCCCACGCAGGAGAGCCTTGTGAGCGATAAAGTCATGCAGGTCGGCGACGCCGACTTCGATAGCGCCGTGCTGCAGTCGTCCGAACCGGTCCTGGTCGACTTCTGGGCCGAATGGTGCGGCCCGTGCAAGATGATCGCCCCGGCGCTGGACCAGCTGGCCGAGGAGTACGCCGGCAAGGTCAAGATCGCCAAGGTCAACGTCGACCACAACCGCGCCACCGCGATGAAGTACCACGTGCGCTCGATCCCGATGCTGCTGCTGTTCAAGGACGGCCAGGTGCAGGAAACCCAGATCGGCGCGGTCGGCAAGGGCCAGCTGGCGCAGCTGATCGACAAGGCGCTCTGAGCGCCGGCGGCCGCCACGGCGGCGGCCGCGGTCCGTCGGGGCGCGGTGCGGATCGTCCCCACGCACGGGCGCACATCTCCGCTGACGCATGATGGTCGCGATGGCCCACGATGCGAATGTAGGAGCGACGTAAGTCGCGAACGCACTGCCCGGTCCAACGGCGTGGCGGTTCGCCTGCGGGAACGTGGGCCGCAGCCGCTGCGGGAACCCTTGAGGCGCACAACGCCTGCCGCATCCAGCCAGGGCGAGGAAATCGCGACTTACGTCGCTCCTACATCGCCCCGCCACGGAACGACGCCGCACCCGGATCATGAACAACCCGGCGTCGCCCCGCTTGCTGCGGCCCGGCAGCAATGCTAGTTTCACGAAACCCGGCGTGTTGCAGGCGCCGCACCCCTTCTAGAACATCACTTAACCAGTGACCACGTCCCCGACGTCCCGCTCGCCATTCGCGCGAGCGCTCGCCGCTTAGCGAGGAATACCCGCTTGTCCGATAACACCCCCGACGCTGGCGATACCGCCGAAAAGCGCGTGCGCAAGCCGCGTGCGAGCAAGGCCGATAGCGCGCCCGCCGCCAGCAAGACCGAATCGGCCAAGGCCGATACCCCGAAAGCCGAGCCCGTGAAGAGCGAGCCGGCCAAGAGCGAGCCCAAGCCTGCCCCGGCCGAGGCCAAGCCGGCTGCGCCGAACGCCGGCGAAGCGTCCGCGCCCGCGCCGAAGCCGGCCGCGGCGCCGCCCCCGGCCAAGGCCGAAGCCACCGGCGCCGGCGAGTCCGCCCCCTCCGGCAACGGCAACGCATCGCGCGCCGAAGGCCAGGCCAATCCGCCGCGCGACAACCAGGGCCAAGGCCAGAACCAGGGCCAGAACCAGCAGCGCGGTGGCGGCGACCAGGACGGCGGCCGCGGCAACCGCCGTGATCGTTTCCGCAACCGCCGTGAGCGTGGCGGCGGCAACAACCGTGGCAACCGCGACGGCTTTCCGAGCGACGACGGCGGCAACGAGACCTTCGTCCCGCGGCCGAACCCGCAGGTCCCCGAGGGTTTCCCGGTGTACTCGCTGGGCGACCTCAAGCGCATGCCGGCGCACAAGCTGCTCGAGATCGCCGAACAGCTGAGCATTTCCGAGGGCGTCGCCCGCGCACGCAAGCAGGACGTCATCGTCGCCGTGCTGAAGGTGCTGACCCGCCACGGCGAAGGCGTCGCGGCCGACGGCGTGCTGGAGATCCTGCCCGACGGCTTCGGCTTCCTGCGCGCGGCCGAGGCGTCCTACCTCGCCGGCCCGGACGACACCTACATCTCGCCGAGCCAGATCCGCCGCTTCAACCTGCGCACCGGCGACCACCTGTCGGGCCGCATCCGCTTCCCCAAGGATGGCGAGCGCTACTTCGCGCTGTCGATCGTCGACACCATCAACGGCGAGCCGCTGGAAGCGAGCAAGAACAAGGTCCTGTTCGAGAACCTGACCCCGCTGTTCCCGCGCCGCAAGTTCGTGCTGGAGCGCGGCGACGGCTCGACCGAGGACATCACCGGCCGCATCCTCGACCTGATGGCGCCGCAGGGCAAGGGCCAGCGCGCGCTGATCGTGTCGCCGCCGAAAGCCGGCAAGACCATGCTGATGCAGCAGGTCGCGACCGCGATCACCCACAACCACCCCGACGTGCACCTGATCGTGCTGCTGGTCGACGAGCGTCCCGAGGAAGTCACCGAAATGCAGCGCACCGTGCGCGGCGAAGTGGTGTCGTCCACGTTCGACGAGCCCGCCGGCCGCCACGTGCAGGTCGCCGAGATGGTGATCGAGCGCGCCAAGCGCCTGGTCGAGCACAAAAAGGACGTGGTGATCCTGCTCGACTCGATCACCCGCCTCGCCCGCGCCTACAACAACGTGCTGCCGAGCTCGGGCAAGATCCTGTCCGGCGGCGTCGACGCCAACGCCCTGCACCGGCCCAAGCGCTTCTTCGGCGCCGCGCGCAACGTCGAGGAAGGCGGCAGCCTGACCATCATCGCCACCGCGCTGATCGACACCGGCAGCAAGATGGACGAGGTGATCTACGAGGAGTTCAAGGGCACCGGCAACTCCGAGGTCCACCTCAACCGCCGCATCGCCGAGAAGCGCGTGTACCCGGCGATCGACATCAACCGCAGCGGCACCCGCCGCGAGGATTTGCTGATCGAGCCGGAGCTGCTGCAGAAGATCTGGATCCTGCGAAAGCTGCTGCACGGCATGGACGAGATCGGCGCGATGGAGTTCCTGCTCGACAAGATGAAGAACACCAAGTCCAACGACGAGTTCTTCAGTTCGATGAAGCGCTGAGGCCGGCAACGGCTGGAATAGAAACGCCCCGCATTGCGGGGCGTTTCTCTTTGCGCATTCCGGCGAAGCGCCGGAATCAGAGCAGGATACCGACCACCTCGGTGGCAAGCTGGAACCGGGAGTTGATCGGCTGCACCTGGCCGTCCTTCAACGACATGCCGTCCGTCGCCGCCACGGCGCTTTCGGTAACCCACGGTGCCGGATGACGCGGTCCCGGCAAGTATTGACGCCAGGTGTTTTCGACGGTGAAACGCCCATAGCCGTCATTCAGGGAGTAAGTCACCGGTATCCGCACGCTGACGCCCACCGGTTTGCCCCCGACGGTTTCATTGATATTAAACGTCCAGTGCTTCGCCACGTCCACGCTGGCCTCTGCAAACAAATCGCGCCATCTCTCGGCACTGCGCTCATTGCGGACGCCCCGGTCCAGGCTGACCTGCTCCGGATGCACCCGTATCACCTTGCCCTGGTCATCGAGCTTCAGTACCAGCACCACCTTTGCGCCCATGTTCGAGCGCAGCGCTTCCACCGGATAGCGGGGAGGGCTCAGGTCGTGCGCGCTGCGGCTCGGCTCGCCGAACCAGACGTCATTGACACGCAACTGGTAGTCGCCGGTCGCGGTGGGTTCGGCATTGATCGATATCCGCATGCGGGTAGCGCCGATCACCGGGCGTCCGTCGACCAGTATCGGTTCGAATCGCCATTGTTCGATGTTCCGCGCCAAGGCCTGTTCGATCACTGGCGTCTGACCCTTGTCCAGTTCGTAGTGATGGACGCGGCCGTCCGGACCGATCTCGATGTCGCCGGTCGCGGTGATCTCGTAGATCGGGGCGGCGGCCTGGGTGGAAGACGCGTCCCCGGCATACGCCAACGGCGCAAACGACAGCGCCAATAACAGAATCCATGTTTTCACGGTTCCCCTCTCCCTGAGATATCGAGTGATCGCAAGAACCGTAATAACACGGCGCACCTGCGTGAACGAAGGCTAAGCCCAGGCTCGCCAGGCCGCAACCCGAGTGCGCGCGGCATGCCATCGCTCTCTGGGCGGTCGACCACTTCCGCGCATAATCATCCAAGGAGGTGCGCATGCACGGTGGTGGTCTCGAACTGGCGTTGGTATTCCTGCTGGCGGCGGTGATTGCGGTGCCGGTGTTCCGGCGTTTCGGGCTCGGCGCGGTGCTGGGCTACCTCGCCGCCGGCGTGGTGCTGGGGCCGTACGGCATCCGGGTGATCCGCGATGCCGAGCCGGTGCTGGCGGCGTCGGAGATCGGCGTGGTGATGATGCTGTTCGTGATCGGCCTCGAGCTGTCGCCGTCGCGCTTGAAGGTCATGCGCAAGCCGGTGTTCGGTGCCGGCGGCGCGCAGATGCTGGCCAGCGGTTTGATCCTCGGGTTGCTGGCGACGCTGGCCGGATTCGGCTGGAAGGCGGCGCTGGTGGTCGGCCTCGGGCTGGCGCTGTCGTCGACCGCGGTGGGCCTGCAGTTGCTGTCGGAACGCAAGGCGCTGACCAGCGAGCACGGCCGGCTGGCGTTCGCGATCCTGCTGTTCCAGGACCTGTGCGCGATCCCGTTGCTGGCGGCGATCCCGTTGCTCGGTCAGGCGGCGGCGGTGGAGTCCGGTGGGCTCGGCTGGGATGCGGTGCTGAAGGCGGTCGCGGCGATCGTGGCGCTGGTGTTCGGTGGCCGGGTGCTGCTGCGCCACGTGTTCCGGGTGGTCGCGCGTTCGCTGATGCCGGAGGTGTTCACTGGCGCGGCGCTGCTGGCGGTGCTCGGTTCGGCGTGGCTGATGCAGATCGCCGGGCTGTCGGCGGGACTGGGCGCGTTCCTGGCCGGCGTGCTGCTGGCCGACTCGGAGTTCCGCCACGAGCTGGAAGCGCAGATCGAGCCGTTCAAGGGCCTGCTGCTGGGACTGTTCTTCATGGCGGTCGGCATGAGCATCGACCTCAAGCGGGTGATGGCCGAGCCGCTGCTGATCGAGTTGATGGTGCTGGCGCTGCTGGTGGTGAAGTTCGCGATCCTGCTCGCGGTCGGCATCCGCCCGGGCGGGCTGTCGCGGCGCGATGCGCTACAGCTGGCGGCGGTGCTGGCGGTTGGCGGCGAGTTCGCGTTCGTGGTGTTCTCCGAGGCGGTCAAGGCCGGCCTGCTCGACGACGTGATGCGCGACCGGCTGGTCGCGGCGGTCGGCGTGTCGATGGCGCTGACGCCGCTGCTGATGATCGCGATCGCGCGCTTCCTGCGCGGCCATCCGGTGGCGCGGCCGGCGCGCGATTACGACCCGATGCCCGACGACGGCCATCCGCAGGTGCTGATCGCCGGCTTCGGTCGCTTCGGCCAGATCGTCGCGCGCTTGCTGGTGGCGCAGAAGGTGCCGTTCATCGCGATCGAGCACAGCGCCGACCAGGTCGACTTCATGCGCCGCTTCGGCAACCCGCTGTTCTACGGCGACCCGGCCAAGCCGGAGCTGCTGCGCTCGGCCGGAGCCATCCACGTGCGGGTGTTCGTGATCGCGATCGACGACCCCGAGGCCAGCCTGCGCACGGTGCGGGTGATCCGCCGGCTGTATCCGCAGGCGAAGGTCATCGCCCGCGCGCGCGACCGCCGGCATGCCTGGGACCTGATGGACCTCGGCGCGCAGTCGCAGCGCGAGATGCTGCTGTCGAGCCTGCAGGTCGGCGAGGACGTGCTGGTCGCGCTCGGGGTGCCGGCCGCGGTGGCGCGCGACCATGGCCGCAAGTTCCTCGCCCACGACGAGCGCCTGCTCAACGCGCAGTACCTGGTCCACGACGATGCGGAGGCGTTGCTGCAGGCGTCCAGCGATGCGCGGCGCGAGCTGGAGCAGTTGTTCGACGCCGACCAGGGCGCCGGCGTGCTCGGTGGCATCACCCGGCGCAAGGACTCGCCGCCGGCGAAGGACGCCGTGGAGCCCGACGGCGCCTGAAGCTCAGCGCTGGTCGCGCAGGAACCGCGCCATCGACACGTCGCCACCGGTCGGCGGCGCGAACTCGGCGGCGATGTCGATGAAGCCGCGCATCACCGCGATCTCGCGCGGGTTGCGGTTGAGGGTGTCGCGCAGGTCGGGGTCGGCGGACGCACGCAGCAGCCACTTCACCACTTTCAGCAGGCCGTGCAGCGCGGCCAGGTGCAGCGGGCCGAAGCCGCGCGGGTCCTGGCGATCGAGGCGGGCGTCGTGGTCCATCAGCTGTTCGAGGCCGGCGATCAGCACGTCCTCGTCGGCGGGGCTGCCGGGTTCGGCACGCGCGCCGAGCAGCAGCAGCAACGGCGTGGCACCGCCATCGGCGGCACCGTCGGAATCGGCTTCGGCGCCGGCCAGCAGCAGCGTGTCGAACAGCGCGACCAGGCGGGTGCGCTCGCGTGCGCCGAAGCCGAACATCGCGGCGCAGTGCAACGCGGTGCGGCCCTGCGCGTCGACCGCGCGCACGTTGGCGCCGGCACCGAGCAGGCGCGCGGCGAGGTCGGGCAGGCCAAGTGCGCACGCGACCATCAGCACGGTCAGTTCGCCCGGCAGGCGCTGCTCGATGTCGGCGCCGGCCGTCAGCAGGCGGTCGACGATGTCGTTGTGGCGCATGCTGACCGCCGCCGACAGCGGGGTCGCGCCGGAGCCGGCCGCGAGCTGCGGGTCGGCGCCGCGGGCGATCAGCAGGTCGACCACGGCGCGGTGCCCGCCACCGGCGGCGCGCAGCAGGGCGGTGCAGCCCTGGCTGTCCAGCGCGTCGACCGGCAATCCGAGATCGAGCAGGCGACGCACCGCATCGGCATCGCCGACGATCGCCGCGGCGGGCACGTCGGCGGCCTCCAGCCGGCGACGCGGCAGTGGCCAGCCGCGCCAGTCGAGCCAGTCGGCGAGGTCGCGGCGGCCGGCCGACAGGGCAACGCCCAGCGGGGTCTGGCCGTCGGCGGCGAGCTGGTCCGGCGAGGCGCCGTGGGCGACCAGCTGGCGCAGCATCGCCTCGCGCCCGAGCGCCGTGGCCAGGTGCAGCGGGCTCATGCCGCGGCTGTCGCGCGCATCCAGGTTTACTCCGCTGTCCAGCAGGCGCCGCAGCAAGCGCATCCAGCCCAGGCGAACCGCCAGCGTCAGCGGCGGGTCGCCGGCGCGGCCCGGGGCGAACGGATCGGCGCCGTGTTCGACCAGGGTCAATGCGACGTCTTCCAGCCCGGCCAGCGATTTTTCGCTGGCGACGCAGGCGCCGAGGAACGTGGCGAGGCCACCGGTACCGGCCGGCGACACCGCGCGCTGCAGCAGCACGCGCAGCGACGGCAGGCTTGCGGGACCGCGTCGCAGCAACACCGCCATCGGGGTGTTGCCGGAACCGTCCCGGACCTCCGGGTCGCCGCCGCGGGCCAGCAACCATTCGATCTGGTGCGGCGGCACGATCGCATCGCCGTCGTGCAGCAGCGCGCCGAGTTCGGCCGGGCCGAGCAGGCTGGCGACGGATTCCAGTTCCAGCTCGCGGCCGTCGCCGAGGCCTTCGCGCAGCAACGCGGCGGGGGCGCGGTCGGCCAGCGCGGCATCGTCGGCGCCGGTGACGCTGGCGGGCAAGGCATAACCGGCGTCGAGCGCGGCCACCAGCGGCCAGCGACCGGCGGCAGCGGCGCGGTCGATCGGGCGCTTGCCCTCGCGGTCGCGTTGCTCGGGATCGATCCCCAGATCGAGCAGGCGCTTGACCAGCGCCGGGGTCGCGCCCTCGGCCATGCAGGCCAGTGCCAATACGTTGCGACCGTGCTCGTCCTGGCTGGCGACCTCGGCCGCGCCGCCGCTGGGCAGCTTTTCCAGCAACCGGTCGAGCACGTCGAGATGGCCGCCCCGGGCGGCTTCGTGCAGCGGACTGGCGCCGTGGACATCGGCGATCGCCGGCGAGGCGCCCGCGGCGAGCAGCGCGTCGACGATGCCGGCGTGGCCGGCCAGCGCGGCTTCGTGCAATGCGCTGCGGCCATCGCCGTTGCGGGCGTCGACCCTGGCCTTGAGCTTGAGCAGCAGCAACACCCCGGCCGGGTCGTCGTCCTCGCCGCTGGCGGCGGCCAGCAATGCCGGCTGGCCATCGGCCGGCTCGGGCCGGGCGCCGCGCTCGAGCAGGAACCGCGCGAGCCGCCAGTTGCCGGCGGCGCAGGCGACGCCGAGCGGGGACAGGCCGTCGTGGTTGAGCACATCCAGTTCGGCCGCGGCGTCGCGCAGCAGCGCGGCCACGCCCGGGTCGGAACTGCGCGCGGCGAAATGCAGCGGGGTGTTGCCCTCGGCGTCGACCGCGCGCGGGTCGGCGCCGTTGGCCAGCAGGGTCATCACCGCGTCGGGCCGGCCGTGCCAGCTGTCGCGGGTGGCGGCCAACAGCGGCGTGATGCCGGCGTCGGCGTTGTTGAGCTCGATCCCGCGCGCGATCAGCCCGCGCAGCAGGCGCAGGTCGGGCAGCACCGCGGCCAGTACCGCGAGGCTGCGCTGGTCGCGCTCGTCGGCCGGTGGCGGTGCGTGCGGGTCGGCGCCGGCTTCGATCAGTTCCAGCGCGCGCTCGACCCGGCCGCTGCGGGCGGCGGCGTACAACGCCGGCTCCAGCGGTTCCGCAGGCGGCGCGCGGCGGAGGACGACATCGTCGACCAGGGCATCGGGGGCTGTGTCGCTGTGGCCGGCCGGCAACTCGACCACGTCGGCGACTTCGCGGTCCACCAGCGCCTGCTCCGCGGCGCCCTCGCCTTCGATCTGCTCCTCGCCGAACTCTTCCTCGTATTCCTCCTCGCCCAGATAGCCCAGCGCATCGGCCGGCGCCACGCGCTGCAGCCACGCATGCAGCGCCACCGACCCCGCCAGCAGCAGTATCGCCAGCAGCCAGCGCAGGCCGCCATCGACCAGCCCCGGCCACGCCAGCGCCAGGATCGTCGCCGCCACCGCGGTCACCGCCAACGCCACGCCCAGCCCGCGCCAGGCACCGGGATCGACCGCCACCAGCGCGCGCCAGTGGTCGCCAAAGGCGCCGCCATCGCGTTCGAGCCCCTGCCACAGCGGCCACAGGCGCCACAGCACGATCAGCGCGACGCCGATCACCACGCTCAGGCCAAGTACCGCCGGCAGCGAGCCACCGCGCAGCAACGCCGACAGCGGCCAGGCGACCGCGAGCGCGAGCGCCGCGACCACGCCCACCCAGAGCAGCAGCACCGGAGGCAATCCGTGGCGCAAGCGCGATGGCGTCACCGGCGCGCGGTTGCGCCAGTGCCGCGCCGCCAGGGCGAACAGCGGCTGGGCGAAGGTGCCGGCCACCGCGGCGAACCAGCCACCAAGGCCGCCCAGCAAGGCCAGCACGGTTGCGCCGGCCGCCAGCCCGGCCAGCGGACCGCGGTGCTCGGGTCGCTCAGCCATCTGTACCCCAGTCCTCGGTCATCGGGTCGGCCATGTCGGCCGGCAGTTGCAGGTGGAAGCCGCGCGTTGCCAGGTTCCCGCGCACCACTGCGGCGTCGCCACGGGCCAGCTTCCGTTCGGGCGTCAGCGCCAGCTCCATCACGAACTGCAACCGCCCCAGCGGCGCGCGCACGGCCTCGGGCACGCGCGTGAAGTCGTCGCGCGCGGCGAGGAACACGTAGGTGTCGTCCTTGCGGAGACTCTTGTAGACGTAGGCTTGCATGGCGGCCGGGGGAAAGCTGCACGGAAACTGTGCGGACAGCATACCCGCAGCCCACGGACACGCGAATCCGGCGTTCAGGCCGGATCGCAGGCGCGGATGCTAGCGCCCGTGCGGCCTCCCGGGCCGGCTCAGTGGTAGCCCGAGTCGGCCTCGACCTTGCCGCGGAACACCCGGTACGACCACCACGTGTAACCCAGGATCAGCGGCAGCAGCACCACCAGCCCGGCCAGCACGAACACCTGCGACGACGGCGGCGAGGCGGCCTCCCAGATGGTGAGCGCCGGCGGCACGATGTTCGGCCAGATCCCCAGCACCAGCCCGATGAAACCCAGCGCGAAGAAGCACAACGTCAGCACGAACGGCATGGCGTCGCGGCCTTCGCGCATCGCCGCGCGCCACAACGCGACGGCGTTGGCGAGCGCCAGCAGCGGCACCGGCGCCAGCCACCAGAAGTTACCGCCTTCGAACCAGCGCGCCATGATCCGCGAGTCGAGGAACGGCAGCCACGCGCTGACCAGCCCCATGAACGCGACCACCACGAACACCAGCGGCCGGGTCAGGTTGCGCGCGACCAGTTGCATCCGTCCCTCGGTCTTGAGGATCAGCCAGCAGGCGCCGAGCAGGGCGTAGCCGAACACCACCGCGACCCCGGTCAGCATCGAGAACGGGCTGAACCAGTCGAACGCGCCGCCGACGTATTTGCCTTCCTGCAGCGGCATGCCCTCGACCAGCGCGCCGAGGATCACGCCCTGGGCGAACGCCGCAAACATCGAGCCCAGCGCGAACGCCGCGCCCCACGCCGGCTTGCCGCGCCGCGCCTTGAAGCGGAACTCGAACGCGACCCCGCGGAAGATCAGCGCGATCAACATCAGCAGCACCGGCAGGTACAGCGCCGACAGCACCAGCGCATAAGCCTTCGGGAACGCCGCCAGCAGGCCGGTGCCGCCGAGCACCAGCCAGGTCTCGTTGCCGTCCCAGATCGGCGCGGCGGTGTTCATCATGTGGTCGAGCTGGGCCTCGTCCTCGGCGAACGGCGCGAGGATGCCGAGCCCGAGCACGAAGCCGTCGAGCACGACGTACATCAGCACGCCGAAACCGATCACGCCGAACCAGATCACCGGCAATACCGTCTGCAGTTCCATCAGCCCGTCTCCGCGTCGTCACGGTCGCCGACCGACAGCGGCCGCGCCGGGGTCTTGTCGCCGTCCTCGGTGTCCGGCGGCGGCTCGTGCGGCTGCGGGCCCTTGCGGACCAGCCCGATCAGGTACCAGATGCCGGCGCCGAAGATCACCGCGTAGGCGATCGCGAAGGTGATCAACGAGCCCATGACCGCCGCCGCGGTGATGTTCGGGCTGACCGCCTCGCTGGTGCGCAGCAGGCCGTAGACCACCCACGGCTGACGGCCGATCTCGACCACGTACCAGCCCGCCAGCAGCGCGATGAAGCCGGCTGGGCTCAGCAGCCGCCAGCCGTTGAGCAGCCATTTCGATTCGAACAGCCAGCCGCGCCACCATGCCCACGCCGACACCAGGGTCAGCAGCAACATCGCCACGCCGAGCCCGACCATCACCCGGAAGCCCCAGAACACCGGCGCCACCGGCGGCCGTTCGCTGGCCGGTACCGCGGTCAGTGGCTGGATCTCGCCGTCCCAGCTGTGGGTCAGGATCAGGCTGCCCAGCCGCGGGACCGCGACCTCGTAGTCGTTGCGCTCGGCGTCCTCGTTGGGCAGCGCGAACAGCACCAGCGGCACGCCCTCGCCTTCGGGTTCCGCATGCCAATGGGCCTCCATCGCCGCCAGCTTGACCGGCTGGTGTTCGCCGACGTTGAGCCCGTGCAGGTCGCCGACCAGCACCTGCGCCGGCACCGCGACCAGCGCGAACGCCACCGCCAGCTTCAGCATCCGCCGCGCCGGCTCGATATGGATGCCGCGCCGCAGGTACCACGCGCTCACGCCACCAATCACGAAGCAGGTGGTGATAAACGCCGCCAGCGTCATGTGCACCAGCCGGTACGGGAACGACGGGTTGAAGATGACCGCCGACCAGTCGACCGGCACGAACATGCCGTCGATGATCTCGTGGCCCTGCGGCGTCTGCATCCAGCTGTTGGCCGCGAGGATCCAGAACGTCGACAGCAGCGTGCCGAGCGCGACCATGCAGGTCGAGAAGAAATGCAGCCCGTGCGACACCCGCTTCCAGCCGAACAGCATCACCCCGAGGAAGCTCGCTTCCAGGAAAAACGCGGTGAGCACCTCGTAGCTCAGCAGCGGCCCGAGCACCGCGCCGGCGCGCTCGCTCAGCACCGCCCAGTTGGTGCCGAACTGGAAGCTCATGACGATGCCGCTGACCACGCCCATGCCGAACGAGATCGCGAAGATCCGCAGCCAGAAGAAGTAGAGGTCGCGCCAGACGTCGGCGCGCGTGCGCAGCCAGCGCCACTCGATGAAGGCCAGCCAGTGCGCCAGGCCGATGGTGAACGCGGGGAACAGGATGTGGAACGAAATCACGAAACCGAACTGGATCCGTGACAACAGCAACGGCGACTGCAGCAGCTCGTCCACGCATTACCTCCGCGGCACGCGGGGGTGCGCCGCGCCGGCCATTGTACGCGCCGCCGGTTTGCACCCGGGGTTTGCCGGGTCGGGCGTTGCGCCACCGCCCATGACCGCTGGCCGGTCCGCCGCCGCGCGGGCGCTGCTACCCTGCGCCAAATTTGTTGCCGGAACCGTGCCGATGCCCCGTCTGTTGCCCCTGTCCGCCGCCCTGCTGCTGTCCGCCAACGCATTCGCGCAGGCACCGACCGCCGCGCCCGTCGCCACCGGCTCGACCCCGATCAGCCTCGAACAGGCCATGGCCGACCCCGACTGGATCGGGCCGCCGGTCGAGCAGGCGTGGTGGGCCTGGGACGGCAACACCGCGCAGTACGAACTCAAGCGCGAGGGCGAAACGATCCGCGACACCTGGCAGGTCGGCATCAACGGCGGCACCCCGGTCAAGGTCGACGGCGCCGCGCGCGCGCAACTGGACGGTGCGCGGCCGGTGTACGACGCCAGCCGCACGCGCATGGCATTCGCGCGCAACGGCGACATCTTCGTGCGCGACCTGCGCAACGGCGCGCTGACCCAGGTCAGCCGCACCGACCAGCAGGAGTCGCGGCCGCAGTGGAGCGCCGCCGGCAACCTGGTGTTCCGCGCCGGCAACGAGTGGTTCCAGTGGCGCGCCGGCCAGGGCAGCAGCCAGGCCGCAGTCGTCAAGGCCGAGAAGGACCCGGCGATCGAGCCCAAGCCCGACGACCTGCGCGACCGCCAGTTGCGCCTGATCGACACCCTCGCCAGCGACCGCGCCAAGCGCGAGGCCGAACGCGAGCAGGAAGCCGCGTGGCGCGCCGCCGACCCGACCCGCGCGCCGCTGCCGGCCTACCTCGGCGAAGACGTCGAGATCGTCGACAGCGCGCTTTCGCCGGACGCGAAGTGGCTGCTGGTGGTCACCGAGGCCAAGGACGCCGATGCCGGCCAGGCCGGCAAGATGCCCAAGTACGTGACCGAGTCGGGCTACGAGGAGTTCGAGGAAGTCCGCGTGCGCGTCGGCCACAACGCGCCACTGCCGCACCGGCTGTGGCTGGTCGAGGTGGCCACCGCCGAGGTGGACGAGTTGCAGTTCCACGCCCTGCCCGGGATCGGCACCGACCCGCTGGCGGCGCTGCGCGAGCAGGCCGAACTGGAGTCGCTCAAGGGCGACCGCGCGGTGCGGGTCGAGAGCGAAGGCGGCGGCAGCCCCGCGATCCACTGGCGCGCCGACGGCAGCAGCGCCGCGGTGCTGCTGCGCGCGGTCGACAACAAGGACCGCTGGATCGCGACCGTCAGCCCGCAGACCGGCCAGGTCGACGCGGCCGCGCTCACCGTGCGCCACCGCCTGCACGACGACGCCTGGATCAACTGGAACTACAACGACTTCGGCTGGACCGCCGACGGCGCGCTGTGGCTGCTGTCGGAGCAGAGCGGCTACTCGCACCTCTACATCGCCGACGGCGACGGCACGCCGCGCGCGCTGACCTCCGGCCAGTGGGAAGCCTCGTCGCCGGTGCTCGGCGCCGACGGCCGCACGTTCTTCTTCGTCTGCAACCGCGACTGGCCGGGCGACTACGAAGTCTGCGCGGTCGACCGCAATGGCGGCGACGTGCGCGAGGTCACCGCGCTCGACGGCGTCGAGGGCTTCGCGTTGTCGCCGGACGGCTCGAAGCTGCTGGTCAGCCACTCCGACAGCTACCTGCCGACGCAACTGGCGGTGGTCGACACGCGCGGCGAGGAAACCGCGCTGCTGACCGACACCCGCAGCGCGGAATTCAAGGCGCGCCAGTGGATCCAGCCGGAGATCGTGCAGATCCCGTCGAGCGATGGCGCAGGCACGGTCTGGGGCAAGTACTACGGTCCCGCGACGATGGAACCGGGTCGCGAGTACCCCGTCGTGATGTTCGTGCACGGCGCCGGCTACCTGCAGAACGTGCACGACCGCTACCCGGTCTATTTCCGCGAGCAGATGTTCCACAACCTGCTGGTGCAGCACGGCTACGTCGTGCTCGACCTCGACTACCGCGCCTCCGAGGGCTACGGCCGCGACTGGCGCACCGCGATCTACCGGCAGATGGGCACGCCGGAGCTGCAGGACTACCTCGACGGCCTCGCCTGGCTCGGCGCCAACAAGCAGGGCGACGTCGACCGCGCCGGCATCTACGGCGGCAGCTACGGCGGTTTCATGACCTTCATGGCGCTGTTCAAGGCACCCGGCACGTTCAAGGCCGGCGCCGCGCTGCGTCCCGTCACCGACTGGTCGCAGTACAACCACGAGTACACCTCCAACATCCTCAACACCCCGGAAGTCGACCCCGAGGCGTACCTGAAGTCCTCGCCGATCGAATACGCCGCCGGCCTGCAGGACAACCTGCTGATCGCACACGGGATGATGGACAACAACGTGTTCTACAAGGACTCGGTGATGCTCGCGCAGAAACTCATCGAACTGCGCAAGGACGACTGGGAACTGGCCTCGTACCCGCTCGAGCGGCACGGCTTCGTGCACCCCGACAGCTGGTACGACGAGTACCGCCGGATCTTCGAGCTGTTCGAGGAGAACCTGAAGCCCGGTGGTTCTTCCACGGAAGAATGAGCTCGGGAGCGGGCTAACCGCTCCATGTAGGAGCGACGTAAGTCGCGACCCTCTGACCCCGTGAGGCCGCGAGGAAATCGCGACTGACGTCGCTCCTACACCAGTCGCTGCTTGACACAGATCAGCCAGCCGCGGCATCGCAGCACTACCGGGCCGCCGCCACCGCCGCGCCCGGTAGAATCCGCCGCATGAGCACCACCGACAACGACACCGACTTCACCCGCGTCCGCGACTACCTCACCGGCCTGCAGGACCGCATCTGCACCGCCATCGAGGACGCCGACGGCGGTGCCCGCTTCATCGAGGACCGCTGGGAACGCAGCGCCACCGGCAACACCAGCGGCCTCGCCGGCGGCGGCGGCCGTACCCGCATCCTGCGCGACGGCGCGGTGTTCGAGCAGGCCGGCATCGGTTTCTCCGACGTCTCCGGCACCAAACTGCCGCCGTCCGCCACCGCCAACCGCCCCGAACTGGTCGGCGCCTCCTGGCGCGCAGTCGGCGTGTCGCTGGTGTTCCACCCACGCAACCCGTACCTGCCGACCACCCACGCCAACGTCCGCCACTTCCACGCCGAACGCGACGGCAAGACCGTCGCCTGGTGGTTCGGCGGCGGCTTCGACCTGACCCCGTTCTACCCGTTCGACGAAGACGTGCTGCACTGGCACCGCACCGCGCGCGAGCTGTGCGAGCCGTTCGGCGGACAGGCGCGCTACGACGCGCACAAGCGCTGGTGCGACGAGTACTTCTTCCTCAAGCACCGCGACGAGACCCGCGGCATCGGCGGACTGTTCTTCGACGACCTGCAGGGCGATTTCGACACCGACTTCGGCTACATGCGCGCCGTGGGCGACGGCTTCCTCGACGCCTACCTGCCGATCGTCGAGCGCCGCAGGGACACCCAGTACGGCGAGCGCGAGCGGCAGTTCCAGCTGTACCGCCGGGGCCGCTACGTCGAGTTCAACCTCGTGCTCGACCGCGGCACCCACTTCGGCCTGCAGTCGGGTGGGCGCACCGAGTCGATCCTGATGAGCCTGCCGCCCCTGGCGCGCTGGGAGTACCGCTTCGAACCGGAGGCCGGCAGCGCCGAGGCGCGGCTGGCCGACTACCTGCGTCCACGCGACTGGTTGCGTTGAGTTGGCAACGTCAGTCCGCGCATAGCTGTAGGAATTGTGGGCTGGGGAGGTTTGCCAACATCGCGTCTGACTACGCATTGCAGGTCTTTTTCCGTAGAGTTCGCCGATCCAGACTGGCCATCGATTTGCTCTTCGTGGGCGCTTCGTCAGGCTGCCAAGTTCAATCCATAGGTGCCGAGATGGACAATTTTTCGAATGACTTGAAAGCCCCCGCCGAACCATCCCTCGCAGAAAATACGTGTCCGTTATGCAAGCAGAGCGGAATTGAAAATATCGGCGAGCAGGTTATTGAAGACCGAGGAGGGCTTGATGACCGACGAAAACTTCGCCTCCAGATATTTCTTGAAGACTGGATTGGCACTCGAGAACAAACCGCTCGGATACGCTGGTGTCAATGTACATGCTGCGGATTCGTGTACTACTCCCCGAGACCGACCCCCAGGATGGTTTCGATAAAATATCAGCGCCTCAGCACCAAGCCATTGAAACAGCCTCCCTTCCCTGATCGGGTGGAATACTCGCCCGAAGCATGGCAAAGGCTTACACACCATGAGGTATACACAGAAAGGGCCAGGGAGCTATTCCAGTTGCTCTCGCCATGGGTTTCCAATGAGACAAGAATACTGGACTTCGGAGGAGCGCAGGGAGCCATTCTTGAATATTTTGTCAGGGAGGGCATGAACTGCCATGTCGTTGATTACGGGTGCCGCAATCCTCTTCCTGGGATATATTACCGCGCTCCCGACTTGCAGGGAGTTGACGAAGAATATGATCTGGCTATCTGCAATCACGTCTTGGAACACGTGGCCGATCCCATAGGGGAATTACTCTCCGTTCGCAAGGCACTCGACCAGCGCGGCGTGATCTTTGTTGAGGTTCCGCTAGAACTATGGAACAGGAAGCACCCGAAACCTTCGGAGCCGGTAACGCACATCAACTGGTTTTCGGCTCCTTCATTACGATATTGTCTTGAAGCCGCCGGTTTTGAGGTATTGAAGCTACATTATTCCAGCTTCAGGACATACACGGGCACCAAGGGATTGGCTGTCAGAGCAATTGCTCGAAAATCGAACATGGCTCGTCACACGGAAAGCCATGAACTTCCCGACCGTTCCGAGATCTTGTTACTCAAGGATATCCAGAAGGGAAAAGTGGGTGCATTGATGGAGAATTTTGTTTCTCTACCCTCTGACTGGAAAGCCACCTGAACGAAAATCGAGAGGGGAGTGGATGAAGGACCCGGTTGTATTCAGCGGCGTGATCACGACCGATGATCACGCGTGCTGTCTTTCGGGTCGCTGTCGCCGCATGAGCATTGAGCCTGTTCGAGCGGAAAGACGTCTCACGAGCATTGGTCGCCGGGCATTCGATCTGGTCGAAGCACTTGCGGCGGACGCGGGCGGGGCGGCGTTCCCGCCACCACACCCGGCAAACGGCAGACCATGGTCGGATCAGCGATGCCGTTCGATCAGTGAGCGCCCGGCGTGGGTCGAGGACCGGGTCGTTCCGGGGCACTGGGAAGCTGTCCTGCTGTGCGGCAGCGGCAACCGGACCTCCACGCTGGTCGAGCGCAAGCACGCGCTATGTCGTGCTGGTGAAGGTCTTGGAAGCACTGATTCGCACTTCAGCTACCCAACGAGTTGTGCAGATCGCTGACGTGGAACTGCGGGAGTTGGCGGACCTGCGGCCGCGCGACTGGCTGGGGGAGTCTGGGTAGGGCATTCGTTTGCGATCGTTAGGCAGTACGGGTAGACGATCTTCTTTCGCGACTTACGTCGCTCCTACAAAAGCTGGCGACACGGCTGTGCGCCGCCCTGCTTTGCCCGACGCCATCGGCAGGCAAATGGCGAAGCGGCGTCCGGGTCGGGGTGCTGCGCACAGCGGACATGGATGTCCGCGGCCGGCGAGTCGGCCAAGGGTGAGCACAGGCTGCTTGCGCGGCACCGCCGCGCGCCTGTGCGAACGCCCGGCGCGCTGCGCCGGGCCGGACCGCGGAGCGGGCCGACCGAGCCGGGAAGCAGTACCCCGCCCAGGGCGACGCTCCAGCCGAAGCCCGGAGCTCTGGCGTTGAGGTTGGCACCCTGATCACCGCGCCAGCCCACTCGCACGCCAGCGACAACCCCCACCGCCAAATCGCAGGCAATAAAAAGCCCCGCAGGCAGGGGGGGCCGGCGGGGCTGGTGGAGCGGGACCTGGGGAGGGGTCTTCGCTCCGGGATCACTCCAGGGGAGGGAGAGATCGTCGACAGACGTTGCATCTGTCGAGGGCTATATGACCATCCCGTACATGGATGAATCGTGAAGATCGGGGTTAATTAATTGTTGGATTCAGTAGCGATTCAGAGCGCCAACTTCGGCTAACGTGACGTTAACAACCCGGTCCGAGCCCTGATCGCGCGATTGTGCCAACCGGCGGCAACTTCTGCCGCAGTTGACCCCCTCAATCGCGCCTCGCGGGCCGGACCGGGGGTCCAGCGCGCCCGGATTCAATGCGCTTCGTCCCAATTGAGCCCCACCCCGCTGTCAACCACCAGCGGCACCCGCAACTGCGCCGCGCCGACCATCCGCGTGACGACTTCCGCCAGCAACGTGTCGACAAAGCCGGCATCGACCTCGAAAACCAGCTCATCGTGGACCTGCAGGATCATCTGCGCCGGCCCGCTGCCGTCGGCGCCGCGCTGGGTCGCCAGCCACGCGTCGACCTCGATCATCGCCCGCTTGATGATGTCGGCCGCGGTGCCCTGCATCGGCGCGTTGATCGCGGCGCGCTCGGCGCCGGCGCGCAGGCCCTGGTTGCGGGCGTGGATGTTGTCCAGGTACAGGCGGCGACCGAACACGGTCTCGACATAGCCGCGGTCGCGCGCCTGCTGGCGGGTGTTGTCCATGAACTCGCGCACGCCCGGGTAGCGGCTGAAGTACAGGCCGATGTAGTCCTGCGCCTCGCCGCGCGACACCCCCAGCTGCTTGGCCAGCCCGAACGCGCTCATGCCATACATCAGGCCGAAGTTGATCGCCTTGGCCGCGCGGCGCTCGCCCGGTTCGACCGTCTCCAGGGTCTTGCCGAACACCTCGGCCGCGGTCGCCTTGTGGATGTCGGCGCCGGCGCCGAACGCGCGCAGCAGGCCTTCGTCGCCCGACAGGTGGGCCATGATCCGCAGCTCGATCTGCGAGTAGTCGCAGGCGACGATGCGGCGGCCCTCGGGTGCGGTGAACGCGGTGCGGATGCGGCGGCCGTCGGCGGTGCGGATCGGGATGTTCTGCAGATTCGGGTCGGACGACGCCAGCCGCCCGGTCGCCGCGCCGGCCTGGTGGTAACTGGTGTGCACGCGTCCGGTGCGGGCGTTGACCATCAACGGTAGCTTGTCGGTGTAGGTGCTGCGCAGCTTGGCCAGGCCGCGGTATTCGAGGATCACCCGCGGCAGCTCATGCAGGTCGGCGATCGCCTCCAGCGCCTCCTCGTTGGCCGAGGGCTGGCCCTTGGGCGTCTTCACCAGCGCCGGCAGCTTGAGCTCCTCGTACAGCAGCGCGCAGACCTGCTTGGGCGAGTCGAGGTTGAACGTGCGCCCGGCCAGCTCGGTCGCCTTCTGCTGCGCGGCGAGCATGCGCTGGCCGAGGTCGGCCGACTGCCGGCGCAACTCGTCCATGTCGATCATCACGCCGTTGGCCTCGATCCGCTCCAGCACCGACACCAGCGGCACCTCGATCTCGCGGTAGACGCGCAGCAGGTCCGCCTCGGCGGCGAGCTTCGGGCCGAGCACGCGATGCAGGCGTAACGTGATGTCGGCATCTTCCGCCGCGTACGGCGTGGCGTCGTCGATCGCGACCTGGTTGAAGGTGATCTGCTTGACGCCCTTGCCGGCGACGTCGGCGTACTTGATGGTGTCGTAGCCAAGGTAGCGCTTGGCCAGCGAGTCCATGTCGTGGCGGCTGGCGGTGGCGTTGAGCACGAAGCTTTCGAGCATGGTGTCGTCGGCGTAGCCGTTGACCTCGACGCCGTGGCAGCGCAGCACGTGCAGGTCGTACTTGCCGTGCTGGCCGATCTTGCGCTTGCCCGCGTCGGCCAGCACCGGCCGCAACGCATCGAGCACCTCGTCGAGCGGCAGCTGCGGCGGCGCGCCCGGGTAGTCGTGGCCGACCGGGATGTAGCAGGCGCGGCCCGGCTCGACCGCGAAACTCAGGCCGACCAGCCGCGCACACAAGGCATCGAGCGAATCGGTCTCGGTGTCGAATGCGAACTCGTCGGCCGCCTGCAGCCGGGCGATCCACTGGTCCAGTTGTTCGCGCGTCAGCACGCACTCGTACTCGCCCTTCGCCGACAGCGCGGGGTCGATGTCGGCCTCGCCCGCGCTGGCCGAGCGCGCATAACCGGCCGCGGTGTTGCGCACGTTGCCGCTGTCGGTCGCCGCGTCACCAGCGCCGCCGTTCAGCTCGCGTAGCGCCTGCTTGAAGCCGTAACGCGCGTACAGCACGCGCAGGCTGTCGGCATCGCGCTCGCGCAGCAGCAACTGGTCGTGGCGCTGCTGCAGCGGCACGTCGGTGCGGATCGTGGTCAGCGTGCGGTTGAGCGGCAAGCGCTCAAGCACCGCGCGCAGGTTCTCGCCGATCTTGCCCTTGATGTTGCCAGCATTGGCGATCACCCCGTCGAGCGTCTGGTACTCGGCCAGCCACTTGGCCGCGGTTTTCGGCCCGCACTTCTCGACGCCGGGGATGTTGTCGACCTTGTCGCCCATCAGCGCCAGGTAGTCGATGATCTGGTCGGCGCGCACGCCGAACTTGGCGAACACCGCCTCGTCGTTGTCGAGCCGGCTGCCGCTCATGGTGTTGACCAGCGCGATGCCGGCGCGCTCGTTGGCGTGGCGCACCAGTTGCGCGAAATCCTTGTCGCCGGTCGAGATGGTCACGTCGACCCCGGCGTCGGCGGCCTGGATCGCCAGCGTGCCGATGACATCGTCGGCCTCCACGTCCGGGATGCGGATGATGTCGATGCCCAGCGCCTGCACGATGTCGCACATCGGCTGCACCTGCGAGCGCAGCTCGTCCGGCATCGGCGGGCGGTTGGCCTTGTACTGCGGGTCGAGGTCGTCGCGGAAGGTCTTGCCCGGCGCGTCGACCACGTAGGCGATGTAGTCCGGCTGCTCCTTCAGGTGCGCGCGCAGCATGTTGACCACGCCGAACAGCGCGCCGGTCGGCTCGCCGGCGTCGTTGGTCAGCGGCGGCAGCGCGTGGAAGGCGCGGTAGAGGTAGCTGGAACCGTCGATCAGCACGAGTCTTTTCATGGACCCGATTCTACGTGCCCGCCGGGTCGGGCCGGCCGCCGGTTGCCCCGCCCCGGCTGCGGCGTATCCTGAACTTCCGCGACCGGAGACATCGCCATGCGTATCGCCACGACCGCCCTGCTCGGCCTGCTGCTTCCCGTCGCGCTGGCCGCCTGCGCCACCATGGGCCAGCCCGCCGACCCCACCGCCGGCCTGGAGGACGCCGACGTCACCCGCCAAGTGGCCGAGAACGGCGACGTCATCGAGCAGTACCGCGTCGCCGGGCAACTCAAGGTGGTCAAGGTCACGCCCTCGCGCGGCCCGGTCTACTACCTGATGGACAACGACGGCGACGGCCAGCCCGACGACGGCGCCCCGGTGTCGCCGGTGTACTGGAAGCTGTTCGAGTGGAATTGAGTCGGCCCGTGCCGACCATCCGCACCGTTACCGAAGACGCCGACCTGCGCGCCGCATGGCCGGTGGCCAAGCTACTGCGTCCCGCGTTCGATGAAGAACGTTTCGTCAGCCAGGCCTTGCGCCAGATGGCCACCGACGGCTTCCGCGCCACCGTGCTGTACGACGACACCGGCACCCCGCGCGCGTTCGCCGGCTGGCGGGTGATGGAAATGCTGGCGGTCGGCCGGCACATCTACGTCGACGATCTGGTCACCGACGAGGCCAGCCGCGGACGCGGGTATGGCAAGGCGATGCTGGACTGGTTGAAGACGGAAGCGAAGCGGCTGGGATGCGAACGGCTGCAACTGGACTCTGGGACGCAGCGGCAGGATGCGCATGCGTTCTATCTAAGGGAACGGATGCGGATCGAGGCGTTTCATTTTGGGGTTGGGGTGGGGTAAGGAGCCTGGCGAATGGCAGCTGTCGACCCAAAGCGAACGGACTGCCAGAAAGCTCAACTTGATGGTGGGTCGACATTTCGAGACCGTCATTTGAACGATCGTTCCAGTCGACGGGTCGACGCTAACGCAGGGCAACTAGAGCTAAGAGCTTTGGACACAACCCATAACGAGCAATGGCCGAGCTGTTGAAGTAGTGAGCCGTTCTGGCGCGATCACCTGCAATTGTCCGGTTCGATTGCCTTTACCAGGGCTCCCAGTGACAGCACGGCAGGATAGACCTGGCGCCATGTTGGATTGCACCGCTCAAGCAGCATCGCTTCAGTCGCGCCATAGGGATAGACGAGTGCACGCCCGAGTTGGGCTGCATCCAGGCCAGGAAGGGAGGAGACAGTACGTTGCCTCAAAGCCCTTCCAGATGCGACCACCCCGCTGTCGGAAGAGCCCAGTGCAATTTCGATCTCGGTCCAGCGGGCAACACCCTCCATCCATAGTTGGAGTTCGAGATATTTCCAGTCCTCCGCTGGCACTGCGGCTTCCAGTGCCTGTCTTGCCTTCAGGTAGATCGAGACCTGCTCCTGGAAAGAAGTCCCATGCTGATTGATCGCATCATGCAGTGCCTGGGCTGCTCTCGACAGGGCGAGTTCGAACTGCTCATCCCGGTACGGGAACGGGTAGTTGAGCATCCACATCCCGGTATTGTCGCCACCATCAAGATCCAGTCCATTGAGGCGCTGGTAGTAATTGTCGAACCCGCTTTGGTATTGATGGAAGTGCTCGTGGAAAATTGTCTGCGTCCAGTCCACTTGATCCCGACCCGTTGACTCGGGCGTTCCCATTACGATCGTCGAAATTCCATCTATTACGGGCATTGCCGCCAAAAGGTTGCGCGGAAAGACATTGGGTCTTTCCTGGAGGTCACACCTCGTATCAGGATCGGGTGGAAGCGCCGTAAACCCGGCGACGAGGGATCCGTGACAGAACAGGACTTCCCGTCCTTCGAGGGTGGCAAGAAGCCCGAATGGCGCCGTCTCGTAGCCTGGCCAGATACTGCTTCCGAAAGACCTGGCTTGATCCTTCGCGTCCTTGATCGCAAGCAGCAAGGACGGAGCAATTCGGGTGTTTTCAGGCGAAGCTGCGCAGCCGGGAAGTGGAATCCCCAGGTAGCCCAGCGCAAAACTTGCAACAGACAATGCCCACATCAGGAATTTTTTCATTGAAGCTCCAGTGATCTGCCGCGTAACCGTTATGGGAGTGGCGACTGGCTGCCGTGAACGACCTCTCGGTTGACTCGTCCTCGTCGCCTGTTACCTCGGCCCTTCCGGGCACGTCACCATCCATGACGGCACTGGCCAGGAGAACGTAACAACATGACCGCAGCAGGTTCCGACGAAACGGTGGCGAAAGCCTTCGAGGCGCAACGCGGGCGTCTCGTGGCGATTGCATACCGGATGCTCGGGTCACGCGCGGATGCCGAGGACGCGATGCAGGAAGCCTGGTTAAGGCTGGCGCGCCAGGACGCGGCGGCGATCGACAACCTTCCCGCCTGGCTGACCACCGTGGTGGGGCGGGTGTGCATCGACATGCTGCGCTCGCGCAAGGCCAGGCCCGAGTCCGCGTTCGACGACCCGTTGCCCGGGCTGGTGGTTACCGAGGACAGCGGCGAGGCGCCGGAAGACAACGTGCTGATGGCCGACTCGGTCGGCTTGGCACTGCTCGTGGTGCTCGACACCCTGAGCCCCGCCGAACGGCTGGCATTCGTGATGCACGACATCTTCGAGGTGCAGTTCGAGGAAGTCGGCCGGATCATCGGCAAGTCCACGGATGCATCGAAGATGCTCGCCAGCCGGGCCCGCCGCAAGGTACGAGGCATGCATCGTCGCGTCGATACCCGGCAGCGGCAGCGTGCCGTGGTGGATGCGTTCATCGCGGCAGCCCGGGACGGGGACTTCGAAGGACTGCTGCGGGTACTCGATCCGGAGCTCACCTGGCGCACCCACACGACCCGTGGCGTTGTGGTCAGGCACGGGGCCGCCGAGGCGGCTGCCAAGATTCAGCAGGCGACCGGCGCGAACGTGACCGCACACCGCGTGCTCGTCAATGGTGAGCCGGGGGTTCTGGTGTGGGGCGCGAACGGCAAGCCGCAGGCGGTTATGGCATGCACCGTGGTGGATGGCCGGATCGTCGAAATCCTGGCGCTCATCGATCCCAAACGCCTGGCAACCCTGCCCCTTCCGGCACGACCCGCCTAGGCCCGTGTTACGTCGGTCCGACCTGGTTCGTCGTTTGTTGACGAACGAGGCAATGGGAAGACGCATGAACAATGGCAGGCAAGACGAGCGAATCCGCGTGGTCGTGATCGGCGGCGGCTACGCCGGCGTGATGGCGGCCAATCGCCTCACGCAGCGGGGCGATGTGGCGGTGACGCTGGTCAACCCGCGCCCGCAGTTCGTCGAACGGGTCCGCCTGCACCAGTTGGTCGGCGGGTCCAACGACACGGTGGTGGACTTCCGGGACGTCCTCGCCAGCGACGTGCGACTGGTAGTGGATACCGCGACGCGGATCGATGCCGCCGGGTGCAGCGTGACCTTGGAGAACGGAGATCCCTTGCAGTACGACTACCTTGTCTACGCGGTTGGCAGTGCCAGCACCGATCAGGGCGTGCCCGGAGCAGACGAGTTCGCTTACCCGCCCGCCAGCCTGGAACAGGCGCAGCGACTGCGGTCGATCCTCGATGACACTCCCGCGTCCGCTCCAGTGACCGTGGTGGGCGGCGGTCCGCTGGGTATTGAAACGGCCGCCGAACTCGCCGAGACAGGTCGTTCGGTGACCTTGGTGTGCGGCGGTCAGCTGGGCCGCTACCTGCACCCGCGGGCCCGACGTTCGGTGGTCAGAGGATTGTCCAAGCTCGGCGTAACTGTGCTCGACGGCCGCGGCTCGGAGGTGTCCGAAGTGACACGCGATGCCGTGCAACTGCGCGATGGCCGCGAACTCCCAAGCACGGTAACGGTCTGGACCGCCGGTTTCGGCGTTCCGGACCTGGCCGTGCGCAGCGGTCTTAGCACCGACGCGCTGGGACGCCTGCTGACCGACGAGACGCTGACCAGCGTGGACGACGCGCGGATCGTCGCGACCGGCGACGCCGCGGCGCCGTCGGACCTGCCGTTCCGGATGAGCCTGCAGGCCGCGCTGCCGCTGGGCGCCCACGCGGCCGATACCGTCCTGGACCGGATCGCAGGTGCAGCGCCGGCCCCCTTCAGCAAGGGCATCGTCGCCATGTGCCTCAGCCTGGGACGCCGGGACGGCATCTTCCAGCCCGCCCACAGGGATGACACTGCGATGGGGTTCCACCTGAGCGGTTGGCTCGGCGCGAAGGCCAAGGAAGCTGCCTGCGCAAGCCCGATCGACGTGCTGGGGGACCAAGCGCGCGAACCCGGATCGCGCGAGTGGCGGATCCACAACTGGCGGATCCGCGACCCCAAACGACAACAACAATTGGAAGAACGCACCGCAGGGTCCGGCTATCCTCCCAGGCTGCATCGCACTGAGCGTTACGAATCCTGATGAAGACGCTGATTTCCGCATTCCTGTCCATCGCCCTCGCGGGCCTGAGCATTCCCTCACCGGCCTCCGAGGCGCCGGGACCGCACGATCGCGCGGAGGCGGTCCGCATCATCGCGGACCTGCGCAAAGTGGTGGCCGACAACGGCGTCGAGCGGCTGGAAGCGGTGCGGATCGGCGGCCTCGACCAGTGGGTATCGATTCGCGGCAGTGATCGTCGCAACCCGGTGCTGCTGATGCTGCACGGCGGACCTGGATGGGTGGCGATGCCGACCAGCTGGTACTTCCAGCGGGGCTGGGAGGAGTACTTCACCGTCGTCCAGTGGGACCAGCGCGGTGCCGGCAAAACCTATGTCGCCAATGATCCGGCCGTCGTGGCGCCGACGATGACGCGTGAGCGCATGGTCGCCGACGCCGAGGAAATGGTCGCCTGGCTGCGCGCGGAGTTCGGGAAAGAGAAGATCTTCGTACTCGGCCACTCGTGGGGCAGCTACCTGGGACTTGAGTTGGCGCAACGCCGGCCCGAGTGGCTGCACGCGTACATCGGCATCGGCCAGGTCACCAATGCGCCCGAGAGCGAGCGTCGCGGCTGGGCGTGGACATTGCAGCAGGCGCAACGGGACGGCAACGCGCAGGCCGTGGCCGAACTCGAAGCGCTCGCTCCTTACGCGCAGGACGACGACCCGGTGCCGCTCGACAGCCTGTTCAAGCAGCGCAAATGGCTGAACCACTACGGCGGCATGGTCCACAACCGAAAGGGCGGCGATGCCGAAGCCGCGGCGGTGAAACTGTCGCCGGAGTACTCCGACCTGGACGTAACCGGCATGTGGGAAGGCAACGACTTCTCAATGCAGCACCTGCTGACCGACGTGCTGACGCTGGACATGACGACGGTGCGCGAGGTCGATGTCCCGCTGTTCCTGTTCCTCGGGCGTCATGACCACAACGTGTCCTCCGCGCTGGCCGCGGAGTGGTTCGAGACGGTGAAGGCACCGCGGAAACAGCTGGTCTGGTTCGAGCAGTCGGCCCATGAAGTCATGATTGAAGAGCCGGGCAAGACGCTGGTTACGATGGTGCAGGAAGTCCGCCCCATCGCCGAACGCGCGGGTGACCTGGCGCCCTGATGCCATGTAGCTCACGGCAGAAGTTTCGTGAGGCTTGATGCCCGCTTTGCACTCCCGTTCCCGGATGGCTTTGCGGGTCGGCTTAGTTCAAGCGTTCGCCTTAAGGAAGCTATAGATGAAATATCAGTGCTTGCAGCCTTTTCGACATTTACTCTGGTTGGCTCTGCTCTTGCTTGCGCTGCCATGTAGTTCTTACGCACAGCCCGCTACAGGGGTGGGCTTTGCGCCAATCGAGATTCACGATCCGGTCAATGCCGGCAGCATGCCCGGCTACGTTTTCTACCCGAGCGCTGCGCCCACGGAAAATACCCGGATCGGCCTCTACGATTTGCACGCGAAGCGTGGAGCACCGGCCATTCCCGGGGCAAAACCCTTGGTCGTCATCTCGCATGGCCACGGCGGATCAGACCTTGGCCATCATGACCTCGCGGTCTATCTGGCAAGCCACGGTTTCATCGTCGCCACTCTTCAGCATCCAAAGGACAACTACAAAGACACCAGCGGAATCGGGACGCCGGCGGTGCTCATCGGCCGCCCGATTCAAGTCGAGGCGACGATCACTATGCTGCTCGACGATGCACACTGGAAAGCGCTGATTGACCCGGAGAAGATCGGTGTCGCTGGCTTCTCCGCCGGAGGCTATACCGCCCTGATGCTTGTAGGTGCGGTACCTCGCTTCACCCGGCTCATCAGTTTTTGCAAAGCACACCCGGACAACACTAACGTCTGCACCCCATTTCGCGAAATGGAGGCTCAGCTTCTGGGGCAAGGATGGACATCGACCGAGAAGTACCTGACCAGCATCCAGAACAAGCTCCAGCGTTGGGGCGATCCCGACGACCCGCGCGTCAAGGCCGCGTTCGCAATGTCGCCTTGGGGCATGGTTTTCGATCAGGCAGGGCTCGGTTCAATCAATCGGCCGGTCTATCTCTACGACGGAGCGGACGACCAGTTCCAGCCGATCCAGTACAACACGTTGCACGCGGCCGCCCTGATCAAGACATTGGTTGGCATCAAACTCATACCAAAGGCCGGCCACTTCGTTTTCCTGGCCCCGTGCTCGAAAGAGATGATGAGCGCTGTCCCGAGAGTCTGCACTGATCCGCCGGGGGTTAACCGTGCGATTGCCCACCGCCAAATCAATGCTGATGCGCTCTCCTTCTTCCGTGGCACGCTGCACGTACTGCCAGAAGCAGTAGGCAACTAGCCGCGCGCGCAATACGCAACCGGACACTGGAACATGACGAAAATCAGCATCCTCTATCCAAATGTCATTGGTGGCCGCTTCGATTTCGACTACTACGTGTCAAAACACATGCCGCGCTCCATTGAGCTGCTTGGAGCACACCCTGGCTTTCGTAGCGTCACGGTAGAGCGCGGCCTCGGCGGCGCAGCGCCTGGCTCACCGCCAAAGTACGTGGCAGCGTGCTTCTACACGTTTGACACAGTCGAGTCGTTTGTTTCAGCTTTCATGCCACACGCGGATGAACTGCAAGGTGATATGCCGCACTACACCGACATTCCGGCCGACATCCAGTTCAATGAGATCGTCATCAGCAAACTGGGCGTGACCTGACAGTTCGCTCACCGTACTTGCTTCGTTACACCAAGCCTGGCGAAATAACGTTGTGCCCACTCCCGCCGCTCCTGACTTTGCTGGGCGGGTTCTTTCGCCATGCACCTCGACGCGGCGATCTGCACGAAGCTAGGACTTGCCAAGAATCTCGACCAGCCGCGATTCACTTGGTGAGAGGTCGTAGCCCCGCCGCTGCGACACCACGAACGTCAGCGAACGGATGTGCCAGGCGCGACGTTCAAGCTCAACCAGCTGCCCGCTCTCCAGGTCTTCGGCGACGAGGTGTCGCGGCATGTGCCCCCAGCCAAGACCGGCCTTGAGCAGGTCACGCTTGGCGCCGAGGTCATTGACCAGCCACTGGCGCTTGCCGGCGACGCCTTGCTGGGTCTTTTCCGCACCGGGCTGGTTATCCGTGACGACGACCTGGATATGCAGGCCGAACTCGTCCATGGGGATGGGCCCGGGTACCGAAGCGAGCGGATGCGCCGGTGCACATGCCGTCACCATCCCGGTCTCGCATAGCCAACTGCGCTCGATCGCATCGGGGTTCACCTCCGGCACGTTCTCGATCGTGATCGCCAAGGCACACACCTTTTCGAGCACCAGGCGCTCGCCACCCTGCATGGTGGTGATCCGCAGGTTGATCGCCGCGGTCGGGAACTCCGCCTGCAGCGTACGCAGGCAGTCGACCAGGCGGGCGCGCGGGAAGTAGGCGTCGACCGCAACCGAAACCTGCGGCACCCCGGCACGGGCGATCGCGCCGGCACGGTTCTTCATTTCCTCGATGCGTGAGATCACCGCGCGTGCGTCCGGCAACAGGCTGCGCCCCGCCGCGCTGAGTTGCGCCTTGCGCGTGTTGCGCTCGAACAGTTCGACATCGAACGCGCTTTCCAGCGACTTGACCGCGTGGCTGATGGCGGACTGCGCGCGGCTGAGCTTCCGCGCCGCGCCCGAGAAGCTCCCCTGGTCGCACACCGCAACGAATGCACGCAGCTGGTTGATGGTGACGTTGTCGAGCATTTGTATCCAAAAACCAGATGGTATTTAGCGATGTTTCGTCAATTGTTTTGATACGTCAAGCGACCCAGATCGGTGGGGCAACAGGCCCGCACGGGCCAAGCGAATCCCTCCCCCAATCGAAAAGGACACTCTCATGAACTACGCAATCATCGGTTTCGGCGCCATCGGCCAGGCCCTCGCCCGCGCCTTCGCCCGCAGCAACATCGACGTTGCCGTCGCCAGCCGGCGCACCCCCGAAGCACTGTTGCCCCAAGCACAGGCGATCGGGCCGACGGTCACGCCCACGACGCTGCAGGACGCCCTCAAGGCGGACGTGATCTTCCTGGCCGTTCTGTTCGAAGGGCATCGCGAGGTCGCCAAGGCGCTGCCGGACTGGCAGGGCAAGACAGTGGTGGACGCGATGAACGGCTTCGAAGGCCTGTCTTCCGCCGACGTCGCCAAGGCCTTCCCCGGTGCGCGCTGGGTGAAGGGCTTCAACCATCTCCCCGCGAGGACGCTGGCCGCCGACCCGAACGTCAACGGCAGCCGCCGCGTGGTGTTCCTGTCGAGCGACGACGAGGCCGCCGCCGCGCAGGTGACGGACCTGGCCCGACAACTGGGCTTCGCCCCCGTCCACCTCGGCAAGCTCGAAGAAGGCGGCGCGCTGGTGCAGGTGCTGGACAAGAGCTGGGCGCCCCTGATCTTCCAGGACCTGTTCAAGAACGAACCCGCGCGGCCGGCAACACCCGCCGCTGCGTAATCCCCCGAATCGCAACCACTTAGCTGCGCATCCAACAAGGACCCATGACATGACCAGATTGAATGGAAAGACCGCCGTGATCACCGGCGGTGCCACCGGCATCGGACAGGCGGCGGCAGAACGCTTCATCGAGGAGGGCGCGTTCGTCTTCATCTTTGGCCGCCGGCAGGAGGCGCTCGACGCGGCCGTGGCCGACCTCGGCCCCAACGCCCGTGCCGTACAGGGCTCGGTCTCCGACCCGGCCGACCTCGACCGGCTTTATGCGGCGGTGAAGGCGGAGCGTGGCACGCTCGACGTCGTGTTCGCCAACGCCGGGACCGGGGGCGTGCTGCCGCTGGGCGAGATCACCGCCGAGCAGATCGACGACACCTTCGAGACCAACGTGAAGGGCACGATCTTCACGGTCCAGAAGGCACTGCCGCTGATGGCCCCGGGCGGCTCGATCATCCTGACCGGATCGAGCGCCGGCACCACTGGCGCGCCGGCCTTCAGCGTCTACAGCGCGAGCAAGGCCGCGGTACGCAACCTCGCGCGGAGCTGGGCGGAGGACCTGAAGGGCACCGGCATCCGCGTCAACGTGCTGTCGCCCGGGCCGACGGCGACAGAACTGGCGAAGGCCGCGGTCGGTGAGGAGGGCCTGAAGATGTTCGCCTCGATGAATCCGCTGCAGCGCATGGCCGAGCCGGCGGAGATCGCGGCGGGGGCGGCTTTTCTCGCGTCGGATGACAGCAGCTTCATGACCGCCAGTGAGCTCGCTGTCGACGGCGGCCTGGCGCAACTCTGACGCGCCACGCCTGACGGCGCTCCGTTCGATTATCCGGAGCGCCAACTACTGAGAGCGCGGGGTTCGTCGCTGAGCGCCCGCGTGTAGTTCTCGTCCGCGCCAGCGATGGACGACGACACCGAGACACGGACACTTCGCCGCTTTGAAGCAGCAGAAACTAGCCGACGATATTCGTGACTGCGATAAGCCGTGGGTGCGCTGTCGTCTAAAAGGGCTGCTGCGTCGGCTCGTTCCGTCAACAGGAGTTCAAAATGACAACCTCAACCTCCGCCGTACCCAGGATCGTCGACCTCGGTTCGGCCTCGCTGCGTGACCAGAATCTGGACGGCTTCCATCATCGCTTCCTGACCGTCGATGGAATCAGGTTGCACTACGTCACAGGCGGGAAGGATGGCGGAGATACCGTCGTGTTGCTGGCCGGCTACCCGCAGAGCTGGTTTGCCTGGCGCAAGGTCATGCCGGCATTGGGGGAACGCTACCGCATCATCGCTCCAGACCTCCCCGGCCAGGGCGACTCCGATCGTCCGCTCGATGGCTACGACACGAAGTCACTGGCTACCGTTCTGCACTCGCTGCTCGACAAGCTGGGCGTCCGGCGCTACCACCTTGCCGCTCATGATGTCGGCGCATGGGTCGCCTACCCCTACGCGGCTCTGTTCGGTGACGAGCTACAGCGACTTGCGCTGCTGGACGCCGGCATCCCCGGCATCACATTGCCCGATGCCTTGCCGGTCGCGCCGGATCGGGCGTGGCGCACTTGGCACTTCGCTTTCCATGCGCTCCCCGACCTGCCCGAGCTCCTGATCGGCGGTAAGGAGCGCGCGTATCTGGACTGGTTCATCCGCCGCAAGGCCGCCAATCCACAGACGTTCTCCGATGCGGACATGGACGAGTACGCGCGCGTTTTCACCAGGGAGGGCGGGCTGCGCGCGGGACTCGCCTACTACCGTGCCGCGATCGAGTCGGCGCGACAGAACCGCGAACTGAGTGCCCAAGGGAAGCTGCAGATGCCGCTGCTGGCGTTGAGTGCGGACCACGGTTCGATCTCGGACATGGCCGCCCCATTACGTGCCTATGTCGAAGACGTGCATGGGACCACGATCGCCCACTGCGGCCATTACCTGCCGGAAGAGCAGCCGGGGGCTGTTTCGGGAGAATTGATCCGATTCTTCCGCTGACCAATACAAGTTCGACTAGTGGGCGGGTGGATGGAGCCTTCCATGCGTCACAGCTAATCAACCACCCTCCCGCCCCTCCCGCAGCACCTTCCCGAACACCTCCAGGAAATCCACCGCCGCCTTCGATGGCGGGCGGTCCTCCAGGTGCACGCACTGCACCTTGAACCGTAATGACGGCGAAAATGGCCGGAACGCGGTGCTCTCGTCGACGCTCGCACGCGCGGTGAACTCGTCGACCACGGCCATGCCGGCGCCGCAGCGGGTCAGCGCGGCGGCGATGTAGAAGGTCTGGTTGGACACCACTTCGCGCACGCTGATGCCCAGCCGGCGCAGTTCGCGGCTGAACACCTCGCCGACCGGACCGCCGGTGGTCAGGCCGACCATGTCGCGGCCGTCCAGCAGCTGCATCGGCACGGTGTCGCCCACCTCCGGCAGGCTGGCCTTGCGGAACAACAGCATCAGTTCGCCGGCGTCGAGGTCGCGGCGCTTCATGCGTGGATGGGTCGGCGGGTCGTAGGCGATGGCTATGTCGCAGCTGCGCTCGTAGAGCGCTTCGAACACTTCGTCGTGGTGCAGGGTCTGCACGTCGAACGTGACCTGCGGGTGCTGCTGGCGGAAGCGGGCGATCGCCAGGGGCGCCAGTTGCAGGCCGAGCGACGGCACCACCGCCAGCCGGATGTGGCCGGTGGAGACGTTCTTGAGGTTGCCGACGGTCTTCTGCAGCGAGTTGACGCGCTCGAAGACATCGGCGACCTCGACGAACAGCGCGTGCGCCTGGTCGGTGGGCACCAGCCGGCCGCGCACCAGGCGGAACAGTTCCAGGTCCAGTTGCTGCTGGGTGTGGTGCAGCACCTTGCTGACCGACGGCTGCGAGACGTGCAGCGCGCGGGCGGCGGCGCTGATGGAGCCGGTGGTGTAGACGGCGTGGAAGACTTCGATCTGGCGGAAGCGCATGGTCGGTCCCCGATGGGCAGCCGACATGATCGCCGATTGCGGCATGCGGGCTACAGTGCGGCGGCGGTGCCCTCGCGTCGCGGGTCCGCGGCGCCGTGCAGTTCGCCGTCGCGCAGCACCACGCCGTGCAGTCCGGAGTTCTCGCCGGAGCCCGATTCCACGTCGACGCCGAGCGCGGACAGCGCCTGTCGCAGTTGCGGGTCGAACGCGTGGGCCTCGCCGTTGAAGTTGTCGCCGCGCGCGACGAGGTTGGGCAGGCCGATGGCGCGGTCCATCGGCAGGTTCCAGAACAGCCAGCCGACCAGGGTCTTTGCGATGTAGGCGGGGATGGCGTTGCCGCCCGGCGAGCCGACCGCGCCGACGAAGCGGCCGTCGCGGTCGAGCACGATCACCGGCGACATCGACGAGCGCGGGCGCTTGCCTGGCGCGATCGCGTTGGCGGCGGCGCCGCCCGGCGACCACGAGAAATCGGTCAGCTGGTTGTTCATCAGCATGCCGCCGACCACGCGGCCGGAGCCGAAGAACGATTCGATGGTGGTGGTCATCGAGACCGCGTTGCCGTCGCCGTCGACCACGACGAAATGGCTGGTGCCGCCGGGTTCGTCGGTGGCGTCGGGGGCAAGGGCGGGTGCGCCTTCGGGCGTGCCGTGGGTCGGCGGCTGCGCGGCCGCGCGCTCACCGATCAGCGCGCGGCGGCGGTCGATGTAGGCCGGATCGAGCAAGCCCTGCACCGGCACGTCGACGAAGCGTGGATCGCCGACGTACTGGTCGCGGTCGGCGTACATCAGGCGGCTGGCCTCGGCGAACAACAGCCACGACCGCGGATCGTCGGGCCCGCGCTCGGCGATGTCGGTACCGTCGAGGATCAGCATCAGTTGCAGCAGGCCGACGCCGCTGGACGGCGGCGGTGGCACGCAGACGATATAGGCGCGCACCGGGCGGCACACCGGTTCGGTGCGTTCGACGCGATAGCTGGCGAGGTCGGCCAGCGTCACCTGCGCGCCGCGCGGCGGCTGGCCGAGGCGTTCGACGATGGCTTCGGCCAGCGGGCCGCGCTGCAACGCGGCGGCGCCGTCGCTGGCGATCCGGCGCAGGCTGGCGGCGTAGGCCGGGTTGCGGAAGACCTCGCCCGCGCGCAGCGGGGTGCCGTCGGGGTGCGAGAACAGCCGCTTCACGTCCGGCGCGGAGGCCTGCGGGAAGGTGCCGTCGATGTGCTCCTGCAGCCGCGGCGTGACCTCGAAGCCCGCCTCGGCGCGCTCGGCGACGGGTTCGAACAGCATGTTCCAGGGCAGACGGCCGTGGTCCTTGTGGGCGAGCTCGAGCGCGGGCATCACGCCGGGCACGCCAGTGGCGTGGCCACTGAGCATCGCGTCGGCGCGGCTCAGTGGATGTCCTTCGGCGTCGTTGAACATCGCGGAGCTGGCGCTGGCGGGCGCCTGTTCGCGGCCGATGTAGGACTCGATCTTCTGGTCGTCGGCCGAGTAATGCAGCAGGAACGCGCCGCCGGCCGGGCCGGAACTCTGCGGTTCGACCAGGCCAAGCATCGCCTGCACGGCGATGGCCGCGTCGATCGCGTTGCCGCCGCGCCGCAGCACGTCGAGCCCGGCCTGGGTGGCGAGCGGGTTGGCGCTGGCGACGAAGCCGGATGTTGCGGTGTCGGCTACCGGGGATGCGGCTTGCGCGTCGCTACGCAGCGGTGGGGCGGCGCAGGCCACCAGCAACGTAAGCAGCGTCGCGGCGAGCATCGGACGCAGGACGGGGAGGCGCATCGGCTTGGGGGTCGTCATGGATCCAAGGCTAACGCCGCCACGCGTGCTTCATCCCGTGGATTGGTTGCGAAGGGTCTAACCGCCGGCTATGGCCGCGCCGGACGCCGGTGCGGACGGGCGCTGCCCCATAACCTGCCGCTATGCCCCATCGGCGTCTTTTCAATGGCGGCGTCGGCGGCCAGCCATGAAGATGCTGCAAACCCACTTCCCGGGCGCCGCCCGCTGGCTTTGCACCATGTCGACCGATCCCGCCCCCTCCCTCTGGCCGCCGCCGTTCCTGCTGTACCTGGGCAACGCCCCGGACGAGTTGTCGGGCAAGACCGCGCGCGGGCTGGCGGCGTTCCGGCCGCAATGGTGCGTGGGCCAGTTCCGCGGGCCGGAGTGCAAAATCAGCCTCGACCTGCCGGACATGGACTTCGCGCAAGCGCGCGCGGCCGGAGCCAACACGATGATCGTCGGGGTCGCCAATGCCGGCGGCAGGATCGATCCGGCGACGGTGGCGCACGTGGTCGCCGCGCTCGATGCCGGCATGAATGTCGCCTCGGGGCTGCACGACCGGTTGGCGGCGTATCCGGAAATCGTCGCCGCGGCACAGCGCAACGGCCGCCATCTGTTCGATGCACGTACGCCGCCGGCGACGCCGGTCGGCAAGGGCCACAAGCGCGCCGGCAAGCGCCTGCTCACGGTCGGCACCGACTGCTCCACCGGCAAGATGTACACCACGCTGGCGCTGGAAACGGAGATGCGCGCGCGCGGACTGGCCGCCGACTTCCGCGCCACCGGCCAGACCGGCATCTTCATCGCCGGCCGCGGCATCCCGCTCGATGCGGTGGTGGCCGACTTCATTTCCGGCGGCGTCGAATGGCTGTCGCCGGAGCGCCATGACAACGGCTGGGATCTGATCGAAGGCCAGGGGTCGCTGTTCCACCCGTCGTTTGCCGGCGTCTCGCTGGGGCTGTTGCACGGTGCCCAGCCCGATGCACTGGTGCTGTGCGACGAGCCCGGCCGGCCGCACATGCGCGGGGTCGCGCATTTCCAGTTGCCGCGTTTGAGCGACACGCTGGAAGCCAACCTCGCAGCCGCGCGGCTGACCAATCCGGCGGTGGTCGCGGTCGGCGTGTCGCTCAATACCTCGAAGCTATCGGCCGAGGACGCCGCACGCGTCTGCGCGGAGGCCGAAGACCGACTCGGGCTGCCGGCGCAGGACCCGGTCCGCAACGGTGTCTCCCGTATCGTCGACAGGCTGCTGGCATGCTTCCCGGACTGACGCTCGAACACCCCAACTACCCGCTGGTCGCGCCGTTCCGGATCTCGCGCGGGGTCCGCACCGCGACCGAAGTCGTGGTCGCGACGGTCAGCGACGGCACCCATGTCGGCCGCGGCGAATCGCTGCCGTATCCGCGGTACGGCGAGAGCGTCGAGTCGGTGATGGCGCAGGTCGCGTCGCTGGCCGATGCGGTCACCGGTGGCCTCGATCGACACCAACTCCAGGAACTCCTTGAGCCCGGCGCCGCGCGCAATGCACTCGATTGCGCACTGTGGGACCTGCAGGCGCGCCGGCAAGGGGTTCCGGTCGCCTCCCTGCTCGGCCACTCCACCGTCCTGCCGCCGCTGGCCAGCGCGCACACCGTCAGCCTCGACACGCCGGCGAACATGGCGCACGCGGCGAAGGCGCTGCGCCACCTGAAGCTGGTCAAGATCAAGCTCGACGCGGACGACCCGGCGACACGGATCCGCGCGGTGCGCGGCCAGTTGCCGGATGCGCGGTTGATCGTCGACCCCAACGAAAGCTGGAACATCGACCTGCTGCGCGAGCTGCAACCGGTGCTCGCCGAAACCCGGGTCGACCTCATCGAGCAGCCGCTGCCGGCCGACGAGGACGATGCGTTGCAGGGGTTCGAGTCGGTGTCGCGGCTGTGCGCGGACGAGAGCTGCCACGTCGCCGCCGACCTGCCGCGCCTGCGCGGGCGCTACCAGGTCGTCAACATCAAGCTCGACAAGACCGGCGGCCTGACTGCGGCACTGGAACTGCTGCATGCCGCGCAGGCGCAGGGCTTCGGCATCATGGTCGGCTGCATGATCGGCTCGTCGCTGGCGATGGCGCCGGCCTGGCACGTCGCCCGCCATGCCGAGTTCGTCGATCTCGACGGGCCGCTGTGGTTGCGCGACGACCATGCCGGTGGCGTGGTGATGCGCGATGGCCTGCTGCAGCCGCCCGCATCGCGACTGTGGGGTGGCCCCGCGTAAGATCGCCCGATTGCGCCTGCCGCTGCCGGCACACGCAGGACATCGTTCAAGGAGTCTCCTTTGCTGCAACTCGACGCCGTACAGACCCTGGCATTCGCCGGACTCGCACTGTTCCTGGGCTACGCGTTGTGCCGGGTGATTCCGGTGCTCGGGCGCTACAACCTGCCGCCGCCGGTGATCGGCGGACTGGTGTTCGCGATCGTCGCGTGGGTGGCGTACGAGCGCGACACCGCGCTGTGGACGATGGATACCTCGTTGCAGACGCCGCTGATGATCGCGTTCTTCACCACCATCGGTTTCAACGCCAGCCTGAAACTGCTGAAGATCAGCGGCAGGCAGGTGGTGGTGTTTTTGGCGCTGGCGTCGGTGTTCGCCGTCGCGCAGAACCTGCTGGGAATGGCGGTGGCGGTCGGCTTCGACCTGCCGCCGTTGTTCGGCGTGCTGGCCGGCTCGACCACGCTGACCGGCGGGCCGGCGACCGGGCTGGCGTTTGCGCCGCTGTTCGAGGAGGCCGGCATCCGCGGCGCCGAGTCGATCGCGATCGCTTCGGCGATGGGCGGCATCGTGCTCGGTGGGCTGGTCGGCGGGCCGGTCATCACCGTGCTGATCCGGCGCTTCGGGCTGGTGTCCACCCGTCCGCAGGACCACCACGCGCCCGACGACGACGCCAGCGGCCTGCTGCAGACCGAAGCCCAGCGCGAGTTCAGCGCGCTCAAGAGCATCGTCGCGATCCTGGTCGCGATGTGGCTCGGCTCCTGGGTCAGCGGCTGGATCTCGGCCACCGGCATCACCCTGCCGGCCTACGTCGGCGCGATGCTGGTCGGCGCGTTGATCCGCAACATCGACGATGCCTGGGGCGTGTTCCGCATCCCGGTGCCGACGGTGGAGCTGATCGGCAACATCTGCCTGGCGCTGTTCCTGGCGGTGGCGCTGATGAACCTCAAGCTCTGGGAACTGGCCGGCCTGGCGATGCCGCTGGTGGTCAACCTCGGCGTGCAGGTGGTGATGGTGGCGGTGTTCTGCCTGGTGGTGTTCCGGATGATGGGGCGCGACTACGACGCCGCGGTAATGGGCGGCGGTTTCATCGGCTTCATGCTCGGCACCACTGCCAACGCGATGGCGGTGATGCGCACGCTGGTGGAGCGCTACGGCGTCGCCCCGCGCGCGTTCCTGGTCGCGCCGCTGGTGGGTGCGTTCTTCATCGACTTCACCAATGCGCTGATCATTACGGGGTTCATCAATTTCTTTGATTGAGGTGCGTCCCTGCGCTCACGGCGCGGGAATCCGCGCGATGACCTTGATCTCGAAATCGAAGCCCGCCAGCCAGTTCACCCCGACTGCGGTCCAGTTGGGATACGGCGGTTCGCCGAACGCCTTCAGACGCACGGTGGAAACGGCGTCGAACTGGTTGGCCGGATCGGTATGGAAGGTGGTCACATCCACCACGTCGTCGAAGCTGCAGCCGGCCGCATCCAGCACCGCGGCCAGATTGTCGAAGGCGAGCTGGACCTGGCGGGCGAAGTCCGGTTCGGGCGAACCGTCCTCGCGGCTGCCGACCTGGCCGGACACGAACAGCAGGTCGCCTGACACGATTGCTGCCGAGTAGTGGTTGATGTCGTAGAGCGCCTGCCGACCGGCAGGGAAGATTGCGTTGCGCTTGGCCATGGGTGGCTCCTGGTGGGAAACGGATCAGGCGAGTCTGGTCCGGGTGTTTCCGGTGGTTAACGCCGCGTGTGGCGTATGATCCAGACTTGCCACACGAACATGAATCCCCTTCGAAACAAAACATCCATGCACCAGATGCATGAAGCTAGCGGTGCCCGCTTCGAGCAGATCGAGGCTTTTGCCGCCGTGGTCGATCACGGCGGCTTTGCGGCTGCCGCGCGGGTGATGGGCCGCGATCCCTCGGTGATCTCGCGCCGGGTGACGGCACTGGAGACCCGCCTGGGTGTGCGCCTGCTCGCACGCACCACCCGACGCGTGACCGTCACCGAGGCGGGCGTCGCCTACCATCGCCGCGTGCAGGCGATCCTTGGCGAACTTTCGGCAGCCGAGGTCGAGGCCAGCGAAGGCGCCGCCATTCCGCGCGGGTTGCTGCGGCTATCACTGCCCGCGGCGTTCGCCCAGCGCTGCATTGCGCCCTGGCTGCCCGATTTCCTGGATACCCATCCCGACCTGCGACTGGAACTCGCGCATGGCAACCACTTCGTTGATCTGGTCGCCGAGGGTTTCGACGCGGCCGTGCGCATTGGCGAACTGGTCGACAGCAGCCTCGTCGCGCGCCGCTTGGTGGCATTCGACGTCGTACTCTGCGCCGCGCCGGGTTACCTCGCCCGGCGCGGCGTACCGACGGAGCCGGCGGAGCTGGCGCGGCATGCCTGCCTGACATTTTCCAAGGCGCGCTTCTGGCCCGAGTGGCGACTCACCGACGGCCGCGAACAGGTCGCCCAGCGCATCGCTGGGCCGATCGTGTCGGACGATGACGAAGGCCTGCTGGCGGCGTGCGTGGGTTGCGCGGGGATCATGCCGGCGCCGGAATGGCTGGTGGCGCGGCAGCTTGCCGAAGGCACGCTGGTACGGGTGCTACCGGAGTGGCGGTTCGACTTCGACGCGGCGGTGCATGTGGTACTGCCGCCGGGGCGGTTGATTCCCGCAAAGACGCGGGTGTTTGTGGACAGGCTGGTGCGGGAACTCACGCCGGGCGCGCCATAGGTCGCACCACGATGTCCGTTACGACGGCCTGCACCGTTCGTCCGAGTGGAATTGCTCGCCTTTCGACCCGTTTTTCCGGTGTTCGTCGGCCATTCGTTCGCTTCATCGCATCGGGCTCGCTTCCGGGAGGTGGCACCCGCAGTCTGCTGGTGCGCAGCGCTGTGCAGCGCATTCTTCAGCACCTCCTTCCGGTCCGCGAATGCCCAGTTGTGGCTTCGCCTTCAACGAGGAAAGCCCGATGCCTTCGCCTTATCCACTCGACCGCAAGACCACGGCCGGTCGCACGATGAAAGCCGTGGCGACATCGATCCTGCTGGCAACGGCATCCGTCGCATCGGCGGCGACGCCTGCCCCGGAGATATCCGACGATGCCTGCGCGCTCGCCGCTGGCCCGCTGGCAGACGCCTTGATACACGTCCCGTTCGAAACCGTGGACGGACGGATCTACGTCGATGCCCGCGCGAATGGACGTGGCCCGTTCCGGTTCGCCATCGATACCGGCGCAAGTGGAATGGCCCGCGCCGATACCAGCCTGGTCGAACGGCTCGGCTTGTCGCTGAGCGGGCAGGCCACGACATCGGACGGGGTACGCAGCGCGGACGTCGAGACGACGCGGCTGGACTCGCTGGAACTCGGCGGCATCGTGCGACGCGACCTCGACGTCATCACCCGCGACTACAACAGTCGTAATGCCCCGGAAGCGGCGTTCTCGGGGATCATCGCCCGCGAGTTCTTTTCCGACGGACTGCTGGCCATCGACTACCCGCGCCAGACGCTGTCATTCAGTCGCACGCAGCGTCTGCCGGCGGACGGGAAGAACGTCCTCGGCTACGAGCGCGCCTTCCGCATACCCGTGTCGATCGGCGCGCTGCAGGCCGTGGGACAGCTGGACACGGGCGCCAATATCAACTTCGTGCTTCCGCAGGCGCTGTTCGAACAGGTTTCAGCGGGACCAACGGAGCAGGCGGGACGCGGACGGCTCACCAATGGCCACGTCGATACCCAGCGCGCGACGGTGCGCGGGCCTTTCCGGATCGGAGAGGTGGAGATGTCCGATGTGGAAGTACGGGTTTCCGCGCAGTTCCCGGAACTGCTCGTCGGCGCGCATGCCTTGCAGCAGGCGGTGGTGCTGATCGACCAGCGTTCGAAGGCCGTGGCGGTCTGCGATTGATCGAAGTGGAGCGCCACTGCGCGGGACGCCCGGTCAGCTCCGCTTCGCGGCGACTTAACCCGCGGCGCGGATAGTCGACCCCTCCACCAGCGGAAGACGACCATGCCTTACGACCGCATCACCGAACTGCCCGACTCGGTCAAGGACAACGTGCCCAAGCACGCGCAGGAGATCTACAAGGAAGCCTTCAACAGCGCCTGGGACGAGTACAAGGACTCCGACGAACGCCGCGGCGACGCCTCGCGCGAGGAAACCGCGCACAAGGTCGCGTGGTCGGCGGTGAAGCAGAAGTACGAGAAGGGCGACGACGACAAGTGGCACGCGAAGTAGGCGGCCTGATGTCGCGGCAGCGGACCTGACAGGAAAAACCGTCCGAAACAGGCGGTGGCCCGGCGGCGGCCACGTCCACGGGCATCGGGAACGGTTAGTATCCGCTGAGCGCGGCCCGGGGAGGGCCGCGCGACAACAACGACCTTGGGGAGATCGCAATGGACTGGTACCTGAAAGTACTGAAGAACTACGTCGGCTTCGAGGGGCGCGCGCGCCGCAAGGAGTACTGGATGTTCACGCTGTTCAACGTCATCGTCTCGTTCGTGCTGGGAATCATCGACGGCCTTGGCGGGCTCATGACCGAAAGCGGTATCGGCATGCTCGGCCTGCTGTACACCCTGGCCGTGCTGCTGCCGAGCATCGCGGTCGGCGTGCGTCGCCTGCACGACATCGACAAGAGCGGCTGGTGGTTGCTGCTGGTCTTCATCCCGCTGATCGGCGCGATCGTGCTGCTGGTGTTCGCGGTGATGGAAGGCACGCGCGGCAGCAACCGTTTTGGCGAGGATCCCAAGTCGGACGAAGGCGGTATCCCGGCGATGGCGTAAACAGCCATTCCACTCACGAAAACGGCGCCCTCGCGGCGCCGTTTTCATTGGTGCACGTGACGGCGACGAGCCGGTCAGTACTGCTTCTCGACCTGCAGCAGCAGCGACTGGTCGTCCACGCCGCTGTCGCCGAGTACGGAGCGGTACTCCAGCCGCAAGCCAAGCTGGCGATCGGTGAGCCATCCCGCGCCGAGCCCGAGCACGAAGCGATTGCGGTCGAAACCGTCCACGTCGGTGCGATAGAACGGCCCGTCCAGCAGGTCGGCATAGCGCATCGTCGCGACGCTGTCGGCATCGAGGTCGTGCTGGTACTCGACCCGGAACTGCGGCGTGAAGCTGCCCCAGTCGAACTCGCGGCGGTAGTCCATGCGCCAGCCGAGGCTGGTGGTGGTGCTGTCGACGTCCTGCGCGTCGAATGCCAGCGCCTGCACCGGATCGCCCTGCTCCACGTAACCGTCGAGCTGCGCGCGCGCCACATCGACGCGGGCGTAGGTCGTCATCCCCAACTGGTCGCGCTGCCACTGGTAGCCACCGGTTAGCGACGCCAGCCACTGGTGTCCGTCGCGCTCGCCCTGCACCTGGGCGCCGTTGGCGGTGACATGGCGGCGCAGTTGCAGCGACAGCCACTGGCGCCCGAGCAGCGCATCCAGGTAGACGTGCTCGCCCGGGTGGTAGCTGGCATACACCGCGGCGCTCCAGGCGTCGGCCTCGCTGCGGCTGCCGTTGTCGCCGACATCGCTGACGTCGCGGCCGTAGCCCAGGCCGGCACCCAGTGCGAGCGTCGGGCTGAAGTGGCGGTCGACGCCGAAGCTGACGCCCCGGGTCTCGAACTCGAAACCGCTGGCGCCGCGCCGGGCGTCGTAGTCGCCGAAGCTCATCGCGCCGGCGGTCCAGATGCCGAACTCCGGCGCGGGTGCATCGGTGCGGATAGCGGCAACCGGTTCGATCACCGGCGCACGCTCGTCATGCAGCGGTCGTGGGCAGGTGCTGCCGACGATCTGCCACTCGCGCTCATCGCACTGCCGGTTGATCGCCACCGACAGGCCGTTGTCGAACCCGGCCGAGGCTTCGCGCCCGCCGTGCAGCTGTTCCATGCGCTGCTGGAAGTTGCCCAGTTGCCCGCGAGCAAGCCGCCGCACGCTGGCGACCTGGGCACGCAGCAGGCCGGTGACCTCCGCATCCAGGGTGGGATCGGGGCGTGCCTCGACCTCGATGCTGACCGTTGCCGCGGCGGACGTCGCATAGGCGTTGCTGAGCGTGTAGCGCACGGTCGCGGTGCCGGCGTAGTCGGCGGCCGCGCTGAAGTCCAGCCGGTAGCCGGCGCTGTCGCCTTCGCCGGTCGCGGTGATGCTGGCGTCGCCGGCCTCGGCCGGGCTCACCGATAGCAGCTCGGCGCCGGTAAACGGGCCGCCGCGTGCGTTGTCGGTCAGTTCGACGCTGACCTTGCCGCCGGACAGGGTGTTCGCCTGGTGGGTTGCGGCGATCGGCCGCGGGTTGACCGTGATGGTCGCGGTGACCGGCTCCGACGCACCGTAGGCATTGGCCAGGGTGTAGCGGATCTCGACGGTGCCGTCGGCGGTCGCCAGCGGCGTGTAGCCGATGCGGGTACCGTCGACGACCACCTCGCCCTCGGCCGGGGCCTCGACGATGGCGACGCCGGTGAACGGCCCGCCGGTGGCATCGGTGGCGGCCTCGAACTGCACCGTCTCCCCGGCCAGGGTGGTCAGCGACTGCGGTTTGGCGACCGGCACCGGCAGCGGTGCCACCTCGACCGTGACCGTGGCCGCGGCCGAGCTGCCGCCCGGACCGCTGGCGATGTAGCGGAAGCTGTCGCTGCCGGAGAAGCCGGCAGCCGGCGTGTAGACCGCGGCCAGCCCCTCGATGCTGACGCTGCCGTGGCCGGGCGCGGCGTCCACCGCGATCGCATCGATCACGCCGCTGTCGTTGCCGGTCACCGCGATGGTGACCGCCTGTCCCGCGAGCGTACTGGCGGCGTCATCGACCGCGACCGGCGGTGCCTCGGCGATCACCAGCGTGTAACCGGTAACCACCGTCGCGGCGGTTCCGCTGCTGTTGTCGGTGGCGCGCAGCTGGAAGTCGTGGCTGCCAGCGGTGGTCGGCGTGCCGGCCAGTTCGCCAGTCGACGCGTCCAGCGCCAGCCCCGCAGGCAACACACCACCCGCGATCTCGTAGTGGTACGGAGCGACACCACCGCCGGCGCTGAACGACTGCCGGTAGGCCGTGCCAACCACGCCATCCTCCACGGTGGCCGGGCTCAGCGTCAGGTTGGCTGCGGCGATCTGCAGCGAATAGCTGCCGCTGCCGGCCTGGCCGTGCGCGTCGGTGGCCTGCAGGGTGATCGCGAATGCGCCGCTCGCGGTGGGGGTGCCGGACAGGGTGCCGTCGGTCCCGAGCTGGAGGCCGGCGGGCAAGGTGCCGGCGGTCAGCTCGAACACGTAGGGCGCGATGCCGCCGCTGGCGGCGAGTGCCTGGTTGTAGGCGCTGCCCGCGGTGCCGTCAGCCAGCGTGGCCGGGGTGATCGCGATCGTCGCCGATGCGACCTCCACGTCGTAGTCGGCGGCGACCGAGAACGGGGCCGCGTCGCCGGTCGAACTGTCGGTCGCGGTCACCGTGATGGCGAAACTGCCGGTTTCCGTAGCCGTGCCCGACAGCGTGCCGCTGGCTGTGTCGAACACCAGCCCGGCCGGCAATGCGCCTGTCAGCGCATACGTATACGGCGCTGCGCCACCGCTGGCACTGAAGACCTGGCTGTATGAAGCGCCATAACCGGGCGCGAGCGTGCCGGCAGCAGGCGTCAGTGCCAGCGTCGGCGCACCGACCGTGATGCTGACCGTGGCCGGCGCGGAATCGCCCGCCGCATTGCGGGCGATGTAGGTGAAGCTGTCGGTGCCTGCGTAGCCGGCCTCCGGCTGGTAGCTGATCGACAGGCCGCTCGCGCTGGCGACGCCGTGCGTCGGCGCGCTTGCCACCGCGACCGAGGTCGCCGCGCTGCCGCTGATGTCGAGCGCGACCGGGGTCGGGTCGCTGCCGTAGGCGACGGTCGCGGACACGTCGTTGGCGGTCGGCGCGACGTCGGCGATGGTCAGCGTGTAGTTGCCGGTTCCACTGTACGGCCCGCTGCCGGTGCTGCTGTCGGTCGCGGTCACCGCGAAGGTGAAATCGCCGGCCCCGGTCGGCGTACCCGACAGCGTGCCATCGGCGGCCAGGCTCATGCCTGCGGGCAGTGCGCCGCTACTGACAGCGAATGCGTAGGGCGCAGTGCCGCCGCTGGCGGTGAACGACTGGCTGTAGGCGCTGCGCACGGTTCCGTCAGGCAGGGTGGCGGGAGCCAGGGTGATCGTCGGCGTGTCGATCGCGATGGTGTAGCTGACGGTCCCGGTGACGGGGGTGCCGCCGCTGCTGTCGCGGACCTCCACCACGAAGCTGTAGCTGCCGGCGGTGTCGGTGCTCCCGGACAGGACGCCGGTCCCGGCATCCAGGTTGAACCCGGGCGGCAATGCACCGGCGACGACCGCGTAGCTGTAAGGCGCGATGCCGCCACTGGCACCGATGGTCTGGCTGTACGGCGTATTCACCGCTCCACCGGGCAGTGCCGCAGGCGTCACCACGACGGTCGCCGGCGTCATGGTCACGATGTAACCATGCGAGCCCCAGACACCATTGGCATCGGCGGCACGGATATTGAAGTTGTAGGTGCCGCTGGTGGTGGGCGTGCCACTGATGCTGCCATCGGCCGCCAGGCTCAGGCCCGGCGGCAGGCTGGTGCCGATGTTCATCGCGAACGTGTACGGCGCGACGCCGCCGCTGGCACCGAGCGTCTGCGTGTACGACGCGCCGACAGTGCCATCGGCCAGCGTCGAAGGGGTCAGGTTGATGTACTGGTCGACCTGCAGATCGTAGTCCTGCGACACCGAGTACGGTGCACCGGTGCCGGTGGAGCTGTCCGTCGCGGTGACGGTGAACTGGAACATCGGCCCGGCCTCGGCCGGGATGCCCGACAGCGTGCCGGTCGTGCCGTCGAACGACATGCCGGCAGGCAGGACGCCCGTCAGCGAGTAGCTGTACGGAGCGACGCCGCCGCTGGCGCTGAATACCTGGCTGTAAGGCTGCGGATAAGTGGCCGTCAGGGCAGTGCCGTCGGCGGGCGTCATCGACAGGCTCGGCGCGTCCACCTGCAGCGTGAAGTCGTCGCCCGTGGTGAACGGACCGCTGCCGCTGGAGGAATCGCTGGCGGAAGTCGACACGGTGAAACTGCCGCCCTGGGTAGGGGTGCCGCTCACGGTCACGCTGTCGGCGTCGTTGGTGGTAACCGTCAGCCCCGCCGGCAGGCCGGTCACGCTGTAGCCGGAGTACGGTGCCGCGCCACCCGACCAGGTGAAGGTCTGGCTGTAGGCGGTACCTACCTGCGCGGTCAGCGGCGCGGAGGGGGTTATGACGATAATCGGTGCGGAGACGGTGATGCTGACCGTGGCCGGCGCCGAAGTGCCATCGGCGTTGGTCGCGGTGTAGGTGAAGCTGTCGGCGCCCGCGTAGCCGGCGGCGGGCTGATAGGTGATGGCGGTACCGCTGGCAATCGCGGTGCCGTGGCCCGGCGCGGTCGCGACGGCGACCGAATCGGCGGCGCCGCCGGTCACGTCGAGGGTGATCGGGTCGGCGCCGCTCCCATAGGCGACCGTCGCACTGACCGGATTGGCGATCGGGGCGGCCGAATCGATCGTCACCTCGTAGACCCCCGGAATGGCGTAGGGACCACCGCCGGTGCTGCTGTCGGTGACGTAGAAGGTGAAGTTGAACGTGCCGGCTGCGGTCGGAGTGCCGGACAACACTCCGCCCGTAGTCAGCGACAGCCCCGGCGGAAGCGTCCCGGAAGTGACCGTGTAGCTGTAGGGGGCGGTACCGCCGCTGGTTTCGAAGGTCTGGCTGTAGGCCGCGTTGACGAGACCGTCAGGCAGGGTGGAGGGGGTCAACGTCATGGTCGGCGAGTACACGACCAGTTGGTAATCACGACTGTCGCTGTAGGGGCCGGTACCGCCGCTGCTGTCGGTTGCGGCCACGGTGAAATCGAAGATGCCGCCAGCCGTCGCCGTGCCGGTGATGACGCCGGTTGCGGCGTCCAGCGTCAGCCCCGCGGGCAGTACGCCGTTCGTAACGGCATAGCTGTACGGGGCGGTGCCGCCGCTGGCGGTGATGGCACCGGCGTAGGTTACACCGACGTCGGTCGAAGCCAGTCCGGACGACAAGACGATATCGGCCGCGGCAACCGTCGGGTTATAGGCACGGTCACCACTGAAACCGTTGCTGTCGGTGGCGGTGATGGTGAAATTGAAGTTGCCGCCGGCAGTCGGGGTGCCGGTCAACGCGCCGTCGGCCGCCAGGTCCAGCCCGGCCGGCAGGCTGCCGCTGGTCACCGCGAAGCTGTACGGCGCGGTACCGCCACTGGCGCTCAACGCCTGGTTGTAGGCCGCACCCGCGGTGGCACCGGTCAACGTTGTCGGGCCCACCGCGATGGTCGGCGGCGGCTCGATGACGAAGGTGAAGTCCTGGGCCATCGAGTGCGTGTCGGCGCTGGTCGACTTGGTGGTGTTGTCGGCCATGACGATGCGCACCGGGTAGCTGCCGGCCGTGCCGGCCGTCGGCGTGCCGGTGATTGCGCCGGACGTGCCCAGGCTCAGGCCCGGTGGCAGCGGACCCAAACCGCCGTCGACCGTGAAGACGTATGGCGATGTGCCCCCCGAGCCGCTGAAGACCAGGTTGTAGGCGACGGTCTCGGTGCCGGTGACCGCGCTGTCCGGGCTCATGTCCAGCGCCGGCGCCGGGATGTCGACGCTGTAGGACTTGCTGGCCGTGACCGCGCTCGCATCGCTGACGTTGACGGTGAAGGAGTGGGTGCCCGACTGGGTCGGGGTGCCGGACACCAGGCCCGACGTCGAAAGCGACAGCCCCGGCGGGAACTCGCCGCCAGCACCAAGGCTGTAGCTGTATGGCGCGTCACCGCCAGTGGTGGACATCTGCACGCTGTAGGCGACGCCGATGGTCGGCGTCGGCAGCACGGCCGGGCTGACGACCAGGCTGGTGGCCGCCTCCACGGTGATGTTGAAGGTGATGATGTCGAGGGTGTCTTCGTCCTGCGCAACGAAGGTGTCGAACGTCGCACCGTCGCCATTGTTGGTGTAGGTCAGGTTGTAGACGCTGTCGGAGTCGCCCCAATCCAGTGAGCCATGGCTGGGGGGGGTGATCGCCGGATTATCGAAGCCCAGGGTGTCGGCGCAACCGAACACGACCGAGCCACCCGACGGGATGGTGGCGGTCTGCGGCGAACTGCAGGCCGCCCATGCCGGCACCGACACGCCCAGCAGCAACCACAGGACCAGCAGCGATTGCAGCCAGCGCCCGGCCATCGTCCAGCCGCGGCGGCGAGGGGTGCGGGCCGACACTGGCCTGCGGGTTGGGGCACTCGTGTCGAGTCCGGCTTTCGATGCAACCGACGCAACGTCCCTGTCCATGCAGTATTCCCCCGGGGCCGAAGCCCGCTCGACGCGATACAAGAATTCCCAGCCGATCCAGCCATTCGACGCCTGCGAAAATCGCGGGAGACGTGGCCATCGGCTGCCCCGGGCGCCTGCAGCGCCGCCCCATTGTGCTGCCCGATCTTGCCCCAGCTCTGGTTACCTAACGCAATCCGGGAAAAAACCGGCCACGGCTTCCATCCCGTCTGCTGCAGTTGCGATTTCCGTCGGAACCGTTTCATAGTACTCCGGCGCGGCGCATGAGGCGCGCGACTTGGGGACAACGACATGACGGAAGTCTTTCTCGGGCAGATCATGCTCACGGGGTTCAACTTCGCGCCCCGCGGTTTTGCCACCTGCGATGGCCAGTTGCTGCCGATCGCGCAGAACCAGGCATTGTTTGCGCTGCTGGGCACCCAGTACGGCGGCAACGGCACCACCACCTTCGGCTTGCCGGACCTGCGCGGCCGCACTCCGCGTGGCTTCACCCAGGCCGAACCGGTCGGCGTGGCCAGCGGGGTCGAGTCGGTAACGCTGACCCCGGCGCAGTTGCCGACACACACGCATCGCTTCGTCGGCACCACCGCCGCCGCCAGCACTTCCAACCCGCGCGATGCGCTGTTCGCCGCCAGCGGCACCGAGCTGTACGCGCCGCCCGGCGCGTCGGTCACGCTGGCCGCCAACACCGTCGAAAGCTGCGGCAACGACGCACCGCACAACAACATGCAGCCGTACAGCGTGCTCAATTTCTGCATCGCGCTTACCGGCGTTTTCCCCTCGCGCAACTGAGCCTGTGCCGGCCGCGCCGGCCATCGCCCGTATGGAGTAGTGACGATGAGTACACCCTTTGTCGGAGAAGTACGGCTGTTCGGGTTCAATTTCGCCCCGATCGGCTGGCGTGCATGCGACGGCAGCCTGGTGAGCATCGCCGAGAACGAGGTTCTGTTTACGCTGATTGGCACGACCTACGGCGGCGACGGCCAGAACACCTTCGGCCTGCCCGACCTGCGCGGCCAGGTCCCGCTGCACCACGGCAGCGGACCGGGCCTGAGCCCGCGGACGATCGGCGAGCATGGCGGCAGCGAGACGGTGACGTTGACGGCGGGGCAACTCGCGTCGCACGGGCATGACCTCACCGCCACCACGACGCGGGCCGCCACCACCACGCCGTCGACCTCGGTGGGATTGGGCGCTCCGGCCAGCGACACGCTGTACACCGCCGCCCCGGCGGGCAACCCGTTCGTCATGTCGGAAGCGTCGACCCTGCCCGCCGGCGGCTCGCAGCCGCACGACAACCTGATGCCGACCCTGGCGGTGCAGTTCTGCATCGCGGTCGAAGGTGTCTTCCCGTCACAGAGCTGATGCGCCTTTCCGGCGCCGCAAAGGACCGACCATGACAGAACCCTTCGTTGGCGAGATCCAGCTGTTCGGTTTCAACTTCGCACCCCATGGCTGGGCGCACTGCAACGGCGCGCTGATGCCGATCTCGCAGAACACCGCGCTGTTCTCGTTGCTGGGCACCCAGTACGGCGGCAATGGCACCGTCACCTTCGCCCTGCCCGACTTTTCCGGGCGCAGCGCTTGCGGCGCCGGCGCCGGTCCGGGGCTGACCCCGCGCACGCAGGGCGAGCGGTTCGGTGCCGACACCGTGACCCTGCTCCAGACAGAGATGGCGTCGCACAGCCATGGTGTCAACGTGTTTTCCCAGGGCGACCCGGACAAGCGCTCGGGCACCCCGACCAGCGGCGCGGGACTGACGCCGCCATTGGTCGACAGCTTTGTCCGCACCCCGTCGTCGCTGCAGCCGTTTGCCGTCGACCTGGGGTTCAGTGGCGGCGGACAGCCGCATGAAAACCGGCAGCCCTACCTCGCCACCAACTTCTGCATCGCGCTGAACGGCGTTTTTCCGCAACGTCCCTGATGGAGGCGGCGGGCCCCGCGCTGGCGGAATTCCCCGCCCATGCGGCCGGCGCCGCGGCGGCACTGGCCCGCGGTCTGCGTTTGCGAGCGGCGACCGGCGGCGACCTGCCGTTCCTGCGTGGGCTCTACGCCAGCACGCGCGCGGCGGAACTGGCGCGGGTGCCGTGGACGGAGGCGATGCGCGCGGCCTTCCTCGGCGACCAGTTCGCGTTGCAGCACCGGCACTGGCTCGGCAGCTATCCGCAGGCCGGGTATCTGGTGATGGAACACGACGGTGTGCCGGTCGGTCGCTGCTACGTGGACTTCGGGTGGGCCGTGCGTGACGACGCGCTGCTGATCGACCTGGCCCTGCTCCCGGCGGCCCAGGGGCGGGGCATGGGCGCGGCCGTGCTGGGTCACCTGCTGCAGCGGTGCGAGCGGCGCGGACAAGCGATGGTCCTGCATGTGCTGCGCGCCAACACCGGCGCGCAGCGGCTGTACCGGCGTTTCGGCTTTGTCACCGAAAGCGATGACGGCATGCGGCTGCGCATGCGCCGCCCGCCCGGGGTCGCCGAGCCGGCCGGCGCTTCAGGCGTATCGGATCAGTTGAACAGCGCCTGATACAGGAAGCCGTCGCGTTCGCGGGCGACCGGCACCAGGAAAACCCCGACCTCGCCGAGACTGGCGTGGCGCATGCGGTAGATCTGCTGCGGGAACAGGAACGCGGCGGTATTGCGGAACAGCAGCGAGAACGGCGCACGTGCCGCCCCGGGCACCGGCGGCATGGCGCGGGCCTCGACCAGCTCGAAAGCAACCTCGCCATCGTCCAGCGCGGCGGAGAAGGTGTCGTTGATGCGGTTGCTGAAGTGCTGCAGCGTCAGAAGCTCCATGTGCTCCCCCTTTTCATTCGTCAACGCAAGGCCGCCATCGTACCTTCCGGTCGCGGCTGAAGCAGTTCCTACACGGGCTGCAGGTTGGCGTATGACAGAACCAGCCACTTGCTGCCGACGTCGTCGAAGTTCACCTGCACCCGTGCGTGCGCGCCGCTGCCTTCGAAGTCGGTGACCACGCCGGCACCGAACTTGGCGTGGCGGACGTTGGCGCCCAACGGCAGCGCCGGGGTTTCCACCGCGGCGTGGCCGTAGTTGCGCCGGGGCGCGGCGCTGGACATCGGTCGCGACACCTGGACCTTCGGGCGCACTTCGTGCAGCAATGCCGGCGGGATCTCGCGCAGGAAGCGCGACGGGATGCCGTACATCTCCTGGCCGTGGATCCGGCGCGCCTCGGCGTAGCTCAGCACCAGTTTTTCGCGGGCGCGGGTGATGCCGACGTAGGCGAGGCGGCGCTCTTCCTCCAGCCGGCCGGACTCCTCGATCGAGCGGTTGTTCGGGAACAGCCCCTCTTCCAGCCCGGCCAGAAACACCAGCGGGAATTCCAGCCCCTTGGCGCTGTGCAGGGTCATCAGCTGCACGCCGTCTTCGCCGGCCTGGGTCTGGCCCTCGCCGGCTTCCAGCGAGGCGTAGCTGAGGAATGCGACCAGCTCCGGCATCGCCGCGGCGTCCTCCTCGTCGCTGCGGCTGAAGCGCGAGGCGACCGAGACCAGTTCGTCGAGGTTGTCGGTGCGCGAGTCGAGCTGGCCCTTGCTTTCGCGCGCGTAGTGCTCGCGCAGGCCGGAACGCGCCAGCACGTGGTCGATCTTCTCCGGCAGCGGCATCTCGGCCACGTCGGCGTCGAGGCCTTCGATCAGTTCGATGAAACCGGCCAGCGCGTTGCGCGCGCGCGCGGCCAGCACCGGCTCGGTGGTCAGCCAGCGCGCGGCGACCATCAACGGTGCACCGTCGGCGCGCGCGCGGCGGCGCACCTCGTCCAGCGTGCGCTCGCCGATGCCGCGGGTCGGCGTGTTGACCGCGCGCTCGAACGCGGCATCGTCGCTGCGGTTGGCGACCAGCCGCAGGTAGGCCAGGGTGTCCTTGATCTCGGCGCGCTCGAAGAAGCGCTGACCGCCATAGACGCGGTACGGCACCTGCTCCGACAGCAGCGCCTCTTCGAACGCGCGCGACTGCGCGTTGCTGCGGTAGAGGATCGCGACCTCGCCGTGGCTGCCGCCGTCGCGCACCCATTGGCGAAGGCGTTCGATCACGAAGCGGGCCTCGTCGATCTCGTTGTAGGCCGCGTACAGGTCGACCGGCTCGCCGCTGCCGCTGTCGGTCCAGAGCTTCTTGCCGAGGCGGTCGGGGTTGTGCGCGATGACCGCGTTGGCGGCGTCGAGGATCGTCGCGCTGGAGCGGTAGTTCTGTTCCAGCCGGATCGTCTGCGAGCCCGGGAAGTCCTTGAGGAACCGCTGCACGTTCTCGACCTTGGCGCCGCGCCAGCCGTAGATCGACTGGTCGTCGTCGCCGACCACGAACACCTTGCCGCTGTCGCCGGCGAGCAGGCGCACAAAGCCGTACTGGATCGCGTTGGTGTCCTGGAACTCGTCGACCAGGATCTCGCCGAAACGGTGGCGGTAGTGCGCGAGCAACGCCGGGTTGTCGCGCAGCAGTTCGTGCGCGCGCAGCAGCAGCTCGGCGAAGTCGACCAGCCCGGCGCGGTCGCAACGTTCCTGGTAGGCGGCGTAGCAGCGGCGCATGACGTCGGCCCACTGGTCACCCGGGTCGGGTTGAAGGTGCTCGGGCCGGCGCCCCTCGTCCTTCTGCGCGTTGATCCACCACGCGATCTGGCGCGGCGGGAAGCGGCTGTCGTCGAGTTCCAGCCCCTGCACCACGCGCTTGACCAGCCGCAGCTGGTCGTCGGAATCGAGCACCTGGAAACCTTCCGGCAGCTTCGCCTCCTGCCAGTGCAGGCGCAGCAGCCGGTGGGCGAGGCCGTGGAAGGTGCCGATCCACATGCCGCGGGTGCCGCCGCCGAGCTGGGCGTCGACGCGCTGGCGCATCTCGGCCGCGGCCTTGTTGGTGAAGGTGACCGCGAGGATGCCGTGGGTCGGCACCCCGAACACCTCGTGCAGCCAGGCGATACGGTGGGTCAGTACGCGGGTCTTGCCGGAGCCGGCGCCGGCGAGGACCAGGTAGTGGCCGGGAGGCGCGGAAACGGCCTCGCGCTGCGCCGGGTTGAGCGCGTCGAGCAGGTGGGAGACATCCATCGCGCCATTCTACCGGGCGCGGTCGCGGGGACCGCGACTGCGGCGACGGGTCGCGACGGGTCGCGGCCGGGCGGCGGCGGACGCGTGGGCTCGCTTTTGTAGGAGCGACTTAAGTCGCGAATTCCCCGATGCCGCATGGAACGGGGCGCCCTGCCTGCCTTCAGGCTGCACGGAGATGGCTTCTGGAAAGAGGCGCCGCGATCCGGCTTCCGATGCGTTGGACGTTTCGAGGAGATCGCGACTTACGTCGCTCCTACAAAAGCGGAGGGTGCCGCCTGTTGGCGGGCGGCACCGGGGGCGGAGATATCAATCCTCGCCGGCGCGCATCTGGTACTGCGCCGGCGGGGTCGCGCCCATCAGGTGCTCGACGAAGTAGTCCCAGCGGCGGCGGGTCATGTAGTCGCTGTCCTCACCGAAGCCGTGGCGCGCGTTCGGGAACAGCAGCAGGTCGAAGTCCTTGTTGGCCTTGACCAGCGCGTCGACCACCAGCAGCGTGTTCTGCGGCGGCACGTTGTCGTCCATCATGCCGTGCGCCAGCAGCAGGTGGCCCTTCAGGTTCTGCGCGCGGTTCTGGTTGGCCTGGGCGTCGTAGCTGCTGTCGCCGTTCTCGTCGAAGAATTCGAGGCCCTGCCACTTCTCGGCCCAGTCGTCCTCGTAGTTGCGGTTGTCGTGGTTGCCGCTCTCGGAGATGCCGACCTTGTAGAAGTCCGGATAGGTGAACATCGCGTCGGCGGTCGCGTAGCCGCCGCCGGAATGGCCCCAGACGCCGACGCGGTCGAGGTCGATCCAGTCGAAGCGTTCCCCCAGTTGCTTCAGGCCGGAAACCTGGTCCGGCAGGGTGTTGTCGCCGACGTCGCCGCCGAAGGCGTCGTGGAAACTCTTGGAGCGCCACGGCGTGCCCATGCCGTCGATGGCGATCACGATGAAACCCAGTTCGGCCAGCGCCTGGTGGTCGCTGCGCGCAGGGGTGAAGCTGCGGCCGCGGACCGAGCCGGTCTGCGGGCCCGGGTAGATGTAGTTCACCACCGGGTATTTCTTCGAGGTGTCGAGGTCGGTGGGCTTGAACATCATCCCGTACAGGGTGGTCTTGCCGTCGCGCGCGGTAACCGTGATCGGGGTCGGCGGGACCCAGCCGGTGGCGCGCAGGCGGCTGTCGTCGGCGCGGGCAACCTCGGCGACGATGCGGCCGTCGGCGCTGTCGCGCAGCACCGTCACCGGCGGCACGGTCGGAGTCGAGTACGCGTCGACGAAGTGCTTGCCGTCGGGCGACATGGTGATCGTGTGGTTGGCATCTTCCGGGGTCAGCAGCTGCGCGTCGCCGCCGTCGAAGCCGACCTTGTAGAAGTGCTGGTAGTACGGGTTGCGGCCGTCCTCCATGCCGACGCCGCGGAACCATATCGTGCGGGTATCCGGATCGACCTCGAGCACTTCGGTGACGTTGCCTTCACCGCTGGTGATCGCGTTCTTGAGTTCACCGCTGGCCAGGTCGTACAGGTACAGGTGGCCCCAGTCGCTGCGCTCGGAGAACCAGATGAACTCGTTCGACTCTGGCAGGTAGCGCCAGTTGACCGCGCCGTTGCCGCTCTCGAAATAGGTCGGGACCTTCTCGTGGTAGACCTCGCGCACATCGCCGGTGGCGGCGTCGGCGACGCGCAGCCAGGTCTGCTTGTGGTCGCGCGAGGTCGAGGCGAACGCGAGCGTCTCGCCGTCGGGCGCCCACTGCACGTCCTCCCAGCCGCCGGAGCAGCTGACGTCGTCGCACAGGGTCGAGCGGTGCTGGTCGGGCGGCATCCGCAGGCGCACGACCTTGCGTGCCGGTACGTCGATGATGACGCGCTCGATCATGGTGACGTCGTCGTCGCCGACGAACGGGTACTTCCAGCGCTCGACCTTCGGCGCGCCGACGTTGGTGCCGACCAGCACCATCTCGCTGGTCCTGCGCTGGTCCTGCTGGAAGGTCGCGATCTTGCTGGAATCCGGCGACCACACCAGGATCGCGCGGTCGCTGTGGGTCCAGCCGGCGTTGTCGGTGGCGTAGCCGTAGTCCTCGACGCCGTCGGAGGTCAGCCGCGTCTCCACACCCGTGGCGGTGTCGCGCACCCAAAGATTCCAGTCGCGGATGAACGCGGCGAGCTTGCCGTCGGGCGACTCGACCACCGGTGCATTGCCGGGACCGCCGGCCTTTTCGGCGCCGGGCTTGCGGGTTTCGGTGTCATCGGCGGCGACGCAGGCGGGCTTGTCCTGCAGGTCGCACAGGTAATGCTGCCGGCGCACGGCGACGTCGAGCCGGCCGTCCTCGGCGACCTCCAGTCCGGTGACCGGCAGCTTGGCCGCGTCGATATCCCTGCCGGTGGCAGCGGCCAGCGCCGCGGCGAGCTTGTCGTGGTCGAACGCCGCGGTCGCGTTGCCGCTGGCGACGTCCATGCGCATGAAGTGGTCGCCGTCGGCGTCGTGGTCGCGATACCAGAAATGGCTCGCGTCCTGCCAGACCACGGCGTTGACCGCGTGGTCCAGCAGCGGCGCGGTGTTGTAGCCCATGAACCGTTCGGCGCGCCTGTAGTCCGCGTCGGTCAGGACCTGCCCGGCGTCCTGCGCCGCGACCGGCAGCGCCGCCGTCACCAGCAGTCCACCCATCACCGCGCCGATCACGCGCGCCTTGCCGTTCATCACACCCATGCGGTTCCCCTTCGACTGGACACTTGCGAACCGGGCCACCCTAGCGCGACCCGGCCCCGGGCTCCCCTGCCGGAAGTCCGGGCTGGCGCCCACCCTGCCACGAACCGGCGGGCGCGTCAGGTCACCCGCGACAGCATCCGCCGGTGGCCGATCAGCCGGGCCCAGCGGGTGCCGAGGTCGGACCAGCAGACGTAGGCGGCCTCGCCGGCGATCCGCAGCAGGGTGCGCGGGCCGAGTTGCAGGCGCGGTTCGGCCGCGCACAGTTCGGCGTCGAAACCGAGCTGGCGGGCGAACAGGGCGCAGCGGGCGAGGTGGTAGCGGCTGCTGAGCAGGGTGACCCGCAACCGTCCGGGCGCGACCTGCACCGAGGTGACCCGGACATCGTCGGCTGGGGATGCCGGCAGCAGCATCGTGCGGGCGTTGCGCAGGTTCTGCAGGGTGTCGCGGGAGCGCGATTCCAGTTGCAGCGGGGCATCGATGCCGAAACCGCGGGCGAGCAGGCCGCGCTGCGCGAGTTCGGCCTCGGTCGCCTCGCCCGGGGCGCCGCCACCGAGCAGGACCATGCTGGCCGGCGGCCGCTCGCGCCAGAGCGACACCGCGCGGTCGAGCCGGGCCTCGAAATCGCCGTCGATCCGCCCCGCCGGCGCGTGCTTGCCGAACAGCAGCACGCACTCGCCGCGCTCCGGCACGCACGGCGCCTTGCGGGCGACGCGCAGCACGTGGACGAAATAGCCGACGTAGACCAGACCCAGGCTCAGCACGCAGGCCGCCCCGGCGACCACGCCCGAGTGCCAGACGTCGCGATCGCCGACCAGGGCCAGCATGTGCGCGGTGCGCGAAGTCGGTGGGTGGGCCACGGCGGCAGGGATCGACAGCGGGATGGAAAGTGTACGCGGGTGCATGCCGCCGGGGCGCTGGCATACTGCCGCCAGCGGCATGTTTTCGACCGTCCAGCCGCTCCCCAGTTCAGGATCACTGCGTGCCAGCTGCGTCCCCGTTATCCCAATCGCCACCGCCATCGCCCGCCCCGATCCCGCCGCTCGCGATCCGTGCCTTCACCGCCACCACGGCGCTGGGTCGCGGGGTCGAGGCCCAGCAAGCCGCTCTGCTCGCCCGCCGCAGCGGGCTGCGTCGCAACGATTTCGGGCCGGTGGGCGCCGGTGGCGAGCCGCTGCCGTGCTGGATCGGCCGGGTCGACGGCGTCGAGGAGGCGGCGCTGCCCACCGCGCTCGCCGGGTGGGAGTGCCGCAACAACCGGCTGGCCTGGCTCGCGTTGCAGCAGGACGGTATGTCAGACGCGTTGGCGGCGCTGGTCACGCGCCAGGGCGCGGATCGCATCGCGATCGTGGTCGGCACCTCGACCTCGTCGATCGGTGCGACCGAGGAGGCCTACACCCGGCTCGACGGCACCGGCGCCTTCGCGGCCGACATGGACCGGCCGGGCATCCACACCGTGCATTCGCTCGGCGGCTTCGTGCAGGCCGCGACCGGATTGCGGGGACCGTGCGTTACCGTCGCCACCGCGTGTTCATCCAGCGCCAAGGTGTTCGCCCAGGCCGCGCGGCTGATCGAGGCCGGCGTGGTCGATGCGGCGCTGGTCGGTGGGGTCGATACCCTCTGCGGCAGCGTGCTGTACGGCTTCAATTCGCTGCAACTGGTGTCGCGCGCACCGTGCAAGCCGTTCGATGCGGGCCGCGACGGTTTGTCGCTTGGCGAGGCCGGCGGGTTCGCGCTGCTGGAGCGTGCCAGTGATGGCGATGAAGCCGGCCTGCAACTGCGCGGCTACGGCGAATCCAGCGATGCCCACCACATGTCGAGCCCGCACCCGCAGGGCCTGGGCGCGCAGTACGCGATGCGCGACGCGCTGGCGCGGGCCGGAATCGAGGCGGCGCAGGTCGGCTACCTCAACCTGCATGGCACCGCGACCCCGGCCAACGACGGGATCGAGGCGGCCGCGGTCGCCGCGCTGTTCCCGGACACGCTGCACGCCAGCTCGACCAAGGGCTGGACCGGCCACACCCTGGGCGCGGCGGGCATCGTCGAGTCGGTATTCGCGCTGATCGCGCTGCGCCACGGGCTGCTGCCCGGCACCCTCAACAGCGATGCGCCGGATCCGGCCTGCGGCGCGCACATACGTTTCGACAACGCCCACGCTGGTATCGGTTACGCCATGAACAATTCCTTCGGTTTCGGCGGCAACAACTGCTCGCTGCTGTTCGGGCGCGGCGCGTGATGCTGTCCGCCACCATCGAGGGCATCGGATTCTGGAGTCGCGGCTTGCCGTCATGGGAGGCCGCGCGGGCGTTCGCGACCGGCGGCGCGTTGCCCGAGTCCACGCCGTCGCGCCCGTCGCCGCAGCTGCTTGCGCCGAACGAGCGCCGTCGCGCGCCGGACACGGTGGCAGTCGCGCTCGAGGTCGCCCTCGCCGCCTGCAACGCTGCCGGGCGCGACCCCAAGACGCTGCCATCGGTGTTCGCCTCGACCCACGGCGAACTGGCGATCACCGATTACATCTGCACCACGCTGGCCACGCAGCCGGAAACGGTCTCGCCGACGCGCTTCCACAATTCCGTGCACAACGCGGCCGCCGGCTACTGGACCATCGGCAGTGGCGCGATGCAGCCGGCGACCGCGATCAGCGCGTACGACGCCAGCTTCGCGCAGGGCCTGCTGGAGGCGCTGGTGCAGCTCGCCACCGGCAACGAGGCGGTGTTGCTGGTCGGTTACGACGCGACCTCGGCCGGCCCGCTGGCCCACGTATCGCCCAGCGGCGGCTTGCTCGGCGGAGCCCTGGTGCTGTCGCGGACGCCACGCGCCGGTGCGCCGCGCCTGCAGGTCGAACTGGTCGATGGCGAGGTGGAACGGGCTCCAGCAGGCCCACTCGCCCGGCACGCCGGCGGCAACGCGATGGCGCCGATGCTGCCGTTGTTCGACGCGCTCGCCGCCACCCGCACTCCGTCACCGGTTGCGTTGCAGGCCGGACCGGGACGCGTGCTGCGGGTCGCGATCGAAGCCGCCATCACGGAGCACGCGCATGCCTGATCGGCTGGACCGGAACAACATCGCCGTGGTCATCCCGGCACTCAACGAGGCGCTGCGCATCCGCGGCGTGGTCGAAGGCGCACTGGCCGAGTGCGCGCACGTGATCGTGGTCGACGACGGCTCCGACGACGACACCATCGCCCGCATCGCCGACCTGCCGGTTACCGTGCTCCGCCATGCCGAGCGGCGCGGCAAGGGCGCCAGCCTGCGCGATGGCTTCGCCGAAGCGCTGCGGAACGGCGCCAGGGGCGTGCTGACGATGGACGGCGACGGCCAGCACCTGGCCAGCGACATCCCGCGCATGCTCGACACCGCCAGCCGCTACCCCGGCCACATCGTCATCGGCGCGCGACTGCGCAAGCGCGCCCAGCAGCCGCGCTACCGCCGGCTGGCGAATGCGTTCGGCGACTGGGGCATCGCCTGGGGCACCGGTTACCGGATTGCCGACACCCAGAGCGGACAGCGGTTGTACCCGGCCGAAGTCGCTGCGCTCGACGACGTGCCCGGCGAGGATTTCGTGTTCGAGGCGCAGATCCTGATTTCGGCGGCGCAGCTGCTGGGCACCCGCTGCGTGTCGGTGCCGATCGAGTCGCGCTACCAGTGCCACGACTCCGATGAAGTGTTCCGTGCCAGCCATTTCCGGCCGCTGCGCGACTTCAGCCGGATCACCTGGCACATCGTCGCCCAGTGCCTGCGCCGCGGCCGCGTCGCCTCGGTCTACCGCCGCATCCGCGCCAACCCGGCCCTGGTCGACGATCCCAGCGGCGAGTTCAGCGCCCTCCCCGCACGCCAACCGGCCAGTAGCCAATGAACCCCGCGCAGCCCGATTGCGACGTTGCCATCCTCGGTGGCGGACTCGCCGGGCTGTGCCTCGCGATCCAGCTCAGACAGCGCGATCCGTCGATCCGCGTGACCGTCCTCGAACGCAACGCGCATCCGGTGCGCGAAGCCGCGTTCAAGGTCGGCGAGTCGACGGTGGAGATCGGCGCGCATTACTTCTCGCAGGTGCTTGGCCTGCGCGCGCACCTGGACGAGCAGCAGATCCGCAAGTTCGGCTTCCGCTTCTTCTTCAGCGAAGGTCGCCGGCAGGTCGACCGCTGCACCGAACTCGGCGTCAGCCAGTTGCTGCCGGCGCCGTCGTGGCAACTCGACCGTGGCCGCTTCGAGAACTTCCTCGGCGAACATGCGCGCGGACTCGGGGTCGACTTCCGCGACGCGGCCGTTGTGCGCGGATTCGAACTCGGCGAAGGCGATGCGCCGCACCTGGTCCGCTTCGAGCACACCGGGGATGCCGCGACGCTGACCGCGCACTGGCTGGTCGACGCCGCCGGCCGCGCCAACCTGCTCAAGCGCAAGCTCGACCTCGCCGAACCCAACGACCACGACGCCAACGCGGCCTGGTGGCGGGTCGACGGCCACGTCGATCCGCAGGACTGGTCCGACGATCCCGACTGGCTGCAACGCTGCACCCCGCCGCTGCGCTGGCAGTCGACCAACCATATGTGCGGCCCAGGCTACTGGTTCTGGCTGATCCCGCTGGCGTCCGATTCGCACTCGCTGGGGATCGTCTGCGACGCCGCGATGCATCCGCTGGAAACGATCAACACGCATGCCAGGGCGATGGACTGGCTGCGCGAGCACCAGCCGCGGATGGCAACCGCGCTGGAGGATCCGCGCCACGCGGTGCAGGACTTCCGCTTCCTGCGGCACTTCTCGCACGGCTGCAAGCAGGTGTTCTCGGACCGGCGCTGGGCGATCACCGGCGAGGCGGGGGTGTTCCTGGACCCGTTCTACTCACCCGGCAGCGACTTCATCGCGATCAGCAACGGCTACGTCTGCGACCTGATCGAACGCGAACGCGCTGGCGAACCCATCGCGCAGCGCGCCGACATCTACCAGCAGCTGTATTTCTCGTTCTACCGCAGCACGTTGACCCTGTACCAGGACCAGTACCCGCTGTTCGGCGACGCACAGGTGATGCCGCTGAAGGTGATCTGGGACTACACCTACTACTGGGGGATGCTGGCGCCGCTGTACATCAGCGACCGGGCCGCCCACCTGCCGGTGCTGGGGCGGCTGCGCGAGGTGTTCAGCCAGGCCAATGGACTCAACGTGTCGATGCAGGCGATGCTGCGCGAGTGGGGCCAACGCAACCGGGAACTCGATGATGGCGTGGCCGGGCCGCTCGACGGCCGCGACCTCGACCAGTTCAAGCTGGAATGGTTCCGTGCGATCAACCGCTCGATCACCGCCCAGCTCGACGACGACGCCTTCGTCGCGCAGCTCAAGGGCAACCTGGCGTTGATGGCGCGACTGGCCGCGGAACTGTCCGCCAACGCGCGGACCATGCACCCGTCGCTGGATGACCATGGCCTTTCGGCTTTGCTGCCGGCTCCGGACGAAGCAGGCGAACCGTTGCTGCCACCGCAGTGGTACGGCGTGACCGAACCCGCGGCGGGCTGAGCTCAGTCGACCGGCTGGCGGGGCTGGCTGCCCGGCGCCGGCGGGTCATACACATGGATCGCGATGCCGCGCGCATGTTTCGGCGTCGGGGTGATGCTGACGCCGATGCCGCCACCGACATGGCTGCTCCCGCCGAAGCGGCCACCACCGATGCCCACGCCCACGTTACTGCCGCCATAGCCGGTTGCGGTTCCTTCGAACAGCACGCCATTGGCACCGAGCCCGGCCGCCGCGGTCCGCAACTTGCCGATCACCTCGTCCATCTTGTTCTGCTCGCCGTAGGTCAGGCCGCCGCTGGACGTCTCGAGGATCGCGATCTCGTCATAGCGGCCCGGCGGTGGCGAGAAATACACCATCACCTGCTCCGGCGCGATCGCCGGGCGCGCGGCGCCGAGCATGACCTTGGAAGTACTGGCGCAGCCGGCCGCGACAAGCGCCAGGCCCAGTACGAGTACGGTTTGGATTCGCATGGTGGTTCTCCTGCGGATACCCGGTTGGATGGCCGCGAGTATCGCGCAGCTGCGCGGACAGCGGATGAAATCCGGTCGCCGGAGCATGAACCGGTCACGCGGCGTGCCGGACGCGTGGCCGTCAGCCCATGCCACCGTTGATGCCGATCACCTGGCCGTTGATGTAACCGGCCGCATCCGAGCACAGGAAAGCGACCAGCGCCGCCACTTCCGCGGGCCGGCCGGCGCGACCCGCGGGCACCATCTGCCTGATCACCTCCGGCGGAAACGCATCGCCCGCCATCCGCCCTTCGATGACCCCGGGCGCGACCACGTTGACGCTGATCCCGCGGCTGGCCATCTCGCGGGCCAGCGACATGCTGGCGCCGTGCAGGCCGGCCTTGGCCGCCGCGTAGTTGCTCTGGCCGCGATTGCCGAGCACCGCCGCCACGCTCGAGACGCTGACGATGCGCCCCCAGCGCGTCCGCGCCATCGGCAGCAGCAACGGCTGGGTGACGTGGAAGAAGCCGTGCAGCGATACGTCGACCACGCGTTTCCACTGCGCGTCGCTCATGCCGGCCAGCGGAGCGTCGTCGTGGATGCCGGCGTTGTTGACCAATACCTGGATCGGCCCCTCGGCGAGCAGGGTTTCCAGCGCCGCCCGGGTCGCCTCGCCATCGGCGACGTCGAACGCGACCGCCTCGGCGCTGCCACCCTCGTGGTGGATCGCCGCGACCACTTCCCCGGCACGCGCGAGGTTGGCGTTGGCGTGGACGATCACGTGCAGGCCGTCGGCGGCCAGTTGCGTGCAGATCGCACCACCAAGGTCGCCGCTGCCGCCGGTGACCAGCGCGCGGCGGGTTGTGGGGGTGTCAGTCATCCGGCCTCTCCTCGCGGTAATGCTCGATAGGTATGACCCTATTGTAGGAGCGACGTAAGTCGCGATCGCACGGCGAAATCGTGTATCGAAACCCGTCACAGGGCCAGGAGCCCGGGCCGGCGAAACCATGCGCGGAATGCGCGATACCGCGGGATCAGTGAAATCGCGACTTACGTCGCTCCTACATCACCGGTTTGTTGCAGCATCACCGCGGCACGGCCTTCGGCCAGCAACTCGCCGGCGTGGTGGATACGGAATGCGTATTGCTGGCTCACTTCGGACTCGGCCAGCACCCGCGCCTCGCACTCCAGCGCAGCCGCCAAATCATCGATCCTTGCGACATGCAACTGTACGTCGCGCAGCGCGACCAGCACACCGGGCTTAACCGCGCCGCCCGAGGCCCGCGCACGCAAGCCGCCATGCACTGCCATCGCCTGCGCACCGTACTCGCACAGGTGGATCGCGCGCAGGCGGTCGTTGCTGCGCAGCGGATGGGTGGGGTCGCGATGGTTGTAAGCGCGAAGGCGGATACGGTCCGCGTCCCACTCGAGCACCTCGTCCCACAGGCACATCGCGCCCTGGTGCGGGACAAGGGCGAGGATGTCCGTGCGTCCGATCATGCCGCGCCTCGTGTCTTTGCAGGAGCGGATTCAGCCGGGAGATGCTGATCGGCGCCATCCGACATCGAGGGCGTTGCGATCAAAGCCGCTTCCGCAAGAGCGGGATCACCGGGGCCAGCTGCCGCCGGCTCGCGCGATATCAACAGCGCCAGTACAAAGTTGCCCACCACGCCCAGCGCCACCGTGCTGCCAATCGCACGCAGCACCGGGATCGACGACAGCGCGAGCAGGGAGAACACCAGCAGCGTCATCAGGCTGCACACGATCAGTGCATGCAGGGTGCGCAGCTGGTCGGCGTAGTCGTCGCCGGCGTGGTCGAAGAACAACGCGTAGTCGAGCCCGAGGCCGGCGGCGAGGATCAGCGCGACCAGGTGGAACAGGGTCAGCTCGACGCCGCACAGGCGCAGCACCGCGAGTATCAGCAGCGTGGTCAGCGCCATCGGCAGCAGCACGCGCGCGGTGCGGCGGGCGGTTTCGCGCGTCACGCCGATGCGGCGTGGCAATTTGGAATCGGCATGCACCACCCGGCGATGCGCGACCACCGCCATCCGCATCGCAATCCACACCGTCAACGCCAGCAGCACCGCGGCGACCGCGAGCGCGGCCAGCACGCGGCCGCGATAGGCGACCACCAGCGATTCGGACGCCGCCTTCATGTCCAGCAGCGCGGCGCCGTTGAGCCGCGCCACCCGCGCGACCGTGGCCGGGTCTTCCAGACCGGTCAGCGACACCAGCGCGGTAGCATGGCGATCGCCGCCGAGCAGCAGGCCACCGACGGCGGCTTCCAGCGGCGTGCCGGCGAGGTCGTCGCGCGACAGCGGCGGCAGCACCTTCGCCTTCGCCACGTCATCGACGAATTCGCCGAACACGTCGGCGCGGAACGGGCTGTCGGCCAGCGCCGTGTCGAGCGCGGCACGCAATGCCGGTGCATCAGGCAGCCTGTTCTGTCGAGCAGCTTGCACTGCGGCGCTGGGCAGGTAGCGTGCGGCCATGTCGTAACCGGTCAGCGCACCATCGCCCACCAACTGGTCGAGCGCGGGACGCAGTTGTTCGGAGGCCTGCAGCACCGCCTCGTCATCGCGACCCTGCAAGGTCAGCACGAAGCGCACGTCGGGGGCTCCGAGTTCGGCGCGCAGGTCGGCATCGCGTGCGAGCGCATCGGCGGGCACCGGGGTGAGCTTCGACAGGTCGTTCTGCCAGAACGCACCGGGCGCCAATGCGGTCACCGCCAGCGCGGCCAGCGCGAACGCCAGCAGTGACCAGCGCGGTCGCGGCAGTCGCTGCGTCCACGACCACATGCGGGCCAGCAGGCGCGAGTCGGCGAAATCGCGCGGCGCCGGGTCGATCAACCGTGGCAGCAGCAATCGTGTCGACAGCGCGGCGACCGCGAGGCCGGTGATCGTGAACACCGCCAGCTGCTGCAGGCCATCGACACCCGAGAACAGGAAAGTGACATAGGCGATACAGGTGGACACCACGCCGGTGGCCAGCGTCGGCCACAGCGCGCGTGCGTTCTGCCGCGGGGTCACGCCCGGACGCTGGTGGCTGAAAAGATGGATCGGATAGTCCTGCACCACGCCGATCAGGGTGAAGCCGAACGCGACGGTGATGCCGTGCACGCCGTCGAACAGCAACGCCACCGCGCCCAGACCCGCGAGCCCGGCGCTGGCCAGCGGCAGCACGCCGAGCAGCGGGATCTTCCAGCTGCGGTAGGCGACCAGCAGCAGCAGGACCAGGCCAACGGTATCGAGCGTGCCGATCCATTGCGCCTCGGCCTCGGTGCGGCCGCCGATCTCGACCGAGAACGCACCCGGGCCGCTGAGCAGCATCTTGCCCGCGCCGTCGCCGCGTGCTTGCGCGTAGGCGGTACTGATCGCGTCCACCGCGCGCTGCTGGCCGGTAGGGTCGAAGCCGGCGGCACGGGTCTGTGCCACCAGCAAAGCGCGCTTGCCGGCGCGGTCGAACCAGACGCCCTGCACGCGCTGTGGCGCGCTCGCCGGCTGCAGCGCTTCGGCTACCTTCAGCGTTTCCAGGGTGGGGTCGCTGCCGACCAGCGGCTCGACCAGCGCGCCGGCCGGGGAGCCAAGATCCTGCACGCGCTCGCCGAGCTGCGCGGCTAGGTATTCGGCGTCGAACGACCCGGTATCGAGCGTGGGCGAAAGCAGGTAGCGGTACGGACGCAGGCGTTCGGATATCGCATCGAGCCCGCTATCGCCGTTGGCGACCAGCGCAAACTGGTCGTCGCCGGCGAGCGCCGCGCGCAGCGCCTTCGATTGCGCGGCGAGGGTCGGCACGTCGGCGCCAGACAGCGCCACCAGCAGCAGGCGCGATCCCGGCCCTTCGCCGAGTTCGTCGATCAGCAGCTTCTGCTCCGGCGTTTCCGGAGCGGGCATGAACTTGCGCAGGTCGCCGGTCAACTGCAGGTGCGCGCCGATCCACCAACCAGCCAGCAGCAACAGCGCCAGCCATGCCAGCGCGAGACCGAAGCGGCGGGCAGAGCCCGAATGCCGGTCCGGCGACGCTCCTGCGGTCATTGCGCGCCCGGGCCGTCGCCGTGGCACAGCGCGGCGAGCCCGGCTGCGTCATCGACCTTGCCGGCGGCACGCGCGGCACCGGCCAGCAGGGTGCGTTGCGGCGCCGCGTCACCCGGCGTGCGGGTTTCGATGCAGCGCAGCTCGGCACCGCGGCCTCGCAGCACGATGTCGCGCACCTGCGCGGCCAGTTCGGCGCGCTTCGGTACCAGGGTCAGCGTCCACTGCCCGCGGGTGCCCTCGCTTTCGATCGTGTAGTGCTCGGCCAGGCCGGCGCGGTCGCCCGACAACAGCGCACCGAAGCTCGCCTGCAAACCCGCCAGCTCCGGCGCACGCGACAGCGAGAACGTCCGCGGCGACTTGCCTGCGCGCTCGATGGTGGCCTCGTTCGCGCGAATGGTCGTGGTCTCCGCGTACGGCGCGCGCACCTCGCGCACCAGCACGCCGTCGGCCGGGCGCCGGTACTCACCGCTGAGCCGCAACGGCTGCTTCAGCAACTTCGATTCGCGCAACTCGACGAACCCGGTGCGCATCGGCGCCGGGCGAGCCAGCCTGTCGAGGATCCAGTCGGCCTCGACCGCCTTGCCGTCAGCCTGCGGTGCGGCGCGCAGCGACGGCGCCGCGAGCAGCAGCACGGTCGCCAGCGTCGACAGCACGGCGGTGGGGATCATTCGCTTCATCGGCCTGCCAGAAATCGTAGAAGTTGAACCAGTTGTACGGCGCATTGCGTGCATGGTGCTGCAACCGGTTGGCGTAACGCTGCACCAGTTCAGCCAGCATCGTGCTTCGTTGCGGCCGCGGGATGTCGATGCCCTCGCTGAACAGCTCGAACGCCAGGTCATAGCGGTTGCCGCCACGGTACAGCCCGAACGCCAGCATCACCGGCACCTTCAGCACCGAGGCGATCAGCCACGGCGCGACCGGGAACCGCGCGGTGTCGCCCAGGAACGTGGCCGGCTGCGACGGTTGTCCCGCATGCGTGCGGTCGACCAGCAGCGCGACCAGCGCACCGGCATCGGTGGCCTGCTTGATCGCCAGCACGATCGACGGACCGTCCTGGCCGGCATCGATCACGGTGCGCGCGATCTCGGGGTTGAGCGCATCGAGCAACTGGGTCATCGCCGGGTTGTGCGCCTTGTCGAGCACCACCCGCACGGTCACGTCCGGCCGCTGCCGCGCTAGCACCCGCAACACCTCGAAGCTGCCCAGGTGCGAACCGAACAGCAGCAGCCCCTGCCCGCGGTCGATCTGCGCGTGCAGTTCCGCGAGGCCGTCGATGCCGATTTCGAAGCGTTCCATCTGCCCGCCCAGCATGAACACCCGATCGAGGATGGTCGAGGCGAATGCGTGGATATGCCGGGCGGTATCGGACAACCGCGCGGGCCGCCCGAGCACCCGGCCCAGGTAGTCGCGCGAGGCACTTCGTTCCGGCCCGCGCACGATCAGGAAGTACAACGTGATCGGCACCAGCAACAAGCGCGCAAGCGTGCGCCCGCCGCGGCGCGCGATGGTGCGGATCAGCCAGATCGCGAACCAGCCGCCGCCCTCGGGACGCTGCTTCCAGTGGCCACTCATGGCGCGTCCGTGGCGACGACTTCGCCGCTGGCCAGCACGGCGTCGCCGCGAAGCACCTTGAAGCGCCAGCGCGGCGTCGCGCCGTCGAGCTCGACCCGGGCCGACTCGCCCGGCAGCAGCGGCTGCATGAACTTGACCCGCGGCAGCGCCACCGCATCCGGCGCCGCGCCATGCACGGCCGCGATCGCATCGAGCACCCGGTCCAGCAACACCACGCCGGGCACCAGCGGCCGGCCCGGAAAGTGCCCGGGCAGGCTCGGATGGTCGGCGGGGACGGTGAAATGCATGGACGGCACGGCAGGCGGCACGGGCGACGGGGTCGCAAGGATAAGCCAGCACGCCCCCGCCGCCGAAACCGCGCGCGGGCGACCCGCGGGATTTGCGGCTAACATGGGCGTACCCCGCCGAACGGCGGCGGCTATTCCACAGGAAGTGGCAGGCAACCCGTCAAGGAGTGACAGGCGTGAACATGATGGACGCGGTGCAATCGGTACTGGCGGCGTTGGCCCGGTACACCGATGCGGACCGGTTATATGCATTCGAACTCGACGGCTTGGCCGCCGGCACCCTCACCGTCGAGCGCTGGCAGGGCCATGAGTCGCTGTCGGCGGGATTCGAATGGCAGGTGGAACTGCTGTCGACCGATGCCGGGCTGCCACTGGACGAACTGATCGGCCGGCGCGCGACCCTGTGGACCCGCGCGGCGGACGGTTCGCGGCTGCCGCGCAGCGGGCTGGTCCGCGCGGCTGCCTGCATCGGCTCCGACGGCGGCCTGGCCCGCTATCGCCTGCAGCTGGCCCCGTGGACCTGGCTGCTGAGCCAGGGGCGCCACAGCCGGGTGTTCCAGGACCGGACCGTGGTCGAGATCGTCGAGGCGGTGTTTGCCGACTATGCGCCGCTGGCGGCTTGGCAGGTCGGCGACGAGGTCGGTCCCTTCCTCGCCCGGACGCGCCCGCGCAGCTACTGCGTGCAGTACCGCGAGAGCGATTTCGACTTCGTCAGCCGCCTGCTGGCCGAGGAAGGCCTGGGCTGGCGACTGGAGGAATCCACCGAGACTCCGGGCGGCCACGTGATGGTGCTGTTCGCCGACAGCGGCCAAGGTCCGCAGGACGCCGCGGCCGAACGCGGCCCGGGCATCCGCTTCCACCGCTCGGACGCCACCGAGGCCAGCGACACGATCCAGGCACTCGGCACCGTGCACGCCATCGGTTCCACCGCGCTGACCCTGCTCAGCGACGACTACAAAGGCCACTCGCTCGGCGCCAGCATCTCGCTGGGCGAGTCGGCCGATACCGCCAGTGCGCTGGAAATCTACGACCCCGCCGGCGCCTACGCCTTCGCCAGTCAGGCCGAAGCCAGCCGCTACGCCGGATTGATCGGCGAGGCCCATGCCGCCCGGCGCAGCCAGTGGCTGGGCCAGTCCAGCGTGCGCAGCTTCCGCGCCGGCCAGTGGTTTGCGGTCACCGATGCGCCGCTGGCCGAGGACACCCCGGCCGAACTGCTGCTGGTTGCGGTGCACCAGTTGGGCATCAACAACCTGCCCGACGTCGTGCGCGACGGCGCGGCGCGGCTGCTCGGGGATGACCCAACGGACGCGGCGCCAGCAAGTGGGCTCGACGGCATCGGCCATACCGCGTGGGCGGCAATCCAGGCCCGCGCTACCGCGGTCGGCTACGCCAACGCCTTCGTTGCGATCCCGCGCGACCTGCCGTGGCGCCCAATCCTGGCCGACGACACCGGCATGCGTCTGAACCCGCGGCCGACCGCGCCGGGCTACCAGAGCGCGATCGTGGTCGGTGCGGAGGGCACATCGACCGGCGACCTGCACAGCGATGCCTTGGGCCGGGTCAAAGTGCGCTTCCACTTCCAGCACGACGCCGGCGATGCCGAGTCCCGCCACAGCTGCTGGTTGCGCATGAGCCAGCGTTACGCCGGGCCCGGGGTCGGCAGCCAGTTCCTGCCGCGGATCGGCCAGGAAGTACTGGTCGGATTCCTCGACGGCGACATCGACCGGCCCGTGGTCACCGGCACCCTCTACAACGGCCAGGGCGAGGCCGGCATCGCGCCCACGCCCGGCGGGCGGACGGCGGAAACGGACGATTCCGCCTACGCCCTGGCCAGCGACCACCGCCCCAGCGCCCAAGGCAACCCCGCGGGCGGCAACGCCCCCGCTTGGCACGGCATGAGCGGCGATGACGGCGGCCACCGCAACGCTGCCGCACTGTCAGGCTTCAAGTCGAAGGAGTTCGCAGGCACCGGCCACAACCGGCTGGTGTTCGACGACACCGACGGCCAGCTGCGGCTGCAGCTGGCGACCACCCACGCCGCCACCGAACTCAACCTCGGTCACCTGATCCACCAGGCCGACAACTACCGCGGCAGCTTCCGCGGTGAAGGCTTCGAACTGCGCACCGACCAGTGGGGCGCGATCCGCGGCCAGCGCGGCCTGTGGATCAGCGCCTACGGCCACGGCGAGGCCGATCCCGCCGGCGAACACCTCGCCGCCACCGCCCTGCTCAAACAGGCCGCGCAACTGGGCCGGAGCTTCAGCGACATCGCCGGCACCCACCTGACCGTCAGGTTCGCCGCCCACCTGGGGGTGGCCAAGGCCAACCAGTCGGTCCTGATCGACGACACCGCGCCGCTCAAGGCCCTGCACGCCAGCGCTGCCACCGTAGTCGATGGCAGCAAACTGGCCAGCGCCGAAGCCGACGCCGCCAGCCGCAGCCCGGCCGCCGGCCAAGGCCGTGTTCCCCACAGCGGCGACGCCCTGCTCGGGCTGAGCGCCCCCGCCGGCATCGGCCTGGTCGCCGGCCAAAGCCTGCACTGGAGCGTCGGCGAAACGCTGACCCTGGCTTCCGGCCAGTCCAGCAACCTCGCAGTCGCCGGCGACCTGCGGATCCACAGCGGCCAGGCGATCGGCTGGCTGGCCGGCGCAGTCGAAGGCCAGGCCAGCGCCGCCCACGCCCTGGCAATCGTCAGCGCCGAAGCCGAACTGGTCCTGCAGGCCCAGCAGGACAGCGCCAGGCTGCAGTCGAAGGATCAGCTGAAACTCATCAGCGCCAACGCCGAGGTCGAACTGGCCGCCGGCAAGACAGTGCACCTGGCGACGGAGGGTGGCGCATCCATCACCATCGAAGGCGGCAACATCGCAGTCGCGTGCCCCGGAAATATCACGGTGCATGCGGGGAAGAAGTCGTTTGTGGGGCCGGCGCAGCTATCGCGGGAAATGAATTCTTGGCCGAAAACTCGGTTCGACGAGGGCTTTCAGATCCAAAAGGCGGACGGATCGCCTGCAGCAAACTACTCGTATCGCCTTACGCGCGGAGATGGCAGTGTGATCCGTGGCATCACGGACTCCCAGGGAATGATCCCTCGTCAGCAGGGACTGAGCTTCGAGGAATGCACTATCGAGGTGATTGGGTCGCAAGCTGGGGTGCACTCATGAGTGCGGACATGGCCCACACCGCTACTGAGCGCAGGAAGGCTCCTCAAAGCGTCGACGTTCGCGGGTGTCCGGTGTTCCGCTGGCGTTTGAGTTCAAGCAGCATCACGGATGAAGTTATTTGTCGATTGCCACCGCAGCTCATTACCTATGTCATTCACACGGATGGAAAAATCCAAAGGCGAACTCCAAAAGAAATAACTCCCGGCTTCGAGGAAACGATCGCCTATATCTATCTAGATCAGAGTGGGCACAACCACGACCTCGGAAAGTACTGCTTTATCGAAGCTAGAAGGCATCTTCCAGGAAACGTCGAAGTGGAGGGCTCCGTCAGGCTGATTGACCTGCGAAAGGTTCACAAGAAATACAAACTCGGAAACGTTTCGTATGGATTCACGCTGAACACCAGCCGCTACTATATCGGCGACGTGGCGTTGGCCAGCCTGTTCGGTGCCATGCTTGAGGCTGGATACGATGACGTGGTTTGCAACGGCTTCAGTGACCATTTGGGGCACTCTGTAGGCGGAAGCAGCTCTCACGTCAACGGGACAAATGGAGATTTTAGATATCTTCGCAATGATGGGACGGTAGGGCCGCTGCATTTGGCCGAAGCCGAAGGAAAGCCCCACCTGTTGGACGAGGAACGACAGGCCGTGTTCATAGAGGCGCTATATCGGTTTGGATGGAAATCCATGCTTTCCTACCGCTATGTGATTGACGGAAAAGAAAAACTGCTGAAGCGAACACGTCATTTCCGCAACCACCACCATCACCTGCACCTACAGGGCTATGCACCGTTGGTCGAGGACATCCATGATTGAGCTGAGTAAATCTATATGGGCACTGGCTGTGAGTTGCAGCCTGCTTGGTGCTTGCGACGCAGCCGTCAATGACAACGACGCTTGCATCAAACAACTTGGCGAAGCGCCTGAGCAATCGATCACGTCCATCGACCTCGAAAATATGATTCCTGACCTCGTTGAATCGATGGGAGCCAAGAATTACTGGTCCTCGATTGAGCGAGTACCTACGCGGTGTGAACCACCACTAGGCTTTCCTAACCAACGTCCAACCGACGACGGGCAGGAGGGCGCACTCGCACCGAAGCCCGTCGCTTTCGTCCGGTTTGGAGATATATCCGGCCTGGCGTTTGTGTATCTGGCACAGGGTACTGACGAAATGACCGAAGGCGTCGCCGCGGCCATCGTGGAATACGATGGATCAGGACATCCCGCTGAAGTTCACCAACTGGCGGAATTCCTGTCATTTGAAGGACACGGCATAATTTACAGCTCTCGCGTCTCTGGTCAATCCATGGAACGATGCAAACAAGAAATCGAGTATTTTGAATACGCAGATAACGGGGACATCATTGGCGAGCTTGCTGCCCCGCGAAGGTCTTCGAAAACATGCGAGCGCCAAGCACCTTTGCATTGAATTATTGAACTCGAATACCTGTCGTATGTTTACTGACTAGTCAAACAGCGTCCGCCAGAACCCCGGCCCCAACGCCGCCATCCGCCGCAGGAAATCCGGGAAACTCCGGTACGGCCGGTCGGGGAACCGGTGCTTCCGGTAGATGTACTCGCCGATAAAGAAGCCACCGACGATGCCGTAGTCAAGCAGGTTGGCGAACCACGACCAGGCGTCCTGCGAAACCGCCAGCAGTGGCGGATAACCCAGCCGCATGAGAACCCCGTCGGGCACCGCGACCAGCGCCAGTGTGGCGTTGGTCAACGCCAACGCGGCCAACAGTCCGGACCAGACTGCTGTGAGACGGCGGGTGTAGTGCTTGAGTTCGGGCTTGAGCGCGTCCGGCTCGCACCCTTCCAGGCCCGACACGACCCGGCTGATCAGCGGCACCCGGCCGGCGCGCAGGCTTCGGCCGAACCACCAGGACAGCAGACCGGTGAAAACAACCGGCGGCGCCAGCAGCAGCAATGCCAGCATCCCGCTGTCGTGCAGGGCCCACAGGCCCGTGCCGATCAGCGCCAGCAGCAGCCAGGCCCAGCCGCGGCCCTGGGCCAACGGCCACAGCAGCACGATTGCGGCGAGGTCGGCCAGCGCCAGCGCAGCGACCCATCCGCTGCCATCGACGCTGGCCCAGTGCGCCAGCAGCGGGTAGGCGACCGCGAGCAGCAGTCGCAGCACGGCCAGTGCACTCGACATCGGGAGGACCGGAGCCGCGGTCAGGCCGCCTTGTTCAGCTCGATATGCGCCGACAGCGCGCGCAACGAGGCGAAGATCCGGCGGTTCTCGTCACTGTCGGAGCGCAACTGGAAACCGTATTTCTTGCTGATCGCCAGCGCCAGCTCCAGCGCGTCGATAGAGTCCAGGCCCAGCCCGTCGCCGAACAGCGGCGCCTCCGGATCGATCTGCGCGGCGTCGACGCCTTCCAGGTTCAGGCTTTCGACCAGCAATTGCGCCAGTTCGTGCTCGGCGGGACTTTGTGCGGACATCTGGGACTTCCGGATCGGAGAAAGCGGCAACAATCGATGATCGCGGGTCACGGCGCAACTGCGACGCGTGCACGGGCCACGGCTATCATGGCCGGCATGACCGACCCCGCTTCCGCCGACGGCGCCCACCGCGTCGCCCCGGCACACTCCACGACCCATCAGCAGCCCCCTCCCAGCCCCGATATCGCCCAGCCCGACGTGCTCGTCGTCGGCGGCGGCCCGGGCGGCTCGACCATCGCCACCCTGCTCGCCCGCAAGGGTTGGCAGGTCACGTTGCTGGAGAAGGCGCGGCACCCGCGATTCCACATCGGCGAGTCACTGCTGCCGATGAACCTGCCGATCCTCCAGCGCCTCGGCGTGCTCGACCAGGTCCGCGCGATCGGCACGTTCAAGCCCGGCGCGGAGTTCCCGGTCGACGACGACAACTACAACACCTTCCAGTTCAGCCGCGCACTCGGCGCGCAGTTCGGCCACGCCTACCAGGTCAAGCGCGAGCAGTTCGACCGGATGCTGTTCGGCCATGCACGCGACAACGGGGTCGATGCGCGCGAGCAGGTGACGGTCGATCGGGTCGAGTTCGATGCCGATGGCCGGCCGTCGCAGGTGCTGGCCCGCGATGCCGATGGCGCCGCGCTGCGGTTCCAGCCGCGCTACCTTGTCGATGCCACCGGCCGCGATGCGCTGCTCGGCCGCCAACTCAAGCTCAAGCACAAGAATCCCGAGCACCAGTCGGCGGCGATCTTCAGCCACTTCACCGGCGTGCAGCGGCGCGACGGCGACGACGCCGGCAACATCACCGTCCAGCGCTTCGACCACGGCTGGATGTGGCTGATCCCGCTGCAGGACGACGTGATGAGCGTCGGCGCGGTGTGCTTCCCCGAATACCTCAAGCAACGCCGCGGCGACACCGAGGCGTTCCTGCTGCAATCGCTGCGCTCCGAGCCCTCGGTCTGGCGGCGCATGACCCACGCCCAACGGGTCGCGCCGGTCCACGTCACCGGCAACTACTCCTACACCTGCGAGCGCATGCACGGACCCGGCTGGTTGATGGTCGGCGACGCATTCGCGTTCCTCGATCCGGTGTTCTCCTCCGGCGTCTACCTGGCGATGGACAGCGCCGAGCAGGGCGCGGCAGTGGTCGACGGCGCATTGCGCGAACCGGCCCGCGAGACGCAGCTGCAGCAGGCGATGGCGCGTCGCCACCGGCGCGGCATGAAACACTTCAGCTGGTTCATCTACCGCTTCAACACCCCGGTGATGCAGCAGTTGTTCAACTCGCCGCGCAACCTGTGGAAGGTCGAGCAGGCGGTGATCTCGATGCTGGCCGGCGACGTGTTCGACAACCGCGAAGTGCTGCGCCGGCTGCGGCTGTTCCGCCTGATCTACGCCCTGACGGCGCTGCGGATGGCCCCGGCGGCGTTGCGGGGCTGGCTGCATCGGCGCCGACAGGCAAAGGTCCGGTTCAGCGACGAGACCCTGCAGCCGGGTGCGCAGGCGGATGCGCGGATGGATGCGCGGCCGGACACGGATGCGCGCGCACAGACGGAGCCGGCATCGTGACGGCGGCGGCGCACTCCAGCGCACGGAGCGCACGACTTGCGGTCGACTACGTGGAAGGCGACCTCGACGCGTTGCTCGCGGCCGACGACACCCTTGCCGTGTTCGGATTCGGCGACGACGCGCCCACCCGCGACGATCCGCGCTACCTGCGGGTCGGCCTGCAGCCGCACGGTCCGGCGCCTTTCGAGGTCTGGCGCGGACAGGCGCCGGTCGAGCATGGACGCGACGGCGACATCGCCTGGGCCACCGACGGGCAACTGCAGTTCGGCGCGATCGAAATCGACGAGCCGGACGACAACGACATCAGCACGGCGGCCGGGTCGGCCTACCGCCAACTGCTCGGGTTCGTGGCCGGGCACGGCTACCCGCACCTGTTGCGGATCTGGAACTACCTGGACGGCATCACCCTCGGCGACGGCGACGAGGAGCGCTACCGGCAGTTCTGCGTCGGTCGCGCGGTCGGCCTGGGTGCGTTCGAACCGACTTCGCTGCCGGCCGCCACCGCGATCGGCCGCCTCGATGGCCGGCGCCGCCTCCAGGTCTACTGGTTGTCGGCGAAGGCACCCGGCGTACCGTTGGAGAACCCGCGCCAGCTCAGCGCCTACCGCTACCCACGCCAGTACGGCCCGCAACCACCCAGCTTCGCCCGCGCGATGCTGCCGCCGGCCGGGTCCAGCATGCCGCTGCTGCTGTCGGGCACGGCGGCGATTGTCGGCCACCAGTCGCTGCACGCGGACTCGGTCGAAACCCAGCTGGACGAAACCCTCGCCAACCTCGCCAGCCTGCTCGCCACGGCCCACGCCCGCCAGCCGCAGCTGCCGCTCCGCTTCGGCCCGGGCTCGCGCCTGAAGGTCTACGTGCGCGACGCCGACGAGCTCGACCACGTGAAGGCGCTGCTGGCCGACCGCCTCGACCCGTCCGTGCCGCGGCTGGTGCTGCAGGCGGCGGTCTGTCGGCGCGAACTGCGGATCGAGATCGATGGCGTGCATGACCTTTGAGCCGTGCACGGCGCCGCCCCGCGGGCGACCATGGACACAACGCAAGATGGAGACATTGAAATGGGATTGATCAGCCTGCTCTGGGGCGTGGTGGCGATGATCTGGATGGTGATCGCGCTGATCCCGCTGCTGGGTTGGGGCAACTGGTTCCTGATCCCGTTCGCGACCATCGGCGCGATCATCGCCGCGATCGGCATCGCCGTGACCCGCAGCGAGAACCGCGGCCGGGCCAAGGCCGGGCTGGTGCTCAACGGCATCGTGATCATCGTCGGCATCGTCCGGCTGAGCCTGGGCGGCGGGATCATCTGATCGCGGCCTGACACGCCGGCGGCGTAGAATCGCGCCCCATGAGCAGCCACCCCTACACGCGCCCGCGGCGGATGCGCCGCGACGAGTTCTCGCGCCGCTTGATGCGCGAGACGGTCCTGACCGCCAACGACCTGATCTACCCGGTGTTCGTGCACGAGCTGGACGGCCGCGAGGCCATCGCCTCGATGCCCGGCATCGAGCGGCTGTCGATCGACGAACTGCTGAAGGTCGCCGAACAGGCCAGCGAATTGCGCATCCCGGCGCTGGCGCTGTTCCCGGTGACCGCGCCGGAGGCCAAGTCGCTCGATGCCGCCGCCGCCTGGGACGACGACGGCCTGTGCCAGCGCGCGGTACGGGCGTTGAAGCAGCGTTTCCCGGAACTCGGCGTGATCACCGACGTCGCCCTCGACCCCTACACCAGCCACGGCCAGGACGGCCTGCTCGACGCCAACGGCTACGTCATCAACGACGGGACCGTCGAGGTGCTGGTCAAGCAGGCGCTGTCGCACGCCGCCGCCGGCGCCGACGTGGTCGCGCCCAGCGACATGATGGACGGCCGGATCGGCGCCATCCGCGGCGCGCTGGAAGTCGAGGGCCACATCCACACCCGCATCCTGGCCTACTCGGCGAAGTACGCCAGCGCGTTCTACGGCCCGTTCCGCGACGCGGTCGGCTCGGCCGGCGCGCTCGGCAAAGCCGACAAGAAGACCTACCAGATGGACCCGGCCAACTCCGACGAGGCGCTGCACGAGGTCGCGCTCGATCTCGACGAGGGCGCCGACATGGTGATGGTCAAGCCGGGCATGCCCTACCTCGACATCGTGCGGCGAGTGAAGGACGAGTTCGCGGTGCCGACCTTCGTCTACCAGGTCAGCGGCGAGTACGCGATGTTGAAGGCGGCCGCCGCCAACGGCTGGCTCGACGAGCGCGGCTGCGCGCTGGAGGCGCTGACCAGCATCAAGCGCGCGGGCGCGGATGGCGTGTTGAGCTACTTCGCGCTGGACGCGGCGCGGTGGCTGCGCGCGACGGGGTGATTGATGCCCCGGCGATTCGCGCGATCGCTGGAATCATCGATGTAGGAGCGACGTAAGTCGCGAACGCTACAGCGCCTGTCGGCCGATGTCGTTCAGTGGCCTCGAAACCAGCCCGGTGCCCGCAACAACGCGCGCAGTTCGACGATCGATGGATCAGTGAATTCGCGACTCACGTCGCTCCTACATCGGTGGCGGACTATTCGACGCAGCCGGCGCGTCCGGTGACCGTCGGTGCCTTCATCCGGTAGATGTCAATCTTGCCCGCGCGCGGCGACCTGGCGTTGCCGCTGACCAGCAACTCGCCAGGCTTGTTCCAGTCGATCACCGGGCCCAGCGTGGTGCCGTCGCCGGTGTTGAACGACAGCTGCAGCGGCGCGGCGTCGACGTAGCGCCGGCCGTCGCATTGCGCGAGCTGCAGCTGGATCGGCTCTTCCTCGACGTCCTCCGAGCGGGCGAACACGACCGCCTCGCCATCGCCGAGCCAGGCTCCGTCGAATTCGTCGGCACTGGTATTGATCCCCGCCAGCGCGCGCGGCTCGACGAACGCGGTGCCATCCCAGTGTGCGACGAACAGGTCGTGGCCACCCGCACCGCCGTGGCCATCGCTGGCGAACATCAGATGGCGGCCATCGGCGCCCGGTGTCGGCGCCCATTCGTCGCCTGCGCTGTTGACGCCGGGGCCTAGGTTCTCGACCGCGCCATAGCCGTCGGCGCGGACGGCGGCGCGATACAGGTCGTCGCCGCCCATGCCGCCGTCGCGGTTGGAGAAGAAGTACAGCCAGCGGCCATCCGCGCTGAACATCGGGTCGAAATCATTGGCATCGGAGTTGAGCGACAGCGGCGCGGCGTCCTGCCAGCGGCCGTCCTTCAACCGCGCCTGCCACAGGTCCCAGCCACCGGCGCCGCCCTGGCGGTCGGTGCTGCCCCAGACGATCCGCTGGCCATCGGGGCTGACGCTGGCGCGGACCTCGCTGGCCGCGGTCGAGACCACCCGCATGCCCTCGATGCCGAACTCCGACAGCCACGCCGCGGCGCTGCCCGCGATTAACACCCCGGCGAGTAGACTTGAGGCCAGCAAGGCCGTGCGTGCGCGCATCGTACGTCTCCCTTGGTACCGCTTCGTCGAATGTCACCCCGGCGGCAGCCGTCGTGACCGGTATCGTCCCAGTCTAAGCGAGGTCACCATGTCCACTCCGCGCTACGCCGTGATCGGCCACCCGGTCGCCCATTCGCTGTCGCCGTTCATCCATGCCGCGTTCTCGCGGCAGACCCGCATCCCGCTCGAGTACGCGGCGATCGATGCCGCTCCCGACGACTTCGATTCCGCGCTGGCCGGGTTCGCCGCCCACGGTGGCGTCGGTGCCAACGTCACCCTGCCGCACAAGCGACGCGCGGCGGCGATCTGCGGCAGCCTCAGCGAGCGAGCGCGCCGCGCCGGCGTGGTCAACACGCTGGTCCGGACCGAAACCGGTTGGGATGGCGACAACACCGACGGCGTGGGGCTGGTGCGCGACCTCACCGACCGCCACGGCCAGGACCTGCGCTCGCGCAAGGTGCTGCTGATCGGCGCCGGCGGCGCCGCCCACGGCGTCGCCCCGGCGCTGCTCGACGCCGGCATCGCCGACCTGTTCATCGTCAACCGCAGCGGCGAGCGCACCGACGCCCTGGCCGATACGCTGGGCGAGCCGATGCGGGTGCACCCGCGCTATTTCCGCGACATCGGCACGATCGGCTCGTTCGACCTGATCATCAACGCCACCTCGATCGGCCACTCGGGTGACGACATCTCGCTGCCCGGATCGCTGATCGCGCCGCGTTGCGACGTGGTCGACCTCGGTTACGGCGACGCCGCGATCCCCTTCCTGTCGTGGGCCCGTGCATCCGGCGCCGACCACACGATCGACGGCCTCGGCATGCTGGTCGAGCAGGCGGCGGAGAGCTTCAAGTGCTGGCACGGCGTGCGCCCGGATGCCGACGCGGTGTACGCCGCGCTGCGCTCGCGCGAATCGGCGCTGGCGGTGCCGGGCTGACTGCCCCCGCACGCCGCCCTTGTAGGAGCGACGTAAGTCGCGACCGCGCAAGTCCGGCGGTCCGCGGGTCGCGACTTACGTCGCTCCTACAGGGACTCAGTCCGCGGCCATCCGCAGGTATTCGTCCTTCAACTGCATGTAGTGCTGCGCGCTGTATTGCAGCTGCTCGATCTCGCGGTCCTTGAGCTTGCGCACGAACCGCGCCGGGTTGCCCAGCCACAGCTCGGCCTCGCCGACGGTCTTGCCGGGCGACACCACCGCGCCGGCGCCGACGAAGCCGTAGCGCGACACCACCGCGCCGTCGAGCACGGCCGCGCCCATCCCGACCAGGCAGAACTCCTCCAGCCGGCAGGCGTGGATGATCGCGCCGTGGCCGATGGTGACGTCGTTTGCGATCACGGTCGGGAAGCCGCCGGGCCGGGTGAACGGGCCCTCGTGGGTGACGTGGACGATGGTGCCGTCCTGGACGTTGGTGCGCGCGCCGATCTCGATCGAGTTGACGTCGCCGCGGACCACGCAGCCGGGCCAGATCGAGACGTCGTCGCCAAGGACGACCTGGCCGATCACGGTGGCGGCGGAATCGACGTAGACGCGGGCGCCGAGGGTGGGGGTGTGGTCGAGGAACGGGCGGATGTTCATGCCGACAATTTTAGCCGATGCAGGCGTGCGGTCACGGCAGGTCCGCGCGCCCGGCTAAACTGCGCCGATGAAAATTGCCAGCTGGAACGTCAATTCGCTCAACGTCCGCCTGCCGCACCTGCAGCAGTGGCTCGCCGCGGCCGCGCCCGACGTGGTCGGCCTGCAGGAAACCAAGCTCACCGACGACAAGTTCCCCGACACCGCGCTGGCCGAACTCGGCTACCGCAGCGTGTTCTCCGGGCAGAAGACCTACAACGGCGTGGCGATCCTGTCGCGCGAGCCGGCGACCGAGGTGCAGGTCGGCATCCCCGGTTTCGATGACGAGCAGAAGCGGGTGATCGCCGCGACCGTCGGCGACGTGCGTGTGATCAACCTGTACGTGGTCAACGGCAAGGACGTCGGCACCGACAAGTACGCCTACAAGCTGCGCTGGCTCGACGCGGTGCACGACTGGGTCGCCGACGAGCTGCAGCACCACCCGCAGCTGGTGGTGCTGGGCGACTTCAACATCGCCCCGGACGCGCGCGACGTGCACGACCCGGAAGTCTGGAACGAGCACCACATCCTGACCTCGGCCGCCGAACGCACCGCGCTGCAGCGGCTGCTCGACCTCGGCCTGCACGATGCCTTCCGCCTGCACCACGATGACGCCGGGGTGTTCAGCTGGTGGGACTACCGGCAGGCCGCGTTCCGCCGCAACCTGGGTTTGCGGATCGACCTGACCCTGGTGTCGGAGGCGCTGCGTGCGCGCTGCGGCGGCGCCGGCATCGACCGCGAACCGCGCACGTTGGAACGGCCGAGCGACCACGCGCCGGCTTGGGTCGAACTGACCGGCTGAGCGCAACGCAACCGGAATCGTGCGGACGGGCCTCGCACCGCTCCGCCCGGTTGCCGATTGACGGCCCTAGAGCACCCGGAATTCGATCCGGCGATTGCGCGCGCGGCCTTCGTCGGTGGCGTTGTCGGCGATCGGTCGGTCGGGCCCAAAGCCCTGCACGCTGAGGTTGTCGGCGGCGACGCCGTGGCCTTCGAGATAGGCCTTGACTGCGATCGCGCGCTGCAGGCTCAGGGCGACGTTGGCCTCGCGCCGGCCGACGTCGTCGGTGTGGCCGATCACCTGCACCTGCTGGTCGCCGACCTGCTGCAGCGCGACCACCATCTCGTCGAGGATCGCGGTGCCGGCCGGGGTCAGGGTTGCGCTGCCGCTCTGGAACTCGATGATGCGGTCGGCCAGGGCCGCGTCGAGCAGGTCCTGCTTGGCGTTGCCGCCGCCGCGCAGGGCGTTCTTGACCAGGTAGCTGGGGCCGGCGGCGGTTGCCAGCGCGCTGGTGACCTGCTGGCGCTCGGCCTCGTTGCCGACCTGGCCGCTGATGCGCACGCTGTTGCCGTCGATCTTCAGCTCGCCGCCGGAGACCTGTTGCAGGTCCGGGCCGAGCATCGCGACCACCCGCTCCCGCCAGTTCGGCGGCGCGATCACCGCGTCGACCTCGATCCGGTCGACCACGCGCTGGGCACCGTACAGCTCGCGCAGGCGGCCGAGCACCGCGGCCTTGGTGGCCTCGTCGGGCACGGTGCCGGCGGCGATCACCGGTTGCGCAGCCGCGACCGGCGCCGGCGCGGTCTGCGCCAGGGCGACCGGCACGACGCCCGTCGTGGCGAGCAGCAGGCCCGCGAGCAGGGCGAGGCGGAGGGATGGGGTCGAACAGTTGCTTGCTTGCATGTCAGGTTCCGAGGAAGGTCTCGTTGAACGCCTTGCGGGCCACGCGCAGCGACAGGTCGTCGCGCTCGATGTAGCTGACCAGCTTGTTGAGCGCATAGTCGCCGCCGATCTGGTCGTCGACCCATTCGGCATCGTCGACGCGGATGATCCGCTCGACGGCGATCTGCGGATCGAGCGCGGCCTGCACGGTGCGGCCGTCGGCGCCGTTGAAGCCGATCAGCAGTTGCGGGCCGACCTCGCCGATGCCGTCGCGCACCAGCAGCATCAGCTCGAAGTCGGAGCGGCCGAGGAAGCCCGCGACCAGGTCGAGCCAGAACGCCGCCACCAGCGGCCGGTACAGCGCGTCGCGCGGGAGCGGCAGCGCCAGGCCCTTGTCGATCTGGCTGGCGCCACCGGCGACCAGTGGCTGCATCAGCAGGCCCAGCGCCGGGACCAGCCAGCGCAACCGCAGTTGCGGGTGGCCGGACTGGCGTAGCAGGTCCTGCAGCGAGCCGACGTCCTGCAGGTCGATGAAGTCGTTGAACGGGGCGTCGTAGACCTGCGGGTCGGGGCTGATGGTGACCCGGGTTTCGCCGAGGGTGCGCAGCACCTCGGTGGCATCCTCGGCGGCGACCGCCTGCTGGCCGAGCCGGGCCAGGCTGGTCCACAGCCGCGACAGCGCCAGCGGGCTGCGGGCGATGAACGGCAGCGGCTGGGTGACCTCGAAACGGGTCGCGGTCAGGAACGGGAAGCGTCGCTGCGAGGCGTCGCGGCTGGGCAGGAAGTGGCCGCCGATCGCCAGCTTGCTGCGCGAGCCGAGGAAGGCGAAGTGCAGCGGCGGCGCCTGGTCGTACAGCTGCTTCCAGCCCGGGTCGGTCGCCAGCAGTTCCAGCCCGCCGCCGGCCCAGCGGTCGAGCATCACCATCAACTGGTGGTTCTCCGGGGTGCGGACGAAGTCGCCGCGGCTGGGCAGCTTGCCGAAGTAGCTCAGCGCGAACGCGGTCTCGGCGACGACCATCACTGCGCCCCCGCGGCCGTGGCGGTGCTCGCCGCGCCGGCCGGCTGCACCGGTGCCGCACCGGCCACCAGCGCCGGCAACTGCAGGCCGAGTGCGTCGTTGGCGCCGCTGTTGGGCTGCACCACCGAGACGATCTTCAACTCGACCGAGACGCTGGCGCCGCCGGCGCTCCAGGTCAGCTGGTAGTGCTGCTTGCCGAGCGGCTTCTTCTCGGCGGCGGCGTACATCTCGACCATCGCGTTGTCGCCGGCGTGGGTGAACACGTCGACCGTGCGGCCGTCGCCGGTGACCGCGGTGATCCGCACGCCCGGCACGCCCTGGCCGGGCAGCTGGAACGTGGTCCACTGCGGCGGGGTGTTGCGGTAGCGCATCTGCTGGCCGTCGATGTTGACCGTGTACTCGCGGCCGCGCGCGCCCAGCGGCAGCAGCTGGATCACCATCGTCGGGCCGTCGGCGGTGGCGTTGGCGCCGACCCAGCGGCCGTAGTTGGCGACCAGTTCCGGCCGCAGGTTGATGCCGATGTCGGCCCACTGGCGCGGGGTCAGGCTGTTGCCGCGGCGGATCACCAGCGAGCCGAGCGCGGCCTCGCCGAACTTGGCGATCGCGCCGGCGCTGCCGAAGATCCGCTCGATGTCGGTGGCCGCCGCCTCGACCGTGGCGTCCGGCGCGTACGGGTACTTCTGGCCGATGCCGGTTTCGAACGGCTGGTACACCTGCGCCGTCCAGGTGCGGTTGATTTCGCCCTCGGTCGGCCGCACCAGCGACGCGAAGCCCTGGATCAGCGGCCGCAGCAGCAGCGGGCGCAGGGTCTTGCGCTGCTCCTCGGCGAGGCCGTTGAGCATGCGCTCGTCGACCAGGGTCAGCGCGGCGGCGAGTTCGGAGCCTTCGCCGTCGAGGGTCTGCTGCATCAGCTGGCGCGCGCCCGGACCCGGGTCGCCCTGGGTCTTGATCGCGTTGAAGCGGCTGCGGACCTTGCCGAGCGCCTCGAAGTACTGGCCCAGCAGCGCCGGGTTGCCGTCGCGCTCGACCAGCAGCCTGGCCAGGCCGTCGAACTGCTGGCCGATCGGGCCGGCGGCGACCGCGACCTTCTGTCCGGTTTCAGGATCGACCTCGACCGCGATCGAGGTCGGATTGCGGCGCATGATGACCCGGTTGAACCACGCCACGATGCCGCTCTTGGCCTGGCCGGCGACCGCGCTCTGCGCGCCCGGGTTGTCCCACACGGTCTGCTGGTTGACCGCTTCGAGCAGGGTCCGCAGCGGCGAGTTGGCCGGGTCGCCGAGGCGGTTCATCTGCGCGACCGCGTCCTCGAAGGTGTCGAAGCGGGCCACGCTGACGCCGCGAAGGAACCGGCTCCACGCCTTCGCATAGTCGGCCTTGTACAGCGCGGTCAGCTCCTTGGCGATGTGCTGCGGGCTGCCGGCGAGGGTCAGGTCGTTCTGCACGGTCGCTTCCAGCACCCAGTCGGTGCTCGACAGTTCGGTGTTGGCGGCTTCCTTGATCGCATCCTCGACGTAGTTCTCCCACGCCTCGCGGGTGAAGGTGCCGGGAATCTGGTGGCTGCCGGTGATCGCGCCGTGCTTCGCCGCGTCCTCGCCGAGCAGGGCGGCAACGGTGACCGGGCTGAAGCGGGTCGCCGCGCGCGCCTTGATCTGCGCGTACACGCGGTCGCGCGCCGGGGTGCCCTTCATGACCTGCTTGAGCGCCTGGCGGCTGTCATCGACCAGGCTGTATTTGGTCTCCAGCTGCGGCCAGTCGGCGCTCGTGGCCTGCTGCACGTGGAAGGTCATCAGCCGGCCGGCTGCGCGCAACATGTCCTCGCGCGGCATCGACCCGCGGTTGGCCTCCAGCCAGCCGCGCCAGAAACGGGTCAGCTGGTCGCTGAGGTGGGTCGCCTCGACCTTGCGGCGATCGCCCAGCATCAGGTAGGTCTTGAGCGCGTTGTAGGCGTCCTGCGAATCGGTCGGCGAAGCGTCCTGGTACAGGCCGGGGTCGCCGGCCTCGGCCAGCGCGGCATCACCGGCGGCCTCGCCGCTGCCGGCCACCGCCGGCGGCTTCAGTTCACCGCGACGGGCAATCACCTCGCCGAGGAAGCTCTCCAGCTTGGTCCCGACCGGCGCCAGCATCAGCTGGCGCATGCCGTGGAAGTATTCGTCGCGCAGCTTGGCCTCGATCGCCTCGCCCTGGTACAGGCCCAGGCCGAGGCTGACCGGGTGGTCGTCGCGCCAGGCCTGCAACTGCTCCAGCCGGTCCTGCAGCACCAGCAACGCCTCGACCCGCGACTGCAGGCCGACCTTGCCCTCCTGCATCGCCACCGCCTTGTCGAGGTCGGCGCGCACGTCGGCGACCAGTTGCTGGTTGCTGGTGTACGACCAGGTCCAGCCGGTCAGGGCGACGCCGAGCGCGAGCACCGCGGCGAGGAACGCGGCGTAACGCAGCTTGGTCCGGCCGGGGTTGGAGTACTGCCGGACCAGTTGCTTGTCGGCGAAGATCACCTTGCGGAACAGGCCGAGCAGGAAGTGGCTGCTGTCGTTCGGTGGCAGCGCCTCGCCGAGGTTGGCGCCACCGGCCAGGCCGAACTGGCGGCCGACCCGCTCCGACGCCGGCTGCACCGCGACGCCTTCCTGCAGCGCGCTGGTGAAGTAGAAGCCGCGGAACACCGGCTTGAACTGGTAGGGGTTTTCCTCGAACAGGGTCGCGATGAAAGTGCGCAATGCCGGCTTGATGCCGGCGAACTCCATCGGCATCGTCAGCAGGCCGGGGCCGACCTCGCGGCCGCGGCTCATCGCCATCTGCGCCAGGCTCATCTCGCGCAGGCCGTCGGACAGCTCGTCGAAGTGGCTGTCGAACGCGGCCAGGGCGTCGGTCTCGCCGTTGACATCGAACGGCAGCGTCGCGCCCCAGGCGTTCTCGCGCTCGGCCGGATCAAGGCCGCGGAAGAAGTCGCTGAAGCCGGAGATCAGGTCGGCCTTGGTGAACACCACGTAGACCGGCGCATGCACCTCCAGCCGCTCGGTCAGCTCCTGCACGCGCTGGCGCAGGTTCTTGGCCAGGTCGATCGCGAACTCCGGCTTGCTGCCCGACAGCTCGGCGATCGAGGCGGCGATGATGACGCCGTTGATCGGCGCGCGCGGGCGGTTCTTCTTCAGCAGGTCGAGGAAGGTCAGCCACTCCAGCCGGTCCTCGGCGCTGACCGAGTAGCGGCCGGCGGTGTCGAGCACGATGCCTTCGGTGGTGAAGTACCAGTCGCAGTTGCGGGTGCCGCCGAGGCCGTGGATGACGTTGCTGCGGTTGTCCTCGAACGGGAAGCGCAGGCCGGAGTTGAGGATCGCGGTGCTCTTGCCGGCCGCCGGGTTGCCGATGATCACGTACCACGGCAACTCGTACAGCGCCGCGCTGCCCTTCATCTGGCCGAGCTTGGACGACTTGATCGCCTTGACCGCCTCGCCCATGCGCTCGCGCAGGACTTCGGCGTCGGCGCGCGCTGCCGGCTTGGCGGCGGTCACGGCCTGGTCGCCCTGCTCGGCGACCATGTTGTCGATGCGCTTGGCCGCGCGTACCGCCAGTACCTTGCGCACGATCACCACCAGCAGCCACAGCGCCAGCGCGGCGAGCACCGCGACCAGCAGCCAGCCGCCGGCGGCCATCAGGCCGTCGATGCCGAAGTAGGCGACCGCCGCGGCGGCGGCGATGCCGAGCGCGGCGAGCACGCGGTAGTCCATCAACCAGTAGCGAAGGTTCATCCAGAAACTGCTCATCCAAACACTTCCATCGTCATCAAGCGGTGGCCGCGACCGCGGATGCGGCTTCGGCGGGATTGGGGGAAACGGCATTGCCGGCGGCATCGACCGGTGGCACCGGCGACAGCGCCAACGCGACCCGCGCGCGCGGGTCGGCCAGGCCGAACGCGAGCACCGGCGCCTCGCTCTGCGCGGCCTGCGCGGCGGCGGCGGCGAGCAGCGCCAGCGGTGCGACCGCACCGAGGTCGCCGCAGGCCAGGCCGAGGTGGCGGGCGTCGTCGACCGGGTCGAGTTCGGGCAGGGTCGCGGCGATCGCCCCGGCGATCTCGATCGCGCGGCTGGGGCGGTGGTCGGCGTCGCTGAACACCAGCGCGATCGATTCGGCCGGCTGCGCCGCGGTCGTCATCGCGTGCTGCAGCAGTTCCGCGGCCTGTCGGCTGGCACCGCGACCGCCGCCGGCCTGGCCGCGCAGCAGCCGGTGCAGGCGCAGCGGCACGGGCGCGGCCGGGTCGAGTGCGACATGGGCACCGGCCAGCAGTACGCCGGCTGCGCCTTCGCCGGGAATCAGGCCTTCGGGGTGGCCGCTGACCAGCAACTCGCGACGGGCGTCCAGCCGCTCGATGCTGGCGTTGCCGATCGCCGAATGCGCTGCCAGCAGCAGTTGCGGGTCGTCGTCGCGATCGCGCGCCTGGACCTGGATGAGCTGGTCGAGCATTCGCCAGCTGTCATTGCCGTTGGTCGCCGGCAACACCTCGACCTGCAACTGTTGCGGCGCGAATCCCAACGCCGCGGCCTTGACGCGCAGCCAGTCGCCTGCGGCCTGCCGCGCCATCGGCGTCCAGTTCGCGGGCAGCAGCAGGCGGACCCGGACCACGGCAGCCGCCATCGCGACCGGCGACGGCGCGCGCGCCGAACGCGAATGGTGCATCGCATGCGGGTGCAGGGTCGGCTCCGCATGCGACAGCGAGCCATCCGCCATCGCGATTTCCGGCGACGACGACGGCAGTGCCGCCAGCAACAGCTCCTCGGCCACCGGATCAAGCAGTGCGAGGGCACGCAGGCTTTCATCGTCGAACACCCGCTCGAACGTTTCCGGCTCGGCCAGCGCCGCCCGCAACGGTGCCTCGACCGCCGCGGGATCGAGGTCTTCGACCGCTGCGGCGAATACCGGCAGGCCGATCGAATCCTTCAACCACGGATGCAGCGGCGGCCGCTCGGGCTTGGCCAAGGACTTCGCGACTGCCGCGCCACCGGCACCGGCGCGCAACCACGCCGCACTTGCCAGCAGATGCACGATGCGGTCGAGCTGCGGGCCACCGTCGATCGGCGAGGTGAACTCTTCGTCGCCAGCCGTCACCGCGGGCGTGGCCGCCCGCGCCGCGCGACGGCGCAGGCCCCAGCGCAGCAGCAGGAAGGCGCCGAGCAAGGCCAGCGGCAGGCCCAGCAGCCACAGCGCCAGATCGCCCGCACCGGGATTGACGTCGCCAACCTGCCAATACAGCACCACCGCAAACCAGACCGCCGCGAACAGCAGCAGCACCAGCGCACCCGTGCGCAGCACGCGGGCGATCTTCATCGCGCCTCCCCTGCGTCCATGCCGGCAATGGTCCGTGTCGTGTCCATTCGAATCGCACCGGCGCGTCTTGCACCGGAACCTCGCTCCCTGAAGTCCGGTCAGCCGATGAAGGTCTGGGTCTGGCTGGCGATCAACGTCGCCCCACACGCGGTCTTGTCGCCATGGCGGGCGACCGGCTGGCCGTCGATGATGGTGGTCGGGTCGCCGGACACGATCACGGTATCGCCATGCTGGCTGCAGGCGACCTTGTCGTTGATGCGAGCGACCGGCAGGCCGTTGATGTCGGTGGTCGCGGTGCTGCTGGCCACGGCGCCGCCGTGGTCGATCTTGTCGCCGACGACGATGAAAGGCTTGGACATCTGGCCGTGCTCCCTGCTGGCGGGCCCCGTCGGGGCGAGTGGCATCCGGTTGCCACCGCCAACGATAGCAGGACTGGCGGGGGTTTATCACCCGGGCCGGCCATGCCGCGCGGCGCGGCGGCGTCAGTGGCCGGCGGCGCGGCGGGCCGCGCGACAGGCGGTCTTCAATTCCAGGTGCACGTAGTCCTTGATGCTGCGCCAGCTGCCACCCCATTCCAGCCCGGCCTCCTGCGCCAGGCGGCCGTAGAGGAAGTAGCCACGCTTGGTCCACGCGTCGCCCATGTCCCATTGCAGCTTGCCGTCGCGGTACAGCGCGCTGTCGACCGCGAGGCCGTACTGATGGCAGCTCTGGCCGGCGCCGGCGCGGGTCGTGCCGCCGCCCTTGCGGGCCAGGGCGGCCTGACGCTCGGGGCTGCGATAGCCCTCGACCAGCACCATTTCGTACCCGTACTGCTCGCGCATGACCTGGTAGATCGCCAGCACGCGCTGCTGGAACACCGGGTCGATCCGGTTCCACTTGCGGTCGGCGCCGGAGATGGCCTGCGGCGTTTCACCGGCCGACGTGGTGGTGCCTGCGCTGCGCAGCAGCTCGGCCTCGGCGGCGACGAATACCGCTGGCGGCAGTTCCGGTGGCGGCGCCAGGCGCTCACCGCGCAGCAGCCTGAGCACATGGTTGTTGGACGCGACTGCGGTTCCGCCCTCGAAACCGTCAAGGACCACGCGCTGGCGGAGTTGCAGGATCACCAGCGGCGGCACCGCCAGCAGCAGTGCAGCGACCAGCAGCAGGTTGCGGTGCCTGCCGAACAGGCGCATCGCACGCTGGCTGGTGGCACGCGCGGACTGCGATGACTCGCTCGCACGATCAGCGGCCCGCGATTGCCAGCGGCCCAGTACCGCGGCCAGTCGCGAGAACAGGCGGTCGGCACCGGCGAGCACGCCATCGCGCGCCGCCGGGAACAGCACCAGCCACGCCGCTGCGGCCGTCACCGCGAAAAATACCGCCATCCATAACGCCATCATGCGTACACCATCCATGTGTCCAGCGCCCGCGCCGCGGGCCAGCGGAATTGACGCCACCGGCACCCCGCCGCAGAATGCCGGCGAACCGCCAGCGGCCTCCGCCGCGCGGGAAGGGAATCATACCGGCCGCTCGAACCGGCCAGGAAAGGAGTCCACGTGGACCGGCAAGATGCCAAGCCCAGCCGCCCCAGCCTGTTGGCCGGCGAGCAGACCCACCCCGCCGCGCAGCCTGCATCGGCGCGGATCCTAGCAGACATGCAGGACCGCGAATCCGGTCCGCAACGCGCTGCGGGAAAGGCACGCACGCGGTGGCTGCCGATGGTGGTACTGCTGCTCGCGGTGGTGGCAATGGGCTGGTGGTGGCAATCCCCGCCAGCCGATGGTGCCGCCACGGAGGCGACGCCAGTGCCGACGGCGGATGCCGGTGCCTCTTATCTGTCGCGCGACACGGCGACGGGGGGCGCGGCGACCATCATCGACGAGGCGCTTCCCGCGTCGATGGCAACCACGTCCGGCCAGGCCACCAGCGACGGGACCGGCGACGCCCGCGGCGTGGACCCGGCGATCGACCGGATGGTGAAGATGGCGCAACCGGGCAGCGCGCCGGCGGGCGTCGCGACCACCGACGGGACGTCCAATCCGTTCCTGGTCGCAACGGCAACCCCCACCACCACGACGCCCGCTGTTCCCCGTCCGCCGGCACGCAAGCCGGAACGCGCGTCCGGTCGCGACGAGCCCGACCTGCTCGCGATACTGATGGGCAACATCAAGCCCGGCCAACCGTCCGGCGACAGCCCCGGCAGTGGGCTGGATGCGTTTTTGCAGACGATGGATACGGACAGCACCGGCGTGGCCAGCGCCGAGCGGAACCGCAACGGGCGCCCGCAACGCACGCGCTCCCAGCAGATCCAGCAGAACCTGCGCGAATGTCCGGCGGCGAATACCGCCAAGGGGCTCAAGTGCCGGCAGGAGATCTGCGCGGTGTATGCGGGGCGTGATCCGGCGTGTCCGGCGGCGGGTTGAGGGACGCTGCATCGACCGGAGCGTGCAGGAGCGGGGTGAGTCGCGAATGCCGGAGCAATCGGCGGCCGGCTCGGTCGGCATCCGGTGCGGAGTCATGCTCGCGTACCGGGTTTCGCGCGCAACACGACGGTCGATGGATCAGTGAATTCGCGACTTACGTCGCTCCTACGAACCCTGCAAGATCCGCAGTACCGGGGGCGTTTACCAGACTACTTCGGCCATGGAGCAGTTCAGGCCGGAGCCGATGCCGAGCAGGGCGACGCGGTCGCCTTTCTTCAGGCGGCCCATCTCGCGCAGCTTGCTCAGCACGATCGGCACCGAGGCCGGGCCGATGTTGCCGTGTTCGTCGAAGATGGTCAGGACCTTGCGCGGGTCGATCCCCATCGCCTTGGTGAAGGCGGCGGTGTGGACCTTGCTGACCTGGTGGATCACGAACTGGTCGAGTTCCTCCGCGACCCAGCCGAGCTTCTGGCGGGCGACCAGGAAGGTCTTCTGGGCGAGCTTGACGCCCTCGATCAGCAGCAGCCGGGTGTCGGTGATCATGCCGTCGAGGTTGCCGCGGCACAGCTTGTTCCACTCGGTCGCGGCGCGGGTCACGCCACCCTTGTAGCGCGGCGCACCCGGCACCAGCTCGGCGCGCGCCAGCACCATCGCGGCGGCGCCGGACCCCAGCGTCAGGGTCGCCAGCTCGTTGCGGAAATCGGCCTCGGTGGAGTCGGCGCGCATCATGCGCTCGAGGGTCTTCTCGTAGGCCAGGTCGGCGGTCTCGCCGTCGACCACCAGCGCGTAGTCGATCTCGCCGCGCTCGATCATCCGGCTGGCGATGTCCATGCCATTGATGAACGCCAGGCAGGCATTGGCCACGTCGAAGTTCTGGCAGGTGTCGGGCAGGCCGAGGTTGCCGGACACGATCGACGCGGTCGACGGCTCCAGGTAGTCGCGGCTGACCGAGGTGTTGACCAGCAGGCCGACCCGGCCCGGCTCGATCGCCGCATCGGCCAGCGCCTTGACCGCGGCCAGGGTGGCAGCGTCGGATGCGAGCATGTCGCCGTCCCACAGGCGCCGGGCGTGGATGCCGGCGATGTCGCCAAGCACGTCGGTGCGGATGCCGAGCCGGTCCAGGGTCGGCTTGAGCCGGGCGTTGATCTCCGCCGAGCTCAGGCGACGCGGCGCATCGATATGGGCCAGGCCGGCGATGGCGACGTGTTGGAACAGCATGGGCGGCAAACCGTAGACAAAAGATCACGTCAGATTAACGTTTTCCCGGGACGCCTGCATTAACCCCCCGTATGGACTGAACGGTTCAGCTCCCGATGGGATAGGTCCGCGCCCCGCCGGCAGCGGCATTGGCCGGCTGCAACGGCCCCGGCACCGCCGCAGTGCCGCCGCAGTGGTAGGCGGCGAAACGCTGGTCGCCCTCAAGCGGTGGCGCCAGCGGCTGGATGGTGTCGGCGTCCATGCCCGGCGCTTCGTTGCGGGCGAGCGTTTCCAGCTCCTCGCGGACGCGCAGGTTGTTGCGCTCGTAGAAGGCGACGCTGTCCTTGACCGACACGGCGACCTCGCCGCGCTTGACGCAGCCGGCCGGCGGACCGCCGGCGGCGATCACCCGCACCGCGCTGGCGCCGGGGGCCATGTGCACCCAGGTGCAGCCACTGGCGAGGACGAGCGTGGCGCAGCCGAGGATGAGCAGGCGGGTCATGGGAACTCCTTGGATCGAAAGCGGTGGAACGACGGCGGATCGGATGACGAGCCGGCGGATTGTCGCTTGGACGCGACGGTTTTGCGCGTTGCGCGGTGAATCTCGGATGACTTGGCGGTGCTTCCACCACAACAATCCCGTCCTGTAGGAGCGACGTAAGTCGCGATCGCACGGCGATCCCGGATAGCAGCGAAATCACGACTTACGTCGCTCCTACATCGGAGAGATGGCCCGCCGGGTGGACCAGCCACCCGGCGGGATACCGCTTACTCCGCCGCGCTGCCGTCACCCTCGGCCCTGGTGCCGGCATCGGCCTCGGCCGTGGTCGCGGCATCGCCGGCTACCGGATTGCCGTCGGCATCGAGCACCTGCACGGTGCCCAGCTCCAGCGCGCGCACCGGCGCGCCGATCTTGTCGAGATCGCCGACCACCACCCAGGTCAGGGCATCCGGGTCGATCGTGCCGGCGGCCTTGGCCACCTGCGCCGGGGTCAGCCCCTCGATCTCGGCCTTGTGCTGGAACACGTAGTCGTCCGGACGGTCGTAGCGCACGATCCCTGCGATGGTGCCGAGCACCGCGCGACCGGTCTCGTAGGCGCCGGGCAGGCTGCGGATCTCGTTGGAACGCACCTTGGCGACCTCCTCGGCGGTCGGCGGCGCCTTGCCGCTGGCGTACTCGCCCACCTCGCGCTTCATCTCGACCATCGCCTCGGCGGTCTTGTCGATCTGCACCGGCGCGAACGCCAGCCACGGCCGCTGGCCCAGCGCGTCCGGCGAGAAGCTGTAGGCGCCGTAGGCCCAGTGCTTGTCCTCGCGCAGGTTCATGTTGAGGCGGGCGCTGAACTGGCCGCCGAGCACGGTGTTGGCGAACTCGAACTCGGTGGCGTCGTCCGACATCGTCGACGGCACCAGCTGGCCGGCGAAGATATTGGCCTGCACCGCGCCGGGCTGGTCGATCAGGAACACCCGCGGCGCGTCCGGAAGCGCGACCGTGGCGACCTCGCCGGTGGTGGCCGGCTGGCCCTCGCCCTTCCAGTCGCCCAGGTGCTTCTCGAGCAACGGCACGACCTGCGCCAGGGTGGTGTCGCCGACCACGACCAGGGTCGCGTTCTCCGGCCGCACCCAGGTGTCGTGGTACTCCACCAGGTCGTCGCGGGTCAGCGAGGCGATCGACTTCTCGGTGCCCGAGCCGCTGAACGGCATCGCGTAGGCGTGGCCTTCGCCGTACAGCAACGGCGGCAGCACGCGCAGCGCGGCGGCGTTGGGGCGGGCCTTCTCCTGCTTGATCCCGGCGATCCAGCTGGCCTTGATCCGGTCGATCTCGGCCGGGTCGAAGCTCGGCTCGCGCAGCATGTCGGCGAACAGCGCCAGCGACGGATCGATGTTTTCCTTCAGCGCCGACAGCGATGCGCTGGCGCCGTCGAGCGAGGCGTCGGCACCGAGGTTGGCGCCGAGCGACTCGGCGGCCGCGGCGAATTCCAGCGCGCTGTAGTCGGCCGCACCCTCGTCGAGCATGCTCATCGCGAAGCTCGACGTGCCCAGCTTCGCGTCGTCCAGCGCATCGGCCTTGTAGCCGCCGTCGAGCAGCAACCGGAACTGCACCACCGGCACTTCATGGCGCTCGGCGAGGATCACCTTCGTCCCATTCGACAGAGTGGCGCGCTGCAGCTCGGGGAACTTCAACTCCGGGAAATCCTCCGGCATCGGCACGCCGGTGCTGCGGTCGACCGTGGACGGCGACACGCTGTACTTCGGGTCGACCGGGGGCAGGTCCAGCGCGGCCGGTTCGACCGCCGGCTCCTCGGCCAGCGCGGTGCGCTCGCCGGGCAGCACCACCAGGGTGTGGTCGCCGTCGCCGAGCCATTGCTTGCCGACCGCCTGCAGCTGCGCCGGTGTGACCGCCGCGACCGTCGCGAGGGTGTCGCGGTAGCAGCCCGGATCGCCGACGTAGACTTCGCACGCGGCCAGCGCGTCGGCCTTGCCGCCGAACCCGCCGATGCGCTCGATGCCGCGGATGAAGCCGGCGCGGATCACGGAGTTGGCCTGGGCGACTTCTTCCGCGGTCGGGCCTTCCTTCAGCAGGCGGGCGAGCTCCTCGTCGATGATCGCCTCGACCTTCTTCGGATCGACGCCTTCCTTGACGCTGGCGGTGACCAGGAAGTTGGAGCCCAGCTGCGACTCGCTGACCCCGGCGCTGACGCCATCGACCAGCTTGTCGCCGTGGACCAGCCGCTTCTCCAGCCGCGAGGTGTCGCTGCCGCCAAGCACCTGCGCCAGCACGTGCAGCTGGTCGACGTCGGTGCTGCCGGTCTGGGCGACGTTCCAGGCGCGGTAGATGCGCGCCTGCGGGACGTTGTCGTGCATGGTTTCGCGGGTGTCGGCGGGACGCACCGCGACGTCGACCGGCGGCTGCGCCATGTCCGGGCCGGCCGGGATGTCACCGAAGTACTTGGCGACCTTCTTCTTCGCGGTTTCCACGTCGATGTCGCCGGCGAGCACCAGCACCGCGTTGTTGGGGCCGTACCAGGTGCGGAACCAGTTCTTGACGTCCTCGAGCGAGGCCGCGTTGAGGTCGGCCATCGAGCCGATCACGCTGTGGTGGTACGGGTGGCCTTCCGGGTACAGGGCCTGGTTGAGCTTGGTCCAGACCTGGCCGTAGGGCTGGTTCTCGCCCTGGCGCTTCTCGTTCTGGACCACGCCGCGCTGCTCGTCGAGGGTGGCCTGGTCGATCGCGCCGAGCAGGTGGCCCATGCGGTCGGACTCCATCCACAACGCGGTGTCGAGCGCGGTGGTCGGCACGTTCTCGAAGTAGTTGGTGCGGTCGGTGTTGGTGGTTCCGTTCATGTCGGTCGCGCCGACCAGTTCGAACGGGTCGAAGTACTCGCCGGGGTGGTTCTCCGAACCGTTGAACATCAGGTGCTCGAACAGGTGCGCGAAGCCGGTGCGCCCGCGCGGCTCGTCCTTGCTGCCGACGTGATACCAGACGTTGACCGCGACGATCGGTGCCTTGTGGTCCTCGTGCACGATCACCCGCAGGCCATTGGGCAGGGTGAACTGCTGGTACGGGATCGCGACGCCGGCGCGGGCCGGTGCGTCCTGCGCCTGCGCGGGTGCGAAGGCGGTGGCGCCGATCGCGGTGGCGAGGGCCAGCGCAAGCGCGCCCTTGTGCAGTACGGCTCGTGGTGCGGACATTGGACACTCCCTTGTGATTGCGTGTGCGACGGCCCGGAATGGGCGCAACGACCCATCCTAGCGGCCGCATCCGATCCGGGCACTAGGTCACAAGTCCTAGGCCGATGCCGGCCGCGGCATCCCGGCCTAGACTGGCCGGACCCCGCCCAGGAGACCGCCATGACGCCCTCATCGCCGCGCCACTGCCTCGTCACCGGCGCCAACCGCGGGCTCGGACTGGAGTTCGTGCGGCAGTTGCTCGAACGTGGCGACCGTGTGGTCGCGACCTGCCGCCAGCCCGGCCGCGCCAACGCCCTCAACCAGCTCGCCGGCGAATACCCGGGCCGCCTGCACGTGCTGCCGCTGGACGTCGCCGAGCCGAAATCGCACGCCGAACTCGTGCGCGAGCTGCCGCTGGTGCTGGGTGACGACGCCCGCCTCGACCTGTTGGTCAACAATGCCGGCGTACTGCATTCGGGCGAGCGCTTCGGCAAGGTTGCCGCCGCCACGCTCGACGACAGCCTGCGCACCAATGCGACCGGCCCGTTCCTGCTGACCCAGTCGCTGGCGCCGCTGCTGGCCGACGGCGGCAAGGTCGCCAACCTGTCGTCGGAACTGGGCTCGATCGCCGGCAAGGACGCGTTCCGCACGCCGAGCTACTCGATCTCCAAGGCCGCTTTGAACATGGCGACGGTATTGCTGGCGCATGCGTTGGCCGAACGCGGGACCGTGGTGGTCGCACTGCACCCGGGCTGGGTGCGGACGGACATGGGCGGCGACGGCGCGGACGTGGCCCCGGAGGATTCCGCGGCCGCGCTATTGAAAGTGATCGACCGCACCGATACCGCCGACAGCGGCCGCTTCCTCGACCGCCATGGCGCGCCGCTGCCCTGGTGACCTCTCAACCGCGCCACGCCGGATGTGTAGGAGCGACGTAAGTCGCGATTTCACTGCCGGACCAGAAACGCGACCTGCGCGTATGGCGGCCGAAGCGCGGGCCTGACCCCGACATCACGATAGATATCGGCGCACGGTTCCGCCGTGCGATCGCGACTTACGTCGCTCCTACAATATGGATATTCGCGCGGCCGCCGGTACCGCGCCGACCTAGACTGCCGCCCATGTTCGACGTCATCCTGTTCCAGCCCGAAATACCGCCCAACACCGGCAACGCGATCCGCCTATGCGCCAACACCGGCGCGCGGCTGCACCTGGTGCGGCCGCTGGGTTTCAACCTTGACGACAAGCAGATGCGCCGCGCCGGGCTCGACTACCACGAGTACGCGCGACTGCAGGTCCACGACGACCTCGATGCGGCACTCGCCGCGATCACCGAAGCCAATGGCACGCCGCCGCGCGTGTTCGCCCTGAGCACGCGCGGCCGCACCCGCTTCGACACCCCGGCCTACCGCGAGGGCGATGCGTTCCTGTTCGGCTGCGAAACCCGCGGCCTGCCCGACGCGGTGCTCGACGCATTGCCGCCGGAGCAGCGCCTGCGGCTGCCGATGCGCCCCGACAACCGCAGCCTCAACCTGTCGAACGCGGTCGCGGTGACGGTGTTCGAGGCGTGGCGGCAACAAGGATTCGCCGGCGCCGCCGACTGAGCGGGCAGCAAGCCGTCCGCATCGGCTGCTCGCGCCGGCCGCCACTCCCGGGGACAATCGGATTTTCCGCCGCCACGAACCGCCATGCAGCTTCCCGCTTTCCTGCGCCGCCCCAGCCTGGTCACCCAGATCGTAATCGGATTGATTGCCGGCACGCTGCTGGCGCTCGTTTCTCCGGGCGCGGGCGCTGACGCCGGATTGCTCGGCACGGTGTTCGTCTCCGCGTTGAAGGCGGTGGCGCCGATACTGGTGCTGGTGCTGGTCGCCGCCTCGATCGCCAACCATCGCCGCGGGGAACGCAGTGGCATCCGCCCGATCCTGTTGCTGTACGTACTCGGCACCTTCGCCGCGGCGCTGGTCGCGGTGCTCGCCAGCTTCGCGTTCCCCACCACGCTGCAGCTGGCATTGCCCGAGGACATCGCGCTGACACCGCCGGAAGGCATCGGCCAGGTGTTGCGGACGTTGCTGATGCAGGTGGTCGACAACCCCGTCAACGCGCTGGTCACCGGCAACTACATCGGACTGCTGGCCTGGGGCATCGGCTTGGGACTGGCGTTGCGGCATGCCTCCGAGGCCTCCCGCCAGATGCTTTCCGACCTGGCCGACGCGATCACCTGGCTGGTGCGGCTGGTGATCCGGCTGGCGCCGCTGGGCATCTTCGGGCTGGTCGCGGCGACGCTGGCCGAAACCGGGCTGTCGGCGCTGCTCGACTATGCCCGCCTGCTGGCGGTACTGCTGGGCTGCATGCTGTTCATGGCGCTGGTCGGCAACCCGTTGATCGTGTTCCTGAAAAACCGCCGCAACCCTTACCCGCTGGTGTTCACCTGCCTGCGCGAGAGCGGCATCACCGCGTTCTTCACCCGTTCGTCGGCGGCCAACATCCCGGTCAACCTGGAGCTGTGCCGCAAGCTCGGGCTGCCGGAGGAAACCTACGCGGTCTCGATCCCGATCGGCGCGACCATCAACATGGCCGGTGCGGCAATCACCATCACCGTGCTGACCTTGGCCGCAGTGAACACCCTCGGCATTCCGGTCGACCTGCCGACCGCGCTGTTGCTGAGCCTGGTGGCGACGGTCGGGGCCTGCGGCGCATCGGGCGTGCCGGGTGGCTCCCTGCTGCTGGTGCCGCTGGCCTGTGGACTGTTCGGCATTTCCACCGACCTGGCGATGCAGGTGGTGGCGATCGGTTTCATCGTCGGCGTGGCGCAGGATTCGGCCGAGACCGCGCTGAACTCGTCGACCGACGTGCTGTTCACCGCCATCGGATCCCCTGCCGCCATCGCGGCGGCGCCGGAAGCCGCCCCGCGCTGACAAAAGAACGCAGCGCCGCGAGGGCGCTGCGCATGCTGCATCGTGGGGAGGACTACTGCTCGTCGTCCTCTTCGCCCTCGTAGTTGCCCATCGTGCCGTAGTTCAAGTCGCTGGAATCGACATCGACCACGCCTTCGATTTCGCTGGCGATGCGTGTGGCGGCATCCGCCTCGGCCTGGCTGCCGACGTTGCCGGACAACGCCACCACGCCATTGTTGGTCTCGACCTGGATATCGGTGCCGGCGGTGTCGGTATCCGCGAGCAGGCTGGACTTGACCTTGGTGGTGATCCAAGTGTCGTCGACCGGCTGATCCGAGTCGGCGCGGTCGAGTTGCTCGGTGTTGGTCAGGTTGCTGTCTTGGTCGATCTGCTGCGCACTGGCGTCCTGGGCGTCGTTCTGGACACCGGCGGTGTCCACCGGATCGCTTGCCACGGCACCGCCGGCAGCGAAAAGCAGGCCGGTGGCGAGGGCGGCGGCGAGCGCGGTGCGCGGGGTGCGGGTGCGGGTCGTGTTCATGTGCGGTGCCTCCAACGTGGGTGTACGTCGAAGTTTCCGCATCGCATGTTCAGGTCCTGTGTGCGCCACCTTACCCCGGAGGTACGCGGTTCACCTGGCGGGATACTGCTCGCGCATCAACTCGGCGATCGCCGACACCGGCGCATTGCCGTACGACAGGAAGCGGTTGTGGAAGGTCTTCAGGTCGAAGACCTCGACGAGTTCGGCCTTGCGCTGCTCGCGCAGGTCCATGATCTCGGCGTAGCCGGTGAAGTAGCTGGTCAGCTGCACCTGCGACAGCCGCACCCGGCGCCACTTGTTGACCGCCTCGGTCTTCTCCTGGAAGGCTTCGCGCTGCAGCATGTCCATCGCCGCCTCCTCGGTCATGCCATCGACGTGCACGGCGTAGTCGAGGATCGCGTTGGTCACCACGCGCAGGTTCCACTTGCCGTACATCAGCCACATCTCGGGCTCCTGGTTGCCGTAGCCCTGCTCCAGCATCATCCGCTCGGCGTAGACCGCCCAGCCCTCGATCATCGCGCCGTTGCCGAGCAGGCTCTTGACCAGGCTCGGGCTCTTGTTGGCGTGCAACAGCTGGGTGTAGTGGCCGGGGATACCCTCGTGGATGTTGAGCACCTGCAGCACCCAGTGGTTGTACTCGCGCAGGAAGCTCTCGGCCTGCGCGTCGTCGTAGGCGTCCAGCGGGCTGACGTTGTAGTAGGTGTCGGCGGTGGGGTTGAACGGGCCGGGCGCGCTGACCGAGGCACCGGCGCCACCGCCGCGCATGTATTCGGGGGTCTCGCGCACCACCAGCGGGCGGCTTTCGTCCTGGTCGAGCAGGTCGTGTTCGCGAACGAAGTCGGCCAGCAACGGGATCTGCCGGTTGATCTCGCCGAAGAATTCGTCGCGTTCGACGTGGCGCTCGGACAGCTTGTCGATCATCCGGCCGATGCGCTCCAGCCGGTCATCCGGCATCGCGGTATCGGCGAAGTACTTCGGCCACAGCTGGACGGTGATCTCGTCCATGCGCTGGTGCAGCGATTCCTTTTCCTCGACCGCGCGCTGGTACAGCTCGGCGGCGGTGTAATGCGACTGGATGTCGTAGGCGAACTTCTTTTCGTAGAGGTCCTTGCCGATGCGGAACGAGCGCGCGTCGCCGCTCGCGGCCAGGCGCTTCTGCTCGCCCTCGAGCCAGCCGATCCAGCCTTCGATCGCGCCGCTGGTGGCGTCGATACGGTCATTGAACGTCGCCTGCTCGGCGGCGTCGAGACCGGACGCCTTGATCCGGTCGCGCAGTGCGTCGTCGAACACGCTGAGCGCGCCGCGGCTCTGCACGATCGCCAGTTCGACATGCTCGGCGGTCGGGTCGGCGATGTTCGCCTTCGCCGCGGCGTAGTACTGCGGCACCTGCTCGATCCGCTGCATCACCGTGCGCAGGCGCGTGTCCTCATCGGCATACGGCGTGTTGAGCAGCAGCGCGACGGTGCCGGCGACGTTGTAGTTGGACGGGTCCCAGCTCCAGTCGCGGAACTGCTGCTGGTACCAGATCGACGATTCGAACTGGTTGCTCAGCAGCATGTGGTCGATGCGTTGTGGCGCCGGCAACTGCTGCGGGTCGAACGCGGCCAGCTCGGCCAGCGCCCCCTTTGCGAACGCAAGGTCGTCGGCGCGGCGCGCGGCGTCGGGGATGGTCAGGGTCGCGGCGTTGTCGTAGCGGCCCGAGTAGATCGACCACTCCGGGCTGCGCTCCAGCGCACGCATCAGCAGCGATTCGGCGACCGTTTCGAAACGGGCATCGCTGGCGACCGCGGCGGCGTCGGCGGGCGCCGCGTCGGCCACCGGCAACGTGGCCGGCTGGCAACCGGCGAGGGCGCCGAGGCCGGTGGCGAGGATCAGCGACAGGGACAGCGAAAGCGGGGCGTGGCGCATGGTCGGGCTCCGTGACGGGTCGCCGACGACGGCGACGAACCGGCCGATCATGACCGGGAAACCGGCCCGCTGCAGGGTGCCAATGGTTGGCATGGGCGGGTCCCGACCGATCAGGCAAACAAAAAGCCGGACCGCGCATGGCGATCCGGCTTTGCTGCGATGACGCGACGCGGCGTCAGTGACCGGAGCTGTGGTCGATCGGCTCGGCGCTCTCGAAGATCGCCTTGTCGGCCTCGCCCTTGACCGTGAGGAAGCCGGCCAGGCCCTTCTCGGCCCGCGACAGCGCGTGGTCGACCAGGATGTACTTGCCCGGGTAGTCGACCTTGAACTCCACCATCGTCGCGCCGCCCGGCGGCACCAGCGTGGTCTGCACGTCGGTCAGCGGCGGGCTGGTGAACGAGGCCAGGTTGTAGACCCGGTCGAACACCTCGCCGATCAGGTGGAAGCTCGAGGTCAGGTTCGGTCCGCCGACGCCGAAGTACATCCGCACCGTGTCGCCGACCTGCGCTTCCATGTTGTAGGTCTTGGTCAGCGCGTCCATCGAACCGTTGAACATCATGTGCTCGGGCTGCTCGTCGAGCAGCTTGTCCAGCGAGAACTCCTGCAAGCCGCGCGAGCCGTGCTTCTGCGCGGTGTAGAGCTCGCCCTGCATCACGTAGAACTCGTGGTCGACCGTTGCCAGCCCGCCTTCGGGCTCGACCAGGATCATCCCGTACATGCCGTTGGAGATGTGGTGGGCGATCATCGGCGTGGCGCAGTGGTAGACGTACAGGCCCGGGTGCAGCGCCTTGAAGGTGAAGCTCTTGGTCTGCCCCGGGGCGACCTGGGTGACCGCCGCGCCGCCGCCGGGACCGGTGACGGAGTGGAAGTCGACCGAGTGGATGTTGATGCTGTCCTCGGCGTTCTTCAGGTTGACGGTGACGCTGTCGCCCTGGCGGATGCGCAGGAACGGGCCGGGCACGGTGTTGTTGAAGGTCCAGTAGCGGTAGGTGCTGCCGTCCGACAGCTTGCCTTCGACCTCGGTGGTTTCCAGGTCGTAGGTCACGTGCTGGGGCGCGCGGTCGCCGACCGGCTCGCCGACCTCGGCGGGGTTCTTGGCGATGTCGACCGCGGTGCTGACGGTCTCCACCACGTCGCCGACGATCAGCTTGCCGAACATGCCGGCGGCCTTGTGGCCCGGGATCGTGCACAGGTACTCGAAGGTGCCGGCTTTGGTCGCGCGGAATACGATCGTGGTGGCCGCGCCTTCGCCGACCAGCTGGTCGGACTGGGCGCCGAACTCGGGCACCGCGACGTCGTGCATCGCGCCGTCGCCATTGATGATGGTGATCGCGACCACGGCGCCTTCGGGCACCTTCAGGTCGGGCGCGACCTGGCCCTTGATCGCGCCGGCGTCGCCGACGAAGACCAGCTGGCCCTCGTGGATCTGCGTTTTCAGGGTGAAGGTGACATCGGCCACCGGGGTGACCGCGGCGTGGTGCTGGTTGGCGAGGGCCATCGGCGTGAAACCGGCGGCCGTCGCGAGTGCGAACAGCAATACCAGGTCTTTCATCTTCGGGTTTCCTTGGGGTTGCGGATCTCTCGTTGACCGCAAGTTAGGCGAACGCCCGGAGGCCGGCCCTGACTTGGGTCAAGCCCGACCACACCATTGCGTATGGATGGCGCGAAGCCCATCGCTGCAAGCTTCCTCGTCCATACGCAGGCGTCTTGACCTGGATCAGCACGGCCGGATGCCGATGCGAGAAAATGGCACCCGTGAAGAACCTCTTCCGCCCGCATCGCGCGTTCCAGTACTGGGTCGGCCGCCTGGCCCTCGCCGCGATGCTGGCGCTGGTGGTGATGCCGACCGCGGGGCGCTTGCATGCCGCGGCGGCCGGCGCCCGAACCAGCGGGACGACGGGTGCCGACGGCGCCAGCCACCACACCGGCGAGCACAGTCACCATCGCGCGTCCGCCGGCCGCAACGCGCCGGACGCACCCGCAGCCCCCGACCGGGGCCACGCCGGCCACGAAGACTGCGCCTACTGCCCGCTGCTGGCCCAACTGGCCGGCACCGTACCCCCGGTCGTCCTGCTCGCGGCACCGCCCGCGGGCCCGGCGCCGTCACTGACCGCCGCCATCGGCCACGCCGCGCGACGCCCGCACGGCCTGCACGCACGCGGACCGCCAACCCCGGCCTGATCCGCGTCCACGGAGCCCGCGCGCTCCACCCCGATACCAAGACCCAACAAGCGTCCCGCCGCGCCTGACGGTGCCGCACGCCCTACTTTTGCCTTCTGGAGCCCTGCCATGACGATCCTCCGTACCCCGGCGATCCGTCTGTCCTCCCTTTCCGCCGCCCTGCTGCTGATCCTCGGCGCGCCGCTCGCCCTCGCCGCCACCGCGGATACGGCCGCCGATGCCGCCGTCCTTCCGGCCACCAACCCGTTCGACCTCGACGCGATCGTCGTCACCGCCGCCGCACCGGTGTCGGCGCTGACCTTCGACACCAGTCCCAAGCTGCCGCGCCAGCCCGTGCCGGCCAGCGACGGCGCCGACTACCTCAAGACCATTCCCGGCTTCTCTGCAGTGCGCAACGGCGGCACCAACGGCGACCCGGTGCTGCGCGGCATGTTCGGCTCGCGCCTGAACCTGCTGACCAACGACGGCGCGATGCCAGGCGCCTGCCCGAGCCGGATGGACAACGCGATGTCCTACGTCGCGCCCGAAACCTACGACCGGCTGGTGGTGGTCAAGGGTCCGCAGACCGTGCTCTGGGGCCCGGGCGCCTCGGCGGGCACGGTGCGTTTCGAGCGTGACCGCGAGTATTTCGAATCGCCCACGTTCAAGGCCGCCGGCAGCCTGCTGGGCGGCAGCTTCGGGCGCAACGACCAGGTCGTCGACGCCACCTACGGCGACCGTATCGGCTACGCCCGGGTCAGCGCCAACCGTTCCGAATCCGACGACTACCGCGATGGCAACGGCGACACCGTCGGCTCGGCCTGGAACAAGTGGAACGCCGACGCCGCGATCGGCTGGACGCCCGACCCCGACACCCTGCTGGAACTCGGCGTCGGCATCGGCGACGGCGAGTCGCGCTACGCCACCCGCGGCATGGACGGCAGCCAGTTCAAGCGCGACAACACCAGCCTGCGCTTTGAAAAATCCAACATCGGCGAGCACCTGGCGGAGCTGGAGGCGACGCTGTTCCACAACCGCGCCGACCACGTGATGGACAACTACAGCCTGCGCGAGCCGAATCCCGACGGCATGATGCCGATGCCGATGGCGAGCAACGTCGAGCGCCGCACCAGCGGGGGCCGCCTCGCCGCAACCTGGCGCGCCGACGCCTACGAGCTGGTCGCCGGGCTCGACGGCCAGGACAGCCGCCACCGCCGCCGCAACGGCATGGGCCGCGATACCTACAAGGCGCAGCCGTGGACGGTCGATGCGCGCTTCGAAAACCTCGGCGCGTTCGCCGAGAGCACCTGGTTCCAGGGCGAGCGCAACCGCTGGATCGCCGGTGCGCGCTTCGACCGCGCCGAAGCCACCGACGAGCGCGCCACCATTTCCGGCGGCCACGGTGGCCACGCAATGCCGAGCCCGACCTCCGGCCAGACCCGCGAAGAAACCCTCGGCGCCGGCTTCGTCCGCTTCGAGCGCGACGCCGCCGGACGGCCACTGACCTGGTACGCCGGCGTCGGCCATACCGAACGCATGCCCGACTACTGGGAGCTGTTCTCGGCCGATGCGTTCGGCGGCGGCATGGGCATGGGCGGCGCCAATGCCTTCGCCGGCCTCGACACCGAGAAGACCACCCAGCTCGACATCGGCCTGCACTATCGCGGCAAGAAGGCGGACGCCTGGGTATCGGCCTACGCCGGTCGCGTCGACGACTTCATCCAGTTCCACTACCCGGCCGACGGCATGATGGCCGGCAGCAGCATCGTGTCGAACATCGACGCCGAAATCCGCGGTGCCGAACTCGGTGTGGAGCTGCGCCCGGCCGAGCATTGGAAGCTCGGCGGCACCCTTGCCTACGCGCGAGGCGACGATGCGAACAGCAACCGTCCGCTGCCGCAGATGACCCCGCTGGAGTCGCGCCTGACCGCCGCCTGGGACAACGGCCAGTGGACCGCCGGCGCACTGCTGCGGGTGGTCGACGGGCAGCACCGCGTCGCCCCCGGCTACGGCAACGTGGTCGGCCAGGACCTCGGCGCCAGCCCGGGCTTCGCCACGCTCGCCCTCAACGCCGGCTACCGTTTCGACAACGGCATGCAGCTCACCGCCGGCGTCGACAACGTGTTCGACCGCGCCTACGGCGAGCACCTCAACCTCGCCGGCAACGCCGACTTCGGCTACCCGGCCGACCCGGTGCGGATCAACGAGCCCGGCCGCACCGCGTGGCTCAAGCTCAACGTCAGCTACTGACCGGGTGCGAAGCCGGGCGCCGGTGCAGTCCACCGGCGCCCGGCATACACTCGGCCCCGCATGAACAGTCCGAGCCAGCCGCCCTCGCGCAAGCGCGCCAAGACCACGTCGATCGACATCGCCCACGCCGCCGGCGTCTCGCAGGCGACGGTGTCGCGGGTGCTGCGCGGCAGTCCGCTGGTCAATGCCGAAACCCGCAAACGAGTCGAAGCGGCGGTCCGCGAGCTCAACTACAAGGTCGACCGCCATGCCTCGAGCCTGCGCCTGCAGCGCTCCGGCACGCTGGCACTGCTGCTGTTCGAGGACCCGACCCCGGACGACTCGCACATCAACCCGTTCTTCCTGTCGATGCTCGGCTCGATCACCCGCGCCTGCGCGCGCGCCGGGCAGGACCTGCTGGTGTCGTTCCAGCAACTGTCGGACGACTGGCACGCCGACTACGCCGACAGCATGAAGGCCGACGGGTTGATCCTGCTCGGCTACGGCGACTATCTGAGCTACCGCGGCAAACTGCAGAAGCTGGTCGAACAGGGCACCCACTTCGTGCGCTGGGGTGCGGTGCTGCCGGACCAGCCGGGACTGTCGATCGGCTGCGACAACTTCCATGGCGGGCAACTGGTCGGCGAGCACCTGGCCGGCCTGGGGCATCGCCGCATCGCGTTCCTCGGCGACGCCTCGCGCCACTACCCGGAATTCTTCGATCGCTACCAGGGCTGCGACGCCGCGCTGCATGCGGCCGGACTGGTGCTCGACCCGGCGTTGCAGGTCGATGCGCAAAGCGCCGAGGACGACGGTTACGCCGCCGCGCGCGAGCTGCTGGGTCGCGGGGTGGCGTTCGATGCGGTGTTCGCCGCCAGCGACCTGATCGCAATCGGCGCGATGCGCGCGTTCGCCGAGGCCGGCCTGCAGGTGCCACGCGATGTCGCGGTGGTCGGCTTCGACGACCTGCCGACCGCGCGCTCGGCCAGCCCGGCGCTGACCACGGTGTCGCAGGACACCTCGCGCGCCGGCACCCTGCTGGTCGAGACCCTGATGAAACAGGTGCAGGAGCAGCCGGTGGAAAGCTTCACCCTGCCGGCGAAGCTGGTGGTGCGGCGTTCGAGTTGCGACAGCGGCTGATCATCGCTCTGCATTGTGTAGGAGCGACGTAAGTCGCGACCTGCACATCGTTGCCGAAGGATTCGGATCGTCGAACGCTGGCGTCGTGCCCGAAGCAACTTCGGGTAGTCCCTCCGCAAGCGGCTGGCGAGGCGCTTGCCGGGTTCGGCGGGTCGCGACTTACGTCGCTCCTACATTCGGCGTGTGCGGGGGAACGCAGGATCCGCTGATGAATCAGGGACCGGGTCCGCGGCGGGCGCCGGCCATCAGCCGGGCGAGTTCCGCCTGCAGGTCCGGCCGGGTCACCGTCGCGTCGAGCAGGTAGACCTCGGCTCCGTGCGCCGGCACCGTCGCCGACAGCTGGCCGCCTTCCGCCACCTCGACCGCGCCGCCGCCGATCGCGCCCTGCCACGTGCCCGCCTCCAGGTAGTCGCGCACCTCGAAATCCGCCGGCGCGTCGCCCTTGTTGAGCAGCACCAGCGCGACCTGGTGTTCGCCGGCGTGCTGATGGACGCGGTAGAACACGGCGCGGTCGCGATCGAGCACGAGGTTCAGCTGCAACCCGCGCTGCAGCGCCGGTGACGCCGCGCGTACCTGCGCTATGCGCTTGAGCTGCTCGCGGATCGGGTTACCGACCGCGGCGTCGATGCGCTCCTGCCCGAAGTAGTTGCGGTTGCCTTCGTGCTCGCCGGCACCGCGCATGAAGCCGGTTTCCGAGCCGTAGTAGATGACCGGGATGCCGCGCGCGGTGAACAGCCAGTTGTGGGCGTCGATGAAGCCGGCGTCGCTGGCGTCCATGCGCGGCATGTCGTGGTTGTCGTAGAACGTCATCAGTTCGTACGGGTTGGTGTACGGGCCGTCGACCAGGTACAGCGCATCGGCCAACGCCTCGTAACCCGCCCCGGCGCCGCCGAACACCTCCTGCAGCGCGGCCTTCAGCGGGAAGTCGAGCACGCTGACGCCGCCGTTCTCCGGCCAGGTGTGCGGCGCGATGTTGGCCGCCTCGTGGTCGAACGCCTCGCCGAACATGAAGAAGCCCGGGTGCTCGGCCCGGATGCGGTCGCTGAAGGCCTTCCAGAACGGGTGCGGCACGTGGCGGATGGTGTCGATCCGGAACGCGTCGGCGCCTTGCTCGATCCATTGCGAATACGCGCGCACGAAGTAGTCGAGCACCGCCGGGTTGGTGTCGTCGATATTGGACAGCTGGGCGAGGTCGGGCTCGTCGTGGAAGAACGCGTGCAGCGGGTTGCCATCGGGATCGAGGTCTTCCGGCGCGAGGTTCTGATGGTCGGCGACCAGCGTGCCGTCGGCGTCGTACAGCTCGCCGTACTTCGGCTGGTCGGCCGGCATCGTGAACGACGGCGAGCCGTGGTTGGCGACGATGTCGAGCACGGTCTGCAGGCCGTGTTGATCGAGCCCCGCGGCCAGCCCGGCGAAGTCGAGGCCGGCGCTCGGCAGGTGTTCGTCGAGCTCGAAGAAGTTGACCCCCCAGTAGCCGTGGTAGCCGGTCTTGCCGCGGTCCTTGAAGAACGCGTCCGAGCCGAGCGGGTCGCCGCCGGTGAAGGCTTCGTCCGGGTTGTCGACGATCGGGGTCAGCCAGACCGCGCCGAAGCCCATGTCGGCGATGTAGCCGGCGTTGTCGAGCAGGCCGCGGAAGTCGCCGCCGAGGTAGCCGATGTTGCCGCCGTGGGCCTCCGCGCCCGGGGTCGGCCGGTCGAAAGTCCGAAGCGCCGGATCCGACCCACCCTGCCCGCGCTGGTCGTTGGATGGATCGCCGTTGACGAAGCGGTCGGTGACCACGAAGTACACCGCGTTGGCGGCGAACGGTTCGGTGGTGCCGTAGTAGTCGGCCACCGGCGCGGCCGGCGACGGTGCAGCGGATGAGGGCTCATGCGCGCAGCCGGCGGCCAGCCCGGCGATCAGCGCGATCGAAAGAACACGGATGCTCATGCGGTCTCCCCTTCGGCCAATTCAGCGCCCGGCTCGCGCACCCGCAGCACGCACAGGCCCGCCACGATCAAACTCACGCCGCCGATCATCAACGCCTGGATCGGCTCGTTGCCGAAGAACGTTTTCAGCAGGAACCCGAGCAGGCTGGCCGCGACCAGCTGCGGGATCACGATGAAGAAATTGAAGATGCCCATGAACACGCCCATCTTCGCCGCCGGCACGCTGTCCGACAGCAGCGCGTACGGCAGCGACAGGATCGACGCCCAGGCAAAGCCGACGCCGACCATCGACGCCAGCAGCCAGATCGGGTCGCGGATCACCAGCATCGACAGCAGCCCGGCGCCGCCGAGCGCGCAGTTGAGCAGGTGGCTCACGCGCAGGCCCCAGTGCCGCACCATCCACGGGATGACGACCGCGGCGAGTGCGGCGAAGCCGTTGTAGGCGGCGAACAGCACGCCGACCCAGTTCGCGCCCTCGTTGTAGGCCGCCGAGGTGGTGTCGCTGCTGCCGAAGTGGACGCCGGTGACCGCGGCGGTCGCGAACAACCACATCGAGAACAGCCCGAACCACGAGAAGAACTGCACCACCGCGAGCCGGCGCATCGCCGTCGGCATGTCGCGCAGGTCGTCGAGGATGCTGCTGAACGCGCCGCCGCCCCCGATACGCGTGCGCACCAGCAGCGCGGCGCCGTAGAACGCGATCAGCCCGGCGAGGATGTACAGCTGCTTGTCGAGGCCGAAGCCGGCGACCAGCGCGATCGCGACGAGGCCGACCGCCAGCCACGCCAGCGCCGGCCGCCATGCCGCGCGCGGATCGGAATGGCGCTGCACCAGCGGCGGCGCCTGGTCCCAGGCTTTCAATTGCTCCGGCGGGTACTCGCGGGTGCGCAGGATCGTCCACAGCACCGCGACCAGCAGCACCACGCCGCCGAAATAGAACGCGTAGCGCACCGTGTCGGGCACCTCGCCGGGGCCGGCGGTGTTGGCCACGCCCCAGTGCGCGAGCAGGAACGGCAGCAGGCTCGCGACCACCGAGCCCACGCCGATGAAGAAGCTCTGCATCGCGTAGCCGGTCGGCCGCTGGCGCACCGGCAATTGATCGCCGACCAGCGCGCGGAACGGCTCCATCGAGATGTTGAGCGAGGCGTCGAGCACCCACAGCATGCCGGCGGCGATCCACAGCGACGGCGAGTTGGGCATCGCGAACAATGCCAGCGTCGCCAGCACCGCACCGATCAGGAAGTACGGCCGGCGACGGCCGAAGCCGGTCCAGGTGCGATCCGACAGGTAGCCGACGACCGGCTGCACGATCAACCCGGTCAGCGGCGCGGCGATCCACAGGATCGGGATGTCGTCCATCGACGCGCCGAGGGTCTGGAAGATCCGGCTGACATTGGCGTTCTGCAGGGCGAACCCGAACTGGATGCCGAGGAAGCCGAAGCACATGTTCCAGATCTGCCAGAACGACAGCTGCGGTTTCTGGTTCATCGAGCGTGGTCCCGTCTTCGTCGAGCCTGGTTGGCCAGGACCCCATGGTAGTCACCGCTACCACTGCACATTCCGTCTGCAAACGTATTCATCCGGACAGTGCATGACACGGCAACATGCTGCATCGCGAGGCATGGAATAGTGCCACCACGCCGGTGGTGAGCGCCGGTGACCGATCGATTCATGGGAACGCGAATGGCGACGAGTGCGACGACGGGCGGGTTGGTGGCAAGCAACCCGGTGACAGCGGCGGCCGGGCGCGCGCTCGACTGGTGGCGCGGCGCGGTGATCTACCAGATCTACCCGCGCAGCTTCCTCGACACCGATGGCGATGGCGTCGGCGACCTGCCCGGCATCGTCGACCGGCTCGATTACGTCGCCAGCCTCGGCGTCGACGCGATCTGGATCTCGCCGTTCTTCAAGTCGCCGATGGCCGACTTCGGCTACGACATCTCCGACTACCGCGACGTCGACCCGCTGTTCGGCACGCTCGCCGACTTCGACCGCCTGCTGGCGAAGGCGCACGCGCTCGGCATCAAGGTCATGATCGACCAGGTGCTGAGCCACAGCTCCGACCAGCACGATTGGTTCCGCCAGAGCCGGCAGGACCGCGTCAACGACAAGTCAGACTGGTACGTCTGGGCCGATCCGAAACCCGATGGCGGCGCGCCCAACAACTGGCTGTCGATTTTCGGTGGCCCGGCGTGGAAGTGGGAGCCGCGGCGCGAGCAGTACTACCTGCACAACTTCCTGTCGTCGCAGCCGCAGCTGAACTTCCACAACCCGGCCGTGCGCGCGGCGATGCTCGACAACCTGCAGTTCTGGCTCGACCGCGGCGTCGACGGCATGCGGCTGGACTCGATCAACTTCTGCTTCCATGACGAGCAGCTGCGCGACAACCCGGCCAAGCCGGCGGAACTGCGCACCGGCCGCGGCTTCAGCGCCGACAACCCGTACGCCTACCAGTACCACTACTACAACAACACCCGGCCCGAGAACCTGGCGCTGATGGAGGACCTGCGGACGCTGTTCGACCGCTACCCCGGCAGCACCATGCTCGGCGAGATCTCCTCGGAGGATTCGCTGGGCACGATGGCCGAGTACGTCGGCGACACCCGCCTGCACATGGGCTACAGCTTCGAGCTGCTGGTCGAGGACTTCAGCGCCGCCTACATCCGCGCGACCGTCGAGGACATCGAGACCCGCATGCCGCATGGCTGGCCGTGCTGGGCGGTGTCCAACCACGACGTGATGCGCGCGACCACCCGCTGGGGCGGCGCCGGCGACGACGACTTCGCGCGCCAGCTAGTCGCGCTGGTGTGCTCGCTGCGCGGCTCGGTGTGCCTATACCAGGGTGAGGAGCTGGGGCTGACCGAAGCCGACGTGCCGTACGAGGCGCTGCAGGATCCCTATGGCATTTCGTTCTGGCCAAACTTCAAGGGCCGCGACGGCTGCCGCACGCCGATGCCGTGGGACGACAGCGCGCAGGCCGGCTTTACCGACAGCCCGCCGTGGCTGCCGATCCCGGCCGAGCACCGCGCGCGCAGCGTCGCCGCGCAGGATGCCGATCCCGGCTCCGTGCTCAACGCCACCCGCCGCTTCCTGCGCTGGCGCGAGTCATTGCCAGCGCTAGTGCGCGGCGATATCGCGTTCATCGATGCGCCGGAACCGGTGCTCGCGTTCACCCGTGAGGCACGGGGCGAGCGGTTGCTGGTCGCGTTCAACCTGTCGGCCGACGCCGCACAGTGGACGCTGCCGGATGGGTTCGAGCCGCGCGCGATCGACGACCACGGTGGGCTCGCCGGCCGCGTCGACGGCCGCCAACTGCACATGCCCGCGCGTGGAGTGTTCTTCGCCGGGCTCGACTGAGGACGCACCAGCGCGATGACGCCGCCTGACCCGTTTCCGTTCCGAGTCCAGCGCCTGCGCCGGTTGGCCGCGGCGCTGGCTTTCGCGGTGGTTGGCGGACTCGCCGCACCGGGCATCGCCGCGACGCTGGACACCGCCGCCTGCGATGCCGGGGCGTTCGCGACCGTGCTGCATGCGGCGCCGGATTCGCCGACCGGTGCGAGTGCGTACTGGCTTGACCGGCAACTGCTGCAATGGCCGGGGCAGGTGGCGGGCGACGGTTCGCGATTCAGGCTGTACCACGCGGCCGACGGCGGCATCGCCGCTAATGTTGGAAGTGCGGTGAATGGCGCCGATGGCGCGGTTGAGCTGAAGGTTTCCCCCGGTGCCGTGCCGACCGCGCTCGCGCAGCGCTTCAGGTTCATCGGTGACGGCGTGGTGCTGGCGTTGGCCTCGACCGACACCGCGCGCGTCCCGGGCCTGCTGCGCCGGCAACTGCTGCTGGTTCGCGAAGATACCGCCGGCAACGTGCTCGCCAGCACCACGCTGCAGTCGCCCGGCGCGCTCGACGACGTGTACGCAGCAGCCGGCTCGATCGACGACCTTGGCGTGACCATCGCGGCCGATGCCACCGGCTTCAGGCTGTGGGCTCCGACCGCGCGCGACGTGTCGCTGTGCTTGTACGACAACGGCAAAAGCGATGCGGAGTCGCGCGAGCCGATGCGGTTCGACCCCGCGACCGGCGCGTGGTCGTTGCAGCTTCCGGCCGACCGAACCGGCAGCTACTACACCTACCTGGTCGACGTGTTCGTGCCCGGCACCGGCGTGGTCCGCAACCGCGTCACCGACCCGTATTCGGTCAGCCTGACCACCGATTCCAAGCGCAGCTACATCGCCGACCTCGACGTCCCCGCGCTCAAGCCGGCCGGCTGGGACGACGCACCGCGTCCGCCACTACTCGCCGCGCAGACCGACATGGTCATCTACGAGTTGCACGTGCGCGACTTCTCGCGCGATGACGCGACCGTCAGCGATGCCAACCGCGGCAAGTACCGCGCCTTCACCGAGACCGGCAGCGACGGCATGCGCCACCTGCGCGCGCTCGCCGATGCCGGCCTGACCGATGTCCACCTGCTGCCGGTGTTCGATCTCGCCACCGTCCCCGAGACCGGCTGCGTCGAGCCCGACGTACCCGCCGCCGCACCCGACAGCGACGCGCAACAGGCCGCGGTGATGGCGGTCGCCGCACGCGACTGCTTCAACTGGGGCTACGACCCGTACCACTTCAACGCACCCGAAGGCAGCTTCGCCAGCGACGCCAATGACGGCGCCGTGCGCATCCGCGAGTTCCGCGCGATGGTGCAGGCGCTGCACGCCGCCGGCCTGCGGGTCGGCATGGACGTGGTCTACAACCACACCACCGCGTCGGGCCAGGTCGAGCGCTCGGTGCTCGACCGCATCGTGCCCGGCTACTACCAGCGGCTCGACGCACACGGCAAGGTCACTACCTCGACCTGCTGCGACAACACCGCGACCGAACATCGGATGATGGGCAAGCTGATGCTCGACTCGGCCGCGCTGTGGGCGAAGCACTACCGCATCGACTCGTTCCGCTTCGACCTGATGGGGCACCAGCCGCGCGGGGTGATGGAACAGTTGCAGGTCCGCGTCGACGAAGCCGCCGGCCGCCACGTGAACCTGATCGGCGAGGGCTGGAATTTCGGCGAGGTCGCCAACGGCGCGCGCTTCGTGCAGGCCTCGCAGCTGTCGCTGCAGGGCTCCGGCATCGGCACCTTCAGCGACCGCGCGCGCGATGCGATCCGCGGCGGCGCCGGTGACAAGGGCGCGGCGATGTTTACCCAGGGCTACGTCAACGGCCTGCATTACGCGCCGAACGCGGTTGCGGCCAGCCCGGCGGGCGACGCGGAAGCAAACAGTCGCGATGCGCTGCTGCACGCCGCCGACCTTGTCCGCGCCGGCTTGGCGGGAACTCTCGCCGACTACGTCATCACCGACGCCACCGGCGCGACGATCCCGATGTCGCAGCTCGACTACAAGGGCCAGCCGGCCGGCTACGCCGCGCAGCCCGGCGAGGTCGTCAACTACGTCGAGAACCACGACAACCAGACCCTGTTCGACGTCAACGCGTTCAAGCTGCCGGCCGACACCAGCCGCGACGACCGCGCGCGGGTGCAGGTGCTCGCACTCGCGTTGAATGCCTTCAGCCAGGGCGTCGCCTACTTCCATGCCGGCGGCGAGCTGCTGCGCTCCAAGTCGCTCGACCGCAACAGCTTCGACTCGGGCGACTGGTTCAACCGGATCGACTGGACCGGCGGCGACAACCACTTCGGCACCGGCCTGCCGCCGGCGCCGGACAACCGCGACAGCTGGCCGCAGATGGCGCCGCTGCTGGCGAACGGCGGGATCAAGCCGACCGCGCGCGGGATCGCCTTCACCCGCGGCGCGTTCGAGGACCTGCTGCGCATCCGCGACAGCTCGACCCTGTTCCGCCTGCGTACGGCCGATGATGTCGCGCAGCGCCTGCGCTTCCACAACACCGGCCCGGCGCAGAACGCGCTGGTGATCGCCGGCCACCTCGACGGCCGCAGCTATCCGGGTGCCGGGTTCGCCGAGGTGCTGTACCTGGTCAACGTTTCGCCACGAGCGCAGACGCTGGTGATCCCGGAGGCCGCGGGCAAGGACTACGCGTTGCATCCCGTGCACGCCGCGGACACCGCCGCCGACCCGCGTCCCCGTGAGGCCGCGCGGTACGACTCCGCCAGCGGCCGCTTCCTCCTACCCGCACGCACCGCGATGGTCTACGTGATCGCCGCGAACCAGTCCCCTCTCCCGCCTGCGGGAGAGGGCTAGGGTGATGGCAGGAACCGCGCAGCACCGGGCGTCACCGGCTGCCGCGCACCCTCACCCCAACCCTCTCCCGCAGGCGGGAGAGGGAGCACGGTCATGCGGCCGGCCCATCATTTCCAAGGGAACGATTTCGATGCACCAGCTCCGCCAGCTCTTCGAAAACACCGTCCTCGCAACCGCCGCCCTCGCAGCCGCGCTGCTCGCGCCCACCGCCCACGCCGAAACCGTCGCCACCGTAGCCTCGCCCAACGACGTGCTCACGGTCGAGCTCGACCTGCACGAAGGCCGCGTCGGCTACCGCGTCGAGCGCTTCGGCGAGCCGGTGATCGAGACCTCCGCGCTCGGCTTCATGTTGCGCGGCAGCGGCAAGCTCGAACGCAACCTCGCGCTCACCGGACAGGCGACCCGCAGCTTCGATGAGACCTGGGAGCAGCCATGGGGCGAGGATCGCTTCGTCCGCAACCACTACAACGAGCTGCACGCGACCCTGACCGAAACCGTCGCGCCCAACCGCACGTTCGACGTCGTGTTCCGCGTGTATGACGACGGCATCGGCTTCCGCTACGAGTTCCCCGAACAGGCCGCCGCCGAGGAAGTCATCATCGACGACGAACTGACCGAGTTCGCCCTCGCCGATCCCGCGACCGCGTGGTGGATCCCGGCCGGCGAGTGGAACCGCTACGAGTACCTCTACAACCGCACCCCGCTCAACCAGGTCACCACCGCGCACACCCCGATGACCGTGCGCACCGACGACGGCCTGCACATCGCCTTCCACGAGGCGGCGCTGGTCGACTACGCCGGCATGTGGCTGCGCCGCACCGACGGCCGCCGCTTCCGCGCCCAGCTGGCGCCGGCGTCGGAAGGCTGGAAGGTGCGTCGCGCGCTGCCGTTCAACACCCCGTGGCGCACCCTGCAGATCGCCGACAGCGCCGCCGCGCTGTACGAATCGTCCGACCTGATCCTCAACCTCAACGAACCCAACACGCTTGGTGACGTCAGCTGGTTCGAGCCAGCCAAGTACGTCGGCATCTGGTGGTCGCTGCACCTGGAAACCGAAAGCTGGGCAACCGGCAAGAAGCACGGCGCCACCACCGCCAACACCAGGCGCTACATCGACTTCGCCGCCGAGAACGGCTTCCGCGGCGTGCTGGTCGAAGGCTGGAATCCGGGCTGGGATGGCCAGTGGTTCGGCAACGGCTACGACTTCGACTTCACCCGCGCCACGCCCGACTTCGACATCGAAGCGCTGTCGGCCTACGCGAAGTCGAAGGACGTGCACCTGATCGGCCACCACGAGACCGGCTGCGCGGTCAGCCACTACGAGGACCAGATGGCCGACGCGTTCGCGATGAACGAGCGGCTCGGCATCGACGTGGTGAAGACCGGTTACGTCTGCGACGCCGGCGGCATCGAGCGGCGCCTGCCGGATGGCACGATCGCGCGCGAGTGGCACGACGGCCAGTGGAACGCCGGCCACCACCTGCGCGTGCTCGAAGCCGCGGCGAAACAACACGTCGCGATCAACACCCACGAGCCGATCAAGGACACCGGCCTGCGTCGCACCTACCCGAACTGGGTCAGCCGCGAGGGCGCGCGCGGCATGGAGTACGGCGCCTGGGCCGACCCGACCAATCCGCCCGAGCACGAAACCAACCTCGTGTTCACCCGCATGCTGTCCGGCCCGATGGACTACACCCCCGGCATCCTCAGCCTGCAGGGTCGCGGGCAGGCGATCCAGACCACGATCGCCAAGCAGCTCGCGCTGTACGTGGTGCTGTACAGCCCGGTGCAGATGGCCGCCGACCTGCCGGAGAACTATGCGAAGCACATGGACGCATTTCAGTTCATCCGGGACGTGCCCGCCGACTGGGCGCGCACCGAGGTGCTCAACGGCGAGGTCGGCGACTACGTGACCTTCGCACGGCAGGACCGCGACAGTGACGACTGGTATCTCGGCAGCATCACCGACGAGCACGGTCGGGTGTTGCAGGTGCCGTTGGCGTTTCTGCAACCGGGGAGGACCTACACCGCGCAGATCTATCGCGATGGTGACGGGGCGCATTGGGAGGATGCGCCGTTCGAGTTCGAGCGCGAGGATCGCGAGGTGACCAGCACCGATGTGTTGACGATTCGGCTTGCGGCCGGTGGCGGCCAGGCAATCCGGTTTGTGGCGAAGCCCCAATGACGAGACAACCCCGGCACCCGTGTAGGAGCGACGTAAGTCGCGATTTCACTGCTGCCCGGGATCGCCGTGCGATCGCGACTTACGTCGCTCCTACAACGAAGCGAGTCGCCCCGACGCCATGAAGTGCACCGCCGGTCCCGTGACCACCGCCCTGCTTGCCGCCTGCTTCGCTTTTCCCGCGACCGCCGCGACCAGTACGCCCCCTGCGACACCGGCGGAATCGACGGCACAGCCCGCCACCATCGAAATCCTCCACCTCGACGCGACCGCCTTCGCCCCGGAGCAGGTAGAAGTCGCAATCCACCTCCCATCCGGCTACGACCCCAGCGGCGCCCGCGCCTACCCGGTGCTTTACCTCAACGACGGCCAGGACGCCGAAGCGGTCCACCTCGCCGACACCCTCGCGCGCCTGCACGCGGACGACTCGATCCAGCCGGTCATCGTCGTCGCCATCCACATGCTGCCCGACCGCATGGGCACCTACGGCCTGTCCGACCGCGGCGCCGGCCACGCGATCGTCGCGCAGACGAAATACGGCCCGGTCGGCGCCCGCGCGCACGACTATTCCGAATGGGTCGCCCGCACCCTGGTGCCGTACGTCGATGCCCACTACCGCAGCAACCCGACCCCCGGCGCGCGCGCGATCCTCGGCTGGTCGCTCGGCGCACTCAACGCCTTCAACCTCGGCTGGCAGTATCCGGACGTGTTCGGACGGGTCGGCATGTTCTCGCCGTCGCTGTGGATCTCCGCCGACCGCAGCGATGTCGAGTCGGTCCAGCGCACCCGCCTCGCCCAGGCGATGGTCGGCAGCAGCGAGGCGCGCCACGGCCTCAAGTTCTTCTTCGCCGTCGGCACCAACGAGGACAGCGACGACCGCGACGGCGACGGCATCAACGACCCGATCGACGATGCGCGCGACCTCATCGATGGCTACACCTCGCCCGATGGCCGCCACCTGCGCGGGCTGGTCGACCTCGGCTACCGCAGCACCCACGTCGCGAGCGCTGGCGACGCCGGCTCCGACACCACCCGCGCCGACATCGCCTACCTGTCGCTGTCCGACGGCGAGCACAACCAGGCCGCGTGGGCGCGGATGCTGCCGCACTTCCTGCAATGGGCCTACGCACCGCGCGCGCCGGCATTGGACGCCACCGGCCGCGTCGACAGCTGGCAGGACGTGCCCTCCGCCCACGTCGCGCCGCGCAATGTCGACGTCTGGCTGCCACCGGGTTACGGCGACGACCCGGCCAGGCGCTACCCCGTGCTCTACATGCACGACGGCCAGAACCTGTTCGACCCGGCGCTGTCGTACACCGGCGTCGACTGGGGCATCGACGAAGCCATGACCCGACTGGTCGCCGAAGGTGCCGTGCGCGAGGCGATCGTGGTCGGCATCTGGAACACTCCGCGGCGGTTCCAGGAATACATGCCGCGCAAACCGGTCGCTGGCGACGCGCTGCCGTCCGGCGTCGACGGCGTGCCACCGCTGCCGACCGCGGACATCATCTCCGACGCCTATCTGCGTTTCCTCGTCGACGAGCTCAAGTCGTGGATCGACGCCACGTACCGGACCCGGCCGGGCCGCGACGACACCTTCGTGATGGGCTCCAGCATGGGCGGGCTGATCTCGCTGTACGCCGCCGCCGAGTACCCAGACGTGTTCGGCGGCGTCGGCGCGCTGTCGACCCACTGGCCGGTCGGCGACGGCATCGTGGTCGACTGGCTCGGCGACCACCTGCCGGACCCGGCGACCCACCGGCTCTACTTCGACCACGGCACCGCGACCCTCGACGCCGGCTACGCGCCCTACCAGCAGCGCATGGACCAGCGCCTGCGCGCCGCCGGTTATGTCGAGGGCGGCAACTGGAGCAGCCGCGTGTTCGAAGGCGCCGGGCACAACGAGGCGGCATGGCGCGCGCGGATCGACCAGCCGCTGCGGTTCCTGCTCGGCGACTGAGACCGGCGATCACGCACGGCTTCTATCCGCCGCGCCGCACCAGTGGCGCAATTGCGTCGGCGCGTTGGTCGAAACGCGAACTGACCACCGCGATCGCTGTATCGCCCTGGCCCCAGTAGCGCGCCATCAGGCCGCCGTCGCGGCGCTCGCCATCGCGCATGCGCTGCGTGCGCGGCCGCAGGTAGACCCCGAGCATGCCGCCCTGTCCATCCTCGTAGACCAGCATCGCCGCCGCGCCTTCGGGCGTCGACATCATGCGCGCGCCCTGCAGGGCATAGCCCTGTGAGCTGAGGTCGGGCACGCGGCCGGCTTCGTTGAAGTTGCGCGCGAGCCAGCCCTGCAGGCCGCCCATCCGGTCGCCCTCGAAATCCATCGACACCTGCTGGTCCGCAAGCATCCGGTAGGCCGTCACCGCATCCGCCATCGGCGGGGTGCCGTAGCCGTTGCGTGCGTCGCGCGCCAGCCAGCCGCCGCCGGCCCCCAGTCCCAACGCGAGCACCAGCACAGCCGCGCGGGCCAGCCCGGTCCAGCGGCCGGCATGCAGGCGGCGGATCCGGGCCGGGTCCAGCCGCGGCGCGGCCGGCAATGCGGCGGGATTGCCCCAGGCCGAGCGCAGGGCCTCGACGTCGGACTTCCAGCCGCGCACCCGGGCGGCATCATCGGGGTGGGCGGCCAGCCAGGCTTCCACTTCGGCGCGTCGCGCGGCAGGCAACTGGCCGTCGACATAGGCGTGCAGTTCGTCGGGGTGCGGGGCCGAAGTGTTCATTTGAGTATCCGCAGTGCAGGGGTAGACGCGCGCCCTTCGGAAAGCCGGCGCAGCCTGTCGCGGGCGCGCGACAGGCGCGACATCACGGTACCGATCGGGATTTCCAGCGTATCCGCGACTTCGCGGTAGCTGAATCCCTCGACGCCGACCAGCAGCAGGATCGCGCGCTGCTCATCCGGCAGTTGGGCGAACGCCGCCAGCGCGTCGCGCCCCTCGTTGACCCGCTCGGCCGATGGCGCATGCGGTTCATCGGCCACGCCTACCACGTCGAGCACGCGCCGCCAGCGTTTGGCTCGCCGCTGCTCGTCGATGAATTGCCGGTACAGGATCGAGAACAGCCACGACTGCAACGCATCGCGCTTGCTGCGCGACGACCACGCCCGTAGCGCTCGCTCCAGCGCGGCCTGGACCAGGTCATCGGCCGCCGTGCCGTCACGCGTGAGTGCGCGTGCGAACTGCCGCATTCGCGGGATCAGTGCATGCAGGCGGTCCTCATCCAGTTCATCCATGGCGCAGACATCCACGGTGCGGGGCGGATTGGGGGATGGGTCGATGGCGGGCGTGTGGCGCGGACGCGGGTTCATGGGCGTGGGACGCGTGGGCGCGCGGTTTATTCCCAAGCCGGCACGCGTGCCGCTTGTAGGGAATATATCCCCGTGCGGCTCGTCACACCTTGGATTCCACCACCGAGCGTGCAATGAACGAATCAGACCCTCACCGTCCGTCCGTAGTCCCGCCGGTCGACACATCGGCTGCAATCGCGAAGCGCGAACGGCGCCGGCAACTGGCCGCGCTGGCCGGCATCGGCGCCATCGCGCTGGGTTCCGCCAGCGCGTTCGCCTGGACCGCCGGCTGGATCGGCGGCGACCGGCTGACCGCGCAACGCATCGTCGGCGCGATGGAAGCCAATGGCCCCGCGCATCCGGGCTTCCGCCGCAACCATGCCAAGGGCGTCTGCGTCAGCGGCACGTTCCGCGGCACGCCGCAGGGACAGGCGCTGTCGAGCGCACGCGCATTTTCCGGCACGCCCGTGCCGGTGCTGGGCCGGTTCTCGATCGGTGGGCCCAACCCGCACGGCGCCGACAACACCGCGCGCGTACGCAGCATGGCGCTGCAGTTCGGCGGCCCCGGTGAACCGCAATGGCGCATGGCGATGAACAGCTTCCCGTTCTTCGCCGTGGCGACGCCGCAGGCGTTCCACCAGCAGATCCTCGCCAAGCGCCCGGATCCGGCGACCGGAAAGCCGGACCCCGTCGCCATGGAAGCGTTCCTCGCCGCCCATCCGCAAGCCCGTGAATTCGGGAAGTGGGCGAAGACCGCGCCGTGGTCCGACAGCTGGGCGAATACGCAATACAACAGCGTCAACGCGTTCCGCTTCATCGACGCCGACGGCACCGAGCGGTTTGTCCGCTGGTCGATGCAGCCACGCCTGCCGTTCCACGCACTGGACGCCGAAGAACGCGAACGCGCCGATGCCGACTTCCTCGCCGCCGACCTGCACACGCGGCTGGCGCATGGCCCAGTGCACTGGGACATGGTGGTGACGCTGGCCGCGCCCGGCGACGCGGTCGACGACCCGTCGCAACCCTGGCCCGACACGCGCGAGCAGGTGGTTGCCGGCACGCTGACCCTGGTCCACGCCGAGCCACAGGCGACCGGCGAATGCCGCGACGTCAACTTCGACCCGCTGATCCTGCCGCCGGGCGTCGCCGCATCCGGCGACCCGATCCTCGCCACCCGCTCGGCGGCCTACTCGCAGTCCTTCAACCGCCGCCAGCGCGAGATCGCGCTCGGCCGCGGTGATGCCGCCACCGGTACGGAGCCGACCCGATGAATATCCCGACCCGCTTCAACCCGACCGCGCGCTGGCTGCACTGGTCGATGGCGGCGATGATCGTGTCGATGCTGTTCATCGGCGTCGGCATGGTCACGTCGATCTCGGCACGACCGTGGCTGATCGACCTGCACCGCCCGCTCGGCATCGCGATCCTGCTGCTGGTCGTGCTGCGGCTGCGCAACCGGATGCGGCATCGCCCGCCCGCGCTGCCCTCGACGTTGCCGCACTGGCAGAAGACCGCGGCCCGCGCCTCGCACTGGCTTCTGTACGGATTGATGCTGGCGATGCCGCTGATCGGCTGGGCGATGCTGTCCGCCGGCGGTTACCCGGTGCAGATGTCGCCGTCGTTCGCGTTGCCGCCGATCCTGCCGCAGGACGTGACCCTGTACGCCGCGTTGCGTGCCGCGCATGGCTGGCTGGCCTACCTGCTGTTCGCTACCGTGCTGCTGCACCTGTCGGCGGCGCTGCTGCATGCGTGGGTGTATCGCGACGGGGTGTTCCAGGCGATGGCCGGGAGGATCAGGCAGCGGGTGGGACGCGAACGGTGATCCAGGTCGGTGCGTGATCGCTGGCCTTCGGCTGCAGCCGCACCCAACGGTCGACGCCGGCGTCTTTGAGGTTCTTCGCGAGCGCGGGGTTGAGTAGTAGATGGTCGATCCGCAACCCGCGGTCGCGTTCGGCATGCTGGCGGAAGTAGTCCCAGAACGTGTAGATCACCTCGTCACCGGCGACCTGCCGCAGCGCATCCGTCCAGCCTTGCGCCAGCAGTCGCTCGAACGCCGCCCGCACCTCCGGCTGGATGAGCGCGTCCTTGCGCCAGGCCTTGGGGTCATAGACATCGATGTCCCTCGGGATCACGTTGAAATCGCCCAACAGCACCGTCGGATGCGGCAGGTCCACCAACGTACTGGCATGGCGAATGAGGCGCTCCATCCAGGCGAGCTTGTAGTCGAACTTGGGGCCGGGCCGTGGATTGCCGTTGGGCAGGTACAGACCGGCCACGACGATGCCGTGGATGGCCGCTTCGATGTAACGGCTCTGCCCGTCGTTGGCATCGCCCGGCAGGCCACGCCGGCTTTCCACCGGCACCGCGTCGCGCGCCAGCAGGGCCACGCCGTTCCAGGACTTCTGCCCGTGCCAGATTGCACCGTAGCCCGCCGCCTCCAGCTCGGCGACCGGGAACGCCGCGTCCACGGTCTTGAGCTCCTGCAGCGCGACGATGTCGGGCTGTTCCTTCTCCAGCCACGCGAGCAGATGCGGCAGGCGCGTAGCAATGCCATTTACGTTGAACGTTGCCAGCTTCAGGGTCTTGCTGCGTGCCACGCCGGTCTCCTTCGTCCACGGAACAGTAGACGGGTAAGGATACGAAAAGGGGTGAAACCGGGCGCGGTTGCCGGTTGATCCGCGCCCGGGATGAGGCGTCGTTAAAACCGCAACCTCATGCCGACGTAGACCGAACGCGGCTCGCCGGCCTGCAGGATGGCGTCGTCCAGGGTCGCGCGATCGCGCACGCTGAACGTGCCGACGTAGGTTTCGTCGAGCAGGTTCCTCGCCTCGGCAAACACCTCCCAGCGTTCGCCTTGGATCCCCGTGCGCAGGCCGACGAGGTGGTACGAATCGACGCGGTAGCTGTTGGCGAAGTCGGCATGACGCGCGCCGACCAGGTCGAACGTCGGGCCGACGAAGAAACCATTGTCGTTGCGGTACATCACCTCGCCGCGCACCGCGTACTCCGGCGCGGCCGGCAAGTCGTTGTCGCCGTAGACAGGATCGTCGTCGAAGGCAAACGCGTTGTACGTGGCGCTGAGCAATGGCTGGATGCGGTGCCTGCCGTCGCCTAGCGGGAAGCTGGCGCCCAACAGCGCTTCGAGGCCGGCGTGCACCGTGCGCTCGACATTGGTCGACAGGCTGGTGCCGGGCGCGTCCGGATCCTCGACCGACAGGATCTCGTCGTCGATCCGCGCGTAGTACACCGACAGGTCCCAGCGCCAGCCCGGCGCGTCGGCTGATGCGACGGCGTTGCCGCGCACGCCGGCCTCGACCACCGTGCCGTGCATCGCGTCGAGCGTGCGGCTGTCGCCGCGCACGTCGTCCTCCAGCTCGAAGGTGGTGGGCGCCTCGTACAGCCGGCTGACGCTGGCGAAGGCCTCGCCCGCGGTGCCCAGCGCGCGGATCAGCCCGACGCGCGGGTTGAACGCGCGGTAGTCCCGGCGCGGGTTGCGCGCGCTGCCGCTGGCGAGGTCGACGCTGCGCACGTCGCGGCCGGTGAGCACGCCCTGCGCGCCGTAGACCAGCGTCCAGTCGCGGACAAAATTCCACCGGTCGACGATGAACAGCTCGACGCTGTCGGAGCGGTTGTCGATGATCCCGGTCTGGCCGTTGCGGCGGCCGCCGGCGTTGCGGTAGTTGCCGCCCTGCTCATGCGTGTCGGCGAGGTTGAGGCCCGCGAGCACGTCGTGGTCGCCCGACCGCAGGTTGTAGCGGACCATGCCGCCGTAGGTACGCTGGTCGGTGTTCTTCAGCAGGCTGAAGACCTCCGTCGGCGGGTTGGGGCCGGGGCCGTCGAAGTCGACCAGCACCCGGTCGACGATCGGGTGGTACAGCGACTGTTCCTCGTAGGACAGGCCGAATTCGAGGCGGCTGCGCGGGTCGACATTCCACGTGCCCTTGGCTGCCAGGCGGCTGGTCTCGACGTTCAACTGATAGTTGCCGGTGATGGCCGACGGGTCGGCCTGCATCGGGTCCTGCTCGAACTGCGCGCGCGTCAACGCACCGGCCAGTTGCTCGTCGTTGTCGACGTGGGTGGCGAACACCCGCGCATCGAAATCCTCCGACAGCCGCCAGCCCGCGTTGGCATACACGCCGATGCGATCCTGCCGGCTGTGCTCGCGGTAGCCGTCGCGGCTCTTGGCCTCCAGCGTGACCAGGCCGTCGGCGTTCCCCGCAACCCCGCCGGCTGTCAGGCGGCTACTGATGAGGCCGTCGCTTCCGGCGTTGAAGAACGCCTGCAACGGCGGGCTGTTGCGGGCAGTCGCGGAGATCGAGTCGATGGCGCCGCCCAGGGTGCTCGCGCCGTAGGTCAGGGCATTGGCCCCGCGGGCGACGACGATGCGATGGGCCGCCATCGGGTCGAGGAAGCGGTTGTGGTTGTTGCCGTCGGCGGTGCTGACCGGCAGGCCATCCTGGAACAGCTTGATGCCGTTGCTGTCGTAGTTGGTCGCGTCGAGGTTGGAGCCGCGGCTGGAGATGAAGATGGCATCGCCGCCGGTGCCGCTCTCGGTGAACACGCCGGGCACGTAGCGCAGCGAGTCGGCCAGGTTGGTGACGGTGCGCTCGTAGAACGCCTCGGCCTCGACGACGCTGACCGCGCCGGGGGTTTTCGCGCGCTCGGCCTGGACGTCGTCGGGTCGCGTGGACTGGACCTGGACCGGGTCGAGGGTGATGGGGTCCTGCAGTTCCGCCGCGAAGGTGGCGGACAGGGGGATGCACGCCGTGGCGACGGCCACGGCCAGACGCGACGCACGCGGCATCGCGATCGGGAAGATCGACATTGGTAGAACTCCGAAAGCGGGGTGCGCGCGGAGCTCGTGGCCCCACGCGAGAGTCGGTACTGGCTTTCAGAGCAGGGGCGGTGGACCGCGGGAACCCAGCGCGGGAACCGGCGCCGGCCGCGGCGGATTGGCCGCAGTGCGTACCGACCAAGGCGCCAGCGGTGCCGGAGCCAGATCGAGCCGCGGCACGGTGAATGCGACCAGCCCGGATGCCAGCGGGCAGTAGGCACAGTCGTGGCCGGCGTGCCCGTCATGCGGTGACGGCTTGTCCGCGGGTTCAGCCGCTTCGGTATCCGCCGATGCCATCGCCTGCATGTGGTGTGCATGCTCGGCGGGCGACATTCCTTCCATGCCGGCCATCGCCGGGGCCGCATCGTGCGTGGCTCCATGCGGCATCCCGTGCGTTTCGCCGGGCAGCATGAAACCGCCGCCGAACTGGCGCCCGACCGTCGGCATCACCACGATCAGCAGCGTCGCCACCAGGGCGAGACAGGCAAGGAAACGGGAGCAGCGGCTGGACACCGGCGGATTCTCTCACGGCGCTTCGATGCCGGCGCTCAGCCGGCGTTGTTCGCCGCGTCCCGCAAAGCGCCGCCGTCCAGCCGTAACCATCGCCCCACGTCGATCGCTTCGAGGAACCGCTCGTCGTGGCTCACGACGACCAGCGCACCTTCGAACGCCCTTACCGCGCTCTCCAGCTGACCGACGCTGGCGAGGTCGAGATTGTTGGTCGGTTCGTCCAGCAGCAGCAATCGCGGGGCGGGTTCGGCATGGAGGATGCAAGCCAGGGTTGCGCGCAGGCGCTCGCCGCCGGACAGGGCGCCGACCGGCAGGTGCATGCGATCGCCGCGGAACAGGAAGCGGGCAAGCAGGTTCATCCGCTCCGCCGCCGGCATGTCCGGTGCGGCGGCGGCGAAATTCCCGGCCACGGTGCGATCGGGATCGAGCAGGTCGAGGCGCTGCGACAACGTGGCGATGCGGCCGTCGGCGCGCTTCACTTCGCCGGTGTCCGGCACCAGCGCACCGCTGACCAGGCGCAGCAAAGTGGTCTTGCCGGCGCCGTTGGGACCGGTCAGGGCGATGCGTTCGGGGCCGCGGATCGCCAGATCGATGCCGCCGTCGGCGAACAGCGCACGGCCATCACGGCAGACCTGCATCCCTTCGCCGGTGAAGACCATGCGCGTGGCCGGCACGCGGGTGGCCGGCAGGTCCAGCACCAGCGTGTCGTCGTCGCGCACGGCGCGGGCAGCCTGGTCGAGCCGACCGCGGGCGTCGCCGACGCGAGCGGCGTGTGTCTCGTCGGAACGCCCGGCCAACTCCTGCGCACTGCGTTTGCGGTTGCCGGCGACGATCTTCGGCAGGCCGGCGCTGTCGATGTTGCGGGCGGCGTTGTTGTTGCGACGCTCGGTGCGTTCGCGGGCCTGCTGCATCTCGCGCTTCTCGCGTTTCAGCTGCTGCGCGGCATTGCGGAGATTGCGCTCGGCGGTTTCCTGTTCGGCGCGTATCGCCTCTTCGTAAGCGCTGAAGTTGCCGCCGTACAGCCGCAGCTCGCCGCGGTGGAGTTCGGCGATGCGGTTCATGCGGTCGAGCAGCGCGCGGTCGTGGCTGACCAGCAGCAGGCAGCCGCTCCAGTCGTCGAGCACGTCGTACAACTTGCGGCGCGCGTCGAGATCGAGGTTGTTGGTCGGCTCGTCGAGCAGCAGCACGTCGGGCCGCTTCAGCAATTGCGCGGCGAGGCCGAGCGAGACCACTTCGCCGCCACTCAGGGTGTGGAGGTGCCGGTCGAGCGCGATGCCCAGACCCAGCCGGTGAAGCTGGGCGCGGGTGCGCTCCTCGATGTCCCAGTCGTCGCCGATGGCCGAGTACACCGCCTCGTCGGCATCACCCGCAGCCAGTGCCTGCAATGCATCGAGCACCGGCGCGATGCCGAGCACCTCGGCCACGTTCAGTTCGCCGGTGAACGGCAGGTCCTGCGGCAGGTAGCCGACCTGGCCCTGGACGTTGACGGCGCCGGCAGCAGGATGGAATTCGCCGGCGACCAACCGAAGCAGCGTGGTCTTGCCGGCGCCATTGGGTGCGACCAGTCCGGTGCGACCGCTGCCGATGCCGAACGACAGGTCGCGGAACACCGGCGTGCCATCGGGCCAGGCGAAGGAAAGGTCGGTGCATCGAATGAACGGTTCGGACATGTTGGCTCCCTGGAAGGAATCTGTAACGACGATGCGACCCATGGCGGCGCTTGCGCGCGGCCGGTGGTCGATGACTGCCGGCTATCCGGCGATGTCGTCGTTGTTCACATGTCTGGCGTCGTTCCTCGTTGATGGGCCTGGCGATTCTAGCGATACCGGCCTGTCCGGCAGTGGAACACGGTGCGGTTCACGGCAGCTGGCCGTGCCACCGGTACTCCGTCAGTCGCCGGCGAGCCGCCGCCGGGCTTCCTCCATCAACGCGCGGTGCGCTGCCAGGCCCGCCATCTGCCCGGCGGCGAGCGCCATCGGTGCGCTCTGCATCGGCGCGGCGAGGTCGCCCGCGGCGAACACGCCGGGCACGCTAGTTTGTTTCATGCCGTCGACCTTCACGAACGGTCCCAGCGGCCCGCTGTCGAGTTCGCAGCCCAGTTGTATCGCGAGGTCGCTGGTGAGCTCCTGCGCGGGCGCGAGGAACATGGCCCCGAGCGCCACCGTGCGGCCGTCCTCCAGCAGCACGCGCTCCATCGTGCGCGCCGCGCCTTCGACCGCCAGCACCGGCGTCGTTTCGATGGTGATGCCGAGTGCCTGCATCTGCCGCCACTCGCCGTCGTCGGGCGCGAACCGTCCCTGGGTGAAGTAGGTGGTCGGTCCCCACTCCGAGATCAGCAGCGCCTGGTGCGTGCTCATCGCGCAGGTGCCGAGTACGCCGAGCGCCCGGTCCGCCACTTCGAAACCGTGGCAGTAGGGGCAATGCAGGATCGTGCTGCCCCAGCGTTCGCGAACGCCGCGGATGTCGGGCAGCAGGTCGGTGACGCCGGTGGCGAGCACGAGCTTGCTGGCTTCGACCCGCTCGCCGTCATCGAGCGTAACGGCGAAGTGGCCGTCGTGGCCGCTGGCGCCGGTCGCCGTACCCACCTTCAGCATGACCGTCGGGTACGCCATGAGTTGCGCGACGGCGTTGCCGAGCAGCACCTGCGGCGGGGTGCCATCGTGGCCAATCACGCCGTGCGCCTCGGCGGCGAAGCGGTTGCGCGGCTTGCCGGCGTCGACCAGCAGCACGCGCTTGCGGGCGCGGGCGAGCATCAACGCGGCGGACAGGCCAGCGAAGCTGCCGCCGACCACGATCGCGTCATGCCGTACGGGTGTCGTTTCCATCTGCGGACCTATATGTATCATCGGAAGTTTCAATATAGACCGGGCCCGGCCTATTCGCAACATCTAATGTTATGATTTGTCTCCAAGCCCCGCCCAGCAAGGTGATCCCATTGAGAACCGACAGCCGCCTGTCCCGGATGCTGCACGTGCTGGTCCACATGGATCGCCACGAACAGCGCGCGACCTCCGAGTCGATCGGCCGCATGCTGGAAACCAATGCGGCGGTGGTCCGACGCACCTTGGCGGGCCTGCGCGAGCAGGGCATCGTCAAAGCCGAACGTGGGCCCGGCGGTGGTTGGGCGCTGGCACGCGCGCTGTCGGAGATCACCCTGCTGGACGTCTACCAGGCCTCGGGCACGACCACGCTGTTCACCATCGGCGTGGCCGACCGGACACCGGACTGCCTGGTCGAGCAATCGGTGAACATGCGGCTGGAGTCGACGCTCGGCGAGGCCGAAGCGGCGATCCTCGCGCGCTTCGCAGCGATCAGGCTGTCGGACATCGCCGCGGACTTCGACCAGCGCCTGCGCGCCGGCGGCGGCTGGACGCACGACCTGTGACCCGTGCCAATCATCGGAGCGAGGCCAGGATTTGACCTGAAATATACGTCGTATAAAATCATACGACGTACATTTTTGGTCTTCCCATGACGCCTCCCACCCGGCGCGACCGCAAGCGCCAGCAGGCGCTCGACCATATCGCCCGCACCGGCTACGCGCTGTTCCAGGCCTACGGCTTCGATGCCGTCACGATGGAACAGATCGCCGCCGAGGCGGATATCGCCAAGGGCACGCTGTACAAGTATTTCCCGGTCAAGGAAGCGGTGCTGTCGCACTGGATCCACGCCGAACTGGCACAGGACCTGGCGCCGTTGTTGGCCAGCGCCGCCACGGCCGGCAGCTTCGCCGCGCGCGTGGCGACGGTGCTGCAGGCGTCGGTCGCATGGTGCGAGGCGCATCGCGGCTACCTCGCCCCGTACCTGCGCTACCGCCTCACCGGCGTCGGCCAGCCGCAGCCCGGCAATCACGACGAGCCATCGGCCGACCTCGCCCAGGCGTTCGCCGCACTGATCGCGCGCGGCCAGGCCGACGGCGAGTTGCGCCATGACCTCTCGACCGCGCAGCTGGCGCTGTACCTGCACTTCCTCTACCTGTCGGCGCTGCTGCGCTGGCTCGACCACGCACGGCTGTCGCTGACGGACGAGTTCGGCGACATCGTGACGTTCTTCCTGCAGGGCGCCGCTGCCCGCGACCCGCGCCGGGCCGGTGCCGCATGAAGTTCGCGCTGCTGGGCTACGGCACCGAGGGCGACACCCGTCCGCTGGCCTTCCTCGCCCGCGCATTGATCGATGCCGGCCACGAGGCGATCCAGTTGGCCGACGCCTCGACCCTCGGCACGGCGAAGGCGCTCGGCGTACCGGCGGTGCCGCTGGCCGGCGACATCCGCGGCACGCTGGACCCGCAGCAGGCGATCTCCGGGGTACTGAAAGAAGGCGCAGGCGTCACCCGCACCACCCGGGCACTGGCGAACATCGCCAATGCCAACGCGACTTCGTGGCTGAGGACCACGGTCGGGGCCGCGCGCGGTTGCGATGCGCTGATCGTCAGCGGGCTGGCGGCGTTCGTCGGCTTCTCCGCCGCCGAGTTCCTGCGCATCCCCGCGATCGGCGCCGGGATGATCCCGATCACGCCGACGCGCGAGTTCCCCTCGCCGTTCCTGCCGACGCAGCGCCTGCCCAGCTTCCTCAACCGCGCCAGCCAGTCGCTGGTCAACCAGTTGCTGTGGCGCGCCTTCCGCGCCGAAACCAACCGCGCCCGCGCCGCCGTCTGCGACCTGCCGCCACGGCACCGGCTGTGGCAGGGCCATCCGATGCTCTACGGCATCTCGCCGAGCCTGTGCCCGACGCCCGCGGACTGGCCCGACAACGCGCTGATGTGCGGGCAGTGGACCCGGCCGGTCGAACACTGGACAGCACCTGCGGCGTTGCAGGCCTTCCTCGACGCCGGGGAAGCGCCGCTCCACATCGGCTTCGGCAGCATGCTCGGCTTCGACAACGCGGCGCTGCGCCGGACCATCGTCGATGCCGTCGGTGACCGTCGCACCGTGTTCCAGCCCGGCTGGAGCGGCATCGACACCAGCGCGCTGCCGGCCAATATCCACGTCATCGGCGACACCCCGCACGGCTGGCTATTTCCGCGCGTGGGCGTCGTCGTCCACCACGGCGGCTCCGGCACCAGCCATTCGGCGACGCGCGCGGGGGTGCCGTCGGTGGTGGTGCCGTTTGCCGGCGACCAGTTCTTCTGGGCCGACCGGCTGCGACGCGCGGGCGTCTCGCCAACGCGGCTGGACGGCCGTTCGCTCGACGCGGCCAGCCTCGCTGAGGCGATCGACGCCGCCGCGCAGCCGGAAATCAGGGGCCGGGCGGAAACCCTCGGCCGGCGCATGCGCGCCGAAGACGGACTGGCGACCGCGGTGACGCGGATCGAAGCGCTGATGCGCTGACTTCCCGAACCCCGGGCGCGCCTAGCGGTGCGCCCACCAGCCTCGGACCCCGTGCACGCAGCCCCGCGCCAGGCGCCAGAGCAGGTACACGCCCGCCACCACGACCGATGCGGCGAACAGCAGCAGCGGTTGGGAGCCGAGCATCGAGTCGAGGATCATCGCGTCACTCCGCGGTGGCCGATGCCTCCAAGATACCCAATTGCGGGCCGCGGCGCGAAATTCGGACGCAGGACGTTCAGGCCGTGCCCTGCGATTCCAGGTGGAGCTTCATGCCCTCGTGCGAGGCCTTGAAACCCAGCCGCTCGTAGAACCGGATCGCGTCCGGGCGGGCCTTGTCGGAGGTCAGCTGCACCAGGTGGCAGCCGCTGCGGCGGGCGCGCTCGATCGCCCACAGGAACAGTTGCCGGCCGATGCCGCTGGAACGCAATGCGGACGCGACGCGGACGCCTTCGATCTGCCAGCGCCAGCCACCCTGGTAGGTGATGTGCGGGATCCGGGTGAGCTGCAGCACGCCGGCGACCGGGTGCTCCGGGGTGTCGACCACCACCAGCTCGTTGTTGGGGTCGCGGTCGATCGCGGCGAACGTGTCCTCGTACGACCGCGGCAGCGGCAGCACGTGGTTCTCGCGCTCGGCGCCGAGCGGGTCGTTGGCCAGCAGCGCGACGATCGCGGGGAGGTCGTCGCGGGTGGCGGCGCGGAACGTCAGGGCGGGATCGGTCGAGGGCAGATCGCTCATTGCACCTTCCGCGTGCCCGCGTCGTTCCAGGTCGGCCGGATCGGATGCGCCTCGGTGTTCATCACCACCTCGGCCGGGTCCAGCACCTGCGGCGGCGCGAACAGCAGGTAGAAGTACTTGAAGGTCTCGGCCAGCACGAAACTTTCCATGTCGTCGGCCTTCTCCTTGGTGACGACGCTCTTCAGCGCCGCGTAGCCGGTGTCGCTGCGGGTGTGTTCGACAAAGTCATCGAACAACTGCCGGCCCATCACCCGGTATTCGTTGTCGCCGGTGAGGCGGTGCAGGTACCAGGTCGACTCGACGATTTCCGGGCGCAGCGGATAGCTGGCGGCGGTGACCGTGCGGGTGCGGTAGTCGAATGCCTCGGGCTCGATGCCGTGCACGTTCCACATGTCGAACGACGAGGCCTGCAGCCGGCGCGCACGTTCGATATCTCCGGAGAAAGCCAGCAGACCGGGGAAGAACGCGTCGAGTGCACCGTACTGGCTGGCGACGCGGGAGCCGTCGTGCATGTCGACGTGGCCGTACCACAGTGCGCCGTCGACCTCCTCCGGGTAGTAACGGTTGGCGGCGGCGATGGCGTCGTCCCACATCGCCTTGCAGTCGGCGTCGCCGAACAGGCGCCAGCACTTGTAGAGATACTCGTAGTACGAATCGATGCGGGCGCCGACGTGGCTGCGGGTGTTGGTCCACTCGCCGGTGGTGACGTCGAAGCGCTCGCCGACCAGGCCGATGTCGGAGCGCATCTCGTAGGTCGCGACCAGCGCGCGCTTGGCCTTGTCGAAGAACACCGGGTTGCCGGTGAGCTTGCTGAGGGTGCCGTACTCGATCAGCAGGGTGCCGGACTCGGCGGGGTTGCTCTCGTTGCCGTGGGCGGCGCCGGTGCGCAGGTTGACGTAGACGTACGGCAGCCCGGTCGGCGAGTCGAATGCCGGCAGCAGGCGGGTGCCGAGGTCTTCGGCCAGCGCGAGCAGGCGTTCGTCGCCGGTCAACTGGTAGCCCGACAGCAGGCCGCCGAGCAGGCGGATCACGATCTCGAAATGCTTGACGTCGGCATCGACATCGAACGACAGCTTCGTTGCGATCAGTTCGCGCGCGGCATCGGCTTCCTTGTCCAGGCCCATCAGGATCATGGTGTCGAGCGCGTCGACCGGGGTCATCAGCAGCGACTGGCCGTACCAGTCGCGCGGCGCCTTGCTCAGCGGCTTGAGCGCGTCGTGGCCCCAGGCGTACTGCTTGTAACCGTTCCAGGCGTGCAGGAATTCAGCCTTGACCTGTTCGGCGAGGCGCGCGGATTCGGCGTCGGTGATGACGGCTACCGCGTCGCTGGCTTCGGTCGCGGCCGGTGTGGCCTGCGGTTCGGCTGCAATGGCACCGGCCGGCAGCAACAGGGTGGCGAGCAGCAGCGCGTGCAGGGTCATGCGGGGTCTCCTTGCGCGGTGTCGCGCAGCAGTTGCAGCACGTCGTGGCACGCGCCCATGGTGTGGTAGTCGGTCTTGCCGGCGGGACTCTTGTCGTCGCCGTACTTGCGGTTGTCGCGGTCGAGGATGCGATACCAGGCGCCGTACTGGTGGTCGATGAAGTGCTGCCAGGCGTAGCCCCAGAGGCGGTCGTACCAGTCCCAGTAGCGGGTGTCGCCGGTCGCGGCCGCGAGCCGCGCGGCGGCGGCGATCGACTCGGCCTGGACCCAGAAATACTTGTCGTCGTCGCAGACGCTGCCGTCCGGGGCGAAGCCGTAGAACAGGCCGCCGTTGCGGTCGTCCCAGGCGCGCGCGACAGCGGTGTCGAACAGATGGCGCGCAGTCGGCACGAGCCAATCGTGAGCGTTGCCGCGCGCACGCAGGTGGCCGTCGAGCGTCAGCAGCAGCTTGGTCCACTCGGTCTGGTGGCCGGGCTGGAAACCCCACGGGCGGAACAGGTGTTTGGGATCGTCGCGGTTGTAGTCCCAGTCGACATTCCAGTCGCGGTCGTAATGCTCCCAGACCAGCCCGTCAGCCTTGGCCGCCTGGCGCCGGGTCATGTGGTCGGCGAGCAGCAGCGCACGGTCGAGGTAGCGATCGTCGTGACCGGCTTCGTACGCCGCGATCATCGCCTCGCACATGTGCATGTTGGCGTTCTGGCCGCGGTAGTCGCTGTAGTTCCAGTCAGCGTCGGCTTCGTCGCGGTAGAGGCCGGCGTCCGCGTCCCAGGCGTGCGATTCCAGCAGCGCCCAGGTTTCGTCCAGCCACGGCGCGGCCTCGTCGATGCCGGCCTTCATTGCGGTCGCGTAGGCCAGCAACACGAACGCGAGGCCGTAGGTGTGGTTGGTCCGGTCCTCGGGCACGCCGTCGCGGATCGTCCACGCGTAACCGCCGCTGGCGGGATCGCGATGCACCTCGCGCAGGTAGCGCAGGCCGTGGCGCGCGGCCTCGACATCGCAGGGCATGCCGAACAGGCGCGCGGCCATCGCGTGGTTGAAGACGAAGCGGGTGCTGCTGACGAGGTGGCGGTGCGACGCGTCGTAGACGCTGCCGTCGTCGCGGAAGTAGTGGAAGAAGCCACCCGCCGGATCGAGCGCGTGCGGGTGGTAGAACGCCATCGTCCGCGCGATGTGGCTGCGCAGGAACCCGGGGCTGCGGAAGTCGGGCATCGGCGGGATCGGCGGATGGTTCATGCGGCGGCCTGCAGCAGTCGGTCGATATCGTCGGGGTCGGGCATCGCGGCGAACGCGCCGTTGCGGGTGGTCGCCAGCGCGCCGGCGGCGGCGGCGAAACGCAGCGCGTCGTCGAGCGCATTGCGGTAATCCAGGAACTCGGCGAACGTGGATGCGCGAACGTTGCGCGACACCAGTTGCTGCAGCAGCGCGCCGACAAAGGCATCGCCGGCCGCGGTGGTGTCTATCGCGGTCACCGGAATCGTCGCCGCGCTTCCGCGGTGCTTGCGGGTGAACCACCGGATCGGCGCTGCGCCATCGGTGACCACCACGCAACGCGTGCGCTGTCGCAGCAGCCGCGCGATCACGCCGTCCTCGCCACCCGAACCGGGTGCGAGGAATTCCAGCTCCTGCCGGCTCAGCTTCACCAGGTCGGCCTCGAACAATGCGCGCCAGCACTGCGCCTGCGGGTCGACCTCGGCCGGCCACAGCGACGGTCGCAGGTTGAGATCCATGCTGACCAGCGCGCCGGCGGCCCGGGCACGTGCCATCCCGGCCAGCGTGGTATCGGCGATCCGCGGTTCGGTCAGGCTGTTGGAGCAGACGTGGAACACCGCGGCGCGCTCGAAACACCGCTCGTCGAAATCGCCGTCGCGGAACCGCAGGTCGGCCGACGGCGGCCGGTAGAAACTGAAGCTGCGCTCGCCATCGGCATCGAGCGAGACGAAGGCCAGCGCGGTCTTGGCCTGGTCGGTGCGGCGCACGTAGGCGGTGTCGACGTTGGCGGCACGCAACTGCCCCAGCAGCATGTCGCCGAACATGTCCTCCCCGAGCATGCCGACGAAGCAGGCATGCCCGCCGAGCCGGGCCGCTGCGACCGCGACATTGGCCGGCGCGCCACCGGCGTATTCGACGAACTGGCGCGGCGCACCGGGCGACGCCGGCGGTTGCGCAAGCAGGTCGACCAGCGCCTCGCCGAAGCAGACGATGGCGTTGCGGTCGCGCGGCTTGCGCGGCGTAGTGCTCATGCCTGGACCTCCATGGCGAGGCCGCTGCTGTCACGCACCACCAGCCGTGCCGGGGCGACGGTGCGGGCGGGCGCGGCGTCGGGGTGTTGCAGCCGTTGCAGCACCAGCGCCGCGGCCTGGCGACCACGGGCGCGCGGGTCGGCGGCGATGGTTGTCAGCGGCGGCGCGCTGACCGCGGCCTCGGGGATGTCGTCGAAACCGACCACCGCGAAGTCCTCGCCGGCGCGGCGACCGCGCGCAGTCAGCCCGGCGACCAGGCCGAGCGCGACGGCGTCGTTGTAGCAGACCGCCGCGGTCGGCGCGGGATCGCGCACGAACAACGCGCCGACCTGTCGCGCCGCCTCCAGCCGGGTCGGCGCGGACTCGACCAGCCATTGCGGCTCGGGCGTGATGCCGGCCTGCGCCAGCGCCTCGCGGTAGCCGTCGCGGCGCTGGCGGCAGGAGCTGGAATCGCGGTGACCACCGTAGAACGCGATGCGCCGGTGGCCGAGTCCGATCAAGTGCTCGGTCGCCAGCCGCGCACCGTGGTGGTTGTCGAGTTCGAGGAAGTCCCAGCCGGCGTCGAGCTCGCGGTTGAACACCAGCACCGGCGTGCGCGGGCCGACCAGCGCGTGCAGGCGCGTCGCGTCGCTGCCCTCGGCCGGCGACAGAATGATCCCGGCGGGGTCGTGCTCCAGCAGCGAGGCGAGCACCGCCTGCTGGCGCTCGACCGACTCTCCGGTGCTGCCGAGCAGGGTCACATAACCGGCCTCGGCCAGCGCCTCGTCGACGCCGGACGCGAACTCGGCGAAGAACGGGTTGGACAGGTCGTTGATCACCAGCGCCACCGCCGACGACACGTTGCGCCGCAGGTTGGCCGCGCCGCGGTGGTAGACGTAGCCCTGCCGCTTGAGCTCGGCCTCGACCCGCGCGCGGGTGTCGGCATGGACCAGCGGGCTGCCGCGCAGGACCAGCGACACCGTCGCCCGCGACAGCTCGCAGGCCTTGGCGATGTCGGCGAGGGTGACGCGGCGGCGGGCAGGGGCGGCGGTCATGGTGGATTTCGGTTTCACGGATTTGGATCGATCCAATTCGGGGCATCCTGACGTTTCCGCCGGCACCGCGCATTTTGCACCGCAGCATGTGGCAGGCGCGGCGCGATGGTAGCGTCGCCGCCATTGGAACGATCCAAAAATCCGCCGAACCCGCCCCACCGGAGCCGCCGCATGCCCGTCCCGACCCTCCTCCCGCGCCGTCGCCGGTCCTGGCACCGGGCGTTCTCGCTGCTGTGCGCCTCGGTGATCGCCGGCTCCGCCATCGCCGGTCCGGCTGCGGACAAGAGCACCGGCTTCGACGCGGTCGACCCGTTCATCGGCACCGGCGGCGAGGGCCACACCTTCCCCGGCGCGGTGGTGCCGTTCGGGATGATCCAGCTCAGCCCGGATACCCGCATCCAGCCGCGCAAGGATGCCTACGACTGGGCCGCCGGCTACCGCTATGACGACAGCACGATCATCGGCTTCTCGCACACCCACTTTTCCGGCACCGGCCATTCCGACCTCGGCGACGTGCTGCTGATGCCGATCGCCGGCGAGGTTCAACTCGAACGCGGCGACGTCGACAAGCCCGGCAGCGGCTACCACTCGCGCTTCAAGCACGACGACGAAGTCGCCCAGCCCGGCTACTACGCGGTCACCCTCGACGACTACGGCATCCGCGCCGAGCTGACCGCGACCGAGCGCGTCGGCGTGCACCGCTACACCTTCCCCGCCGGCAAGCCCGCGCATGTGCTGGTCGACCTGCGCACCAGCATGTACGACTACCCCGGCAAGACCCTGTGGTCGCGCATGCGGCTGCGCGAGGACGGCACCGTCACCGGCGTCCGCGAGACCCGCGGCTGGGCGCCGGGCCGGCAGCTGTACTTCGCGATGCGTTTCTCGCAACCGGTCAGCGGCCACGCGCTGCACGACACCGAACAGGACATCGCCTACAAGGGCTTCCCGACGCCGGGCCACCAGGACCCACGCCAGCGCGCGCAGATCGAGGGGCGCGAGCTGGTCGGCACCTTCGATTTCGGCGACACCGAACAGCTGCTGGTGAAAGTCTCGATTTCCTCCGTCAGCGAGGACAACGCGATCGCCAACCTCGAGGCCGAGGTGCCGGGCTGGAACTTCGACCGCGTCCGCACCGCCGCGCGCGCCAGCTGGACCGAAGCGCTGTCGGCGATCGAGGTCGACGCCCCCGAAGACGACCGCACCGCCTTCTACACCGCGCTGTATCACACGCTGATGGCGCCCAGCCTGTTCATGGACAGCGACGGCCGCTACCGCGGACCCGACAACGCCGTGCACCAGGCCGAGGGCTTCCGCCACCATTCGACCTTCTCGTTGTGGGACACCTACCGCGCGCTGCACCCGCTGCTGACCCTGGTGCAGCCGGAGCAGCGCAACAGCGACTTCATCAACTCGATGCTCGCGCACCGCCGCCACAGCCCGTACGGGATCCTGCCGGTGTGGTCGTTCCACGGGCTGGAGACCTGGACCATGGTCGGCTACCACGCGGTGCCGGTGATCGCCGACGCCTACCTCAAGGGCATCCGCGGCTTCGACGCCGACGAGGCGTTGCAGGCGATGGTCGCCAGCGCCAGCTACGGCCCCTACGACGGCCTCGCCCAGTACATGGAGCTGGGCTACGTGCCGATCGACGAGGAAGGCGAGGCCGCCTCGAAGACGCTCGAATACGCGTTCGACGACTGGACCATCGCGCGCATGGCCGACGCGATGGGCCGCGACGACATCGCCGCGACCTTCGGCAAGCGCGCCGGCAACTGGCGCCACGCGTTCGACTCCGAAACGGGCTTCATGCGCGCGCGAAAACGCGACGGCGAATTCCGCACCCCGTTCGACCCGACCGCCAGCGGCTACGGCACCGACTACACCGAGGGCAACGCCTGGCAGTACTCGTGGTACGTGCCGCAGGACGTGGCGGGACTGATCGACTCGCTCGGCGGCGACGACGCGCTGGTGTCCAAGCTCGACCAGGTGTTCGACGCCGAGGTCGACCCCGGCCTGTTCGAGCACATGGAGGACATCACCGGCCTGATCGGCTGGTACGCCCACGGCAACGAACCCAGCCACCACGTCGCCTACCTGTACGCCTACGCCGGCCAGCCGTGGCGCACCCAGGAGCGGCTCAAGCAAATAGTTGAAAGCCAGTACGCACCGCGCCCGGACGGGCTGTCGGGCAACGACGACCTCGGCCAGATGTCGGCTTGGTACGTGTTCACCTCACTGGGCTTCTACCCGGTCGCGCCGGGCAGCAACCAGTACGTGATCGGCCGCCCGTTCCTGCCGCGCGCGGCGATGAACCTGCCCAACGGCAAGCGCTTCACCGTGGTCGCCGACGGCCTCGACGACGCGAACCCGTATGTCGGCGGCGTGCTGCTCAACGGCAAGCCGCTGCAGCGCAGCTACATCACCCACGAAGAGATCATGGCCGGCGGCGAATTGCGCTTCACGATGCGGGCGCAGGCGAACAAGGCGTGGGCGACCGGCGCGGATCAGCGGCCGTATTCGATGTCGGGGGCGAATCATTGATGCCAGCGGTTCCAACTCCTCCGCCATAAACGATCAATGCGGAAACAGCGGCTCCACGAATATGGCTTCGACATCGGTGACAAGGCCAGCAGAAGCACTGGCCCGGGCCGGACTTCGAGCATCAAACCTGCCAGTGATACGCACCCCATCGACGCCGTCACCGTCAGCCAGGGCCCGAATGTCGGCGGGTATCTGTTCTCCAGTTAGAAGTTCCACGCCGCTGGTACCGCGTGTCGCCATCCAGAAGCTGCGACCCGGAAACAGAACGTAGATCCCTGATTGCCGAATGAGAAATCCAGTCACGCGGATGTGCTTATCGTGATATTCCTCGGGGCGAGCAATCAACCGGACGATCGAAGACTCGCAGTACGCATCAGCCTTCGACGTGTTGTTATGAGACGGGTAGCAACTGCTCGAATATCTACCGTCATGGGTTCTGCCCTGGGCACCACCAACGGCGGGCGCCATCAAGAGCAAAGACCCGATAGTGACTGCGAGTTTTTTCATTACCCACCCTCTCGATATCCATAGGGGTAGCAAGCTGGCCAAAGGGCCTAGAGACGGTGCGCCGCCAACGGTACAGCTCACCCTGGCCGCTCCAACAAGCGCGGAGCAAACGGTCGGGCGACTATAGGTGAAGGGCGGCCACCGGACTTTCCCGGGCAAGAGGACAGTGGAGACTGCTGTTTGCATCACCATCCCACACCATCTGAACTCCATAGATCACGCCGTTCCTCGCGTCACCCACGAACCCTACGATCAAGGCCACTCCCGACTTGCAGAACTTGGCTGACCGGGTGACTCCGTCTACTTTCTTTACCGTGGAGCGCCCCCAACCCAGCGGAGGCATGACGGATTCATAGAAACGAATGACATGATCCATGGAACCTTCCGCGTACATGTTCCTCGAGTAACTGGTTAACACGGCCTTGTCGAATTTGCGGACGTCGCCCTCCGCTACCGCCCCCGGAAAAACGGGTAACGAATCGAACCCCTCGCGAAGAGTGCCGACGGCAACTTTATCCTTGTTTGCTCCTGCAACCAGAGTGGTTAACCCGTCCCTTCCGGCGATCACGGCAACAAGAAAAATCAAAGCCAGAAAACAATATCCGATCCTTGCATTGACACTCATCGCCCCACCCCCCAAGCAATCCTGCTACAGGACGCCCCTCGCAGTCCCGCTTATCCAGCAGGCGGTTCCCAGAGCTCGACCTTGTTGCCCTCGGGGTCGATCACCCAGCCGAACTTGCCCTGCTCCGACTCTTCCGTGCGCTCTTCCACGTTGCAGCCTTCCGCCCGGAGCGCGCCGAGCAACGCTTGCAGGTCGGCGACCCGGAAGTTGACCATGAAGCTGGCAGTACCCGGCTCCAGGTAGGTCGTGTCGCTCTTGAACGCGCTCCAGATGGTCATGCCTTCCTCGCTGCCGGGCCCGCCCCAGTTGAAAATGGCACCGCCCCAGTCGGACACATCCAGTCCAAGGTGATCCCGGTACCAGGTGCCGAGCGCTACCGGATCCCGGGACTTGAAGAAGATCCCGCCGATTCCCGTTACGCGTTTCATGTGTCGACTCTCCCGAACTCGCCGGCCGACCATTTGTCACGAATCGTGGCCGGCCCGGCCTTCATCCGCCCAGCCAATCCGCGCCCGCCTGGGCGATCTGGCCATCCTCGTTCGCCTGCACGCCGGAAACGCCGATGCCGCCGATCACCTTGCCGTCGTTGAGCAGCCGGACCCCGCCTTCGAGCGGCATGCTCTCCGGCAGGGACAGCACGACGTTGTTGCCCTTCTGCAGCAGCTGCTGATGGAAGCCCGTGTCGCGCTGGTAATTGGCGGCGTGGCGGGCCTTGGCGATCGCGATGTCGACGCTGGCGTTGCTGGTGTCGTCCATCCGCATGAAATGGAGCAGGCGGCCAGACTCGTCGACGATGGCGATCGACACGTTCCAGTTGTTGCGCACCGCTTCGGCTTCGGCCGCGGCGGTGATTTTCCTGGCGGCGTCGAGGCCGAGAACCAGCCGGCTGCGCAGGAGTTTGCCGGTCGGGGACGAGATGTTGTCTGTCATGGAATTCCTTGAAGCCACGTAGCAGATGCGGACCGCTGGCCCGATCGACCGTTGCGGGATCCGGCTATACCAACCAGCCGCGCGCAATACCCTTGCGGCCGAGCAGGACCAGCCCGATCCCGACCGCAAGCACGATGGCCTGCATGATTACCGCCATGGGCCCAGCCAGGCTCGCACCGTCCGCGAGCACGAACAGTCCGTAGTCCTGGGCGAGAATGCCGGCCAATGACAACAGCAGCAGCACGAACGCCCACTTCCTGCCCAGCAGCAGCCCGACGCAACCAAGCGCGCCGCCGATCACCGCAACCGCGGTTGCCACCACCGCCCACCCCGGCCGCGCCGCATACAGTGCCTGCTGCGCCTCGGGAAGCGCGGCGACATCCTCGGGCGTCATGCGCAGGTCCATGGCGAACGCCAGGCAACCGAGCAGGTTCCAGAGCAGGGCGATCACGGCAACCACCTTGAACCACTTTGGTGTATTCATCGATTTTCTCCGCAATGAAGAATTGCTGCAGCGAACGCTGCGTCAAACCGCAACCTTGACCATCACTCGGCAACAGATGAGGGCAGGACGTTCTGGATAACGTTTCCCTCCGCATCCAGCACGCTGAACTTCGCCTGGCCGTCAGGCTCGACCTGCATCAGGAGACGCTTGTTGCCGTCCGCGTCCATCAGGGCAAGTGTCGCGATGCCGTCCTCGCCGCGTCCCAGCCAGATCCGGCGGTTGACCTCGGATCCACTCGGGCTGTCGGCAACGGACAGCCCGGCGAATTTGTTCTTGCTGTCGTCGACTCCATAGAGGGACACGATCTGGTTGGACTCGTATTTGTCGAAGGACAGGCTTACTCCCGAATCGACGACTTCGCCCTCGGCGTTGCGATGCCCGCCGAAGATGAGGCCGCCGACCTCGGAGCCCTCGTCGTTGTAGAACAGCATGCCCGCCTGGCTGCGGTCGAGCGCGCGTTCTTCGCTGCGAACGATGATGCCCGGGATCAGGTCATGGTTCGATATGACCATCCGGAGCGTTCCGTCCGGCTCGACGACGTTGAGTCGTTCCACCGTGAGTTCGCGAAAATCCCCGGTCCTCCATGGCCCAAAGGCCAACAGCGCAGTGGCGGCGAAGGCTACGGTCAGGACGCCCGAGTAAAGCACGAGGAACTGCTGCGATCGCTGCATTGCGGTGTCTTCTCCATAAGATTGAGAGCCAGTGCGCCGTCGGTCGAGCGTATTCTCCGACGCTACCTTTCGCATAATGAATCGTGGGCGCGCGCGAGCCAATAGCGTAGATGCAACACCCACGCCACCCGGAAAGGAAGATGGGCAGACTAGAAGGGATTCCAGATACTGAGCTCACTTGCGCGGAACCGGAGTGACCTTGTTGATCTCGCAGCCACGCTCGAATGCACGAGTAGCCCAGACTCCCATTCTGGAGAGGCCCTGCGACGAGTAGTCCAGTAACACCACCTTGTCACCCGGATGCCCGCATACCGCCGCTCCCCCGCTCCTGGACACCAACCGGATGGAATGTGCACTGGCCAGATCGGAGCAGGTTTCCACGGTCTCGACCCGGTAGTAACGGTGCCCGGCATGCCGCAGCGGCGATACCTCGACCAACAGCCCCTCCCCGTCCTTGCTCCACCCGCGCAGAAAGCGGGCGTCGACGCAGTAGTCGGTGGTGCCGCGGATATCCCGCCAGTGGTGTTCCCGGGCCTCGACCCGATCCAACGTCACCGGCGGTTCCGCTTGTGCCTCGCGCGCAGGCGGCTGCTGCGCCATGGACGGATGTAGCCACACCAGTAGCCACGCGCAAATGGCTGCGCGGGTTGGGACGTTGACATAGAAGCGTGCGAGAGACACCGGTTGGGCGCTAGTACCTGAGTTGAGCCGGCTTGCGTAGTGGAGTCAAAGTCATGGCAAGCCTTTTCTGCCATGGCCTTGGTGGAACGAAGCAAGTCCCAGTTGAACGAATTGTTTGGCCGCGTCACAGCCCGTGGCAATGGACCATCTAAGGCACTGTATCGAATTTGTCGAGTTGATCGGTAATCTCAAACCAGGGTGCCTTTGACGCTGCGAATATGTGCACGTCAGGTCGCTGGGTCGGCGCATCATCGAGGATGCCAAGGCGGACGATGTATCTTCCGAGCTTGACTTTCTTTGAAAATAAACTTGATCCGCAGCTCCTACAGAAGCCTAGAACTGTCTCTTCAGACTTGCTGTAGTAGGACACAAATTCTTCACCCGAAGCGATTGAAAAATCCTCAGGACTCACAAGTGCGCCTGTGGCAAATGCCGAACCGGACCATTTTCGACATTCGGAGCAATGACAGTAGCCGACAAAGCCGAAGTTATCTGATACTTGAATTTTCACGCTCCCGCACAGGCAGGAGCCAGTTAGATACTTCATGAAGATCCTCGATTGCGTATCGCGAACTGGTCGTGAGCCCCGTTGATGTGACGTTTTCAGTACATGTCAGCAAGTGCGTCGCTTAGGCCTGATGGCCCGAAAATTAATCCGTACACCCGATCCATAACCTTAGCTGCCCGATCCGTACGCTTGCACGAAGTAGTGTGTCTAGTTGCATCAAAATGCGATTCACTCTCCGCAACGCCATTTGGACCGACATACTGCCAGTGATCTGCGTCGTCGCAGCTGCAAGTCCATATTGGACTTCCCACGTTCATTAGCACGATGAGAGCGACGCCAAGGCTCGCTAAAATTGCGCCTGGAATTAACACTAGCCACGTGGTTTGTTTCATTAGGCCTAACACCTGAGTTAAGCCGAGCCGTGAAGCGGCTTCGGCTTGAATGAACTGTTAGGCCTTGTCGGCCGTGAACTCAGCCAAGACGGCTTTAACCGCATTCTCCATTCGCTGTTGATTGGCCTCTAGCCGATCAAGAAGCTTGGCTACGTCTGTAGGTACGCCAATTTCGTTCTTGATTGCAGCCATCAACTTTGCCTGGGTTGGACCAACGTACTCAATCTGCTTCTTAACCGCGCTAACGAAATCGCCTTGGGAAGTGTTGTGCTTGTCCCACGCCTCGTCTCGCTCATTACTGAACTTGGTGTACTGCTCCCGAAAACCTTCAAATGAGCGTTGTAGGGCGGCCATGCGCATGGGGTCTGGGTGACCCGATTCGTTGAGTGCAGTCATCTCGCTATTAACGCGCTGCGCCTCTTGAAAATACTGGTTGTAGAGACGGTCAGCTATGGAAATGTCAGACCGAAGTTCATGGAGGGGCTTGGCCGCGACCATCAGGTTGAACAAGGACTCGGTAAAGAGAGCCATCAACTCTCCGGCGTGCTCCATGACCTCAGTGCCGCCCACTAGTTGAACCTTGGCCAGTTGTGCGTTCACAACTTGCACTGGCGCCGCAAATTCGGGTGACGTCGGATCCTTGGCCGAAAGCGCCCCTAGGTGGCCTTGTAAGGCGGAGATGTCGCTGTAAAGCTGGAGGTAAATCTCCTTTCGCAGCGTGCCAAGGCGATCCTTTAGCTTTTCACCTGCGTCATGCTCGAGCTGCATCCGCAGCCGCCTAGCCGTGCTCCAGTTTGAAAGTACAACGCCCGCAAGTGAAATGGCCGCGGCAACGATGCCGGACCAGACAACGGTAGGGACGCTCAGGGTTGGAAGTGTCATGTGCGCTGATCTATCCCCCAATGCCTAACACTACGTATACCCCAGAATTGAGGTGTTATCCGATCCTCGTTTGTCGCGGCAACCGCGTCAACCGCAGCCGTGCTGAGTTGCCGCACGCCTCGTTTGAGCGGCTGAGGGATATGCAGCGTAAATGAAGTGATCAGTTATCACTGCGATGCCGGAGGATAACTTCCGACCACGGCCCCCTGTTTTGATGTTTAGTACTGCAGAACCACCGTAGCGGCATCCATCACCCGCGGCTCTTCGGTTTCGCCGCCGCCGAATGTCGCTGGCCCCGCCTCGGGCGCGAGCAGGCGGTATCCGCTGTCGTAGTCCCAGGTGGTGACGTGCAACTTCGCGCCGGCAAGTGAGTCGGGGTTGCCCAGCGCGGTCGCCGGGAGGGTGAAGGTGACGGTGCGCGCAGTGGCGTCGACGTCGATCGCGGCGCCCGGCGTGACCGGGGTGCCTTCGTCGGTGGCGCTGGCGCCCTCGGAACCGAACAGGGCGTTCGACCAGCCGTGGGCGCGCAGGCGGTAGTTCCAGCGCATGTCGCCGGGCAGGTCGGCATGCTGCTGCGGCATCGCGCGCGCGCCGCCGGCGCGGCCGGGAAGCTGCAGGTAGGCGGTGAAGGCGACATGGTCGAAGCCGTTGGCCGGGTTCCATGGCGCGGTGACGTTGCGCATCGTGAGTTCGAACCGCAGCGCGCCGCCGGCGGTCCAGACGCGCACGCGCTCGATGTCGGCCGGGTGCAGGTCTCGCCAGCCGAGGTCGAGCGGGTAGCTGTAGTTGCCGGTCGGGCCGGTGTCGTCGCCACGGGGGTCGGGCTGGTCGACACGCAGTTGCCAGTCGAGGGTGACTCGGAACGGGCGGGCGGCGCTGGTGTGGGTGGTGACGGGATCGAAGGCGACGACGCGGTGTTCTATCGCGGGGTCGGTCATGCCGTCGGTGCGGACGGTGGCGTGCCAGCGGCCATCGGCGTCGGCGCGCACGTCGGTGGCGGCGGCGAGGTTGCCGTCGACGACGAGCTGGAAGGTTTGGCCCGGGCGAGCGGTGCCGCTGAGTTGGAGGTTACCGGTAAGCGTTGGTGCATCACTGGATTCTTGTGTCTGCAGGGGAGCAATGGTCAACGCGGACGACGCGGTTGCGGTGGTCGACGTCGAGGGCGATCCCGGCAGCACGGCCGGGGTGGGCACTGATGCCGGCGAGGACGCCACGCCGCCCCACTCCACCCGCCACACCTGCCCGCTGCGCGGCGGCAGCACCAGCGTCACTTCGTCGTCGGCGCCAACAACGAGGTCTTCCGGCGCACCGTCGATGCCGAACAGTCCTCGCAGCAGGGTTCCCGCCGGCAACCCGGTGTCGAGGTGGCTGAGTAACGCCGGGTGCTCGGCGCTGTTGAGCACGACCACGGCGGCATCGCCCTCATGGTCGGTGCGCCACGCGATCGCACCGGCGCCGGCCGAATCGTCGGCAAGCACGGTCGGGGTGCCGCGCGAGAATAGCCTGTGCTCGCGGCGCAGGGCGATCGCGCGTTGCAGGTAGCGGTACAGCGGCGCTTCGGTGTCGAAGTGGTCGCGGCCACCGCTGCCGACGCCGCCGGCGAACATCGATGCACGGCGTTCGCTGAAGCCCTGTTCGGTGCCGTAGTAGATCACCGGGATGCCGGGCAGGGTCAGCATCGCCAGCAAGGCCTGCTTGAGTCCGGCGCTGTCGCTGCCGGCGAGGAAGCGGTCGACGTCGTGGTTGTCGATGAAGCTCGGCATGCGGTGCGGGTCGGCGTGCAGCGCCAGCATCGACTCGATGCGGTGGCGCAGCTCGGCGGTCGGCCGGCCGCGCGCGAACACGTCGCCGAGGCTGCCGTACAACGGGAAGTTGATCATCGACGGCAGCCCGCCGGGCACGCGCATGTAGCTGTCGAGCTTGCGCGCCTGGGTGTCGTCGAACGGCTTGTCGCTGCCGAAACCTTCGCCGAACGACAGGAAGTCGTCGCGGCCGGTCGCCGCGGCGACGCGCGCCATGCCGGGTGCGTCGGCGTCGTCGCTGTGCAGGAAGTCGGGGAAGAAATCGGCCGGCACGTGGAACGCGGTGTCGACCCGGAAGGCGTCGACGCCGACCTCGCGGATCCAGTGGCCGTAGGCCGCGCGCAGGGCGTCGCGCACGTCCGGGTTTTCGGTGTCGAGGTCGTCGAGGCCGGCGAGTACGAAGTCGAGTTCCTGCCGGCGCTCGGTAAAGTCGGTGATCTCCGGCGTCCAGTGGTAGATCGCCCCGGCGCGCTGTTCCGGGTCGCGCGCGTCGTTGCGGTCGAACGGCGGTTGCAGCGGCGCGGTGCGTCCGCGCGCGTCGGCGCGGACGCTGCAGTCGCGCGCCGGGTCGAGCGCGCCGTCGTCGCCGGGCTTGCAGTCGAGGTAATCGGCGACGTGGTTCACCACCACGTCCTGCACCAGGTACATGCCGCGGCCGTGCAACGCGCGCGACAGCGCCTGGTAGTCGGCCAGCGTGCCGTAGTGCGCATCGACCGCGCCGAAGTCCGACGCCCAGTAGCCGTGGTAACCGCTGTAGCTGCCGCCCGGGTTCCACCACTGGTTGGCGACCGGCGGGGTGATCCAGACCGCGGTCGCGCCGAGACTCTTTATATAGTCGAGCCGCCGGGTGATGCCCGGGATGTCGCCGCCGCTGTAATGCGACGGGTCCGTCGGGTCGTACTCGTCGACGCCCTGGTCGTTGTTGCCGGGTTGCGCGTCGTCGAAACGGTCGATCATCGCGAAGTAGATGACCTGATCGCGCCAGTCCGGCGACGGCACGTGCAGCTTGCCGGGCTCCGTCGGGGCGGCCTGCGCGACGACGCCCGCGGTCGCGGCGACCAGCGCCAGCGCGAGGGCGAGCGCACCGCGGCGCAACGGGAACGAAACCTGGCTGGCCTGCATGGAACTCTCCTGCGCGGATGACGCCGCGTCGCCGCCGGGCGGCACCGACGCGGCCCCGGTTCACTATTCCACAGCGTCGTGACCGGCTTTCGCGACGCGCCCGCGGCCCGCCATGAATACGTTTGCAGGCCAATTTGTGCAGGGAGTGCTGCGACTACCATCGATCTGCGCTACGGGACGGCCTTCGTTCCAGGCCGCAAAACCCATCGCAGCAACCCGAGTACCGGAGGGGGAGATGTTGAAATTGAAGCGCAACCTGTTGAGCGTGGCACTGGCCTCGGCGACCCTGATGGTCGCGGCCGGCGCCCACGCGCAGTCCATCGACCCGACCAATGCTGCAGAGGCGGCCACCCGGGCGCAGACCGCCGAAGTGCAGGCCGCCGAAGCGCGCAAGCAGGCAGCTGAAGCCGAGACGCAGGCGGCCCGGGCCCGCGCGCAGGCCGCGGATGCCGAGGCGGCCGCGACCAACCTGGACCGCGTCACCGTCACCGGCATCCGCGCCGGCATCGAGAACGCGATCGAGACCAAGCGCACCTCCAGCTCGATCGTCGAGTCGATCTCCGCCGAGGACATCGGCAAGTTGCCCGACCTGTCGATCGCCGAGTCGATCGCGCGCCTGCCCGGCCTGACCGCGCAGCGCGTCGCCGGCCGCGCGTCGACCATCAGCATCCGCGGGCTGGCCGAAAACTTCGGCACCACCCTGCTCAACGGCCGCGAGCAGGTCAGCGTCGGCCACAACCGCGGCGTCGAGTTCGACCAGTACCCGTCCGAGTTGATCAGCGCGGTCACCGTCTACAAGACGCCCGACGCGTCGCTGGTCGGCCAGGGCCTGTCGGGCACGGTCGACCTGCAGACGGTGCGCCCGCTGGCGTTCCCGGACCGGGTGATCTCGCTCAACGTGCGCGGCGAGCGCAACTCGCTGGGCGAGCTCAACGATGGCTACGACGCCAACGGCTACCGCGTCAGCGGGTCGTACATCGACCAGTTCGCCGACAACACCATCGGTGTGGCGATCGGCTACGCGCGGATGGATTCGCCCGGCCAAGCCGAGCGCTGGGAATCGTGGGGCTATCCGACCGACAACGGCGGCGCGCCCGGCAGCTTCCTGATCGGCGGCAGCAAGTCGCAGGCTTCGTCGGTCGAGAACGTCCGCGACGGCCTGATGGCGGTGGTCGAGTACAAGCCCAATGACACCTACTCCTCGGTGGTGGATGCGTACTACTCCACCTTCGACAAGTCCGAGACGCTGCGCTTCATGGAGACCGGCCTGGCCTGGGGCGCCGGCACCAGCCTCAGCAACGCGGTGATCGTCGACGGCTCGGTGATGTCGGGCACTTTCTCGGGCGTGCGCCCGGTGATCCGCAACGACAAGAACACCCAGGACGACGAAATCTTCGCCGCCGGCTGGCGCAACGAGTTCAACTTCGGCGCCGACTGGTCGGCCATCGCCGACATCAGCTACTCCAAGGCCGAGCGCTCGGAGATGCTGCTGGAGACCTATGCCGGTCTCGGCCACCACACGGGCCCCCGCACCGACACCGTCGACTTCGTGATCGACCGCAGCACCGGCCTGCCTCAATTCAGCTACGGCGAGGATTACGGCGACGCATCCAACCTGGTCCTCACCGACCCGGCCAACTGGGGCCAGAACGGCTTCATCAAGTACCCCGGGGTCGAGGACGAGCTGACCTCGCTGCGCCTGGGCGCGACCCGCAACTTCGCGTCGGGCATCTTCAGCAGCGTCGAGTTCGGCATCAACCACGCCGACCGCGAGAAGCTGCGCAAGAGCGGCTTCGAAGGCTTCCTGCGGCTGCCCGGCGGCGCGCTGGAGATGGCGATCCCGACCGACATGCTGACCGGCAACGCCGACCTGGGCTTCACCGGCATCCCCGGCATGGTCGGTTACGACATCGACCGCGTGCTCGGCCTGTACGACATCGAGCAGCACGTCCACCAGGACATTGCCAACAAGAACTGGGTGGTAAACGAAAAGATCACCACCGGCTACGTGCAGATGAACATCGACGCCGACCTGGACGACGGGTTCTGGCTGAGCGGCAACGTCGGCGTGCAGGTGGTGCGTACCGACCAGGCCTCGGACGGCTACATCGTGCCGTTCGGCGATGCGGCCACGCCGATCGCGCTGGAAGGCGGCGACGAGTACACCGACATCCTGCCGAGCCTCAACCTCGCGCTGGCGATGCCGCACGACCAGAAACTGCGCTTCGGCCTCGGCCAGCAGATGGCGCGGCCGCGCATGGACGACCTGCGCGCCAACCAGAACGTCAGCGTCCGCACCGACCGGGTGCCGGGCGGCGAGTGGACCGGCAGCGGCGGCAACCCCGAGTTGCAGCCGTGGCGCGCGACCGCGCTGGACCTGTCGTACGAGAAGTACTTCGGCGGCCGCGGCTACTTCTCGCTGGCCGGCTTCCACAAGGACCTGCAGTCGTACATCTACAACCAGACCGTGGCCTACGACTTCACCGGCTACGACCCGCGCGAGTTCGACCCGGCCTCGCCGATCGGCGAATTCACCACCCCGGAGAACGGCGAGGGCGGCAGCCTGTACGGTTTCGAGACCGCGCTGTCGGTGCCGCTGGACCTGCTGTGGCAGCCGCTCGACGGTTTCGGGCTGATCACCAGCTACTCCAAGACCAAGAGCGCGATCGAGCCGCTCGGTCCGGGCGGTGGCAACGAGCCGCTGCCGGGCCTGTCGGAGGAGGTCTCCAACATCACCCTGTACTACGAGAAGAGCGGCTTCTCGACCCGGGTCAGCCAGCGCCACCGTTCGCCGTTCCTCGGCGAGGTGCAGGGCTTCGGCGGCGACCGCCAGAAGCGCTACATCGACAGCGAGGACATCGTCGACTTCCAGGTCGGTTACTCGTTCGCCGACGGCACGCAACTGCAGGGCCTGTCGCTGCTGCTGCAGGTCAACAACATCACCAACGAGCCGTACCGCGAGTACTACCCCACCTCCGGCAACCTGCCGCAGATGTACAACGAGTACGGCCGCCAGGTCTTGCTGGGCGCCAGCTACAAGTTCTGACCGTCGGACCCCCGTGGTTGGATACCCCGCCCCCTGTCGGCTCGCGCCGGCGGGGGGTTTTTTTTTGGGTGGTCGATGATGGTTTCCTTGTAGGAGCGACGTAAGTCGCGATTTCCTCGCCGCCCGGGATCGCGTGCGGTCGCGACTTACGTCGCTCCTACATTCCGGACGCTGTATACGTATTCAACCGGGCGGCGGCCATGTTGCACTGCGGCTCCGGGATAGCGTGGCGCGATCACTCGCCGGAGGGGAGACCGGACGTTGGACTCGAATGCTCTGCAGGTTTCGGTATTCGTCGCATTGACCGCGCTGGTCGCGCTGCTGACCTGGTGGCGCTGCCGCCGCGAGGTGCGCAGCGCCAATGCGTCGCGCGACTACTTCCTCGCTGGCGGCACCCTGGCGTGGCCGTTCATCGCCGGCTCGCTGCTGCTGACCAACATCAGCGCCGAGCAGATCGTCGGCATGAACGGCGCGCAGATGATGCTGGTGGCGTGGTGGGAATTCGGCGCCGCCGCCGGCCTGCTGGTGCTCGCGCACGTGCTGGTGCCGATGTACTACAAGCACAACTGCACCACGACCACCGAGCTGCTGGAGAAGCGCTTGGGCGACCCGGCGTTGCGGCGGGTGGTGTCGGTGCTGTTCCTGCTCGGCTACATGTTCATCCTGCTGCCGGTGGTGCTGTACACCGGCGCGGTGTTCATGAAATCGATGTTCGGGCTGCAGATGCCGGTGCTGCTGATCGCCGCGCTGTTCGCGCTCGGCGGGCTGGCCTATGCGGCGTTCGGCGGGCTGCGCGCGATCGCGATTTCCGACACCTACAACGGCCTCGGCCTGCTGGTGATGGGCGTGGCGGTGACGCTGTTCGCGATGGCCGCGATCGACTGGGACCTGTCGGGCATCCCGGCCGAGCGCTGGACCCTGGTCGGCGACGGCGACTCCGACATCCCGTGGCACACGCTGCTGACCGGGATGGTGTTCATCCACATCTTCTACTGGGGCACCAACATGGTGATCGCCCAGCGCGCGATGGCGGCCAAGTCGATCCGCGAGGCGCAGAAGGGCATCTACGCGGCGGCGGCGTTCAAGCTGCTGACGCCTCTGGTGGTGATCGTGCCGGGGGTGATCGCCTACAAGCTGTACGGCGATGTCGGCGACGTGGCCTACGGGCGGCTGGTCGGCGACGTGTTGCCGCCGTGGCTGTCGGGTGCGTTCGCGGCGGTGATAACGGGTGCGGTGCTGTCGAGCTTCAATTCGTGTCTGAACTCGGCGTCGGCGTTGTACACCTGCGACATCCACCTGGCCAAGGTCGATCCGGACGCGGATGTGAAGCGGATCGGGCAGTGGGTGGCGGTGGTGTTCACCGTGGTGTCGGTGGCGATGGTGCCGCTGTACCAGCATGCGCAGAGCATCATCGCGACGCTGCAGCAGCTCAACGGGCTCTATTCGATGCCGGTGCTGGCGGCGTTCGTGGTGGCGGTGGTGTTCAAGCGCATCGATTCGCGCGCGGTGCGGATCGGGCTGGTGTTCGGCGTGGTGTTGTATGCGGTGTTCACGTTCGCTTGGACGCCGCTGCACTACATCCACCTGATGTTCATCACGCTGGTGGCGACGGTGCTGGTGACGTGGGGGCTGAGCCGGGTGCTGGAGGGGCGGGGGACGCGCGCGATGAAGGGCGTCGAGGCGGCCTGATGCCGGTCCGCGCCGCGGACTTCCTCGTTGCTCGGCTTCCCTTCGTTGTAGGAGCGACGTAAGTCGCGATTTCACGGCGATCCCGGGTGGTATGGAAATCGCGACTTACGTCGCTCCTACATTTCCTTCTTTGCGGCGGCTTGCGCGAGGGTGCGGATGCGGTCCCAGTCGCGGGACGCCAGTGCATCCTTCGGCACCATCCAGGAGCCGCCGACGGTAACCACGTTGGCCAATGCGCGGTAACGCGGGGCGGAGGTCACGTCGATGCCGCCGGTGGGACAGAACTTCGCTTGCGGGAAGGGGCCGGCGAACGATTTCAAGGCGGCGATGCCACCGGCGGCTTCGGCCGGAAAGAACTTGAAGCGGCGATGGCCGTGTTCGAGGCCGCGCATCAGTTCGCTGGCGGTGGCGATGGCGGGGATCCACGGAATCGTAATGCCGCGGGCGGCGATGTACAGCGCGTCGGTGGCGCCGGGCGAGATCGCGAATGCGGCGCCGGCGGCGACCACCGCGTCGAGGTCGGCCGCGGTCAGGACGGTGCCGGCGCCGACGATCGCGTCGGGTACTTCGTCGGCGATGCGGCGGATCGCGGCCAGCGCGGCGTCGGTGCGCAGGGTGACTTCGAGCACCGGCAGTCCCCCTTCGACCAGCGCGCGCGCGAGCGGCACGGCGTCGTCGAGGTGGTCGATCGCCAGCACCGGCAGCACCGGCGCACGGCTCAGGAGTGCGTCGATGCGGTCGACGGCGGTGACGTCCGGCACGGCCGGGCTATTCATGGGCGACTCCCGCCTTGCTGCCCCGGCGCAACGCGACGGCCGCGCCGAGCAGTCCGGGGTTGGGATGGGTGACGACCTGGACCGAGACCGATTCCAGGTAGGCGGCGAAGCGGCCCTTGGACAGGAACCGCTCGCGGAACGCGCTGCTGCGCAGGAACGGCACGAAGCGCGGGATGATGCCGCCGGCGATCATCACCGTGCGCGCGCCGTGGATCAGCGCGACATCACCGGCGACGCTGCCGAGGATCCCGCAGAACCGCGCGAGTGCGCGTCGTGCGAACGCATCGTGACCGTCAAGTGCGGCGGCGACCACCGCGGCGGGGTCGCGCAGGTCGCTCACGCCGCCGGTGGCGTCGACCGTGCCGCGCAGCACGGCGTCGATGCAGGCCAGGCCGCTGCCCGACAGCAGGCGTTCGTAGGAGACGCGGCCGTGGCGCGCGTTCAACCAGCGCGCGATCGCCTGCTCCTCGTCGCCGAGCGGGGCGAAGCTGACGTGGCCACCCTCGGTCTCGACCGCGTGCCAGCCGTGGTCACCGGTGGCGACCAGCAGGCCGACGCCGAAGCCGGTGCCGGGGCCGAGCACGCTGACCGGGCCATGCAGCCCGGACTGCTCCGGCCCGTACAGCGCGATGCGGTCGTCGGCCTGCAGCGCCGGCACCGACCACGCCACCGCGCCGAAGTCGTTCAGCAGCAGCAGTTCGTCGAGGCCGAGCGACTGGCGCAGCTCGTTGCGACTGAACGACCACGCGCGGTTGGTCAGGCGGATATCGTCGGTGTTGACCGGGCAGGCCAGCGCGATGGCGGCGCGACGCGGCTGCACGCCGACCGATTGCAGGTAGTGCTCGGCGGCATGCTGCAGGCTGGCGAAGTCGGCGTTCTCCAGCGATTGCGACTGCAGCAGCTGTGGGGTCGTCGCGGTTGGGTCGGTCAGGGCGAAGCGTGCGTTGGTGCCGCCGATGTCGGCGATCAGTTCAAGCTCGGCCGCACTCATGCATCGACCTCCGCGCCGGGCAGCGGGTGGATGCCGGGCTGGTGCGGCAGCGGTTCGGCGCCACCGGTTCCGGCCGCCGCGTCGGCGTGCGTGGCCGCGACACCGCCGGGCAGGCCCGCGAACAGGCTGCAGGCGCCCTGCTCTGCGGTGCCGGCATTGGCGCGCATCAGGCCGAACAGCTCGCGGCCGAGGCCGACCTGGCTGTCCGGTCGCAACGCGTTCGACAGCGGACGCGCCTGCAGTTCCGCCGCGTCGATCCGCAACTCCATCACGCCGGCTTCGGCGTCGAGGTGGACCAGGTCGCCGTCGCGCACGCGTGCGATCACACCGGCGTCGGCCGCTTCCGGGGTCACGTGGATCGCCGCCAGCACCTTGCCGGACGCGCCGGACATGCGGCCGTCGGTCAGCAGCGCGACTTTCTGGCCGCGGTCCTGCATCACGCCCAGGGTCGGGGTCAGCTTGTGCAACTCGGGCATGCCGTTGGCGCGGGGGCCCTGGCCGCGCAGGACGACGACGAGATCGCCCTTGAGCTGGCCGGCCTGGAACGCGTCGATGACCGCGTCCTGCGATTCGAACACCCGCGCCGGCGCGGTGATCGCGCGGTGCTCGGGCGCGACCGCGGAGATCTTGACGATCGCGCGGCCGAGGTTGCCGGCCAGCCGGCGCAGGCCGCCTTCGCTGTCGAACGGCAACGTGGCGCCGCGCAGCACGTCGGGGTCGAGCGAGGCGGTCGGCGGGTCGCGCCAGCGCAGCGTCAGGTCGTCCAGGTACGGCTCCATCGCCTGCTGGCGCAGGTCGCCGCCGTGCACGCAGCGGATGTCGGGATGCAGCAGGCCGGCGTCGAGCAGTTCGCGGATCGCGAAGCCCATGCCGCCGGCGGCGTGGAAATGGTTCACGTCGGCGCTGCCGTTGGGGTAGATGCGGGTCAGCAGCGGGGTCGCCTTCGACAGCTCGTCGAGGTCGTCCCAGTCGATCAGCACGCCGGCCGCGCGCGCGACCGCGACCAGGTGGATCGCGTGGTTGGTCGAGCCACCGGTCGCGGCCAGGCCGACCATCGCGTTGACCAGCGCCTTCTCGTCGACCGTGTGCGCGAGCGGAATGTACTCGCTGCCCAGCGCGGTGATGCGCAGCGCCTGCTCGGTCGCCGCCACCGTCAGCGCGTCGCGCAGCGGCGTGCCCGGATTGACGAAGGCGGTGCCGGGCATGTGCAGGCCCATCACCTCCATCAGCATCTGGTTGGAGTTGGCGGTGCCGTAGAACGTGCAGGTGCCGGGGCCGTGGTAGCTGCGCGACTCGGCGTCCAGGAGTTCGGCGCGGCTGGCCTTGCCCTCGGCGAAGCGCTGGCGCACCGCGGCCTTCTCCTTGTTCGGCAGGCCCGAGGTCATCGGCCCGGCCGGCACGAAGATCACCGGCAGGTGGCCGAAGCTCAACGCGCCGATCAGCAGGCCGGGCACGATCTTGTCGCACACGCCCATCAGCAGCGCGGCGTCGAACATGTCGTGCGACAGCGCGACCGCGGTCGCCAGCGCGATGGTGTCGCGCGAGAACAGCGACAGCTCCATGCCGTCGCGACCCTGGGTGACGCCGTCGCACATCGCCGGCACGCCGCCGGCGACCTGCGCGGTGCCGCCGGCCGCGCGCGCGGCGGCGCGGATCAGGCTCGGGTACGGCTCCAGCGGCTGGTGCGCGGAGAGCATGTCGTTGTAGGCGGTGACGATGCCGATGTTGCCGGCGTGGCCGTCGCGCAGGGTCGGCTTGTCGTTGCCGGAGGCCGCGAAGCCGTGCGCGAGGTTGCCGCAGGCCAGCTGCATGCGCGCGGGTCCGGCGGCGCGCGCCGCGTCCATCCGTCGCAGGTAATCGGCGCGCGGGCCGCGACTGCGCTCGGTGATGCGTTCGGTGACGCGGGCAATGGCGGGGTGCAGGCTCATCACGGGCTCCAATGTACGTGCAACTGCGCGGTCGCGGCGTGCAGGAAGGCGGCGATCGGATGTTGCAGCAAATCGTGCGATGCGGCGGCGCGACGCAACACCGCGCGCTTGTTCCCGCCGGTGATGACCAGATGCAGCGAACGTGCGCGCAGCAGGCGCGCGGCGGTCAGGGTGATCCGCGGATAGGGTGCCTCGGGCGGCAGCGGCTGCGGGTCGATCCGGCAGGCCTCGACCGGCGACGCCGGATCCAGTGCTTCGGCCAGCCCGGGCACGCCCGGAAACAGCGACGCGGTGTGCGCGTCGGCGCCCATCCCCAGCACCACGGCGTCGAACGGCGCGGGGTGGCGTGCCAGCGTTGCACGCGCGTGGGTTACGGAACGCTCCGGATCGCCATCGGCAGTGGTCAACGCGAGCAGCTCCACGCCCTCGGCCGAGGCGAACGCATTGCCGATCGCCGCGAGGTTGCAGGCCGGGTGGTCGTGCGGCACGCAGCGCTCGTCGGTCGGCACCAGCGTCACCTGCGACCACGGCAGCTCGCCCGTGGCCAGCCGCCGGTACAGCGGCAACGGCGTGCCCCCGCCTCCCAGCGCGAGCCAGGCCTGCCCGCGCGCGGCGAGGGCATTGGCGCAGGTCGCCCGCAGCTGTTGCGCAAGGCTCGCGGCCAGCGCGTCGGCATCGGTGTATTCGTGTTCGACGAAGGCCATCAGCGCGTCTTCCCCGGCATCGTCATTCGCGCCATGCGTGGCCGTGGCGGTCGGTCAGGGTGATCGCGCCGCCCGGCCCCCAGGTGCCGGCCGGATAGGTCTTGGGCACCATGCCGGCGTGGCGCCAGCCATCGTGGATCGCGTCGACCCACTGCCACGCGGCCTCGGTCTCATCGCGGCGCACGAACAGGGTGCCGTTGCCCTCGATCGCGTCGAGGTACAGGCGTTCGTACGACAGCCGGCGCCGGTGCGCGCCGAACTCCTCCTGCATGTCGAGGTCGAGCGCGACCTGCGACAGCTGCAGCCCCGCGCGGTCGAGTCCCGGGGTCTTGCTCATCAAACGCAGCTCGATGCGCTCCTCCGGCTGCAACCGGATCAGCAACGCATTGGGCTGCAGCGCGGTGGCGCCGTGGTCGAAGATCGAGTGCGGCACGCTGCGGAACTGCAGGTAGATCTCGGTGCAGCGCTGCGGCATGCGTTTGCCGGTGCGCAGGTAGAACGGCACGCCCTTCCAGCGCCAGTTGTCGATCCGCGCGCGCAGGGCGACGTAGGTCTCGGTGGTGCTCGGGCGGCCACTGCCGTTGTCGGACAGTTCGTCGCGGTAGCCGGGCACCGCGACGCCATCGACCGCGCCGGGCCCGTACTGGCCGATGACGGTGTCGGCCGCCACCTGCTCGCGACCGATCGCGCGCAGCGAATGCAGCACCTTGATCTTCTCGTTGCGCACCGCGGTCGGCTCGAACTGCGACGGTGGCTCGATCGCGACCAGGCACAGCAACTGCAGCAGGTGGTTCTGCAGCATGTCGCGCATCGCCCCGGAGCCGTCGTAATAGTCGCCGCGACCCTCGACCCCGACCGTCTCGGCGACCGTGATCTGCACCTGCTCGACATGCCGCGCGTTCCACAGCGGCTCGAACAGCGCATTGCCGAAGCGCAGCGCCAGCAGGTTCTGCACGCCCTCCTTGCCGAGGTAGTGGTCGACCCGGAACACGCGCTCCTCGTCGAACACCCGGGCGACGCCGTCGTTGATCCCGATCGCGCTGGCGAGGTCGTGGCCGAGCGGCTTCTCCAGCATCACCCGGGTGCCGGCGCCACCGAGGCCGTGCGCGCCGAGCGCGTCGCAGATCGGCGCGTACCAGCGCGGCGCGGTGCTGAGGTGGTAGACGATGTCGCCGTCGCGCAACCCCGCGATGACGTCGCACAGCGCCTGCATCGACGCCGCGTCGTCCACCGACGCCGCCTGGTAGTGGATGCGCTGCAGCAGCCGCGCCAGGGTGGCGTCGTTGCGTTCGGCGGCCGGCACGTACTGCCCGATCGAAGCGGCGACCAGCGCCTTGAATCCGTCGACGTCCAGGTCGCTGCGCGCGGTACCGAGGATCCGCAGCGCCGGCGGCAGCAGGCCATCGCCCTCCAGGCCGTACAGCGAGGGCAGCAGCATCCGCCGGGCGAGGTCCCCGGTGGCTCCGAAGATGGTCAACAGCGAGGCGGGCGTGCCGTTCATTGCATGGTCCATGTGAGAACGCCCAGCCTAATCAGGTCGGCGGCCGGCCGGTGCTGCATACGTTTGCATGGCGACGCCTGCGGGCGCGCGCCACCCCCGGAAAATCCCGACCCTGAATGGGACGTGTAGTTGCGCAATCCCCGACTATACAATTCAGGCCGGATTTGGGCGCCCCCGGGATACTGCGGGGGCCGGATCGCCACGCCATCCCCCGATACGCGTGGCCCGGACCTTTCATATAAAAGAGGCCCAGACCTTATGAAGAAGTCCTTGCTCGCCCTTCCCCTGATCGCCGCCCTGCCGTTCGCCGCGTCCGCGGCCGATGGCGTGTCCTACAACTATGTCGAAGGCGGCTACATGGCCACCGAGACCGACAGCGGCATCGATGCCGACGGCTGGGCCATCAACGGCTCCGGCGCCATCGCTCCCAACTTCCACGTGTTCGGCGGCTACGCCGGGCAGAAGACCGACGACTTCAACGTCGGCGGCGTGAACTTCGACGGCGTCGACGTCGACCAGATGCGCCTGGGCATCGGCTACAACCACGAGATCTCGCCGAACGCCGACCTGCTGACCCGCGTCGCCTACGAGCGCTCGGAAGACGAGTTCGACAGCTCGCTCGACGGCTACAGCGTCGAGGCCGGCGTGCGTGGCGCGCTGACGCAGAACCTTGAAGGCTACGCGTTGGCCGGCTACGAGGACGGCAGCGACTACGACGGCGACTTCTACGGCCGCGTCGGTGCGCAGGTGAAGTTCAACCCGATGTGGGGCATCAGCGGCGACGTCAAGTTCGTCGACGGCGCCACCCAGTACTTCATCGGCCCGCGCATCACGTTCTAAGCAGTAGCAAGTGCAGTAACCGCGACTTTTCTCTCTCCCCTGATCGTCGCGATCGAAGCCCGGCTCCGGCCGGGCTTTTTTGTGCGCCCGGTTTGTTTATTCGTAAGTGTTTCGTTAAAGTGCGCCGCCGCCCGCACGGCGGATCGCATGACAACCACAGGGAGCAGGAACGCATGAACAAGCAGATCGCACTGGCCATCGCGCTGGCCGCCACGTCATTCGGCGCCGCCGCGGGTGGCGTGGACTACACCTACGTCGAGGGTGGCTACACCCGCATGGACATCGAGGGCGAAGAGGCCGCCGACGGCTTCCAGCTGCGCGCTTCGGCGGCCGTGGCCGAGCACGTCTACCTGCATGGCGGCTACGCCCGCGTCGAGGCCGACGACTACGACATCGAACTCGACGAGAGCCAGCTGGGCGTGGGCCTGCGCTCCGACCTCGGCGAGCGCGCCGACTTCATCGCCGAGCTGGGCTACGTCCGCTACGGGTTCGAGGTCAGCGACGTGCTGGGCGTCAGCGGTTCGGAGTCGATCGACGGCGGCCGCATCAGCGTCGGCGTGCGCGGCCTGCTGGCCGACCGGGTCGAGGGCTGGGCCAAGGCCAGCTACAACGACGGTGGCGATTTCGACGGCTCGTTCTCGGGCCTGGTCGGCGTGCAGGTCAAGTTCAATCCGACCTGGGGCGTGTTCGTCGAGGCCGAGAGCGGCGAGTTGCTCGAGGATGTCGATACCACCAAGTACCTGGTCGGCGTGCGCGCGAGCTTCTGATCGTGGCTGGGTGAAACGAAAAAGCCCGGCTCCGACCGGGCTTTTTTGTGGCGGGCGCGAAAACTCCGCTTCGATGTAGGAGCGACGTAAGTCGCGATTTCACTGACGCCCGGGATCGCCGTGCGATCGCGACTTACGTCGCTCCTACACCGGAACCGGACCGGACCGGCAGTACAGGAGCAGGTCGCCGGGGCAAGACAACGACCCCGCCAAACCCGCTCAGCCGAACAACGCGCTCGGATACTCGGCCTTCTGTTCGCGCGCCATCAACTGGCGCAGGCCTTCGCCGGGGGTGATCTCGCCGTGCAGCACGGCGTGCACCGCTTCGGCGATCGGCAGTTCGACGTCGTGGCGGCGGGCCAGCCGCATGACCTCGTCGGCGGTCTGCACCGACTCGACCACCTGGCCGATCTCGCGCACCGCTTCCTCGATGCCCTGCCCGCGTCCCAGCGCGAGGCCGAGCCGGCGGTTGCGCGAGAGGTCGCCGGTGCAGGTCAGCACCAGGTCGCCGAGGCCGGCCAGGCCCATCAGGGTCTCCGGCTGGCCACCGAGCGCGCGGTTGAGCCGCAGCATTTCGTTGAGCCCACGGGTGATCAGCCCGGCACGCGCGTTGAGCCCGAGTTGCATGCCGTCGGCGACGCCGGTCGCCACCGCCAGCACGTTCTTCATCGCGCCGCCGAGTTCGGCGCCGAGCATGTCGTCACCGGTGTAGGCACGGAAGTTGGGCCCGTGCAGCACTTCGGCGACCGACTGCGCGAAATCGGCGGTCGCCGAATGCACGGTCAATGCGGTCGGCAGGCCGAGCGCGACCTCCTTGGCGAACGACGGGCCGGTGACCACCGCCAGCGGCACGTCCGGACCCAGGACCTCGGCGGCGACCTCGTGCAGGAAGCGTCCGCTGCCGGGTTCGAAGCCCTTGCTCGCCCACGCCACGCCGGCCGCGGCGGGCCGGTGCGGCGCCAGCGCTCGCAGGGTGTCGGCGAATGCGTGCGAGGGCACCACCACCAGCACCAGCTCGGCACCGTCGAGCGCGGCGGCCAGGTCGGTGGTCGCGCGCAGGGTGTCGGGCAGGGCGATGTCGGGCAGGTAGCGCGGGTTCTGGTGGCCGCGGTCGATCGTCGCCACGCAGGCCGCGTCCCGCCCCCACAGCACCGTGCGGTGGCCGTGGCGGGCGATCAACGCGGCCAGCGCGGTGCCCCAGGAACCAGCCCCGAGCACCGCGACGCTGGTCGATTTGTCGTGCATGCGCGACCGGTCAGGCGTTGCCGGCGGTCTCGGCGTCGGCGGCCAGGCCCTCGGCCTGCTTCGCCGCGCGCTGGCGCAGGCCTTCGGCGTACAGCGCGTCGAAGTTGATCGGCTGCAGGAAGAACGGCGGGAAGCCACCGGACTGGACCAGGCTGCTGATCAGCTGGCGCGCGTACGGGTACAGCACGTTCGGGCAGTGGGTGCCGAGCATGCCGTCGAGCTGCGCCGGCTCGAAGCCGGACAGGCTGAACACGCCGGCCTGCTTGACCTCGACCACGTACAGCGCCTTGTCGCCGGCGTTGCAGGTCAGGGTGATGCCGAGGGTGACCTCGTAGGCGTTGTCGTTGATGCGCTGCACGCTCTGGTTGAGGTTCATCTGCAGCTGCGGCTGGGTCTGCTCGCTGAACGCGGCCGGGCCGGCGGGCACTTCGAACGAGACGTCCTTGGCGTAGATCTTCTCGACCGTGAACGCCGGGCCGGTGGCGGTGGCGTCGGTGGCGGCTTCCGGTGCGGCGGCGCCGTTGAGGGTTTCTTCGGACATCTCAAACTCCAGCTGTATTAGGCGGAAAGAATCAAGTATGGCACGCGGTCATGCGCGCCCCCGGTCCCGGCATGGGGGACGCGCGGGCCGGTTGCAAGGGGGTCCGCGGGTTCAGCCTCGGCCTTTCACCAGCGGCAGGTCGGCGTGCTGCCAGGCCTGGACGCCGCCCTCGAGCCAGTAGACGTGCTCGAATCCGGCCTTCTTGAGCCGTTTGGCGGCATCGGCGGAGGCCTGGCCGGTGCGGCAGGTCACCACCACCGGCAGCGCGCGGGCGCTGGCCAGCAGCTTGTTCTCGGGGTCGAACTGGCTGGGCTGCACCGATTTGCTGCCGGCGATGTGGCCCTTCTGGAAGTCGTTGCTGGCGGACAGGTCGATCAGCAGCGCGTTGTCGCGGTTGATCAGCGCGGTCAGCTCGGCCGGGCGCAGCGCCTTGTAGCCGCGGAACAGGCGCATGACTTCGGTGTAGATGATCGCCACGGTCAGCGCGACCAGTCCGAGCGAAAGGTAGGGGTGGCGGCCGGCGAAGGCCAGCAGTTCATCGAGGGTCACGGCGTCACGATGGCGGCGAGCGGGCCGGCGATTGTCGCAGAAAGCGGCGGCCGGCTCATGCGCGGGCCCTTACTCGCCGGCCCACAGGTCCGGCAGGCCGCTGGTCACCCACCAGGTCTTGGCGGCCTCGTCCCAGCGCCAGGTCTCCTGGTAGCGGACTTCGCGCTGCTCCATCGTGTGCTTGTTGACCACCCCGATCTGGATCGTGCGCACCGCGGTGCCGGCCTCGATGTTGCGGGAGGCGCCGAGGTCGCGGTAGGCGGAGATGGTCACCTGCTCGTAGCGCTTGCGCTCCAGGTCGGTCAGCGGGTGCTCTTCGCGCAGTTCCGGATCGACCAGGTTGAGCGCGCCGCCGAAATCGTTCCAGCGGATCGCGCCGGACCAGGCGTACTGCGCGGCGTCGAGCGCGTTGGCGGCGGGGCTGGAACTGGCGCAGCCGGCGAGCATGAGCACGGCCAGCAGCAGGGTGGTGATCAGGCGCATCGGCGCGCTCCGGGTCGAGGTGAAGCGCCCATGGTAGTCGCCACGGCTCAGCGCCGGGCGATCGCGACGTAGCGGGCGGTGAACTCGGTCGCGATGCCGCCGGCGGGCAGCGGCACCTTTGCCACCAGCTGGGTGCGCGCACGCCCGCGCTGGCGCAGGGTCGCGATGAAGGTGGCCCAGTCCTCGCCGGCACCGAGCTCGGCCCCCACCTCGATATCGTCGAACAGCGGAGCCAGGTAGCGGATCTGGCTGTCGGCGACGAACACGTCGGCGTCGATTCCGGCCGCCTCCAACTGCAGCGACACGAGGCCCCACGAGGCCAGCGTCATCATCGAGGCCAGGCTGCCGCCGAACGCGCAGCCCTTGTCGTTGACATGGCGCGCCAGCGGCGCGTGCAACTGCAGCCGCCGGCCGTCGTAGGCGGCGATGCGCAGGTCCATCACCGCCACCGGCGGCATCGACTGGTAGTGGTGGTTGAGGCGTTGCAGGGCGTCGGAGTGGGGCATCCGGGGTTCCAGGAAGTGGGGGCGATATGCTGGCGCAATGTCGACCAACACCCCGCCAATGCCGGCATGGTACGTAATCTCGCTGCGCCCCCGCGGCCAGCACGAGCCGATGCGCCGCGCCGCCGCGCGCCGCGGTGGCGGCATCATCGCGCTGTCGCCATGGCGGCTGCAGGCGCTCGACGACGACGTGGCGCGGGCCGGCCTGCGGGCGGCACTGGACGCGCCGCGGGTGCTGTTCACCAGCCCGATGGCGGTGCGTGCGGCGGCGCTGTTGCAACCGTTGCGACCGGCCGAGGACCAGCAATGGTTCGCGGTCGGCGCCGGCACCGCGGCGGCATTGCGGCGCGCCGGCGCCGGCGACGTCGCGGCGCCGCGGCGGATGGACAGCGAAGGCCTGCTGGCATTGCCCGGCCTGCAGCGGCTCGACGGCATCGCGGTCGGACTGGTCACCGCGCCCGGCGGCCGCGGGACGCTGGCCCCGGCGTTGCAGGCGCGCGGCGGCGAGGTCCGACGCGCGGATGTCTACCGGCGCATTCCACTGCCGCCGTCGGCGCGTGCGCTGGCGGCATTGCGCGGACTGTCGCGGCCGGCGGCGGTCGCGTTGTCGAGCAGCGACGGCCTGCGGCGGGTGATGGACGCGCTGCCGGCCGACCTTGCCGCACGGGTCCGCTTGCTGCCCGTGGTCGGTGCCAGCGACCGCCTGCTCGAACTCGCTTCCACGCTGGGTTTCACGCAGGGTTTCCGCGCGTCCGATGCGCGCCCGGCGAGCCTGGTCGAAACGGCCGCGTCGATACTGGGCTGAGTCCCGCCGCGGCTGGCGGCTGGCGTGCTTCCGGTAGCATGTCGGTACTTCGTCCACCGGTTGCGTCCGTGTCCTCGACTTCCCCTGATTCGTCCCCGCGTCGCCGCAGCAGCTGGCCGTGGTGGCTGCTGGTTTTCCTGTTGCTTGCCGGCGCCGGCTGGTACGGCTGGCAATGGTGGCAGTCCCGTGCGGACGAGGCCCGCGTCGCCGGCGATGTCGAGTTGCGGCTGGAGGCGCTCGATGAGCGCGTCGACGGCCTGCGTCGCGACCACCGCGCCCAGGCCGGTCGGCTGCAGCAGGCGGTCGCCACCAACGGCGTGTTGCGCGACGAGCTGCTCGGGCTGGGCGAGCGCTCGGCGATCATCGAGGACAGCTTCGCCCGCTTCGCCGATCCCGACCGCCACGGCGCGCAGGCGTTGCGCCTGGACGAGACCGAGCTTCTGCTGTCGATGGCCCAGGAGCGGCTGTCGATCGCCGGCGACCTCGATGGCGCACGACGCGCATTGGCGCTCGCCGCCGGTGTGCTCGAAGGCGTCGACGACCCGGCCTACCTGAGCCTGCGCCAGACCCTCGGGCAGGAGCGCGCCGCGCTCGACGCGCTGGAGGCCGAGCCGCGCGCGCAGGCGATGGCGCAACTGGATGCGTTCGCGCAATCGACCGCGCAGGTGCAGCCGGACCGGCGCAGCGCGGCCCGGGCGGAAACCGCGCAACCGTGGTGGCGCCGTGCGTTCGCCAACATCATCGATGTGCGCCCGAGCGACCGCGCGGTGGCGGTGCAACCGGCCGACATCGCCGCCGCCCGCGCCGGGCTGCAGCTGGAAATCAGCCTGGCCCGCGCCGCCGCCGAGCGTCGCGATGTCGACGGCTACCGCGCCGCCCTGCGTCGCACCGATGGCTGGCTGCTGCGGCTGCTGCCGGAATCGGCTGAACGGCAGCGCCTGCGCGAACGCCTGCGCGCGATCGCGGCGCTGCCGCTTTCACTTTCACTTCCGACCCTCGGCAGCACACTGGCCCAACTGCGCCAGTCGCGCGCCACGAGCCAGGAGTCCCGCCAATGAACCTGTTCCGCAACCTGTTGCTGTTGATCGTGCTGGTGCTGGTCGGCGCGCTGGTCGCGCAGTTGCTGGTGCAGGATCCGGGTTACGTGCTGGTCCGTTACCGCGGCACCGACTACACCACCACCCTCGCCGCGGCATTGCTGATCGGTGTCGGCGTACTGGTCGCCGCATGGCTGCTGTGGAAGATGCTGAGCCTGCCGCTGGCCGCCCTGCGTCGTCGCCGCGAGCGCGCGGCGCGGGCCAGGCTCACCGACGGACTCAACGCGCTCAACCAGGGTCACTGGAGCCGCGCCGAGAAGCTGCTCGACGAAGCCGCGCGCGCGCCGACCGCGGAAGAGGACGGCATCGTCCACGTCGCACGCGCCGGCGCCGCGCGTGCCGCCGCGGCGCGCGGGGAGAACGCCGTCGCCAACCAGCACCTCGACACGCTCGCCGGCCCGCACCCGCTGACCCGCGCGCTGACCGCGGCCGAGCTGGCGCTGGCCGACGACCGCCCGGCCGATGCGCTGACTCTGCTCGATGCGCCCAACGTGCAGCCATTGCCGCCGCGCGGACTGGCCCTGCGCGCGCAGGCGCTGGCGGCCACCGGTCGCACCGGCGACGCCTACGGCCTGCTCGGCCCGATCCGCCAGCAGCAGGCCTTGCCGCCGGCACGGGTCGACGCACTGGAAACCCGCTGGGCCGAGGACGCGCTGCGCGAAGCCGGCGACGCCAACGTGCTCGCCGACCGCTGGGAGGCGCTGCCCAAACCGCTGCGCAGCGAACCGGCCGCGGTCGCCGCGTATGCCGAACGTGCCGCTGCATTGCGTTGGGAAGAAGCCTCGGCGAAGAGCGTCGAACAGGCGCTCGACGCGCGCTGGGACGAATCGCTGGCCGGCCTCTACGGGCGCCTGCCGATCGGCCGGATCGACGCCCGCCGCGAGCGCGCCGAGCGCTGGCTCGAAGCGCACCCGGCCAGTCCCGGCCTGCTGCTGAGCCTGGCCCGCCTGAGCCGCGCGCAGGGCCAGTGGCCGCAGTCGGAAGCCTACCTGCACCGCGCGCTCGCCCAAGGCGCCAATGCCGAAGCGTGGGAGGAACTCGGCCACGGCTTCGCCCAGGCCGGCGACGAACCGCGCGCGCGCCTGAGCTACGCCAACGCCCTGCGCGCCACCCGCGGCGAGGCGATCACCGAGCTCCCCGGCCGCGACCTGCGCGAACGGATCTACGACCAGTCGGTCGTCGAGGAGCGCGACGAGCACGGCATGCCGCGGCTGCGCGAGTAACCGCGGGGGCGGGCAAGCGGCGGAGTAGCGAGGTGATTGGTGGTGGCACCGTTCGCGCCGCCGCCCTGGCGTTTGCGGAAGCGACGACCGCGCTCTTGTAGGAGCGACGTAAGTCGCGAACGCGCACCAAATCGTCAGGCAACTACCGCTGACCGGGAGAACACCTCCCGTAAGCGACCGGCCCGCTGCTCGAATCGGTTCCGGTGAATACCGTCGCAGGCGGACGGAGTCGATACCCGGATGCTTTGGCGTTCGCGACTTACGTCGCTCCTACACAAACCTCGTTGTTCCGGAGTGGGCGGCCGATCAACGCTCCAGGATCGCCATCACGCCCATGCCGCCGGCGGTGCAGATCGACAGCAGGCAACGGCCGCCGCCGCGTTGCTGGAGCTCCTTCGCGGCGGTCGCGACCAGCCGCGCACCGGTCGCCGCGAACGGGTGGCCGGTCGCCAGCGACGAGCCGTTGATGTTGATCCTGGCCGGATCGATCTGCCCCATCGGCGCGTCCAGACCCAGCCGGTTCCGGCAGTACTCCTCGCTCTCCCACGCGCGCAACGTGCACAGCACCTGCGCGGCGAACGCTTCGTGGATTTCGTAGAAGTCGAAGTCCTGCAGGGTCAGACCATTGCGCGCCAGCATCTGCGGCACCGCGACGGTCGGCGCCATCAGCAAGCCCTCGCCGTGCACGAAGTCGACCGCCGCGACCTGCGCGTCGCGCAGGTGGCACAGCGGTTCGTGGCCGTGCGCCCGTGCCCACTCATCGGAGGCCAGCAGGCACGCCGCCGCGCCGTCGGTCAGCGGTGTCGAGTTGGCGGCGGTCAAGGTGCCGCGGCCGGAGGTCCGGTCGAACGCCGGCTTCAGCGTCGCCAGCTTTTCCAGGCTGCTGTCCGGACGCAGGTTGTTGTCGCGCGAGACGCCGCGGAAGCTGACCACCAGGTCGTCGAAGAAGCCGCGTTCGTAGGCCGCCGCCAGCTTCTGGTGCGATGCCAGCGCGAACTCGTCCTGCGAGTCGCGCGAGATGTTCCACTGCTTGGCCATGTCCTCGCAGTGGTCGCCCATCGACTTGCCGGTGCGCGGCTCGGCGACGCCGGGGAAGTCGGGCTTGAGCTCGCGGAAGGAGAAGCCCCTGAACGCGGCCAGCTTGCCCTTGAAGTCCTTCGCCGCGTTCGCCGCCAGCAGGCGCCGGCGCAGTTCCTTCGAGTAGACGATCGGCACGTCGGAGGTGGTGTCCGAGCCGCCACCGATGCCGGCGTCGATCTGCCCGACCGCGATCTTGTTGGCGACGGTGATGATGCTGTCCAGCGAGGTGCCGCAGGCGCGCTGCAGGGTGATGCCCGGCGTCAGCGGCGACAGCCCGGAGGACAGCGCCGCCTCGCGGCCGAGGTTCCAGTCGCTGGAATGCTTGATCACCGCGCCCATCGCGACCTCGCCGAGCTGCTGCCCGTGCAGGCCGTATTTCTCGACCAGCGCGCCCAGGGTGCGCACCGACATGCCGAGGTTGCCGACGTCGGCATACGCGGTGTTCTGGCGGCAGAACGGGATCCGAACGCCACCGAGCACGGCTACCGGACGGGCTTGACGCATCGTGTCACCTCATCGACTGCATGTTGCGTGGGCATAATGACCGCAGTGTAGCGCCGGCCCCGGCGCCAACCAAACGCCTGCGTATCGAACAAGGAACCCGATGGATCCGACCGCCCCACCCGCCGCCGACCTGCATGTACTCGGCGCGCTGGCGCTGGAACTCGACGGCGCCGCGCCGGTCGCGCGCGACCGCCTCGACCAGGCCGGCACCGGCCCGCTGGCCGACCTGGTGGCGCGCGACCTGGCCGGGTTCTGCGCCGAAGCGGCGGACCTGGAGCTGGTGCTGGTCGGTGCGCTTTACGACCCGGTCGAACTGCTGCGCCCGGGCTGGCCGCTGCATCGCGAACTCGACCAGCTGGCCGCGCGCGCGCCGCGATCCGGCATAACGGGCGGCGGCCGGGTGATCGCCTTCGGCAGCCATGAGGGCCGCCTGCCCGGTGCGCTCGCGCCGTCGCCGGATTTCGCCGGCGGGCCGCTGCGACTGCTGCCGTTCGTGCTGACCGGCGAGGCCGGCGCGGTGGCGCGGGTCGGCGATGCCTTCGAGCGCGAACTGATCGAACGCGGCATGGCCGGCGCCGACACCGCGCTGGCCGCGCAGGACGCGTTCGGGCTGCGGGTCGAGCACGCGCGTTACCTGACCGTGCACGACCTCGCCGCGATGACCGCGCTGCAGTACGAGCACGCCGGGCTGGCCGCGTTGTGGCCCTTGCTGGAAACCGCGCTGCTGCAGCCCGGCGGCGAAGCCTGGCTCGACCAGCCGCCGGAACCGCTGCTGCACTACGTTGACGGCGAGGCGCGCATCGCGCTGTTCTCACCAGCGGCCTGGCGCACGCGCTATGCCGCCGACGCCGCCTGCGACAGCGAACAGGCCCGCGTGCGGCTGCAACGCCAGCACCAGCATTTCGAGGCCCGCCAACGGCAGATCGCCGCGGTGCTGGGCGCCCATGGCGTGCCGGTGAACTTCGTGCACTGCGAGCGCGATTCGGATTACCGGGTCGAGTTGAGCTGAGGCGCCCGGTCCGACGCAGAGCTATCGCTCGCGCAGGAACTGGTTGGCGCGGTCTTCCTCGCGCTCGTCGTGCAGCCCCAGTTCCAGTGCGGATTCGGCGATCGTGCAACCCAGGCCGCCGCCGCCCGCGCATGGCACGGACTGGTCCGACGCACGGAAGGCATTGCTGATCGCATCGCGGACGCCCTGGGGGGACGCCGGGGCGCCGGGCGCGGTCGACGGGTCCGCCGGGCCGGCGGCAGTGACCGGGGCGTCGCCGTCGGGGACGGTAGTGCCCTCGGACGCCCAGACAACCGCTGGCAGCAACAGCGCCAGGGCAACCGCAAACCGGATCGTGCTGGACTTCATGCAGGCTCCTTGCCTGTGGGCGATGGGGCGATCGGGGATTCCAGAATAGCGTAGCCGGCGTCGACCATCCCCAACGCACCGTAGGTCGCCAGCGCGGTCGCGTTGCCGCGCTCGACATACAGCCGCAGGCCGACCACGCCATCGGTGCTGCGTGCGAGTTGCTCGACGTGGCGGTACAGGGCGGCGAACACGCCCCGCCGCCGGTGCGCCGGGTCGACGTAGACGCTCTGGATCCACCACCACTCGCCGTTGCGCCAGTCGCTCCATTCACGGGTCAGCATCAGGGTGCCGGCCGGTGTGGCGAGGGTCTCGCGGCCGGCGGCGACGGCCTCGTGCATGGCGATGAAGTAGCGCGCCTTCGCCGGGTCGGCGATGCCGGCCTCGACCCCGGCGCGGACGCGCTCGGGGTCGAGTTGCTTGTGCTCGGTCTCCATCGCCATCGCCGCGTTCCAGCGCGCGATCAGCGCGGCATCGGCACCACGGGCCTCGCGGACACGCACGGTCATGGCGAGCGCGGAGCGGCCGCTCAACCGGCCTTGATCACGCCACAGGCGACGCGCGCGCCGGCGTTGCCGGAGGGCTGGCTGGTGTAGTCGTCGGGATCGGCATGCACGATCACCGCCTTGCCGACCGCGTCGTTGGCGGCGCCGCCACCGAGCACCACGCCCTTGGCATGCACGTTGACCGTTGCGACGCCTTCGGCATTGGCGTTGATGTTGTTCATGTCGCCGCCGTGGTGTGTGGCGGTATCGACCTTGCCGTGCGCTTCGCTGGCCGGGTTGAAGTGGCCGCCCGCGCTGCTGGCGTCGGCGGCGCTGCAATCGCCCTTCTCGTGGATGTGGATGCCGTGGCTGCTGTTGGGCTTGAGCCCGCCGATCTCACCGGTCAAATGCAGGCCGTCGCCCATCGGCATGATGCTCAGCTTGCCGCTGACCAGGCTGCCGGAAGCCGAGGCGAGGTTGACACTGGCGCTGGACAGGGTCGAGCTGGTCGCCAGGCCGGCATCGGCCGTCGCGGTGGTATCGGCAACGGTGTCGGTATCGGCGCGGGTCGCCGGGGTGGAACTGCAGGCGGCGAGGGCCAGCGCGCAGGCGCTGGCAAGCAGGACGGTCTTCATCAGGGATCTCCCGGTGGTGGAAAGGGGCGATGCCGCACGAAGCTAGCGTGCGGTGGGTTCAGTGTCAGTGAAACGTGCCCGGGCGGCGGACTCAAGCCCCGCCCGGCTGCCCGGGCTTGAGCTTGCGCGCCAGGGTGTTGCGGCCGACCCCGAGGCGCGCGGCAGCCTCGCCACGATGGCCGTCGGTGTGTTCCAGCGCGGTCTGCAGCAACACCCGGTCGAAGTGTTCGCGGGCGCGTGCGTGGATGTCGGCTGCGCCGGCGTCGAGCTGGCCGCGGGTCCAGTCGGCCAGCGCGGCTTCCCAGTCGACCGTGGCGGTGGCGGCGCGACGGGTGCCCAGCGCGACGTCGACCTCGCCACGGCCGATCGCGTCGCCCGGCGCCAGCGCGGCCAGTCGCCAGCACAGGTTCTCCAGTTCGCGCACGTTGCCGGGCCAGTCGTGGGCGAGCAGGCGCTCGATCGCGGCGGCCGACAACCGCTTGGGCGCGGCGTCGAACTTGCGCGCGGCGATCGCGAGGAAGCGCTCGGCCAGTTGCGGTACGTCCGCCACGCGTTCGCGCAACGGCGGCAGTTGCAGCCGGACCACGTCGAGCCGGTGCAGCAGGTCGGCGCGGAAGCGGCCGGCCGCGACGAGCGCGTCGAGGTCCTGGTGGGTCGCGGCGATGACCCGCACGTCGACCCGGATCAGCTCGCGGCCGCCGACCCGGAAGAACTCGTTCTCGGCCAGCACCCGCAGCAGCCGGGTCTGCAGCGGCAGCGGCATGTCGCCGATCTCGTCGAGGAACAGGGTGCCGCGGTCGGCCTGCTCGAAGCGGCCGGGCTGGCGCTTGTGGGCGCCAGTGAACGCGCCGGCCTCGTGGCCGAACAGCTCCGACTCCAGCAGTTCCGACGGGATCGCCGCGGTGTTGAGCGCGACGAACGGCTGCTTCGCGCGCGGCGACTCGCGGTGCAGCGCGCGCGCGACCAGTTCCTTGCCGGTGCCGGTCTCGCCGGTGATGAGCACCGACAGTGGCGCCTGGGCGAGCCGACCGATCGCGCGGAACAGTTCGCGCATCGGCGGCGAGGCGCCGAGCAGCAGCGGGGCGTCGTTGTCGATCGCGCGGCCCTGCGGCTGCGGGACCTCCTCGGCGGCCGCTTCCAGCCCCAGCGCGCGCGCGGCCAGCGCGACCGCGTCGTCGAGGTCGAACGGCTTGGACAGGAACTCGTGGGCGCCGCCGCGGAACGCGCCGGCGGTGCTGGCGACGTCGGTGTAGGCGCTCATCACGATCACCGGCAGGTCCGGGGCGCGCGCCTTGAGTTTGTCGAGCAGCACCAGGCCGTCGTCGCCGGGCATGCGCACGTCGGTGAACAGCAGGTCGGGGGCGCCCTCGCCGGCCAGCGCATCGAGCGCGGCGGCGGCGTGCTCGAACTCGGAAACGCGGTAGCCGGCATCCCGCAAGGCGGTGGCGAGTACGAAGCGCACCCCGCGGTCGTCGTCGACGATCCAGACCGTCCCGTTCCGCGTCGATGCGCTCATGCGGTGTCCTCCGGCGGCGCGGCCTCTATGTCGTCGGCGTCGGTTTGGACTTCAGTTTCGGCCACGGTCATCGGCAGCAACAGGGTGAACACGGTATGCCCGGGCCGCGAGCGATAGACCAGCGAACCGCGGTGCTCGCGCGCGACCTGCTGGGCCAGCGCCAGGCCGAACCCGCTGCCCTCGGCGCGGCCGGACACCAGCGGCAGGAACAGGCGCTCGGTGAGGTCCTCGGGCACGCCGCGGCCGTCGTCGACGATCTCCAGCCGCAGCGCCACCGGGTGCGATTCGTCGCCGATCCGCAGGCCGTGCTCGGCGCGCGTGCGCAGGCTGACGTTGCCGGCGCCGGCCTCGATCGCATTACGCACGAGGTTCCACAGCGCCTGGGTGAGGCGGTCGGCATCGCCGTTGAACTCCGGCAGGCTCGGGTCGTAGTCGCGCAACAGCCGCACGGCCCAGCCGGCGTCGCTTTCGACCAGCCGCAGCACGCGCTCGAGCACGGCGTGGATGTTGATCGGGGCGTGCGGGCGCGGCGGGGCCGGCACCAGCAACTGGTCGAGCAGGCCGGTCAGGCGGGCGACTTCGCCATCGATCAGGCCGAGCAGTTCCTTCGAGTCGTCGCCTTCGACGCGGCGCGCGAGCAACTGGGCGGCGCCCTTTAGGCCGGCCAGCGGGTTGCGTAGTTCGTGGGCGAGGCCTTTCAGCGAGGCGGCCAGTGCGGAGGGCAGCAGCAGGGCGGGGTCGTCGCCGGGGAATTCGTCGACGGGGTGTGCTTCGACCAGCACGCGGGCGTCACGGTCGGCGCTGAGCCAGAGGTCGGCGAAGCGTTCGTCGGCATCGGGGTGGCGCAGGTGCAGTCGGCGCAGGCGCAGGGGGGCGCCATCGGGGTCGAGCCGGGCGAGTGCGGCGGGCAGGCGCGGTGGGGTCTCGGCGTCGAGGGCGGGCAGCGGCCGGCCGATCAGGCGGCGGCTGCCGACGCCGAGCCAGCGTGCGAAGGCCTGGTTGCAGCCGGCGATGCTGCCGTCGGGGTCGAGCCACGCCAGCGGGGTGGTGAGGGTGTCGACGTCGGGCGGCGGGGCGGACATTGCACCATCTTAGTGCAGGCGGCGGGTGTGGCAGCGGTCGTTGGAGAGTCGTGGGTAATTCAAAAACATTCACGCGGACTCCGGGTGGGGTCGGCGCCCCGGCCGGGTGCTTGCCGACCGGTTCGGTCGGCCATCCATGGCCGACTCACCGGCCGCGGCCATCCATGGCCGCTTCGGAAGCACCCGGCCGGGGCACCGCCCTTCGCGGCTTGGGTGGTGGGGTGCTTTGGGGTGGCCGGGAGGGTTTTGGCGCGGGGCGCGGGAGGGCCTATCCTGGCGTCGCTGCATCGCCCAGGGACCGGGGCCGTTCTTCCCGTTACAGGAATCCGGAGCCGTCTTGGTCGACGTCCCTTTCAAGGTCGGAGCGCTGTACCACCGCCGTGACGAGATCCACGCGCGCTTTGGCGGGCAGCGGCAGGGCGGCATCTCGACGCCGAAGGATTCGCCGGTCGTGATCCTGTTCACCGGCGAGGCCGGTGCGACCCACGGCTACCACGACTTCTGGGACGACGACGGCCTTCTTCATTACTTCGGTGAAGGGCAGGCTGGCGACATGGCGTATTCCGGCGGCAACCGCGCGATCCTCAACCACGATGTCAATGGCAAGGCGTTGTTGCTATTCCAGATGATGGGCAAGGGCCAGCCGTATCGATTCCTCGGCGAGTTCCAGCTGGCGGCGGCGCCTTACGAAATGCATGGCGTGCCCGATACACGTGGCAACCCGCGCAAGGCGCTGGTGTTTCCGCTGAGGCCGGTACTGCACGAAGTCACGCCGTTTGAAGCCGCGCATGTGGGCGAGGCCGCCAACGACGGACTGGAGCCTGACGACACCGTGGGACTGCGGCTTGGCGAGGTGCGCAAGAAGCAGTCGCTGTTCCGGCGCCGCCTGATCGGGGTGGAGAAGGAATGCCGCCTCACCGGCGTACGCGACCTGCGCTTCCTGCGTGCCAGCCACATCAAGCCGTGGGCGGAATGTGGCACCGCGGCGGAGCGGGTGGACGGGCATAACGGCTTGTTGCTGACACCAACGGCGGACTTGCTGTTCGACCGGGGCTGGATCACGTTCGAGGACAAAGGTGCGTTGGTGCCATCGCAGCTGCTGCCCGACGACGTGGTGAAGCGGATTGGTTTTTCGGTGCGCTCGGGTCGCAAGTGCGGCGCCTTTACCCCGCAACAGAATCTGTACCTCGAGTACCACCGCAACCAGGTATTCGAGAAGAAGCTCGCACGATCCGATGATCCGGTGGCAACGTTGATGGAGACGCTCGACACGCAGCCGGGGTATCCGGGTAGATAGCCGATGAGATCGAAACGCTGACTCCAGGTTGCACGGTTGCCCGATTGGTCGATCGCTTTTCGGGGCGTTGAGGAAGGCGTGCGTTGATCGACGAACGATTGTCAGAGAGGCGCGACTTACGTCGCTCCTACAAGGTACCGGAAGTGGCTGGTATGCCGTGCATCGACGCCATACACCACACGTGCGAAGCGGGGCCTTGGTTGGGGCGGGTCGAAGCGGCCATGGATGGCCGCGGCCGGTGAGTCGACCAGGGATGGTCGACCGAACCGGTCGGCCCGCCCCGGCCAAGGCCCCGCCTCCCTCCCGAAGCCGGCACAAACAACAACGGCCCGGAAACTCCGGGCCGTTGCGGGGATCGCGGGATCAGTCGAGGGCTAGATCGCGTAATACATCTGGTATTCCAGCGGATGGGTCGCGGCGCGGAACGCGGTGACTTCCTTCATTTTCAGGCCGATATAGGCGTCGATGAAATCGTCGGTGAACACGCCGCCGGCCTTGAGGAAGTCGCGGTCGGCGTCGAGTGCCTCCAGCGCCTGGTCGAGGCTGTGGCAGACGGTCGGGATGTTCTTCTCTTCTTCCGGCGGCAGGTCGTACAGGTCCTTGTCGCTCGGCGCGCCCGGGTCGATCTGGTTCCTGATGCCGTCGAGGCCGGCCATCATCAGCGCGGCGAAGATCAGGTAGCCGGAGTTCATCGGGTCCGGGAAGCGGAACTCGATGCGTCGCGCCTTCGGGTTGGAGACGTACGGGATGCGGCAGCTGGCCGAGCGGTTGGAGGCCGAGTACGCCAGCATCACCGGCGCCTCGAAGCCCGGCACCAGGCGCTTGTAGGAGTTGGTGCTTGAGTTGGCGAACGCGTTGATCGCACGCGCGTGCTTGAACACGCCGCCGATGTACCACAGCGCAATCTGGCTCAGGCCGCCGTAGCCGTCGCCGGAGAACAGGTTGACCCCGCCCTTGGCCAGCGACTGGTGCACGTGCATGCCGCTGCCGTTGTCGCCGACCAGCGGCTTGGGCATGAAGGTTGCGGTCTTGCCGTTGCGGTGGGCGACGTTCTTGATGACGTACTTCATCATCAACAGCTCGTCGCCCTTCCGGGTCAGCGAGTTGAACTTGGTGCCGATCTCGCACTGGCCGGCGTTGGCGACCTCGTGGTGGTGGACCTCGACTTCGATGCCGACCGCTTCCAGGGTCTTGCACATCTCGGCGCGGATGTCGTGCAGCGAGTCCAGCGGCGCGACCGGGAAGTAACCGCCCTTCACGCCCGGCCGGTAACCGGTGTTGCCGCCTTCGTATTCGCGGCCGGAGTTCCACGCGGCCTCTTCGGAATCGACATGGTAGAAGGTGTGGCCCATGTCGTTGGCGTAGCGCACCGAGTCGAAGATGAAGAACTCGGGCTCGGGACCGAAGAACGCCTGCTCGGCGATGCCGCTGGACTTGAGGTAGGCCTCGGCGCGTTTTGCAATTCCGCGCGGGTCGCGGGTGTAGGCCTGCATCGTGGTCGGGTCGAGGATGTCGCAGACCAGGATCAACGTCGGATCGGCGGTGAACGGGTCGAGGGTCGCGGTCGAGGCGTCGGGCAGCAGCACCATGTCGGACTGGTGGATGCCGCGCCAGCCGCTGATCGAGCTGCCGTCGAACATCTTGCCGTCCTCGAACAGCGCCGGCTCGACGATCGAGGCCGGGAAGGTCACGTGGTGCTGCACGCCGCGCATGTCGGCGAAGCGCAGGTCGACGAATTCGACCTTGTGGTCGCGGATGAGTTTTTCGACGTTCTCGATGGACATGGCGGGCTCGCTGGCGGAAGGGAAAGGCTACGTTGATATGAGCAAGCGCCGTGCCAAGCTCCCTGCCCGCGCAAGTTGCTGATTTATATAGCGCCAGCCACCTTGGGCGGGATTCGCTGCACCGAATTGGTGCGAATCAGCCGCGACCGCACCGTCCCGGTGCGAAGCGTCGACCGGGTATTCTGCGGCGACGGTTTCCGCGCTCCCCTACCCTGGCCCAGTCTCCATGACCGACCTGCTCGCCGCGCTGCTGCTCGGCATCATCGAAGGCATCACCGAGTTCCTGCCGATCTCCAGCACCGGCCACCTGCTGATCGCCCAGCACTGGCTCGGCGCGCGCAGTGCGCTGTTCAACATCGCGATCCAGGCCGGCGCGATCGGCGCGGTGGTGCTGATCTACCGCAAGCGGTTGTGGGGCATGGCGGTCGCGTTCGCCGGCCACGATGCGCCGGCCGAGTACGACCCGCTGGGGATCACCGCGACCCCGGCGCAGTCGCGCGACTACGCGTTCAAGCTGCTGGCCGCGTTCGCGGTGACCGCGGTCGGTGGCCTGCTGGTCAAGGCGCTGGGCTGGGAGCTGCCGACGCAGGTCACGCCGATCGCGTGGGCTCTGGTGATCGGCGCGGTGTGGATGCTGGTCGCCGAGCAGCTGGCCACGCGCCGTGCCGGGCGGCTCGGCGAGCGCATCGCGATCACCTGGACGGTGGCGGTGCTGGTCGGCGTCGCGCAGGTCGTGGCCGGGGTGTTCCCCGGCACCTCGCGCTCGGCCGCGACGATCTTCGTGGCGCTGCTGGCGGGGACCACCAACCGCGCCGCGGCGACCGAATTCGCGTTCCTGGTCGGGATCCCGACGATGTTCGCCGCGACCGGCTACGAGGTGCTGGAGCTTTACCTCGACGGCGGCCTCGGCGGCGTCGCCTGGGGCGAACTGGCGGTGGCATTCGTGGCCTCGGCGGTAACCGCGTTCGTGTCGGTGAAGTGGCTGCTGCGCTACATCCAGAGCCATCGCTTCACCGCGTTCGCGGTCTACCGGCTGGCGCTGGGCGTGGCGCTGCTGTTGTGGTTGCCGACCGGTGACTGAGGCGTAACCCCACCTGCACCGTCGGTGCGTTTCCATAGTCCCCCCGAGGAGATTCCATGGACATTCCGATGAACATCCGCCGCACGACCACCACCACGCTGGCCCTGTTGCTGCCGCTGGCGCTTGCCGCCTGCGCGGGCGGCGACCGCACACCGTCGTCCGAACCGGCCGCGCCGATGCCGCCGCCGGCAAGCAACGACACCGCCGGCCCCGGCCCGGGTTCGCACATGCTCGGTGGCCAGGAATGGCACCTGGCCGCGGCGACCGATGCCGACGGCCAGCGCATCGACGCGCTGTTCCCGTCCGCCGAGCGGCCGCTCACGCTGGAGTTCAAGGACCGCCGCGTCAGCGTGTCCGGCGGCTGCAACCGCATCGGCGGCAGCTACGAGGTCGATGCGCAGGGCCGGTTGCAGGTCGGGCGCCTGACTTCGACGATGATGGCCTGCGACGAGGCCCTGATGCGGGCCGACAAGGCGATCGGCGACTTGCTGGCGCAGCCGCTGCTGCCGCGGATCGAGGAGACCGCGCCGCCGCGGCTGAAGCTGGAATCGGCCGACGGCGGCAGCTCGACCTGGGTCGGCGAGGCCACCGCCGAGACGCGTTACGGCGGTCCCGGTGAGACGGTGTTCCTCGAGGTCGCGCCGCAGCGCGTGGCCTGCAATCATCCGCTGATTCCCGACCATCAATGCCTGCAGGTGCGCGAAATCCGCTACGGCGACAACGGCGTCAAGCAGTCGCCGCCGGGCGAATGGCAGCCGCTGTACGGGGAGATCGAGGGCTTCGAGTTCGTCGCCGGCGAGCGCAAGGTGCTGCGGCTGAAGAAGTTCACCCGCGAGCCGGCGCCGGCGGACGCTTCGTCGATCGCCTATGTGCTCGACATGGTGGTCGAGTCGGAGATCGTGCCGGCACAGTGAGGCCCGTGCCACGTCGCCGCCGGGCCGGCATGCCGGCTCAGCGCGCGACCGCGGGATGCAGCGAATAGGTGCCGTGCACCAGCGCCTCGGCGAGTACGTGGCCGTGGATCGCACGCGCGACATCGGCGGCGCCGAAGCGCTCCGGCACGTCCAGGCGCTCGACGTCGAGTGCGAACAGGCGGAAGAAGTAGCGGTGCTCGCGCAGGTCGTTGGGCGGCGGGAACGGGCCGTCGTAGCCGAACCAGTCGCCCGCCAGCGCGTCGTCGCCGGCGAACCAGCCGGTGTAGTCGTTCAGGCCCTGCCGCGCACCGCCCGGGCCGGCCGGATCGCGCTTGCCGTGTTTCGTGACGCCGTCGCTGCAGCTGCCTGCGGCGATCGCGCGAAGGTCGGCGGGGATATCGACCATCGCCCAGTGGCAGAACCCGGTGCGCGGTTGCGACACCGGGATCTCGACACCGTCCTTGTTGACCATTTCGGCCACGGTCGGGGCATCGGCGTCGACGCACAGCAGCGCGAACGAGCGGGTGCCGGCGGGCACGTCGTCCCAGGCCAGTTGCGGGTTGCGGTTGCGGCCGAAACCGACCGCGCCGTCCGCACCGCGCACGCCGAGCGCGAACTCGGCCGGGAGCGCGCCGCGGTGGTCGAAGCTGTCGCTGTGGATGCGCATCGTGAAGCTCCGTGTGGGATGCACGGAGTCTGCCAGATGCGGGTTGGACGGGGTGGCGCGCTGGTGCGCGTTCCGGTCGGCGTGCATGCCGCTCCGTTGTAGGAGCGACGTGAGTCGCGATTTCACTGATACCCGGGATCGCCGTGCGGTCGCGACTTACGTCGCTCCTACATGGGGAGATCCGCGACATGGGAGATCCGCGACAGGGAAGATCCGCGGCATGGGGACCGCAACATGGGGATGCGCGGCGCCGGGGCCGCGCGGTTCCCGCGGCGGCATCAATCCGCTGCGTAGCCCAGCCGGCGCGCGACCGGATGCAGCAGCTTGAACGCTTCGCCCAGCGGTTCGGCGAACGCGCGCCAGTGGCCGGCGGGGAAGCGGCTGGGACCGAGCGCCTGGCGCGGGGCGGCGGGCAGACGGGTCTGCAGGGCGCCGCTGAGTGCCGTGGCGATGCTGGCGGGATCCTCGGCGATGCCGTCCAGCCGCAGCAGGCGATGCGGCAGCAGGTCCTGCTCGTGCAGGTCGGCGACCTGGCCGAGCACCTGCGCCAGCCATTGCGCGCCGGCCTCCGGGCTTTCCAGCGCGAACGGCGCCGGGGCACCGAACGCGAGCCAGTCCAGCAGCATGTCGCGCGGGTCGCGCAGCGCCACCAGCAGCAACGCCTCGGGCAGGTGCGGGCGCAGCGCGAGCAGCGCGGCGTTGTCCCACCACAGCAGCCAGTCGAACACCTGGCCGTCCTTGATCCCGCGCGCCGGCAGCGCCGCGCGCCATTCGGCGACCAGCCCGGCCGGGTCGGCCGAGCCGCCGGCCAGCGCGTCGATGGTCAGGTAGCGCTGGAACAGGTCGGCCGGCGGCTGCGCGCCAAAACGATCGGCCCGCACCGGCGCACCGGCGTTGGCGAGGGTCGCGACAACGCGCTCGACCAGCGAACCCGGCGCGCCCCACAGCAGCACCACCGCCGCGGCGGGCTGGTCGAGCACGGCCTGCTCCGGCCACTGCGTGCGCGGCGCGCTGGGCTGCGGCAACGGCAGCCGCTGCGGGACGACTTCGGCATGCAGCTCGGCCCAGGTCGCGGCGGCCGCGTCGGGCTGGCCGGCGATGTCGAGGGTGCGGCCCATCAGCTGGCGCAGGTTGCGCCGGGCGGCCTCGCTGTCGGCACCGGCCAGCAGCCGCTCGACATGGTTGATCGCCTCGTCGGGGTCGCGCTTGAGTTCGGCGTCGATGACGCGCAGTTCGGCACGCGCGTGGCCCGGCTGCAGCTCGGTGATCCGGCGCGCCACCGCCTCGGCCTGGTCGGCCTCGTCGTGGGCATCGTGCAGGGCGACCTGCGCCTCCAGCGCCGGCACGAAGCCGGGCATCGCCTCCTGCCAGCGCGCGAGCACCGCACGGGCACCCTCGCCTGCGAACTCCTCGAACGCCAGCCGCGCGTGCCACAGGGCGACGGCCTGCGGGTGCGCGGCGAGCAAGGTGTCCAGCGCGGCGCGGGCGCTGTCGGTGTCCTTGAGCCGTTGCCAGGCCTCCACCAGCGCAGCGACCGCACGGCGATCACCGGGATTGGCCGTGACCGCATCGAGCAGCAGGTCGCGGGCCTGGTCGTTGCGGCCGGCCTGCAGCTGCAGCTCGCCGACGGTGCGGCGCAGCGCCGGGGTCGCGGCGGGGTTGTCGAGCAGCGGCGCGAGTTCGTCGGCGGCCTCGGCCGGGCGGCCCTGCCGGCGCTGCAGGTCGGCGATCAACACGCGCAACGGCAGCGAATCCGGCTGGCCCTCAAGCAACTTGCGGAACGCCTGCTCGGCGAACGCGAGGTGGCCCTTGGCGAGGTAGGCGAAACCGAGCGCGTGGCGCAGGGTCGGCTCGCCGGGGAAACGCTCGGACGCCTGGCTGAGGATCGCCAGCGCGCGATCCGCGTCGCCGCGGCGCAGCGCGAGGGTGCCCTCGAGCGCGGCGATCTGCGGGTGGTCGGGGGCGATCCGGGCGCCGGTGCGGGTCAGCCGCTCGGCCTCGTCCAGGTCACCGCGGCCGAGCGCGAGCTGGGCCTGCACGATGTACGCCGGGAACTGGTTGGGATCCAGGCCGATGCTGTGCGCAAGCGCGGCCTCGGCCTCGTCGAGCTGGCGCTCCTTCAGCAACAGCCCGGCGCGCTCGAGGTGCAGGCCGGCGTCGTCGGGGGCCAGCGCGATGGCGTGGTCGATCGCGGCGATCGCGCCTTCGCGATCACCCGACAGCCGCAACGCGCTGGCCAGCAGGCGCTGCGCGGTGGAATCCTGCGGCTCGGCGGCAACCGCCTCGCGGGCGGCCGCCAGGGCCTCGTCGGCGGCGCCGCGGCGCAGGGCGTCGATGATCGGTTCGTGCATGGAAAACCCGGGGTTCGATGACAGCCCGCGATTGTAGCGGTTGCCTGCCGGCCGACCCGTTCACCGTCCGCGCGCTTCGGTATGATCGCGATGATGAATGCGCCGCTGGCACGTAGTTTCCGCTATCTCTACCGCGTCCCGATGCTGGCCTGGCACGTGCTGGTCGACCTGCCGGTGGTGCTGCTGCTGATGCCGCTGTCGCGCGACCGCGGCGCGCAGGGCGGGGAGCGCTTCGACCATCGTCTGGTCCGGGCGTGGTCGGCCGGCCTGATGCGGGTGTTCGGCTTCCGCATGCGGCGCATCGGCACGCCCTTGCCGGGCGCGGCGATGTTCGTCGCCAACCACGTCAGCTGGATCGACATCGAGGCGCTGCACAGCCAGCGGATGATGGGTTTCGTCGCCAAGCGCGAGATTCGCAGCTGGCCGGTGGTCGGCTGGATGGCCAGCCGCGCCGAAACCATCTTCCACGCGCGCGGCAGCACCGAGTCGCTCGGCGGAGTGCTGCACGAGATGCTGGGGCGACTGCGCAACGGTCGCTCGGTCGGGGTGTTCCCCGAGGGCGGCACCCGCGGCGGCGGCGAAATCGGGCCGTTCCATGCGCGGATCTTCCTGGCCTCGGTCGAAGCCGGGGTGCCGGTGCAGCCGGTGGCGCTGCGCTACGGCGCGGGCGGGTCGGCGCAGACGGTGGTCGCGTTCGCGCGCGGCGAAAGTTTCGTCGGCAACTTCGTGCGCCTGCTCGGCGAACCGGCGCGGGTCGCGGAGGTGCATTTCCTCGAGCCGATCGCGCCGGGCGAGGCCGAGGGCCGGCGCCGCATCGCCGAGCTCGCGCGCGAGCGGATCATCGCCGCGATGGAACGGTGACGGCACGCTGATGGCGGACGCGAGCGACTACCGCCCGCCGCGCTGGCTGCGCAACGCCCACCTGCAATCGGCGCTCGGCTCCAGCAACGCGCGGCGGCGCATCGGCCAGGCCCGGCTCGCGGCGAGCGGCGCGGTGACCACCGAGCACCTGGTCGACGGCGGCGACGGCGTGCGCCTGCAGGGCCTGCACAGCGCGCGGCCGGATGTCACCGCACCGCGGGGCCTGGCCCTGCTGCTGCACGGCTGGGAAGGCAGCGTCGAGTCGAGCTACATGCGGCTGACCGCTGCGGAATTGCTGGCGGACGGTTTCGAGGTGTTCCGGCTCAACTTCCGCGACCACGGCGACACCCACCACCTCAACGAGGAGATCTTCCACTCCTGCCGGATCGACGAGGTGGTGCTGGCGGCGAAGGACGTCGCCCGGCGCTTCCCGCTGCGGCCGATGGTGGTGGCCGGCTACTCGCTGGGCGGCAACTTCGCGCTGCGGCTGGCGTTACGGGCACCGGCCGCGGGCCTGCAACTGGCGCACGTGGCCGCGGTCTGCCCGGTGCTCGACCCGGCACGGACGATGGACGCGATGGAGGCCGGGCTGCCGTTCTACCTGTGGCATTTCGAGCGCAAGTGGCGCAGCTCGCTGGCGCGCAAGCGCGCGCTGTTCCCGCAGCGGCATGACTTCGACGACCGCGTGCTCGGCCAGCGCATGCGACCACTGACCCAATGGCTGGTCGAGCGCCAGACCCACTTCGGCACCATCGAGCGCTACTTCGACGGCTACACCATCGCCGGCGACCGGCTGGCCGGCCTGCAGGTGCCGGCCAGCATCCTGACCGCGGTCGACGACCCGGTGATCCCGTTCGCCGATTTCGAGCGCCTGCAGTTGCCGGCCAGCGCGCGGCTGGAAGTCTCGCCATGGGGCGGCCACTGCGGCTTCATCGAGAACGCCCGGCTCGACGGCTACGCGGAGCGCTGGATCGCCCGCCAGCTGGGCAAGACCACAATCGCCCCGCAGCCGGGTATGTAGGAGCGACGTAAGTCGCGAACGCACTGATGGCTCCGGGGGCTGGAAGGCCGCTTGCGTGGACCCGTCCCGAAGCATCCTGCGTGAACCTCTGATGCGCCCGGCGCCTGGCGCAGCCGGCAACGGCGAGGAGTTCGCGACTTACGTCGCTCCTACATGGGTGCGGAACCGGCGGATTGGTGGGCGGGGCACGCCCGGGCTGGTCGCCGGTCGCGCGCGATGCGTACCGCGAGCGCGCCTCAGCGCGCGCTGATCACCGCCAACGTCAGGCGCGAGATGCACACCAGTTCGCCACCTTCGTCCTCGATCCGGATTTCCCAGACCTGGGTGCGGCCGCCGACGTGCACCGGCCGTGCGGTGCCGGTGACGGTGCCGTCGCGCGCCGCGCGCACGTGGTTGGCGTTGATCTCGATGCCGACGCAGACCCGGCCCTCGGGCACGCACAGGTTGCCGGCGCTGCTGCCAAGGGTTTCGGCCAGCAGCACCGAGGCGCCGCCGTGCAGCAGGCCGTAGGGCTGGCGGGTGCGCTCGTCGACCGGCATGGTGCCGCGCACGAAGTCGTGGCCGATCTCGGTGAACACGATGCCCAACGGCTCCATCGCGGTGCCGCGCGACAGCTCGTTGAGGCGCTCGACGCTGGTGTCGCGACGGAACGGCGAGGGAACGGTGGAGGCGGGTTCGTTCATCCGGCCACGATAGCCGAGCAGGCGGCGCGGGGCGAACCGCGGCGACCCTCAGTAGGGATATGGCAACGCCGACAAGCGGCGGATGTCGCGGCACATGTCCCACAGCAACCCGCGGTCGTCGGCATCGGCGAGGCTGAACTCGCGGAAGGTGCGTTCGTCGTTCCGCTCGATGTCGCGCGGGATGCCGAGATCGACCACCCGGGCAACGCCGTCCTCGTAGACCAGAACCTCCGGCCGCGCTTCGCTGTTGTTGACGTCCACCGCACGCACCCGGCCGCCGTGGAGGCTTTCGATCCGCTCGACCAGCGTGTGCGCAACCACGATCTCGCTGGCCTCGAAATGCTCCAGCGCGCCCTGCACATCGGCGGTGGTGGCTGCGGGATAGCGTCCTTCCAAACCACGGAGGTAGCCGCGGTACTGGGTGATCCCGGCCGGACCGAGCACCGCATCGAGGGCAGCGGTCCGGGGCGTGGCCGCCGGCCGCGTCCAGTACGCGCGCATCGCGGCATTGAGCTGTTCGACCGACAACCCGGAGCGCACGACCGCCGGGCCGACCCCGCCGTGCACGAACAGCACCGGCCCCAGCTTCAGCGCGACCGGCTGCCGCCGCAGCCACTGGCCGATCACGGTGTCGGCGGCAAACGCCTGGCGGTAGCCGCCCATCATGTTCAGCGCGTGCAGGTGGTCGGGATGGGCGCGGGTGGGATTGGTCCGCAACAGGTACTGCTCGTGGTTGCCGAGCAGCACGTGCACCGCACCGCCCGACGCGGCCGCCTGCGCGGCGAGACCGTGCAGGCGCCAGAGCACGGCGAAGACATCGCGGCCGCGGTCAACCGAGTCGCCGAGGATCACCAGGTGGCCGCTGCCGTAACCCCAGTCGCCGGCGGCGTCGACGATGCCGAGCCGGCGCAGGGCCTCGTCGAGGAACGCGGCATTGCCTTCCAGGTCGCTCAGTACCGCCACCCGGGCGGGCATCGGCGCCACGGCCGCCGGCACACCGGGCGCGTCCAGCGCGAACGACTGCCTTCGCCCAGCGCACTCGATGTCCAGCCGGTCGCCGCGGCCACGTGCCTGCTCGGCATGGTCCTCGCAGAACCACGTGGCCGTCCACGCGCCATCGGCGGCGCGCCGGACGATCGGCCCGTCGAGCAGGCCGGGCAGCGACACCCCGCGTCCGGTGGCGGAATACAGCGGGAAGGCCATGTCGCCGACGCCGAGCGGGACCCGGAACCGGGTCGGTGCGCCCTGGCGGGTGGTCTCGACCGTGGCGCACGACAGCAGGACCAGCACTGCGGCGATGGCAACCGCTGCCAGCAGGGAGAGCGACAGCAGGGTGCGTTTGACTATCCGTGGCATGCGACGGTGCTCCTTGCGGAAAAAAAGCCCGGAACCGGCCCGCTGACGGGGGAGGCGTCAGCAGGTCGATCCCGGGGGTTGGGGCGGTGTGTGGCGGGTCAGGCCTTGCGGCGGGTGGAGCGGCATCCCCCCGGAGCCGCTCAGACGCAGCGGAACAGCGGCACGACGTTGTTGGACACGTAGCTGCGGTTGCTGGCGTAGCCGCTGCTGGTGCCGTAGCCGACGCCGAAGGCACGCTGGCGGTGCGGCGGGCGCGACGGGGTGGTGGCGGCGGCGGGACGGCTGGGGTTCGCGCTCGGGTTGAAGCTCGGGGTGGACGGGTTGGAGGTGGCGAAGCGGTAGGCGTTCATGGTGTTTTTCCTTGCGGTCGGGGGAGTTGGTGACTCGGTGTGTTGGTAAAGTACAACACCACCGTTGTAGCACTATGTGCCGGAAGTCACCCCACCGTCGACAGGGGTCGGAACGGGTGGTTTTCGCGGGGCACGCAGGTGGGATGGCGGGAGGGGCGGCGTGGTTTGGGTGACTGACGGCAGGGGGCGTCGGTCGGGCCGTGGAGCGGTCGCTTCGGGGAGGAGCGCGCGCAGGTGGGCGCTTGGGAGGGTGAGGAGTTCGCGACTTACGTCGCTCCTACACGGTCGTGCCCGGTCATGCGGGGTGGGACGGCGGGGTGTTACAGGATCGGGGCCAGGCCGGCGCCGAAGGCGGTGAACAGGCGGGTCGGCAGGCCCTTGACCGCCATGTTGACGCCGGGGAAGTCGCCGACCGGGCGGTAGCAGTCGCGGAAGCCCGGGTCGTCCGGCGGCAGCGGCTCGGGGCAGCCCGGGCCGGGCACGTACTCGTAGCTGGTGGCGTAGCGCACCGGCCACAGGTCGAAGATCGGCAGGTATTCGGAGGCCTTGGCCAGCGAGTACTCCAGTCCCCACAGCACCGGCGCCTTGTCGCGCGGGGCGATCACCCAGGAGTTGGCCGGGCTGATGTCGCGCCGGATGCTGGCCTCGAGCGCCTGCGCAAAGGCGTCGTCCTCGATCACCAGCGCGCTCTCGGTGTTGTAGTGGTCGCCGCGCGGGTCGAAGTTGTGGGTGCCGACCACGCCGATCCGGCCGTCGATCACCAGCGACTTGGCATGCATGCCGATGCGCACGCCGGCGCGCTTGAGCGGCACCGGTTCGTTGGCCTGGCGACGCAGGTAGCGGGTGGCACCGTACTCGGGCCGCAGCGGCTGGCGGTAGCGCGCGCTGCGCAGCACGCTGTTGCGGTCGGGCGGGCGGGTCGCGACCGGTTCGGGGTTGGGCTGGTACTCGGGCACGGTCGCGCCGGTCGCGGCCAGGTCGATCGGCGCGTCCTCCGGGAATGGCTTGTACTCGTAGATGTTGAAGCCGAAGTCGCGCAGGTAGCGGCGCTTGTACTTGTACGACAGCGCGTAGGCGATGAACGCGTCGGTCGCGGCCAGGCTGTTCGTCGAGACCACGATCCGCGGCGGATCGGAACGCTCCTGCAACTGCTCGAACATCTCCTGCGCAGCGTCCGACAGCACCAGGTACGGCGTCTGCAGCAGCACTTCCTCGCGCGCCGACTCGATCAGCGCGCGCAACGAGCCGGAGGCCTGCGCGACCCGCGCCGGGTCCTCGCGGCGGTGCTTGGCCGGGCTGTCGGAGATGAAGCGGGCCTCGCCGACGGCCAGCGCCTTGTCGGCCAGCAGGTCCCGAACCAGCGCGCTGTCGGCGGCGCGCGCACGCATGTCCGCGGCGCGTCCGGGGCGTTCGAACACGTGCGGCGGCAAGGTCGGCACGCCGTTGTCGAGGATCGACTGGCCGACATCCACCAGCCGCGCCGGCGGCACGCTGAGGCGGTCGGACCAGAACATGTCGAAGTCGCCGCGCATCTCGCGCGCGACCGGGCCGGCGACCAGCACGTCGCGGTCGCGGAAGTTGTACTCGTCGTCCCAGTCGTAATAGTCGTCCTGGTAGTTGCGCCCGCCGATGATGCCGACCGCGCCATCGACCAGCAGCAGCTTGGTGTGCATGCGCTGGTTGAGCTGGCGCCAGCAGCAGGCGGCCGCCAGCAGATACTGCGGGTAGCTGATCCGGGCGCGGTTCAACACCGGGTTGTAGAGCTTCACCCGGAAATTGACGTGGCTGCCGGCCAGCGCGGCGAGCGTATCGATGTGCTTCAGCGCGGCCAGCTGGTCCATCAGCAGCCGCACCTGCACCCCGCGGCGCGAAGCGGCGAGCAGCTCGTCGAGGATCAGCCGGCCGGCGTCGTCCTCGTCGAAGATGTAGGTCTGCAGGTCGATCGAGGTGGTCGCGCTGCGGATCAGGTTGACCCGCGCGAGCAGCGCGTTGGTGCCATGGTCGAGGATCAGCGCATAGTGCCGCGGCTGCTCCGGGGTCGATTCGGCAAAGGCCTGGCCGGCCAGGTGGTGCAGCGGCGAGGGCTGGGCGCAGGCGTCGGCGGCGTCGCAGCTCAGTTCGGCCGAGCGCGATGCCTCGACGAGCGCGACCGCGCGGTTGGCCTCCTGCGGCGACAGCGTCGCGCAGGCCGACAGCATCAGCGCCAGCCACGCGATCGCCAGCCGCAACAGCGGCGCCAGGGGACCCGCATGCCTCATCGCGGCGCGTCCTGCAGCCGCACGCGCATGTCGAAACTGACCTTGTCGGTCAGCGCCAGGCGCCAGCGGTCGAGGCCGTAGTCGTCGCGGTCGACGCTGCCGCTGGCGACCACGTCGCAGTCGCGGCCGGGGCGCGCGCAGGTGGCCGGGGCCACCACGAAGGTCTCGATCCGGCTCACCCCATGCATGCTCAGCCGCCCGCGCAGCTTGCCCCCGTCGTGGGCCAGTTCGGCCGGGTGCGGTTCGGAGACGAACTCGATCACCGGGTAGTTGGCGGCGTCGAAGAAGCGCTCGCCGCGCGCGAGCTCGGCGTAGCGCTCCGAGCCTTCGACCTCGACCGTGGCGGTCATCAGCCGGATCCGGACCTGGTGGCGGCCGTCGGGCAGGATCACCAGCGCGCCGTCATGGTTCGGGAACCGGCCATCGACGCGCTGGCCCCAGCGGGTGCGCAGTTCGAAGCCGAAGCGGGTGTGGGCGGGGTCGAAGCCGATCGAATCGCCGGGCCGGAAATCCGGCGCCGCGAACGGCATCGACGCGGGCGCCGCGGCGAACGCCGGCCACGCCAGCGCCCCCACGACCCCCCAGGCAAGCCAGTGCTGCTTGAACGTCACGGCCACCAGAACGCGCTGAGCCGGGCCACGCCCGGTTCCAGCGGGACGTCGCGCGGCATGCTCAGCACCGCGACCCCGCACGGCGGCATGCCGCGGTAGTCGCCCGACTGGCCGCTGTGCAGCAGCGCCGCCAGCTGTTCCATCCCGGGGTTGTGGCCGACCAGCATCAGGCGGTCGACATCGGCGTGGCGGTCGGCCAGCGCGATCAGCGCGCCGGGGTCGGCTTCGTAGATGCTGTCGTCGACCTTCTGCTCGACGTAGCCGATCTCGCCCAGCACCGCTTCCAGGGTCTCGCGGGTACGCCGCGACGGCGAGCACAGCACGCAGTCGGGCACCAGTTTCTGTTCCACCAGCCATTTGCCGGCGGCCTCGGCCTCGGCCTGGCCCTCCGCCGACAGCGGGCGGTCGAGGTCGGCCTGGCCGGCGGTGGCGGATTCGGCGTGGGCGTGGCGGAGCAGGATCAGTTCGCGCATGGGGACCTCGATGGCGGGGTGGGCTGGCGTCGGGTTCGGACGGTGGTCTTCAACTTGCCTTCTTCAACCAGCGCAGCAGCGGTTGCCAGTCCGCCTGGTGCTCGCGCACCTGCGCCGAATGGTAGTCGAACAGGCTCTTGCCGATGCCGCACAGGAACACATAGGCCTGGCTGTCGCGCAGTTGCGCGACCACCGGGTACGGCCATTGCGCGAACAGGTCCACGGCCTGCTGCGAGGCGTTGGTCCACGGCTTCAGCTTGTTGGCGACCAGCCCCACCTGCAGGTCGCCGCGGCGCACCCGCGGGTGCTTTGCGAGGGTGTCGAGGAAGCCGACGCTGGCCTCGATGTCGAACGTCGACGGCAGCACCGGCACCACCACCGCGTTGGCGGCCGCGAGGAACGGTTCCAGGTCGCGCGCCATCGCGCCGGCGGCGGCGTCGATCACGACGTAGCCGGTGTCCCCCGGCAGCTGGCTGCGCCAGCGCGGAACGGTGCCGTCGAGCGGCAGCACCGCACTCTCCAACCCCGCGCGCCGCTGCGCCCAGCGCGTCGACGAGCCCTGCGGGTCGGCGTCGACCAGCACGGTGTTGAGGCCGTCGAGGGCCGCCTGCGCGGCGAGGTGGGTGGCGATCGTGGTCTTGCCCACGCCGCCCTTGGAACTGGCTACCAGCACGGTCTTCATCGACACCCCCTGTCCGGATAGTGATCAGGCTTGTTGATGCAGCTGAAGCCGCAGCGTACACCGCGGCGCGGTGATGGGGTGGTCAACCGGCGGGGGCGTTGCCCGGGGCGAGCAGCGCGCGATGCCGGGGGTGCGAGGGCCGCCAGTCCGCGGGCGGCTGCAATGGGATGCCGTTGCGCTGGAGCAGCTGGCGGGCCGCGCCGACTTCGCCATCGTTCGCGATCGCCTGTGCATGGGTGGCCATGTCGACCGCCGCCAAACCCGGGCCGCCCGCCGTCAGCAACCCGTGGAACTGTTCGGACAGCCAGGCGAACTCGCGTAGCTGCGCCTGCCACGCCACTCGCTCGGGACCACTGGCGAGTTCGACCAGCAGCGGCAACGCGATCGACGGGTAGATCAACACGGAATCGCTGGCGGCCAGCTTGGCCATCAGTCGCTTGCAGTCCTGCCGGAGCGCCGCGTCGAGCACGGGTCGATCCTGACCGGCGCCGCACAACTGCAACATTCCGGACAGGGACGGTATCGCGTGGACCGCCCATTGCGCGGTCGACAGCATCGCGATGACATCGGCATTGGTCGCCGGCCGCTCAAGCGGCATGGTTTTGGCCAGCACCCGGGCCGCGTCGGCCGGCATCGGCGGCAGCGGTGCCGCGGTACGCGCGTCCAGCAGCGTCGTCATGAGCGCATTGGCGTAGGGCTCGAAGCGATCGGCCCCGGCGGCCAGGCGCAGATGGGTCCGCGCGGCGACCGTGTCCCCGGCTCCCAATGCCGCATTGACGGCCAGCCACTGGACGGCTCCGTTGTCACCATCGACCTGCAGCAACCGCGCAAGCGCGGCATCGGGGTCGCAGCGGGAAACGAACAGGGGGCAGCCGCTGACCTCCAGCCACGCGACCAGTGGATCGCCAGGACGGACCTGGCGGGCGGCGTCGAACCAGATCGCCGGATCCACCGCGGCGGGTAACGGCTGCCCCGTAGCTTCGTCGTAGCCGATCGGGACGATCATCGCCGCCGCCAGCAGGCTGCGTGCATCGCCCCGCGTGGCCAGGGCACGCGCCTGCTCGACCATGGCGGCATCGAAGTCCGCCTGCCAGCGCTCGTACGCCTCCTGCAACACGGGGTCCCCGGCCATGGCCAGCATCTCCGCCATCTCCGGCGGCAACGGCAACTGCAGATCCTCGACGCAGGCGAATCCGGCGTCGACATCCTCCTTCTGGAAACAGGCATCCAGAGCGGCCTGCTCCGCCTCGGTCAGTTGCGGTTGCAGTGGCACGGCGCCTGCGGCACCGATGGACAACGCGGCGATGGCGATCCATGCGTGGATTGGTCGAAACATGCTTTCCCCCGGCTTCCTGTGTCGCTCCGATCCTAGCAGCGGCCCGGATGGGATCCGCCGTCGCTACCGGTAGCGCTCGGCGACGTACAGGCGCAGACGGCCGGCCGCGGTGTGGAGGTCGGCAGCCAGCGGGGCAAGGTGGGCGCCCGGGTTGTCGCGGGCGGTGGTTTCCAGCGCCTCGGCGGCTTCGGCCAGCCCGGCCGCGCCGACCAGCCGTGCGGCGCCCTTGATCTTGTGCGCCTGCCGCGCCAGCGCCGGGGTGTCGCCGGCAGCGACGGCGCGGTCGAGTTCGGCGAGGTCGCCGGTGGTGCTGTCGAGGAAGTCGGCCAGCAGCAGCCGTGCCTCGGCCGGGTCGCCGCCGGTCAGGCCGTCGAGGGTCACACCGTCCAGCGGCGGCGGGTCGTCGGCCAGTTGCGGCAGGCCGGGCATCGGCGCCGGCTCGACTCCACCGGCCACGGCGGGTGCCAACGTGGAAAAAGGGACGGTCGCCTCGTCGCGCGTCTGCGGCAGCCAGCGTTGCAGGCAGGCCTGCAGCACCGGTACCGAGACCGGCTTGGCGAGGTAGTCGTCCATTCCGGCACCGAGACAGCGCTCGGCTTCGCCCTTCAGCGCCGACGCGGTCAGCGCGACGATCGGGGTGCGGGCGAGGTCGTTGCGGGCTTCCTCCCCACGGATCGCGCGGGCCAGCTGGTAGCCATCGAGACCGGGCATGTGCACGTCCGACAACAGCAGTCCGTAGCGCCCGCTGCGCCAGCGCTGCAGGCCTTCGCTGCCGTCCTCGGCGGACTCGCTGGCGTAGCCGGCCAGCGCCAGCTGGCGGGCGATCACCAGCCGGTTGGTCGGGTGGTCGTCGACCAGCAGCACCAGGCTGCCCTCGCTCTCGGCCTGGGCGATGCCGGGCAGTCGGCGCGGCGCGAACGCGACCGGCGCGGCCCCGGCGTGGACGTCGGGCGCGATGTCCTCGACGCGCGCGCGCGGCAGCACCAGTTCCAGCCGCATCGTGGTGCCCTGCCCGGGGGCGCTCTCCATCCGCACCTCGCCGCCCATCAACTCGGCCAACCGGCGACAGATCACCAGTCCCAGGCCGGTACCGCCGAAACGCCGGGTGGTGTCGTCCTCGGCCTGGCTGAACGGCTGGAACAACCGCGCCTGCGCTTCGTGACCGACGCCGATGCCGGTGTCGGCGACGCTGAGGACCAGGCGGTCGCGGACCGGGCCGTCGACGCCGGCGGGCTCGAGCTCCTCCCGCCACTCCAGCGCAACACGCACCTGGCCGTGCGCGGTGAACTTGATCGCGTTGGACAGGAAATTCCCGAGCACCTGGCGCAGCCGCAACGGGTCGGCGCAATGGGCCTCGGCCAGGCGCGGGTCGATGCTGCATTCCAGCGCCAGGCCCTTGCTGGACGCCGCGCCGGAATAGTTGGCGACGGTGCTGCGGACCAGCGTCGCCAGCCGCAGCGGTTCGGGTGCCAGTTCGAGCCGGCCGGCCTCGATCTTGGAGAAGTCGAGGATGTCGCCGATGATCTGCAGCAGCGACTGCGAGGAGTGCTGGATGACGTTCAGCGCATGGCGCTGGTCGGGGTCCAGGCGGGTGTGGGCCAGCACCTCGATCATGCCGGTGACGCCGATCATCGGGGTGCGGATCTCGTGGCTCATCGAGGCCAGGAAATTCGACTTGGCATGGTTGGCGGCCTGCGCGCGGGCCTCGCTCTCGCGCAGTTCGTCCTGCAGCCGCGCGTTGGCCGCAAGGGTCGCCTCGTTGCGGGCGAGCTGGTCGATCAGCTCGGTCTCGAAGTCCATCACGTCGGTGCGCATCTCGGTGAAGGCGTCCATCACCGTGGCCAGCTCGCCGCGCGGCTGGTGGCGCGGCTGCGCGGTGTAGTCGTGCGCGCGCATCCGCCGGGCGAGGAAGGTCAGGCTCTCGATGCCGCGGTAGGCATTGCGCAGCACCACCCGGCCGATCAGGGCCACCGCCAGCAGCGCCGACAGCGACAAGCCGATGCGCAGCAGGCTGGTGGTGCGGTTGCGCGCGAGGTCTTTGCGCACCAGTGCCTCGGCCTCGACCATCGCCAGGTCCGATAGCGTCTGGATCCGCACGGTGACCGGGTCGATCGCGGGATACAGCCCGGTATCGGCAAAGCGCGCCAGCGCGTCGGCATCGCGGCGCAGCAGGATGTCGCGCAGTCGCGCGGTGGCGGCATCGGCATCGACCCGTGCCGCCTGCACCTCGTCGTACAGGCGTTGTTGCGACGACGCGCGCGGCATCGCCGACAGGGCCGCCGCGTTGCGCTCGATCCGCTCGCGGGTGGCATCGATGGTGCTGACGCCCTCGTCCCACGGCAGCAGGCCGTTGCGGACGCGGAAGGTAGTGTCGACCACCACCAGCCCGTAGCCGTCGGACACCGCCTTCAGCGCGCGCATGCGCTGCAGCGAGTCGTCCTTGAGCGCCAGCAGCGACTGCCGGGCCCGGTGCTGGGCGATCTCGTCGATCACCAGCACGGTCATCCCGGCCAGCAGGAACAGCCCGAACAAGGCCCACAACTGGTGGCGGATGCTCAGCCTCGACAACCGTTCGGCCAGCCTCGCGCGCCACGACACCGGCGTCGACGCGGCGGCCACCGGCTCAGTGCTCCGGCCGGCGCCAGCGGCTGACCACTCCGGGCAGCTCCTCCGGCGGCACCGGCGGCGCGATCAGGTGGCCCTGGGCCATGCCGCAACCGAGTTCGGCCAGCATCTGCCAGTCCTCGATGCTGGCCACGCCCTCGGCCACGACCTCCAGCCCGAGCTTGCGGGCGAGGTCGAGGCTGGCCTCGACCACCGCGCGCTTGCGCGGCTGGCTGTGGGCGCCGACGACGAAGCCCTGGTCGATCTTGAGCTCGGTGAACGGGATCTGCGAGAGCTGCGCGAGCGAGGAATAGCCGGTGCCGAAATCGTCGATCGACAGCCCGAAGCCCTTCAGCCGAAGTCGCGCAAGCACGCCGAGCGCCCGCGCGGCATCGGCCATCACCGAGCTTTCGGTCAACTCCAGCACCACCTCGGCCGGGTCGACGCCCTGCTCCTTGACGATGCGCTGGTAGCGGTCGGCGGCGGTCGGGTCGGCCAGCGTGGTCGGCGAGACGTTGACCGACAGGTTGAGGCACAGGCCGGCCCGGTCCCATTCGCGCTTCCAGCGGCAGCCCTGCTCCAGCATCAGGTCGGTCAGCGGATCGGCCAGGCCCTCGCGCTCCAGCAATCCGATGAAGTTCTGCGGCCGCACCACCCGGCCGTCGGCGCGGACCCAGCGCGCCAGCGCCTCGACCGCCACCGGCTTGCCGTTGCCGAACTCGACCTGGGGCTGGAACCACGGACGGATCTCGCCGCGACCGAGTGCGGTACGGATTTCGGTGGCGCTGATATCGACGCTGTCGTCCACGTCTTCCGAATGCAGCAGCAGGTCGTAGCCGGCCAGCGCGGCGGCCAGCTTGTCGGCGGTCAGCGGCTTCTCGACGCTGCCGAGCACGTGCAGGCCGTAGGCGCGGGTCATGGTCTGGACGGTGTTGAGCAGCGCCGGGTCCAGCGCGCTGACCACCAGCACCGAGCGCGCGAGCCGGCGCTGGGCGACGTGGCCGATGAACTCGATGCCGTCCATGCCGGGCATGTCGAGGTCGACCATGACGATATCGGGGGGTTGCGTGCGGGCCGCGAGCTGCCGCAGCGCCGACTTGCCATCGGCGGCCTCGTCGACGTCCTCGACCCCGAGTTCATCCAGCAGGCGCAGCGCCATCCGGCGCTGGAAGCCGTGGTCCTCGACCACCATCACGCTCAACGTCGATACGGACATTCCGTTCCCCTCGCGACGAGGGTCACTTTAGCGCCACTTTGCGCGGCCGCGCGAGCCGGAATGCGAAACCCGGCCGGAGCCGGGTTTGCGGGTGGTGCGGGGGGACCGGTCGGCTCAGCCCCAGTCCGGCGGGTCGGCCTGCCAGGCCTGCTGCACCTCGGCGAGGATGGCGCGGTCGTCGACGGACCAGTCCGGCAACAGCACCGGGTATTGGTCGGCGCCGTTCCAGCGGTCCGGCCGGGTGCGCACCGCGGCGGCATACCACTGCACCGCCTCCACCTTGCGGTCGAGCTGCCACAGCACCAGCGCGAAGGTCGGCGGCATCCAGTCGGCGTCGACCCGGCGCGACTGCAGCAGCGTCATCCACTGCGCCAGCGCGGCGTCGTAATCGCCCAGGCGGTACAGGTCCCAGCCGTAGTTCCACAGCACCGGGCGGTACAGCGCGTTGTTGGTGTCCAGCTGGGCGATCGCGCGGCCGTAAAGCTCATGGCCGACCTGCGGGCGGCCACCGGCCATCGCCATGTGCGCGAGCTGGGCGGTCTCGGCCCGGGCCCGCGGGTTGCGCTGGATCTCCTTGAGGAGTTTCTGCGCGAGCGGGTCGCCGCTGCCCTCGACCGCCACCACCGGACGTGTGGTCCGCGGCTCCTCGTCGAAGTAGAACTCGGACGTCGGCACGACCGTGGCGCCCTGCGCGGCGGCGGCGCCGGAAAGGCCGGCAGCGGCCAGGACCACCCCGGCCAGCGCGGTGAATGCGAGTTTGCGAAGCTGCATGGAATCCCCCTGTGTGACCCGTCCATGGTACCCCGACACCGGGGGCAGCTGCCGCCACTGCTACAATTCCGGGGCTTTGCCCCACGGTTTTGCCCGTTCGGGCGCGACGCCGTTCCGCTTCCACTCTTCCGCAGCCACCCCGCGGCCGTTTGCCGCGCCGGAGCCACGCATGACCAGTACCGCCGAACTCAGTTCGCCGTCCTCGGCGAACACGTCCCTGACCTCGTCCGTGGTCGATCCCGACTACAGCCTCGACCACAAGTACAGCCGCGAATCGGGGCGCATCTATCTGTCTGGCGTGCAGGCGCTGGTGCGGCTGCCGCTGATGCAGCGGCTGCGCGACCAGGCCGCCGGGCTCGACACCGCCGGCTTCATCTCCGGCTACCGCGGTTCGCCGCTGGGCGGGTTCGACCTGGAGCTGTGGCGGGCGAAGAAGCACCTGGAGACGGCCGGGGTGAAGTTCGCCCCCGGCCTGAACGAGGACCTCGGCGCGACCATGGTATGGGGCACCCAGCAGACCCAGCTGTTCCCGGGCGCGAAGCACCAGGGCGTGTTCGGCATGTGGTACGGCAAGGGCCCCGGCGTGGACCGCAGCGGCGACGTGTTCAAGCACGCCAACGCCGCCGGCACTTCGCCTTATGGCGGCGTGCTGGCGCTGGCGGCCGATGACCACGCGTGTCGTTCGTCGACGCTGCCGCACGGCTCGGAAGGCGAGTTCACCAGCGCGATGATCCCGATCCTCAACCCGGCCGGGGTGCAGGACATCCTCGACATGGGCGCGATCGGCTGGGCGATGTCGCGTTACACCGGCCGCTGGATCGGCTTCAAGACGATCGCCGAGACGGTCGAGTCGTCGGCCTCGGTCGACGTCAATCCACTGGCGCTGCAGATCGTGGTGCCCGGTGACGACGACTTCGAGATGCCGGTCGGCGGCCTCAACATCCGCTGGCCCGACCCGCCGATGGACCAGGAGATGCGCCTGCACCGCTACGCGGTCAAGGCCGCGCAGGCGTTCGCGCGGGCCAACAAGGTCGACCGCATCGTGATCGATTCGCCGAACCCGAAGCTGGGCATCATCACCACCGGCAAGTCCTACCTCGACGTGCTGACCGCGCTGGAGTACCTCGGCCTCGACGAGCGCGCCTGCGCCGACCTCGGCATCCGCGTCTACAAGGTGGGCATGACCTGGCCGCTGGAGCCGGTCGGCCTGCGCAACTTCGTGCGCGGCCTGTCCGACATCCTCGTGGTGGAGGAGAAGCACGCCTTCATCGAGAACCAGATGAAGGAGTCGATGTACAACTGGACCGATGCCGACTTCGGTGGCGCTCGCCCCAGCATCATCGGCAAGTACGACGAGTCCGGCGCGTGGATCCTACCGAGCACCGGCGAGCTGACCCCGGCGACGATCGCCGGCGTGATCGGTCGGCGCATCCAGAAGAACATCGCACTCGATGCCGGCGCCAGCGAGCGCATGGACAACGTGTTGCAGTGGATGGCGCAGAAGGAAGCCGAGCTGGCGCTGCCCCGGGCGAATTTCCCGCGCGTGCCGCACTACTGCTCGGGCTGCCCGCACAACACCTCGACCGTGGTGCCCGAAGGCTCCCGCGCCCTGGGCGGCATCGGTTGCCATTACATGGTCACGTGGATGGACCGCAGCACCGACACCTACACCCACATGGGCGGCGAAGGCGTGACCTGGGCCGGGCAGGCGGCGTTCACCGACACCGCGCACGTGTTCCAGAACCTCGGCGACGGCACCTACTTCCACTCCGGTTCGCTGGCGATCCGGCAGGCGGTCGCCGCCGGGGTCAACATCACCTACAAGATCCTCTACAACGACGCGGTGGCGATGACCGGCGGGCAGCCGGTCGACGGCCAGCTCAGCGTCCCGCACATCGCCCAGCAGGTGCGCAGCGAAGGCGTGCAGGCGATCGTGGTGGTCTCCGACGACATCGCCAAGTGGAGCGATCGCTCGCTCTTCCCGGACGGCGTCGAGTTCGAGGACCGCAAGCACCTCGACGACGTGCAGAAGCGTCTGCGCGAGGTCAAGGGTACGTCGGTGCTGATCTATGACCAGACCTGTGCGACCGAAAAGCGTCGCCGCCGCAAGCGCGGCAAGATGGTCGATCCGCAAAAGCGCGTCATGGTCAACTCGCTGGTGTGCGAAGGCTGCGGTGATTGCGGGAAGAAGTCGTTCTGCGTGTCGGTGCTGCCGAAGGAGACGGAGTTCGGCCGCAAGCGCGAGATCGACCAGTCCAACTGCAACAAGGACTACAGCTGCGTCGAGGGTTTCTGCCCGAGCTTCGTGACGGTCGAGGGCGGCGCGCTCAAGAAGGGCATGCCGGCCAAGAGCGGCAGCAGCGCGAAGGACCGCCTCGCCGACCTGCCGCTGCCGACCCTGCCGGCGCTCGACAGGCCCTGGAACATCCTCATCACCGGCGTCGGCGGCACCGGCGTGGTCACCATCGGCGCGCTGCTCGGCATGGCCGGGCACCTGGAAGGCAAGGGCGCGACCGTGCTCGACCAGACCGGCCTGGCGCAGAAGGGCGGCGCGGTCACCACCCACATCCGCATCGCCAACACCCCGGCCGACATCCACGCGGTGCGCATCGCCGCCGGTGAAGCGGACCTGGTGCTCGGCTGCGACATGGTCGTGGTCAACGACTACTGGGCGCTGTCGAAGGTCCGCGGCGGTCGCTCGACCGTGGTGCTCAACAGCTACGAGGCGATGCCGGGCACGTTCACCACGCGCCCGGACATGCAGTTCCCGGCCAGCGACATCATCGACGCGGTGCGCAAGGCGCTCGGCGGCGAGGAGACGGCGGCCGGTAACCTGCATGTGGTCGACGCGACCCAGCTGGCAACCGCGCTGCTCGGCGACGCGATCATGTCGAACCTGTTCATCCTCGGCCACGCCTGGCAGCAGGGGCTGGTGCCGCTGTCACTGGAGTCGATCATGCGCGCGGTCGAGCTCAACGGCGCGGCGATCGACAAGAACAAGGCGGCGTTCGCCTGGGGCCGGCTGGCGGTGATCGATCCGGCCGCCGTGGCCGAGGCTGCCGGGCTGGTCCGTAACCGGCCGACCGCGGCCGAGTCGACCCCGCACGCGCTGCCGATGCTCGGTGCCGGCGAGTGGGAAGGCCACGAGTTCGGCAGCCCGTCGGCACCGCGCACGACCACCGCGCAGGACGAACTGCGCCACGTCCCCGAGCACGGCGCCGAGGGCGACAGCGTCGCCTTCCTGCCGCTCGACGACGCCCGCCTGTCGCGTTCGCTCGACGAGGTGATCGCGCGCCGGGTCGCGTTCCTGACCGACTACCAGGACGCCGCCTACGCGCGCCGCTATTCCGACTTCGTCGCCAAGGTGCGCGAGGCCGAGCACGCCCGCGTCGCCGCCAGCAGCGACCTGACCGAGGCGGTCGCCCGCTACGCGTTCAAGCTGATGGCCTACAAGGACGAGTACGAGGTCGCCCGCCTCTACACCAGCGGCGACTTCATGCGCCGCGTGCAGCAGCAGTTCGATGGCGACTACAAGCTGAAGTTCCACCTCGCGCCGCCGCTGCTGGCGAAGAAGGACGCCCACGGCCGTGGCGTGAAGCGCGAGTTCGGGCCTTGGGTGTTCACCGCGTTCCGGGTGCTGGCGAAGCTGCGCCGGCTGCGCGGGAGCGCACTGGACGTGTTCGGCTACACCGAAGAGCGTCGCACCGAGCGCCGCCTGGTCGGGGAGTACTTCTCCACCATCGAGGCACTGCTGGCGCGGCTCGACCGCGGCAACATCGGCCTGGCGGTCGAGATCGCCTCGGTCCCCGAGCACATCCGCGGCTACGGCCACGTCAAGCACGAGCACCTGGCCACCGCCAGGGCCCGTGAGGCGGAGCTGCTGGCGGAATGGGACAACCCGTTGCGGCTGGTGCGGGTGGCCTAGCACCGCATCACGACCTCACTGCCGGAAAACCCCGCGAATGCGGGGTTTTTCATGCGCGGAGCCTTTGCCGATGTCGGGCCTAAAGGTTTGTGACCGGGTGCCGATATCGTCGACGGGTCGACGTCTCTGTCGCCCCGGGACTCACCAGATGCCGCACAGACCGCCCCAACCTGCCTCCAACGGCGCGCCCACCCACGACGACCCCATCGTCGAGGACTGGCGCGCGCTGTTGCTCGACGCCGGCAATCCCGGCGAGGTGATCGCGGCGGTCGAGCGCACCGCGCGGTCCCTGCCGAACGTGCGCGGCGCGCGGCTGCTGTGGGAGCTTGGCGATGCCCACCATCGGCCCGCCGACGCGAATGAGCAGGCCCTCGCCGACGCCGCGCTGACGGACGCGCGGCTGCAGGCCAGTGATGGCGGGCACCTGCTGGCCATCGCACTGCCGGCCAGCACCGCGGTGCTGCTGGTCGAGAGCGGAGACGGCGACGCCGGCGACGCGCCGCGGGATGCGCTTGCACCGGTATTGCGGGTGGCCGACCGCGAACTGCAACGCCACAACCGCATGGGCGAGCTCGAGCGCGAGGTACGGCGGCTGGAGCATTCCGAACAGATCCAGCGCGCGCTTTTCGCGATCTCGCAACTGTCGGGCTCCGACCGCGACATGTCCGAGGTCCTGCGCGGGATCCACGCGATCGTCGGCTCCCTGATGTACGCGGAAAACCTCTTCATCGTGCAGCGGGACCCCTCCCTCGACACGATCCGCATGCTGTATTTCGTCGATGTCCAGGACCCTCCACCCTTCGACGAGGTGCCCTGCGACGACATCAGGCACTCCAAGACCTGGTACCTGCTGCGCGGCGGCAAGGCCCTGCGCGGCACCCACGAGCGCGTGCGCGCGCAGGTCGACGGCCCGCTGCGCATGGTCGGGACCGACAGCCCCGACTGGCTCGGCGTGCCGGTGCTCGGCGAGGGCGTGGTGCACGGCGCCATCGTGGTCCAGAGCTACCAGCCGGGCGTGCGTTACAGCGAGGCCGACCAGACCCTGCTGGAGTTCGTCGCCAGCCACATCCTCAGCGCGCTGGAACGCAAGCGCAGCAGCGAGCTGCTGGAGCACAACGTCAAGCTGCGGACGCAGGAACTGGCGCAGGCCAACTGCGACCTGCAGCTGGAGGTCGCCGAGCGCCAGCGCGCCGAACGGCTGCAGACGGCACTGTTCCAGATCGCCCAGCTCGCGTCGGACGACATCGACCGGGACGCGTTCCACGCGGGCATCCATGCCGTCGTCGGCCAGTTGCTCAACGCCGAGAACTTCTTCATCGCCCTGCTGTCCGACGACCGCGCGCGGCTGGAGTTTCCCTACTACGCCGATCCCCACCGCGACGACCGCCCGATGCACCGCCCGCTCGCGCGCGGCCTCAGCGAGTACGTGCTGCGCCATCGTCGCCCGCTGCTTGCCAACCGCGACCAGGTAACGGAGCTGGAGCGGCAGGGCGAACTCGAGAATCGTCCCGGCCAAGGCCTGCCTTCGGAGTGCTGGCTCGGCGTGCCGCTGTTTTCCGGCGATACCGTGGTCGGCCTGGTCGCGGTGCAGAGTTACGACCCCGCGATCGGTTACGGCCCGGCCGACCAGGAACTGCTCGGCTTCGTCGCCTCGCAGATCGCCAACAGCCTGCACCGCCGGCGCAGCGCGCAGTTCCAGCAACAGGCCTACGCGCAGTTGGAAGAACGCGTCGCCGAACGCACCCTCGAGCTGCGCCGGCAGATCCGCGAGCGCGAACAGATCCAGCGCCAGCTCCAGCACGAGGTCATGCACGACGCGTTGACCGGTTTGCCCAACCGCGGCCAGTTGCATGAGCGAATCGAGGCGGTGCTCGAGCGGCTGCGCGACGAACCGTCACGGCGCTGCGCGTTGCTGTACCTCGACGTCGACCGCTTCAAGGTCATCAACGACAACCTCGGCCACCTCGCGGGCGACGAGTTCCTGCGCGAGATCGCGCGCCGGCTGCAGTCCTGCGTGCGCAAGCCGGACCTGGTCGCGCGGCTGTCGGGCGACGAGTTCGGGATCCTGCTGGAACACGTGGCGCCCGACGACGGGGACGCCGGCACCACGCCGTCCGCGGTCGCGCAGCGGGTGCTGGACGTGCTCACCGAGCCGATGCGGATCGCGGGCCGGATGCTGGAGCCGTCGGCCAGCATCGGCATCGCGATCGGCGATGCGCGCTACACCCAGGCCGACGAACTGGTACGCGATGCCGACAGCGCGCTGTACCGGGCCAAGGGGCTGGGGCGCAAGCGCTGGCACCTGTTCGACGAGTCGTTGCAGCGGTTTGCGGTCGACGTGCTCGCGATCGAGGCCGAACTGCGCGAGGCGATGCTGCAGGACCAGCTGGAGCCCTACCTGCAGCCGATCGTGCGGCTCGACGACGGCCAGGTGGTCGGCCACGAAGCGCTGGTCCGCTGGAACCATCCGCAACGCGGCGTGCTGGCGCCGGGCGACTTCCTGCAGGTGGCCGAGGACAGCGGCCTGGTCGATGCGATCGACTGGCGCATCTTCAAGCGCAGCATGACCCACGCGGCGGCACTGGACGACGGCACCTACCTGACGATCAACGTCGCCCCGCGCCACCTGCATGGCGAAGACTTCGCGCGGCGCCTGCTGGGCCTGCTGTCGCGCACCGGGCTGTCGCCTTCGCGGCTGGTGATCGAAGTCACCGAAGGCTCGTTGCTGGACGATTCGGGGTGCGTGCGCAACCTGCTCGAACAGCTGCAGGAAGCCGGTGTCGGCGTCGCTCTGGACGACTTCGGCACCGGCTATTCGTCGCTGAGCTACCTGCACGCGTTCCCGTTGCGGATGATCAAGATCGACCGCACCTTCCTCGCCGCGCTCGGCAAGCCGGGTAACTGCGCGGCGGTGGTTTCGGCGGTCATCGCACTGGCCCGCGCGCTCGGCATGGCGGTGGTGGCCGAGGGGATCGAGACGCAGGAACAGCACCGGCTGCTGCTCGGGCTCGGTTGCGGGTTCGGCCAGGGCTACCTGCTCGGCCGGCCGGCGCCGGTCGGCCGCGACGTGCCGGGCCGGCCGGTCGCGGCCGAGGAGCCATAAGCGCCTACAGCGGCTGCAGGATTCCGCCCAGGCGGTCCTTGCTGCCCTCGATCCGTTCCAGATGCGGATACTTCAGGCCGCCGCGGTAATCCAGCGTCACCGTCTTCACCACTTCGCCGTGCTTGACCACCAGCTCGATCGGCGTGCCGTCCGCCTTGGCCGCCTTGATCGCCTCGTCGAGCAGGCCGGTATCGAACGCGTAACCGTTGACCGCCAGCAGGGTACTGCCCGGCGCGATGCCGGCATTGAACGCGGGACCGTCCCAGCGCACCGAACCGGCCTCGCCGTTCTTCTTCGACACCACCATGCCGAGCGAGGCGGTGTAGTCGGCGGCCTTGCGCGATGACAGCACGCCCTTGTGGTAGTCGCTCGGCTCGTCACGGTAGACCAGCTTCCAGCCACTCGCGGCCAGGCCGTCCAGCGGCGGTGCGTTGGCATCCAGGCGGCTGCGCAGGAAAGTCGCCCAGTCGTGCTGCTCGACGCCGTTCAACGCCGCGACCACGTCCTCGAACACGTACGGCTTGACCTCCCAGCTGCCGTCGTCGACGCCGAAGAACGCGCTGGCGAAATCGTCCAGGGAGCGGCGCCCGTTCGACAGTTCGCGCAGCTTGGCGTCGACCGCCAGCCAGACCAGCGCGCCGGCGTTGTAGTAGTCCTCGCTCATCTGGTAGCTGCGGTACGGCTGCGGCCGGCGCGCGGAGATCACCGGGTCGTAGGTGGTGTCCTGCACGTTGCGCCAGTCCAGCCCCGGGCGGTCGGTGGCATAGGTCGAGGCGACCAGCGCCAGTGCGCCGAGCGCGTCGTCCTTGTCCCACAGCCCCGAGCGCGCGGCCAGCACCATGCCCCAGTACTGGGTCTGGCCCTCGTAGACCCACAGCAGGCTGCCGTCCATCGGCACGTGGAAGTTCGGGGTCGCCAGCCCGGCCGGGCGGCGGAACTTGCCGTTCCACGAATGCACGAACTCGTGCGGCAGCAGGTCGCGCGCGGCGACCGAGCTGTCCCAGTCGCTGAAGTAGCCCGGCTTGACCCCGTTCTCGCTGGAGCGGTGGTGCTCCAGGCCCTGCCCGCCCATGCGGTCCGACAGCGACAGCAGGAAGTCGTAGTGGTCGTAGTGCTTCGAGTCGAACAGCTTGTAGGCCTGGTCGACCAGCGCGCGGTGCGCCTCGATCTGCTCCTCGTCGTACTCCAGGTACTTCGGCGCATCGGCGACGATGTCGAGCATCACCGGCGTGTCCGCGCCCGGGTCGAGGTCGACCCGCTTGAAGTGGCGGCCGGCATACACCGGCGAGTCCTGCAGCACCTCGAAGCTGACGGTGCCGTAGCGCAGGGTGTCGCCCTGGCGCTGCTGCAGTTCCAGCGCGGTGCCGGCCTGCCAGCCAGACGGCAGCACCAGGCTCGGCGTGACCGCGATGTTGCCGGCTTGGTACCCGGACGGGTACAGCGCGACGGTACCCCACTGCACGTTGAGCATGTCGTGGGTCATCACCACCCGGCCCTCGTTGCCGGCGGTCGGGGTCAGCATGTCGAACCGCACGTCGAGCGAGCTCACGCCGGCCGGCACCTCGAGCTTGAATGCGTAGACATCGAGCGGATCGCGCTTCCACGCCAACGGCTGGCCGTTGGCGCTGACCTCGAGGCCGGCGAGCTTGTTGATCGGGCCATCGGGCCGGTGCTTGCCGGGAATCCACTTCGGGAACAGCAAGGTCAGCTGGCCCGCGCTCACCGGGATCTGCTGGCGGACGTGCAGCACCCGCCGCGCGACGTCGGTCGCATCGACGGTCAGCACCATCGTGCCGGGATAGGCACTGTCGACCAGCGCGCCCTGCGGCGACACCGCGGCGCCCGGCGTCGATGTGGTGGCGGGCGACTGCGCGAGCGCGATCGACAACGGCAGCATCGCCAGCAACGGCAACGCGACGGACGGACGGAACTTCGACATCGACAGACCCCTGTTGTGGCAACCCGTCCATCCTACGGACCCGTGCCGGCATGGCCCCTGCCAAACGGCATGGGGCGGTGGGACGGGGGACGGTTGGCGGAGGTCTTCGGAGGGTGGCCGCCTTCGTGGCGGGCTTCATTTGCAAGCTTCGTTGTAGGAGCGACGTAAGTCGCGATTTCCCCGATGCCCGGGATCGCCGTGCATTCGCGACTTACGTCGCTCCTACAACGGAGGGATATCGCGGGACGTCACCAACCCCCCCATTCGCGCCATGTCCACCGCGCTCCGCTAGGCTGGCGGCCTGCCGAGGAACCGCGATGACCCAGCAACGCAGCCTCACCGAGGGCCCGATCGCCCGCACCCTGTTCGTGTTCGCCCTGCCGATCCTCGGCGGCAACGTGCTGCAGTCGCTCAACGGCTCGGTCAATGCCATCTGGGTCGGCCGCTTCCTCGGCGAGGAGGCGCTGGGCGCGATCGCCAATGCCAACAACATCATGTTCCTGCTGCTCGGCGGGGTGTTCGGCTTCGGCATGGCCTCGACGATCCTGGTCGGGCAGGCGATGGGGCGGCGCGACCTGCCCGGCGCGCGCAGGGTGATCGGCAGCGCGGCGACGTTCTTCCTCGGCATCTCGGTGCTGCTGGCGGCGATCGGCCTGCCGCTGTCGCGCCACGTGCTGGTGTGGATGAGCACGCCCGAAGCCGCGCTGCCGCTGGCCGACGCCTACCTCAAGGTGATCTTCCTGGCACTGCCGTTCCTGTACGCGTTCGCGTTCCTGTCGGCGATCCTGCGCGGCGCCGGCGACACCCGCACGCCGTTCCTGTTCCTGCTGCTGGCGGTCGCACTCGACATCGGGCTGGTGCCGCTGCTGATGTTCGGCGTCGGCCCGCTGCCGGAGATGGGCATGGCCGGCAGTGCGATGGCGACGCTGGTGGCCAACATGATTGCGCTGGCGGCGATGCTGTTCTGGCTGCGCCACAAGCGGCACCCGCTGTGGATCGGCCGCCACGAGCGCCACATGTTCGTGCCCGACTGGACCATCGTGCGCACGCTTGTCACCAAGGGCGTGCCGATGGGCCTGCAGATGGTGCTGATCTCGATGGCCATGATCGCGATGATCACCATGGTGAATGCCTATGGCACCCACACCACCGCCGCCTACGGCGCCGCGCTGCAGTTGTGGACCTACGTGCAGATGCCGGCGATGGCGATCGGCGCGGCGTGCTCGTCGATGGCGGCGCAGAACGTCGGCGCCGGCAACTGGCCGCGGGTGGAGGCGACCACGCGCGCCGGGGTCGGCTTCAACTTCCTGCTGACCGGCGCGCTGATCGCGCCGCTGATCCTGCTCGACCGCTTCACCCTGTCGATGTTCATGCCGGCCGGCAGCGACGCGCTGGAGATCGCGCGCCACCTCAACCACATCGCGGTGTGGTCGTTCCTGTTCTTCGGCGTGACCTTCGTGGTGGCCGGCGTGGTGCGCTCGACCGGCGCGGTGGTGCCGCCGCTGGTGATCCTCGGGCTGGCGCTGTGGGGCGTGCGGGTGCCATTCGCCAACTGGCTGCAGCCGCAGCTCGGGGTCGACGCGATCTGGTGGAGTTTCCCGGTCAGTGCGTTCGTGTCGATGGTGCTGTCGCTGGCCTACTACCGCTGGGGCCGCTGGCGCCAGGCGCGGATGCTGCCGGTCGATCCGGATGCGATCGCGATCCCGTCGGAGGTGCCGGCGCAGGCGCCCTCGCCGGTGGCGGACGAGGGCGCGCGGGTTGAACAAAACGGGAGCGAGGCGGTGGCGATGCCACGGTAAGGCGCCTCCAGCAGCCTTATACCCTTTTTGGTGAAAATTGGGTATATTGGACCTTTCTCCGAACGAGGCGTGCGCGATGGCCCTGCCCCTGTACCTCGATCCACTCGACGACCTGCCCCGCACTCCGGCCTCCGACGTCAAGAAGCTCGGCTGGCGCGGCGTGATGAAGTCGCTCGGCAGCATCGGCAAGGTGGTGGTCACCAACCACAACCAGCCCGAGGCGGTGATCCTGTCGGCGGCGGAGTACGACCTGATCCTGCGCGCGCTGCAGCAAGCTGCGGCGAAGGACGGCGACGCGCTGGACGCACTGCGTCATCGTTTCGACGCGCGGCTGGCGTCGCTACAGGACGATGATGCCGGTGATCGCCTGCGCAGGCTGATGGACGGACCCGCCCGCCTGCGTGGCGAAGTCAGGGCCGGGACCGGGCATTGACGGCCCGGCCGGTCCTCTACGTTCTCGCCGGGGTCAACGGTGCGGGCAAGAGCTCAATCGGCGGTCACCTGCTGCAACGCGCCGGACTGGGCTGGTTCAACCCCGACACGTTCGCCCGCGAACTGGTCGCCTCCACCGGCTGCGACCAGGTCGAGGCCAACGCCGCCGCCTGGCATGAGGGCATGCGACGCCTGGACATCGCCATCGACGAAGGCCGCCATTACGCGTTCGAGACCACCCTGGGCGGCCGGACCGTGCCGCAACGGATCCGCGAAGCCAGCCACAGCCACGACGTCATGATCTGGTTCTGCGGCCTCGCATCGCCGGAACAGCACCTGGCCCGTGTCCGGACCCGCGTTGCGTCGGGCGGCCATGACATTCCCGAGGCAAAAATCCGCGCGCGATGGGATGCTTCGCGCGCGAATCTGATTGCCTTGATGCCACACCTCGCCCACCTGCAGGTCTACGACAACAGCGTCGACGTGGTTCCGGGTGAAGCGATCGGCGATCCCCGACTGGTCCTCCAGATGGTCGCGGGCCGCTGCGTCCACCCGATCGACCCCGCGTCACTCGCGCGGACACCGGACTGGGCCAAACCGTTGGTGGAGGCCGCGCTGCTTTCCGGGATCAATGTGGAAACCGCTCGCTCACACCGCGGCTAAACGCCTACACCAAACCAGGCAACGATTGTTCGCCGGCATCGCCACGTCGGCCTGCAACGCCAGCCCGACGTCGCGCGCCAGCGTGTTGACCGCTTCGAAGTCGCGAATACCCGAAGCCGGGTCCCGTGCGCGCAGCCAGCCGTCGAATTCGCGATTGCTGTCGCTGCTGAAATGCCCGCCGTAATTGAACGGCCCATACACCGCCAGCGCTCCACCGGGCGACAACACTTCATCGATGCCCGCAAAGAACCGCTGCACCGACGGCCAGCCCATGATGTGCAGGGTGTTGGCGCTGAACACCCCGTCGAACCGTCTGCCACCCCCCGCACGCGGCCACGGCCCGGCATCGACATCGAGTTCCAGCGGCGACGGCGTGTTCGGCAGCGCCGCCTCGTCGAGCCACGCGCGGATGCCCGGCAGGTGCTCCGCCCGATCACTGCACTGCCACGACAGCCACGGCATCGCCGCCGCGAAATGCACCGCGTGCTGGCCGGTGCCGCTGCCGATCTCGAGCACATGCCGCGTGTCGGCAAAGTGCTCGCGCAGCACCGCAAGAATCGGTTCGCGGTTGCGTTCGCAGGCGGGTGAAAACGGTTTGTCGGCGGTCATGGGATGGGTAGCGACGGCGGGACTCCAGTGTCGCCGACTCCAGATGGCGACTAAACCCGCTCCTAAAAGTGCACTGGCCGATGCGCAACTCTGCGGACGCCTACTCCGGCCCAACCTCGGCTGACTTCATACGCCGAAGCGGCGACCTGCCGGGGTGTTGCGGAGAGTGCGCCATGGATGGCGCACGTCCCCCGACTCGGGCCATGGATGGCCCGACGGAGGGGGCGGAGACAACACCCCGGCAGGTCGTCGCCCCACACGAAGCCCGCACCCCACCCGAAGCCCGCACCCGCACCCGCGCCCGAACCCCACCCCGACTCGCGTCAGCCTTCTTCCGCCACCACCATCACCCGCCGCTCGTCCCACCGCGCCCACGCATAGACCAGCAACCCACCAACCGCTGTCGCCGCACCGACGTACCCGGTCGAGGTCCAGCCGAACCCCGCGCTGATCGCCAGCCCGCCGAGCCACGGCCCCAGCGCATTGGCCGCATTGAACGCCGCATGGTTGGAAGCCGCCGCAAGCGTCTGCGCCTCACCCGCGACATCCATCAACCGCGTCTGCAGCACCGGCGCCAGCGCACCCATCGTGCCGACCGCGACCACCACCGGCAGCATCGTCCACAGCGAGCCCGCGGCGACCGGATAGACCAGCAGCACCAGCGCCGACCACGACAGGATCACCGCCGCGGCGCGGAACTGCAGCCGGTCGACCAGCCAGCCGCCGGCGAGGTTGCCGATGATCGAGCCGACCCCGAACACACCCATCGCGATCGGAATCCAGCCGTCGGACGTGCCGGTGACGGCCGTCAGCGTCGGCGCGAGGTAACTGAAGGCGCAGAACATGCCGGCGAATCCGATCGCCCCGATCAGCAGCGTCAACCAGACCTGCGAGGTGTTGAACGCGCGCATCTCGCGCAGCGGCGTCTGCCGCGGCTCGGACGGATCGTGCGCCAGCCAGCGCGCGACCAGCGCAACCGTCAGCACCGCGACCGCCGCGACCAGCGCGAACGTGTAGCGCCAGCTCAATTCCTGCCCCAGCCAGGTGGCGAGCGGGTTGCCGACCAGGATTGCGATCGACAGCCCCAGCATCACCCGGCTGATCGCCGCGCCGCGCTGGGCCGGGCCGCTGATCGACGCGGCGACCAGCATCGCCACGCCGAAGTAGGCCCCGTGCGGCAGGCCGGCGATGAAGCGGAACGCCAGCATCGAGTGGTAGCCGGGGGCGAACGCGGTCGCCAGGTTGGCCAGCGCGTAGAAGCCCATCAACGCCAGCAGCAGCGAACGCCGCGGCAGCCGCGCGCCGAGGATCGCCAGCAACGGCGCGCCGACCACGACCCCGAGCGCGTAGGCACTGATCAGGTGGCCGACCTGCGGCTCGGTGATGCCGAAGCCGTCGACCAGGCTCGGCATCAGGCCCATCATCGCGAACTCGCTGGTGCCGATCGCGAACCCGCCTATCGCCAGCGCGAACAGGATCAGCGCGTAGTTGCGCCGGTTGTGCTGGTGGGCGGTCAGGGAGGAGGCGTCCGACAAGCCGGAGTCCTTGAGGGAAAACGAGCCGCCTATTGTGCGCCGCAGCAGGCGCGCCTGCGGTAACGGCGGTGAAACAACGCGTTGCGGGCTTCGCGCGGCGATCCGACATCGCGCACACTCCCCGGATGCGTCCCGTCGTCGACAGCACCCTGATCTTGCCGGTTCCGCCCGGCCAGTGGTCGCCGCCGACCACGGCGGTCAGCGTCGGCGGCATCCACCTGGACCCCAAGCGCGAGCTGCACATCACCCTGATCGGTGGCGAGCTCATGCGGGAATTGCGCGCAACGTTTGGCGATTCGCGGACCCGCACGGCGGTCACGACCGCTTACGACGAACACGACTGGCACTTCGATCGCACCTGCCATTACCTGCTGCTTCGCAAGCCGATCGCCGGCCGGGGCGTGGCCCACTCGATCATCGAACGGATCGAACTGCCGGCCATGGCGCCATTCCACCACCGCCTCGGCGTCCTGCTCGGCCGCGAGCTGCCGGTGCCGCCGCCGCACGTGACCCTTTTCGTTGCGGGCCGCCCTCGCGGCATCGGCGTGGCGAGCGACGCCGCCTTGCGGGCCCTGCAAGTGCGCGCGGTCGCGGCGGCGGAATTATCCGGCTGACGTCGCAACCGATCCGCCCTGCACAACGGCCGGTCCATACGGATGCGTAGCGCAAAGTATCGATGCGTCGCGCCATCGCGCTTAACAAGCCACTCACAACCACGGGATGAACGGCAACAAAACGACGCCGGTTCACAACGACCGTCACAGGTTCGCCCACGCGGTCTGCTTTCGCGTATCCCAGCCACCGTCGGCATGTAGAAACGGCGGCGCAGGGGGTTAGCGAACCAGAGGGGTTCACGGAATGAATCGAAAGACCGTTGTCCTGCTGTCCGCCGTAACCGCCGCGCTGCTCGTGTCGCCGGCGGTCTCCGCCCAGACGCTCGTGTCGAACGAGACCGCGCTGCAGGCGCGACTGGATGTCGAAGAAGCCAGGCTGCGACCGCAGCGGCAGGCGTTGCAGGGATATTTCCGGCAGGCCTATGCACGCTACCCGGCGATTCCCGCCGGCACGCTGGAGGCGATCGCGTACGTCCAGACCCGCTGGATGGACCTGCAGCCGGATCCGAAACGGATGCCGGGGGAGCGTCACCACCACATGCCGGCCGCGTACGGGCCGATGGGCCTGTACGCGGGTGAAGGTTTCGCCGACCAGGTCGCCGAGGGCGCACGCCTGCTCGGGACGACGCCCGGACGCGTGCGTCGCGATGCACGCCTGAACGTGCTGGCCGCGGCGGCGTTGCTGGATCGCGAAATCCGCAGCGACAACCCGAGCATCCAGCGTGAGGATCGCAGGCCCGAGTCGATACGGCCGGCGCTGATGCGTTACGCCGGCTTCGCCTCCGCGCAGGCCACGGCCGACAGCGAGATCGCCGACTACGCCCGCACGTCCTTCGCCTACGACGTGTTGCTGGCGCAGGACCGTGGCGTCGACGACCGCGGCATCAAGGTGCCGGAGCGCCCGATCGAGTGGGAACAGGCGTTCGACATCGAGCAGCTGGTCAGGCTGCGGGCACCGTTCGTGCGGCTGGACGTCGCCAACGACCGCATCGAGACCGCCGGCTACGCGATCGACCCGGTCACCGAAACGCTGAAGGCCAAGGCGCCGGCGCGGGCGACCGCAAACGCGGATGGCAACGGTCAGGACATGGGTGCAATGAGCACCGACTACGGCCCCGCGTTGTGGGTCGCCTCGCCGTACCACCACGCGCGCAGTTCCTACAGTTCGGTGACCATCCACACCGCGCAGGGCAGTTACGGCGGCACCATCTCGTGGTTCCAGAGCAACCCGTACAGCGTCAGCGCGCATTACGTGATCCGCAGCTCCGACGGCCAGGTCACCCAGATGGTGCGCAACTCGCGTGCCGCCCACCACGTCGGGGTGCACAACAACACCACGCTCGGCATCGAGCACGAGGGCTACGTCAACAACAGCTCCTGGTATACCACCGCGATGTACAACAGCTCCGCCGCGCTGGTGCGCGACTTCTGCGGCAAGTACTCGGCCATCACCTGCGCCAACGCCTACGACGGCCCCGCCCACAGCGGCGTGGTGGTGCTGTCGACCGCGATCGACGTCAAGGGCCACCAGCACTACAGCAGCCAGACCCATACCGACCCCGGCATCAACTGGAACTGGGGCCGCTACTACGATCTGCTCAATCCCGGTGGCGGCGGTGGCGGCACCACCATCCTCGACAGCTTCGAGGGCAGCGTCGGCCACTTCAATACCAGCCCGACCTATTCGGGCAGCACCACCGGCATCTCCACCGCGTCCAGCGCGACCCGCACCTGCAACACGCGCCGCAATGGCAACTGTTCGCTGCGGGTTCTGCTGAAGGACAACAGCGGGTCTTCGGCGAACTGGGCGGTGCGGTTGCTGTCGGGTACCGGCAGTCCCGGCAGCAATACACCGCTGACCCGGGCCGGCGGCAGCGTCGGGTTCTGGGTGTACGCCGGCGGCAGCGGCATGAAGGTGGGTCTGGGCATCGATGACAGCGACGGCACCGAACGTTCGGTCACCCGGTCGTTGGCTGCCAACAGCTGGACCTACGTGTCGTGGTCGCTCACCGACGCCGGGCAGTGGAACGCCTGGGTCGGCGGCAACGGTGCGATCACCGCCGCGACGGTGAAACTCGACGCGGTGTGGCTGTACCGCGCGCAGACCGCCTACGACGTCAACATCTACATCGACGACGTGCAGATCAACCGCTGACGGGGCCGGGCCCCCGCCGGTGCGTGGCGGGGGTCCCACCGGTCAGCCTGCGGGTGCCGGCGGCCGGGGCTGAAGCATTCATGTGCCGTCTCACCGTGTGCGACGGCGTGCTGCCCTACTGCCCCCTTTTGCGGGGCGGGACATGGCGCAGGCACTGGTGCGGCGGGACGCGGAGCGAAGCGCAACGACGGACCCACTCGATCCCGACACCACCCTGCCGGTACGCAGCCAGCGCCGCCATGGCGACGGCGCCGCGCTGACCCGGGCGCTGTCGAAGCGCTACGCCGACCGCATCACCGGCCACTTCACGATTCCAGGCCGTGACGGCGATTACGCACCGATCCCCGATGACGTTCCGGCCGCGCTGGCCTCCGCCCTGCGCGCGCGCGGCGTCGAGCAGCTCTACCGCCACCAGGCCGATGCCTGGCACGCCGCGCAACGTGGCGAAAACGTCGCCATCGTCACCCCGACCGCCTCGGGCAAGTCGCTATGCTACACGCTGCCGGTGGTCAGCGCGGCGATGCAGGGCAATGCCAAGGCGCTCTACCTGTTTCCGACCAAAGCACTGGCGCAGGACCAGGTCGCCGAGCTGCTGGAGCTCAACCGTGCCGGCGACCTCGGGGTCAAGGCCTTCACCTTCGACGGCGACACCCCCGGCGACGCGCGCCAGGCGATCCGCCTGCACGGCGACATCGTCGTGTCGAATCCCGACATGCTCCACCAGGCGATGCTGCCGCACCACACCAAGTGGGCGCAGTTCTTCGAGAACCTGCGCTACGTCGTGATCGACGAGATCCACACGTACCGTGGCGTGTTCGGCAGCCACGTCACCAACGTGCTGCGCCGGCTCAAGCGCATCTGCGCGTTCTACGGTGTCAGCCCGCAGTTCATCCTGTGCTCGGCGACGATCGGCAACCCGGCCGAGCACGCGCGCGCGCTGATCGAGGCCGACGTGCACGCGATTACCGAGTCCGGCGCGCCGACCGGCGACAGGCACGTGCTGCTGTGGAACCCGCCGGTAATCAACCCCGACCTCGGCCTGCGCGCGTCGGCGCGGTCGCAGGCCAACCGCATCGCCCGCATCGCGATCAAGGCCGGGCTGAAGACGCTGGTGTTCGCGCAGACCCGGCTGATGGTCGAGGTGCTGACCAAGTACCTCAAGGACGTGTTCGACGCCGACCCGCGCCGGCCGCCGCGCATCCGCGCCTACCGCGGCGGTTACCTGCCGACCGAGCGCCGCGCGGCCGAGCGTGACATGCGCGCGGGCCACATCGACGGGATCATCTCGACCTCGGCGCTGGAGCTCGGCGTCGACATCGGATCGCTCGACGTGGTCGTGCTCAACGGCTACCCGGGCTCGGTCGCGGCGACGTGGCAACGCTTCGGCCGCGCCGGCCGCCGCCAGCAACCGTCACTCGGCGTGCTGGTCGCCAACTCGCAGCCACTCGACCAGTACGTCGTGCGCCATCCCGACTTCTTCGCCGACGCCTCGCCCGAGCACGCGCGCACCGCACCGGACCAGCCGCTGATCCTGTTCGACCACATCCGCTGCGCCGCGTTCGAGTTGCCGTTCGTAGTCGATGAGGCGTTTGGCCCGATCGAGCCGGAGGTGTATCTCGAAGCGCTGGCCGAAACCGAAGTCGTCCACCGCGAAGGCGATCGCTGGGAATGGATCGCCGACAGCTACCCGGCCAACGCGGTGTCGCTGCGTTCGGTCGCCGACGGCAACTTCGTCGTGGTCGACCGCAGCGGCGGCAAGCAGCAGATCATCGCCGAGGTCGACTACTCCGCCGCCGCGCTGACCTTGTACGAAGGCGCGATCCACATGGTGCAGAGCACGCCGTACCAGGTCGAGCGGCTCGACTGGGACGGCCGCAAGGCCTACGTCACCCGCACCCATGTCGACTACTACACCGACTCGATCGACTACTCGAAATTGAAGGTGCTCGAGCGCTTCGACGGCATCGACGCGGGACAGGGCGACTGCGGCCACGGCGAGGTGCACGTGGTCCGCCGCGTCGCCGGCTACAAGAAGATCCGCTACTACACCCACGAGAACATCGGCTACGGCCCGGTCAACCTGCCCGACCAGGAGCTGCACACCACCGCGGTCTGGTGGCAGTTGCCGCAGGCGACCCTGCTGGCGTGGTTCGCCTCGCGCCAGGACGCGCTCGACGGTTTCCTCGGCGCCGGATACGCGCTGCACGTGGTGGCGACGGTGGCAGTGATGGCCGACGCGCGCGACCTGCAGAAGGCGGTCGGCAACGGCGACGGCGCGTGGTTCGCGACCGCCGACGCGAAGGGGCGCGGGCAGCTGCGCGGGGTCGAGGCGCCGGTCGAGAGTTTGTCGATTGCGCCCGGTGCGCGCGCACGGTTGCCACTGCAGGCGCACGACGAATTCGTCGCGATGCACGCCGGCGATGGCCATGGCTCCGCCGGCACCGCGCACGGCGCCACGTCATCCGCACACACCGCGCTACCGGCGAGCGGCGGCGAAGTCGAAATGCAGCAATTCGTTCCGACCATCTACCTCTACGACAACTTCCCCGGCGGCGTCGGCCTCAGCGAGCCGCTGTGGACGCGGCAATCGGAACTTGTCGCACGCGCGGCCGAACTGGTCGAGCGCTGCGACTGCAAGGCCGGCTGCCCGGCCTGCGTCGGCCCCGTGCTGGCTAGCGACGAGGACGGCGACGGCGCCACCCCGAAATCGCTGGCGCGGCGGGTGCTGGGTTTGCTGACGGAGGTGGCGGGGTGATCCGTTCCGTTCGCGCACCTCGAGGCCATTGTAGGAGCGACGTCAGTCGCGAACGCACGGCGAAACCGGGTATCAGTGAAATCGCGACTCACGTCGCTCCTACGCCGGCGCGTTCGCTTCCGCGACGGAACCAACCATGAGCGTCACCCTCGAGCGCCTGCGCGCACTCAAGCGCGAAGCCGGCGGACCGGCCGGTGCGCGATCGCAACCCGCACCGCCCGGCGCTCCGCAGCCTTCGCACGGGAGATCGCCGCCCACTCCCGGGCCACGACTCCCGTCATCGGTGCCGGTTCGGTCCGCCAACCCGGCCGACGCCCACGCAACTGCGCCCGCCTCCACCTCGATCGACACCCTGCGTCGCCTGCTCGGCGTGCGCGAACGCGCGCCCGCGTACCCGGCCGCCGCGCGCGGCCCGGTCGACCGTTCGCTGCCTGGCGACGAGATCGCGCCGGGCCTGCGCCTGCTCGAGGACTGGCTGCCGTTCCCCGCACCCGCCGATGCGCTGCCGCTGGCGTTCGCCAGGCGCGACGACATGGTCGACCCGCGCGACCTGCTGTTCTTCGACACCGAGACCACCGGCCTCGCCGGCGGCACCGGCACCCGCGCGTTCCAGATCGGCGCGGCCGACTGGCATGTGCACCCACTGCACGGCGACGGCCTGCGCGTGCGCCAGTTGCTGATCACCACGCTGGCCGCCGAGACCACGATGCTGCGCGAGTTCGCGCGCTGGCTGTCACCGTCCACCGTGCTGTCGAGCTACAACGGCCGCTGCTACGACGCGCCACTGCTGAAGACGCGCTACCGACTGGCCCGGCTGCCGTGCCCGATCACCCCGCTCGACCACGTCGACCTGCTGTTCCCGACCCGCCGGCGCTACCGCGGGGTATGGGAGAACTGCCGGCTGGCGACGATCGAGCGCGAGTTGCTGGGAATCGTGCGCGAGGACGACCTGCCCGGCTCGCAGGCACCGGCTGCATGGCTGTCGTACCTGCGCGGCGGCGCGTCGTCGTTGCTGCGCCGGGTCTGCGCGCACAACCACCAGGACGTGGTGACGCTGGCGCGGTTGATGCTGCGACTGGTCGCGGTCGAGCACGAAGCCAGTGTTTACGCGACGCACACGGCCCCGCCGGCAGGCTGCCACCGATAACCCGAGGAGTCACCGCCATGAGCCGTGCCGTCATCCACCCCGCCATCCTCCCCGTCTCCGTGCTGCTGCTGTCGATGGTCGCCTGCACCACGATGCCGCCGGTCGATGCGCCCCCGATGGCCGACGGACCCTGCGTGGCCGATGCGGCCTCGTGGTCGATCGGCCGCGCCGCGACCCCCGAGGTGGTGGAACGCGCGCGCGCCGAGAGCCACAGCACCGACGTGCGGGTGATCGAACCGGGCCAGCCGGTGACGATGGACTTCAACCCGGACCGGTTGAACATCAGCGTCAACGAGCGTGGTGCGATTACCGGGTTGAAGTGCGGGTAAGTCCCGGACGTTCCATGTCCCGCCTTGTGTAGGAGCGACGTAAGTCGCGATTTGACTGCTAACCGGGACCGCCGTGTGATCGCGACTTACGTCGCTCCTACGTGAACCGGCGTGGGAGAATCCGGATTCCGGATGAACCAAGGGGCAACCATGCGTCGCAACCGTTCGCTCTGGGTGGTGGCCGCGATCGTTCTGATCGGGTTGTGGGCGTGGACCCGGCAGACCGACAACGGCACGTTGCACGCGCCGCCGGGTTCCACGCCCGGCATCAACGCACCGGTCGCGCTGCCGGATTCCGGCGACGCCGGGCGCAGCGAGACTCGCGCCTCCACCCGGCATGGCGGCAATGATCGCGACAGATCGACCGGAGCCACCGCATCCACGACCTATCCGGCGTTCCTGCCGGCCGAGGCACACGCGGTACTCGACGCGATCGCCGATGGCGGACCCTACGAATACCGCCAGGATGGCGGCGTGTTCCAGAACCGCGAACGCCTGCTCCCCAGCCGTCCGCGCGGCTATTACCACGAGTTCACGGTGGAGACGCCCGGCTCGCGCGACCGCGGTGCGCGACGCATCGTGACCGGCGGCGACCCGCCGGTGGAGTATTTCTACACCGACGACCATTACCGCAGCTTCCGTCGCTTCGAGCTCGCCGGGGAACATCGATGAACGCCCTCGACCTGCGCGCCCTGCTCGCCGACCCGCTGCAGGCCGGCGCCTACTTCATCGATGACCGCAATACCACGGCGATGGCCGAGTCCGGTGCGGCACTGGATTTCGCGGTGGCCCGGGCCAACCTGGCCGGCTGCGAAGACAAGCCCGCGGTCCTTTCCGAGCTCGCCCGGGCGCTGGGCTTCCCCCAATGGTTCGGTGGCAACTGGGATGCGCTGGCCGACAGCCTCGGCGACCTGTCATGGCTGCCGGGACCGGGCTATCTGCTGCTGGTCGAAAACGCCGCCGACTGGCGCGATGCCGACGGCGAGGCATTCGACACCCTGCTGGCGATCCTCAACGAAGCCGCCGCCGACTGGCGCGAGCGCAACGTCGCATTCTGGGCCCTGCTGCCCCTACCCGAAACCCGCCTAGCGGAGCTGCAGATGTAGGAGCGGTGGCCGCATGCGGCCACCGGTAAGTCGCGAACGCACCACGATTCCGGCATGCAACGCAACGACACATGCCTACTCCCCACACAAGGCGGCCCGGAAAATACCGCCCCCGCAAAATGCCAAGCGCCCAGTCGTCTCCACTTAAGCCCGATCATCAATCCCACTGACACCCGCCTGCTTCGCACAGTGCGCGCAGCAATAGAACGTGCCGTCATGCTCCGCACCGTGGCCGATGATCCTGCACTGGCAGTGCGCGCACGTGGGAGCCAGCGCATGGATCGCGCATTCGAACGAATCGAACGTGCCGCTGCCGTTGTGCGCCTTCACGGTAAAGGCCTTGTCGTAATCGTTGCCGCAGACATCGCAGGTCGCCATGGTGCACCTCGGTTCGGGGAAGGTGCGGGCGAGTGTCGCGCGGGCGGTGATCAGCGACAGTGAAGACCGGCTGGCCTTGACTGGACAACTGAAGGGGACAGCTGGCCGGCATGCCGATGCATCGCCCCGGCCAGTCGTCCGGTCGGGCTGGACCTCAGTCGTCGTCGCCCACGCCGAAATCGATCCCGGCCGATTCCGACTCGCTCGACCAGGTGGCTTCCCGGGTGCGATCGCACCACGCCGGCACGGGCTCGCCGGGGCGGCCGATGCTGCCATCGCATTCCGGACGGGCATCAACCGCGGCATTGGTGTCGCGGTATTCCATGCTGCCGCAGGCCGTCAGCAGGCCGGTGGCGGTGAGGGCGGCGATCAGTGCGAGGGAGGTCGGACGCATGGCGGGCTCCTTGTGGGTGTGATGGCTGGAGTATGCATCGAGAAGCTGTTGCCGCGATGCCGGGCGGTGGGTGTAAACGGTGCCGGGGCTTTGCGGGTTCTATGACGGGTCCCTTCGCATACGCAAAATGCGGGGTTTCTTCGCGCACGCGATGCGGTCCCTTCGTGTAGGAGCGACGTAAGTCGCGATTTCACGGCGATCCCGGGCAGCAGTGAAATCGCGACTTACGTCGCTCCTACATCGAAGCAATACGGCGATCGGGTCGGTGCAGGCTCCGCCCGATCGCGGAAACTCACCCCACCGGCTCCGGCTGCAGCAACCGCAACCCGAACCAGTCGCGCGGTTCATTCCAGCGCTGCACGACCTGCAGGCCGGCGCGTGCGGCGAGCGCTTCGAAACGCGCATCGGTGTACTTGTGGCTGTACTCCACCTGCATGGCCTCCCCCTCGGCGAAGTGGAACGTGCGACCGTCGAGGTGCACATCCTGCGCGCGCTGGCTGACCAGGTGGGTTTCGATGCGGCCGCGCTCGCGCGAGTAGACGGCGCGGTGGCGGAAGCCGTCGAGGTCGAAGTCGCTGCCGATCTCGCGGTTGAGCCGGGTCAGCAGGTTGAGGGTGAACTCGGCGGTGACGCCGGCGGCGTCGTTGTAGGCGGCTTCGAGCAGGGCGACGTCCTTCTCCAGGTCGATCCCGACCAGCGCCTGGCCGCGCGGGCCCATGGTCGCGCGCATCGAGCACAGCAGCCGCAACGCATCGGCCTCGGCGAAGTTGCCGAGGGTCGAGCCGGGAAAGAACACCAGCGTATGGCCGGTCTCGCGCGCCGGTCGCGGCAGCGGCACGGGCTGGGTGAAGTCGGCGCAGACCGGCAACATCTCGATCCGCGGGAACGCTTCGGCCAGGCGCTCGACACTCGCGACCAGCGCGGTGCGCGAGATCTCGATCGGGGTGTAGGCGACCGGATCATCGAGTCCTTCCAGCAGCAGGTGGGTCTTGCGGCCGCTGCCGCTGCCGTACTCGACCACGTGCGCGAAGGACGCGACCGCGTCGTTGATCGCCGGCATCGACGATTCCAGCAGCTCAAGCTCGATCCGGGTCAGGTAGTACTCGGGCTGGCGGGTGATCTGCTCGAACAGTTGCGAGCCGCGCGCGTCGTAGAAGTATTTCGACGACAGCCACTTCGGCGTCGACGACAGTCCGGCGACGGTGTCACCGATGATGTCGTCGGGGGATGGATGCAGGTCGGTGATTGGCATGTCGATCGTGTGCGGCGTCATCGGTGGTCCCGGGCCAGTCGCAGGCCGGAAAACTGCCAGCGATCGGGTGCGTGGAAGAAGTTGCGGTAGCTCGCGCGCAGGTGGTCGCGCGCGCTCGCGCAGCTGCCGCCGCGCAGGACCTGCTGGGCGCTCATGAACTTGCCGTTGTACTCGCCGAGCGCGCCAGGCATCTCGCGGAAGCCGGGGTAGGCGGTGTAGGCGCTGGCGGTCCATTCCCAGATGTCGCCGAATAGTTGGCGGGGGTGGTCGGACGGCGACGGATCGCGAACAGGAAAAACAGGCTCCGATGTAGGAGCGACGTGAGTCGCGATTTCACTGATGTCCGATTGCGTCGTGCGATCGCGACTTACGTCGCTCCTACATGGAGCGGAACACGGGGTGGCGCCGGGCGCCGGGTGCAGCAGGTCGTCCTCGACGAAGTTGCCCTGCACCGGCACCTGCGCCGCGGCGTGTTCCCACTCGAACTCGGTCGGCAGCCGCGCGCCGGCCCAGCGCGCGAAGGCGTCGGCTTCGTAATGGCTCAGGTGGCAGGCCGGTGCGTTCGGATCGATCGCGCGCATGCCGCCGAGGGTGAACTCGTGCTCCAGCGCCTCGTCCCAGTACAGCGGACGGCTCCAGCCTTCGTCGTTGATCCGTGCCCACCCGTCGCTGAGCCACAGGGTGGCGGTGCGATAGCCGCCGTCGTCGATGAAAGCACGGTACTCGGCGTTGCTCACCGGCCGGCTGGCCAGCGCGTGCGCCGGCAGCAGCACGCGGTGGCGCGGCGATTCGTTGTCATAGGCGAACGCCTCGCCCGCGTCGGGCCAGGCGGCCGCGCCAACCTCGATGATCGCCTCGTCCTGGCGGCACCAGTCCAAGGGCGTGGCCACGCCTCCCGGCGACACGCGCAGATCGTTGCGATAGGCCGGCTTCAGCGGGTTGCACCAGAACGCGTGCTTGATGTCGGTCAGCAGCAATTCCTGGTGCTGCTGCTCGTGCTGCAGGCCGAGCACGATGCGCCGTTGCGACTCCTCATCCAGTTCGTCCCGCCCGAACGCCTGCTCGATCCGCTCGTCGACGCGTGCGCGGTAATCCAGCACCTGCGCCAGCGTCGGCCGCGACAACAGGCCGCGCTGTGGCCGCGCGTGCATCGGCCCGACGCTCTGGTAGTAGCTGTTGAACAGGTAGTCCCACGACGGGTCGACCGGCCGGTAGCCATCGCGCGCGCCGAGCACGAAGCGCTCGAAGAACCAGGTGGTGTGCGCCAGGTGCCACTTGGCGGGACTGGCGTCTGGCATCGACTGCACCATCGCATCCTCGGCCGACAGCGGCGCGGCGAGTGCGAGGCTGCGGGCGCGGACCGTGCGATAGCGCGCGCGGAGCGTGGCCGCGGGTGCGGCGCCAGCGTTCGCGGCGGTGGCGACGGTCGTCGACATCGGTGCCAGCATACCGTCCGCGCCGCTACTGCCCGGTGACCGCGGTCGCCGATCGGGGGTCAACCGTTCAGCGACCCGGGCCGACGTCGATGAACTGCAGGAACTCAGCGCGGGTGCGCGCGTCCTCACGGAAACTGCCGAGCATCTTCGAGGTGATCATGCTGACCCCGCGCTTGTGCACGCCGCGGGTGGTCATGCACTCGTGCGCGCCCTCGATCACCACGCCGACGCCGCGCGGCTGCAGCACGCGCTGGATGCAGTCGGCGATCTGCGAGGTCATCTTCTCCTGCACCTGGAAGCGCCGCGAGTAGGCCTCGACCACGCGCGCCAGCTTGCTGATGCCGACCACCTTGCCGTCGGGCAGGTAGCCGACATGCGCGCGGCCGATGATCGGCGCCATGTGGTGCTCGCAGTGGCTCTCGAACTGGATGTCGCGCAGCACGATCAGCTCGTCGTAGCCACAGACTTCCTCGAAGGTGCGCGCGAGGTACTCGTCGGGGTCCAGGCCGTAGCCGCTGAACCAGTCGGAATACGCCTTGGCGACCCGCTTCGGGGTGTCGATCAGGCCTTCGCGGGTCGGGTCCTCTCCGGCCCAGGCAAGCAGGGTGCGGACGGCGGATTCGGCTTCTTCGCGTGTGGGTTTGCTGGCATCGGCCATCGGACGGACCTGTTGCGGGGGATGCCCATGCTACTGCAGGGCCGGAAAAACGGGGCCGCAATGCGGCCCCGTCAATGCGATGCTGCTTGTTGTTATTGGCTTGTGTGGCTCAGCGGCCGTCGCGGTCGGCGTCGCCGGGCATGGCGCGCTCGATGTGATGCCAGCCGTCGCGCACGGCGTGTTTGGCGTCGTTCCATTCCAGCCGCGAGTTGGCCTGAGCACGGGTTTCATCCCAGTTGCGCTGCAGTTCCGGTTCGGCATCCTCGAACCGCTGGCCGCGGTACTGGCCGTAGGTCTGGTAGCCGTAGTCGTAGGCCGGCTCGTAGTCGTTCCAGTCGCGCTCGGCGGAGTAGTACGGCGCATTCCTGTATTCGGCCTTGAAATGCTCGCGGTACTCGGTCGGGTTGACCGCCTCGGCGATCGAATCGCCGGCCTTGGCGCCGATCACGCCACCGGCAACCGCACCGACGGCGCTGCCGACCGGGCCGCCGACCGCGCCGACCGCCGCGCCCGTCACCGCGCCGGCGACTGCGCCGGTGCCTGCACCGATACTGTGGTCTTTCTTGACATCGTTCATGGGGTTGCTCCGTAGGGACGTGGGGGGAACCGGCCACATGTGCCGGTCACCCGACCCTAGGCGTGCCCCGGTCCAGCCGGAGTGAATTGACGTGGCCTGCACCCGGGTCCGTTCAGCGCAGGCGGCCGGCGAGTCCGGAGGCGCGCTCGACGTGGCGGGCGAGCGCGCCGCGCAGCACCGCCTCGCTGGCGCAGACATGCAGTTCGCGACGCGCGCGGGTGATCGCGGTGTACAGCAGTTCGCGCGACAGGCCGCGACCGTCGGCGCGCGGCAGTTGCAGCCAGACGGTGTCGAACTCCGAGCCCTGGGCCTTGTGCACGGTCATCGCGAAGGCGCTGTCGTGCGCCGGCAGGGCGCCCGGATGGAAGCCGCGCACGCCGCCATCGACGCCGGGAAACCAGGCCCGCATCCCGTCGGCATCGCGCAGGCACACCCCGATGTCGCCGTTGAACAGTTGCTGGCGATGGCTGTTTTCGGTCACCAGCAGCAAGCGGCCCTGGAAGTAGGCCTGGTCACCACGGCGGGCGCCGGCCAGCGCGTCCTCGCTGCGCGCGTTGAGCCCACCCGCGCCCTGCGGCCCTTCGCGCAGGGCGGTCAGCAGGCGCAGGCGTGCGGCGTGTGCCAGCGCGGTTGCCGGATCGGTCGCGACGGCCAGCTGGCGCCAGTGGTCGAACAGCGCGTCGCGGCCGGCGCCGTCGAGCGGGTCGAGCCGGTTCTCGTGGAAATGCACGCCGGACAATCCGCCGCCACGCAGCAGCCCGAGCACGGTGTCGGCGTCGCCGGCGCGCACCGCCGACGCCAGCGGCGCCAGCTCGAAACCCTCGTCCTGACGGTAGCCGCGCTGCAGGTGCACGCGGTGGCCGGCGAGGGGTGCGCCGGTCGCGGCCGCACCTGCATCGTCCGCGGTGGCTTCGACGATCGCGGCAAGCACGTCGCCGGCCTCGACCGAGGGCAGCTGGTCGGGATCGCCGAGCAGCACCAGCCGCGCACCCTCGGGCACGGCTTCGGCGAGTTTGCACATCAGCGGCAGGTCGACCATCGAGGCCTCGTCGACCACGACCACGTCGAACGGCAACGGGTTGTCGGCGTCGCAGCGGAAACGCGGGCTGTCGGGGATCGTTCCGAGCAGGCGGTGCAGCGTGCTGGCGCCGGCCGGCATCGTCGCGAACAGGTCCGGGTCGATACCTGCGACACCCTGCAGCGCGGCGAGCGCCTTGCCCAGGCTTTCGGCCATGCGCTCTGCGGCGCGCCCGGTCGGTGCGGCCAGCGCGATCCGCGGCGGCGGGTGGCCGGCATGGCGGGCCTGCGCCGCCAGCAGCAACAGCAGCCGGGTGATGGTGGTGGTCTTGCCGGTGCCGGGGCCACCGGTGACCAGCAGCAGCGAACGTTCCAGGGCGACGACGGCCGCACGCGCCTGGCCATCGGCGCCGGGGGTTGTTCCGGTCGCGGACGCGGGGAATAGCGCCGCGAGCAGCGGCGCCAGTGCATCCCGTTCGACCGTGGCCGGCGCTTGCGCGGCCAGTCGGCGCAGGCGTTGCGCCAGGCGGTGCTCGTATTGGCGATAGCGGCGCAGGTAGAGCAGGCCGGACTCGAACACCAGCGGTGCGGTCGCCGGTGCGTCGTCGCCATCGCCGGGGCGACTGATCCAGCGCGAGCCGGCCAGCGCGGCGTTCCATTCTTCGGCCGAAGGCCAGTCGACCGCCGCGAGGGCCTCGTTGCCGAGCAGCAGCCGCGGCCGGGCCGGGTCGAAGCCGGCATGCCCCTGGCTCACCGCGAGCGAGGCCAGGGCGGCGCCGGCCAGCACCAGCGCGGGCGTCGCATCATCGCCATCGAGCCGGCGCAGGCTCTGCGCGAACGCGTGGTCGAGCGGCCGCAGCGCACCGGCTTTCCACAGCGCATCGAACAGGCTCATGCGCGACCTCCGAACAACGCGTCCAGCGCGTGCACCAGCGCCGGCGGCGGCACGTGCGCGTGGACGCCGGGAGCGTCGCCGGCGGTCGCGCCGGCATCCGGATCGAGCCCGCGGCAGAACAGGTAGCGCACGCCGCCGAAGTCGCGCGCGTAGTCGTATCCGTCGCCGAGCCGGAACCGCAGCCAGCGGTGCAGCGCGACGGTGTAGATCAGCGCCTGCAGGTCGTACTCGCTGTGCGCCATCGCCGCGTCGAGGCTGGCGCGGTCGTAGGCGGGCAGGCGGTTGGATTTGTAGTCGAGCAGGTACCAGCGGCCCCCGGCGCCGTAGGTCAGGTCGATCTTGCCGGTCATCAGGCCTTCGAGCCGGCGGCGCGCGCCGAATGCGTTGCGCGTGCGGACCACGCCGTGGTCGTGCAGGACGGCCAGCAGCCGGTCGACCGCGGTCGGCTGCATCGCAAAGTGGAACTCCAGTTCGGCGCGGCGTGCCGCGGGCGGCAGGTCGCACAGGCGGCCGCCCTCGGGCAGCGGCACGGTCAGCGTCCGGCCGACCAGTGGCGCCAGCTCGGCGATGCCGTCTTCGAGGTCGTCATCGGTGTAGCCCTCGGTGCGCAAAGCGTTGCGCAGTGCGGCGTCCTGGCCGGCCGGGATCGCACCGCCGCCATGCCAGTCCGACCACGCGGCGAAGTCGACGTGTTCGAGCCCGTCGTGCAGCACGTTGCCGAACCGGCTGCCGCTGAAGCGGCGGTCGAAGCCGGTGGTCGCAATGTCGGCGGTGGCGGCCTCCGCTTCCGGCAGCAGCGGCTCGTCGCTGGCCGCGCGCTCGTCGGCGCCGGTCATCGGAGTGGCTTCGCCGCCTTCGGCATGCGCGAGCTGGGTGAAGCTGTAGACCCACCAGTCGCGGTCGATCACGCGGCGGCTGCGGCGCGCGGCCGGCACGATGGTCTCGGCTTGCGGCGACAACGGCGCAGGTGGCGCCGCCAGCGGGGTGGCATCGATGGCGATCACCGGATTCGCGCGCAGGCGGTCGAGGTCGCCGAGCATCGGCGCGAGGCGGGTCCTGCCGTGGTTGTAGAACGGCCCGGTGGCGAGCCAGAGCGCATGGCGCGCGCGGGTCAGCCCGACGTAGAGCAGGCGTGCCTGCTCGGCCTGCTCTTCAACGGTGTGTTCGGCGCAGGCCGCCTTCCAGGCCGCGGATTCCCTGTCGACCTTCCAGTGCAGCACGCGTTGCTCGCCGTCGTGCACGATGCAATGGCGGACATCGTTGCGACCCTTGCCGCCGATGCCGATGAACGGCATGAACACCAGCGGGTACTCCAGGCCCTTGCTCTTGTGCAGGGTCACGATCTGCACCCGGCGCGCATCCGACTCCAGCCGCAGCAGTTGCGCCTCGTCGCTGCTGTCGGCACCGGCGATGGCCGCGCGCAGCCAGTCAAGCTGGCCGTGCAGGCCGGCGGCGGCCGCTTGCGCGTCCTGCATCAGCTCGCCCAGTTGCAGGTAGTTGGTCAACCGGCGCTCGCCATCGAGCAGGCCGAGCAGGCGCTCGCCGGCGGTCGCGCACAGGTCGGCGACCAGCGCCAGCGGGCCGTTGCGCTGCCAGCGCTCGCGCCAGCCCTGCGCCTGCTGCTGCAACACGCTCGAACGGGCGCCGCCGTCGTCGTCCAGCGCCGCGATGCCGGCCGCGTCGATGCCGACCAGCAGGGTCGCCAAGGCGGCGCGCAGGCGGCTGTCGTCGGCCGGCTGCATCAGCGCCTCGAACACCGCCAGCAACTCGCGCGCCTCGGCGGTCGCGAACAGGCTCTGCTTGCCGGCGGCGACCGCGGGAATGCCGGCGGCGGCCAGCGCCAGCTGCATTCGGGTGGCCTCGGTGTGGGTGCGCACGAGCACCGCGATGTCGCCGGGCTCGACCGGCCGGCCGTCGAGGGTGGCGGTGCCGGCGCGGCCTTCGAGCAACAGCGCGTGGATCGTGGCGACGCAGGCGCGGGCGGCCAGTTCGCGCGAGCGGTCGGCGCTGATCTTCGGATTCGACGGGTCGTCGGGATCCTCGATGACGCGCACGGTCAGTGCCGGGGCCGCCACGCCGCCGCGCAGGAAGTCGTCGTCACGGCGGCGGCCGCCGGCCTGCATCGGATGGAAGCGGATGCGGTCGTCCACAAACGGCGGCGCGATCGCGGGGTCGGCGGCATGCGCCTGGTCCGCGGCCGCGTACAGCGTCGCGATCGCGTCGAGCAGGCCGGGACGGGAACGGAAGTTGCGGTCGAGCGGCGGCGCGGGCGCGGCGGCATCCCGGGCCTGCAGGTAGGTGTGCACGTCGCCGCCACGGAAGCCGTAGATCGCCTGCTTGGGATCGCCGATCAGGTACAGCGAAGCCGGGTGCCGTCGGGCATCCAGTGGCTCGCCCGCGTCGCTGGATGGCTGCCCGAACACGCGCCGGAAGATCGCCCACTGGCGCGGGTCGGTGTCCTGGAACTCGTCGACCAGCGCAACCGCGTACTGCCTGCGCAGCGCGGCGACCAGCTCGTCGCCGCGCGGGCCGTCGAGTGCATCGGCGACGCCGTCGATCAGGTCGTCGTAGGTCTGCAGCCGGCGCACGCGCTTGAGTTCGGCCAGGCGCGTGCGCGCCTCGGCGCGGACGCGATGCAGCAACACGGTGCCGCGCGCATCGAGCCATGATTCGTAGTGGGCGCGGGCGTCGAGGAATGCATCGATCGCGTCGCACAGCGGCGACTGCGGCGTGCGGCCCTGCCCGGCCTTGTTGGTCTTGTCGAGCAGAACCCGCGTACCGAGCCGCGCAAGCCGGTCGTCGAACCCGGCGGCCGGTTCGGCGCGGTCGCACCAGCGCTGCAGGGCCTGCCAGCAGGTGTCGAGCGTGGCCACCTTGTACATGGTCGCGTTGATGAGCTTGCCGGCGACGGCGGCGTCGAGCGCCTCGCGCAGTTCGCGGGCGTGATCACCGAAGGCCTCGCGCAGGTGTTCCGCCGCCGCGGTTAGTTGCGGCAGCGGATCGTTCGCGATCGCCTCCGGCGCGGGCAGCAGGGGCGCGCGCGACAGCAGTGCGCCGAGGTCCGCCTGCAGCTGCCCGGGGCTCGTCCACAGCCGCGGCAGCAACAGTGCGCTGTCGGGGTCGGCGGCGAATACGCGCCACAGGTCGGCCGCCAGTTCCTCGCGCAGCGCGGCGTCGCTGGTGAGCAGGGTCGGGGCGTCGAATGCGCGGCCGCTTTCGAGCGCGTGCTCGCGCAGCACGCGGGCGCAGAAGCCGTGGATGGTGAAGATCGCCGCGAGGTCGACCTCCCACGCCGCCTGTTGCAGCCGATGTGCGAGTTGCACGCGGGTTTCGTCGCCATCGGCGAGGTGACGTTCGACGATCGCCCGGCTCAGCGCGGCCTCGGCGTCGCCATGGTCACCGTCGGGCGACGCCACGACCTTCGCCGCCAGCTCCAGTCGCTCACGGATGCGGCTGCGCAGTTCCTGCGTAGCCGCTTCGGTGAAAGTCACCGCCAGCACCTGGCCAATGCGCAGTCCACGCTCCACGACCAGCCGGGTGACCAGCGTGGCGAGGGTGAAGGTCTTGCCGGTGCCGGCGCTGGCCTCGATCAGGTGCAGGCCGTCGAGCGGTAGTTCCAGGTAGGGGTCGACGGCGGTGTCGACGGGACCGGTGTCGTGCAGGCTCGTGGCGCTCATGCCGTGGCCTCGCTGCGGCCGGCCGCGGTGTCGTCGGCGAAGCCGTCGAATGCCCGGCCTTCGACCAGCGCGCGGAAGATCCGCGTGTTGACCTCCTCGAACCGCTGGAAGACCGCGGCGTCGTCGAACAGGTCGCGCCCGCGCAGGGTCAGCCGGAACGCTTCGCCGTCTCGCTCGCCCCAGCGCTCGTGGCCGCCCTCCCAGCGTTCGCGCGCCTTGCGCCGGGCGGCATCGGGCCGGTCTTCGTTGTAGTAGGTCCAGCCGGTGTAGGGGCCCCACGGCAGTGGCTCGTTCAGGCCCTGCTGGCGCAGCTGCAGCAGCGCGCGCAGTGCGTCCCGTGCGGCCGCCGGGTCGAGCGGCGCACGCTCGCAAACTTCCGGGCCGTTACCGACATCGTGGAACCGCACCAGGGCGTGCGGCTGGCCGCTGGCGTTGGCCAGCAGCCAGTCGAGGCCGTCGCGGAGCTGCGCGCCGGCACCCGGTTCGCCGGGGCGGATGCGCCCGAGCCCGTTGCCCCAGACACCCTCGACATGGCCGTGGATGCGCACGCCGTCGAGTTGCAGGTCGATCGGCAGCCGCGTTTCCGGCGCATCGCCACGCCACTGTTCGAACAGCCGCACGTACTCGTTGAACCCGCGCCGCAGCTCCGCCAGCTGGACCTCGGCCAGCGGTCCGGTCGGAACCAGGCCGCGGGCGCGCAGGCGGGTCGCAAGATCGGCGGTGTCGCCATCGAGGGTGGCGCGCAATACCGCGTCCTGCAGCGCCACGCGTTCGAGCCCGCGCGCGGGAAGCAGCAACGGCTCCACGTCCTCGACCGACTCGACCGGATCCGGCAGCCGCATCGCCAGGCGCCGGCGCAGGTACTCGCCGGCCGGGTCGCGCAGGAACCGGCGCAACTCGGCGATGCCGATTTCATCCTCCACCGCGGCCGGCGCCGCCAGCACGGTGCCACTCCACGGCGCCAGCGGTTTGCGGCCGCCACCGGCGCGGTCGGCCGCCGGGTGCCATTCACTGCGGTAGCTATAGTGGCGCGGGTCGCTACCGGCACCGAACGCGGCCGGCGAGAACGGCTGCAACGGGTGCCGCAGCACCAGGGCTTCGTGCGCGGTTGCCGGGTCGGCGTGGTAACTGGCGGCGACGTCCAGCAGTTCCGACACCAGCACCGACGGCTCGCGTGCGCTGCCGTCGCGCGCATCGGCGCCGAGAAAGCTCAGGTAGAACACGTCGCCCGCCGAGGCCAGCAACTGCAGGAACAGGAAACGGTCGTCGTCGCGCAACGAGCGGTCACCGCGTCGGCGCCTGTCGGTGCCGAGTTCGGCAGTGAGCTGGTTGAGGCCGCCGGCCGGGTCGCGTCGCGGGTAGTCGCCGTCGTTCATGCCGAGCACGCAGATCGCGCGGAACGGCAGCAGCCGCATCGGCACCATCCGCCCGAAACTGATCCCGCCGGTCAGCAGCGGCGCGCGGGTGTCGGCCTCGGCCAGCACCGCGCCAAAGTGCGCGCGCACCACCTCCGACGCCACCGGCGCGTCGAAGCCGGCCGCGGCCGCGCCATCGGCGAACTCGCCGATCAGGACCCGCAGGCGATCCAGTGCGCGCTGGTCGCCGGGCCGTTGCGGCGGCGTCGGCAGCAGCGCGTCGAGCAGGCCGAGCAGGCGGGCGCGCCACTGGTTCGGGGGAATCGCGCCGGCCAGCATGCGTTCGTGCCGGGCCAGCACCCGCAGCAGCCGGATCAGCGCGTCGAGCGCGTCCAGGCCGCTGCCTTCCAGTTCGCTGTACGGGGCGACGCCGGCGATGTCGGCGTCGTCGCCGCTGGCGTGGCCGAGCAACAGGCGGTCGAGTGCGAACGCCCAGGTGCAGGCGTCGTCGCGCGGGGCCTGGCTGCGTTCGCGATGGGCCGCGTCGATGCCCCAGCGCGCGCCCGCCGCCTGCAGCCAGTGGTGCAGGCGCTGCAATGCCGGCGGGTCGAAGCCGGCCGCGTCGGCGATCACCGGGGTCGACAGCAGGTCGAGGATTTCATTGAGGCCGAAGCGCGACACCGGCAGCGCCAGCAGTCGCAGGAACACCTCGGCCAGCGGCTCGCCGGCCAACGGGCTGGCATCGGCCAGTGCGTACGGGATGAAGTCGTCGTGGCCGGCGCGGCCGCCAAACACCGCGTCGATGTACGGCGCGTAGGGGTCGATGTCCGGCGCCAGCACCGCGATTTCGCGAGGCTGCAGTGGCGGGTCGAAACGGCTGTCTTCCAGCAGGCCGCGCAACCGGTCGTGCAGCACCTGCACCTCGCGCAGCCGGGTGTGGCAGGCGTGGACCTGCAGGCTGTGGTCGGCGAGGTCGACCGCGGCGCGCCACGGCGTCGGCGGCGGTGCGCGCCGATGCAGCAGATCGCGCTGCAGGCGTTGCAGCAGGGTGTCGCTGGCGGGGTCGTCGTCGGGCCGGGTTTCCGGGTCGTCGTAGGCGGCGACCTCGCCGGAGGGGTGCACCACCTCGTAGCTGCCGAGCACCGCGACGAAATCGCGGCCGGCCTCGCCCCATTGCTGCAACAGCGGGTTTTCCTCGCCACCGCCGGCGAACGGATCGGCCTGTTGCGCACGCAACCGCTCGGCGAGGGTCTGCAGGTCGCCCCAGTACGAACGGGTCGGGCTCGGCATGTAGAAGTGCAGCTCGCCGACGCGGGCCTGGGTGGCGACCACGCGCAAGACGTCGGGCGAGATGTTGAGCGTGGCGAACGCGAACAGCCGCGTCGGCAACCCCGCCGGCAGCGGCGCGTCGGGGCCGGCGAACCGCCGCAGGTAATCGTCGATGCGACGCGCGCGGTGGGCGCGGCCACTGCCGACCTTGCGCCACAGCGCCGCCTGCGGGTCGCGCGGGGCCTCGCCGGCCTCCCAGCCGAGCAGCCAGTCGCGACGCCAGGCCTGGTATTTCTCGAACACCGCGGCCAGCTCGCCCGCCAGCGTCCACGGCTTGAGCGGATCGTTGCCATCGAGATAACGCCGCAGCGGTTGCAGCGCCGGCTCGCGCAGGGTCGCCTGGTCGGTCAGCGTCGCATGCAGGCGCCACTGCAGCGCGGCGGCGTCGAGATCGTCGCCGGCGCCCGGCACGTTGGCATCCAGCGCCCGCCGGACCAGCTCGCCGGGAGTCAGGAACTCGAGGTTGGCGGCAATCCCGTGCGCCTGCGCCAAGGTCGCCTGCAGCCAGCGCCGCATCGCCACCTGCGGGATCAGCACGATGTCCGGCGCCAGCAGCGGCTGCCCGGGAGCGGGGGCGCGCAACGCCTCGGCGAGCAGGGCCGCCAGCACTTCCAGCGAATTGGAGTGGTAAAGGCGGAAGTCGGGCGCGTCGGGCATGCGGTCATCTTGCCGCAGCGGTGTCGCAGCGTGCGAGACACCCCGGCAGCCAGCCGCGTGCGCGCCGGTCCGGGCCCTGCGACAATGCCGCCAATCCATTGTTCAGGTTCCTGTCGCCAAGCTGCGCGATTGCAATGCTGGCTGGCATATCGTCCCGATGACCGATTCCGACCCCATCGTCCGCCTTACCGGCCTGCGTCTCGAGCGCGGTGGTCGCGCCGTGCTGCGCGATATCGACCTGGTGGTGCCGCGCGGGCAGGTGGTCGCCGTGCTCGGCCCGTCGGGCAGCGGCAAGTCGACCCTGCTGGCGGCGCTGACCGGCGAGCTGGAACCGGCGGCCGGGTCGGTCGAGGTGCTCGGCCAGCCGGTGCCGCGCAACCCGCGCGCGTTGCTGGAGCTGCGCAAGGGCATCGGCGTGCTGCTGCAGGGCAACGGTTTGCTGACCGACCTGACCGCGGCCGAGAACGTCGCGCTGCCTCTGCGCACGCATACAAAGCTGCCGAAGCCGGTGATCGCACGACTGGTGGCGATGAAGCTCAACGCGGTCGGGCTGCGCGCTGCTGCCGACGCGTTTCCGCGCGAGCTGTCCGGCGGCATGGCGCGTCGGGTCGCGCTGGCCCGGGCGCTGGCGCTGGACCCGCCGCTGATGATCTACGACGAACCGCTGACCGGGCTCGACCCGATTGCGTCCGGGGTGGTGATGGACCTGGTGCGCCGGCTCAACGACAGCCTCGGGCTGACCAGCATCGTGGTCACCCATCACGTGCATGAGACCCTGCCGGTGGCCGACCACGCGATCGTGATCGCCAATGGGGGGATCGTGTTCTCCGGGACGCCGCAGGCGTTGCAGGAGAGCCGCGATCCGCTGGTGCGGCAGTTCCTGGATGGCGAGCCGGATGGGCCGATTCCCTTTGACGCCGCGCCGCGGCATGAGGAAGCCGCATGATGTCCAGCGCCCTGCCTCGGCGCTGCGCGCCTCGGGCCCTCACCCCAGCCCTCTCCCGCAAGCGGGAGAGGGAGTTTTTCGCGGGAGTTTGTTGATGCCGTTCGTTGCCGCCACCCGTTCGGTCGGCCGCGCCGGCCTGTTCACGCTGTCGGTGCTGTCGGCGTCGAAGCCGAGTGTCGACCTGTTCCGCGAGTTCGTCCGCGAGATCTACAAGATCGGCGCGCGTTCGCTGCCGATCATCGCTGTTGGCGGCGCGTTCGTCGGACTTTCGGTGACGCTGCTGGGCTATCGCGCGCTCGACACCTACGGCGCGTCCAACCAGGTCAGCGCAATCCTCGGCCTCGGCATCTACCGCGAACTCGGCCCGGTGCTGACCGCGCTGCTGTTCATCGGCCGCGCCGGGTCGTCGATCGCCGCCGAACTCGGCCTGATGCGCGCCACCGACCAGATCACCGCGCTCGGGCTGATGGCGATCAACCCGGTCGGCAAGGTGGTCGCCCCAAGGTTCTGGGCGGCGGTGCTGTGCGTGCCGCTGCTGACCGGCTTCTTCTGCAGCCTGGCGATCAGCGCCAGCTACTTCGAGGCGGTCCACGTGATCGGCATCGACTCGGGGATCTACTGGCAGGTGCTGAAGGACAGCGTCGATTTCGTCGACGACTTCGGCATGGCGCTGGTCAAGTCGGCGGTGTTCGGCGCGGTCGCGGCGCTGGTCGCGTCGTACGTCGGCTTCAACGCCGAACCGACCATCGAGGGCACCTCGGTGGCGACCACCAAGGCAGTGGTCAACGCTTCGCTGCTGGTGCTGATGTTCAACTTCGTCATGTCCGCGTTGCTTTTCAGGTAACTACTTATGTCCTCCCGTGCCCCACGTATTGAGTTTGCCGTCGGCGCCTTCCTGCTGCTGGCGCTGGCCTCGCTGCTGGTGCTGGCAATCGCCTCCACCAACGGCAAGTTCGGCTTCGGTGGCGACCACTACGAGATCACCGCGCGCTTCACCAACCTCGGGCCGCTGCGCGCCAACGCGCCGGTCAAGATCGGCGGGGTCGCGATCGGCCACGTGTCCGGCATCGCGCTGGACCCGGTCAAGCTCGATTCGGTGGTGACGCTGGCGATCGACGACCGCTACGACGACCTGCCGGCCGACACCAGCGCGGCGATCCTGACCTCCGGCCTGCTCGGCGAGAGCTACGTCGGCCTGCAGCCCGGCGGCGACCCGGAACCGCTGAAGGAAGGCGATGCGATCTTCCTGACCCAGTCCTCGGTCGACCTGATCCAGATGGTCGGCAAGTACATGTTCAGCGGCGGCCCGGACAATGGCGCCGAACCTGCGGGCGCGGACGAGGCCCCGGCCACCGACGTGCCCGCCTACCTGCAGGAAAGCGACCCCGCATCCCCCACGGAATGAAGCTCATGAAGCGCAACCTCATCGCCACCGTCATCGCCGCCGCGCTGCTGGCCGGCGTTCCGGCCACCGTCCTCGCCGCCCCGCAGGCCGCGAGCGCCACCACCACCGCCAGCTCGCCGAGCAAGATGGTGCTGGACAACTCGACCCGCATCCTGACCACGCTGGAAGCCCGCCGCGACGAGTTCAAGGCCGACCGCGGGGCCTTGCAGGACTTCGTCGCCAGCGAGTTCAACCAGATGTTCGACCGCACCTACGCCGGCCGGCTGGTGCTGGGCCGCCACGGCCGCGGCGCCTCCGATGCCGACGTCAAGCTGTTCGCCGACGCCCTGGCCGAGAACCTGATGCAGCGCTACGGCTCCTCGCTGCTGGACTTCAACAGCAAGCTGCGGGTGCGGATGAAGTCCGAGACCCCGCTGCGCGGCGGTTCGATGGTCAAGGTCTCCAGCGAGTTCCTGCGCGAGGGCGGCGAGCCGATCCCGGTCGACTACCTGATGCGCAAGGTCGGCGACGACTGGAAGGTGTTCGACGTGATGGTCGAGGGCGTGAGCTTCGTGCAGACGTTCCGCAACCAGTTCGACGGCCCGCTGTCGCGCAAGTCGATCGCCGAGGTCGCCGCCGACCTCAAGGCCGGCAAGCTCAAGGCCGGCGAGTAACCATGACCGTCGCGCCGGCCGCCGCAGCCGCAGCCGCAGCCGCCAGCGTCGTCCGCGAGGGCGACGCGCTGGTGTTCCGCGGCGCGATCGACCGCGCCGCGGCGCCGGCACTGTGGAAACAGGCGCAGCCGCTGCTGGCCGGCAGCCGGCGGATCGCGCTCGGCGCGGCCGGGTCGATCGACAGCGCCGGACTCGCCCTGCTGGCCGAACTGGCCGCCCGCGCGCCGGGGATCGTGGTCGAAGGCGAGCCGCCCGGCCTGTCCGAATTGCGCGCCGCCTATCGGCTGGGTCCGGACCTCGGATTCGGCAGCGGCCGCTGATCCGCAACGCGGTGTTGCGACCCCGCGCATGGCCCTCGTCGCCACTGCGCCCTAAACTGCCCCTCTTATGCGCCCCCACGCCCCCACTCCGTTGGCCCCGCTTGCCGGCCGCACGACCCGTGTCCGCGGCCTGCTGACCACTACGACGCTGGCGTTGTCGCTGGCCGCCGCCGGTTGCGCATCCACCGGGTCGAGCCCGTCACCGTCGCCGGCACCCGCTGCGTTGCCTTCCGCCTCCGCGACGGGAATGGAGACCCCGATCGCCACTGCGCCGATGCCCGCCGATGCAACGGCGTCGCAAACCGCAGGCGCGGGCATGCAGGCGGACGCGGCACTCCAGGCGCCGGTTTCAGCGGCTCCGGCCTCGACCGTGGCCCCGGCGCCGACGCCCGCACCGGCGGAAGACCCGCGCACCCAGGCCGAGATCGACTACGCCGCGATCTACGGCGGGCAGGACAGCTACAACCCGGTGGCCGACCCCACCCTGCCGGCACCCGCACAGATGAGCGGCGGTTATGACCCGTGGGAGTCGTACAACCGCAAAATGCACCGCTTCAACAACGCGGTCGACCGCACCATCGCCCGGCCGCTGGCACGCGCCTACGTCGCGGTGGTGCCGCGACCGATCCGGCTCGGCGTGCGCAACTTCTTCAGCAACCTCGGCCAGCCGGTATCGGCGGTCAACGCGCTGCTGCAGGGCAAGCCCAAGCAGGCCGCGCAGGCGATCGGCCGCTTCGCGCTCAATTCCACCCTCGGCATCGGCGGCATCTTCGACCCCGCCAGCGACGCCAGGCTGTCGCGGCGCAGCGAGGACTTCGGCCAGACCCTGGGCATCTGGGGCTGGGAAAAGTCGCGTTACGTCGAGTTGCCGCTGTTCGGCCCGCGCACCGTGCGCGACGTGTTCGGGATGGTCGGCGACGCGCCGCTGAGCCCGCTGCGCCAGGTCAATGACGACGCCACCCGGATCCCGCTGCAGGGCCTGCAACTGGTCGACGTGCGCACCCAGCTGCTGGCGACCGACAGCCTGCGCGAGGGCGTCGCCGACGATTACGCGCTGGTCCGCGATGCGTGGATGCAGCGCCGCGATTACCAGATATTCGGCGACCGCAGGGACGAGGAAGACGAAGTCGCGCTGCCCGACTACCTGCGCGACGACAGCCTGCCGATCGTGCCCGCCGGCGCGGTGCCGGTGATGCCGACCGACGGCTGAACCGGGACGGCCTCGGTGGAACGCGTCACGCCTCGGGGATAGGCTCACCGGGTCTGCAATCCCGACAGTCGTCCAAAAGGAGTTTGCCCGATGCGTATCCCCCGTTCGTCCATCCCCGTGTTCGGCCTGCTGTCGTTGCTCGGCGTATCCGCCTGCACCTCGGCGACCCCGTATGCGGACCTGCCGCAGACCACCGTGCGCGGTCTCTACGTGTCGCAGGACGGTGCACAGACGCTGCGCCCCTGCGGTGCCGCGGACATCCACTGGATCACCGGCTCCGATGCCGTGCTCGAACCCGTGCGCACCCGCTCGGAAGCGCGCTCCATGGCGTTGGGGCAGCCCCACCAAGGCGTCTACGCGGAAGTCAGCGGCGGGCTGGAAACGCCGCCGGCCGAAGGCGTGCCCGTGGGCTACGACGGCGTGCTGCATGCCAGCCACGCGACCCTGCTGGCCGACCATCTCCCACCCAGCTGCGTGGCCACGGCACCCGCGACCGCGGGCGCCTGATCACTCGCTGTCGTCACCCCTCGCTGTCGTCACTCTCGCTGTCGTCACCCTGGGGGCCGGCACCGAGCAGGTGCCGGCTCTCGTCGGCCGGCAACGATTCGACATCGCGCAGCTTGCGGGTCAATACCCGGGTACGGCGCTCGGTGTCGTCGATCTTGTTGCCGGCCTCGACCAGCTTCTTCTTGACCCCGGCCAGCACGTCGCCGAACTTGCCGAACTCGGTCTTGACCGCGCCGAGGGTGCGCCACACCTCGCTGGAACGCTCCTGGATCGCCAAGGTCCGGAACCCCATCTGGAAGCTCGTCATCAGCGCCAGCAGCGTGGTCGGACCGGCGACCGCGATGCGCTGGTCGCGTTGCAGCGCGTCGACCAGTCCCGGGCGACGCAGCACTTCCGCGTACAGGCCCTCGGTCGGCAGGAACAGGATGCCGAACTCGGTAGTGTGCGGCGCGCACAAGTACTTTTCGCGGATGCGCGCGGCCTCCTTGCGCACCGCACGCTCCAGCGCGTCGCTGGCGGCGCGCGCGGACTCGACCTCGCCACGCTCCTGCGCGTCGAGCAGGCGCTCGTAATCCTCGCGCGGGAACTTGGCATCGATCGGCAGCCACACCGGTGCCTCACCGCTGGAGCCGGGGAAGCGCACCGCGAACTCGACACGCTCGTTGCTGCCCGGCACCGTCGCCACGTTGGCGGCGTACTGGTCCGGGGCGAACACCTGCTCCAGCAGGCCAGCCAACTGCACCTCGCCGAACACGCCGCGTGACTTGACGTTGCTCAGCACCCGCTGCAGGCCGCCGACATCGGCCGCCAGCTTGGTCATGTCGCCCAGGCCCTGGTGGACCTTGGCCAGCATGGTGGTGACGTTGCCGAAGCTCTCGGTCAGGCGCGTTTCCAGGGTGGCGTGCAGCTTCTCGTCGACCGTCGCGCGCATCTGTTCGAGCCTGGCGGCGTTGTCGGCCTGCAGTTCACGCAGTTTCTGTTCGAGCGTGGCGCGCATCTCGCCGATGCGTTGCTCGTTGCGCTGGGTCAGCTCGCTCAGGCGCTGGCCGATCGCATCGCTGGAGCGCTGCTGCAATTCGGCGCCCTCGGCGCGCGCCTTGCGGGCGTCCTCGATCAGCGCCTCGCGCAACAGGTCGAGGCGCTGGTCGGTGCGTGCGGTCAATTCGGCGAGGTTGCGGCCGAAACCGTCGATGCGGGTTTCCTGCTGGCCCGACAGGCTGTCGAGTTGCTGTCGCAGTTCGGCGCGGCCACTGCGCTGCTCGTCACGCAGGGCCTGCTCCAGCCGGCCGCGATGCGCCTCCAGCGCGGCATCGGGCTTGCGCAGCAACAGCAGCACGAGCAACACGATCGCAACGAGGACGGCGACCAAAAGGACAACGAGAAGCGCGGATTCGGACATGCCGCCAGTGTAGCCGTCGCGGTCGCAGCGGTTGCGACCGCGCGACCGGAGTATCGTCACCCCACCCACCATCCACCGACGGAGATTGCGATGACCCACAAGGGAAGCTGCCATTGCGGCAAGGTGACGTTCGAGGTCGACGGCGAAATCGGCACCGCGGTGTCGTGCAACTGCTCGATCTGCCAGCGCAAGGGCTCGCTGCTGTGGTTCGTGCCGCGCGACAGCCTGCGCGTCGAGGGCGAGGACGCGCTGTCGAGCTACACCTTCAACAAGCACGTGATTCAGCACCGCTTCTGCGCGACCTGCGGCATGCACCCGTATGGCGAGGGCACCGACCCGAAGGGCAATGCGGTGGCGGCGGTCAACATCCGCTGCCTGGAGGGCATCGACCTGGAATCCGTTCCGGTCCAGCACTACGACGGTCGTTCGAGGTAGCGCTCAGCGGCTGTCGCCCTTGGGGAAGCGCACGCGCTGCGGCTCGGCATTGAGCCGCCGCAGCATCTCCACGATCAGCCGGGTCTTGACCGAGCCGGCGCGCTTGGGTTCGATCACGTAGCGCACGGTCGCCTCGACCCAGGTGTTGCTGCTGACCCGGAACAGCACCGACGGCCGCTCGTTGACCTCGACCTGGTCGACCGGCGTCTGCGCGAGGATCTCGCGGAACGTCCGCACCCGCTCGATCATTGCCTCGCCGAGCGCCTCCTCAACCGTCTCCCGCATGACCCGGTCGACGAACTCCAGATCGCTGTCGTAGCCGACCTGGAAGCTGATCTCGTTCCAGATGTACGGGAACACCGGCCACGAGTAGTTGTAGACCGCCGTCGACAGCACGTTGGCGTTGGGGAACTTGACCAGCCGCCCGCTCGGGTGGTCGGTCGAGATGTACTCGCCGCCGACTTCCCACAACGTGGTGTCGAGGTAGTCGACATCGATCACGTCGCCGGTCGCCTCGCCGATGCGAATCCGGTCGCCCACCCGGTACGGTTCGCGCGCGAGGATGTAGACCCAGCCGATCATGCTCGTGATCGGCGTCTGCAACGCGAAGCCCAGCACCAGCGAAATCAACCCCAGCGAAGCCGCCGCCGCATACCAGTTGGCGAACAGCACCGAAATGACGATCACCGCCAGCAACAGGTACACCGCCAGCCGCAGCACCCGCTGCAGGTTGTAGCGCGTGACCGCCTCCTGTGCCCGCCCGATCGCATACGCCTCGATCGCCTTGGCCAGCCCGAGCACCAGCACCACCGCCATCGCCCCCAGCGTCATGCGCCGCAGCAACGGCACGTACTGCGCGGCAAAACCGAAGAAGTGCAAACGCAGCAGGTAATAGACCACCGCCAGCCCGAGCAGCACCAGCACGTAACCGCCCAGCCAGACCTTGTGCCGCGGCTCGACCGGAGGCGTCACCTCACGCGTCGTAGCCGTCCGTTGCAGCGCACGCTGCAGCGGGTCGGCCTGATCATCACCCGAACGCGCCGAACCGGTCGGTCTTGGCTTGTTGACGTGGTCGGACGGCATCGAAACTCCCACCCGCCAGCACCGAGGCGGGACGCCGGAAGCAGATCACGTAGCCAGTCCCCGCCGGGTGAACAAAGTTGCGGCCGCGAAAACAGGAGTAGCCCACAAGTCGCGATGCGGCGCCCTGTGCGGGTATTGCGGAGAGTGCGCCATGGATGGCGCACGGCGGTGAGTGCGGCCAGGGATGGCCGCCCGAACCGAGTAGCAATACCCGCACAGGGCGGCGCTACTCCCCGGAGACCAAACACCCCGCCGCGGTTGCGGTTGCGTTTGCTGTTGCCGTTGCTGTTGCTGTTGCGAACCTAATCCAGCACCCGGCAAAACACAGCCTTCAAATACCGCGACTCCTGGGCCTGAGCCAACCACGGATGGTCCGGCCCCGCACCCGCCACCTTCAACACCTGCACCGTGCGATTCGAATAGAACGCCGCCCGCCGCAGCATGTCGAGGAACTGCTCCTCGCTGACCAGCCCCGTGCACGAAAACGTCGCGAACAGCCCGCCCGGCTTCACCACCGACATCGCCAGCTTGTTCATGTCGAGATACTTCTTCAGCGCCGGGATCACCTGCTCCCGATCGCGCGTCATCTTGGCCGGATCCAGGATCACCACGTCGTACTGCTCACCCGCATTCCCCGCATCACGCAACCACGGAAAAATGTCGGCCTGGATGAAACGCGGACGCACGTTGTTGAGCTTCGCGTTGCCCTTGGCGATCTCGATCACGTCCGCATCGATGTCGACCCCGACCACCTCCGCCGCCCCGCGCACCGCCGCATAAACCGCGAACCCACCCGTGTTGCAGCACAGATCGAGCACCCGCTTGCCCTCTACCTGATGGCTCAACCACTGCCGGTTCTCGCGCTGGTCGGCAAAGAAGCCCGTCTTGTGCGCACCGGCCGGGTCGGCGCGGAACTTCACCCCGTACTCGGTGATCACGCTCGGCTGCACCGGCTCGGTACCACGGAAATCGAAACTCTCCTGCTTCTGCACATGCTCGTCGGCGAACATGTAGAAGCGGCAACCCGGGAACTGCTCGCGCAACGCCACCTGGATCCACTCGCGATGGCGGAACGCGCCCGCGCTAAAGAACTCCAGCACCAGCAGGTCGGCATACCGATCGACCACCAGCCCGCTGATGCCATCGCCCTCGCTGTGGAACACGCGCCAGGCATCGGACACCTCGTCGAGCTTGAGCAGGTCGCGCCGCAGCGACACCGCCGCGGCGATCCTGCGCGCGAACCAGTCGGCATCGATCACCGCGTTCGGATCGCTGTCGAGCATGCGCAGCGCGATCCGCGAATGGCCGTTGTAGAAACCGCGGCCGATCAGGTCGCCATCGACCCCGATCACGTCGACGATCGAGCCGGGCTTCGGGCGCTGCGCCGGCTTGGCGACCAGCCGCTGGAAGATCCACGGGTGCGAGGACTTCCAGGCGTTCTTGAGGTGGACGGTGGGGATGGCGGTCGCGTCGTTCATCGCGCCATTCTACGCGGCCCCCGCGCGCCAACACGGGCGCCACCATTGGAATGCCCGGCGGCGGCACCATGTCGGGCACATGCACCTGCCCGTCGACGAAAACCCGCTCGATCCCAAGGCCCAGCGCGCGGCCGACCGCACGCGCTGGCTGCGGGCGTTCAACCTCAGCCTCGGCTCCGTGCTGGTGCTGCTGGTGGTGTTCGCGGCCCAGGGCCGGTTCGACCTGGGCGCCTGGACGGTACAGCCATGGTCGACCGCCGGCCTGCTCGGCCTGCTGGGGGCGCCGCTGCTGCACGGCTCGATCGAACACCTCGCCGCCAATTCGATCTCCCTGCTGATCCTCGGCACGCTCGCCGGCGGCATGTACCCGCGCGCAACCCCCCGCGCGCTGCCAGTGATCTGGCTGGGCTCCGGCCTGGTCGCGTGGCTGCTCGGCGACCCCGGCTCGCGCCACCTCGGCGCCAGCGGGCTGACCCACGGCCTGATGTTCCTGGTGTTCATGCTCGGCCTGCTGCGCCGCGACCGCCCCGCGATCGCGGCGGCGATGATCGCGTTCTTCCTCTACGGCGGCATGCTGCTGACGGTGTTCCCGCGCGAAGCCGGCATTTCGTGGCAGGCGCACATGGGCGGCGCCCTCGGCGGCGCGGTCGCGGCCCTGCTGTGGCGCCGGGCCGACCCGCAGGCCCCGCGCAAACGCTACAGCTGGGAAATCGAGGAAGCGGCCGAACAGGCGCGCCCGGACGCCGAACGGGACAGCCTGGAACCGCCCTCGCCGCACCACGTGCCGGTGTTGTGGAAGCGCGAGCCCGCCGACGAACAGCGTGGCGTGGTGTTGCGATTCCCGTCACGCGACTGAACTCACGACACGTCGGCACCACACGCGGCGAAGCGGCGTCCCGGGGTGGGTGTGGCGCACAGCGGCCATGGGTGAGCACGGGCTGCTTGCGCGGCATTGCCGCGCGGCCTGTGTGAACGCTCGGCGCGCTGCGCCGAGCTGGACCGCGGAGCGGGCCGCGTCCGGTGAGTCGGACATGGATGTCCGACCGAACCGGGAAGCCATACCCGCCCCGGGGCGTCGCCCCCCCGAAGCCAGCACCCTTCCCGGGCCGCAACCTGAAGCGCGCCACTTCCGGCATACGCGACGACCCGGCGCAGCGTCTAGACTCGACCGCTCACCCACATCGACAGGGAATTCGCATGGAACGTTGGTATTTCAGCGCCGGCAGCAACAGCCAGCGGGTCGGTCCGCTCGACGACAACGCCGCGCGCGCGCATGCGCAGCAACACCCCGAGGATTTCTGCTGGCGCGAAGGCTTCGCCCAGTGGCAGCCGGTCGGCGACGTCGCCGAACTGGGCGCCGTGGCAGGCACCCGTCCGCCGAGCATGCCGGCGATGCCGTCCACCGGTTCCGGTCGCGGCCGCGATGACGAAATCGACTACCGCATCGTCGGCAGCGACATGCAGTTCGTCGAAGTCGAACTCGACCCCGGCGAGAGCGCGATCGCCGAAGCCGGCTCGCTGATGTACAAGGACGCCGCGGTGCAGATGGACACCGTGTTCGGCGACGGCAGCCACGCCGGCCAGGGCGGCGGCTTCATGGACAAGCTGATGTCGGCCGGCAAGCGCGTGGTCACCGGCGAGAGCCTGTTCACCACCGTGTTCACCCATGCCGGCCAGGGCAAGGCCCGGGTCGCGTTCGCCGCGCCCTATCCCGGCACGGTGATGGCGATGAAGCTGGCCGACCACGGCGGCCGCCTGGTCTGCCAGAAGGACAGCTTCCTGGCCGGCGCGCGCGGCGTGCAGGTCGGCATCCACTTCCAGAAGAAGATCCTGACCGGCCTGTTCGGCGGCGAGGGCTTCATCATGCAGAAGCTCGAAGGTGACGGCTGGGTGTTCGTGCACGCCGGCGGCACCGTGATGGAGCTCGACCTCAAGGCCGGCGAGCGGCTCGACGTCGACACCGGCTGCGTGATGGCCTACCACCCCACGGTCGACATGGACGTGCGCGCGGTCGGCGGCATCAAGAGCATGCTGTTCGGCGGCGAGGGCGTGTTCCTGGCCACCCTGACCGGGCCGGGCAAGGTCTGGCTGCAGTCGCTGCCGTTCTCGCGCATGGCCGGACGGATGCTGGCGGCGGCGCCCGGCGGCGGCGGCCAGAACAAGGGCGAGGGCTCGGTGCTCGGCGGCCTGGGCGGGCTGATCAGCGGCGACCGCGGGTTCTAGGCGGCACGCGCTGCCGAAGGCGGCCGTTCAAGCGCTCGCGGCTATGCTGCGGCGCTTCGTCCAGGCCGCCCCGGTTCCAGAGCAGCTTCCCCATGAAATTCGCGCAGTTCCGTCCCCTGCTGCTGTTGTCGGTCGCCGTGTTGCTGAGTGCCTGCTTCGGCAAGCCGCGGCCGACCCCGCCGGAGCCGGCCCTGCCGGCGGTCGCGGTGCCGCCGGTCAAGGTCGGCCTCGCGCTCGGCGGCGGCGCGGCCAAGGGCTTCGCGCATATCGGCGTGATCAAGGTGCTGGAGGCCAACGGTTTCGAGCCCGTGGTGGTGTCCGGCACCAGCGCCGGCAGCGTGGTCGGCGCGCTGTACGCCAGTGGCATGGGGCCGTTGCAGCTGCAGCAACACGCCATCGCGCTGGACGAAGACGAGATCCGCGACGTCAGCCTGTTCTCCGGCGGGCTGGTCGAGGGCCGGTTGCTGCAGGACTACGTCAACAGGCTGGTCCGGCAGCGTCCGATCGACCGGTTCGCCAAACCGTTCGCGGCGGTCGCGACCCGGCTGGAGGACGGCAAGCGCAGCGTGTTCGTGCGCGGCGACACCGGCCAGGCGGTGCGTGCCTCGTCGAGCATCCCCGGGGTGTTCGAGCCGGTCGCGATCGGCAAGTGGCATTACGTCGATGGCGGCGTGGTCAGCCCGGTGCCGGTCGATGCCGCGCGCCAGCTCGGCGCGGAGTTCGTGATCGCGGTGGATATCTCCAGCCAGGCCAGCGGCACCATGCCCGGCAGCCTGCTTGGCATCGTCAACCAGTCGATCACGATCATGGGCCGCCGGCTCGGCGCGCAGGAACTGGCGCGTGCCGACGTGGTGATCAGCCCGGCGGTCAACGACATCGGCGCGGCGGATTTCGAGCAGCGCCACCGGGCATTGCTCGCCGGCGAGCAGGCCGCCCAGGCGGCACTGCCGCGGATCCGCGCGAAGCTGGCGACCATGCAACAGGCGCGTGTCGACGCGGCCATCGCCAAGGCGCGCGCCGCGGCCAGCGCGCGGGCCGAGGCGGTCGCCCGCTGCAGGCAGGCGCGGGGCTGGTTCGACGACGCGTCCGAGTGCGACGCGCTCAGCGCGCCGGCAGCGGCATCCCCTGGAACGCCTTGACCGTGCGCAGCACGAAGCTGGAATTGACGTCGTCGACCCCGGCCTGGTTGAGCAGGCGGTCGAGCAGGAAATGCGAGAAGTGCTCGAGGTCGCGCACCGCGACCTGCAACAGATAATCCATGTCGCCGGTCAACGCATGGCAGGTGACCACCTCGTCCCACTCGTTGACGAAGTCGCTGAAGGCCTGGACCGAGGCGCTGTCATGGCGGTGCAGTTGCACCCGCACGAATGCCTGCAGGCCGAGCCCGAGCCGCTCCGGGTCGACCTCGGCGCGATAGCCGGAAACCACCCCGTCGCGCTCCAGCCGCTGCACCCGGCGCAGGCAGGCCGATGGCGACAGGTTGACCCGTTCGGCCAACTCGGCGTTGGTCTGGCGGCCGGCGCGCTGCAGTTCGGCAAGCAGCAGGAGGTCGGTGCGATCGAGGGAGGCCGTCGTCATTGAATGCGCCCTGTTTCCATTTGACGCAATTATCGTGTGCAAATCCCGGTATTTCAAACAACAACGCAACACAATTGCGGCAATTCCCCTCTAGAGTGGAAGGTCACCCTTTCGGTTGCTTTCGCACCAGGAGAACCACGCCATGGAATCGCCCAACCGCGTCGAATCGCAGCTGACCGACAAGGGCTACGTGCCGGTCTACACCACCGCCGTGGTCGAGCAGCCGTGGGACAGCTACACCGACACCGACCACCGGGTCTGGGCGCAGCTGTTCGAGCGCCAGAAGGCGATCCTGCCGGGCCGCGCCAGCGACGAGTTCCTGGCCGCGCTCGCCGCGATGGAGATGACCCCGGACCGGATCCCGAAGTTCGACGACCTCAACCCGATCCTGCGCGCCGCCACCGGCTGGGAGCTGATCGGGGTCGAGGGCCTGCTGCCGGAGCTGACGTTCTTCGAGCACCTGGCCAACCGCCGCTTCCCGGTGACCTGGTGGATCCGCAAGCCGGAGCAGATGGATTACCTGTCCGAACCGGACCTGTTCCACGACCTGTTCGGCCACGTGCCGCTGCTGATGAACCCGGTGTTCGCCGACTACATGGAGGCCTACGGCCGCGGCGGCGTGAAGGCGCACGGCATCGGCGAGGACGCGCTGGTCAACCTGACACGGCTGTACTGGTACACGGTCGAGTTCGGCCTGATCAAGCAGGAGGACGGCCTGCGGATCTACGGCAGCGGCATCGTGTCGAGCAAGGGCGAGTCGATCCACTGCCTGGAGTCGGACGCGCCCAACCGCCTCGGCTTCGACCTGCAGCGCGTCATGCGCACCCGCTACCGGATCGATACCTACCAGAAGACCTACTTCGTGATCGACAGCTTCGAGCAGCTGATGGACGCGACCGGCCCGGACTTCGCGCCGATCTACGACAGGCTGGCGCAGCTCGAGTCGATCCCGGCCGGCAACGTGCTCGACAACGACAAGGTCTACAACCGCGGCACCGGCGAGGGCTGGCCGACCGACGCCGACGTCTAGCCCGCGAGGCGCATCCGTGGCTCGGCGCCGGCGTGCTCGAGGTGGCCGAGCCGGAACACCGAGACCGACTCGCTCAAGCCACCCGCCTGCTGTTCCAGGCTTCGCGCCGCCGCGCTGGCCTCCTCGACCAGCGCCGCGTTCTGCTGGGTCGAGTCGTCGAGCTGCGTCACCACCTGGTTGACCTGCTCGATGCCGGCACTCTGCTCGGCCGAGGCCGCGCTGATCTCGGCCATCAACCGGGTGACCTTCTGCACGCCACCGACGATGTCCTGCATGGTCTGGCCAGCCCGGTCGACCAGCTCCGCGCCCAACTGCACCTTCTGCACCGAGTCGTCGATCAGCTGCTTGATCTCCTTGGCGGCGCTGGCGGAACGCTGTGCCAGCGTCCGCACTTCCGACGCCACCACCGCGAACCCGCGACCCTGCTCGCCGGCGCGCGCCGCTTCCACCGCCGCGTTGAGCGCCAACAGGTTGGTCTGGAAAGCGATGCTGTCGATCACGCCGGTGATGTCGACGATGCGCAACGACGAGGCATTGATCTCGCTCATCGTGGTGACCACGCGACCGACCGCGTCGCCGCCCTGCACCGCGACGTCGGAGGCGTCGATCGCCAGCGCGTTGGCCTCGCGGGCGTTCTCCGCGTTCTGCCGGACCACGCTGGTCAGCTCTTCCATCGACGCCGCGGTCTCCTCGAGCGATGCCGCCTGCCGCTCGGTACGCACCGACAGGTCGGCGTTGCCGGCCGAGATCTCGCGGGCCGCATTGTTGATGGCGTCCGAACCGGTGCGGATCTGGCGGACGATCTCCGCGAGCTTGTGCACGGTGGCATTGGCATTGTCCGCCACCTCGCCGAAACGGCCGTCTAGACGGCGCCCGATGCGCTGGCCGAGGTCGCCGGCAGCCACCGCCGCGAGCAGCCGGCCGATCTCGCCGAGGCTGTCGTCGGAGGTCGTCATCAATTGGTTCAGCGCACCGATCATGTCGCGATAGACATGCTCGAACCGCTCGATTTCACCACGCTGCGAGAAATCCCCGGCCACGGCCGCCGCGACCAGCCGGCCGATCTCGCCGTTGGCGGCGACCATGCCGGCCTTCACCGCATCGATGGCGTGGGTAACCTGGGCCTTCTGTCCCGGCATCCGCTCGATGTCGATCGACAGGTCGCCACGGGCGTAACGGGATACCACCTCGACCACGTGGGCATTGAGCCTGATGTGCGAATCCACCAGTTCGTTGACGCCGCGTGCCATGTCGCCGTAAGCGCCGGGGAAGCCGGTGGCCGCAATGCGGTGATCGATCGCACCGGCGTCGTGCTGGCGCAGGATTTCGCCCTGGGCCTGGACGAAACGCTGCAGGCCGTCCTGCATGGTGCGCATCGATGCCAGCAACTGGCCGATCTCGTCGCGCGAATCGACCACGATGTCGTTGTCGAACCGGCCTTCCGCGATCGCCGCCGAAACCGCCGTCGCGCGCCCCAACGCGCGCCCGATCAGGCGCGCGAGCAACAGGCCGAATGCCAGCGCCAGCACGGAGGCGGCAATGGTAAGCACGGTGATGGAGATGATCGCCCGCCGGAATGCCGCCTCCGACACCGCCAGTTGCTGCTGCAGCAGGAGGTCGTCGTGGTCCTTGAGCTTGTTGAGCGCGGTGAACATCTCCAGCCGCAGCGGATGCAGGGTGTCCATGGCGAGCGACGTAGCCGTGTCGTAGTCACCCGCCGCCGCCGCATCGAGGAAGGCCTGGCTGCCGTCGAGGTAGCGCTGGTACATCGGTGCGATGGCACGGTACATCGCACGGGAGCTGTCATCGGTCAGCAGGGACGCGTACAGGTCGTTGGCCTCGTTCGCGCCGTTGCGCGCGAACTCGAAACCCGGCAGCGCACCCGGGTAGTCGCGGGTCTGCAGCAGCACCATCTCGTTGGTACGCAGTTCGGAGATCCACGCAAACATGTTCGCGATCGCCCGCACCGACGGCATCTGGTTCTGGGTGATGCGCTGGATCTGCTGGTTCGAGGCGGTGATCTGGGTGTATGACAGCACCCCGAGCAGTACCGTCAGCAACACCGACAACGACACCCCCAGCAACTGCTTGCGGGCGACGGACATATCCTTGAACCACTGCATTGCGCTCACCTTCGAAGAGCCTGGACCGGGGCCGGGGCGGGAACCCGGCGTGGATGGAACGGGAACCATGGGTGTGCGACTCATGGCAGGTGCACCTTCAACAAAAGACTGGCGGTGTTCTGGTCGGTGCCGCCCAGCACCTCGCGGCCCAGATAGCCGTCGTGGTCGATGCCGAACTTGTTCTTCCAGTAGTCGTACTCGACGCCCACGTAGACCGTTTTTTCCTCCCAGCCGAACGCCTTGCCGAGGTCGTACTTCACCTGCGGATTGAAATGCAGGTGCGCATGACTGCCATCGCGGTTGTCGACCACCCAATCGATAAAGCCGTCCACCAGCACATCCGACCGACCCACCGGCAGCGTCCATGCCCAGACCGGCGTGACCTGCCACTGTCCATCGCCGGCGCGGCCATCGCGGGGCTGGCGGCGGTAAACGTTGAGCTGCAGATAGTCGAGACCGGGAATATCGAGATCGATGCCGGGCCCGACCAGCCAGGTCTCCACCGGTCCTTCGCCGAACTCGTAGGCCATGGCCAGCAACACGTCTTTCACCGGGCCGACGCCGACCGGTCGGCCGGCAATCTTGCCCAGCGACAGGCGCGGTGCGAACTCGCCATACCAGGCGCTCGCGCCGGTGCCGGCATCCGTACCCCCGTTGAAGCGGGTGACGTCGACGAACAGGAAGTTGTCGCCGTACTTCCAGCCGTCGACATGTTCCAGCGTGAGCGTCTGCTGGCGAGCCGGCTGTACGGTGAAGTCGCGGCCGTCGAGGTAACTCAGACTGTTGTCCTGCCATTGCAACCATTCACCGGCGAACGCCGGGACGGCAGACAACATGCCTCCGGCCAGCAGGAGACCTGCCGGCATGCGTGGGGATTTCATTGCTTGGACTCGTAGGGGAGTTGACGGCCCAGCGGCCGGCGAACCGTCTATCGGCCCCGGCTATCCGGGCTTGAGTCGATATCCGGGTGTAGATGCCCCGCGTATCGAATCGTGTGATCGCCATCACGCGGGTGGCCGGGCTCATGGGCGCCACGGTTTACAACCGCAGTATCGGCGAAGGCTGGCCGTCTAGGCGCGCACCCGCCGGCCCGCGGCCGGCGCGGGGGCAGCGGACGGCGCGGCTCCCTGGCCGTACCGGCGGTCCAGCCAGAAGCGGACGGCCACGGCCAGCACCACCGGCGCGAACCAGCCAACGTACGCCAGTGCACCCTCGCCCACGCCCGGCAGCAGGCGCGGCAGGCCAAGCAGGAAGAAGGCGATGTGGGTCGCCGCGCCGTTGGCGGTCATCGCCCGGTAATGCTCCTCCAGCCACCAGCGCTGGCGCCCGGCGATCAGCCGGCGGCGCCGGTGCATGTCGACGCCGGTCAACAGGCCGATCATCGAAAAGCCGACCAGCAACGGCACGCCGTGCACCAGGCCGAGCACCAGGACCACGGCGCCGGCAACCGGGTTGGCCCACGCCAGCACCCGGTATGCCGCGCCGAGATAGCGCTGCGGCTGCTGCCGGTCACGGACCGCCCGCCACGACAGCCACACCGTCGTCGTGACGAGCACCAGCAGGTAGCCCAGGAAGCTGGCGGTGACAGGATGGCCATCGAACCAGCTTTCCAGCACCAGCGGCACGCCGCTGACGATTACGGTCGCCATCGACAGCAGGTAGGCCCGCCCGGCCAGGCGATGCCGCGGGCTGCCCTTGCGAAGCGCCGCCGCGAGCCAGAACGACGCCAGCGCGATGGTCCCGGCGCCTGCGTGGACGAGGGCGATCATCTGGATACCCGACATGACGTCACTCCGTTGAGGGGATGTGGCCAGACTGCGCGGCCCCGCGCGCTGGCCGCAGTCCCGCCCGTCACCGGATCGACCTGCCGGAAGTCACTTTCTTCGCCGACGCTGTTGCGCCGCCAAGCCGCCGGGGCGAGCATCCCGGCATGTCGCTGCTGCGCGCCCTGCTGCAACCGCTGCTCCTGGCCGGGGTGATCACCTGGCTGGCGGTCGTGCTCGGGTTGCTGCTGGAGCCGTCTGCACGCGCGGGACCGATCTGGGTGCTGGCGCTGGCATTCCTCGCCGGGCTGCTGCTGTCGCACGTGGTGCCGCCGCGGTTCGAGCGGGCAGTGTTGCCGCTATGCCTGGCGTTGCAGGCCGGCTGCGCACTGGCGCTGGTCTGGTACGTCCCGGGCGCCGGAACCGCGCCGGTGCTGCTGGTGGTCCTGGTGGCGCAGCTGCCGGTGGCGATGCCACCGCGATTCATGGTTCCGGTGGTGGTGGCATTGAACATCGCCCTGTACCTGCTGCTGCGCGACGCCGGCTACTCGCAGCCGCTGCTGGTCACCACCCTGTACCTCGGCTTCCAGGCCTTTGCCGTGCTGACCGCGCATTACGCCCGCAGCGCAGAGGCCTCGCGCGACGCGCTGGCACGGGTCAACGCCGACCTGCTCGCCACCCGCGCATTGCTCGCCGACAGCGCGCGCAGCTCCGAGCGGTTGCGGGTCGCGCGCGAGCTGCACGACGTCGCCGGCCACAAGCTGACCGCGCTCGGCCTCAACCTGCGGGTGCTGGAAGGTGATCCGGCGCTGCGCCTGCGCGAGGAGCTGCGTACCTGCCGGCAGCTGTCGGGCGAACTGCTCGGCGACCTGCGCAACCTGGTCGTGGCGATGCGCCACGACGACGGCCTCGACCTCGCCACCGCCCTGCACGCACTCGCCGCACCGCTGCCGAAGCCGTCGCTGCAACTGCGGATCGACCCGGCGGTGCGGGTGACCGACCCGGCCGTGGCCGAGGCGATCGTGCGCACCGTGCAGGAGGCGCTGACCAACACCGCCCGCCACGCCGGCGCGGAGCGGCTGACGGTGGCGCTGAGTCGCGACGGCGACACCCTGCGCCTGCGGATCGATGACGACGGCCAGCTGCGCGGGCCGCTGCGCGAAGGCAACGGCCTGGCCGGCATGCGCGAACGGCTGGCGATGCTCGGCGGCCAGCTGGCGGTGTCGACCGGCGCCACAGGCGCGCTGCGGATCGACGCGGAGCTCCCGGCATGAGCGCGACCTCGACGCCATTGCAGGTCGCGCTGGCCGACGACCAGGCGCTGGTCCGCGCCGGCCTGCGTGCACTGCTGCAACAGCAGGGCATCGCGACCGCCGTCGAAGCCGACGACGGCGAGGCGCTGCTGGCGCAACTTCAGGACCAGGCGGTCGATGTCGTGCTCAGCGACGTGCGCATGCCTGGCGTCGACGGCATCGAAGCCCTGCGACGGCTGCGCGCGCGTGGCGACACCACCCCGGTGCTGCTGCTGACCACCTTCGACGAGCCCGACCTGCTGTTGCAGGCGACCGAAGCCGGCGCCCAGGGTTTCCTGCTCAAGGACGCCGCGCCGGAGGACCTGCGCGCGGCGATCGAGGCGGTCGCCGGGGGCGCCAGCCTGCTGCAGCCGGTCAGCACCGATCCGATCCGCTCGCGCTACCGCTACCACGCCGACGACGCGCCGAAGGAGCGTTTCAGCGAGCGCGAGGTCGCGATTCTGCGGCTGCTCGCGGGCGGTTACTCCAACAGGGAGATCGCCCGCGCGATGTTCCTCGCCGAGGGCACGGTCAAGAACTACGTGTCGGTGATCCTGGAGAAGCTCGATACCCGCGACCGCACCCGCGCGGTACTGAAGGCGATCACCTTGCGGGTCATCTGAGAAGCGACATGCCGGGCTGAACGCGGGTTCATCCAGCCTGCACCGTTCTGTCACGGGGTCGCGGCGATGATGCGCGGCTTCCGATCTCAGCCCCTGCGACCGATGCTGGCCACGCTTCGCCCCATGAACTTCTCCCCCGACGAGCTGCAACAGGAACTGGCGCGCACCGAGGCCACCTTTGCGCTCGCGATCCGGCACGCCGGTGGCGGTCACGACCCGGCACTGGAGCGCCAGCTCGACGGCCACGGCCGCAGCCTCCGGGCGATGCTCGACGCCGACGCCGCGGTGGTGGTGGACGATGCGATCGACGCCGCCAAGCGCGTGCTGGATGCGGCCGACCCGGCGGCGCCCCTGCTGATGCTGGAAATGGCACGGACCAACCTGGCCGCGGTGGCGCGGCGGTCGTCCCGCCTGCGCGACGCCGCCTGACGCGAGGCGGGGCGCGGGTCTTCCGTCGCCCCACCGGCAGGCCGGCTTGCGAGGGCCGGCTTACAATGGCGGTTTCCGCCACTGCCACCGCATCCATGACCACACCCGCCAGCCCCGGCTCCGCCGGTTCGACCGCGCCCGTCTCGCTGACCCGCTTCCTGATCGAGGAGCAACGTGCCGGCCACGTCGGCCCGGACCTGCGGCTGCTGATCGAGGTGGTCGCGCGTGCCTGCAAGCGGATCTCGATCGAGGTCGGCAAGGGCGCGCTCGGCGGCGTGCTGGGCGATGCCGGCGAACCCGGCGTGGCCAGCATCAACATCCAGGGCGAAGCGCAGAAGAAGCTCGACGTGATCGCCAACGACGTGCTGCTGGAAGCCAACGCCTGGGGCGGCCACCTCGCCGGCCTGGCGTCGGAGGAGATGGACCACTCCATGCCGATCCCGGATGTCTATCCGCGCGGCAACTACCTGCTGCTGTTCGACCCCCTCGACGGCAGCTCCAACATCGACGTCAACATCTCGGTCGGCACCATCTTCTCGGTGCTGCGCTGCCCGGAGGGCGTGACCACGCCGGGCGACGAGCACTTCCTGCAGCCGGGCACCGCACAGGTCGCGGCCGGCTACTGCACCTACGGGCCGAACACCACCCTGGTGCTGACCGTCGGCCATGGCACTCACGCGTTCACCCTTGACCGTGAAGTCGGCAGCTTCATGCTGACCACGCGCGGCATGCGGATCCCGGAGGAGACGAAGGAGTTCGCGGTCAACATGTCCAACCAGCGCCACTGGCAGCCGCCGATGCAGGCCTACGTGACAGACCTGCTGGCCGGCACCACCGGCCCGCGCGGCAAGGACTTCAACATGCGCTGGGTCGCCAGCATGGTCGCCGACGTGCACCGCATCCTGACCCGTGGCGGCATCTTCAGCTATCCGCTGGATGCCAAGTGCGCGGCGCAAGGCGGCAAGCTGCGGCTGATGTACGAGGCCAACCCGATGAGCTTCCTGGTCGAGCAGGCCGGCGGCGGCGCCAGCACCGGCCGCGGCCGGATGCTGGAGGTGCAGCCGACCGGACTGCACCAGCGCGTGCCGGTGTTCCTCGGTTCGAAGGCCGAGGTCGAGGCCGCGGTCGGCTACCACCAGCGGCACGACGCCGCGAACGGCTGAGCCGCGCATCCGCGGTTGCTGGCCGTCGCCGGGCGGTCACGGCGTTTAACGTCGATGTCCTGACCCTGTTCCTCAGCCTCGGGGGAAGCCATGGCTGCAGTCCCGGCGGAGGCGCGGCGGTGCGTCATCTGGTTCGGAAAGCCGCTGCGCCGTGAACGCGAGGCGCTTGCCGCGGCCGGGTGGCGGGTCCGCGTGGCCGACCCGCGCAACCCCACCGGAATCGGCCTGCGCGGTGACGACACCGTGGTCGGACTGGTCGACCTGCGCGACCGTCGCGCCGCCAGCGCGCAACCGCTCGAACGGCTGGCCACCGAATGCACCCATCTGGCGCTGGTCGCGGTCGTGCCCGGCACGCGCGGTGCGCCTGCCGCTACCGCTGACGGTGCCGCGACGGACCGGCTGCTGCGCCAGTGCGTGGAATCTTTCGATACACCACTCGACCTGTCGCGGCTGATCCATTGCCTGGAAGAGCTCGGCCATGCCACGCACGCGCCAACCGCGCACGGTGTCGATGCGCTGGTCGGCGACAGTCCGGCGATGCGCGAGGTCCATGCCGGCATCCGTCGCTATGCGCCGGTCGAGCTACCAGTGCTCATCATCGGCGACACCGGCACCGGCAAGGAAGTCGCCGCGCGCGCGCTGCACCAGTTGTCGCCCCGTGGCGACAGGCGGTTCGCGGCGATCAACTGTGGTGCGTTGCCGGCCAACCTGGTGCAGTCGGAACTGTTCGGGCACGAGCGCGGTGCGTTCACCGGCGCCCACGCGCGGCACGCCGGCCTGTTCGAGTCGGCCGACGGCGGCACCGTGTTCCTCGACGAGATCGGCGACCTGCCGCTGGAAGCCCAGACCAACCTGCTGCGGGTGCTGCAGGAAGGCAGCCTCGAACGCGTCGGCAGCCACCAGCCCATCAAGGTCGACGTGCGCGTGCTGGCCGCCAGCAACATCGACCTGGACAAGGCGATTGCCGAAGGCCGCTTCCGCAGCGACCTCTACTACCGCCTCAACGTGCTGCGCCTGCGCATGCCGCCCCTGGCCGAGCGCGGCGACGACATCGAACTGCTGGCGCGGCATTTCCTCGACGGGTTCCGCGCGCGCCACGCCACCCGCGCGCGCGGTTTCGATCCCGACGCCCGCCGTGCGATGCAAGCCTACGCGTGGCCCGGCAACGTGCGCGAACTGCTCAACCGGGTGCAGCGCGCGGCGGTCAACACCGATGCCGAACTGATCGGGCCGGCCGCATTGGGGCTGGGTGACGGGGATACCGCGGCGAAGGTGGACGGCAGCCTGACCGGTGCGCGCGGCGCCGCCGAACAGCAAGCCCTGCTGGCCTGCCTGCGCGAATGCGGGTTCAACATCAGCGAGGCCGCGCGGCGGCTCAAGGTCTCGCGAGTCACGGTCTATCGCCTGTGCCGGAAACACGGGCTGGTGCTCGAGGAGCTGCGCTGAAAAATGGAAGCCCCGCTCCCGGGGGAAGGGTGGAGCGGGGCTTCCAGGCAACCGGCCAAATGGGGATGGCCGGCCTGACGCGCCCTGCGGCACCCGCATGCCGGGTGTCCGCTCCTGTGCGGACGCAGGCGCCATGCCAAGCGGTGCAACGGCCGTGGCAGCAGGCGTCCAAGGCTGCATCCCGCAATCGCACACAACCCATGGTGGCGCAGACGCGGAACATTCCGCAGCCCCCCGCCAGCCCGTGCGATGCGCAGGCGAAGGAATGACAGGGCCTGCGCGGTGTAACGCAATTGCTACGCCGGCGACGCGACTGCGGTACACCGCACGGGTGAGGCGCGATTGCATGCGAGGATGGCGACGTTCCCGCCGACGCGTCCCCTCGATCCATGTCCCAGCCGACCCTGCTCCAGCCGACTCCGGAAACCTCGGCCAACGGCGACTTCATCGAGGTCAGCGAGGCCGCGCTCGATCCGGCACTGTGCGCGGCCTGGATCCAGCGCTTCCGCGACAACCCCGATGCGCGCCCCGGCCAGGTTGGCGGCGGCGTGTACAGAGACCTCAAGGACAGCCGCGACCTGACCATCAGCGGCCGGCCCGGGTGGCGCGACGTCGAGACCGCGCTAAACACCGCGGTGTTCAAGGCCCTGCTGGGCTACCTGCGGCGTTACCCGCACACCCTGATCGCCCCGTTGATGCTGGAGGTCCCCGATGCCGACGGCCGCCGCCATCGCCTCACGCCCGAGCGGCTGCGCGCGATGGACGACGCCACGCTCGCGCCGGTGGTGCAGACGGTGATGCGACCGGGCGCGATCAATATCCAGGGCTACAGCGGCGGGTGCGGCGGATACCCCTACTGGCATTGCGAGCTGTATCCACGCGATCCCCGCGCCGAGACGCTGCACCGGCACCTGCTGTGGACCGTCTATCTCAACGACGACTTCGAAGCCGGAGAGACCGAGTTCCTCTACCAGCAGCGCAAGGTCGCGCCGCGCACCGGTTCGGTGCTGATCGCGCCGGCGGCGTTCACCCACACCCATCGTGGCAACCGGCCGCTTGGCGGCGACAAGTTCATCGCCACCAGCTGGGTGTTGTTCCAGCGTGCGGAAACCCTGTTCGGCGCCGGATAACCGCGCCCGCTGCGCGCTCAGTTCTCGCGCGGGTGGTTGAGCACCAGCCAGTACAGCCCGACCTGCTTGACCGCCCAGACGAACTGCTCGAAATCGACCGGCTTCTGGATGTAGCTGTTGACGCCGAGCGCGTAGCTGGCCTCGACGTCGAACGGCTCGGTGCTGGTGGTCAACACCACCACCGGCAAGGTGCGGGTGGTCTCGTTGGCGCGCACCGCCTGCAGCACTTCGCGGCCATCGACCTTGGGCAGGTTGAGGTCGAGCAGCACGATCGACGGCAGGTCGTTGGGGTCGCGACCGGCGTGCCGCCCCTGGGCGAAGAGGTAATCCAGCGCCTCGGCGCCGTCGCCGACCACCACCAGGCGGTTGGCGATCTTGGCCTCGTCGAACGCGAGCCGGGTCAGCTCGACGTCGTCGGGGTTGTCTTCGACCAGCAGGATTTCCTTGTGCATCACGGGACAGTGTCCGTCGCTGTTGACTCGGTGCGCGTGGATGATCCGTCGACGGCCGGCAAGTCGAGGTGAAAGGTGCTGCCGACGTCCGGCTCCGATTCAGCGCGCAAGTATCCACGATGCCGCTCGGCGATGCGCTGCGCAACCGCCAGGCCGAGGCCGTGGCCGCCGCCCTCGTCGGGCCCGTGAAGCCGCTGGAACGGCTGGAACAGCTTGTGTGCATAACGCATGTCGAAACCGCTGCCGTTGTCGCGCACGTAAAGGCGCGAGCCCCGCGCGTCGCTGTCGCCACCGACTTCTATGGTCGCCTCGCCGCGCCCGCGCGTGAACTTCCAGGCGTTGTGCAGCAGTTGCCCGAGCAGCAGCTTGAGCAGGCGTTCGTCGCCATGGGCCACCAGTCCCGGCTGTACCTGCATCCGCACCGTGCGCTCCGGTTCGGCCTCCTGCAACTCGGCAAGCACCCAGTCCGCCAGCAGGCTCAGATCGACCGGGCCGGGCTTGAGTTCGGTGCGGGTGGCGTGCGACAGGTCGGCCAGCGCGGCCAGCAGGCTGCTCATGCGCGAGGCGGCGTTGCGGATGCGTTCCAGGTAGTCGCGACCGGTTTCGTCGAGCTGCTCGCCGGCGCGCTTGGCCAGCAGGCCCGAGAAGCTCTCGATCGAGCGCAACGGCGCACGCAGGTCATGGGCGACCGAGTCGGCGAACATCTGCAACTGGCGCTCGGAGGCATCCGCGGCATCGGCACGGGCGTCGACATTGGCGCGCAACACCGCTTCGGCCTCGCGCTCGGCGCTGATGTCGCGCACCTGCACCAGCAGTTGCAGCGGCGCGCCGGCGGCATCGCGAACCACCGCGACGTTGGCATGTGCCCACAAAGTCCTGCCATCGCGGTGCAGGTAGCGCTTGGGCGCGTCGATGAATTCGATCCGGCCGGCCACGAGGTCGTCGAGCGCCTGTCGCGACCGCTCGACGTCGTCGGGATGGGTGAAATCGGCGGCGGCACGGCCGACCAGCTCTTCGGCGCTGTAACCGAACATGCGTTCGAACGCCGGATTGACCTCGACCCAGCGGCGATCCATGTCCACGATCGCCATGCCGATCCCGGAGGCGGCCATGGCCAACCGGAAGTAATCGTCTCCAGGTTGGTGGACGGGAACTGGGGGCATTGCGGACGCGCCGGGTTTGGGTCCAAGTCTAGCGGTTGTCGCCGTGACGGGGCAGTGGATGCAAATCGCGCGCGGTTCCATTGCACAATGCCCGCATGCAGCTGCCCCACCTGCTCCAGCAGATCACGTTCGACCAGATCACGTTCCTGTTGATCCTGGCCGGCGCGCTGTATCTGTTCATCAGCGAGCGGCTGCGGATCGACGTGTCGGCGATGGTGGTGCTGCTGGCGATGGTGATCGCCGGGGTGCTGGACCCGGACCAGGCGCTGTCGGGCTTCGCCAGCGAACCGGCGATCATCGTGGCTGCGGTGTTCGTGATCTCCGGCGGGCTGGCCGCGACCGGCATCACCGAACACATCGGCCAGTGGATCGGACGCGCGTCGGGCAGGAGCGAGGGGCGGGCGATCGCGGTGACGATGCCGGCGGTCGCGGCGATGGCGTCGTTCACCCACCACGTGATGGTGACGGCGATGATGCTGCCGATCCTGACCCGCTTCGCGAAGAAGAACGGGCTGTCAGCCTCGCGGCTGCTGATGCCGATGTCGCTGGCGGCGTCGCTCGGCACCTGCCTGACCCTGGTCAGCGCGCCGGCGTTCCTGCTGGCCAACAACCTGCTGGAGCGTACTGGCGCCGAAGGTCTCGGGATCTTCTCGATCACCCCGATCGGCATCGCGCTGGTGGTGCTGGGCATCGTCTACATGCTGCTGGCGCGATGGATCCTGCCCAAGCGCAGCGGCACGTCCGGCGACGACGAGTACATGCGGCTGGACCGCTACCGGACCGAACTGGTGGTGCCCGAAGGCTCGCGCTGGAGCACCCGGCCGCTGGCCGAATTGCAGAAGGCACTGGGCGACAAGTTCCGCATGATCGGCTGGCTGCGCGACGGCCGCATGCGGCCCGACCTTGGCCCGAGCAGTCCGCTGATCAGCGGCGACGTGTTGCTGGTGGAGGCCTCGGCGGACGCGCTGGCCTCGCTGCACGACGACACCGGGCTGGAGCTGTACCCGATCGCCAAGTTCGGCGCCCGCACCGGCGAGGACACCGACGGCGACGGCGACTATCAGCTGGTGCAGGCGGTGGTCGCGCCGGGTTCGGAATTCATCGGCCGCAGCATTCGCGAGATCGATTTTTCGCGCCAGTTCAAGGCGGTGATCGCCGGGCTGTGGCGGCGTGGCGCGGCGATGACTCCGCGGCTGGCCGATGCGCGCCTGCGCGAGGGCGACCTGCTGGTGCTGTGGGGCAAGCCGGAGCGCTTCGCCGAACTGGCCACCCACCACGGCTTCCTGATGCTGGTGCCGTTCTCCGGCGAAGCCAAGCGCCGCGTGCGCGCACCGCTGGCGCTGGCGATCCTCGGGTTGACCATCATCGCCGCGGTGACCGAATGGCTGCCGGTGCCGCTGGCCTTCATGCTGGGCGCGGTCGCGATCATCGCCACCCGCTGCGTCGACATCGGCCAAGCCTACCGCGAGATCGACGTGCGGGTGTTCGTGATGATCGCCGGGGTGATCCCTCTCGGGATCGCGATGGAGCAGACCGGCACCGCGCAACTGCTGGCGCTGGGCCTGCGCGAGGTGGTGGCCGGCTGGCCGGTGCTGGCGGTGTTGCTGGTGCTGTTCACGATGGCCGCATTGCTGACCCAGATCCTGTCGGACTCGGCGACCACGGTGCTGCTGGGACCGATCGCGGTCGAGCTGGCGCAATCGCTGGGGCTGGCGCCGACACCGTTCGTGGTGTGCACCGCGCTGGGCGCGGTGGTCGCGTTCCTGACCCCGATCGGCCACCACGGCAACCTGCTGATCCTCGGGCCGGGGCAGTACCGCTTCGGCGACTTCGTGCGGGTCGGCGTGCCGCTGACGGTTATGGTCGCCTTCGTGTGTGCGTGGATGACGCGCTGGTTGTGGCTTGGCGGGCCGTTGCTGCCGGGGTTTGGGGGTTGAAGTGGATGGGGCTGTCTTCCACCGCGCCGCGACACACCCGCTTTTTGCTTTTTGTAGGAGCGACGTAAGTCGCGAATGCACGGCGATTCCGGGTAGCAGTGAAATCGCGACTTACGTCGCTCCTACAGATCGCTCCTGCAGAACCGGGCGACCTGAGGTTCGACGAGCCACTGGATTCCCGCCCCCCCGCGTCCTGCGTCACCCTCAGAACAACTCACCCTGCGGCGACGGCGCTCTTGGCGCGACGAACCTGGAGCTGTCCAGCGGCGGCAACCGGCCAAACCCGAGTCGCTTGTGGGCCTTGGCGAACCGCTGCGCGATCAGATCCGCGAAGGGTCCCTCGCCGCGCATGCGCCGACCGAATGCGGCGTCGTAATCCCTGCCGCCGTGCATCTGCCGCAGCAGGCTCATGACATGCGTGGCGCGTTCCGGGTAGTGAAGTTCCAGCCATTCGCGCCACACCTGCTTGAGCTCGTGCGGCAGCCGCAGCAGCACGTAGCCGGCGGCGCGGGCGCCATGTGCGTGCGCGGCCTCCAGGATGCGTTCCAGTTCGCTGTCGGTGATCATCGGCACCACCGGGGCGACCATCACCCCGACCGGCACGCCTGCATCGGCCAGCGCCCGCATTGCCCGCAACTTCGCGTGCGGAGCCGAAGCCCGCGGCTCCATCCGCGACGCCAGCCGGTTGTCCAGCGTGGTGATCGAGAAGTACACGCTGACCAGCCGGTCGCGCGCCATCGACGACAACAGGTCGATGTCGCGCTCGATCATCGCGCCCTTGGTGACGAAGCTGACCGGATGCCGACATTCGGCCAGCAATTCGAGCAGTCCGCGGGTGATCGCATAGCGCCGTTCGATCGGCTGGTAGGCATCGGTGTTGATGCCCAGCGCGATCGGCGACGGCCGGTAGCCGCGTCGCGCCAGCTCCACCCGCAGGCGCTCGACCGCGTTGGTCTTGGCGAACAGCCGGGTCTCGAAATCCAGCCCCGGCGACAGCTCCAGGTACGCATGCGATGGTCGCGCGAAGCAGTAGACGCAACCGTGCTCGCAGCCCCGATACGGATTGATCGACTGGCTGAAGCCGACGTCCGGCGAATCGTTGCGGCTGACCACGCTGCGCGCGCGCTCCTCGGTGACCTCGGTCTTCGGTCGCGGCGCCTCGGCGAGGTCCTCGTAGACCGAACCCCAGCCGTCGTCGACGCCGACCGCTTCGGTCACCGCATAGCGTCCGCTCACGTACGAGGCCGCGCCGCGACCCTTGATCGGCGCCTGGGCTTTGCGGGCATCATCCATGGGCTTAGCCTAGGACGACCGCGTCGCATCGCAAGCGACCGCCACTGAATCATTCAGGGACTTCCGCCGCATGCCCGACGTGCTGTTCGACCTGTGGCACCGCCTTGTCTCGATCGGCCATCTCGGCGCCTACCTGGCCGTGGGCTGGGCCGCCTACGTGGTGTGGCTGGGCCTGTGGATCGCGCTGCAGAAACGGGCGCCGGCCGCCACCCTGAGCTGGTTGATCAGCCTGGCCGCCCTGCCCTACATCGGCTTCCTGGTCTACTACTTCTTCGGGCCGCAGCGGATCAGGCGGCAGCGGCTGCGCCGGGTGCGCGCCCGGGCACGGTTGCCGGCACCGCCCGCCGGGCTGGAGCCCAGCGCCGAGGCGATCGAGCTGGCGCGGGTGGCGCAGGCGACCACCGGCCTGCCTCCAGGCACCGCCACCCGGGCGCAGCTGCTGATCGACGGCGCCGCGACCTACGACGCCCTGCTTGCCGCGGTGGCGAACGCGCGCGAGCACGTGCACCTGGAGTACTACATCTACCTCCCGGATCGCACCGGCACCGCGTTGCGCGACGCGCTGGTCGAGCGCGCCCGCGCCGGGGTCGAGGTCCGGTTGCTGATCGACGCGGTCGGCTCGGGCAAGGTCTCGCGCCGCTTCCTGCAACCGCTGCTGGATGCCGGCGGCGAAGTGGCGTGGTTCCACCCGATGCGCCTGCGCTGGTTCTGGAAGCGGCCATGGCTGAACCTGCGCAGCCACCGCAAGATCATGGTGGTCGACGGCAGCGTCGGCTTCACCGGCGGCATCAACATCACCGATGCGCAGGACGAGCGTCTGCGCGACGATGCCTACCGCGACCTGCACGTGCGGCTGGAGGGCGACATCGTCCGCTCGCTGCAACTGGTGTTCGTCGAGGACTGGACCTATGCCACCGGCCAGCCACCGCTGCGCCTGCCGGTGCCCCCGCCACAGCCGGGCCCGGTCGCTGCACAGGTGCTGGTCTCGGGACCGGATTCACCGTGGGAGGCGATCCACCGGCTGCATGTCGGCGCGATCCATGCCGCCCGCGAGCGCGTGTGGCTGGTCACCCCGTACTTCGTCCCCGGCGAGGCGGCGATGATGTCGCTGACCTCGGCCGCGCTGGGCGGGCTCGACGTGCGCCTGCTGGTGCCGAAGCTCAGCGACAGCCTGCTGGTGACCTACGCCGCGCGTTCGTATTTCGACGACCTGCTCGCCGCCGGCGTGCGCATCTACGAATACGGCCCGCGCCTGCTGCACACCAAGGCGCTCCTGTGCGACGACGACCTGGCGATCGTCGGCAGCGCCAATTTCGACAATCGCAGTTTCCGGCTCAACTTCGAGGTGTCGGTGCTGTTCCGCGACCTCGACGTGGTGGAGGATCTTGGCGCATTGATCGAACACGAGTGCGGCCACTCCGTGCGCGTCCGCGACGACCGCGACCGGCCGCTGTGGCGCACCCGCGTGCCGGAGGCGCTGGCGCGGCTGGTATCGCCGTTGTTGTGACGCCGCCGGCCCCGCTACACTTCCGCTGCCCGCCCCATGGAGCGTCCCATGCCCTGGTTGCTGTTCCTGCTCGCCGTGGTCGCCCTGGTGATCGCGTTGACCACCACCTCGGTGGCCTTGCTGTCCGTCTGCCTGGTCGGCGCCCTGGTGCTGACCCTGATGGGCGTGATGCAGTTGCTGGCGCGTCGGATCGACCGCCGCAGCGGCGGTGACGGCCCCATGCTCGATCCACTGGAACTGCAGCAGCTGCGGGCGCAGGCCGAAGCGCGCAGGGCCGCCGCCAGCCAGGCCGGGTCCGAGCCGGGCTGAGCCGCGTCCGATCCCGTCGCCATGACCGTCCTGAGCGTCAACGTCAACAAGATCGCGGTGCTGCGCAACTCCCGCGGCGGCAACATGCCGGACGTGGTGGATGCCGCCCGTACCTGCCTCGATGCCGGCGCCCACGGCATCACCGTGCATCCACGGCCGGACGCACGCCATATCCGCGCCGACGACGTGGTGGCACTGGCTGGCCTGACCCGCGAGCGCGGCGTCGAGTTCAACCTCGAGGGCAACCCGTTTGCGCCGCCGCGGCCCGGATACCCGGGTTTCATTGCGTTGTGCGAACAGGTGCGGCCGGCGCAGGCCACCCTGGTGCCCGATGGCGACGGCCAGCTCACGTCCGACCACGGTTTCGATTTCCGGCGGGACGGGACGCAGCTGCGTCCGCTGGTGGCGCGGCTGCATGAGCTCGGTTGCCGGGTGAGCCTGTTCGCCGACGCCCATGTCGAGCCGGATGCGGCTGCCGTCGAGGCCGCCGCCGACACCGGTGCCGACCGCATCGAGCTGTACACCGGGCCCTACGCCGACGCCTTTGCCACCGGTTCCGCGGCGCAGATGCTCGAGCGTTTCGGCGAGATCGCCCGGCGTGCGCAGGCGGCCGGACTGGGCGTCAATGCCGGACACGATCTCAGCCAGGCCAACCTCGGTGCCTTCCTGCAGGCGGTACCCGGGACGCTCGAGGTGTCGATCGGTCACGCCCTGATCGGCGAGGCCCTGCATGACGGGCTGGCCGCGACGGTCCGCGGCTACCTGGCAATCCTCGGGCGGGCGGGCGAAGTCCCAGCGGGATCACCTGCGGGTCACTGACCGCCGGCGGTGCCCTCAGGCGGCATCTGTCGACGGGACAGGAAAAACCCCGGACACAAAAAAACGCCGCCCGAAGGCGGCGTTCCAATTCCACGATAACCATCTGTGTAGCTGGTGCGTGTACTGCGTCAGTCGTTCTCGACGAACCCGATCTTCTTCATGTCGGCGTTCTTGGCATGTGCCAGCACCTTCGCCAGGATCCCGTAATCGGCATCCGCGTTGGTGTCGATCTCGAGCTGCGGCTGGTTGGTCGGGTCACGCTGGACCGTTTCGCGCATCATGTTCTCGATCGTCGAAATCGGGTACGGCGAGTCGTTCCAGAAGATCTGGCCCGCCGCGTCGATACGCAACCTGATCGGCGGTGGCGGCTCGGTCAGCGGCGGCGGCGCGGTCGTGCGCTGCGGCAGGTTGACCTCGATCGGGTACGAGGCGATCGGCGCGGTCACCATGAAGATGATCAGCAACACCAGCATGACGTCGACCAGCGGCGTCACGTTGATGTCGGCCATCGCACCGCCGCTGGAGTTGGAACTGAAAGCCATGTTCGGGTCTCCGGACTAGTTGGAGCGATCCTTGATCGCGACGAAACCAACCTTGCGCATGCCCTGCTTCTGGGCGATATCGACCACTTCCCTGACGGTGCGGTACTTGGTGGTTTTGTCGCCGCGAACATTGATCTGCGGCTGGGGCGTCTTCTGCGCTTCGACCGACAGGCGGCTTTCGAGCAGTTGCGTGGTCACCGGTTCGTCGTTCCAGTACACCTTGCCGTCCTGGGTGATCGCCAGGGTGATCGGCGGCACCTCCGGGGCCAGCTGGTCCCGGGTATCCAGATTGGCTTCCGGCAACTCGACCTGTACTTTGTGCGACATCAACGGCGCGGTGATCATGAAGATGATCAGCAGCACCAGCATCACGTCGACCAGCGGCGTGACGTTGATTTCGGCCATGGGGCCGCCGCTTTCGTTGCCTGAACTGAAGGCCATAACCGAACTCCGACTCTAAGCTTGGGTGACGACGCCGATCAGCGCTTGGCAGCCTGCTCGCCGACGCGCGAACCGGTCGCGAAGAAGTCGTGCAGGTCGTGGGCGAAGGTATCGAACTTGCTGTTGGTCAGGCGGTTGGTGCGGTTGAAGAAGTTGTAGGCCAACACCGCCGGGATCGCCACGAACAGACCGGCCGCGGTCATGATCAGGGCCTCGCCGACCGGACCGGCGACCGCGTCGATCGACGCGTTGCCGCTGATGCCGATGCGGATCAGGGCGTTGTAGATGCCCCAGACGGTACCGAGCAGGCCGACGAACGGCGCGGTCGCACCGACGGTGGCGAGCAGGGTCATGCCGCTTTCGAGGCGCATCGACTCGCGGGTGACGGCCTGGCGCAGGGCGCGGTCGACGAACTCGGAGCGGTTCAGCGACTCGACCAGACGCGAACCTTCGTTGCGCTGGTGGTGGGCGGCGGCCTGGGCCGCGTCAAGCGCGATCTTGGAGAACGGCTCGCTGCGCTTCTGCTCTTCCATGTAGCGAATCGCGTCCTGCGCGTTGGAGGTCTCCCAGAACGTGCTCATCACGCGCTCGGAACTGGCGCGCAGGCGCATGTTCTTGATGAAGTTGATCACGATCCAGTAAACCGACAGGACCGAGAAGATCAGCAGGGTAATGGCCACGATCCATGCCATCAGATCGAAGTTCTGGATCATGTGACCGAAGCTCATTTGCTCGAATGCTGCGGCGTTGTTGCCTCCAGCAGCAGCAGTGGTGGTTTCCTGAAGCATGATGCTTACCTATGGATGTCGTGGAAGAAAAGGGACAACTAGTACAGCAACTGTGACTCGACCGGGGCCGTATCCGTGTGAATCGGGTACGGCCGTCAGTTGAGGTTGAAATCGACCGGGACGCGGACCCGGCTTGCAACGGCGACGCCATTCTCGACCTGCGGGTTGAACGCCCACTTGCGTGCGGCCTCGACCGCGGCGCGATCCAGGTCGCGGTTGCGACTGGACTTCTCGACTTCAATGTCGATGACGTTGCCCTGGGCATCGATGCTGATCACGAGGATCACCGTGCCTTCGATCTGTGCCCGCAGTGCGCTCGGCGGATAGCGCGGTGGGTTGCGCGACCTCGACGAGGGATCGACCGAGCCGAGCGTGTTCTGCGGCGCCGGCGGCGCCGGGGGCGCCGGCGGCGGGGCGGGCACGTCGACCGGGCTCGGATCGTCGAACACGACCGGCGGCGGATCGGGCGGCGGCGGCAGCGGGGACGGCTTGGGCGGCGACAGCTCCTTGGGCGGAGTGATCGGCTTCGGCGGTTCCGGCGGCGGCGGCGGCGGCGGCGGTGGCGGCGGTGGCGGCTTGATGATGTTCACCAAGGTCACCTCTTCTTCCGCCTTGTCCGTCTGTGGCGGAGCCATCGGCGCGAGCAGCAGCAGCAACACCGCTCCATGCACGGCGAGCGCCATGGTCATACCGGCGATACGCGGCCAGTTCAACCCTTCGCGGTCGTCTACTTTCTTAGCGTGGTTTTCCAAGTCTTGCGTCATTGCGCCGTCAGCTCGCGGAAGGGGGCCGGACGCCGTTGGCGCCGCGGGCCGTTTCTGGCTCCTGCGCCTTTACGGCCGCGGGAACCTCCTAGGATATACCAAACTCCGCCTCTGGTTCCAAGCGGACTCTGGGAATTTCGTGATGCCGTTAACTCCCCGGCAACGCGATGATGGAGTTGGCCTGCTCCGGCTTCTTGACGCCCTTGGCAAGCGCCTGCCTGGCGGCAGCCTGCGCCTCGGCGGTGCGTCCCTCGTTCACCAGCACCTTGGCGAGGTTGAGGTAGGTCTCGCCATCGTCATCGAGCGGGGCGGCCTTCTGGTAGGCCTCGATCGCCGGTCCGGGCTGGCCGGAGAAATAGTACCCCTGTGCGAGCGCGACATAGGTGTTGTAGTCGGGCTTGAGGATGCCTTTCTGCAGCCCCTCCTCGATCACCTCGATGGCCTGCTTCTCGTGGCCTTCCAGGTTGATGTAGGTCGCGTACAGCTGCTGGTACTCGGCCGCTTCGGTCAGCTGGCCGCCGGTGCGCAGCTTCTCCAGCACCGCGGTCGCCTTGTCGGTCATGCCGGCCTGCTGGTAGACGATCGCCAGGTTCATCTGCGCACGCTTGTCGTCGGGCTTGGCCGCGGCGACCTTCTCGGCCATCACCACCGCTTCGTCGCCCTGGCCGCCCTCGGCGTAGGCCTGCATCAGCAGGGCCTGCCATTCCGGCTTGGGATCGGTGCTGGCGTCGATCGCCTGCTTCATCACCGTCGCAGCCTCGGGGTAGCGCTTCATCAGGTACAGCGCCTGGCCCTTCATCATCAGATGCTGGGGCTGCTGGCTCCTGGTCTCGTTGAAGAAGCGCTCGTAGGTCGCCAGCGAGGCCTCCGGCTGCCCGGCGGCCTGCTGCAGCTGGGCGAGGTTCAGCATGACGTTGTAGTGGGCCGCGTTGTCGAGGCCGTCGAGCTCGATCGCCTGCTGGTAGTACTTGACCGCGGTGGCGGTGTCGCCGGCGTCATAGGCGACCTGCGCGGCGATCTGCGCGGCATAGGCCTGCTCGAAGGCGTTGGCGCCGTTGGCCGCAATGATCTCGTCGGCGATGACGCGTGCTTCGGCGCCCTTCTGGCCCTCGTACAGCTTCATCATTTTCTCGAGCTTGTTCGCGGTCCGGCCAGAGGCACGCAGGCCCGGGGCCTTGCGGGTGGCGTCAGGATAGAGCGCGTCGTCAGCGAAGCCGTCCTTGCGTCCCTGGTCGCGCTGCAGTTCGCGGGACTGTTGGGCCATTCCCTGGGCGCGGGCGGCCTTGCCCGCCTCGAGGCCCGTCTGGGCCGCGGCGGGCGCGGCCAGTACCAGCAGGGCCGAAAGTACGCTGGCATTCCTCAGGCAGTTGCGGGCCATGGACGTATTCATCTGGGTTCCTCGTATCTGCCGCCTCGTGAACCGAAGAGGGCGACGATGCGTAAAAGGGGCGATCACGCTACCAGAAAAAGATCACGTCACGGAAGCGTGTCCCTGGCACTCGCCAGATTGTGGCTAGTCGCAGTCCGGCGTTCGACCCGCTGCGCGCGCCTGCTCGTAGGTGGGCAACAGGCCACCGGCGCGGGCACGCAACTCGGCGATGCGGGACTGCGGATCGGGGTGGGTCGACAGCCATTCCGGTGCGCGGCTGCCACTGCTCGCGCCGATCATGTTCTGCCACAGGTCGACCGCCTGGCGCGGGTCGAAGCCGGCCTGGGCCATCAGCCGCTGGCCGACCACGTCGGCCTCGCTTTCCTGCACGCGGTTGTTGGGCAGCAGGAAGGCGGCCTGCACGGCGGCGCCACCGAGTTGCTGGGTGGCCTGGGCGGCGCCCGAGCCGTATTGCGAACCGACCAGCGCGCCGATGATGCCGAGGCCGGCCTGCGCGCCCGTCTGGCGGGTGACGCGTTCGTCGTGGTGGTGGGCGATCACGTGCCCGATTTCATGGGCGATGACCGCGGCCAACTGGTCCTGGTTGCGCGCGACCTTGAAGATGCCGGTGTAGACGCCGACCTTGCCGCCGGGCAGGGCGAAGGCATTGGGCGAGTCGTTGTTGAACAACGCCACCTCCCACTGCGCCTGGCTGCCGGCGGGCAGCTGGCGCGTGATCGTGTTGACCACGCAGCGCACGTAGGCGGTCTGGCCGGGGTTGTTGCTCTGCGGCAGCTTGGCCTTGTACTCGGCGAACGCTTCCGCGCCCATCTGGTTCAACTGCTGTTGCGGCACCGCCCCGACGCGTTGGGTGCGCCCCGTCGGCGAGGTGGTGGTGGCGCACGCGGCGACGACGGTCGCGATCGCCAGGCCAAGCAGCAGTCGTCGTTTCATGGGTGTTCCCTGTTCCATTCCGGTGGTTCCGGGGGTTCGAGTTGTATGCCGCCCCGGATGAACAGGCCGTCAAAAGCGGCCGGGGGACTAGATATCGAGGTTGGAGACCTTCAACGCGTTGTCCTCGATGAACTCGCGGCGCGGCTCGACCACGTCGCCCATCAGGCAGCTGAAGATCTGGTCGGCGGCGACCGCGTCCTCGATCTTGACCTGCAACAGGCGACGGGTTTCCGGATTGACCGTGGTGTCCCACAGCTGCTCGGGGTTCATCTCGCCCAGGCCCTTGAAGCGCTGGATCTGGCGACCCTTCTTGGCTTCCTCGAGCAGCCAGGCCTGGGCCTCGGCGAAGCTCTCGACCGCTTGTTCGCGGTTGCCGCGGATGATCCGCGCGCCATCGCGCACCAGGCCGTGCAGCAGCGAGGCGGCCTCGCGCAGCGGACGCAGGTCGCCGCCCTCGAACGCCGCCAGCGGCAGCACCTGCAGCAACTCTTCGCCCATGTGCGTGCGCCGTACCAGCAGCGCCGCCGGATGGGCTTCGGTCCCCGGCTGCAGGCTCACCGCGTAGCGCGGCTTGCCGAGCCCGCTGCGGTTGAGCCGCTTCTCCAGCGCTTCGAGTTCGTGGCGCTCGTCGGTATTGCTCGCCAGGTGCTCCGCATCGAGCGGGGTGAAATCGATCAGCGATTCCAGCACGAGCGGGTCGTAGCGATGGGCATTGCGAGCAATGGTCTCGCGCGCGCCGGCATAGGCCAGCAGCAGCTTTTCCAGTGCCTCGCCGGTGATCGGCGGTTCGCCGTCGGCCGGCACCAGCGAAGCGCCCTCGACCGCGTTGCCGGCCAGGTAGGCGTCGAGCGCGGCATCGTCCTTGAGGTAGATCTCGTTCTTGCCCTGCTTGATCTTGTACAGCGGCGGCAGGCCGATGTAGATGTGGCCGCGCTCCAGCAGTTCCGGCATCTGCCGGTAGAAGAAGGTCAGCAGCAGGGTGCGGATGTGGCTGCCGTCGACGTCGGCGTCGGTCATGATGATGACGCGGTGGTAGCGCAGCTTGTCGGGGTTGTACTCGTCCTTGCCGATGCCGGTGCCGAGCGCGGTGATCAGGGTGCCGACCTCGGCCGACGACAGCATACGGTCGAAGCGGGCACGCTCGACGTTGAGGATCTTGCCCCTCAGCGGCAGCACCGCCTGGTTCTTGCGGTTGCGACCCTGCTTGGCCGAGCCGCCGGCGGAGTCGCCCTCGACGATGAACAGCTCGGACTTGGCCGGGTCCTTCTCCTGGCAGTCGGCTAGCTTGCCGGGCAGGCCGGCGATGTCGAGCGCACCCTTGCGGCGGGTCAGGTCGCGGGCCTTGCGGGCGGCCTCGCGGGCGCGCGCGGCATCGACGATCTTGCCGGCGATGGCCTTGGCTTCATTGGGGTGTTCCTGCAGGAACTCCTCCAAACGTGCGCCGAACGTGTGCTCAACAACGGGTCTCACATCGGATGAGACGAGTTTTTCCTTGGTCTGGCTGGAGAAACTCGGGTCCGGCACCTTGACCGACAGCACCGCGATCATGCCTTCGCGCATGTCGTCGCCGGACAGGTTGACCTTGGCCTGCTTGGCGATGCCGTTCTGCTCGATGTAGTTGGTCAGGGTGCGGGTGAGGGCGGCGCGGAAGCCGATCAGGTGGGTGCCGCCGTCCTTCTGCGGGATGTTGTTGGTGAAGCAGAACATCGTTTCCTGGTAGGCGTCGGTCCACTGGATCGCGACGTCGACGGTGATGCCGTTCTGCTCGCCGGTCACCGAGATCACGTTCGGGTGCAGGGGGGTCTTGAGCTGGGCGAGGTGCTCGACAAACGAGGCGATGCCGCCTTCGTACTGGAACACGTCGCGGCGGCCTTCGCCGCGCTCGTCGGCGAGGACGATCCGGACCCCGGAATTGAGGAACGAGAGCTCACGCAAGCGCTTGGCGAGGACGTCGTAGTGGAACTGAACGTCGGTGAAGATCTCCGCCGCCGGCTTGAAGCGCAGCAGGGTGCCGCGCTTTTCCGAGGCCTCCAGCTGCTTGAGCGGGTACAGCGGCTCGCCCAGCGAGTATTCCTGGCGGTAGTGGTAGCCGTCGCGCCAGATATCGAGCCACAGGTGCTCGGACAGCGCGTTGACCACCGACACGCCGACGCCGTGCAGGCCGCCGGAGACCTTGTAGCTGTTGTCGTCGAACTTGCCGCCGGCGTGCAGCACGGTGAGGATGACCTCGGCCGCGGAGACGTTCTCTTCCTTGTGGATGTCGACCGGGATGCCGCGGCCGTTGTCGGAGACGCCGACCGAACCGTCCTCGTGCAGGGTCACGATGACCTCGTTGGCGTGGCCGGCGAGGGCCTCGTCGATCGAGTTGTCGACCACCTCGAACACCATGTGGTGCAGGCCGGTGCCGTCGTGGACGTCGCCGATGTACATGCCCGGGCGCTTGCGCACGGCCTCGAGCCCGCGCAGCACGGTGATCCGGCTGGAGTCATAGGCTTGCGTGGGAACGGGGGCGTCGGTCGGCGAGGGGTCTTGCTCGATCTGGGTCATTGCGCAGCAGGCTCCGACGACGCGGCCGCAGGGTGCGCGGCGGCGTCGAAACTCGTTGAATACATGTGGGTCCGAGTATAGCGGACGGGGGTCGGGACCGCTTGTGCACTGCCTTGTTTCCCGAGGTTCCACGTGGAACCTGCCGATCAGCGGACCTGCTGGATCTGCCCCTGTTCCACGTGGAACAACGAAGAGGCGACATCAGGACCATCAAGCATTGCGGGCGCTTCGGTACCGGTCACGAAAACCTGCGCTGGGCTCGCCGCCAGCCATCGAAGGACCCGGGCCTGGTGCTTTCGGTCCAGTTCGGAAGCAAGGTCGTCGAAGCCGATTATGGGCCACTCTCCACGGCTGGCTGCGTGGAATTCAGCCTGGGCGAGCAGGGCAACGAGGGCCGTCAACTTGGCTTGGCCCCGGGACAGCGCCTCGCGGCCCGGCAACGAGGAAAAGCCGGTTCGCCAATCCGCCCGGTGCGGCCCGACGGAGGTGAACCCGGACTGCAGGTCACGTTGACGGGACAGGAGCAGGGCATCGGCCAACGACAGCTCGTCGCGCCGCCAACCGGGGTGATAGTGCAATTGCAGTTGCCCCAGGGTCGGCGCCAGCTCGGCGGCCAGACGCGAGAATCCGGGCTGCAGAGATTCCAGGTATTGCTGACGATGGCGCCCCAACGGTTCGCCGGCTTCCGCCAGTTCGCGGTCCCAGGCATCGAGCTGGCTGTCGCCCGCGCGTGCCTTCAGCAGCGCGTTTCGCTGCTTCAGCGCGCGGGAGTAGCGGCGCCACAGGGCCAGAAAGGCCGGTTCCACGTGGAACAAACCCCAGTCCAGATAGCGCCTGCGAACCTCGCCCGGGCCGCTGACCAGCGCGTGGCTGCCGGGCTCGAATGTCACCATCGCCAGCGCCGCGCAGAGTTCCCCCAGTTGCGCCACCGGCGAACCGTCCAGCCGACCTTCCCAGTCGCGACCGGCATGACGCAGACCCGCCTTGCGCGTGCGCTGACTGTCCTCTGCGCCCGGCGGCTGCGTGGATCCGGAGCGGGGAGGGTCCCCGGCTGTTCCCGCGCGTTCACGCCATTCGACAAACACTTCCAGCGCCGGTGCCCCGTGTCGCACCAGCCCGTCGCCGACCCGGCCCCGGAAACTGCGGCCGTAGGCCATGAGATGCAGCGCTTCCAGCACGCTGGTCTTGCCGGCGCCGTTGTCGCCCACAAGGACATTGAGGCCGGGAGTGGGGCTGAGCTGCACCTGATCGAAACGGCGCAAGTAGCGGATATCCAGCCGGGTCACCTGCATGGCGGCGTCCCGTCCACGACAGCAACCGGACGCCCCATACCATCACGCCCGGACAAGCCGGGCGTGGGGGTCGTTTCGTTCTGTTCCACGTGGAACACGTTATGCGGGACGCCTACAGGCGAAGCGGCATCACGACGTGCCGGCACTTGTCGTTGGTCGCCTCGCGCACCAATGCGGAGGAGTTGGCGTCGCGCAGCGCGAGTACCACCTGTTCCTCGCGCAGGGCGGACAGCGCGTCCAGCAGGTAGTTGACGTTGAAGCCCACCGCCAGGTCATCGACGCGGGTGTCGGCCTCGACCTCTTCCTGCGCCTCTTCCTGCTCGGGGTTGTGCGCGCTGATCTTGAGCTGGCCTGGCGATACCTCGATCCGCACGCCGCGGTACTTCTCGTTGGACAGGATCGCGGCACGCTGCAGCGAGGCGCGCAGCACCTCGCGATCGATCTTCACTTCCTTGTCGGCGCCGATCGGGATCACCGCCTCGTAGTCCGGGAAGCGGCCATCGATCAACTTGCTGGTGAAGGTGACATCGTCGCGCTTGACCCGGATGTGGCCGCGACCCATCTCCAGTTCGAGTTCGCGGTCGCCACCTTCCAGCAGGCGCTGCAGCTCGGTCACCCCCTTGCGCGGGACGATGATCTGGCGCTTGGCCTGGGCACTGCCCTCGTAGGGCGCCTCGCACAGCGCCAGCCGGTGTCCGTCGGTGGCGACGCAGCGCAGGGTGTCCTCGCGCAGGTCGAACAGCAGGCCATTGAGGTAGTAGCGCACGTCCTGCTGGGCCATCGCGAACGCGGTGCGCTCGATCAGTTCCTTCAGGGTCGCTTCCGGCACGCGCACGCGCTCGGTCGCCTCGACCTCGTCGATCGACGGGAAATCATTGGCGGGCAGGCTGGCGAGGGTGAAGCGCGAACGCCCGGCCTGCACCGTGACCTTGTCGGCGCCCTGGCTGACCGTGACCTTGCTGCCATCGGGCAGGGCCCGGACGATGTCGAACAGTTTGCGTGCCGGGATCGTGGTCTCGCCGTCCTCGGCATCGTCCACCGCGATCCGCGACACCATCTCGACCTCGAGGTCGGTGCCGGTCAACGACAGCTGGCCGTCCCTGACCTGGACCAGCAGGTTGGCCAGCACCGGCAGGGTCTGGCGCCGTTCGACCACGTTGACGACCTGGGCCAACGGCTTGAGAAATACTTCTCGTTGCAGGCTGAAGCGCATGCGGTCCTTCCCCTATGCCCAATACAAAAGAGTTGAATAAATCAAAAGCATGGTGGTGATGGTGTCGCCAGAAACCCGGGAAAACTTGTCCAAGTTTCTGTTTTTAAACGAATTAGTTGACTTGCAAAACCCGGTACAACTCCGGCCGGAAGCCGGGAACAAGCTGTGGACAACTTTCAGGGCGTGGACCGGCCGTCGACTTGTCCACAGCTTGCCCGCAATTCCCGCACAGCCTTCACTCGCTGAGCTTCCGGATCAGTTTTTCCCAGTCCTCGCGCATCTTGCCGTCCGATTCCATCAACGTGCGGATCTGCCGGCAGGCGTGCAGCACGGTGGTGTGGTCGCGCCCGGCGAACGCGTCGCCGATCTCGGGCAGGCTGTGCTCGGTCAGCTCCTTGGTCAGTGCCATCGCCATCTGGCGCGGCCGGGCCAGCGAGCGGGTCCGCCGTTTCGACAACAGGTCCTTGATTTGCAGGCCGTAGTAGTCTGCCACGGTCTTCTGGATGTTGGGGATGGAGATCGACTGCTGCTGCGAGCGCAGCAGGTCGCGCAGGGTCTCCTGGGCGAACTCGGCGGTGATCGTGCGGCCGGTGAAGTTGGCCCGCGCGGTCAGGGTGTTGAGCGCACCCTCGAGGTCGCGCACGTTGGAGCGCATCTTCTTGGCCAGCAGGAAGGCGACTTCCTCCGGGATCACCGCGCCGCGCTCCTTGGCCTTGGACAGCACGATCTGGGCGCGGGTCTCGAAGTCGGGCGGGTCGATCGCCACCGACAGGCCCCAGGCCAGCCGCGACTTCAACCGCGGCTCCAGCCCCTCGACCTCGCGCGGGTAGCGGTCGCAGGTCAGGATGATCTGCTGCCTGCCGTCGAACAGCGCATTGAAGGTGTGGAAGAACTCCTCCTGGGTGCGGTCCTTGCCGGCGAAAAACTGGATGTCGTCGATCAGCAGCGCGTCGACCTGCTGGAACTGGCGCTTGAAGCCGTCCATCGCCTTGTCCTGCAACGCCCGCATCATCGCGCTGAAGAACTGCTCGCTGCGCAGGTACATGACCCGGGTGCCGGGGTTGGCGGTGCGCATGGCATTGCCGGCGGCGAACATCAGGTGGGTCTTGCCCAGGCCGGTGCCGCCGTACAGCAGCAGCGGGTTGTGGGCGCGGTCGCCGGGCTTGAGCGCGGCCTGCCAGGCGGCGGCGCGGCCGAGCTGGTTGCTGCGGCCCTCGACGAAGTTGTCGAAGGTGTAGTGGCTGTCGAGGTGGCCGTTGAACGATTCCAGCGGCGACACCACGCTCGGCGTGGGCACGGCGGCGGTCGGGACCGCGGCCGTCGCGACGGCCGCGCGCGGCAGCGAGCCGACTTCGAGGCTGACCTCGTTGCTGCCGGAAAAATGCGACAGCAGCTCGCGGATCCGGTCCAGGTAGCGTTCGCGCACGAACTCGACCACGAACGCATTCGGCGCGTACAGCACCGTGGTCGTGTCGCGGCGGCTGGCCTGCAGCGGCTTTAGCCAGGTGTGGACGTCCTCGGCCGGCAGTTCGGCTTCGAGGCGTTCTAGGCAGCGGGGCCAGGCGTCCATATGTCGTTCTTGGTGTCCAGCGGCAGGTCGCGACCGCCCACGCTCGCGGCATGCGCGCGCAGGCGTGGAGTCGATGGGGGCCGCCCAGACTACCATCGCGCCGGGGCCGGAAGTAGGAACACGCGCCTGGCCCGGGGCGGTCGAAGCCGGGACAACTTGACCCCGACCCGGAGGCATCGCTAGACTTGCCGGTCTTTTCCGCACCAGACCCTAGAGCCGTCCCATGGCGACCAAGCGCACCTACCAGCCCAGCAACCTCAAGCGCAAGCGCGACCACGGTTTCCGTGCCCGCATGGCGACCGCCGACGGCCGCAAGATCCTCGCGCGCCGCCGCGCCAGGGGTCGCAAGCGTCTCTGCGCCTAAACCGCGCGTTGTGCCGCAGCGGCCGCCCTTCGCCGCCGTTGCCACACCAATGACGACGACCCGCTTCCCGCGCACCGCGCGGGTTCGCGCAGGCTCCGATTTCGATCGCATCTTCAAGCACGGCCGGCGCGTGGCGCTGCCCGTGCTTGCGTTGCATTGGCAGGCCGAAGTGCCTGATGCCGCCGGCGAGCACGGTCCCCGACTGGGACTGGCGGTGTCGCGCAAGGTCGACCCGCACGCGGTCGGACGAAACCGGATCAAGCGTGCGCTGCGCGAGACCTTCCGTCGCCACCGGGCCGCGCTGGCGGATGGCGATTACGTCGTGGTCGCGCGTGTCGGGGCCGCCGGCCTCAGCGGTCCCCAGGTCGGCGAAGCGTTCCTCAAACTGTTGCAGCGCGCCGGCGTGGTGTCGGCCGCCGCGTTGCCCGTGCCTGCGGCTGGCGGCACAATGCCCGCGCCCGCCGCATCGGCCGGACGGTCCGCCGATCCTTCTCCCTTCGCGCCCGCGCCGTCGTCCGACGGTGGCTGAGCCTTCCCGTTGCCCGTGAAAGCCTCCCTATGAACCAGACCCGCATGTTCCTGCTCTTCGCCTGGCTGATGGTGGCGACCCTTCTATGGATGGCATGGGACAAGGAGCAGGCGCCCGCGCTGCCGGCCACCACCACCTCGACCACGGTTCCGGCCGCGGCACCGGTTGATGCGAGCGGCGTACCGGGCATGGCGGCGGTCCCGACCGGCAGCGTTCCCGGGGCAGGCCCGACCGCGACCGCCACCACGCCGGCCGCCGCCGCGGTGACGGTGCGCACGGACGTGCTCGAGGTCGTGTTGGACGGCGGAGAAGTCCGCCAGGCCGACCTGCTGACCTACCCGAGCACGGCCGACGAGGACAGCGCGCCGGTCCGGCTGTTCGCCCAGGACGCGGCCAACTACTTCGTCGCCCAGAGCGGCTGGGTCAGCCAGACCGGCGCCGCCCCGGGCCACCAGTCCGGCTTCGCGCTCGACCGCAGCGCGCTGCCGGCCGGCGCCGACTTCAAGCTCGATCCGGGCGAGGAGCAGGTCGTGGTGCCGTTCACCTGGACCGGCCCCGACGGCGTCAGCATCCGCCGCACCTACACCTTCGGTCGCGGCGACTATGCGGTGCAGGTCCGCGACGAAGTGGTCAACGGCAGCGGCGCGCCGTGGCAGGGCTTCGTCTACCGCCAGCTCAGCCGCGTGCCGCGCGCCTTGCAGAAGTCCGGCCCGCTGAGCGTCGAGCAGTACAGCTTCCAGGGCGCGGCATGGTTCGGCGCCGGCGAGTACGACAAGCGCAAGTACGACGATTTTATCGACGACGGCCCGCTCAACCTCCAGGTCACCGGCGGCTGGATCGCGATGCTGCAGCACCACTTCTTCGGCAGCTGGATCCCGCAGGCCGACCAGCCGGCGCTGTACACGTTGAAGATGGTCGACGGACGCTACGTGATCGAGGCCAAGGGCCCGAGCTTCAGCGTCGCGCCCGGCACCAACGCGACCACCACCGCGCGGCTGTGGGTCGGTCCCAAGCTGGTGGCCAACATCCAGTCGCAGCAGGTGCCGGGGCTGGAGCGCGCGGTCGACTTCAGCAGCTTCAGCCCGATGGCGACGCTCGCCGGCTGGCTGTTCTGGGTGCTGGCCAAGCTGCACGGGATGCTCGGCAACTGGGGCTGGGCGATCGTCGGGCTGGTGGTGCTGCTGAAGCTGGTGATGTTCCCGCTGTCGACCGCGCAGTACAAATCGATGGCGAAGATGCGCAAGTTCCAGCCGCGCATGGCCCAGCTGAAGGAGCGCTACGGCGACGACCGCCAGAAGCTGCAGCAGGCGATGATGGAGCTGTACAAGAAGGAGAAGATCAACCCGGTTGGCGGCTGCCTGCCGCTGCTGGTGCAGATGCCGGTGTTCCTGGCGCTGTACTGGATGCTGTCGGAGTCGGTCGAGCTGCGCCACGCGCCGTGGATCCTGTGGATCCAGGACCTGACCGCGCGCGACCCGTATTTCGTGCTGCCGGTGATCAACGTCGCGCTGATGTGGGCGACCCAGAAGCTCAACCCGATGACCGGTGTCGACCCGATGCAGGCCAAGATGATGCAGTTCATGCCGATCGTGATGGGCGTGATGTTCGCGTTCTTCCCGGCCGGCCTGGTGCTGTACTGGGTGACCAACGCCGGCCTCGGCCTGCTGCAGCAGTGGTGGATGGTCAGGAAGTACAGCGAGGAACCGGTCAAGGCGTGAGCCTTGCCGCGAAGAGCCCGCCGAGTGCGGGCTCTTTTGTTTGCGTCCGATCCCGGCAGTCGACAAGCTGATCCCATGTCCCAGCGCGACACCATCGCAGCGATCGCCACCGCGCCCGGCGCCGGCGGGGTCGGGATCGTGCGCCTGTCCGGCGTGCGCTCCACGGAGATCGCGCGTGCGATCTGCGGGCGGCGGCTGGTCGCGCGGCATGCCCACCACGTGCGTTTCCGCGATGGCGATGGCGACACCCTCGACGATGGCATCGCACTCTATTTCGCGGGTCCGGCCAGCTACACCGGCGAGGACGTGGTCGAGCTGCAGGCGCATGGCGGTCCGGCGCTGCTGCAGGCGCTGCTCGCGCGATGCGTCTCGCTGGGCGCGCGACACGCCAGGCCGGGGGAGTTCAGTGAGCGCGCGTTCCTCGAAGGCCGGCTCGACCTGGCCCAGGCCGAGGCGGTCGCCGACCTGATCGCGGCCGGCGACCTGCGCGCCGCCCGTGCCGCCCGGCGTGCGCTCGATGGCGAGTTCTCGCGCCGGGTCGACGCGCTGGCCGATGGCCTGCTGGCGATCCGCATCCACGTCGAGGCCGCGATCGACTTTGCCGACGAACCGCTCGACACCCTCGGCGGTGGCCCGTTGCGCGCACGGCTCGACGCGCTGGCACGGGACCTGGACCAGCTGCTGCTCGCCGCCGAGCGCGGCCGGCGCCTGCGCGACGGCCTGCACGCGGTCATCGTCGGCCCGCCCAACGCCGGCAAGAGTTCACTGCTCAACGCGCTGGCCGGCAGCGACCGCGCCATCGTCACCGACATCGCCGGCACCACCCGCGACCTGCTGCACGAAGTGGTGCGGATCGACGGCGTCGAACTCGGCCTGGTCGATACCGCCGGCCTGCGCGAGGGCGGCGACGCGATCGAACGCGAGGGCATGCGCCGCGCCGAAGCCGAGCTGCAGCGCGCCGACCTCGCGATCGTCGTGCTCGATGCGCGCGATCCCGACACCGGCGCGGCGGCGGTCATGCAGGCGATCGCCAACGTGCCGCGGCAACTGTGGCTGCACAACAAGAGCGACTTGCTCGAACAGCCACCGCCGCTTCCGGCCGGTGACGGCAGCCGGCAGCACCTCGCGGTCTCGGCGCGGACCGGCGCCGGGCTCGACGAATTGCACGGCCGACTGCGGGCACTCGCGCTGGGCGATGGCGCGGAAGCGACGGACGGGGCATTCACCGCGCGCGCGCGCCATGTCGAAGCGCTGGGCCGTGCCCGTGCGGAACTGGTCGAGGCGCGCGCGCAACTGCGCCACGAAGCGCTGGATCTGGCCGCCGAGGCATTGCGGCTGGCCCACGACGCGCTCGGCGAGATCACCGGCCGGGTCCACCCCGACGACCTGCTGGGGCGCATTTTCTCGAGCTTCTGCATCGGCAAGTGAAATGTGATGCAAGTCACGTTTACATGGTCCGGTCGCCGTCGTTTGGCGGCCGGCCGTCACGGAAACTTGACAAGGGCCGCGTGCTCTCGCGACCTTGTGCGTGTGCGCCTGCGAGGCAGCACTTCAGGGGAGTTCGTCAATGATCGTCAATTCACAAGCCCGGCAATCGCGCCGGTTGCCTGCTGTTTCCAAATTGTCGCTGGTGCTGGCCATGGGCCTGGTGCTGGCGGCTTGCAACAACGACCAGGCGGCGCCCGAAGGCGCGGCGCCGGCGTCGACCACCGCGGTCGCGCCCGCCGAGGCTCCGGTGATCGCCGCCGAGGACGCGGTGTCCGACAAGGTCAACGCGCTCAGCGCCGAGCAGCTGCGCGAGGCCGCCCGCAAGGCCTATGGCGACAACCGCCTGTACGCGCCCGCCGAGGACAACGCGGTCGAGTACTACCTCGCGTTGCGCGACAAGTCGCCGGGCGATGCGTCGGTGTCCAGTGCACTGACCGACCTGCTGCCGATGACCGTCATCGCCACCGAGCAGAGCATCAACCGCGGCGACTTCGCCGAGGCCCAGCGCCTGGCGGCGCTGCTGGAGAAGGCCGAGCCGCAGCATCCGGCGCTGGCGCGCCTGCGCACCAACATCGAAACCCAGCAGAAGGCCGCGGCCGAACGCGCGGCGCAGCAGATCGTGACCGCCGAGGAGCAGGCCGCCGCGCAGGCCGAACTCGAGCGCAAGCGCCTGGCCGAGCAGAAGCGCCAGCAGGAGCAGGCCGCGCGTGAGCTGGCGGCAAGGGAAGCCGCCGACAAGGATGCCGCGGCGCAGGCCGCCGCCGAGAAGGAAGCGGCCGACAAGGCGGCTGCCGATGCCGCCGCTGCCGAGCAGCGACGGGCCGCCGCCGCGGCCGCCGCGGCCGCGAAGCCGACCGCCGCCGACCTGCGGCCTTTGGCGATGCCGGGTCCGCAGTACCCGCGTGAAGCCCTGCGCGCCGGCCAGTCCGGCGAGGTGCTGGTCGAGTACACGGTCGGAACCGACGGTTCGGTCACCTCGGCGCGCGTGGTGCGTTCGAATCCGGGCCGGGTGTTCGACCGTGCCGCGCTCGATGCGGTCCAGAACTGGCGCTTCCAGCCGATCTCCGAGCCGGTCACGACCCGCCGCGCGATCGGCTTCAGCCCGGGCCGGTAAACCGGCCGGGCGGTACCCGCCAGCAGTTACGACAAACCCGGCATCTGCCGGGTTTGTCGTGTGTGGTCCTCGCGAAAAGTCACGGACGTCGCCGTCAGCCGGAGATCGCCAGCTTCTCCTGGTGGTAGCGCCGCACCGCCGCGTACCACAGCACCGCGGCCAGCCCGAAGCTCGCGGCGATGTAGACCGCCCAGATCTCCAGGCTGATCGGTTCGGCCCGGATGATCTTCAGCAGCAACTGGTTCTGCGCCAGGAACGGCACCGCGAACTGCCACAGCTGCGTCTTGATCGGGTTGGCCATCAGCACGATGGTCGGCAGCATCGGCAGCAGCACCAGCCAGCTCATGTGGCTCTGCGCCTCCTTCATGCTCTTGGCCGCGGCGGCGAGGTAGGTCAGCAGCGCGTTGCCGATGAACACCATTGGCAGCAGCACCAGCAGCATGTTGGCGATCGCGGTGAGCCGCACGTCCATCGCCTCGGCCGTCGCGGTGCCGACCAGTGCGCTGAGCTTGAGCGCGAGCAGGGTCAGCAGCAGCGTGACCATGCCCAGCACGCAGGCCGCGGCGAGCTTGCCGCTGACGATCGCGCCGCGCGGCGCCGGCGTCGCCAGCAACGGCTCCAGCGATTGCCGCTCGCGCTCGCCGGCGGTGGCGTCGAGGATCAGCGCCATGCCGCCGAGGAACGCCGACATGATCAGGAAGTAGGGCAGCAGCAGCCCCAGCAGCATGCCGCGCTTGGCTTCCGGCGTCGCCATGTCGAGGCTGGCCGCGGTGACCGGCCGCCCGACCGCGGCGTCGATGCCGCGGGCGTACAGCCGCAGTGCGCCGACCTGTTCGCGGTACAGCGCCAGCGCGGCGCGGACCCGGGCGACCGGGATCTCGGCGTTGCGGCGGGTGCTGTCGTGCAGGATCTCGATGCCGGCGGGGCGGCCGGCGCGCCAGTCGGCGGCGAAGTCCTTGTCGATCCGCAATGCGACGTCGACGTCTTGGCCGGCGATCGCCGCGGCCAGGTCGGCCGGCGGCTCGACCGCGTCGATCCCGTACGCGGCGAGGAACGACAGCAGGTTCGGCGCACGCTCGGCGCCGACGACGGGTACCTCCAGCACCTCCTCCAACTGTGTCTTGCTGCGGTTCTCGGAGATCGCGCCCATGCCGAGGATCAGCACCGGCATCAGCAGCGGGCCCATCATCAGGCCCAGTAGCAACGTGCGGTGGTCGCGGCCGATGTCGAGCAGTTCCTTGCGCAACACCGTCCACAACGTGGCCATCGATTTCGACTTCATGCGTGCAGTCCCTCGTCGCTGCCGATCGCCTTGACGAAGGCGTCTTCCAGGTTGGATTCGCCGAACGTCGCGCGCAGCTCGTCGGCGCTGCCGGCGGCCACCACCTGGCCCTTGGCGATGATGACGATGCGTTCACAGAGCGCCGCCACCTCCTGCATGATGTGGCTGGAGAAGATCACGCAGCGGCCCTCTGATTTCAGTTGCTGCAGGAAGCCGCGCATCGCGCGGGTGGTCATCACGTCGAGGCCGTTGGTCGGCTCGTCGAGGATCACGTTGCGCGGGTCGTGCACCAGCGCGCGCGCGATCGCGGTCTTGGTGCGCTGGCCCTGGCTGAACCCTTCGGTCTGGCGGTCGAGGATGTCGGCCATGTCGAGCGCCGCCGACAACGCGGCGGTGCGCTGTGCGATCAGCTCGGCCGACATGCCGTGCAACTGGCCGAAGTAGGCAATGTTCTCGCGCGCGGTCAGCCGCTTGTAGACACCGCGTGCGTCGGGCAGCACGCCGAGCGCGCGACGCACCGCGGCCGGATCGCTGGCAGCGTCGATGCCGTCGACCACGACCTTGCCGGTGTCCGGCGTCATCAACGTGTAGAGCATGCGCAGGGTGGTGGTCTTGCCGGCGCCGTTGGGGCCGAGCAGACCGGTGATCTGGCCGTCGGCGGCATCGAAGTGGACGCCGTCGACCGCCTTGACTGTGCCGGTCTTGGTCTTGAACGCCTTGTGCAGGTTGTCAGCGGAAATCATGCGATGGTCCTTGCGAAGAGGGTCATGGCGCCCACCCGTTGAAGTGCACGAACGGCGGCACGTAGCGCAGCGCGTCGAGGCAGCCGGTATCGAGCGCATCGGCGTCGGCGTCCTCGATGAACTGGCCGAGCAGCTTCGGCATGCAGCCGGTCGCCGAGACGTTGTGGCCCTGGCCCTGCAGCACCAGGTGGCGGCCGTTGGGCAGGTTGGCGACGACTTGTTCGCCATAGCGCGGCGGCGTCACCGGGTCGAGCTCGCCCGACAGCAGCAGCACCGGCAGGTCCGATGCGAATGGCTGGTGGAACCCCTGCGGCGCGTCGCCGCTCGGCCACACCGAGCACGGCGCGAAGAACGCCTCGGCCATCTCGCCGCCGATGAGGGTGTCGGCGGCTTCGGCGCCGGGTTCATAGCGGCCGGCGTCCTCGGCGCACAGCACCGACCACTGCATGCCGCGGGTCATCTGCCCCTGCATCTGCTCGCCACTCATCTGCACCAGCGACATCAGCGGCGCGTAGCGGCCATGGGCGGCCTCGTCGATCATCAGCGGCAGCAGCGCGGCGGTCTGCGGCACGTACGAGAACATGAAGGCGAGGCTGCCGACCGCGTCGGCGGTGACGGTGTCGTGGCGCAACTCGCCGGTGCGCGAGTCGCGGTAGTCGACCTCGACCGGCGCCGCCTCCAGCGAGGTCATCACCGTGCGCAGTTGCGCGCGCATGTCGGTCGGGAAGCGTTCGCGGCAGGCGGGCAGCTCGTGGCATTGCTCCGACTGCAGCGCCAGCGCGTCCTCCAGCGTGCGGGCGAACTCGCCACCGACCACCAGCGAGTTCGGCGCCACGCCATCGAGCACCACCGTGCGGGTGTGCTGCGGGTAGGTCGCCGCGTACTGCTGGGCAACGCGGGTCCCGTAGGACACGCCGAGCAGGTTGAGCTGTTCGACCCCGAGCGCCGCGCGCACCGCGTCGAGGTCACGCACGGCGTTGGTGGTGGTGTAGAAGCGCGGATCGGCGCGGCCTTCCAGTCCCTGCGCACAGCGGCGGGCGAAGTCGACCATCTGCTTGATGTCGGGCGCGTCCGACGGGTCCAGCTGCATCGGCGCGCCGCTGGCGTCGCGGCAGTCGAGCGGGTTGGACTGGCCGGTGCCGCGCTGGTCGACCAGGATGATGTCGCGCTTCTTGCCGACCTCTTCCAGGGTGCGCTCGACCGTCGCGGCGTGTTCGGTCGCGGCCTGGCCGGGACCGCCGGCGAGGAAGAACACCGGGTCGGCGGTGGCGACGCTGTTGCCGTCATTGGCCGGCAGCCAGGCGATGTTGAGCGCGATCATGCGGCCGTCCGGCGCGGCCGGGTTCTCGGGCACCTCGAACGTGCCGCACTGGGCTTCGGTGGGTGTGCCGCCGGCAGGGCCGGTCAGCGAGCAGGGCGCGAAGCCGATGTCGCCGAAATGGCGGGTGCTGGCGGTGTCGGCCGCGGCGGTGGCGGTGTCGGCGTTGCAGCCCGCCAGCAGGATCGCCGCGATGACGCCGGCGGCGATGGGCAGTATCCGGGTGGTGCGCATGTTTCCCCTCGGGTCCGTAAGGCGGATCGCCTTGCAGGATGACAGACGGGGACTGCGCGGAAAATGTGACAAACGGCAGGCGGTGGCCTGCCCGGCAGGCTACTTGCTGCTGACGTACTTCTCGCGGCGGATCTGCTTGACCTCCAGCCCCGATTCCTTGAGCGCTTCGAAGCAGGCGTCGACCATGTTCGGGTTGCCGCACAGGTAGGCGATGTCGGTCGCCGCATCGGGCGCGAACTCGGGCAGGAACTGCTGCACGTAGCCATGGCGGACGTCGGCGTGGGCGGCATCGGAGCCCGGCTCCGGCAGCTCGCGCGAAAAGCATGGCACGAAGCGGAAGTTGTCCGGGTGCCTGTCCGCGAATGCGCGGAACTCGTCGCCGTACAGCAACTCGTCCGGGGTGCGCGCGCCGAACAGCAGCACCACCTGGATGCCGCGCTCGGCGATCGCCTGCTCGATCAGCGGCAGCATCGCCCGGTACGGCGTCACCCCGGTGCCGGTGCCGATCAGCAGGTAGCGCGCGTTGGCGTCGGTCGGCAACAGGCAGAAGCGCCCGAACGGACCGCTGGCATCGACCGTGCCGCCGACATCCAGGCCCTCGAACAGCGCCGTCGCCGCGCCGCCGGGCACGTAGCTGACCGCGATCTCGACCGCCTCGCCGGGGCCGATCGCATGGTCGTGGATGGTGGCGAGCGAGTAGCTGCGCTTGGTCGCGGTGCCGTCGGCGTACTCGAAATGGACCTGGATGAACTGCCCCGGGATGAAGTCCAGCGGCTGGCCGTCGTCGCGCACGAACACGTAATGGCCGACGCTCGGGGCGAGCATGCGGCGGGAGACGAGTTTGAGCGGGAAGTGCTGGATTGCCACGCGTTGGATCCTGGGGGAGCGGGAGGAGGCGTCGGGGCGACCCGGAGGACGTACCGGTGCAGCGCCGGTGCTTGCTGGAACGCTGCGTCGCCCGGCCGTGCTTGCCGGGCCGCCTATACTACCGGGATCGCCCGCGGCCCACGTCCGCGGCACGCGCCATTCCCGTACCACGACGGCCCGGTCCGCCGGGCCTGCCCACAAAGGCCTGCAACCCGATGACCCAGACCCAGGCGACCGCCGTCGCCGCGCCGGACGGGGCGGTCCCCGCACTCTCCGTCCATGAGTTGCGCAAGACCTACGATGCCGGTTCCGGCAAGCAGGGCGTCGAAGCGCTCAAGGGCGTCTCGCTGGACGTCGCCGAAGGCGATTTCTTCGCCCTGCTCGGGCCCAACGGCGCCGGCAAGAGCACCCTGATCGGCATCATCAGCTCGCTGGTCAACCTCAGTTCCGGTGCGGTCAGCATCTATGGCACCGACCTGCAGGCCGAACGCAGCGCGGCGATGCGGTTGATCGGGCTGGTGCCGCAGGAGATCAACTTCAACATGTTCGAGCAGCCGCTCGACATTCTGGTCAACTACGCCGGCTTCTACGGCATCGACCGCAAGGAGGCGCTGGTCCGCGCCGAGCAGGAGCTCAAGCGCGCGCAGCTGTGGGACAAGGCGCGGATGATGAGCCGCACCCTGTCGGGCGGCATGAAGCGCCGGTTGATGATCGCCCGCGCGATGATGACCCGGCCGCGCCTGCTGATCCTCGACGAGCCGACCGCCGGGGTCGACATCGAGATCCGCCGCGGCATGTGGGAGACCCTGCGCGAGATCAACGCCGCGGGCACCACCATCATCCTGACCACGCATTACCTCGAGGAAGCCGAGTACCTGTGCCGCAACCTGGCGATCATCGACCGCGGCCGGATCGTCGCCGCCGGGCCGATGCGCACGCTGCTGGCGAAGCTCGACGTCGAGGGCTTCGTGCTCGACATCGACGGCGCGCTGCCGCCGGCGCTGCCGCAGATCGACGGCACCACCGTGCTCGCGCGCGACGACCACACCCTCGACATCGAGATGCCGCGGGCGATGGACCTCAACCGGGTGTTCGCCGCGCTCGGCGACGCCGGCATCCGGGTGCGCTCGATGCGGACCAAGTCCAACCGGCTGGAGGAGCTGTTCGTGCGGATGGTCGCCGCCGGCGATTCCGCCCCCGACCAAGTCGCCGACAGCGCGCCGGAACAAAGCCGATGAGCCAGCCCGACCCCATGCACGCCAACCTCGTCGCGCTGGGCACCGTCGCCCGCCGCGAGATCCACCGCATCCTGCGCATCTGGGCCCAGACCCTGGTGCCGCCGGCGATCACGATGACCCTGTACTTCCTGATCTTCGGCGGCCTGATCGGCTCGCGGATCGGGACCATGGACGGCATCTCCTACATGGACTTCATCGTCCCCGGGCTGGTGATGATGAGCATCATCCAGAACAGCTACGGCAACATCTCCTCGTCGTTCTTCGGCGCCAAGTTCGGCCGCCATGTCGAGGAGCTGCTGGTCAGCCCGATGCCGAACTGGGTGATCCTGGGCGGCTACGTCGCCGGCGCGGTCGCGCGCGGGCTGGCGGTCGGCGTGATCGTGCTGGCGATCGCCTCGCTGTTCACCGACGTGCGCATGCCGCACCCGTGGGTGACCCTGGCGACGGTGCTGCTGGGCGCGGTGATCTTCGCCCTGGCCGGCTTCATCAACGCCGTCTACGCGAAGAAGTTCGACGACGTCACCATCGTCCCGACCTTTATCCTGACCCCGCTGACCTATCTGGGCGGCGTGTTCTATTCGGTCAAGCTGCTGCCCGACTGGGCCGAGGCGATGACCCACGCCAACCCGATCTTCTACATGGTCAACGCGTTCCGTTACGGCCTGCTGGGGGTCAGCGATGTGCCGCTGTGGGTTGCGTTCGTGTTGATGCTGGGCTTCGTGGTGGTGCTCACGGCGCTGGCGTTGTGGCTGCTCAGGCGGGGAGTGGGATTGCGCAGCTGATCCATCGCGAGTTGTGCGGTGGGTCGCCTTGGGTGCGCTATCGGTGGTGGTAGGGTTTGTGCGCGCCGCGCAGGCGCGTTCCCCCGATCGCCGCCAGGAGGCAGCCAACTTGAATCGTCATGTCACTGCCCGCGCGTACCGCGCTGCCATCATCACCCTGCTGCCATTTGCCCTGGTGGCGTGTGGGGGCGACACGCCCGCCCCGTCCGCGGATGTTGCCGCGCCGGTCCCGTCTGGCGCCGAGGCGCCGCCGAACGGGTCCACCGACTTGCCGGCGGCATTGCCCGCGGAACCCGAGCCGATTGAAAGCGTATCGGGCGAGGTCGATCGATTCGATATCGAATCGGTTCCGCTATCCGATGAGCCCTTGGGCGCATTTCCGTATCTCGCGCTGCCGCCGGAGCTGGAGATCTCGGAGGAGCGGACCCTCGAGTTCGATCACTTCCCGTTCTGGGTTGGCGACCGGATGGTCTGGGTGGAAGGCAAGGTCTACTCGGCCGGCTTCGTGGGAGTGGACGACCAGGAGTTCTCGCCGCTTGCGTTGCGTCGCAATGTCGAATCGATGGTGGCAGCCGCCGGCGGCAGGAAGGTTGCCGAAGGGCGGATTCCCGCCGCGATGACCGAGCAGTACGAACAGGACGACGTGGCCGTCCGCTACGTCGATGGCAAAGGCGATGTCTACAACGACCAGGCCAGCACCTATCTGATTCGCCGGACCGACCGCGATATCTGGGTGCACCTGTCGACCAACAATATTTTCGGTGGCTGGATCATCGCCGAGACCCAGGCCTTTGCGCCGACTGCAAAACTGCTGCCAGCCAGCGAGCTCAAGCAGCAGCTCGATACCGCTGGCAAGGTTGCGCTGCAGGTCAACTTCGCGACCGACAAGGCCGAGATCCTGCCCGACTCCAGGCCGCAGATCGAACAGGTGGTTCAGTTGCTGAAGGATGACCCGGCGCTGGAGCTGTCAGTCAACGGGCATACCGACAACACGGGTCACGCCGACCAAAACCAGCAGCTGTCGGAAGCGCGCGCCGCATCGGTGGTCGCGATGCTGGTCGCCCGGGGCATCAAAGCCGACCGACTGGATTCGAAGGGCTTCGGCCAGGATCAGCCGGTCGCCGACAACGGCAGTGAGGAAGGCAAGGCGAGGAACCGTCGCGTCGAGTTGGTGAAGGCGAGCTGATCCGTCAATTAATGCAGAGAGCCAACGGCAGTGGTTCTGCCAACCACGTCGTTGCCGTGATGCCTGGCGTGGACCATGGTGTCGCAACCGCTATCGCGGCCAGCTGGCCGCCCTTCAAGAACCGAGGAGTTCAGATGTCCCCATTCCGAGTTTCCATACTGACCGCCGCGATCGCACTGGCCGGCTTGGCTGCCTGCAGCAATGGCCAACCAGAAGCTGAGGTGTCCCAAACCACCGACGTCGCCACTGCGATGAACGCCGAGCCGTCATCGACCACCCCTGACCCTGCCGCCCCCACCACACCGGCCGAGGTTTCCGCGCCGACGGCCGGCGCCATGGCTGGCAGCTGGGCGTTCGTTGCCGGCTCCATCTATGCCGGTGGCGAGGCCTGCGGATTCGAGCAAGCCGAACTGGACAGCTACAAGGCCAAGGCCCGGGGCAAGGTCGAAGCGATGGGCGATGGCACCGGCTTTGATGCCGCCTTCGCTCAAGGCGTGAAGACCGGGCAAGCCGACATGGCCGGTGGAGCGCCGGATGCGCGCACCTGCGAGTTGACCCGGGACGCGTTCAGCCGTGGCTGAACGCTCGGCGCGCTGACAGCCGGCATTTAGTTGGGGCTGGTTGTGTGATGTGGGTCACGCTAATGCCTCAAGGGTGGTTGACCTCGTCTGATTGAAGTGGTTCGCTGCCGTCGGGCGACGATAAACGACAAAATTTGTCACTTTTTCGTCACCATCACCAGTCAAGAATGACGGTGAGAGTCACCATCTTCCACAGAGAGGGATAGCCCATGCAGATCCAACGTCGTATTGGCGGTCGTCGTCAGCGCGGTCAGGGCATGACCGAGTACATCATCATCACGGCTCTGATTGCGATTGCGGCCATCGCCGTCGTGACATTGTTTGGCGGGACCGTACGCAACCAGATGTCCGGCATGGCGAAGGAGCTTTCCGGCCAGAGCGCCACGCCGCAGATCGGCGACGCAAAGAACACGGCCAACCAGTCCGCCAACGAAGCCAAAAAAACCAAGGGAATGGACGCTTACAACAACAAGTAGGCAACTCTCGGCGTCGGGGCTCCTCGGGGACGCCCCGCCCGTCCTCCCGGCAGCGGCTCGTCGCGCTTCTGCCCGCAGTCTCCACCCATTCCATTACCCGTCGCGAGCGCAGCGGTCAGGGGAGCGTGTGAATGCCAATGGACACCCCATCAATCCTTCGCGCTCCGAGGGGCGCGCGACGCTACGGCAGGGGCCAGGCCCTGATCCTGGGCCTCGTGTTCCTGATGGTCCTGTGCGTAGGCGCGATATTGCTGTTCAACACCGGCCAGACGGTGACCAAGAAGATCCAGCTGACCAACAGCGCCGACGCCGCCGCCTATAGCGTCGCGGTACAGCAGGCAAGGACATGGAACTTTGCCGCCTATATGAATCGTGGGCGAGTCGCCAACGAAGTGGCGATTGCGCAGATGGTCAGCATGTACTCCTGGCTCAACCAGACCAATGACTCGACGATAACGTTGTGGAAGGTGTTGCGTTGGGGTCAGGCGATCCCTTACGTGGGCGCGGCGTTCAAGGCTGCGGTGCAGATATTCAAGGCGATCGATCAAGGGATGCGGGTGGCCCGGCGTGCATTCCACGTCGCCGCCAGCGCCGGCATACCGATCCTGGACGGCTTCAACCAGGTTTTTGCTGATGCGAGCCGGCTAATGATCGAGGCTGCCGGCGGGGCCGAAGCCGGGATGGTGATCCAGGATGTGGTCGAGGCCAATAGCCCGAAGGCCCGGGTCAGCCCGGCGTCCTGGGTGCTGTTGTCCAGCCAGTACGTGTTTGCCAAGGACAAATTCCTGCAGGCACACAACGTCCGGGCCGGTAAACGCAGTCGAGGCGGCGATCGCTACCGCAACGTGGTGATGGAGTCGCGCGACGAGTTCAGTCGCGATCGCAGCGACGAGCTGAACCTTTTCCTGTTCGGCTGGGAAGCCAAGGGCGGCACCGATATGGTCGACTACAATCGGTGGGCGGCGCTGGACGTCATGGATGGCGAAGTGTTCTTCGGTGTATTCAAGGGTGCGTTCGGCAACGGCGGTGCCCAGGCGCTGCCGAGCGGCACCAAGAACTTTTACCCGGGTATCCGGAGCGGTCGCAACAACGGTTCTGGCTGGTATTCCGACTACGACCGCCGTACCTACGCGGCCTATAACGGCATTGGCCAGCGGCGTGGCAGGAAGGCTCAGCGCGACCCCAATGTGCGTGCTGCCAATGGACAAAGACGCGGTGCCTACTTCCGCGGCTATCACGGTCTAAGCGACTACCACGACGTAGCCGATCGATCCGGCCATCGCTACGGCCGGGAGCCGGAGGGTGAGGACGCCGGGCCGACCTTTACCGTCGAAGTCGAGCTGGACAATGCGGACCTGCGTACTGCGCACAGGGTTGGGCTGGGTGCCGGACGGATGGAACTCAAAGAGCAGACCCAGAAGAACCGCATGGCCGCGATGTCGTCGGCTCAGATCTATTTCAATCGCCCCAATTCGCTGTTCCCGCGCGTGATCCGCGGAAAAACTGATCGTCATCGCGAATCCGGCAGCCTGTTCAGCCCTTACTGGCAGGTACGACTGGTGGAGACGCCACTTGCCGCACGGACGGCGTTGGGAATCGGCGGCGTGGTGGCGCCATGAGGTTGAGTTGGACTGCACCCGCGGTGTTGACGCTGGCCATGTCAGCTGTGCTGTCGGCTTGTGCGCCCGAGGAGGACGGCGACGACGGCGCAGCGAGTGTTTCATCGGCCGGGGCAAGTCAGCAGGAAGCTGCGGATGCCGACGAGGCGAACGAGCCGATGCCCCCGATCCACGTCGATCTGCTCGAAGAGCCGCTGATGGCTGGCCGCAATGTCCGCCGTGATGCTTACGAACAAGCGTTGCAGCATTGCCAAGACGCCGGGTTTCCCACTACGCCGCTATCGCCGCAGCAGGCCGAGCGACTGGGAACAGCGCACGTGCAGTTGTTCTTCTCCGACGAAGTGCAAGTGCTGAGCCGGCAATCCTGGAATTACCTCATGAAGGGCGTTGAATCGCAGCGCTGTACGTTCCAGTTGGTGTCCGCTGGTCTGCATTCCCGAATCGGGCCGGACGCCACTATCGAAACCGATCTGGAAACCGGCGAGACCACGCGCGGGCCGACCGACGCCGACCGCTTGCAACGCATTTCGGAACATGTCGACAGCGATCAAGTGATGGAGACGCTCGGGTACAGCGGGCCGGTAAAGATGACAGTAGCCGGCCAGCCGTGCGCGCGATGGACCGCACCCGATGGCGCCACCGTCTGCCTCTGGTCGGGCGGACGTCAATGGGGGTTCAGCGATGAGATCGATGCCCGAGGTTGCTCACCGGCACCGCTTTCCACCTATGAAAGCGCCATCGTGTTGGCGCAGACAGCTCCGACCGAGGGCATGGGCTGCAAGGTGACGGTGCGCCGGTTCACTGTGGGTACGTCTTTCGAAGCCGCCGATCTGGAACCGCCTGGTGAAGCGCTGGAGGCATCGCCATGAACCCGTTGCGATACGCGCCGTCCACGTCCGCGAATCAGCGTGGTCAGGCCATGACCGAAGTTGCGGTGCTGGCAGCGGTGCTGGTTCCGCTATTCCTGCTCATTCCGGTAATGGCCAAGTACGTCCATCTGCGCCAGGCCAACCTTCAGGCCGCGCGAGCGGCGGCATGGGATGCGACTGTCGCCACCGACTACAAGTTGCCGGGACGAGCGGCTACCCAGAGTGACCTGATCAACCGCCACTTCGCAGCTGCCGATGCGCCAATACGCAGTAACCCACCCCGCCCGCCACGGAACGGCCGGCTCGGTGATGTGTTTCTCAACACCTTCTCCAACCAGCCCCTGCTGACCGCCGCGGATATCCGCCTGCGCTCCTACACCGACAAGAACGCGCCGGGTTTCCTCAACCGCATAGGCAACATACTGCGTGGCTTACCGGGGGAATTCCCACCCAACAAGAATGGGTTGGTGACGGCGACTGTCACGGTCGACCCGCAGAACTTGCGAACCCAGAACGGTGCGCCGGCGCGCTACCTCGCGCCGTTTGACAACATCAACCTTCGCATGAGCGCCAGCCATACCCTGCTGGTGGATGCATGGAACGCCAAGGGCCCGGGCCATGGTCGCAATCCCCATCCGCGTAGCGTCAACGAGCAGGTACGCACACTGGTACCGACCAGCTACATCGACGGGCTCGACAAGGTGGTCGATTCGCTGAGTTTCCTGGAGGGCTTTCCGTTCATCGGGGTCCCGACGCGGCTGGAAATCGGCTATCGGGAGCCGGACATCGTGCCGCATGATCGGCTGGAGCCGTATGTCCGGAACTACTAGTGCCTTCCTGACTGGCCTGATGCTGTTGTTGGCCACGCCCGCTTTTGCCGCTGACTGGCCCGACGTGCCACTGCCCGAGGGCAGCCAGGCCGAATGGGTCTCACGTCACATGGTCTATAACGGCGTGCATATGCGTGCCAGCCGCTTCACCAGTACGCGCACCCTCGACCAGATCGAAGCCTTCTACCACGAACAGTGGGGCGACGAGATGGTGCGCAATACGCTCGGGCGCAAGCGCATCCTCGGCCACCGGGACGGCGACCACTACATCACCGTGGACCTGCAATCGGCGGGCGGAGGTACGGAGGCCAACGTCGGCATCGTCGACATGGACGCGCCGACGGCCGGGCACCCACCGGGATACGGCATGCCCAAGCCGGCCAACACCGAGGTCGTCAACGACATCCGCTATCTCGACGCCAATGAAGCGCGGACAGTGCTCATGCACAACACCCTGTCGCCAGGACTCAACCACGACTTCTACCTGCGGCGTCTGTCCGGACAGGGCTGGCGGCATGAAGGTGGCAGCGAATGCCTTGCGGTCAGCGCCGGTTGCGCGGCCCGTTTCGTCAAGCCCGGATCCCACCTGAGCCTGACCTTTACCCGCGCCCCGAATGGCGAAGGAACCATGGTTATGGCCAACCAGGTAGACGAGTGAAACCGGCCATGCGGAAACCTCCTCCAATAACGCCACCTTCCCGGCGCCGCGCCCAGCTTGGTCAGGCGCTGATCGAATACAGCGTCATAACCGCGCTGGCGGTGCTGGTGCTGGTCGCCTTTCCCGACGCTATTCCGGCGTTATTGAACGCGCTGAAGAACGTCTACGAATCTTTCACTTTCGCCATTTCCCTTTCCTGGATCTAAGCGCCGCATGCCCACCATCAATCGAAACTTCATCTACCTGGCTGTCGCGCTAGTGCTCGGCTTGGTGGCCGCGTTCGCAGCGGTCAGCTACATCCGCAAAGAGGTCGATCTGCGCACAGCAGATCTGTCCACCCAGATGACGGCAGTGGCGGTGCCCAAGGGTGACATGGAGGTGGGCGCGGTGATCTACGAGGCCGACCTGGCAGTGCGCGAAGTACCGGTCGATTACGTGCCCGCAGATGCCGTCACCCCCGAAAACTACGCCAGTCTGATGGGTCGCATGCTGCGCGCGCCGGTGCGCGAGGGCGTGCCGCTGTCAGCAGCTTCGCTGGTGCCGCTATACGATCAATTCTCGCGGGTCATCAACGAGGGCAATGTCGGCTACACACTGCAGGTTGACGAGACCAACTCGATCTCCGGCATGGTGACACCGGGCGACCACGTCGACATCCTGCTGTCGACCGAGCAGGAAAGTGGCAACACCCGGGTGATGCCCCTGCTGGAAGACATCACCGTTCTGGCGACCGGCACGCGGGTCGGCGAGGAGCTGGCCAACGATGACGGTGACCTGGGCTACTCGACCATGACCCTGGAATTGCAGCCCAAGCAGGCGGAGAAGCTCACCGTGGCAGACAAGGCAGGCACTCTGCGGGTGCTGCTGCGCCAGCGAGAGGACGCCACCGCATTCCAACTCGACGGCTTGACCGAACGCGAACTGCTGCAAGGCGCGCCCACGCGCCAGCGCCGCAGCCAGGGTGTGCAATTCATTATCGGGGGTGAGGGTTGAAACGAGTGCAATGGAACACGATCGCGCGTGGCGGCATGGCTGCGTGTCTGGGCATCGCCTTGTTGGCGATCGTATCGACCGCCAGTGCGGCGGGACAACAATCCGAAGCCGATGCTGAAACCGTAGCCGATGCGGCCGTCCTCCAGAATGCCGCTGAAGCCGCGCGGCAGGCGTTGGACGCGTCCGCCGAACCGGCCCAACCGACCGAACCGCCGCCGGGCGAAAGCTACATCATCGAATCCAGCGAGATCGATGCCAGCCAACGCCCGAATGACCGGAACGCAGCCGCCGCGCCATCGGCTTCCAGCCATGGCCGCCTGCCGCTGTCGCTGACCATGTATGCGGGGCAGGTCGTCACCTACAGCGTCGACTCTCCGCTGCGACGTGTTGCGGTCGGCAGTGGCCAGCTGGTGGAGGTGAAGACGTTGGGTGGCGGCGAACTGGTCATCATCGCCAACGAACCGGGCAATACCTCGTTGCACCTGTGGATGCGCGACGGCAGCCAAAGCGACGTGCCCATCACCATCGTCGACGACAACCTCGGGTTGGCCGCGCGCGTGTTGCAGGCGTCGCTGTCGCCGATGAGCAACGCGCGCGTAGCCATCGTTGGCGGCAACGTCATCGTCAGCGGGCAGGACATCAGCCAGGCGGACTGGATGCGCATCCAGTCGCTGACCAAGACCTATCCGAGCATCGTCAACCTCGGCAGCGTCGACGCGGTCGGCATGAGGCCCATGGTGATGATGGACGTGCAGATCATGGAGTTCGACAAGAACGCGTTGGAAGAGCTGGGCATCCGCTGGGATACCCAGATCGACGGCCCGGTCGGCGGATATCTGAAGGACTTCACCACCAATGACTACTACCGTATGGCGCCGGAAGGTGGCGCATTCGACGACCTAGACCTGCCGCTGAAGGTACCCGGCAGCCAGGCATTCTTCGGCATTGCCACCAGCATCGCCTCGCGTATCAACCTGCTGGTCAGCGATGGAAAAGCGTGGGCGCTCGCCTCACCGCACCTGAGCACGCGCAGTGGCGGGCAGGCCGACTTCCTGGTCGGAGGAGAGGTGCCGATCCCAGTGTCTTCGCTGTTTGGCCAGACCCAGGTCGAATTCAAGGAATACGGCATCAAGCTGGAGATTTCGCCCGTGGTCAATGCATCGCGCGACGTGTTGACCACGGTCATGGCCGAGGTCAGCCGCATCGATCCGAGCGTGGTCGTGGCCGGCATCCCCGGTTTCCTGACCCGCCGCACGCGCTCGGAGGTCAATGTGCGCAGCGGCCAGACACTCGTCATTTCCGGGCTGACTGATATCAACGCCGCCCGGTCGGCCGAGAAGTTCCCGATCCTGGGCAACATCCCGATCCTCGGGAAGTTGTTCCGCTCCGACGGCTTCCGTGGCAACCGCACCGAACTGGTGGTGTTCGTCACTCCGCGCATAGTCACTCCGGACTCGCCGGAGAACCTCGACGGCATCGAAAAGGGTCGGAAGATGCACGAGGAGCTCGACGCCGATCTGGGCAGGAAGATGGCGGAGTGATGCAATGTTCAACGTCCTGATCGAAACCGGAAACCGCGACCCGCGCCAAGTGCGCTGCCTGCACAGCGAGTGCGGTATCGGTCGTGGCGATGGCAATCTGGTGGTGCTGCAAGGCTGGAACATTGGCAGTCGTCATGCGGCGCTCAAGCGCATGAGCGATGGCGTTTTCATCGAGCCGCTTGGCGGAGGGCGCGCGGCAGTGCTGGTCAACGGCCGCAAGCTCAAGGCCACGCACGGGCCGTTGACCAGCAATGACCTGGTGGAGATTGGCGAGTACCGTATTCGGGTGCTGAACGAGGATGCACGGCCCGCGCCGCAAGCGGCCAACGATGCAGTCCCGGCTCCGGACCCGGCTCCCGTTCCCCCGCAGGAGCACACGCCGTCGACCTCACGCGAGCTGGCCCACGCCAACGATCTACCGCCGGACATGAACGTCTGGCGGGCGCGTGTTCACGGCGAGCTGGTCAAGCAGATGGATCTGCGCCGGATGGACGTACGCAGTCTCAGCGACGAGGCCTTGCGCGAGGCGACCGCCAAGCTCATCGACGAGATCATGGAGCGCCAGTTTTCCGATCTGCCAAAAACCATAAACCCGCGGCGCCTGGCCAAGCAGGTGCTTGACGAAGCCATCGGCTTGGGTCCGCTGGAAGATCTGATCGAGGACAACACCGTCACGGAGATCATGGTCAACGCCTACGACCAGATCTACATCGAACGCAACGGACGCATCGAACAGTCCGCGGTGTGCTTCACCAGCGATCGCGCGGTGCTGTCGGCTATCGAGCGCATCGTCACACCACTGGGCCGGCGCATCGACGAGAGTTCACCGATGGTCGACGCGCGCCTGAAGGACGGCTCGCGTGTCAACGCGATCATCCCGCCTATCGCGTTGCGCGGACCCAGCGTCAGCATCCGCAAGTTCGCCAAGCGCAAACTGACCGGAGAGGATCTGCTCGGGTACGGGTCGATCAGTCCGCAGATGTTGGAGTTCCTGACCATCGCCGTGCGCGAACGCCGCAACATCGTTGTCACCGGCGGTACCGGTTCGGGCAAGACCACGCTGCTAAACATCCTGTCCAACTTCATCCCCGACACCGACCGCGTCGTCACCATCGAGGATGCAGCCGAGCTCAAACTGGTACAGCCCAATCTGGTGGCGCTGGAAGCACGGCCGCCCAACCTGGAAGGCAAGGGCCAGGTCACCATTCGCGACCTCGTCAAGAACGCGCTGCGCATGCGGCCCGACCGCATCGTGGTCGGCGAGTGTCGCGGCGGAGAGGCACTGGACATGCTGCAGGCTATGAACACCGGCCACGAAGGGTCGCTGACTACCGCGCACGCCAACAACCCGCGCGAGGCACTTTCGCGGCTTGAGGTGATGGTGCTGATGTCGTCGATGGACCTTCCGATGACGGTGGTGCGCGAGCAGATATCCTCGGCGGTCGACCTGATCGTGCACCAGCGCCGTTTTCCATGCGGTTCGCGCAAAGTCAGCCACATCACCGAGATCACCGGATTGGAAAGCGGCACTATCCAGATGCAGGACGTGTTCCTGTTTCGCGCGCGCAACCATGCCGGTGCCGATGGCAGGGTCGAAGGCGACTTTGTGGCCACCGGCGCGGTGCCCGAATTCTATGAGGAGCTGGCCGACCGTGGCGTACCGGTGGACCTGTCGATCTTCCGCGGCGGTGACCAGCTATGAACGTATGGCTGATCGGGCTGGTTGTATTCGCCTGCGTCGCGACCGCAGGCGTGGTGGCGGTGCGCGCCAGCGAGAAGTTCATGCACCACTACCGGGAGAGCTTCGTCAACCAGGCGCGCCTCAACCTGGCCGACATGTTCCTGTTCATGGATACCGCCAACCTGTTCATGATCAACATCGCGGTGCTGGTGGTAGTGCCGTTGCTGGTCTGGATACTGACCGGACAACTGCTGTTCGCAGTGGCCGCCGCGCTGCTGCTGGCGATCATGCCGCGCAAAATCTACGTCTGGCTGCGCCAGCGCCGCATTGACAAGATCCAGGAGCAGTTGCCCGACGGCTTGCTGATGCTGGCGGGCAGCATGAAGGCCGGCGTCGGTTTTGGCCCGGCGATGGAAGCGTTGGTTGCTGACGGCCTGCCACCGCTGGCGCAGGAACTGGCGCTGGTGCTACGCGAGCAACGCATGGGCGTGAAGACCGAGGAGGCGCTCGACCACTTCGCTGAGCGCGTGCCCGTGCAGGACGCGCGCTTGTTCGTGTCGGCGGTGCAGATATCGCGCGAGGTCGGCGGCAATCTCGCCGAAAGCCTGACCACGCTGGCCGAAACCTTGCGTCGCCGGCTGATCATGGAAGGCAAGGTCAAGGCGCTGACCTCGCAGGGTCGCCTGCAGGGTATTGTCATGGCCATGCTGCCGGCCACCATGGTCGCCTACCTGGTGTTCTTCTACCCGGAAACCATGCGGCCGATGTTCCACACCGCGCTCGGTTGGGCCGTGATTGCCATTTGTCTGGTCATGGAATATCTGGGCTACCGCATGTGCCGCAAGATCATGACCATCGACGTATGAGCATCTGGCTGCTATTGATCGGGTTGATGGCGGCCGCAGCGGTCGGTCTGGTGTTTGTGGCTACCCGCGGGCTGCTGCAGGAGGTCCCACAGGAGGACCGCTATTACCAGGACCCCTTGCCCAAGGGCCTGCAGCTGATCTGGCCGGTGGTGACGGCGGCCACCCTGGCGCTGGCGCCGCGGCTGAAGTCGGTGCAGCTGGAAACCGCCCATCGCGCCTTGCAGTCGGCCGGACAGGACTACGTACTGACCCCGGAGAGCCTGTACGGCTTGCGCGTGGTGGCGGCCGCCATCGTCTCGGTGTTCTTTGTCGTGATGGCGTTCATGCTCGGCAAGGCCAGTCTGACAGGCGTATTGCTGTGCGTGTTGCTGGGTGCGCCGCTTGGCTGGATATACCCCACGTTGTGGCTGGGCGAGAAGCGCAACCTGCGCCGGCGCAAGGTGATCAAAGACCTTCCGACCTACCTGGACTTCATCACCATGGCGGTGGAGGCTGGGCTCAACATTACCGGTGCGATCGAGCAGGCAGTGGCCAAGGGACCCCAAGGCCCGCTGGGGCAGGAGTTCGCACGCATGCTGCGCGATCTGCGCGCCGGCCTGCCGCGTTCGGAAGCGTTGAAGCGGATGGCCGAGCGCATGGACATCTCACAGATCTCCAATTTCACCAGTGCGCTGATCCAGGCCGACCGCGTCGGCGCCAGCCTGAGCGCCACCCTGCGTGCACAGGCCGGTCAGCGTCGTGAGGAGCGCTTTCTGCGCGCCGAAAAGCTCGCGCTGGAAGCGCCGGTCAAGATGATGTTGCCGCTGGTGATGTTCTTTTTCCCGCTGATCTTCCTGGTGCTCGGGTACTTCATCTATTTGAAGTTGAAGCAGGAGGGCGTCCTGTGAAATCAGGCCGGCTCTGTCGTCGTGAGGCTTGCCTGGTGCCGCGCGTGTGGCGCGCAGACTCTTGGTGGTTGCGGCTGCGTGGCCTGCTGGGGCGGCAGGCATTGGCCGCCGATGGTAGCGAGGCGCTATGGCTGTCGCCGTGCAACTCGGTGCATACGTTCTGGATGGGTTACCCGTTGGACCTGCTGTTCCTTGGCCGCGACAACAAGGTACTGGGCTGGCGTGAAAGCGTGCGACCCTGGCGCGCCTGTGCGTTCAAGGGCGCGCACGCCACCATCGAACTCCATGCCGGCGGCCTGTCGCGGATCGAACCGGTAAAAGGGGAGGTGCTGCAATGGCAAGCCATAGACGCTTGACGTCCACGTTTCGCGGCCACGCGCACGGTATGCCGCTACATCAGCGAGGGCAGTCGCTGCTGGAGTTCGTGATCGTGGTACCGGCCTTCATTTTCCTGTTGCTGGGGGCATTCCAGTTTCTGCTGATCTATCGAGCCAAGGCCACGCTGGATTATGCGGCGCTGGAAGCCGCACGCAGCGGCGCGGTCAACAGGGCGGAAATATCCGAGATTCGACAGGGTCTGATCCGCGGGTTGACGCCGTTGTACGTGCATTCGCCGAGTGTGGGCGGCGTAGCCGAGGGTCGCTTGAAGGCAGAAGCCGACGTCCGCCTCTTCTCCGACATCGACATCATCAGCCCCAGCCGGGCCGCTTGGCAGGAGTTCGCCGAGGTCCAGTACAACGGAAAGCGTGCACTGCCCAACGACAATCTCGCCTATCGCAGCGCCGCCGTCGGCAGCAGCGGGGTCAACGTGCAGGACGCCAACATTCTCAAAATCCGCGTGCGCTATTGCTATCCGATGATCGTCCCGTTTGTCGATCGCGTGATCAAGGGCGCTTCCGACCTGATCACCACCGGCGGAACCTGGCGCGAAAGCCTGCGTTGCTCGGTGGGCGGCCACAGCCGGATCCGGCTCGAATCCTATGCGCTGGTGCGCATGCAATCTCCGATTTATGACCGCTCCAAGTTGCGTTGAACCCTGGCACCGCATCCTGCGGGTTGCCGGGGCGTTCGCGCTGTCCTGTGCGTCGATGGTTACCGGCGTCGCCGTGGCCGACGACACCGGTACGCCAGTCCAGGATGTCACCCTGTACGCGCTCGCCACCGGCATCGGGCCGGTGCGGGGCACCGGTGCGGCAATGCCGCTCACCATCCGCCTGCATGGCACCCGGGTGCGGATCGACTTCGACGGCCCGCGTGGCGAGGACGGTTATCTGCTGAGCCACGGCGACTCACGTGCCTGGTTGGTGAACGAGCGGGCCGATGTGGCGTTGCCGATTCACAGCACTGCGCGGACGATGTTCCGGGCCGATCCGACCGCGCCATGCGCCCAGATTGGTGCGCGATGCGAACCCGGCCAGCATGAGGTGATCGCCGGACAGCTGGTACAGGCCTGGCGCTATCGCGACGCCGACGGTCGCGGTCCCGACGGGACCGAGAGCGGCACGTTGTGGGTGGAACCCCGTAGCGGCCTGGTGCTTGCCTTCCGCGGGCGCGTAGCCGGCCGCGACCAGGTGAAGGAGTTGCGGGTCACGTCAATGTCGCGCGACGCGCTGGATGCTTCCCTGTTCGACCTGCCACGAACCCTTGAGCAGGTTTATCCGCGTGCGCCGGAGCCGGCGTCGACAGAAGCGCGCCCGGATTGACCGTGGACCGCATAGCTCAACACCCAAGGACCGTACCGACATGATCGTCAGAACTTCCCGCTTACCGCACACTTTCATAGCACTGGCTGTCGTTTCGGTGCTCGCCGCTTGCGGGGGCGAGCCGTCGGGTGATGCGCCGGCTGACGCACAACTACGGTCAGATGCGCAGCAAGCACCCGTGGTCGACCTGGCTTCGGACAAGGCATCGGAATACGACGAGGCGCCCGCTGCCAGCGCCGGATTCGATATCGCCTCCGTGCCGGTGTCCGAGCAGCCGCTGGGCGACTTCCCCTACCTGTCGCTACCGTCGGAACTGACAGCGCGCGACCAAAGGACGCTCGAGTTCGACCGCTTCCCATTCTGGGTGGGCGATCGCATGGTCTGGGTCGAAGGCAAGGTCTTTTCGGCGGGATTTGCCGGCAAGGACGACCAGCAATACTCGCCATACGGCGTGCATCGAAACGTCGAATCGGTGGTAGCCGCCGCCGGTGGCCGGAAGGTTGCCAATGGGCAGATCCCCTCCGCAATGACCGACACGTACCAGGAGGATGACATCGCTGTACGGTACGTCGATGGCCTGGGCGACCTCTACAACAATCCAACGTCCACCTATCTAATCCGTCGCCCCGACCGTGACATCTGGGTGCATCTGTCGACCAATAATTACTCTGGCGGTTGGGTTATCGCGGAGACCAAGCCGTTCGTTGCCTCCGCCCAACTGCTTCCGGCCAGCGAGCTGAAACAGACGCTCGACAGCGCCGGCAAGGTCGCGCTCCAGGTCAACTTCGCGACCGACAAGGCCGAGATCCTGCCCGACTCCAAGCCGCAGATCGAACAGGTGGTGGCGCTGCTGAAGGACGATCCGGAGTTGAAGCTGTCGGTCAACGGCCACACCGACAACACTGGAGACGCCACCCATAACCAGCAACTGTCGGAAGCGCGTGCGGCGGCGGTGGTCGCGGCGCTGACGGGAGGCGGCATCGACGGTTCGCGACTTCAGGCGAAGGGGTTCGGGCAGGCCGAACCGGTGGCCGACAATTCGACCGAAGAAGGCAAGGCCCGCAACCGTCGGGTCGAGCTGGTCCAGTTGTAGCGCCATGACCGCTGCGTTACGGTCGCCCGATCCGCTTTCCACAAGGAAGTTCCCCATGAACATTTCCCGCAACGCCATCGCCCCGATCCTTGGACTCGCGCTCGCCGCGGCCCTGGTCGCCTGCAGCCCGTCCGATACCGATTCCGCCACGGCTGATCCTGGCATGGCCGACACGGTGGCGGAGCCGTCGATGCCGGAAAACGAGGCCGCGACCGAAGCAGCCGAAGCCACGGCCGCCCCGGTGGACCTCCCGACCGGCCCGCTGGTGGACCAGCTTCGCGGCATGGTCAACATGAGCACGGGGCTCCTGGCTTTGGGCGAGGCCTGTGCGCCGGGCAGCACCGACGACACCGCTGTCCGCGATGCCGTCCGCAAGTTGCCGATGCGGCAGCATCTGGGCCTGAGCGATGCCCAGGTCGATGCGCTGTTCGAGGCCGAGTACGCCAGGCACAAGCAGAAGCTGGATGCGATGTCCGATGCGGAGATCGCCGCATCGTGCAAGGAAATCGAAGACGCGACCGCGGCGGCGGCCGCGCAGATGCAGGGCAAGTAGGCCGGTTCCAGAGTTCCCGGGCTCCCGGGCTTCCCGTGATGGCGCTCGCGGCGCGCAAGTCCGCGGCGCCATCCCGGCATCGGCCGGCGGCCGGCCGCACCGGCGCCGCGTCGTCGCGCCGCCGTTATCCGGCTTGCGGCAGGCCGAAGAACGCCCGCGCGGTCGCGGTGCTGTTGGCCGCGGTCACCGCGACATCCTCGCCACGATCACGCGCGAGTTCCTCGACGATATGCGCCAGGTACATCGGCTCGTTGCGCCGGTGTGACGGCGCCGGCTTGACCGTGCGCGGCAGCAGGTAGGGCGCGTCGGTCTCGATCATCAGCCGGTTGGCGGGGATGTTCTTGACCAGTTCGCGCAGGTGCAGGCCGCGGCGCTCGTCGCACAGCCAGCCGGTGATGCCGATGTGCCAGTCCTGGTCGAGGTAGTCGAACAGCTCCTCGCGGCTGCCGGTGAAGCAGTGCACCACGGCCGGGCCAAGCCGGCCGTCGAATTCGCGCATGACCGACATGAAGTCGGCATGGGCGTCGCGCTGGTGCAGGAACAGCGGCTTGCCCACGCCATCGACGGCGAGGTCGGCGGCGATCTGCAGCTGCATCCCGAATGCGCGGCGTTGCGCCGGTCGCGGCGAGAAGTCGCGGAAGTAGTCGAGTCCGCATTCGCCGACGGCGACCACCTCCGCGTGCGCATGCAGTGCGCGCATCTCGGCGTCGCATTCGGCGGTGTATTCGCTGGCGTGGTGCGGGTGCACGCCGGCGGTGGCGAAAAGTTCGCCAGGATGCGATTGCGCCAGTCGCAGCGCCTGTGGCGAATGCTCGCGGCTGGCGCCGGTCACCACCATCTGCGCGATGCCGGCATCGCGCGCGCGCTGCATCACCGCGTCGCGGTCGTGGTCGAAGGAGTCGTGGGTGAGGTTGGCGCCGATGTCGATCAATTCCATCGGGACAGTTTAGGTGGCAGGGGCGCGGTGCGTGTATGGGGTGCCCGCCCCGGCCGTTCGCCAATCCCTCCGTTGTAGGAGCGACTTGAGTCGCGACGCCCTGAGCGCGGCAGATGGCGAGGCGTTCGCGACTTACGTCGCTCCTACACAACGCAGCTTCTACTCCTTGGGAGAACGCGCATGGACGGACGGAATGTCACCGGAACGGTGCCCCAGGCCGGCAGCCCGCCTATCCTTCCACGGTGAACCGCCCGACCTTCCCCATCGACGAACTGCTGCCGCGGATCCGCGACAGCCTCGCCACCCATCCGCGGCTCGTGCTCGAGGCGCCGCCCGGTGCCGGCAAGACCACCCAGGTGCCGCCGGCGCTGCTGGACGCGCCTTGGCTCGGCGACCGTCGGATCCTGATGCTGGAGCCGCGCCGGGTTGCCGCGCGCGCGGCGGCGCGGTTCATGGCGTCGCAGCGGAGCGAGGCGGTCGGGCAGACGGTCGGCTATCGCATCCGTTTCGACAACCAGGTGTCTGCTTCCACCCGGATCGAAGTCGTCACCGAAGGCATCCTGACCCGCATGATCCAGGACGATCCGACCCTGGATGGGGTCGGCGCGATCGTGTTCGACGAGTTCCACGAACGCCACCTCGCCGCCGACCTCGGCCTGGCGCTCGCGCTCGACGTGCAGGCGGCGTTGCGCGACGACCTGCGGATCGTGGTGATGTCGGCGACGCTGGATGGCGAGCGCCTCGCGCAGTTCCTCGACGCGCCGCGACTCGGCAGCGGCGGCCGTAGCCATCCGGTCGACATCGGCCACTTCCCGGCGCGTCGCGACGAGGCGCTGGAACACCAGGTCCGCCGCGCGGTCGAGCATGCGCTGGCCGGACACCCCGGCGATGTACTGGTGTTCCTGCCGGGACGGCGCGAGATCGCGCGTGCACAACAGGCGCTTGTGCAGTTGCCCGGCGACGTCGACCTGCTCGCCCTGCATGGCGACCTGCCGGTCGAGGAACAATCGCGCGTGTTGCAGCCCGGGCCCGACGGTCGCCGCCGGGTGGTGCTCGCGACCAACGTCGCCGAATCCAGCGTGACCCTGCCCGGCGTGCGCGTGGTGATCGACAGCGGCCTTGCACGCGAGCCGCGCTACGACCCCAACAGCGGCTTCGGCCGGCTCGACGTGGTCGCCATCGCGCAGGCCTCGGCCGACCAGCGTGCCGGTCGCGCCGGCCGCGTTGCCGACGGCTGGGCCTACCGGCTGTGGCCGCAGTCGCAACGGCTGGAGCCGCAGCGCCGGCCGGAGATCGCGCAGGTCGAACTGGCCGGCCTCGCGCTCGAACTCGCGGCCTGGGGCGACGCCGACCTGCGCTTCCCCGACGCGCCACCAACGGGCGCGATGGCCGCCGCGCGCGAACTGCTCGAACGACTCGGCGCGCTCGACCGCGGCGCGATCACCGCCGCCGGCCGGCGCATGCTCGCGCTCGGCACCCACCCGCGACTGGCCGCGATGCTGCTTGCGCCCGACGATTCCGCCCCCGCAGAACGCGCACTGGCCTGCGACCTCGCCGCGTTGATCGAAGCCCGCGACCCGTTGCGCTCGCGCAGCGATGCACTGGTCGAACGCTGGCAGGCGCTCGCCGCGTTCCGCGCCGGTCGGGTCCCCGCCGATGCCTCGCGCGGCGCACTGGCCGCGATCGACCAGGCGGCCCGGCAATGGCGACGCCGCCTGCGCCTGGATGCGGTGCCTCCCGTCGATGCCGCCGCGCACCAACTCGGCGACCTGCTCGCACACGCCTACCCGGACCGCATCGCCCGCCAGCACCCGGCCGATCCGCGCCGCTACCAGCTCGCCAACGGCCGCAGCGCGCGGCTGTTCGACGACAGCGCAGTGTTTGGCGAACCGTGGCTGCTGGTCACCGAACTGCGTTCCGCGCAGGGCGCACGCAACGACTCGACCGTGCTGCGCGCCGCACCGCTCGACCCGGCCCGGCTCGAGCGCGACTGGCCGCACCGCTTCACCACCGAAGACCGCGTGCTGTGGGACGCGGACCGCCAGCGGATCCACGCCGTGCGCGAGCGCCGCTTTGACCAGATCGTGCTGGAGCGCAAGCCGATCGCCGCGCCCGACCGGTCGCGCCACGCCGAAGCGCTGGTCGACGCGGTGCGCCAGCTCGGCCTCGATGCGTTGCCGTGGAGCGAGTCGCTGCGGCAATGGCGCGCGCGGCTGCGCTGCCTCCGCGCATGGTGTCCGGAACTCGGGTTGCCGGACCTCTCCGATACCGCGCTGCTGGATCGGCTCGAACACTGGCTGCAGCCATCGCTGGCCGGCAAGTCGCGGCTCGACGCGCTGTCGCAGGCCGAGCTGTCGGACGCGCTCAGGAACACCGTCGACTGGTCACTGCGGCAACGCATCGATGCGCTCGCCCCGACCCGCATCGCGGTGCCATCGGGGCTGGAGCGGCCGGTCACCTACGCCTTCGACGACGCCACCGACGCGCCGCTGGCACCGGTGCTCGCGGTCAAGCTGCAGGAACTGTTCGGCCTGGCCGACACCCCGCGCATCGCCGATGGCCGGGTGCCGCTGACCCTGCACCTGCTGTCGCCCGGCGGCCGGCCGCTGCAGGTCACCGGCGACCTGCGCGGGTTCTGGGAACGCACTTATCCGGAAGTGTGCAAGGAGATGAAGGGCCGCTACCCCAAGCACCCCTGGCCCGACGACCCGTGGACCGCCAAGGCCACCCACCGGGCCAAGCCGCGCGGCACCTGAGCGATTGCCGCGCGGCGTTCAGCTGCGAGCCGACCGCAGTGCGCCGGACTCACGCGGTTTCAACGATGCCTTGCAGAAACTGGCTGCATTCGCCCGTACCCCACAAGGCATCCCGATGAGCAGATTCGACTCCTACCCCGACCGCGCGCTGGAACTGGCCGACCGCGTCGGCGACAGCATCAGGCATCTGGTGCCATCCAACGCCGGCCGCTGGCTGGAAACCGGCGCCAAGCTCGGTGCATTGAAGGGTGGCGCGCGCATCGCCGGTTCGTTCGTGCGCCGCAACCCGGCGATCGTGGTCGCCACCGCGGCCGGTGCGGGCCTGTTGTGGTACGCCGCGCGACGCAAGCAGCGGCAGGCCGCGAGCGCGCCGATCGAAGGCAAGGCCAAGCGGGTCGAGGCACGTCGCGCGTCGGCGGCCGAGCGCCCGCGCAAGACCACCGCGCGCAAGCGCACTGCGACTAAAACACCGAGTTCCGAATAACCGCTGCGTCCGCGACGCGGCTCGCCGCTCAGGCCGGATCGGCCGGGTCACACTCCGCCTGCGGCCCCGCCTCGGGCAATTCGATCACGAAGCACGCCCCGCCACCCTCGCGGTCCTCGTACCAGAGCTGGCCGCCCGCGTTGGCGACGATCTGCTTGGCCAGTGACAGCCCGAGCCCACTCGACACGCCGTCCTCGGGTTGCTGCAGGCGGGTGAACGGCTTGAACAGCTCGCGTTGCTGCGACGGCGGGATGCCCGGGCCGCGATCGGCCGCGACCAGCTGCCAGTACCCCGGCGCGCCGGGTCGACCGGCCAGCAGCAACTCGCCGCCGGGCGCGTACTTCATCGCATTGGTCACCAGGTTCTCGCCAAGCTGGCGCAGTACCCGCTCGTCGATCGCCACGTGCGCGGCGTCCTGCGGCAGCGCCAGCCGCAAGCGGCCGCCGCGCGCTTCGAGCTGCATCTCGTAGCGTTGCGCCAGCCACTGCATGACCTCGCCGAGGTCGGCGCACGCCGCTTCGCCGGGTTCGCGCATCGCGCCGGCGCGGCTTTCCAGGTAGTGGCGGATGTAGCCCAGCGCATCGTCGGCGCTCTCGTGGATCATCTGCAGGTAGCGCGGCACGCGCTCGGGCCGGCAACCGTCGTTGCGCAGGATGTCGGCGGCGAACAGCACGCTCGACAGCGGGTTCTTCAGGTCATGCGCGACCAGGTTGACCAGCTCCTCGCGCTCGCGGGCGACGCGCTCCAGCCGGTCGCGGGTGAGCTTGAGCCCGATGTGCGCGTTGACCCGGGCCAGCAGCTCCTCCGGCAGGAATGGTTTGGTCACGTAATCGACCACGCCGGCATCGAACGCGCGCAGCAACAGGTCACGGTCGTGCGCCGCGGTGACGAATACCACCGGGATGTTCAGCGGCGGCTCCTGCTCGCGCAGCACGGCCAGCACCTCGAAACCGTCCATCCCCGGCATCATCATGTCGAGCAGGATCATGTCCGGCACCGCATCGGCGTAGCACGCCAGCGCATCCGGACCGCTGGCCGCGGTGATGACGTCGTAGCCCTCGCGGGTCAGCAGCGCGCTGACGACACGCAGGTTGGCCGCCTGGTCGTCGACGACCAGGATGCGGCCCAGGGCGGTATCGGTTGAGCTCATCGGGTCTCGCACAGTTTCGGCGGTCGTCGGGAGCGCCGGGATGAATCTGAATGCGCGATTGAAACTACCAGAGTCGCTGCGCTTTCGTGCGGACCCCGTGGAAGGTGTCTGAACGGTTCACATAATCATCACGCCGCGCGCCGGGCCGTCCGGCCAACCGGCGTCAGCGTGACTGCCACTCGCCGGGTGGCAGCCCGTCCAGCCGTTGTCCGCCGATCCCGACCCGCACCAGCCGCAGCGTCGGCAACCCGACCGCCGCGGTCATGCGCCGGACCTGGCGGTTGCGGCCCTCGCTGATTTCGATCTGCAGCCAGGCGTCCGGCACGGTCTTGCGGAAGCGCACCGGCGGATTACGTGGCCACAGCGAGGGCGGCTCGATCAGCGTCGCCGCGGCCGGCCGGGTAAGGCCGTCGCGCAGCTCGACTCCGCGGCGCAACGCGTCCAGCTGTTGCGGTTGCGGCGCGCCCTCGACCTGCACCCAGTAGGTCTTGGGCTGCTTGTGGCGCGGATCGGTCAACCGATGGGCGAGGCCGCCGTCGTCGGTCAGCAACAGCAGGCCTTCGCTGTCGTGGTCGAGCCGGCCGGCCGCATACACCCCCGGCGGCAGCCCGAAGCCGGCCAGCGTCGGCCGCGGTGGGTCGCTGCGATCGGTGAACTGGCACAGCACGCCATAGGGTTTGTTGAAGGCGATCAGCAAGGTCGTGAAACAGGAGTGGGAGTAGGTCCGGATGTAGGAGCGACGTAAGTCGCGAATTCACCGATGCCCCGGCGATCAGGGTGCGCGCGAACATTCCGATACGCGGGTGCCGTTCGCGCACGGTGGTCGACCAACGCAGGCGGATGCGGTGGCGTTCGCGACTTACGTCGCTCCTACATCCAGCATCCGGGCTGTGTGGTGCAAGCCGGTGTCCGGTTCGCGGGGCGCCGGTCGACGTCCCGCGAACAGGCGTTCCGATCGCCGCCTTATTCCGGCTTGCGGAAGCGCAGCGTCATCCGGTCGCTCTCGCCGATGGCCTGGTACTTCGCGTCGTCGGCGTCGTCGTGGTTGTTGCCCGGCGGCAGCGTCCAGACGCCGTTGGGGTGGTCCTTGGTGTCGCGCGGGTTGGCGTTGATCTCGCTGGTCTCCTCCAGCACGAAGCCGGCGGCCTCGGCCAGCGCGATCACCTGGTCCTGGCCGACGTAGCCGCTGTCGTCGTCGGCGGCGACATCGGCCGCCGCGCGGTGCTCGACCACGCCGAGGGTGCCGCCCGGCTTCAGGACCGCGAAGAAGCCATCGAACATGCCCTGCGCCTGTCCGGACTCGCGCCAGTTGTGGACGTTGCGGAAGGTCATCACCAGGTCGGCCGAGCCGGCCGGGCCGAACACCGGTGCGGCCGGGTCGTAGGCGACCACTTCGGCGGCGTCGAACTGCGCGGGCGCGGCGGCGAACTTCTTTTCCAGCCGGTCGCGGCTGCGTTGCTGGTAGTCGCGCCCGCTGCCTTCGGGCAGCGCACCCGGGTCGACCACGGCGGCGACGTAATGGCCGCCGTCGCGAAGGTAGGGGGCGAAGATCTCGGCGTACCAGCCGCCGCCGGGGGTGATCTCGACCACGGTCTGGTCCGCCTGCAGGCCGAAGAACGCCAGCGTTTCGGCCGGGTGGCGGTAGCGGTCGCGGGCGACGTTGGCGGGGTCGCGCCAGTCGCCGGCGATCGCGGCCTGCAGCGCGGTGGCGGCCGCGTCGGGCGTGGCGGCGGGTTCCGGCGTCTCGACCGCGGCGGCGGTGTCGTTGGCGACCGGCGGCGGATTGCCGTTGCAGGCGGCGAGCGCGATGGGCAGGAGGGCGACGAGCAGCACACGGTTCATGGCGGGTCCTTGGATGGCCGGGGCCTTGGGAACGAGGGCGCCAGCGTATCGCAGAGTCGGCGGCGCGGTTCAGTCGCGCGCGGCGGTGTCCGCCGCCGCGTCGCGGTGCGCGCGCACCTCGGCATGGAGCCAGTCGCGGAACGCGAGCAGCCCGGGATGCCCGGCCGAGCGCGGCGGATAGGCGAGGTAATGGTTGAAGTCGCTGGGCAGCCGCGCATCGCTGAGCACCACCAGCTGGCCGCTCTCGATCAACACCCGCGAACGCACCATCCGTCCGAGCGCCACGCCCATGCCGTCGACCGCGGCGCGGTGCAGCGATTCCAGGTCATCGAGGTAGGCGACGTACCGCTCCGGCTCCGGGCCACCGTGGGCGCTGAACCAGCGGGTCCAATGCCATTTGCCGCGTTCGCCGAGCAATGGCCAGCGGTGCAGTTCGGTCGGCGGCAGGCCCAGCCGGTCGATCAGTGCCGGGCTGGCGACCGGCGCCAGCGACTCGTCCAGCAGGTGTTCGGCATGGACCCCGGGCCAGTCGCCCGCGCCCATCCGCAACGCCGCATCGATGTCGTGGTCGCGGTCGAAATCGACCAGCCGCTCCGACGACAGCAGGTTGAGTTCCAGTTGCGGATGCGCGGCGAGGAAGCGCCCGAGCCGCGGCACCAGCCAGCCCGAGGCCATGCTCGGCATCACGCTGATCGTCAACACCTCGCCGTTGCGCGGGCCGGGCGGCCGCAGGGCCTGTTCCAGCGCGTCGAGGTGCGGGTCGGTCTCGGCCAGCAGCCGCCGGCCCTCGTCGGTCAGCACGACGCCGCGCGGGCCGCGGTCGAACAGCCGCCGGCCGAGGTGCTCCTCCAGCGCGCGGATCTGGTGGCTCAGCGCGCTGACGGTGAGGTGCATCGACTCGGCCGCGCGGGTCAGGTTGCCGCTGCGCGCGGCCGCGGCGAAGCCCTGCAGGGTGTTCAGCGGGAGTCGGGCCATGCCATGCGGGCTCCAGTCGAGGGTTGAAATGGATTCAAGCCAGGCTTGCGAAATCGTCGCTTTTTCAAGGCAGATCATGCGCCTAGCCTTTGCAGCGTTCAATAAAGACAGGCGCTGCCTGCCAACTGGGAGCGAACCATGAATATCTACAAGGGCCTGATGTTCCTCGATGGATTCCGGGTCTTGCCCGAAGACGCCGATGACGTGGCGGTCGCGGCCGCGTCGGCTGCGGCGCGGCCATCCCGCCGTCCGCAGGACCGTGCGCCGGTGCGGTCCGGCTGGCGGCGCGCGGCGCATGCGCTTGCGGCGTTCGCCGGCGTGGTGCCCGTCGATCCGCGCGTCGGCTGCCGCTGAGCCGCCACCGCATGCACCCGGAGGCCCGGTTCGCCGGGCCTTTTTTCATGCGGCGTGCGAGGGGCACTTGACAGGCGCCAAGTGTATCGATGTAGTAATACACATGGACGCAACCCTGCTGCATATCCAACCCGCCGCCGCGCAGCCGATCTACCGGCAGATCGCCGAGCAGATCCGCCGCCTCGTCGCCGGTGGCCAACTCGCCGCCGGCACCACGCTGCCGTCGGTGCGCGACGTCGCCGCCGCCCACGCGATCAACCCGATGACCGTCTCCAAGGCCTACAGCCAGCTGGAGGCCGAAGGCGTGCTCGAACGCCAGCGCGGCAAGGGCATGGCGGTGGCCTCCGGGGCCGCCGCGCCGCCGTCGCCGCAGCAGCGCTGGGACCTGCTCGAACCCGCCCTCGATGCGCTCGCCCGCCACGCGCGCGAACTCGAACTTCCGCCGGACGAACTGCTCGCCCGGCTCCGCCTACGGATGGAGGAACCCGCATGAACACCGTTGCCGAGACCGCTGTACCCGCCCACCCTGTCGCCGCGCCGCCGCTGGACCTGTCGCGGCTGGGCATGGACCCGCCGATCGCCGTCACCGGCATCGACAAGCGCTACGACGGCCAGACCGTGCTCGCCGGAGCCTCGCTGCAGCTCGAACCGGGCGCGGTGCTCGGCCTGATCGGCCGCAACGGCGCCGGCAAGTCGACCCTGATCCGGGTCCTGCTCGGTCTGGTCGAGCCCGACGCCGGCGAAGCGCGCATCTGGGGCCGGCCGGCGCTCGCGCTCGACGACGGCGCCAAGGCGCGCCTGGGCTACGTGCCGCAGCAACCCGAGGCGCTGCCGTGGCTCAAGGTCGGCGACATGCTGGACTTCGTCGGCCGCTTCTACCCGAGCTGGGATGCCGGCTTCGTCGCCGCCACGCTGGCGCGCTGGAACCTGCCGTCCAACAAGGTGCTGGCCAAGCTGTCGCCGGGCGAGCGGCAGCGCGTGGCGATCATCCGCGCGCTGGCGCCGCGGCCGGAACTGCTGGTGCTCGACGAGCCCGCCGCCGCACTCGACCCGGTCGCCCGCCGCGAACTGCTGCGCGAGATCGCCCAGCGCGCCGGCGAGTCCGGCACCAGCGTGCTGTTCTCGACCCACATCGTCTCGGACCTGGAGCGCGCCGCCTCGCACGTCGCCTTCATGCACGAGGGCCGGGTGGTGCTGCAGACCGAACTCGACACGCTGAAGGAGCGCCACCGACGCCTGCGCGTGCCGGCGTCGGCCGCCAGCCAGCTGGTCGGAAGGGTGCCCGGCGAGGTCGCCCGCCGCACGCTGCCCGACGGCGCGCTGTCGCTGGTGGTCGTGCGTGACGAGGACGCCGCCTGGCCGGCACTGGTGACGGCGCCGGGCGTGCACGCCGACGTGCTGTCGCTGGAGGACCTGTTCGTCGAGGTGGCCGAGTGAACGCCCGCGCCCATCCGTATGAAACCGACAGCATCGGCTGGCGCATGCGCCACGCCGGGGCGCTGCTGGGCAACAGCGCGAGCCGCTCGATGCGCGTGCTGGCGATCGCGCTTGCGTTGATCTTCGGGGGACTGGGCTGGCTGGCACTGGCCACCATCGACAAACCCGAACGGCTGTCAGTGGCGCTGTTCCTGTCGGGGCTGGCGGTCGCCGCGCTGTGGGGCCTGTGGTTCTCGCGGCTGCTGCTGCTGCACATCGAAGCCCACCAGTCGCGCATGCCCGGGGTCGGCATGGCGATTGCCGGCACCGTCTCGCTCGCCTTCATCGCGACGGTGCTGCTGCCGTCGCTGCTGCTCGCCTCCGGAGGGGTCAACCCCGGTGTCGCGGTGTGCGCGATGACGCTGGCCGCAGGCGTCGGGGTGCTGACGGCCACGCTGCCCCGGATCGCCTACATGGCACTGTGCCTCGCGCCACTTGGCGTGGGCCTGCTGCATGGTTTGTTCGTGCGCGTGGTGCCGGCCGGCGCGGTGACACTGCCGGCGCTGCAGATGCAGCACGTCGTCTGGCTGGTCGGGCCGGTGCTCGCGCTGGCGGGCTGGCGCTGGTTCGCCATTGTGCGGCGCCCGCCCGCCGACACGACCTCGGTCTGGTGGCAGCCGGCGCTGGTCGCCAACCCGCGCACCGGTGGCGGCTTCGACTGGTTGTCGGGCGATGCCTCCAGCGCGCAACTGCCGGACTGGATGTGGCCGGCCGGCCAGACCGCCGGCGCCGGCCCGGACCGCCCGGTGCGTGCGATGCGTGCACTGATGGGTACGCCATTCGCGCCGCTGTCGGGCGCACAGATCGTGGTCCAGCTCGGCATCGGCGCGCTGGTCGTGGCCTACCTGCTGATGAACACGACCGGCGAGAACGCCAATCCCGGCACCCTCGTCGGCGGCGCGATCGGCGGCATCGCGGTGATGGTGGTGATGTACGCGCAGCGCCTGGAGGCGATGTACAGCAAGCCGGGCGGCGAGCTCGACGAACTCGCGCTGCTGCCCGGTCTGGGCGAAGTCCCGGAGCGCCGCGCCACCCTGCTGTCGGCCGTGACCCGCGCGCCGGCCATCGCGATGGCCCTGATGCTGGTGGTCCTGGTCGGCCTCGGGCTGATGACCGGCGTGGCGCCGCGGATGATGGGGTTGATGGCGATGGCCGGCGTTGGCGTCGCGCTGACCACCGCGCTGGCCTGCCTTCGCCCGGTCGCCGGCCTGCGCATGAACGGCTGGCGCATGCTGGTGCTGGCCGGACCGATGCTGCTGCTGGCGATGGGCACCATTCTGTATGCCGCCATGGCCAAGGGCATCGGCGCCACCCCACTGGTGCTCGCGCTTGCATGGGTGCTGGCGTACGGATTGCTGGGCGCGGCGATCGCCTCGGCCTGGCGCCGCCTGCATGCGCGGCCGCATCCGCTGCTGGTCGGATGACCGACTGAGCGGCGGGCAGCGCCGCGCGCGGCCGGGCCGTACCATGGCCCGGTCCGCGCATGAGGGAGGGGACGCCGATGCTGCACAGGATTCTCAAGGCACTGCTGCTGGTCGCGGTCGGCGCCGTCGTCGGGGCCTGCGGCCATGCCGCCTGGTCCGGGCGCGACACGCCGCCGGTCGAGCCGTCCCCCGCCGTCCCCATGCCACCGGCCACCCCCGCCGAAGACACGCCCGCCATCCAGCCGGTCAACTTCGCCTACCGCTACCTCGACACCGGCGACCCGGCGCTGGCACCCACCGCCCGCCGCGTGCGCGAACAGGACCTGCTGCGCAAGCTGCCCGAGGTGGAATGGCTCGACGGCCTGCTGCTGCTGCCGGCGACGATCACCTACGTCGCCAAGGCCTGCGGCGAGGCCGATGCGTTCTACCTGCCCGACAGGCACGAAGTGGTGCTCTGCTACGAAATGCTGCACGCGCTCTACGGACAGGGCGAACACCTGGCCGAAACCGGCGGCGAAGGCTTCGACTTCGGCGACAGCACGCCCGGGCAGATCGCCATCCGCTACGTCCTCGCCAACGTGCGCTTCATCGTCGCGCACGAGACCGGCCACGCCCTGATCGACCTGCTCGACCTGCCGGTGACCGGCCGCCAGGAAGACGCCGTCGACCAGTTCGCGACCTCGCTGATGCAGTACATCGGCAGCGACAGCGAGTCGCCCAAGCAGATCGCCGACAACCTGCGCATGGCCTCGCTGTGGTTCTTGTCGCGCGTGGACACCGAATTCTCGCTGGACGCCTACGCCGACGCCCACTCGCTCAACCTGCAGCGCTACTTCAACCTGCAGTGCCTGCTGTACGGCTCCGACCCCGAGCGCTTCGCCGACATCGTCGCGCGCGGCGACCTGCCCGAATCACGCGCCCGCACCTGCCCCGCCGAAGCCAGCCGCGCCAGCAACGCCTGGATGCGGCTGCTGCTGCCGCACCTCGCGCCGGCCTACAGGATGGACCAGACCGAAGCGCAGGCGTGGTTGCAGGAGCGGCAGGATTTCCGGCCGCGGGAAAGGGAGCGGGTGGAGGCGGTGGAACTGGGGGAGGTGTTGGCGCCGGAGGCTGGGCCGGAAGCGGAGCCAGAGGCGGATCAGGCGTCGAAGCGACTGCATGGGAACGGGCAGGACATGGAGCCGGTGGAGATAGGGGAGCGGATCGAGGAAGCGGGGCGGGCGGCGCCATAGCTCCGGAACGCGAGCGGGCTGGCGCGTGCGTCGTGCGATCGCGACTCACGTCGCTCCTACAACAACGAACAGGCGACCGCACACGCTCCCCATGTAGGAGCGACGTAAGTCGCGACCGAGCAGACACCCCAAACGCAACGCACCCCCGTTCCGCAACCTCACCACCCCGACACGCCCCTCCCGCCGACAATCAACCCACCGCCCGCGGGGCCACTCGCCAAAAAGAAAACCCGGGCATCGCAAGCGACCCCGGGCTTCCTGTTCTGGTACGAGCGCCGCAAGCCGCGACCGCGCAACATCGCGCAAACGCGGCCGCACGCCAACGCCGGCTACACCCCCGCCAACGCCGCGTTCAACGTCGCACTCGGCCGCATCGCCGCGCCCACCTTCGCCAGGTCCGGGTGGTAATACCCGCCCATCTCCACCGGCTTGCCCTGCGCCGCAATCAGCTCGCCGACGATTTTCTCCTCGTTCTCCGTCAACGCCTTTGCCAACGGCGCGAACTTCGCCTTCAGTTCCGCATCGTCGTCCTGCGCCGCCAGCGCCTGCGCCCAGTACATCGCCAGGTAGAAATGGCTGCCGCGGTTGTCAATCCCGCCGAGCTTGCGCGACGGCGACTTGTTGTTGTCGAGGAACGCGCCGTTGGCCTTGTCCAGCGCCTCCGCCAGCGCCCGCGCCTTGGCATTGCCGGTGGTCTCGGCGACATGGTCGAGCGACGCCGCCAGCGCGAGGAACTCGCCGAGCGAATCCCAGCGCAGGTAATCCTCGGCCTCGAACTGCTGCACGTGCTTGGGCGCGCTGCCGCCGGCGCCGGTCTCGAACAGCCCGCCGCCGGCCATCAGCGGCACCACCGACAGCATCTTGGCCGAGGTGCCCAGCTCCATGATCGGGAACAGGTCGGTCAGGTAGTCGCGCAGCACGTTGCCGGTCACCGAGATGGTGTCCAGCGCACGTCGCGCGCGCGACAGCGACACCCGCATCGCCTCCTCGGGCGCCATGATCTGGATGTCCAGGCCCTTGGTGTCGTGGTCCTTCAGGTAATGCTCGACCTTGGCGATCAGCTGCGCATCGTGCGCGCGCTGCGGGTCCAGCCAGAACACCGCCGGCGTACCGCTGATGCGCGCGCGGCTGACCGCCAGCTTCACCCAGTCCTGTACCGGCAGGTCGCGGGTCTGGCACATGCGCCAGATGTCGCCGGCCTGGACCGCGTGCTGCAGCAGCACCTTGCCGGCAGCATCGACCACGCGGATGGTGCCGTCGCGCGGCGCGCGGAAGGTCTTGTCGTGGCTGCCGTACTCCTCGGCCTTCTGCGCCATCAGGCCGACGTTGGGCACGCTGCCCATGATCGCCGGGTCGAACGCGCCGCGCGCCTTGCAGTCGTCGATGACCACCTGGTAGATGCCGGCATAGCAGCGGTCGGGGATGATCGCCTTGGCGTCCTGCAGCTCGCCCTTCGCGTTCCACATCTTGCCGCTGTCACGGATCATCGCCGGCATCGACGCGTCGACGATCACGTCGCTCGGCACGTGCAGGTTGGTGATGCCCTTGTCGGAGTTGACCATCGCCAGCGCCGGGCGCTCGCCGTACAGCGCATCGATGTCGGCCTTGATCGACGCCTGCAGGTCCGCCGGCAGCGACGACAGCCGCGCGTACAGATCACCGATACCGTTGCTCGAATCGAAACCGGCCTCCATCAGTTCGCGGTCGTACTTGGCCAGCACCGGCGCGTAGAAGCGGTTGACCGCGACGCCGAAGATGATCGGGTCGGACACCTTCATCATCGTCGCCTTCAGGTGCAGCGAGAACAGCACGCCCTTGGCCTTGGCATCGTCGATCTGCGCATCGATGAACTGCGCCAGCCGGCGCGTGTCCATCACCGATGCGTCGATCACCTCGCGGTCGAGCAGCGAGGTCTTCTCCTTCAGCACCGTGGTCACGCCATCGGCGCCGACGAGCTCGATGCGCACGTCGGTCGCGTTGTCGACCATCACCGACTTTTCGCTGCCGTAGAAGTCGCCACCGTCCATGTGCGCCACGTGCGACTGCGAATCCGCCGACCACGCACCCATCCGGTGGGGGTGCTTGCGCGCGTAGTTCTTGACCGACAACGGCGCGCGGCGGTCCGAGTTGCCCTCGCGCAGCACCGGGTTGACCGCGCTGCCCTTGACCCGGTCATAGCGCGCCTTGGCGTCGCGCTCGGCGTCGGTCTTGGGCTCGTCGACGTAGTCCGGCAGCGGGTAACCCTGCGCCTGCAGCTCCTTGATCGCCGCCTTGAGCTGTGGCACCGAGGCCGAGATGTTGGGCAGCTTGATGATGTTGGCTTCCGGCGTGGTGGCCAGCTTGCCGAGTTCGGCCAGGTGGTCGCCGACCTGCTTGTCGGCCGGCAGCACGTCCGGGAACTGCGCCAGGATCCGCCCCGCCAGCGAGATGTCGCGCGTCTCCACCGCGATACCGGCGCTCTCGACGAAGGCCTCGACGATCGGCAGCAGCGACTGCGTGGCCAGGAACGGGGCTTCGTCGGTGAGGGTGTAGATGATCACCGGGGGCTGGGACTGGGGGGTGTCGGACATGGGGGCGGCTCGCTTGCGAACTGGGAGCCGGTGATTGTCGCGTTTTGGGGGAGGTGGGGCAAAAAACCGTTGGCAATGACTAGTGCGGAAATGTGGAACAACCCCCCGTACGCTGACGCATGCGCTCACTCGCCGTACCGTGACGCAACGGAGTGTTGTCCAAACAGGAGTGGGACGTTTCCGATCGTGGACGGGTGCGATCCGACCACGATCACCGATGGCCAGCCGGTTGCGCTGCACATATCGCGCGTACCCAACCGAAGTGGCTGCCGCCAAAGCGTGGCGCAGCCGTGTGCTGCCAGTGGCTGACAGTCAGTTGCTGGTCCGAACGCGTATGCCGGTTTAGTGACCGACCCGTTGCAGTAGCGCCGACTCGGGGCCGTAGAAATCGCCGCCGGTCGGTGGCTCGACGGTCGTCCATTCCATCTCGTCGCCACGGGAGGTCAGAACGGCCTTGCCACCCTCCGCGCCAAAGGTTGAATCGAACGAAATGGTTGCCGATCCGTCCGGATTGACGACGCCGCCGAGATTGTCGCCACTGTCGGGATCGCAGTCGATCTTCTTCCCGAAGCGGGTAACGAAACAGTACGAGCCCGCGATCTTCCGGCCGGATACGCGAAGCTCGACCGTGAGCACCGAGTAGGGCATCTGGCTGCCGGGGCGTAGCGTTTCCTCCTCCCAGCTGCCGGCAAGGTCGGATGGCCCCGGATCGGCTCTGGTTGCCGCGCAAGCGCTCAGGGCGATGCAGGTGACAGCGATCGCGACGGTGTTCAAACACTTCATTGATCCACTCCCAGGCAACGGTCGACGCGGGCAAGCCAGCCCTTCAGGAATTTCTGATTGCTGTTGTGGCTACCGTCCCGGTTGAAGGTCAGGGACCGGTAGTAGTCCTTGCGGGCGCTGGCAATTGCGGTGAGCAGCACCTCTTGGTCCGGCACTTCGTTGATGGCGTCGATAGTTTTCTGACCCATCACGTTGTCGGCGGGGATGTCCTTCCCGAACTGCTCCGAAAGGACTTCCTGTACCTCGCGTATCGCCTTGCCCGAGGTGATGGTCCAGTCGTAGACCATCAGTGCCACGCGAGGATTGTCGATCTTGCAGAAACCGCGAGGTTCCCAGTAGCGTTTGCGGTAGATCGTCTCTGCCTGGTCAGCTGTGAGCCGCTTCAGATTTTCAAGCGTCGGGTCGACACCAAGATCCGTCTTTGCATAGCTTTGCCACGTGCCCCACGCAATGCCCATGTTCGTCGCTCCGCCGGCGTCATCGGGGTCGTCGACAAAGCCGCCTTCATTAAGCAGAACGATACGGGACACCTTGCTGAACCTTGTGGCGCAATCGTCAGGTTCGGTGTCCTCCGCGGCTTCGCTACCGGCTGCCGCAGCGTCTGATACATCCATCGGGCTCGCCCGAAGCTCCATACCGCTGTATGGCGTGAATTCCTGCTGCGCAAACGCAGCTTGAGCACTACCGACGCTCATGGAAGCGGGCGTTGCGGCGGGGCCGGGTGCACTGACGTTCAACACACGAAGCTGCTGTGTGGCCAACACCTGGCAACCGCACTCGAGCGCTGCTCCGTGCAAGGTTACTTCGGCATCGTCGATTATGGTGGTGGGGTCATAGCCACCGATGATCGCGAACACACCCTTGTGTTGAGGGCAGGTCGCCTTGTCGTTGCGTCGGGCAACGCCCTTCCCGTCGATATCGGTGAACTGCGAGGCGGTGACCACCCGTCCGCCGCTGCTGGTAACGTCGCCCAGCACGATCCACATCCTTGACACGGCAATCTCCATATCGCCTTAAGACCGAACGCAGCATAACAAGAGAGTGTGGATGCCCGGTTGTTTGACTATCCCTGAATGCGCGAAGGTTCGTGTTCTTCAGGGGACCAGCGCCGAAGCGGAATCCGATAACTCGCCATTTGGCCAACCGCCGCAAGGAACCACCGCATGATTCGACCTCTGCTGCTCACGCTTTTTCTCGTAGCGTCCTCCACCACCAGCGCCGTCGTCATCCGGCATGACGTCGACGACTCCGAATACCGGATCCCGGCTCCCGAGTTTCCCGCGCTCGTCGACATGCCCGGCGAGGCGCATGGCGTTCTCGTCGCGCCGCAGTGGGTGATTACCGCCGCCCACACCGTCCCGCACGAAATCAAACAGGTGGTCATCGGCGGCACGCCGCGGGACGTCGAGCGCGTGGTGGTGCATCCGGGCTACAAGACGCCGCCTGACAAGCTGATCCACCAGGCCATGACCACCGGCGAAGCCGTGCTGGTACTGGTGTGGCTCGCCTCGGCCGACGACATCGCGCTGGTCAGGCTGGCGCAGCCGGTGACCGATATCGCCCCGATCGCGATCCACACGGGCGGCGACGAGGCCAACCGGGTCATCAAGATCATCGGCAAGGGGGCCACGGGGACGGGCGCCACCGGGCACGACCCCAAGGGTCCCAATCGCACGGAGCTTCGCCGCGCGTTCAACACGGTCACCAGCGCCCACGACCGCTGGTTCTGCTACGTGTTCGACGCACCGCCGGCGGCGCTTCCGCTTGAGGGTTCGACCGGCAATGGCGACAGCGGCGGCCCCGCACTCATCGAGGTGGATGGCCAATGGCGATTGGCCGGCCTGGCGTCCTGGAAGTTCCTCCCGGGCGACGTAAGGACCGCGCGGCCCGGACAGTACGGCCACACCTTCTGCAACGTCCGTCTGAGCCACTACAGCGACTGGATCGAGCGCGTGATGTCAGGGCAGCCGTAACGTCCGCTCGCGGTGCACTTGAGGAGTTGAGTTGATGCCGATCCGCCTCGCCTCCTGCAACTGCGGAAAGCTCAACTGAATATCCTGCCCGGCAGCATGCGCCGGCCGCGCCGAAAATCGGGGGAGGTCGCCTGTTTCGATATTGCTACCCTGCGCACATCGGGCGCGCTCGGCGCCGACGCCAAGGTGTCCACCCATGGCTCTCATCGCAAGCATCGCCGGCGCATTGCTGGCAGCCGCCGGCCTGCGTTACCGCGGGCACGGCGTGTTCGCCAGCATCGTGGCCGGTGCGCTGGTGGTTCCGGCGGTCGTCGCGTTCACTTCGCTGGTGTTCCCGGCGGGGCCGGAGGCGCGGATGTGGGCGCCGGTCGCCATCCCGGTGTCCGGTCTCTGGGGCGTTGCGGCGGCGGGCCTGGGGTGCGCGCTGGCGTCGCGGGTCCGGCGTGGGGCGCGCGCTGGCACGACACGGGAGGCGCCATGAAACCCGACACCCTGTGGTCCCTCGAAGAGGGCTTCTGGCGCGGCGGCGCCGACTTCTACGAACGCACGCTCGCGCCGGAGGCGTTGATGGTGCTGCCGGCGCCGACCGGGGTGCTCGACCGCGACGCCGCGATCGCATCGATCCGGTCGGCCGCGCGCTGGCAGCACGTCGCGTTCGAGCATCGGCACCAGGTGCTGGCCGGCGACGTCACCGCGGTGTTGGCCTATGCGGTGCGCGCCGATCGCGGTTCGGCCGACACCGCGTACGCGGCGCAATGCAGTTCCACCTATGTGCATAGCGGCGATCGATGGCAACTGGTCCTGCATCACCAGACGCCAGCGTGGGCGTGACGGGACGCCGGCACCATGTGATTACAGGCGCCTCCGGGGCCGGCAAGTCGACGCTGGTGGCGGCGCTGGGCGAGCTCGGATACGCCACTGTCCCGGAAGCAGGCCTGGCGGTCATGCGCGAGCAGCAGGCGTGCGGCAGCGGCATCCTGCCGTGGACCGATCGCGCGGCTTTCATGGAAGCGGTCCTGGCCCGCAGCATCCGGGACCATGAAGCGGCCTCGTCGCTGGCGGCGCCGGTGTTCTTCGATCGCGCAGTCACCGAGTGGCTGCGGTTCCTCGGCACCGACGCGGCGCCGGATCTCGTGGCGGCTGCAACGCGATGCCGTTATGCCGGCACGGTATTCGTCGCGGAGCCGTGGCCGGAGATCTACGTGCGCGACGATGAGCGCCGCGCGAGCTTCGAACGCGCGGCCCGGTCCTACCAGTCGACCGTATCGGCGTATATCGATGCCGGGTATCGGACCTGCGTCATTCCCCGGGTGCCGGTGCAGGAGCGCGTGGCGTTCGTCCTTGCACGGGTTGAACCGGGCGGCTGACAGGCGCTCGCGCATACGGGACTATCAGGCCTGACCGTCAACGCTGAGAAGGAATCTCCATGCGCTTCCACGAGTTTGGTAATCCCTCGGGAGTTCCGCTGCTGTTTTTCATGGGGACGCCCCAGAAGGGCGAGTCTGGAGCGGAGTTCTCGGAACTCGCGAGCGAGCTCGGCATCCGCCTGATCTGTCCCACCCGGCCGTGGTACGACGACAACCAGTGCGTTCCATCGTTCGATCACTGCTCCGCGCAGGTCATCTCGTACCTCGACAGCAACGGACTGGAAGCGCTCGATGTCATGGGCGGCAGCGGCGGCGGTCCGTTTGCACTGCACCTGGCGAGCAACCATCCCGGCAAGGTGCGGGCCTGCTACCTGCTCGCCTCGATGGGAACACCGGAAACCTTCGTCTCGACCGTTTCGTCGCCGCAGACACTGCAACTGTTGTCGCTGTTCGGTGACAACGACTACGACACCGCGATGCAACAACTTGAGTCGTGGGGCCTGCCCGCGGATCTTTCGCACGGTGCCTGGGCGGACTTCCAGGTGTTGCTGGGTCGATGGGATGGCGCGGACTACGGCTCGACGCCCGAGGTCTTCATCCATCACGGCGAGGACGACGAGAACGCGCCGGTCGAAAGCATCCAGGCACTCGCCGCGTTGCTGCCCAAGGTGGAAATCCGGCTCTCCCCGGACGCAAGCCACGTTGCACTGGCGACGGACGAGGAGTTCACCGAGATGCGGAAGATCTTCAGGGAAGTTGCCGCGCGTTGACTGGTCCGTCGGGGCGCAGGTGCGGTCGTACATCAGCCCAACTCAAGCCGGCTCCTGACGGTCACGCTCGTATCGCTCCCTGAGCGGAAACGCCGGCAACCAGGACTCGCGGCGGACGGTCCAGAGTTCGTAGGTCGGCATCAGTTGATCCGGGGCATCCAGCGATCCCAGGTTCACTTCGACTTCGTCCCCGCTGCGACCGAAAACCGACGAACCGCAGCGGGGGCAGAAGTGCCGTCCCGCGTAGTCGTGTGGTTCGCCCTCGACGGTTACCGCATCGCTGGCGAATATCGCGGACGCGTGGAACAGCGCGCCGTGATGCTTGCGGCAGTCGAGGCAATGGCAAACGCCGACCCGGTCCGGGCGTCCCGATGCCACGATGCGGACGTCGCCGCACAGGCAGCCGCCGGTGAATCGGTCCATGCTGGGCCTCCTTTGATATAACGCGGGCAAAGCGCCCACGGCGGATCATCATGAAGCATCGCATCTTCACGACCGGGTTCTCCAAGGTCTATCCCATGTACGTCCAGAAGGCGGAGCGCAAGGGGCGCACGCGGGACGAGGTGGACAGCATCATCTGCTGGCTGACCGGCTACACCCGTGCGGGCCTGGAGGACCAGATCGAGGAGGAGAACGATTTCGAGACGTTCTTCGCCCAGGCACCCGCACTCAATCCAAACGTCGCGCTGATCAAGGGCACGGTGTGCGGCGTACGCGTCGAGGACGTGGAAGACCCGCTCATGCGGAACATCAGGTACCTGGACAAGCTGGTCGATGAGCTGGCCAGGGGGAAGGCGATGGAGAAGATCCTGCGATGATGGGCGACGACATGCATTCGGAAAACGCATCGCTGGGCATGGCCGCGAAGATCTTCCTGTGGGTGGCGGGCATCCTCGGTGTGGTCACGCTGGGCGATTTCTTCTTCTACGGCCGGGCGACCGACGACCTGCTGAAGGGCGTCGGCTTCCTCGCGATCGCCTACGGCACGTACCGCAACGATCTCGGGCGGCCGCGCAACGCGGCGGGCGAACCGCTGCCGGTCGATGCCGGTGGGCGGCTGGCCTCGGTGCTCGGCATCGGGCTGGTGGCGGCCGCGCTCATCATCGAGGCGGGGCGATGACGCCGGGAGCCTGCCCGCGATGAAGGACATCCTGCTGGTCGGCATCGGCGGCTTCATCGGTTCGGTCGCGCGCTACAAGCTGGGCGGGCTGGTGCTGCACGTCGCGGCGCAGCAGCGGTTTCCGTACAGCACGTTCGCGGTCAACGTGTTCGGCTGCCTGGTGATGGGGTTGCTGGCCGGCGCGGCGGCGCGTTACGAGGTGTTCGGGCCGGGGACGCGGTTGCTGTTGTTCACCGGCGTGCTGGGTGGGTTCACCACGTTCTCGGCGTTCGGGCTGGAGGCGACGCAGCTGCTGCGGCGTGGGGAGTTCGGGGTCGCGGCGTTGTATGCGGGGTCGAGCGTGGTGCTGGGGATCGCGGCGGTGTGGGTGGGGATGCGGGTGGTTGGGTTGTTGCCGCGTTGAGTGGGCGGCGCGGGAGGGGTGTTGTTGCGAGTTTGGGGCGAGGGAGTTGGGGGATTGTTGGTGGGGGTGTGGAGTTCGCGACTTACGTCGCTCCTACAGGGGGGCGCGGGTGGTGGATGGGGGTGGTGTCGCCGTTGCGGTGTGCGTGGCAGCATTCTGACTTTCGGCAAGGCGCCACCGCGTGGACGTGGAGAGGGCGCGCCGCCGCATGAACGGGGAATCTGCGATGGACACCATCACCTTTGATGACTTTCTCAAGGTCGAGCTGCGCGTCGGGCGCATTGTCGGTGCGGAGGTGTTCGCGGCGGCGCGCAAGCCGGCGTATGTGTTGCAGGTGGATTTCGGTGCGGAGGTCGGGGTGCGCAAGTCGAGTGCGCAGGTCACCGCGCTCTATACGCCGGAGGAGCTGGTCGGGCGGCTGGTGGTGGGGGTGGTGAATTTCCCGCGCAAGCAGATCGGGCCGTTGATGTCGGAGTGCCTGGTGACGGGATTCCACGATGCGAACGGGGATGTCGCGCTGTGCGTGCCGGACAGGGCGGTGCCGTTGGGTACGCGGTTGTTGTGATCGCCGCGATGGGGGCCGGGTGGTTGTATCCGATGGCACCCGGATGTTTGTACGCGATGGAATCCGGGTGTCTGTAGGAGCGACGTGAGTCGCGACGCTCTGAACCCATGGGTCGTCACCGCGGTTGCAATGCCGAGGTGTTCGCGACTCACGTCGCTCCTACATAACGCCGAGTCCAAGGCGCGGGGAGATCTCGGACTTCGGCGCTGATACTGCTTATGCGCCGCAGCACTTCTTGTACTTCTTGCCGCTGCCGCACGGGCAGGGGGCGTTGCGGTCGGGGGTGGCTTCGCGGCGGATCGGTTCGCGCGGGGTCAGGGCGTCGATGCGGTGGTGGTGCAGGTCGGCCAGCATGTCGGGCAGGCCGGCGACGATCTCCAGTCGCTCGCGGTAGCCGATCGGGGTCGCGGGGGCGGACGGGTCGTCGCCCAGCACTTCGCCGCTGGCGAGGCGGTCGAGCAGGCCGAACACTTCGTCGATCCATTCGTTGTCGTCGAGCCACCGGTCCCACGCGGCCTCGCGCAGGCCGACGGCGGTGAAGAAGCCCAGTGCCCAGTCGCGGCCGACGTCGAGTTCGTCTTCCTGTTCGGCATCGTCACCCTGCAGGTCGGGGTCCTCGGGCAGCCACAACAGCGGGGCGAGGTGGTCGGGCAGATCGTCGCCACCGTGGCGCACGCGGGCGGCGGCCATGTTCTGGTGGCCGAGCAGCAACTTCTCGACCGCGGCGCGCTCGTCGGCGTCGCTCCAGCGCGGCGGGGTGCCCCAGACCGCCGGCTCCCATTCGGTCATCGGGAGGGTTTCCGGGGACACGGCGAGCGCCGACAGGTAGCCGTCCAGCGCTTCCAGGTTGAAGCCCTTGAACGGCACCGCGCGCTGTTCCAGCAGGTCGGCGAGGCGCTCGATCTGGTCGTCGTCGAGGTAGGTGGGCACGTTGGGGCTGGTCATGGCGGAAGCGCTGGCGGGTCGGGCCGCCATGGTAGTCGCAAAAAAACGGGCGCGACCGGAGTCGCGCCCAGTTTGCCCACCCGGGGGTGGGGGAGAGAGCGTCGGCTCAGCGCACGTTGAAGGTCGTGGTCTGGGCCTGGGTGCCGTTGACCCACACTTCCACCGTGTAGTTGCCGGTCGGCCACGGGTTGGCGTTGGTGAAGGTCACGTTGGTGGTTTCCATGCCGGTGGTGGTCACCGACTGCTTCTGCTCGCCGGCGGTCTGGCCGTCCTCGTAGACCAGCTTGGCGGCGATCTCGGCGTTGCTGGCGGCGCCGTTGGTGTCGATCGAGACCACGATGTCGTCGTCCGGCGCGAAGGTGGTCATCGGGCTGGCGATCTTCTTGTCGGCGCCGGCTTCGGTGCCGAGGGTGATGGCGCTGACGTTGAGCGCGGTCTGCGGCTGCGTCGGCATCGGCTCGGCCGGTGGCAGCGGCGCGGGCTCGACCGGCGTCGGCGTGGTGGCGACGGGTTCGGCGTCCTTCTTGCAGCCGGCCAGGGCGAGCGAGGCCAGCAGGGCGGCGGCGACGGCGTAGTGGAGTTTGTTGGCAGTCATGGGATGGGTCTCCTGGGATGGCGTGCCGGAAATGGCGGGCGCGACTCAGCGGGTGCCGTCGGTGGATGGGGTGTCGGCGCCGGGGATCTTGAGCACCTGGCCGGGCTGGATCAGGTCGGGATCGTCGAGCTGGTCGCGATTGGCCTGGAAGATGGTGTTCCACTCGCTGGCCTTGCCGTAGAACTGCTTGGCGATCTGCGAAAGGGTGTCGCCGCGCTCGACCGTGTAGGTCTGCTCGCCGCCGCCGACCTTCTCGGCGGTGGTGTCGACGCTGGCGCTGACACCGGAGAAGTCGGCCTTGTCGCGCTCTTTCTTGGCGGTGGTGTCGACACTGCTGCTGACGCCGGAGAAGTCGGCTTTCTTGTCGGGGGTGGTCATGGCTTCGAGGCCTCCTGCCGGTATGGGCGGAGTCACGATGCCAGCCGGATTGTTAAGACCGCATCGCGCCGCCGTGAATGAAACGGGCGGCGTGGCGGGGACCGTCGTGCTACTGGCGCTGGTCGCGTCCGGGGGGCGGCAGCGGCATCCCGGGCAGCACCCGCACCGGATTGATGTCGAGCCCGCCGCGGCGGGTGTAGCGCGCCTCGACCGACAGGCGTTGCGGATTGGCGAGCGAGAGCAGGTCGCTGAAGATACGTTCGACGCACTGCTCGTGGAACTCGCAGTGGTCGCGGAACGAGACCAGGTAGCGCAGCAGGCCTTCCCGGTCGATGCGCGGGCCGCGGTAGGCGATCACCACCCGCGCCCAGTCGGGTTGCCCGGTGACCGGACAGTTGGATTTCAGCAGCCCGCTGGACAGGGTTTCCTCGACGATGTCGCCGGCGTCGGCGCGCAGGAACTCCGCGCGTGGCGGGCCGTAGTGGTCGATGGCGACGTCGAGGTCGTCGATCGAGCTGGCATGCTCGTCGCTATCGTCGATCGGCGGCAGCCCGAACGCGACCGACACCGATGCGCCGGCGGCGCGCGACAGGTCGGCGGCGATGCGCTCAAGCACGGCATCGGCGTGCTCGAAGCGGGTCGCATTGAACGAGTTGAGGTAGAGCTTGAGCGACTTGGACTCGACCAGGTTCGGCGAATCGCCCGGCACCGCCAGGGTCGCGGTTGCCACGTGCGGCTTGCCGCGGCCGTCGAGCCAGCCGAGCTCGTAGCAATGCCAGCGGTCGTGGCCGGTGAACGGCAGCGCGTCACCGGCCAGCCCGACCTCGGCGCGGCCGAGCGCGCGCGCGATCGGGAACAGCAGCGCGGCGTCGTACTCGCGCGGGTAGTCGACGCTGCGGCCCAGCGGCAGGGCGGCGGTGGGGTCGTTGGCATTCATCGAAGCATTATCGCGCGCGACGGCGGCAACGGAGGGGCCCCGCCGCTTTTGTAGGAGCGACGTAAGTCGCGAATGCACTGCCGGGTCCTGGGCACGGAAGTCCGCCTGCGTGGACCCCGGCCAAAGCTGCTGCCTGAACCCTCGAAGCGGACAACGCCTGTCGCAGCCGGTTACGGCGAGGAGATCGCGACTTACGTCGCTCCTACAACGGCTGGCGGCGGACAGCGGGCGCAAGAAACGGATATCGGGAAACGATGGCTCCCCCGAGACTGACCGGCCGCCAAGAGGCCCCCGCCATGCTGACCCTGTTCGACTACCTCCCCTCGCAGAACGGCTGGAAGGTGCGCCAGCTGCTCGCCCACCTGCAACGCCCGTACCGCACCCAAATCGTCAGCATCTTCGAAGGCGAAGGACGCGGGCCGGAGTACCGCGCAATCAGCCCGACCGGCACCGTGCCCGCGATCCGGCTCGATGACGGCCGGGTGCTGGCCGAATCCAACGCGATCCTCGGCTTCCTCGCGGACGGCACGGCGTACCTGCCGGACGAGCCGTTCGCGCGGGCCAGGGTGCAGCAGTGGCTGTGCTTCGAGCAGGAGCGGGTCGAAAGCCAGATCGGCACGCTGCGTCACTGGACGATGACCGGCAAGCTGGCGCGGCGCAGCAACGAGATGGTCAACGCGCGTCGCGATGCCGCGCTGAAGGCCCTGGGGATACTCGATGCGGAACTGGCGACGCGGGCGTTCGTTGCCGGAGACGCGTACACGATCGCCGACATCGCGGTGTTTGCCTACGCCAGCCGCGCCGGGGATGCCGGGCTGTCGCTGCAGCCGTATCCGCATTTCCGCGAATGGCTGAAGCGCGTGTGGGCGCAACCGGGGCACCTGGCCGAGTGGCATCCGTACTCGATCGATCCGCATTCCGTCGGAGAGCTGGGCTGAGCAACCCATCCGCTTCGCGCCTTTTCGCATCGGGCATGCCCGCTTGCGGGTGCGGCTTCAGCCGCGATCCGGAGTCGGCCGCCCCACCAGACGGCCGATCACCCACCCCTGTAGGAGCGACGTAAGTCGCGAACGCACTGCCCGGTCCGGGGTGTGGAGTTCCGCTTGCGTGGAACTGGGCCGAAGTCGCTGCGGCAGACCCCGGTGCGGACAACGTCTATCGCGTCCGGCCATGGCAAGGCGATCGCGACTTACGTCGCTCCTACAGGAAAGCCTCGGCCCATTGGGCTTCCTTCAGGCGTCGGGCGTGCCGTGCAGGTAATCCAGCGACACCTGCAGCAGCGCGCGCAGGCCGAGGTCGAGCGACGACTCGTCGAGCATGAACTTTGGCGAGTGGTTGCTCGGCGCGGTCGCCGGGTCGATCCCGGGCGCGGTGGCGCCGACGAAGAAGAACATCGACGGCACTTCCTTCGCGTAATAGGCGAAGTCCTCGGCGCCCATCTGCAGCGGCGGTTCGATTACGTGTTCGCTGCCGGCGACCGCGCGCAGGCTCGGCAGCATCTTCGCGGTGAGGTCCGGATCGTTGACCGTGACCGGGTTGCCGGTGCCGACCGGGATGTCGGTCTCGACCGTGGCGCCGTGCGCGGCCGCGACGTGCCGGGCGATGTTGTCGAGCTCGCCGTGGATCTTCGAGCGCATGCCTTCGTCGAAGGTGCGGATGGTGCCGACCAGTTCGACCGAGTCGGGGATGATGTTGTAGCGGATGCCGCCGTGCACCGAGCCGAAGCTCACCACCGCAGGCAACTTCGCGATGTTGGTGTTGCGGCTGACCACGGTCTGCGCGCTGCCGATGATGTCGGCCGCGGCGACGATCGGATCGATCCCGCCCCACGGCGCCGAACCGTGGGTCTGGCGGCCGTTGACGGTGATCGTGAACTTGTCCGACGCCGCCATCAGCGGCCCGCCGCGGACACCAATCGTGCCGGCCGGCAACGACGAGAACACGTGCAGGCCGAACATCGCCTCGGGCTTGAAGTCGGCGAACAGGCCTTCCTCGAGCATGAACGACGCGCCGCCTTCCTCGCCGGCCGGGGCGCCTTCCTCGGACGGCTGGAACACCAGCATCACCTGGCCCGGGAGTTCGTCGCGCATCGCCACCAGCGCATCGGCGACGCCGAGCAGGGTGGCGGTGTGGGCGTCGTGGCCGCAGGCGTGCATGACGCCGGTCTGCTGGCCGTTGAAGCTGGTGGTGACCTTCGACGCGAACGGCAGGCCGGTCTGCTCGGTGACCGGCAGCGCATCCATGTCGGCGCGCAGGGCGATCTTCGGGCCGGGCTTGCCGCCTTCGATGATCGCGGTGACGCCGTGGTGGGCGATGCCGGTGCGCGGTTCCAGCCCGAGCGCGCGCAGGTGCTCGGCGACCTTGGCCGCGGTCTGCTCCTCGCGGTTGGACAGTTCCGGGTGCTGGTGGAACCAGCGGCGCAGCTCGACCACCTCGTCCTGCAGGCGCGTCGCGGCCGCGCCGACTTCGGGCCGCTGCGACGGCGATGACGCGTCGCTTGCCGGCGAAGCGGTCGGGGAGGCGGGTGTCTGTGCGGCGGCGGTCGGCGCCAGCAGGCTGGCAAGTGCGATGGACAGGAGCAGCTGGCGCATGGCGTGGTTCCCCGGAAACGGAACGCCGATCCTAACGCGAGGCGCACGCGGTTGTAGGAGCGACGTAAGTCGCGAACGCACTGCCGGATCCGAGGTGTTGAGATCCGCTTGCGTGGATGAAGGTCGAAGCAGGCTGCGGGAGACTTCGAAGCGGCCAGCGTCTACCGCGATTGGAAACGGCGAGGCGTTCGCGACTTACGTCGCTCCTACAGGTGGGGTCATACGACGCCGCAAGCGGAGCGGAGCCTGAAACGGGCCGGAGCGGAATACGCCGGTATTGGCCCGCCAACCCTTGCCCCTTCCATCTTCCACGGCCAGCGCATTGCCGTGGATCGGGGTGAACCCCTAGAATGAGAATGATTTCCATTTAGAGCCCGCCGAGCCCATGCCGGCGTCGCCTGCGCAACGGACGCGCGAACCTCATCCACGACAAGGTTCCCCATGTCCCGTTTCGCCGTTGCCCGATTCCCGTTCCCGCGGGCCAGCCTGCTCGCCCTGGCGTTGCTGGCCGCGCTGCCGGCTGCCGCCCAGGTCGCTGCACCCGCCGATACCGACCCCGATGCCACCACCCTCGACACCGTCCAGGTGCAGGCGCGGATCATCAAGCGCAGCCAGACCGTCACCAAGACCGACACCCTGATCACCGAGGCGCCGCAGTCGGTGTCGGTGGTCGGCGCGCAGCAGTTCGCCGACCGCGGCCTGCACGGCATCGACGAGGCGATGTGGTACCTCGCCGGCACCCAGGGCGGAGGCTACGGCCAGGACACCCGCAGCGACTGGCTGCTGGTGCGCGGCTTCAGCCCGGCGCGCTACATGGACGGGCTGGCGCTGACCGACGGCGTCTGGACCGGCGCCACCCGCATCGAGCCGTACGGCTTGGAGCGCATGGACGTGCTGAAGGGGCCGTCGTCGGTGTCCTACGGCGCGATGCCGCCGGGCGGGCTGGTCAACCTGGTCAGCAAGCGCCCGACCGACGTGCCGCTGCGCGAGGTCGAGGTGCAGCTCGGCAACTTCGACCTGCGCCAGGCGGCATTCGATTTCGGCGGTCCGCTGGACGATGCCGGCACGTGGTCGTACCGGCTCACCGGTCTGGCGCGCAACAGCGACAACCTGGTCGATACCGTCGAGGACGACCGTTACTACTTCGCCCCGGCGCTGGCATGGAAGCCCAGCGACGCGACCTCGCTGACCCTGCTCGCGCGCTGGCAGAAATCCGACACCGCCAACGGCAGCGGCTTCCTGCCGGCCGAAGGCACGCTGCTGCCTAGCCCGCACGGCAAGATTTCGCCGAGCGTGTTCACCGGCGAGCCGGGCTGGAACGACTACCTGCGCACCAGCAAGTCGGCCGGCTACGAGTTCGAGCACGCCTTCTCCAACGGCCTGACCTTCCGCCAGAACCTGCGCTACGGCGAGACCGACGTCGACCACGATGCCGGCGTCGGCACGCTGGGACTGCAGGAGGACGGGCGCACGCTCAACCGCTATCTGTTCCCGCTGGAAGAACACTCCAAGTCGTTCGGCGTCGACAACAACGTGACCTTCGACTTCGACACCGGCGCGTGGCAGCACACCGTGTTGGCCGGCGTCGACTACCGCCGCCTGCAGAGCGACTACGCCTCGGCGTTCGCGTTCGGCATCGACCCGATCGACGTGTTCAACCCGGTCTACGGCGCCGAGGTGATCGTGCCCGACTACACCTTCCACGAGGACAAGGTGCAGGAGCAGACCGGCGTCTATTTGCAGGACCAGATCCGGCTCGACCGCTGGGTGGTCACCGTCGCCGGCCGCCAGGACGAGGTGCGCACGCGCGCCGACAACCTGATCGCCGACCCGGTGACGCGCAGCCGGCAATCGGACGACGCGTTCTCGGGCCGCGTCGGTGTCAACTACGTGTTCGATTCGGGCTTCGCGCCGTACGTGGCATGGTCGGAATCGTTCCAGCCGACGGTCGGCGTCGACTTCGATGGCAACGCGTTCGTGCCGACCACCGGCGAGCAGGTCGAGGCCGGCATCAAGTACCTGCCGCGCAGCGGCCGCGGGCTGGCGACGCTGGCGGTGTACGACATCCGCCAGCAGAACACCCTCAGTGTCGATCCCGACCACGTGCTGTTCTCGGTGCAGCAGGGCGAGACCCGGGTGCGCGGCGTCGAGCTGGAAGGCCGCTGGAACCTGACCCCGACCCTCGGCGTGTACGGCGCGGCGACCTGGATGGACACCGAAGTCACGCAGACCACCGATGCCGCCGCGCTCGGCAAGCGCGTCGCGCTGGTGCCGGAGCAGCAGGCCTCACTCGGCCTCGACTACACGATCGCCTACGGCGCGCTGTCGGGGCTCGGCTTCGGCGGCGGCGTGCGCCACACCGGCTCGGTCTACGGCGACATCTACAACGAGTGGAAGACGCCGTCGTACACCCTGTTCGACGCCGCGGTGCATTACGACTTCGACCGCTGGCGCCTGCAGCTCAACGCCAGCAACCTGATGGACAAGGAATACGTGGCGGTCTGCAACAGCGCGATGTGGTGCTACTACGGCCACCCGCGCACCGTCACCGCGACCGTGCGTTACCGCTGGTGATGGTGGACGGGGCCGACTGATGGATCTCGCACTGGGTCTGCTGGCGACGGTCACGGCGGTAGCGTCGGCACTGGCGCTGTACCTGGCATCGCCCAATTGCGGGTGGAGAGTGGCCGTGCGCCGCGGCGGCTTGCGGATCGCCGCTGGCGCGCTGGCATTGCTGTCGCTGCTCGTATGGGCCGCGCTGTCCGGCGTCGGCGCCGGGCTGTGCGCGATGTTGGCGACGTGGATGCTGTCGGCGCTGGCGTTGCCGTACCTGGCGTGGTGGACCCACGCACGACCGGCGGTGGATACGCGCCGGTTACATCCCGCGGCGATGCCGCACGCGCCTCTGGAGAACGACTGATGTGGGGCCGCGCGACCGCCGGCGCGCTGGCGGGTTTCGTCCTCGCCGCGGCGCTGGTCGGCTTGGTCGGGCGGCTGTGGCCGGGGCCGTGGCAGGCGACTCTGGTGCCGGGGATGGTGGCGCTCTTCCCGCTGTGGATCGGTATCGCCGCCGCCGCTTTCCGTTTTGGCAGCGGCCTGCGTGCGTGGGCCTGGATCGGCGGTTCGGCCGTCGTCACGCTCGGCGCATTGTGGCTGCTGCAGGCGACCGGATGGGTCGCATGAGGACGATTCGATGAAGCTGCGTGCCGAAACCTTGCGGGTCTACACCGCGGTCCACAGCTGGGTGGGGCTGGTCGCCGGCTTCGCGCTGTTCGTCGCGTTCTATGCCGGCGCGATCACGATGTTCCACCACGAACTGCCGGTGTGGCAGTCGAGCGCGGTCGACGCGCAGCCCGAATCGATCGCCGACGCCCAGCGCCTGCTCGACGAGATGCTGGCGCGCCACGAAGGCGCGCGCACCCACCTTGGCCTCGGCTTTCCCGGCGCCGAGTCGGCGCAGGCCTCCGCGTGGTGGCTCGACACGCAAGGCGTCTGGCAGTTCTCCACCCTCGACACCCTGCAGGGCAGCCCGGTGCCGCCCACTTCGAGCCTCGCCGAACTGGTCAATCTGCTGCACTACTCGCTCGGCATCCCGATGGTCGGCACCTGGCTGATGGGCGTGGTCAGCCTGCTGTACGGGCTGGCGCTGGTGACCGGCGTGGTGATCCACCTGCCGAAGCTGGCCAAGGACCTGTTCGCGCTGCGCCCGGGGCGCAACCTCAAGCGCTTCTGGCAGGACGCGCACAACGTCATCGGCGTGCTGAGCCTGCCGGCGCACGTGATGTTCGCGGTCACCGGCGCGGTGCTGTGCCTGGCGTTCGTGCTGATCCCGCTGCTCAATCCGCTGGTCTACGACGGCAAGCTGATGGCCGCGGTGCCGGCGGCGATGGACACCGCGCCGGTGGTCGCCGCGTCCGGCGAACCGGCAGCGATGCAGCCGCTGGCGCAATGGCACGAGCGCTCGGTGGCGATCGCGCGCGAGCACGGCATCGAGGATTTCGAGCCGGCCTACCTGAAGCTGCAGCACGGCGGCGACGCCAACGCGGTGGTCGAGATCACCGGCGAGACCTCGCGTGCGCTGGGCGCGCTGGGGTCGGTCGCGTTCGATGCGGTCAGCGGCGAGGTGCTCGCGGTGCAGTTGCAGGGCGCGCGCGACGCCAACCACGCGACGCTGCAGGCGACCTACGCGCTGCACTTCGGCGAGTTCGGCAACCACGTGGTGCAGTGGCTGTACTTCCTGCTCGGACTGGCCGGCGCGTTCCTGTTCTATTCCGGCAACCTGTTGTGGATCGAGTCGCGGCGCAAGCGGCGCGCGATCGAACAGGGGCGGTCGTCGCGGGTCATGGCGCGGGCAACGGTCGGGGTCTGCATCGGCGTGTGCGTGGCGATCTCGGCGAGTTTCGTGGCGACGCAACTTGCACCGATGCTGGGGCTGGATTCCGCCAGCGCCGAGCGCTGGGCGTGCTTCGGCGCGTGGGGGCTGTGCGCGTTGTGGGCAGCGCTACGGGCGCCGTCGCGGGCCGTCCGCGAACTGCTGTGGCTCGCCGCGCTGGTGACGCTGGCGATTCCGCTCGCGCACGGCATCGCCAGCGGCTGGTGGTTGTGGAAGGCGGCCGTCGCGGGGCACTGGGTGCTGGTCACGGTCGACGCGATGGCGATCGCGCTGGCGGCCGGCTTCGTTGCGCTGGCGCGGGCCAGCGCGCGGCGCGCGCGCGAGGGCGATCCGAACAGCGTGTGGGCGGATCCGCTGCCCGCGCGTTGAGGATCAGTCCTTCTTCGGAATCACCGAGATCGACCCGTCGCGTTCCAGCACCGCGTATTTCACCTGCTGCATGTTCTCCAGCCCGTGCAGGATGCGCGCGGCCTCGAGCACCTCGCTGGCGTCGACCCGGGCCCGTTTCATGCGGTCGGGCAGTGGCTTGCCGTCCTCGACCACGATCATCGGCACGTCGTCGAGCCAGCGGTCGGCCACCTTCGACTTCTGCTTGATGAAGGCCATCAGCAGCTCCATCAGCACCAGCGTGGTGACCAGCAGCAACGCGGTGGTGATCGAGAAGTCATCGCCCATCAGCCCCTGCGATACCGAGTCGCCGATGATCAGCAGCAGCACCATGTCGAACGGGTGCATCTGGGACAGCGTGCGCTTGCCGCTGATGCGGAACACCAGCAGCAGGAACAGGTAGATCGCGATCGCGCGCAGCACGGTTTCCATCGTGTGCTCCTGCAAGTCTCAAGGATAGATGAAGCTGTCGATCCGCAGCGGCGGCTGGCCGGGCACCGACACCGCGCCGGCCAGCCAGCCCATGGTTTCGGGCTGGCCCTGGATCACCACGAGCTGGCGCTCGCCGGGGCCGGCGTTGAACGTGTAGCGGATGCGGTCGTCGGCGATCACGACTTCTTCGGGCTGCGGATGGATCTGTTCGAAGCTGAACTCGCGCGCGTAGTCGCCCTCGATCGAGAGTTCGAACGTATCGCCGCGCACGGCCGCGCGGTCGACCACGAACGCGAGGCGGGTCGGCATCTGGTAGCGGGCGAAACGGGGATGGTCCGCTTCCAGCGCGCCGGCGTCGGACTGGATCCGGGCGAATGGACCGTTGCCACCGAACAGTCCGGCCAGCGCGGCCAGCAGGATGATCGAGAGCACGAGCGTCCCGATCCGCCGCAACACCTGCAGCATGTGCTGGAAATGCAGGTGTTCATCGAGCTGCAATGAGCCGGGTCGTGCCGGCCGGGATTCCGCCTGCTGGGTCATGGATGGCCACCGTGGACGGGGCCTCGACTATCGGTGCGGCGGTGTGGACGGCGCGTGTCGGCAGCCCGTCGCCGGCGCGACCGGTGACCGGCTAGCCGCGGTGCTCCAGAGCCAGGTATTCGGCCGAGCGCATCTCGATCAGGCGCGAGGCGGTGCGCTCGAACGCGCCGGTCAGGCGCTCGCCGGTATACAGCCCCGGCGGCGCGGCGGCGGCGGTGCAGACGAGGTTGACGTGGCGGTCGTAGAGCTCGTCGACCAGGTGCACGAAGCGCCGCGCGGGGTCGTCGTTCTGGCCATCGAAGCGCGGGATCCCGCCGACCAGCACGGTGTGGCATTCGGTCGCGATCTCGATGTAGTCGCTGGCCGCGCGCGGGCCCTCGCACAACGCGGCGAAGTCGAACCACGCGTGGCCCTCGGCGAGGCCGCGCACCGGGATCTCGCGGCCCTCGATCCGCAGCGGGCCATCCTCGCGCGGCACGCCGGCGGTCAACTCGTCCCAGCGCGACCGGAGCCAGGCGTCGCTGCCTTCGTCCAGCGGCGCGCGATAGACCGGCGACCGGGTCAGCGCGCGCAGGCGATAGTCGTGCACGCTGTCGAGGTACAGCACGCGGCAATGGCGCTCGATCAGCGCGATCGCCGGCAGGAACCGCTCGCGTTGCAGGCCGTCCTTGAACAGACCCTGCGGCTCGATGTTGGACGTCGTCACCAGCACAACGCCTTCATGGAACAGCCGCTCCAGCAACCGGCCCAGCAGCATCGCGTCGCCGATGTCGGTGACGAAGAACTCGTCGAGCACCAGGACCTGCAGCTCGCGGCCCCACTGCCGCGCGATGGTGCGCAGCGGATCGGCCTCGCCCTTGTGCGCGCGCAGTTGCGCGTGCACCTCGCGCATGAAGCGGTGGAAGTGGGTGCGGCGTTTTCCCCTGCCCTCATCCGGCCCTGCGGGCCACCTTCTCCCGCGCGCGGGAGAAGGGCTGTCAGTGCGGCCGGTGGCCGCTACGTCCCTGACGGGCAGGCCGTCGTAGAACAGGTCGATCAGGAACGTCTTGCCGCGGCCGACCCCGCCCCACAGGTACAGGCCGTCCGGCGCCGGCACCGGGCGGTCGCGCAGCCGGTCGAGCCAGCCCGGGCGCGGCGGGTCGAGCAGGGCGGCGTGCAGCCGGTCGAGCTCGGCCAGCGCGGGATGCTGCGCGGCATCGTCGTTCCAGTCGCCGCGCGCGACCCCGCCGGCGTAGCGCGCGCTCGGCAGCGCCGCCGACTCAGGCATCTTTGCGGTCGCCGGAATCGCTCGCCTCCGGCAGGTACGGGCGCACACCGTTCTTGACCGCGCCGCGCAGGTCCATCAGGCGACGGTGGAAGAAGTGGCTGGTGTCGGGGATGCGCACCAGCTCCGGTGGCTGTGCGAGGCCGTCGACCCACGCGTAGACCTTCTGCGGGTCGACCACCTCGTCGGCCTCGCCCTGGATCACCAGCCAGGGGCCGTCGAAGGGAGTGACTTCATCGAATCCGTAACCGCGCCCGGCCGGCGGCGCGATCATCACCAGCATCCCCGGCTTGAGTTCGGCGGCGACCTTGTAGGCGACGTAGGAGCCGAAGCTGAAGCCGGCCAGCCAGACCTTCGCATCGGGTCGTTGCCGGCGGACCCAGTCGACCACGGCGCGCAGGTCGTCGGCCTCGCCATTGCCATCGTCGAAGCTGCCGTCGGACGCGCCGACACCGCGGAAGTTGAAGCGCACGGTGCTGGCACCGGACTGGTGCAGCGCGCGCGCGGTCATCGTCACCACCTTGTTGTGCATGGTGCCGCCTTCGGTCGGCAGCGGGTGGCAGATCACCGCCACCAGCGGGCGGCGTGGCGCGTCGGGCTCGGGGCCTTCGACAATCGCCTCGATAGCGCCGGCCGGGCCGGCCAGGGTGACGGCTACGGGCTTGCCTTCCAGAAAGGCCTCGTCGCGGGGGAAGCTCGGGTCTGCGCTCATGCGGCCATGATACCGGGCACGAACGACAACGCCGCCCGGAGGCGGCGTTGGCGGGTCGTCCGATGTCACGAACCTAGTTCAGGTTGTCGAGCATCCAGTCGACGGTGGCGATGACCTGCTCGTCGGTCAACGCCGGGTTGCCGCCCTTCGGAGGCATCACGCCGGTGCTGCCGGTGTAGCCCTCGATCGCATGCTTGTGCAGCACGTCGACACCCTGGGGAATGCGGGCAGCCCAGTGCGCGGCGTCCATCGTCGGCGCGCCGCCGGCGCCGGAGGTGTGGCAGCCGGTGCACAGGTTGTTGAAGATCACCGAGCCGTCGAGGGTGCCGCCGTAGGCCACTTCCGCCGCTGCCGCCGCCGCGGCTGCCGCGGTCGCCGCCGCCTGCCTGGCCGCGCCGGTGCTGCCGGCGTAGACCGCGCCGACCGGCGCGATGCGGGCCTGGGTGCGCTTGGCGACCGCTTCGGGCACGTCGCGCTCAAGCGATGCGTTGACGAAATAGGCAACCATGATCAGGCCGACGGTCACCACCGTCAGGAAGCCGATCACCATGGAGAATTTCTTCAGGAACTCGAGGTCGTAATTGCGCACGATCCACCTGTTGCGCGCGTCGCGGGCGACGCGCAATGCGTTCGACAATGACCGCACCGGGTGCGGCGGCTGATGCAGGGCTCCTGCCGGCAACCCGCCGCGCAGTTTATCGCACTGCACGGAAGATGGCGCGCCTGGAGGGATTCGAACCCCCGACCAATGGCTTCGGAAGCCACTACTCTATCCGGCTGAGCTACAGGCGCCCGGTTGCTTCGCGTGCGGCATTGCGCCGCGCGGGTGGGCATTCTAGCGGCAAATGCGGCGCCGATGCAGTCCGCGTTGCGATCGCGGGCGTCCTTTAGACTTTGCCCATGAGCTACGAACGTTTCGAGTCGCCCGGCACGCCGGCGTGGAAGGCCCGGCTGGCGCTGTACTGGCAACTCGTGCGCGGCGACCGCCCGATCGGCTGGCTGCTGCTGCTGTGGCCGACCTGGTGGGGGCTGTGGCTCGCGGCGGAGGGCGTGCCGCCGCTGTGGACGCTGTTCGTGTTCAGCGCCGGGGTCTGGCTGACCCGCTCGGCAGGCTGCGTGATCAACGACTACGCCGACCGCTGGCTCGACCCGCACGTCGAGCGCACCAAAGGCCGCCCGCTGGCGACCGGCGCGGTGCGCGGCCGCGAGGCGCTGGCGGTGTTCGCGGTGCTGATGCTGGCGGCGTTCGCGCTGGTACTGACCATGAACCGGCTGACCGTGTGGATGAGCTTCATCGGCGTCCTGCTCGCGGCCAGCTACCCCTACCTGAAGCGCTACACCTACCTGCCGCAGGTCTACCTCGGGATGGCGTTCGGCTGGGGCATCCCGATGGGCTTCGCCGCGGTCACCGGCGAGGTGCCGGCGCTGGCCTGGCTGCTGTACATCGCCAACATCCTGTGGGCGACCGCGTACGACACCTGGTACGCGATGGTCGACCGCGAGGACGACCTCAAGGTCGGCGCGCGTTCGACCGCGATCCTGTTCGGCGAGATGGATCTGGTGGCGCAGGGACTGCTGTATGCGTTGGCCTTCACCGCGCTGGCGCTGGTCGGCCAGCGGGCTGGGCTCGGTGGGTACTACTGGGCCGGCTGGGGCGTGGCGCTGGCGCTGGTCGGCTGGGAGTTCTGGATCGCCCGCAAGCGCGAGCGCGGGCCGTGCTTCCGCGCGTTCCTGCACAACCACTGGGTCGGGCTGGCGGTGTTCGCCGGCATCGCCGCCGATTCCGCGCTGCGATAGCGCATGGCGTTGCCGCCACGGCGGGCTGTCAGCACCCCAGCCGAACGGCCTTGATTTCGGTGAAGTGCTCGACGCCGACTTGGCCGTTCTCACGGCCGTAGCCGGACTGCTTTACCCCGCCAAATGGCAAGGTCACGGCGCCGCTACCGCCGCCGTTGACGATCACCTGCCCGCTCTCCAGCAGGCCGACCATCGCATGTACGGTGCCGATGTCACGAGCCCAGACCTTGGCCGACAGCCCGTAGCGCGAGTCGTTGGCCAGTGCGGCGACCGCTTCCGGCGAGGCGTCGTCGTCAAACGCCGTCACGTTCAGCACGGGTGCGAAGATTTCTTCCCGTGAGATGCGCATGTCCGCGCCGACATCGGTGAGGATCGTCGGCTCGAAGAAGTAGCCGCTGCCCGCGCGCGCCTGCCCGCCGCGCAGCACGCGGGCACCGGCGGCGAGGCTGTGGCCGATGATGTCGGCGGCGCGCTGGCGTTGTCCGGCCGAGATCATCGGTCCCATCGTGGTGGTCTCCTCGACGCCCGGTCCGATGCGGATACCGTCCATCGCCGCGTGCATGCGCACCAGCAGCGCGTCGCAGACCGAACGTTGCACGAACACTCGCGATCCGGCCGCGCAGTACTGGCCGCATTTGAACGCGATTTCGTCGACGATCGCCTTCGCCGACCGGTCCAGGTCTGCATCGGCGAACACCATCACCGGCGACTTGCCGCCCAGCTCCAGCACCACCCGCTTGAGGTTGCTGTGCGCGGCGGCGGCCATGATCGACCGGCCCACGGCGGTGGAGCCGGTGAAGCTGACGATATTGACGTCGGGGTGCTCGGCGAGCGCGCGGCCGGCATCGGCGCCGCGGCCGGTGACGATGTTCACTACGCCATCGGGGATGCCGACCTGCCGGCACAGGTCGCCGAGCCACAACGCCGACAGCGGCGCCAGTTCGGCCGGTTTGACCACCACGGTGCAGCTGGCGGCCAGTGCCGTCGCGAGCTTTTGCAGCACCATCAGGAACGGTGCATTCCAGGGCGTGATCAGGCCGGCGACGCCAATCGGTTCGCGCAGGAAATAGTCCATGCCCGGCTGCCCGGCCGGACGCATCGGCACCTCGCCGGCCAGCTTGGTGGCCCAGCCGGCGGTGTCGCGCAGCGCGCGCAGGCCAAGCGGCAAGTCGCCATTGCGAACCGAGCCGATGGCGTGACCGGCGTCGAGCGATTCCAGCAACGCGAATGTCCCAGCGCGGGCCTCGATGGCGTCGGCCAGCGCGTGCAGCAGCGCCGCACGTCGCCAGCCCGGCAGCCGTGGCCATGGGCCGTCGCGAAACGCCCGCCGCGCGGCCGCCACGGCGAGATCGATGTCGGCATCGGCGCCAGCCGCGACGGTGGCGATCACCTGCCCGGTGGCGGGGTCGTCGACGGTGATCGTGTCGGCGCTGACGCAGGGACGCCAGCCGCCGTCGATGAGCACAGCCGGGTCGCGCCTGTGCAGTTGGCGTCGCAGCTGCTGAAGCGGCGACTCGGCATCGACGCGGGAGGCTGCAGCGCCGTCGTGGGTGGCGGGGTTCGTCATAAGGCGTGTTTCTCGGCAGGCGCGCGCGGTGGTTTGGCGGGTCGGGATGACAATATCAACCATTCTGACATTAGTTGACACTATCAACCAATGCCGGATGGAGCATCAGTCCTGCTCGGGCGGGTCCAGTGGCGACAGCCGCCGGAGCAGGGATTCCAGTTGCGCGCGCTCGGCGGCGTCCAGATCCGCGACCAGAGCGCGGGCCGTGCCGGTTCGCAGCGATTCCGCCTGCGTATGAACGGCGGCACCCGTGGCGGTCAGGGTCAGTGGCTGCTGTCGCTGGCCGGCGCTGGCCCCGCTGGGGCGGTCGACGAAACCACGTTCGCGCAGGGTCTTGATGATGCGGGCGATCTGCGCCTTGTCGCGGCCGCTCGCGCGGACGATGTCGTTCTGAGTGCAGCGCGGATGGCGGGCAACGAAGCGCAGGGTGCGCGCCTCCATGGCGGCCAGATCGAGTCCTGCCGAGCGCAGCGAGCGCTGCATCCGCACGGTTGTGCGGCGCTCAATGGCGTTGATCAGGTTGAGGATCTCGGTGTCTGGCTGGGCCGGCATGGATATTCCACGTGGTTCCGGCGGATACGAAAGCGCGTCGCCGGGCTGGCACTATCGTAACCAGCGGCGACGGGCCCACGGACCTCGCGGGAATCCGGGTTGCATCCGGGGGCGCGAGCCGCTGTCAGGGTACTCGCGCGCAGACCCACGCATCGACCCGTGCCACCCCGGCGCGCCGCAGTCCATCGGCTGCGGCGTGCAAGGTCGCGCCGGTGGTCATGACGTCGTCGACCAGGACCACGTGTACGGGCAGGGCGGTTGTACCGGCGATGCGGAACGCATCTTTGAGGTTGCGTTGGCGCTGCACCGCCTCCAGCCGCGATTGCGGGGCGGTGTCGCGGACCCGGTGCAACAAGTCGCCCAGCAACGGGAGGCCGAGATTGCGCGCCAGCGGGCGGGCAAGTTCAAGCGCCTGGTCGTAGCCGCGCTGACGCAGCCGTCGTGGGTGCAGCGGGACCGGCAGAAGCGCCGCCGGCTGCGGCCAGGCCACCGTCACCGGACGCAGCGCGCGGGCCATCAACTTTGCCAGCAGGTACCCGGCGGCGAGGTCGTGATGGAACTTGAAGCGCGGCAGCAACCGGTCCAGCGGTGGCCCATAGAGGCAGGCGGCGTGGGTTTCGGCCAGTGGCGGCGGGTGTTGCAGACAGGCGCCGCAAACCGCGGCCAGACCGGGCGTCGCACCCTGCAACGGTATCGCGCACCGAATGCAGGCCGCGCCGAGCCACGGCAACGCGTCGGTACAGGCCTGGCACAGATCCATCCCGCCGGCGCCGCGACTGCGGCAGACCAGACAGCGCGGTGGCCACAGCCAGCGGGCCAGCGCCGGGCCCGGTGGGCCAAGCCCTTTTTCGCCGCCCCCTGAGAGGCCATGGCCCGGGACCTCGCCGGTCGCGTCGCCGTCAACCAGTGCGACTCCGGTTTGGTTGACAGTCTCGGCCATGCTTTCCAGACTGCCGCTCTCGCCCGCCCGTGTCCGTCGGAAAAGTCCCATGCCTGCCGTCAGCCAAACACCCGCCTCGACCACCACGCTCCGCCACGACTGGTCCCGGGCCGAGGTCCGCGCCCTGTTCGACCTGCCGTTCCCGGAGCTGCTGCACCGCGCGGCCAGCGTGCATCGCGAGCATTTCGATCCGGCCGAGGTCCAGGTCAGCACCCTGCTGTCGGTCAAGACCGGCGGCTGCCCGGAGGACTGCAGCTACTGCCCGCAGGCGCAGCGCTACCATACCGGGGTCGAGGCGCAGAAGCTGATGGGCACCGAGGCGGTGTTGGAGAAGGCGCGCCAGGCCAAGGCCGCCGGCGCATCGCGCTTCTGCATGGGCGCGGCGTGGCGCTCGCCGGCCGACCGCGACATCCCGAAGGTGGCGGCGATGATCGCCGGGGTCAAGGCGCTCGGGCTGGAGACCTGCGCGACCCTCGGCATGTTGTCGGGCGACCAGGCCAAGTCGCTGCGTGAGGCCGGGCTGGACTACTACAACCACAACCTCGACACCGCGCCCGAGTTCTACAACGAGATCATCCACACCCGCGAGTTCCAGGACCGCCTCGACACCCTCGAGCACGTCCGCGACGTCGGCATGAAGACCTGCAGCGGCGGCATCGTCGGCATGGGCGAGACCCGCGAGCAACGCGCCGGCCTGCTGCAGACCCTGGCCAACCTGCCGGCGCACCCCGACTCGGTACCGATCAACCGGCTGGTCAAGGTCGAGGGCACGCCGCTGGCCGATGACGCCGACCTGGCCGAGCTGGACCCGTTCGAGTTCGTCCGCACGATCGCCGTGGCCCGCCTGCTGATGCCGCGCTCGATGGTGCGGCTGTCGGCCGGCCGCCAGGAGATGTCGGATGAACTGCAGGCGCTGTGCTTCCTCGGCGGCGCCAATTCGATCTTCTACGGCGAGAAATTGTTGACCACCGGCAACCCCGACACCGAGCGCGATCTGGCATTGTTCGCAAGGTTGGGCCTGCGTCCGATGCAGGTCGTCGACACCGCGCACACCCAGGGGGGAAGCACCGTGCACGCCGACATCATTGAATCGAATCATCCCGAATCCGGCTGCGGCGAACGCCGCGTCGCCACCGGCACGGATGCCGATCGCGCCGCCCGCGTGGCCTGATCGTGGCCCGCCCGTCCTGGCGTGAGCGGATCCAGACCGCTCGCGGGTTGCGCGAGGCCGCCTCGCGGCGTCGCGTGCGCCGCGTGGTCGAGCACCGCGAAGGCGCCCATTGCGAGGTCGACGGCCGGCGCCTGCTGAATTTCTGCGGCAACGACTACCTCGGTCTGTCGCAGCACTTCGCCGTCGTCGGCGCGCTGCAGGATGCCGCCTCGCGCGAGGGCGCCGGCGGACTCGGTTCGCACCTGGTCTGCGGCCACCACGCGTTGCACGACGCGCTCGAGAAGGAGCTGGCGGACTGGCTCGGCACGCCGCGCGCGCTGCTGTTCGGCAGCGGCTTCCTGGCCAACCTCGCGGTGATCCAGGCCCTGCTCGGCGACGAGGACATCTGCGTCCAGGACCGGCTCAACCACGCCAGCCTGATCGACGCCGCGCGGCTGGCCGGCTGCCGCCTGCGACGCTACCCGCACAACGACCCGGAAGGCGCGATCCGGCAACTGCGCAGCATGCCCGCGGGACTGGCGATGCTCGCCACCGACGGCGTGTTCAGCATGGACGGCGACCTCGCCCCGTTGCGCGAGCTGGCGGTGGTGGCGCGGGTGCAGAAGGCGCTGCTGTACGTCGATGACGCCCACGGCGTCGGCGTGGTCGGGCCCGACGGCCGCGGCTGCGTGGCGGCCGCGAACCTCGGCGTGCGCGAGGCGCCATTGCAACTGGCGACGCTTGGCAAGGCGCTTGGCGGTTACGGCGCCGCGGTGCTGGGCGACGAGGAACTGATCGGGCACCTGGCCGAGACCGCGCGTCCGTACATCTACACCACCGCGCTGCCACCGGCGCAGGCCGCCGCCAGCCTGGCCGCGGTCAAGCTGGCGCGGACCGAACACTGGCGTCGCGAGAAGCTCACCGAGCTGGTCGGGCATTTCCGCCACCGCGCCAAGGCCGCCGGGCTGGTGCTGATGCCGTCGGACACGCCGATCCAGCCGCTGCTGGTCGGCGACGACGAGCGCGCGCTGTCGATGGCCGCGACCCTCGAATCGCGTGGCCTCTGGGTCGCCGCGATCCGCCCGCCGACCGTGCCCGAAGGCCGCGCCCGGCTGCGGATCACGCTGTCCGCGCTGCATACGCCGGCCGACATCGACGGGCTGGTCAACATGCTGCAGGTCGCGCGCGAGCGTGCCGAGGCCGAGGTGCGGATGGCGCGGATCAACGCCGGGACGCCGGCATGAGCCGGCACGGCCGGCTCGCATAGAAAGGTCTGTCCGCATGTTCATCGAAACGCACGGCCAGGGGCCGGCGCTGGCACTCGTCCACGGCTGGGCGATGCATGGCGGCCTGTTCGCGCCGCTGGTCGAACGGCTGGCCGGGCGCTACACCGTGCATGTCGTCGACCTGCCCGGGCACGGCCATGCGCGCGATGACGACAGCGAACTGCAACCCGCGCCGCTGGCGGCGCAACTGGTCGAGCGTGTTCCCGATGCGGTGTGGCTGGGCTGGTCGCTGGGCGGGCAGTTCGCGCTGCGTGCGGCGCTGGATCATCCCGATCGCGTGCGCGGGTTGATCATGGTCGCGTCGTCGCCGCGGTTCGTCCGCGACGATGCCGGCGGCTGGCCGCACGGCGTCAACACGACCCTGTTCCGCGATTTCGGCGAAGCGTTGCAGCGCGATTTCCGCGGCACGCTGGAAGGTTTCCTCGCGCTGGAGGCGCTGGGCTCCAACAGCGCCCAGGACGAGCTGCGCAAGCTGCGGGCGCAGGCGTTCGAACGTGGCGAGCCGGCGCCGCGCGCGTTGCAGGAGGGCTTGCGACTGCTCGATGCGCTCGACCTGCGTGGCGAACTGCCGGGCCTGCAGGTCCCGAGCCTGTGGCTGTCGGGCCGCCGCGACCGGCTGGTCCCTGCCGGCGCGATGCCGGCCGCCGCCGCGCTCGCACCGGATGCGCGCAGCGTGGTGATCGACGGCGCCGGCCACGCCCCGTTCCTCGGCGCGACCGAGACGGTGGTGGCCGAGATCGATGCGTTCATGCGCGTCGCATGCCCTCACCCCAGCCCTCTCCCGCAAGCGGGAGAGGGGGCGAAGATCCAATGAGCGAACTGTTCGACCACCGCCAGGTCCGTCGTTCGTTCTCGCGCGCGGCGAGCGGTTACGACTCCGCCGCGGCGTTGCAACGCGAGGTCGGCGCGCGGCTGATGGAGTCGCTCGACTACCTCGACGATCCCGCCCACGGACGCGCGCCGCCCGAGGTGGTGGTCGACCTCGGCTGCGGTCCCGGCCACGCCAGCGTGCTGATGCAGAAGCGTTGGCCGAAAGCGCAGGTGCTGGCGCTCGATCTCGCCCCCGGCATGCTGGCCGAGACCCGCCGCAATGCCGCCGGCGCCAGCCTGGCGAGCCGGCTCAACCCGTTCGCGCGCCGTCCCGTGCCGGTCTGCGCCGATGCCCGCGCGCTGCCGCTGCGCGACGCCAGCGTCGACGTGCTGTATTCCAACCTGTGCCTGCAGTGGGTCGAGGACCTGCCGGCGGTATTCGCCGGCTTCCGGCGCGTGCTCAAGCCCGGCGGCCTGCTGCTGGTCTCGACCTTCGGCCCGGCCACGCTGTGGGAGCTTCGCGAGGCCTTCGCCGCCGCCGACGAGGCGCCGCACGTCAGCCTGTTCCCGGCGATCGCGCAGTTCGGCGACGCGCTGGTCGCGTCCGGATTCACGGACCCGGTGCTCGATCGCGACGAGTTCCACCTCGGCCATCCCGACCTCGCCCACCTGATGCGCGAGCTGCGCGCGATCGGCGCGACCAACGCGATGGCTACCCGCCGCCGCAGCCTCACCGGCCGCGCGCGCTTCGCCCGGGCCGCGCAGGCCTACGAGACGATGCGTTCCGACGCGCAGTTGCCGGCCACCTGGGAAGTGATCTACGCCCATGCCTGGGGCCCGCCGCCGGGCGCGCCGATCCGGGTCGGCGGCGTCGACGAGGTCCAAGTACCGGCGACCAGCATCCGCGTGCGTTCGCGCTAGCAACGCGTAGATTCGCAGGCATGCCCGACCACATCCCACACGCGAGCCACCGGAACCGGACCCTGCTCGCGGTCGCCATCGCATTGGCCGCGGCGCTGTTCTTCACCTGCGCATACGTGCTCAACCGCGCGGCCGCGACCGGTGGCGGGCACTGGGCCTGGACCGCCGCGTTGCGTTACCTGATCACGCTGCCGCTGATGCTGCCGCTGATGCACTGGCAGGGCGGAGTGGCACCGGTGTGGCGGGCGATCCGCGCGCACCCGTGGCCGTGGCTGGGCTGGAGCGCGGTCGGCTTCGGTCTGTTCTACGCGTGCCTGAGCTTCGCGGCGTCGAGCGGACCGTCGTGGCTGGTCGCCGGTACGTTCCAGCTGACCGTCGTCGCCGGCATGCTGTGCGCACCGCTGCTCTACGACGATGCGCGCGCACGGATCCCGCTGCCCGCGTTGGCGGCTGGCTTGCTGGTGGTCGCCGGGGTGCTGTTGATGCAGCTCGGCGTCGGTGGCGGCGACCTCGACCGCGCCGGCTGGTTCGCACTCGCCTGTGTCGCGGTTGCCGCGGTGGCCTACCCGCTCGGCAACCGCGGCCTGCTGCTGCACCTCGAACGCCACCCGGGTGAAGGGCCGGAACTCAATGCGACCCAGCGCGTGTTCGGTCTGACCCTCGCCAGCCAGCCGCTGTGGCTGGTGCTGGCGCTGTTTGCCGGGATCGATGGTGGCGCGCCGTCGATGGACCAGGTCTGGCTCGCCGGCGGGGTCGCGCTGGGCGCCGGGATCATCGCCACGGTGCTGTTCTTCCAGGCCACCGGGATGGTCCGCAACGACCCCACCGCACTGGCCGCGGCCGAGGCGATGCAGGCCGCCGAAATCCTGTTCGCGACCCTGCTCGGAGTGCTCTGGCTCGGCGAGCGCTGGCCGCGTGGCCCGGCGCTGTGGGGTGCGGCGGTGGTGGTCGTCGGCATCGTCATTTTCAGCTGGATCGCTGCGCGCGCGGCCGCTGGCGACCACCGCGCGACCCAGGACCTGCGCAGCGAACGCGGCGTCTGAGCCACCCGACGGCTGGCGTTGCAGACACGACGTTCAGCCGTTGACGACTAGATTCGGCGTGGATTCCCGCGTTCCGAGTCGCCCATGTCCATGTCGATCCAGTTCGCATCCCGGCCGATTGCGACGACCGCGCTTACCGTGATCCTGCTCGCCGGATGGCTGCCGGCCGCAGCCGCGGCGACGGCCGGGCCGCAAGGGGCGTCGCAATCTGCACCGCCGCAAGCCACGCCGGCGACGCCCGGCGCGACGATCGAGCAGTGGGGTTTCGACCCCGCGGTGCTGGTCGCCGACGGCACCGAGCTGCTGGCGCGCGCACCCGACCCGGCGATCGATCGGCTGTTCCAGGCAATGCATGCGAGCAGCCGCGACCCGGCCGACGCGCAGGTGCTGTGCCGGCTGTTCGACCCCGCGTCCGACCGCAGCCTGGCCGGGCTCAACGCGATCGCCTCGCGGCTCGGCCAGGCCAGCCAGGAGCGCTTCGCCAATGCGGTTGCCGGCGTGTTTGTCGCCGCGATGCAGAATCCGCCGCAGGCCCACGATGTCACCGCCGCACGGCAGGTGCTGAAGGCCGCCGGCGTGCGTGCCGCGCTGCTGAATGACGGCTTCATCGCCGGCCTCGACGGCAACGACCACGCCGCGCGCTGCGATTCGGTCGCGATGCTGCTCGACGTGTTGCACGAACGGCCGATGTCCGAACGTGCCGGGGTGACCCGGCTGTTGCTGGGCGAAGGTTTGCAGCGGTTGGTCGAGGCGGGCGTTACGGGTCCGGCCGTGCGGTAGCACCCAGGTCGCGTCCAGTCCGACGTCCCACGCCAGCCCGGTCCGCGTCCCGCATCTCCGCGCCCGTTGCTCCGCCGCGGCCACGCGCCTTGTGTAGGAGCGACGTAAGTCGCGAACGCACCGATCCGGCCGACGCGATACCGGGGTGGTTGCGGAACGGCTGCCCGGAGCCTCCGGCAGGCGTCGTCGAGGCCAACAGTCGAGGCGTCGGGTGAGCTCGAGGAAATCGCGACTTACGTCGCTCCTACAGTCGCTCCAGGCGGACAGGCGCTTCTGTCAGCCCGCCAGCAGCGCCGGCAGGCCATCCAGGTCGACATTGCCGCCCGACAGCACGATGCCCACGCGTTGCCCGGCGAAGTGCTCCGGGTTGGCCAGCACCACCGCCAGCGCGATCGCCGAGGACGGTTCGACCAGTTGCTTGCAGTGGCGCCAGAGCAGCCGCATCGCGTGCAGGGTGGCGTCGTCGTCGACCACCAGTACGCTCGCTGCGTGGCGGCGCAGCAGCTCGAAATTGGGCGCCCCGAGGGTGCCGCGCAGGCCGTCGCAGATCGTATCGGGGACGAACCGTGTGACCCGCTCGCCACGCTGCAGCGACGCCGCGGTCTCGGCCGCGCCGGCCGGTTCGGCCAGCCACAGCCGGGTGCCGGGGGCGCAGGCGGCGAGGGTGATCGCGCTGCCGCTGGCGAGTCCGCCCCCGCCCACCGGAACCACCACCGCGTCGAACACGGCCGGCCCCGACAGCAACTCCAGCACCGCGGTGGCCTGGCCGGCGATCACGCGCGGGTCGGTATAGGGGTGGACCAGCTCGGCGCCGGTGGCTTGGCGGACCTGCTCGCACATCGCCTCGCGCGCATCGATCGTCGGTTCGCAGCGGTGCAGGGTCGCACCGTAGGCGGCGATGGCCGCCAGCTTGGCCGCGACCGCGCCTTCGGGTACCACCACGTGGCAGCCGATCCGGCGGGTGCGCGCGGCCAGCGCCAGCGCGCCGCCGTGGTTGCCGGAGGAATGGGTGACCACCCCGCGGGCGGCCTGCGCGTCGTCCAGCGACCAGACCGCGTTGCAGGCGCCGCGGAACTTGAACGCGCCGCTGCGCTGCAGGTGCTCGGCCTTGAAGTGCAACTCGCAGCCGGCCAGTGCGTCCAGCGTCCGCGAACGCAGCACCGGGGTCGCATGGGCATGCGGCGCGATCCGCGCGGCGGCGCCCAGTACGTCGTCGAAACCGACCGTGTCGGCGGAGGCGCGAAACGGCGGGGAGGCGATGTTGGCTGCGGACATCGTTGCAGCGTAGCGCAGCGGTGGCCCTTGCGGACGGGCGGAACCGGCGTGCCCGGAATCGCGAGGGCTACCTGAACCGGTCAGCTGCGGGGCCGTGCAATACTGCAAATTAAGCGCGAGTTCAATGCCTCGGCCCGACGATGACCGCATGACCCGGGGGGTTCCCAACATGACGATGATCCGAAAACTGATTCTGCCCGCGATCGCGGTGGCCATGCTGGGCGGCTGCATGACCGGCGGCTACAGCTACCGCCAGGACCGTGGCGACTACTACTACGGACAGCCGGGCGTCGACTACCGGTATCACGGCGCGCCGGGCGGCTATTACGATGGCTACTACGGCAACAGCTACTACTACCGTCGCGGCTACCCGTACTACTACGGCGGTTACCGCCACGGCTATCCGTACGGCTACTACCGGCCGCCCGTGGTGATCCGGCCGCGTCCGGATGGCGACAACGGCCACCATGAGGACCGCGACCACGACCAGAAGGCGCCGTGGCGGGATTACGAGCGCCTGAAGCGTGAGCGGATCGAGCGTTCGCCGGTGGTCCAGCGCAAACCGATGTCGGTGCCGGTGCGGCCGGCCACGCCGGTGCGCTCAGCTCCGGTGCGTCGTCCCGCAACGCCGGTGCGGGCGCGCAGCAACGATGGTGGTGGTTCGCGGATGGAGCGGGTCATGCAGCGCGCCCGGTCCGGTGCAGTCCGCCGCGTCGAAACCGAAGAACGGTGATCCCCCGGTACCTGCCGTTCGTCTGACGACGAGTCGCGGGTATTGACAGAAAGCGTCGCATTGCGACGTAATCGGGTTGCCGCTTCAATGTCGGTGTCCGACGAGGAATCCCGGATCCCCCCTGTTCCGTCCCCGTCGGATGCCGACGCCCACACCGAAAGCCCCGCCAAGCGGGGCTTTCGCGTATCCGGGAAGGGGGCTTGGCCGCTGCCGTCGGGCCCTGGATCAGGCGCTGGACCGGGGATTTCCGCAGGCGCCCCGACGGGCGTCTCGCGCGGAATGTGACCGGCGAGGCCCTTGCGGCGCGGCCGAGGCGCAAAAAAAGGGACCGAATGTCCCCCGACATTCGGTCCCTGTGCTTCCCCGGCAGGCGCTTGGTCGGCCCCTGTTCCAATACCGACCGGCGCTTGGCGCCTGCCCTGCCGGGTGCATGGGAAGTAACGCATGAAGCATGCCAACGTTGACGCCGTCTTCACGCATCCAGTGGAGGCGCTGGCCAAGCCCAGTCCTCCCGCCAACCGCAAGTGCCTGATCGGCGTAGAATTCCCGCCTGCAATGGGCTGCTGAAATGACCCCGAATTTCTACCAATACGACGTGATCGTGGTCGGCGGCGGCCACGCCGGTACCGAGGCCGCGCTGGCGGCCGCGCGCGCGGGTGCCCGCACCCTGCTGCTGACCCACAACATCGAGACCATCGGTGCGATGAGCTGCAACCCGGCGATCGGCGGGATCGGCAAGGGTCACCTGGTCAAGGAAATCGACGCCCTCGGCGGGGTCATGGCGCACGCCGCCGACGCCGCCGGCATCCAGTGGCGGCGTTTGAACGCGAGCAAGGGCCCGGCGGTGCGCGCGACCCGCTGCCAGGCCGACCGCAACCTGTACCGCGCGTTCGTGCGCCGGGCGGTCGAGAACCAGCCGGGGCTGACCGTGTTCCAGGCCGCGGTCGACGACATCGATTTCGACGACGGCAAGGTTGGCGGCGTCACCACCCAGACCGGCCTGCGCTTCCACGCGCCGGCGGTGGTGCTGACCGCGGGCACCTTCCTCGCCGGCAAGGTCCACGTCGGCCAGACCACCTACGCCGCCGGTCGTGCGGGCGACCCGCCGGCGCAGACGCTGGCGGCAAAGCTGCGCGACGGCCCGTTCGTGGTCGACCGGCTCAAGACCGGCACCCCGCCGCGGATCGACGGCCGCTCGCTCGACTACAGCGTGATGCGCGAGCAGCCGGGTGATGACCCGCGCCCGGTGTTTTCCTTCATGGGCTCGCATGCCGACCACCCGCGGCAGGTCTCGTGCTGGATCACCGACACCTGCGAGCGCACCCACGAGATCATCCGCGCCGCGCTCGACCGCAGCCCGCTGTACACCGGCCAGATCGAGGGCATCGGCCCGCGCTACTGCCCGTCGATCGAGGACAAGGTGGTGCGGTTCGCCGAGAAGGCCAGCCACCAGATCTTCGTCGAGCCCGAGGGCCTCGGCGTCGCCGAGATCTACCCGAACGGCATCTCGACCTCGCTGCCGTTCGACGTGCAGCTGGAACTGGTGCGCAGCATCCGCGGCTTCGAACAGGCCCACATCACCCGCGCCGGCTACGCGATCGAGTACGACTTCTTCGACCCGCGCGGACTCAAGGCCACGCTGGAGACCAAGGCGGTCGACGGCCTGTTCTTCGCCGGCCAGATCAACGGCACCACCGGCTACGAGGAGGCCGCCGCGCAGGGCCTGCTGGCCGGCCTCAACGCCGCGCGCCAGGTGGCCGGTGCCGATGGCTGGAGCCCGCGCCGCGACCAGGCCTACCTCGGCGTGCTGGTCGACGATCTGATCACCCACGGCACCACCGAGCCATACCGCATGTTCACCTCGCGCGCCGAGTACCGCCTGCAGCTGCGCGAGGACAACGCCGACCTGAGGCTGACCGCGGTCGGGCGCGAACTCGGGCTGGTCGACGACGCGCGCTTTGCCGCGTTCGAGGCCAAGCGCGAGGCGATCGAGGCCGAGAACACGCGGCTCGGCGCGCTCCGGGTTTCGCCGAACAACACCCTCGGCCGGGAGATCGCCACGCACCTGGGCATCGAGCCCAGCCGCGAAGGCAGTGCCCGCGACCTGCTGAAGCGGCCGGAAATCGACTACGCCCGATTGCTCGCGGTGCCGTCGCTCGGCCCCGCGGTCGCCGACCTGGCGGTCGCCGAGCAGGTCGAGATCGGGGTCAAGTACGCCGGCTACCTCGACCGCCAGTTTGAGGAGATCGCCCGCCAGCAACGCCACGAGACCACCGCGATCCCGGCCGACTTCGACTACGGCCCCGTCCATGGCCTGTCGCTGGAACTCGCCGGCAAACTCGCCCAGGTCCGCCCGCAGACCATCGGACAGGCCCAGCGCATCCCCGGCATGACCCCGGCGGCGATCTCGCTGCTGCTGGTCCACCTGACCCGCCAGCGCCGCAGCCGGGTTGCGTAAACCGACACCGGACCACGCCGGTATGACGGTGGCCCGCTGCAGCGCCATCCGATCGCGCGATCGAACGGCGTCTGTATTGACCGTAGGAGCGACGTAAGTCGCGAATTCCTCGACGCAGCCGCAGTCTGGCGGACCGGCTCGCGGCAGGACCCACTCGAAGCCACGCCTTCGGCAAGCTCCGCAACAGCGGATGCCACGGCTCCTGCAACACCGGTGAAATCGCGACTTACGTCGCTCCAACATCGGATGCGAGTGACATGAGCGCTCGAACGCCACTCGCCAGCCGGCGTTACGCTATCTGCATGCGCCTCTTACCCGCCCTGACCCTGACCGCCGCACTCGCCGCCGCACTCGCCGCCTGCCAACCGGATGCGGCGCCCGTCGCTGACGGCAATACCGACGCAACGCCACCGACATCGGCCACCTCGGCGACAACCCCCACATTCGTCGCCGAGCCCTGGGCGCTGCCCAGCCCGCCCGGCGCCGCGCAGCCCGACCTCGTCGCCACCGCCGACGGCCTGCTGCTGTCGTGGATCAACCCCGACGCCGACGGCCATGCCCTGCGCTTTTCGCGTTTCGCCGACGGCCAATGGAGCGCCGCGCAAACCATCGCGCGCGGTGACGACTGGTTCGTCAACTGGGCCGACACCCCGCACCTCGCCGCCACCGCCGACGGCGCGTTGTGGGCGCACTGGCTGCAACAGTCGGCCGAGGCGCCCTACGCCTACGATGTGGTGCTGGTGCGCTCGGACGACCACGGCGCCAGTTGGTCCGAACCGTTGCGGGTCAATGACGACGGCACCCCGACCGAGCACGGTTTCGTGTCGCTGTGGCCGGCGTCCGTCGACAGCCTCGGCATCGCTTGGCTCGACGGCCGCGAAACCGCCGCCGCGAAAGGTCACGGCGGCCACGACGCGCACGCCGGCCACGGCGGCGGCCGCATGACCCTGCGCGCCGCGCGCTTTGACGCCAAGCTCGCGCGCAGCGGCGAAAGCATGCTCGACGCCGCGACCTGCGACTGCTGCCAGACCGACGTCACGATGACCGCGCGCGGCCCGCTGGTTGTCTACCGCGACCGCACCGACGCCGAGCTCCGTGACATCGTGGTGACCCGTTTCGACGGCAACCGCTGGGGCGACCCGACCCCCGTCCACGCCGACCACTGGACGATGCCGGCCTGCCCGGTCAACGGCCCCGCGGCCGACGCCCGCGACGACACCGTGCTGGTCGGCTGGTATACCGCCGCCAACGACATGCCGACGCTGAAGATCGCGCGCTCGCTCGACGCCGGCGACCACTTCGCAACGCCGGTCGAAGTCGATGTCGGCGCGGCGGTGCAGGGCCGTGTCGATGTCGCCATCGGTACCGACGCGGCGTGGGTGCTGTGGACCCGCGAGGACGAGGCCGGCCAGACGCTGCAACTGGCCCGCTACGCGCCGGACCTGTCGCGCCAGTTGCAGCGCATCGAGCTCGCCCGCCTGCAGGGCCGCGGCCGCGGCACCGGCTTCCCGCAACTGGCGCTCGCCGACGGTACCGTCCGCGTCGCATGGACCGACGTCGTCGATGGCGAGCCGAGGCTGCAGGGCGTGGTGCTGCGTGATCCGGAAAACATCGAATAGCCGGACGCCCGCATGGCCAGCACGGCTAGCGACCCGGCTCGCGTCGCACGCCAACGCCATGCCCGTAGACCAGCGTCCCGCCGAGCGTGCCGGCGACCGCCAGGCAACCGAAACCGACCACGCTCAGGCCGATCTCCAGTACCCCCGGCGCCGCCAGCGGGGTCGCGTCCAGCGGCAGGTCCAGCCGCAACAGCAGGCTCGCCGCGTAGGCCAGCCACGCCGCCATCGCCGCCAGCATGTGCCAGCGCGCGACCCGCAGCGCCGGATCCGCCTCGCCTATCTTCACCAGCTCGAACAACCCAGCGCCCATCGCCGCCACCGCGGCCAGCGTGCCGATCGCCATCAGCACGCCGGCCAGCCACCACGCCGGCTGCCCCAGCCACGGACTGGCGATGTCGGCCAGCGTCGCCAGCGACCAGCAGGCGATCGGGAAATGCACGAGTGCCGGGTGCAACGGATGCTTCATCGCGGGCCGCCGGCTACATCACGATGACGGTGAGCAGGGTCAGGAACCCGACCACCGCCAGCCCGGCATGCAGGAACACCACGCCCTTCGGCGCGACCGTGCCGCGCAGGTGCAGCGAAGCCAGGTAGAAGCCGCCCAGCGCCGCGACCACCAGCAGCCCGAGCGCCGCGGTCACGCGACCGGCGCCGCCCTGCAATACCGCCAGCAGCAGCACCACCAGGCCGGCCGCACCGAGCAACGCATGCAGGATCGACACCGCCCAGGGCGCCAGCCTGCCGCGCAGCACGTAACTGGCCAGGAACAGTCCGCCGAGCGCGGTGATGGCGAAAATGATGACCGCATAAGTGACAAGCATGTCGAACCCCTCTTGGTTGTGGATGGATGTAGCGGCTTGGATGGAGAGCGCGGGCGCGCCAGCTCAGCGCGCGCGGTCCAGCCGTGCCAGCACCGCCTCGGTCATGCGTTCGCAGCGCGCGCCGAGGAACGGGAACGCATCGCCAAGGCTGGCCGCGACGCTGTCCTGCAGGGCACTGCGCAACAACCGCCGCGCGCGGTGCAGGCGGGTCTTGACCGTCTCGGGCTTGAGTTCCAGCGTGCGCGCGGTTTCCTCGACGCTGCACTGCTCGATCTCGCGCATCATGAACACCACCCGGAAATCCTCGGGCAGTGCATCGACCGCGTGCTCGATCAACCCGCGGATCTGCGCCCGCGCCGCACCGGCGGCGGGGTCCTCGTTGCCATAGCGGGAGGGAAACGGAACCACCCGGCCACCATCGAGTTGCGCCATCTCGATCGCCTCCACCGGCACCGTCGGCCGCCGCTGGCGCAGCCGTCCGTAGGCTTCGTTGAGCACGATCCGGGTCATCCAGGTTGCCAGGCTGGCGTCGCCGCGGAAGCCGTGCAGTTTTTCGAACGCACGCGCGTAGGCCGCCTGCACCACGTCCTCGGCCTCGGCGTCGTCACCGGTCACGCCGCGCGCGATCCGGAACAGGCGCTGGTTGCAACGCTGCATGATGTGGCGGAACGCCTCGCGCTCGCCGGCCTGTGCCCGCCCCGCCAGTGCCACGTCGTCCAGCGACGCGTAATCGACGACGGTGTTGATCGGTGATCGGCTCATCGGTGCCCTCCATACCCGTCGGATGCGCCAGCGCGCGGGAGGTTCCCGCCGAGTATGGTCCCGATCCGGCGGACCGGGGCTGGCCCGCGCACTCACACCGCGTTGCCTTCGTGGTCACGTCCGGGCAACGGCCGGCCTGCTGTGCTGGGCGCAGTCCACACGAGCGACCGCCATGGCCACCCGCAAGAGCGCAAGCAAGACCGGCAAGCGTGCCGGCGACACCGTTGCCCGCCAGCGCTCGATCCAGAAGAAGATCGACGCAAAGCCCGGCAAGTCCAAGGCCGCGAAGAAGAAGCCGGTACAGACCGGTCCGCGCAAGCAACCGAAAAACCCGCTGCCGGCGCAGCACCTGAAAAAGCCCGGCTACGAGCACGACCTGGAACTGCAGCCGCGCTACCTCGCCCCCGACTACCAGGGCAGCGGCAAGCTCGAAGGCATGGCCGCGATCGTGACCGGCGCCGACTCCGGCATCGGCCGCGCGGTCGCGGTGCTGTTCGCGCGCGAGGGCTGCGACGTCGCGGTGCTGCACCTGGCCGAGCCGGACGACGCGGAGGTCACCCGCGCCGCGGTCGAGGAGGAAGGTCGCCGCTGCATCGTGATCGCCGGTGACGTCAAAAAGACCGCGTTCTGCGAGAAGGCGGTCAGGGAGGCGCTTAAGGCGTTCGGCCGGCTCGACGTGCTGGTCAACAACGCCGCCTTCCAGCAGCACGCCGAGCGCATCGAGGACATCACCGACGCGCAGTGGGAAGAGACGCTGCAGACCAACATCGGCGGCTACTTCAAGCTGGCGCGCGCGGCGATCCCGCACATGAAGCCGGGCAGCAGCATCGTCAACACCGGCTCGGAAGTGGCGCTGTTCGGCAGCGCGCAACTGCTCGACTATTCGGCGACCAAGGGCGCGATCCACGCCTTCACCAAGTCGCTTGCGAGCCACCTGCTCGACCGCGGCATCCGGGTCAACGCGGTCGCGCCCGGGCCGGTGTGGACGCCGCTGAACCCGGCCGACCGCCCCGCGAAAAAGATCGCCGACTTCGGCAAGGACAGCGACATGGGCCGCCCGGCGCAACCCGAGGAAATGTCGCCGGCCTATGTGTTCCTGGCATCGAAGGTGTGCGCGTCCTACGTCAACGGCGTGATCCTGCCGGCGATGGGTGGACCACGCGGGTAGGGTGACGAGGCAAAATAGGCGGTATCCCCCGCTGTTCCTGTGGAATCCGCATGCCTGTAGTCACGATGGTCCTGGTCTTCCTGCTGGCGGTGGTCGTCAGCGGTTTCATCGCGCGCCTGCTGCCGTTCAAGGTGCCGCTGCCGTTGCTGCAGATCGCGATAGGCGCGGGGCTGGCGACGCTGGGTTTCGACGTCGACTTCGAGCCGCACCTGTTCCTGCTGCTGTTCATCCCGCCGCTGCTGTTCCTCGATGGCTGGCGCATTCCCAAGGGCGCGTTCTTCCGCGACTGGAAGCCGATTCTGGCGCTGGCGATCGGGCTGGTGGTGCTGACCGTGATCGGGATGGGCTGGTTCATCTGGTGGCTGGTGCCGGCGGTGCCGCTGGCGGTGGCATTCGCGCTGGCCGCGATACTGTCGCCGACCGATCCGGTGGCGGTGAGCGCGGTGACCGCCAACTCGCCGCTGCCATCGCGCCTGATGCACATCCTCGAGGGCGAGTCGCTGCTCAACGACGCCACCGGCCTGGTGTGTTTCAGCTTCGCGGTGACCGCGGCGCTGACCGGTACGTTCTCGCCGGCCAACGCATCGGTGAGCTTCCTGCTGGTCGCGGGTGGCGGTCTGGTGGTTGGCGTCGCGGTGACCTTCGTGATCGGCCGGCTCAACCGGCTGCTGGTGCGCCGTTCCGGCGAGGACCCGGGAATCCAGATCCTGGTCAGCCTGCTGATTCCGTTCGCGGCCTACCTGGCGGCCGAGCACGTGCACGTCTCCGGCATCCTCGCCGCGGCGGTGGCCGGCATCGCGATGCATTACGGCGAACTGTCGGGCCGGCCGCTGGCCTCGACCCGGATGCAGCGCGGCGCGGTCTGGGACACGGTGCAGACCGCGCTCAACGGCATCATCTTCGTGCTGCTCGGCGAACAGTTGCCACGCATGCTGCGGCGCCTGCCGGAGGCCGCCGAGGCCACCGGCAGCGGCAACGATGTCTGGCATTTGCTCGGCTACGTGGTGGTGATCACCCTCGGACTGGGCCTGATGCGTTTTGCCTGGGTCTGGATCGCGATCCGCCTGACCGTGTTCCGCGCGGCCTGGCGCGGCGAGGACACCGCGATGCCGCAGACCCGGCTGCTGGCGATCATCGCCACCGCCGGCGTGCGCGGCGCGATCACCCTGGCCGGCATCCTGACCCTGCCGCTGCTGATGCCCGACGGCAGCGCGTTCCCGGCGCGCGACGTGGCGATCTTCCTGGCGATGGGGGTGATCCTGCTGTCGCTGACGATCGCCAGCGTCGGCCTGCCGTTGCTGACGCGGGGGTTGACCGACGTGCTGCCGGAGCCGGAGCGCAAGGACACCGAGGCCAACGCGCGGGTGGCGGCGTCGGAGGCGGCGCTGCGCAGGATCGACCTGCTGCTGGCCGAGCCGCTGGAAGACCCCAAGGCGACTGCGGCGCGGGCGGAGGCGGCGATGGTGCTGCGCGACGTCTACCAGCGCCACCTCGACTACGGCGACCTCAGCGGCGAGAACGCCGAGGACATGCAGCGCGTTGCCGAGGCCGAGCGCCGGTTGCGGCTGGGCGCGCTGGATGCCGAGCGCGACGAGCTGTACAAGCTGCGCCGCGCGTTCGCGATCGACGACGTGGTGCACCAGAAGCTGGTGCGCGAACTGGACCTGATGGAGGCGAGCCTGCTGGGCAAGGCGGGGCACTGAGGCTCCGTGCTGGCGGTGGAGGCTACTTCTCCTTGCGCCAGTTGACCGAACCGCGGTTCTCGATCGAGCTCGATTCGATCTCGATGTCGAAGCCGTGGTCGAGCAGGTACTTCAGCGTCAGCACCGAGCCGGTGCCGAGCAGCGACACGCCGTAGCCGACATACAGCCGCGGCGAGATCTGCTTGCCGACCCCGAACACGCTGCCGCCGAGCGCGCGGCTCTGCATCACGCCGGCATCATCGAGGCCGATCTTCGCGCCCAGCTGCCCGGCCAGCAGGCTGCCGCCGGCGGTCAGCGCGGCGCTGGCGGCGTTGAGCTGGCCGCGCTCGCTGCCGCTGAGGCTCGACAGCGGGCGGCCAAGCGTCAGGTACGCGAGGGCTTCCGATTGCGAGCTGGCCGGGTTGGACCAGACCTCGGCCTGTGGCGCGCTGGCGCGGCCGCTGACATCGACGCCGGCGGTGACCTCGCCGATCTCGCGTTCGGCGCGCAGGTTGATGATCGGATCGCCGATCGGGTCGGCCGACCAGCTCAGCCGGCCGCGGGTAATGGTCAGGTCCTGGCCGTAGGCGGTGTACTCGCCGCCGACGTCGAGGTTGCCAGTGGCGATCATTTCGCGGCCGGGACGGGCGCGGATCTGCAGGCGACCGCCGAGGCTGCCGGTGAGGCCGAAGCCGTTCATGCGCACGTCGTCGCCGACCACGATCGCCAGGTCCATCGCCAGTGGCGCGGCGGGGCCGGCGTCGGGATCGACCGGGTCGAGCACGACCACGTCGGGCGAGGCCGAGACGCCGCCGTCGAGGCCCTCCAGGTTGATCCGCGCCTCGGGCACCACGACCTCGCCGGTCAGCTGCAGCGGCTCGCCGGCGCGGTAGCTGATCTGCAGGTCGGGGCTGGCGATCGCGCGCAGGTCGGGGGTGTCCGACACCAGCACGTCGGTGCCGCGCAGGTTGAGCACCAGCGGGGTGTCATCGCCCTGCCAGCCGAGCGTCCCGTCGATGTTCAGCACGCCGCTGTCGGGATTGCCGGCGGCCGAGCTCGAGCGCACGCTGCCGCTGATCCGCGCGCTGCCGTCGGGCAGGGCGTTGAGCTGCAGGTTGCCGTCGTGCAGGGCGATCGCCAGCGACGGGATGCCGGTCTCGAACTCCGCCAGTTGCGCCTGTCCGCCGAGCCGTGGTGCGGCGCGGGTGCCGCCGAGCGCGATGCGGCCGGACAGGCGGCCGGTCGGCTCGACGATGTCGGCCGAGAACAGTTCGATCCAGGTCAGCTCGTCGGTATCGAACGCGAGCTCGCCGGCCAGCGGCGCGTAGGCATCCCAGCCGGTGGTGATGCGTGCATCGATGCGGCCGTCGTCGTTGAACACGGTGGCGAGCGTGGCCTCGATGCCCTGCGGGCGGAAGTTCGCCTGCAGCAGCAGGTCGTCGTAGCGCAGCAGTTCGCGGCGCGCGCGTTCGCTGAACTTGAGCCCGCCGCTGGCCGAGGCGATGCGTGCCTGCCCGACCCAGCCGTTGCCCTGCGGGCGCAGTTGGGCGTCGATCGAAAGCTCGCCGCGCAGCAGCCACGCGCGGCCGTCCTGCTCCGGCAGGTAGGCGCTGGCGAGCGACAGCGGCAAGCCCTGGCCGTCGATGGTGACGCCGCGGCGCGGCCAGTCGGCGTCGGCGCACAGCGAACCGCCGGCGCTGGAGGCGAGACAGAAATCGTCGAGGGTCGCGCTGCCGCCGGCCCAGCCGAAGGCGGCGGGCTGCTGCAACTGCCAGTCCGCACCGCGCTGCGGCGCCAGTTGCAGGCTGGCAATGGTGCCGCTCCAGCGGTTGCCGCGATGGGCGACGTTGCCGGCGAGATCGAGGCGGCCGACCTCGCCCTGCGCCTGCGCATCGAGGCGCAGCGCTTCGATCGCGCCGCGCGCGTCGATGTCGAGCCGGTCGAGCGCGACGCCGGCGACCAGTCCGGTGGCGTCCACCGTCATCGCGCCATCGCCGCGCGACCACGGCAGCTCGCCGTTGATCGCGACCGAATCGGCCGAGTAGTCGCCGTAGCGGATCGCGCTGCCATCGAGGTCGGCGGCGATGTCGGGCGCGCTGCGCGGGCCTTGCAGCCGCAAGGTGCCGCGCAGCGTGCCGCTGGCGTCGGGCAGCAGGTCGGTCAGCTGCAGCGGCGCGAAGCGTGCGTTGATGTCGAGCCGGTCGTCGATCCGGCCTTCGGCATCGATCCGGCTGCCGCCGAGGCTCAGCGCGACCTCGCCCTCGTAGACCGTGGTGCCGCCCGATGGCGCGGCGCCGTGCATGGCGAAGTTGGCGTTGCCGTCGAGCGGGCGTCCGCGCAGGCGGCCGCCAAGGTCGGTGACATCGGCGTTGATGTCGAGGCCGCCGTCGGTACGGGTCTGGCCGCTGCTGGTGATGTCGCCATCGACCGCGCCGTCCCAGCCGGCGGCGAAGTAGCCGGGATCGAAGCCGGCGAGGCGGGCGTCGATATCCCAGCCCAGCGCCGGCGCCCAGGCGACCGCGCCGGTGGCGTCGAGGGTGCCGGTCGGCATCTGCACGTGCAGGGTCTCGAGCCGCATGCGCTCGGCATCGCCGCGGCCGTCGAGGCTGAGGTCGGCCTGCTGGCCGTCGCGGGCGAGGGTGGCGCGGCCGACCAGCGCCCAGGCCTGCATGGTGCCGGCGAGGCCGAAGTCGCCATTGGCCTCGATGACGGGAGTGGGCGCGGCACCCGTCGCGGTCGCGCCGCCCCATTGCAGGTCGTGGGCGTTGGCGGCGAAGCGGAACGTGGCGTTGCCGGGATCGTTGAAATCGGCGTGGCCGCGCAGGCGCAACTGGCCGTCGAACAGCTGCAGATGCAGCGGATCGAACCGCAACACCTGCTCTTCGAGGTGCACCTTCGAGGGCAGCACCGTTGCGGTGAAATCGCCCTGCCGTGCGTCACCGCTCAGGTTCGCCTCGCCGCCAACGCCATCGGCTTGAAACTGCAGCGAGAGCGGCGTCTCGCTTGGCGCGGCGGTGGGGTCGGTGAGCAACCCCACGTCGAGTGCGTCGGCACGGGCGCGCAACTGCCACCGCGGACGGTCGTTGTCTTCGGTGTTCTCGCGCAGTACCAGCGTTGCCTGTAAGGGCCCCGGGGCGTGGCCGGCCAGCGCGACATCCATCCGCGCGAGGTCGCCGCGGGCGACGAAACCGAGCCGCGGCGGCGTGCGTGTACCGATTGCGGGCAGCACCGCAGTCGCGACCAGGTCGCTGCGGTAGTTGTCGCCGGGCGCGTAGTCGCCGTGCACGGTGAAGCGGCCGCGGTCGCTGTCGACCCGCAAGCGTTCGATGTGCAGTTCGCCTTCGTCGGCGACGAGCCCGCCGCGCAGGTGGGCGATGTCGATCAGCGGCGCGCCGGCGCTGGACACGCGGAAGCCGTCGATCCGCACGTCGTCGGCCTGCAGCGCCAGCGGCGGCGCGATCTGCGGCAGCGCGTCGGGCCAGCGCGGCAGCTCGAACGGCGCGTCGGATTCGGGCAGGTCGAGCGTCGCACCGGTCAGCTGCAACGCGTCGAGCCGCAGGCGGCGGCCGAGCAGCGGCCGGATCGCCGGGTCGATCGTCGCCTCGCGCGCGGTGAATACGATCGTTCCCATCGCGCAGGTCGCGGTGTCGGTCGGCACGCAGGTCGGGTCGCGCTGGCGCGGCAGGGTGAAGCGGACGTCGTGCAGGGTCAGCGGGCCCGACGCCGGGCCTTCGGCGCGCGACCAGCTCAATTCGGCGTCGGCCGGCAGCCGCGCGACGATCTGCGCCAGCAGGAAGTCGCGGCCGCCGATCGTGGTCAGCAGCCAGTAGCCCAGCAGCACCACCGCCAGCACCAGCGCGCCGGCCAGCAGCACGCTCCGCACGGCGAGCACGCGCAATCGCGCCTCGCGCTTGCGGCGCAGTTCCTTGATGCGCTCCTCGCGCTGCTCGGGCGTCAGGTCCGGGTCGATGTGCCGGCGGCGGAAGCGCAGTTGTCGGAGGGTCGGTGCCATCGCTACAGGTCCGCGCCGACGCTGAGGTAGAGCTGGAACGACGAGTCCGGATCGTCGAGGCCGTGGCCGATGTCGAGCCGCACCGGCCCCACCGGCGAGCGCCAGCGCACGCCCGCACCGACGCCGGTGCGCCAGTCGGGGGTGCCGTTGAATGCGCTGCCGGTATCGACGAACGCCGCCGCGCCCCAGCTGTCGGTGAAGTAGTGCTCGAACTCGACGCTGGCGGTGGCGACGTTCTTGGCACCGACCGCGTAGAGCTTGCCGTCGACGCCCTCGATCCGCGGCCCGACCTCGCGCCAGCTGTAGCCGCGGATGCTGTCGTCACCGCCGGCGAAGAAGCGCAGGCTCGGCGGCATGTCGACCAGCGCATTGGTGTAGGTATGGCCGAGCTCGCCGCGCACGATCAGGCGGTTGCGCTCGCCGATGCCGCGATACCAGTGGCTGGTCGCGCGGACCTGGGCGAAGCTCGCGTCCGAACCGGCACCTTCGACGCCAGTGCGCAGCAGCAGCGTGCCCGACAGGCCGTCGCGCGGGAACACCAGGTTGTCGGCGTCGATGTACTCGGCGCGCAACGACGGGTAGGTGAACGTGGCGTAGCGGTAGTCGCGCGGCGTCTCCGGATCGCCGTCGTCGTCGGCGAGGTAGGCCCAGCGTTCGCGCAGCGCATGGATCGAGGCGACCACGGTCAGGTGGTCGTTGACCTCGCCGCTGCGGCTGCCGACGAACTCGATCCGGCGCGAGTCGACGTAGTCGGACTGCTCGTCGGCGGCCTGCGCGCTGATCGTGTACCAGCCGTCGAGCCAGGCGAACGCGGGAATGCGGTACTGCAGGGTCAGGGTCTTGCGCTTCTGCGCGTAGTCGAGTTGCGCCAGCGCCTTGTGGCCGCGGTCGTTGACGTAGCGCCGCTCCAGTCCGAGCCGCACGCCGGGCCCACTGTCGGTGCCGTAGCCGAGGCCGGCGGTGTAGATGCTGCGCTTGGCCGGGGTCAGGGTGACGGTCACCGGCACGTCGTTGCCGACCGCGTCCTCGGGATGCGGCTGGATGTCGATACTGGCGAAGTAGTCGAGGCGGGCGAGCGATTCGCGCAGGCGGTCGAGCTTGCCCTGGTGGTAGTAGCTGCCGTCCTCCCAGTACTGCAGTCGCTGCAGCAGCGACGGCCGGATGATCGCCTGCGGGGTCTGCTCGAACGTAACCGGGCCGATGTCGTAGCGCTGGCCGCTGCTCCAGACCAGGTCGATGTCGGCGGCGTTGTCGGCGCGCGTGACCTCGACTCGGCGGCTGGCGAAGTCGGCGTCGAAGTAACCGCGCACGGCGAGCCGGCGGCTGATGCGGGTCTTGCTGGCCTCGTACAACTGGTGGTCGAAGACCTCGCCGACATCGGGCTCGAACTCGCCGAGGTCCTCGCGCAGGTAGCGGTCGCGGCTGCCCTCGCCGGTGATCGCGACATGCGAGCGGCGCACGGTGACCGGCTCGCCCGGGTCGACGGTGATGGTGACGGTGGTCGCGCCCTCGCCACGCGTGCGATCGACCTCGATCGTCGGCGAGTAATAGCCGAACGGCTGCAGCGCCTCGCGGGTCTCGTCGTCGGCCTCGCGCACCAGGTACGCGAGGCGGCGGCCGGACAGGTCCTTGCCCTGTGCGTCGACCAGGGTCAGGGCGGCGCGGACGTTCTGCGTCATCGCCTCGTCGAGACCGACGATGCGGACCTCGCCGATCTGCGCCGCGTGCACCGCGGGCATCGCGAGGCTGCTGGCAATCAGGCACGACGCGACGGCGGCAATGCGGTGGGGGAAGCGCATGCGCGCAGGATAGCGGGTGTGCGTCAATAAGCGATTAACGCCACGTTCCTGCATTTGCTCCCTCTCCCGCTTGCGGGAGAGGGTTGGGGTCAGGGCAGGCGACATTGGTGTGCGACGAACGCTGCGGATGGGAGCTTCGTGCGCCGCTGCCCTGTCGCGTGCCCTCATCCGCCCTTCGGGCACCTTCTCCCGCTTGCGGGAGAAGGAACGGCATGATTTCCCGCTAGCGGGAGCAGGTCGCGCCCTCAGCTCGACAGGTGCTCGATCGCGGCGACGCTGCCGAGGCGGTCGCTGAGCCGCTTCAACAACGCGAGGCGATTGTTGCGGACCCTGTCGTCGTCGGCGTTGACCATCACCGCCTCGAAGAACGCATCGACCTGTGGCCGCAACCGCGCGAGGCGGCCGAGTACGGCGACGTAGTCGCGTTGCTTGAGCAGCGGGTCGGTGTCCTCGATCGCGGCGTCGATCGCCGCGGCCAGCTCACGTTCGGCCGGCTCGGCGAACAGCGCCGGATCGATCGCGGTCGGCAGCTCACCCTCGACCTTGCGCAGGATGTTGCGGCTGCGCTTGTTGGCGGCGGCGAGGGCGTCGGCTTCGGGCAGCTTGGTGAACTCGCCGATCGCCTTGATGCGCTGATCGAAGTCGTGCAGCGATCCGGCGGCTCCGATCGCGACTGACGTCCCTCCTGCAGGAGGCTGGGAAACGCCGGGACCGGCCGAAGCGACTGTAGGAGCGACGTGCGTCGCGATCGCCAACCACGCTTGCGACACCGCCTCGAACTGCTGCGGCGTAACGCCTTGTTCGGCGTAGTAACCGCGCAGCCGATCGAAAACAAACTCGCGCACCTCGTCGATGTCGGCAACCGCCTCGGACTTGCCGACCTGCACCGCGCCGACGGCATCTCGTGCCGCTGCGAGGATCGGGTCAAGCGCGACATCCAGCTCCGCCTCGATCAACGTCCGCGCCAACCCCAGCGCATTGCGCCGCAGCGCGAACGGGTCCTTGTTGCCGGTGGGCTTCAATCCCGCCGCGAACCCACCGGCCAGCGTATCCAGCCGCTCGGCGATCGCCAGCACCTGGCCCAGTTTCGACGGCGCGATCGCATCGCCGCCGAAGCGCGGCATGTAGGCCTCGTCGATCGCGTGGGCGACCTCGACCGGCTCGTTCTCGACCGCGGCGTAGTAGCGCCCGGCGATGCCCTGCAGTTCCGGGAACTCGCCGACCAGCCGCGACTGCAAATCCGCCTTCGACAACTCGGCGGCCCGGCGCGCGAGCTCCGGCTCGACGCCGGCCTGCGCGGCGATCGCCTCGGCCAGGGTGGCGACCCGCGCAACCTTGTCGGCGACGCTGCCCAGCGCCTTCTGGTAGGTGACCGTCGCCAGTCCTTGATTCATCGACGCCAGGCCCTGCTTCATGTCCTCGACGAAGAAGAACTTGGCGTCGCTGAAGCGCGGCCGGATCACCCGCTCGTAGCCTTGCCTTACCTGGGCGATGTCCTTCGACTCGATGTTGGCGATGCCGACGAAGTGCTCGCTGAGCCGACCATTGGCATCGAGTACCGGGAAGAATTTCTGGTGGGTCTCCATCGTCGCGATCAAAGCTTCCGATGGCACCGCGAGGAACTCCGGTTCGAAGCCGCAGGTGACCGCGGCCGGCCACTCGACCAGGCCGTTGACCTCCTCGAGGATGCCGGTGTCGATCCGCGCACTGCCGCCGACGGATTCCGCGGCCGCCTCGACCTCGGCGACGATGCGCGCGCGGCGCTCGTCGGGATCGACCAGTACCTTTGCGCCACGCAACGACTCGATGTAGTCGCCGGGCGCACCGATCCACACCGGCTTGTCGTGCATGAACCGGTGGCCGCGGCTCATGCGGTCGCTGCGCACGCCGAGCAGGCCGGCGTCGATCACGTTCCTGCCGAGCAGCAGCACCAGCCAGTGCACCGGCCGGGCGAAGCCATAGTCATGGTCGCCCCAGCGCATCGGCTTGGGGATCGGCATCGCCGCGATCGCATCGGTCACGACCGCGGCCAGCAGGTCGGCGGTCTTCTCGCCGCGCTTGACCGAGCGGTGCACGAAGCGCTCGCCCTTGGCGTCGGTGGTCTTTTCCAGTGCGGTCCACTCGACCTCGGCCTTGCTCGCGAAGCCCTGTAGTGCGCGGGTCGGCTGGCCGTCGGCATCGAGCGCGATGTTGAGGTACGGCCCGAGCACTTCGGAGCGCTGCTCGGACTGCTCGGCGGCGACGCCCGGCAGCAGCACGGCCAGCCGGCGCGGCGAATACAGCGGCTTTGCTTCGCCGCGGTCGAACGCGATGCCGCGCTTGGCCAAGCCGTCGATGACGCCGTCGAAGAACGCCTGCGCCAGCTTCGGCAGCGCCTTGACCGGCAACTCCTCGGTGCCCAGCTCGACCAGCAGCGGCTGCATGTTGTTGGTGTGGTCGGTCATCACGCGGCCTCCTGGCCGGCCGGTTGCTTCAGTCCCGGGAAGCCGAGCTTCTCGCGCTGGGCGAAGTACGCCTCGGCCACCGCCTGCGAAATCTTGCGCACGCGCAGGATGTAGCGCTGGCGCTCGGTCACGCTGATCGCGCGGCGGGCGTCGAGCATGTTGAAGCTGTGGCTGGCCTTCATCACCTGCTCGTAGGCCGGCAGCGGCAGGCCCAGCTCGACCAGCTTGGCGGCCTCGGCCTCGCAGGCATCGAAGCGGTGGAACAGCTCGGCCACGTCGGCGTGCTCGAAGTTGTAGGTGCTCTGCTCGACCTCGTTCTGGTGGTAGACGTCGCGGTAGGTCACCGGGCTGCCGTCCGGACCATGGGTCCAGACCAGGTCGAACACGTTGTCGACGCCCTGCAGGTACATGCACAGGCGTTCCAGGCCGTAGGTGATCTCGCCGAGGACGGGCTTGCACTCCATGCCGCCGGCCTGCTGGAAGTAGGTGAACTGGGTCACTTCCATGCCGTTGAGCCAGACCTCCCAGCCCAGCCCCCAGGCGCCCAGCGTCGGCGACTCCCAGTTGTCCTCGACCAGTCGCAGGTCGTGCACCAGCGGATCGACGCCGAGTGCCTTGAGCGAATCGAAATACAGCTCGACGATGTTGTCCGGCGACGGCTTCATCGCCACCTGGTACTGGTAGTAGCGCTGCAGGCGGTTGGGGTTGTCGCCATAGCGGCCGTCGGTCGGGCGGCGGCAGGGCTGCACGTAGGCGGCGTTCCACGGCTCCGGCCCGAGCGAACGCAGGAACGTCGCCGGGTGGAAGGTGCCGGCGCCGACCTCGACATCGAGCGGCTGGATCAGCACGCAACCCTGCTCGGCCCAGTAGGCGTTCAGGCGCTGGATCAACTGCTGGAACGTCGGGGCCGAAGCCCGGTTGGATTCGCCGGCGTGCGACATGTCTCGGGACCGTGGTGCAAAGCGGGCTAGTATACGGCGGCCGGCCATCCGGCCCCGCCCGTGCGGCCTGACCGCGCCGGCCCGCAACCTTTTCCCGAGACCCGATGAACGCCCCCTTCCTGATCCTCGAAACCGGCAAGCCGGTCGCGCCGATGCGTCGCCATGGCGACTTCGCCCACTGGATCCGCGTCGCCGCCGGGCTGTCGCGCGACGACGCAGTGGTGGTCGATGTCGAACGTGGTGAGCCGCTGCCGGGCCGCGAGGGATTTGCCGGCGCGATCGTCACCGGCTCCGGCGCGATGGTGACCGACCGGCTCGACTGGAGCGAGGCGACCGCCGCGTGGCTGCGCGACGCCGCCCACGCCGGGCTGCCGCTGTTCGGTATCTGCTACGGCCACCAGCTGCTGGCGCATGCGCTCGGTGGCGAGGTCGGCGACAACCCGCGCGGGCGCGAAATGGGCACGCTCGAGGTCGAATTGCTGCCGGCGGCGGCCCACGACGCGCTGTTCGAGGCGATCCCGGCGCGGTTCGCGGCCCAGCTGACCCACCTGCAGTCGGTGTTGCGGATGCCCGACGGCGCGGTCGCCCTGGCGCGTTCGGCCGGTGACGGCTGCCAGGCGTTCCGCTGGGGCGAGAGCGCCTGGGGCGTGCAGTTCCATCCCGAATTCAGCGCGACCCACATGCGCGGCTACATCCAGGCACGCAAGGTCGCGCTGCAGCGCGAGGGCCTGGACCCGCAGGCGATGCTCGCCGCGGTCGGCGCCGCGCCCGAGGCGCGACGGGTGCTGCGCCGCTTCGTCCACGTCGTGCGCGAACGCGCCGACGCGCGCTGAAAGATGACCGTGGCGCCGCCGGCTTGCTAAGTTGCGGCATTGCCGCCCGCAACCGGCGGCCTCTCCTCGAAGGTGGTGGGCAATGAACGATATTCGCAAGGTGCCCTTTGGCGCGGGCGCGGAATGGCTGCTCGGCGGCATCGCCCTGCTGCGCAAGGCGCCGCTGGCGCTGGGCCTGCTCGGGTTGATCTGGGGCGGACTGTCGGCGCTGGCCACCGCCAGCGGCCAGCTGTGGCTGAGCCTGCTGCTGGCCCTCGCCGGGCCGTTGCTGTTCGGCGGCATCGTCTACGCGGCCCGCGAGGTCGACCAGGGCCGCAGCGCGACGCCGGCCCACCTCATCCAGGGCGTGCGCGACGGCAAGCTGCCGCGCCTGCTGGCGATGCTGCTGCCGCAGGTCGCCGCGCTGCTGCTGATGGGGTTGTTGATGGTGGTGATCGTCGGTCCCGACGAGCTGCAGCACCTCAACCAGGCGTTGCTGCAGATGCAGACCAATCCCGACCCGGCGCTGGTGGAGTCGCTGCCGGCCGGGCGCCTGATGCTGTGGCTGCTCGCCGTGGTCGTGGTCGGCGTGGTGACCGGCTTCTTCACCTTCGTCGCGATCCCGGAAGTGATGTTCACCGACCGCGGCGCGTTCGCGGCGATGGCGCTGAGCTTCCGCGCCTGCCTGCGCAATGTCGGCGCGCTGCTGGTGATGATAGTGCTGCTGCTGATCGCGACGTTCGCGCTGAGCCTGGCGCTGCAGCTGCTGGGCGCGCTGCTGGCGTTCGCGATCGGCGCGCAGGCGTCGATGTTCGTGGTGCAACTGCTGCTGATGGCGATGCTGCTGCCGGTGATGGCCGGCGCGGTCTACCTGGCCTGGCGGCAGCTTGTCGGCGACGCGCCGGTGGTTGCGTCGTCGGCGCACGGATTCGAGGCCTGAGGCCGAGAGGATTGGCCCTCGGGGAGGGCGGAGCCGCACGGATCATCGTGCGGTAATCAAGCGCGCCGGTCGACGGCCGGCGTATTCAAGGAATGATTTCCTGGGGAGGAATGCAATGACGACACGAGCGGTAGGACCCATGGCCGGCCTCGGCTGGTTGAAGAATGCGGTGAACCTGGGCCGCAGCAATCCGAAGGCGGTCTTCGGTGGTGCGGCATTGCTGGCGATCACCGTGCTGGTGGTGGCGTTCGGCGCCGGCCTGCTCCAGGCCACCGCGGTTGCGATGCTCGGCCCGGGCATGACCATCATGGCCGTGAGCATGGTGTTGCTCACGCTGGTGATGCTGGTGTTGATCTCGATGTTGATCGTCGGCTTCCTGCGGCTGATCCACGCGGTGGAAAACAATTCCCCGGCGCGTGCGCTGGATGTGTTCGGGGGCTTCGGCGACCTTGCCACCTCGTTGCGCACGATCGGCCTGGTGGTGGTGCTGGCGATCGTCCAGAACGTGCTCCTGGTGGGCCTGCTCGCGGTGTTTGCGAGTGGCGTGGTCGGCTGGTACGCGCAGGTGATGCAGGCATCGATGGCCGGCGCACCGCCGCCGATGGCCGCGCTGCCCGAGGGGCTGGGCATCGCCACGTTGCTGGCGGTGGTCATCGGCGTGGTCATGTACGGCGTGCAGGCGATCGGCCTGTGCCAGATCGCGCTGCGCGACCGCGGCATCCTGCCGGCACTGGGCGACGGCTTTGCCGGTGCCTTCAAGAACCTGCTGCCGCTGCTGGTCTTCACGATTGCCGTGGTGGTGGCGATGGTGGTGGTCGGCGTGGTCGTGCTGTTGCTGGCGATGCTGGTCGGCGTGCTGGCCAAGATCGCGGGGGCATGGCTGGCGATCGTGCTCGGCGTGCCGCTGTACCTGCTGGGCGTGCTGGCCATGTACGTGGTCATGCTCGGCGCGATGTACCACCTGTGGCGTGATGTCTGCGACGACGATGTGGTGGCTGCACCGGGCGAGGCGCTGACGGCGTGATGGTCACCGTGCGCGGGCCGGAATGCGGCCCGCGCACGGTTCCCGGAACAACGGACCGGGCTCAATGGCGTCGTGGAAATGCGTTGCCGCGACGGCACTAACGCGACGGGGTCACCGCCTGCACCAGGGGGCTGCGGCGGCCCGAGGTGTCGACCCGCCAGGGCTTGCCCGATTCGAACAGCACGCCCTCGCTGGTGCCGCCCGCATGATGCACATCGGTGCGGATGACGCGCCCGTCGTAATCCTGGCCGACATGCTCGGTCGGGGTGTGTCCGATCACGATCCGATGCACGCCGAAGTGCGTAAGCGCGCGCTGGACATCGGCCGCGTCGGCCCGCGGATGCTTGCTTCCGACAACCGCCAGTCCGCGGTACTTGAGCAATCCGCCGGACTTGTGCAGCAGGACCACCGCATCGCGCGCACCGGTGTCGCCGCGTTTCACATCCATGTAGCGTGCCGCCAGCGCATCGATGGCCTCGATCGAGTAACCGGTGTCGAGCGCGAGCGGGCCGATGCCGCCATGCACGAACAGGTTGTCGCCGACCTGCACCATGACCGGCCGGGTGCGCAGCCAGCGGCCGAGCTCGGAGTCGGCCGACCATAACGCGCCGTGGTCCAGCCCGGTGGCTTCGATCGTGCCGTGGTATTTCGGGTGCAGGTACTTCGGCCGGCCCTGCAGCAGGTACTGCTCGTGGTTCCCCAGCAGGTAGTGCACGGCGCCACCGGCAGCGCGCGCCTCCGCTTCGAGGCGATAGACCAGCCACAGCAACGGCACCACGTTGTCGCCGCGGTCGACCATGTCGCCGACAAGCACGAGGTGGCCGCTGCCCCACTGCCAGTGCAGTTGCGGGTCGATGACGCCATTGCCACGCAGCAGGCGGGTAAACGCTTCGAACTCGCCTTCAAGGTCGGAGACGGCCAGCAGGCGTTCCGGCATCGGCCAGCGCGTCGCCTCGCGTGCATGGCCATGCGCGCCGTGCAGCGGCACATCGAAGCTCAACGGAGTCGCGGCGTCCCCATCGTCCATCACGACCTCGACCGGCCCCTCGACGGGTGTACGGACGACCTCGACGCTGCCACCGTCACGCGGGATCACGTCGAGGGCAAAGTAGGCGTCGCCCTCGCGAAGCACATACGGCCCGTCACGACGCTGCGGACCGGTGGGATAACCCAGGAACAACCATTCGCCGGTATCCGCCGACCACCCCAGTTGCTGGTTGTCGGGGCCGGTGAGCGTAACGCCGCTTGTGCGTGACCAGATGGCGAGGGACAGCAGCAACAGCACGAACAAAGCGAGAAAAACAAGAAAAATCCTTTTAAGCACCTCGTTGCTCCTTCAGGTATTTCGAGACCGCTCCGGTACGGGCGTTCTACCGACCGCCATCCGCAATACTGCATGCATCACCCTATCCGCGGCGAACCGCTCAGAACAGTGCGTGTTCCAGCGCGGTGCGCAAGGTCGCCGCCGCGGCGTCGGCGAGCCGGAATGTCGCTCCCGCAGCCGCCAGCATCAGCAACGCGAGCCAAACCCGGGCCCAGTGCGGCAACGTCGTCCGTGATCCGCCGTTGCGGACGACCGCGGTACCGCTGACGCGGTCATGCAGGGCCTGGTGATCCGGCCCCGCAAGCGCCATCAGGTGGCCGAGGTTGAGCGTCGCCCATGACAGCGCGCCGGCCAGGTATCGCGATACCGCGCGGCGGATGCCGGGACGCCTGCCTTCGCGGTCGGCGACGTGCAGGGCGAGCAGGCGTTTGCCCGGGCTGGCCTGCCACGGTGAGCGTTCGAAGGCGACGTGGTACAGCAATCCGGTCAGGGCGAACGCGAGCAGTGCCGGCCATGCCATCGCCCAGGTGGCGGTGCGGACGGCGGCGACTGCCACTTCCAGGTCCGGGTCGTGCAGCAGCGCTATCGCCAGTTGCGGCAGCGACGCGCTGGCGAGGATGGCCTCGCCCATGGTCTGTCCGATGTATTGCAGCAGCTTCCGGACCTGTTCGATCCACGCCTGCGCGGGCGCCAGGATCCACGGCCACGCGAGCCACCCGGAAAGCGGCGCGACCAGCACCGCGTCGATCGACCAGGCGACGCTGCGTTGCCAGAAACTGGCCGGGTGATGGCGGACCGGTTGCGTCAACGGCGACGCGCCCGTGTTCAATCCCGCGTCGTCGCCGCGTCGGCCGGCGCCAGCCAGCGCGCGGCGAGGATGCCGACTTCGTACAGCAGGCACATCGGGATCGCCAGCATAAGTTGCGAGACCACGTCGGGCGGGGTGATCACCGCGGCGACGATGAAGATGCCGACCACCGCGTAACCGCGGGACTCGCGCAACTGCGCCGGCGTGACCCAGCCGAGCAGGGTCGCGATCACCAGCGCCACCGGCAATTCGAAGCTGGCGCCGAACGCCAGGAAGATCACCAGCACGAAGTCGAGGTAGGCGCTGATGTCGGTCATCATCGCCACGCCCTCGGGCGCGATCCGGGTCAGGAAGCCGAACACCGCCGGCAGCACCAGGAAATAGGCGAACGCGCAGCCGGCGTAGAACAACACCACCGCCGAGGCCAGCAACGGCACCGCGAGGCGCTTCTCGCGCTGGTACAGGCCGGGCGCGACGAACGCCCACGCTTGGTAGAGCAGCCACGGCGTGCTGATCATCAGCGCGGCGAAGAACGCCAGCTTGACCGGCGCGAAGAACGGGCTGGCGACCTCGACCGCGATCAACTGGCCGCCGGCCGGCAACTTGGCCAGCAGCGGCGCGGCGAGCCAGGCGTAGAGGTCGTTGCCGAACGGCAGCAGCACCAGCGTCACCAGCACCAGGCCGGCGACCGCGCGCAGCAGCCGCGAGCGCAGTTCGACCAGGTGGTCGATCAGGCGCGGCGTGCCTTCCTGTGGGTTCGCGCCGTGCTCAGGATCGGTCATGGTCGCGGGCGTCCGGGGGCGGGTGGGATTCGTCCGGCCCGGGTGCGGGCTGGGCGACGCCGATGCCGGATTCAACGTCCCGGCGCATCGCCTCGCCGCTTTCGCGCAACTGCTCGCGGGCGTTGCGCAGTTCGTCCTGGGTCGCGCGCAGGCTGCGCCGCAGTTCCTCGTCGGCCAACTCGCTCTCCAGCTCGCTCTTCACCGAATACCACTGCGCCCGCGCGCGCCGCACCCAGAGGCCGGCGAAGCGCGCGGCCTTGGGCAGGCGTTCAGGGCCGAGCACCAGCAAGGCCACGATCGCGACCATGAACAGCTCGGAGAAGCCGATGTCGAACATGACGAGACGTACCGGTCAGTCCACGGGCCGGTTCAGCGGTTCCCGGACGGCATCACTTGCGGTCGCCCGGGGTCACCGTCGGCTTGTGCGGCGCGGAGGGATCGGCACCGGTGTGGCTGCGATTGCCGTCGGCGACGTCGTCGCCGCGGTCGCGATCGTCGGCCAGCCGCTCGGCCGGCCGCTCGTCGTCGTGGACGCCCTGCTTGAAGCCCTTGACCGCCTCGCCGAGGTCCTTGCCCACGTTCTTCAGGCGCTTGGTGCCAAACACCAGCACCACGATCACCAGCACGATCAACCAGTGCCAGATGCTGAAACTGCCCATCGTCTTGCTCGCCGGAAAGTCGGGTGACGAGGATACCGCAAGGCCCGTCAGGGCGTCGGTGGCAGCGGCTCGGTCTGGATGGCCGGTGGGTTCGCCGAGTAGGGGCTGTCGACCGGCTCGAACGGCTGCGGCTGCGGCGCCTGCACCGGGGCGGTCGGCTGTGCCTGCGGGTACGGCGGCTCGATGGCCGGCGCGGGCGCGGCGGTGCGGGCCGCCGGGGCGGTGGCTTCACCGGCGCGCGCGGCATGGGCGGCGGCGCTGGCTTCTTCCAGCTGGTCGCGGAAACCCACCACCGCGTCCGATGGGCGCTGGCCGGCGCGGTTCTCGAAGATCATCCGCGGGGTGGTGCCCTGGCCGTACACCGCCTGGTTGGCGTCGTCGTCGATGCTCAGCACCGCGCCGTCGAGCGCGACCCCGGCGAACAGCCCGCGCGCCCGCGACCACGACCAGATTTCCGCCTTCAGACGGCCGTCGGTGGCCATGCCGGTGCTGCGTCCGACCGGGCCGGCGGCGATGCTGGCGTCGGCGCCGAGGGTGATCTTGCCGTTGACGATCGAGTCCAGCCCGCGCTGGCTGGTGAACACCAGCACCACGTCGGACGACTGCACGCCGGCCTGGAAACCGATGCTGCCGCCGGTCAGCTTGACGAACGCCGGGTTCGACCAGGTGCCCTGCGGGGTCTTGACCGATACCAGCCCGTGGCCGCGCCGGCCGCCGATCACCAGCCCGATCTTGAGCGTGTCGGGTACGACCACGATCGCCTTGGCCTCGTCGAACAGGATGTCGGGAATGGCCGACTCCGGAATCGCCTGGATTTCGTTGAGCACCCGCAGCGCATTGCGGGCGCGTTCGTCCTCGGCGACGCCGGCGATGGCGGGAATGGCCAGCCCGGTGGCGAGCAGCAGGACGGCGAGGCGCGGCAAGATCGACATGGCGAACTCCGGAAAGGCGAAGAAATCAGTGTGGCAGGCGGTACGACGGATGCAACGCCGACTGCGCCTGCAATCCGACCGTGCATTGGCCGTGAGGTTCCCACGCTAGTGCCACCGCGATGAATCGCGGGCGAACATCGCGCGTCGGCGCGACCCCGCCGGCCACAGCTGGCATCCTATGCGGATGAGCGAAACCCAGACCCCGGCGCCCGGCGCCTCCGGGCAGGACCCCTCCACGTCCGACACCGCGGTGGTGCTGGTCAACCTCGGCACCCCGTCCGAGCCGACCGCCGCCGCGGTGCGTCGCTACCTCGGCGAGTTCCTGTCCGACCGCCGCGTCGTCTCGCTGTCGCCGTGGCTGTGGCAGCCATTGCTTCGCGGGGTGATCCTGCCGTTGCGCGCGCCGCCGGTTGCACGCAAGTACGCCAGCGTCTGGCTGGACGACGGTTCGCCGCTGGCGGCCTACACCCGGCGCCTGGCCGTGGCCCTGCAGCACGAAATGCCGGGCGTGCGCGTGGTCGACGCGATGCGTTACGGCGAGCCGGCGCTGTCCACCATCCTGCAGCGGTTGCAGGGCGGGGGCGCGCGCCGGGTGCTGGTGCTGCCGCTGTATCCGCAGTACTCGACCACCACCACCGCCTCGGTGGGCGATGTCGTCGAGCGCGCCGAGGGGATGCAGACGCGACTGGTCGAGGACTACCACCTCGAACCGGACTGGGTCGCCGCGATTGCGCAGTCGATCCGCGAGCACCGTGAAACGCACGGGGCGGGTGAACACCTGCTGTTCTCGTTCCACGGCTTGCCGCAGCGCGTGGTCGACGCCGGCGATCCGTACCCGCTGCAATGCGAGGCCGGCGCGCGCGCGATCGCGGCCGCGCTCGGGCTGGGACCGTCGCAATGGAGCCTGGCCTACCAGTCGCGCTTCGGCCGCGAGCGCTGGCTCGAACCGGCCACCGCCACCGCGCTGACGGGGCTGGCCGGGCAGGGCGTGCGCACGGTCGACGTGGTCGCCCCCGGCTTCGCGGTCGACTGCCTGGAGACGCTGGAAGAAGTCGCGATGATGCTGGCCGAGGATTTCGCCGCGCTTGGCGGCAGCCTGCGCTACGTCCCGTGCCTCAACGACAGCCCGGCGCATGCAAGGGTGCTGGCGACGATCGCGCGGCGCGAGCTGGACGCCTGGCGATGAGGTCGGCGGCGTGAGTCACGCGCCATTGCGCGAGTTCGCGGTCGACACCGATTTCGGCCGGCTGGCCGGCCTGCGCGGCGGCACCGCCGGTGCGCCGAAAGTGCTCGCATTGCATGGCTGGCTCGACAACGCCGCGAGCTTCGTGCCGCTGTCGCGGCGGCTGGACGGCATCGAACTGGTCGCCCTCGACCTGCCGGGCCACGGCGCCAGCGCCCACCTGCCGCTGGCGGCGGGCTACACCGTGGTGAACATGGCGCGCGCGGTGTTCGCCGCCGCCGACGCGCTGGGGTGGGATCGCTTCGGCCTGCTCGGTCATTCGCTGGGCGCCGGCGTCGCCAGCCTGATGACGGCGGCCGCGCCGCAACGGATCGAGCGACTGCTGGCGATCGAGGCGCTCGGTGCGCTGGCCGAGGACGAGGCCAGGACCGCGGTGCGCCTGCGCGAAGCGTTCTGCGAGACACGCTCGGCACGCCGGCCGCTGCGGCTGTTCGCCGATGCGACCAGTGCCGTGCGCGCGCGCGTCCAGGCGGGCGGGATCCACGAGGACGCCGCGCGCCTGCTGGTCGAGCGCGGGATCATCAAGGTCGGCGACGACGGGTTCACCTGGCGCAGCGACCCACGCCTGACCCGCGACACCGCGGTGCGCCTGAGCGAGGCGCAGGTGCGCGACCTGCTCGCCGCGATCGAATGCCCGGTCCGGGTGATCTACGCCGAACCCGCGCAGCACTACTTCCCGGACGCGCTGCGGCGTGCGCGCTTCGACTGCCTGGAGAATGGCGAGCTGGTCGTGCTCGACGGCGGCCACCACCTGCACATGGAACAGCCGGATGCGGTGGCCGCGGCGATCGGCGACTTCCTGCGCGCGGGCGAGCCCGGCCAAACGGGCTAGCCGGGCTTTCCGGTACCGGCGCTGATGTCGCCGCCTGCATCCAGCAGGGCGCGCAGACCCGCCTTGAGGCGTCGCCCCTCGGTACGGAAATAATCGCGTTCGTCGCGCCAGCGCGGGCAGCGCGATTCCACTTCACGCCAGAACATGCGCGAATGGTCCGGGCGGATCAGGTGGCACAGCTCGTGCACCAGCACGTACTCGAACGCCGACGGCCGCGCCAGCACCAGCGACAGGTCCAGCGCGACGCTGCCGTCCGGCGCCAGCGAGCCCCATTGCGAACTCATCTGCTTGAACCGGAACCGCCGCGGCGGCCGTGGCAGGCCGCCCAGGTAGCGCGGCAGCCAGCGACCGACATCGGCGCGCGCCTCGGCCTCGTAGAAGTCGCGCAGGGCGCGGGCGATCGCCGCGCTGCCGGCGCGCGCGGATACGGTGAAGACGGTGGCTGCGTCATCCCGCGCTTCGCGCTGCACCATGCACAGACGCCCGGTCTGCCAGCGCAACGGAACCTCGCCGCCGCGCAGCGGCAGGCGATCGGACTGGAACGGTTGCAGCCGTGGCATCGCGTCGAGCGCATGGCGCTGGATCTGTAGCGCCAGCCAGTCGCGATGCTCGACCGCGAAGCGCTCGCCGGTGACCTTGCTCGCACGCGTCGGCAGGGTCAGCCGCGCACCGCGTTCGTCGACCGACAGCTTGATCCGCCGCGCGCGCGGATCGCGCACGCGCTGCACCTCGATCGCCCGCCCGTCGTCCAGCACCAGCTCGAACGCATCGCGCTTGATCGTGCGCGGCTTCGGCCCCAGCAGGCGGAACGGATTGGGCATGGACGGCACCGCGCGGCATCCCGACCCGGGACCCCACCATTGTAGGAGCGACGTAAGTCGCGAATTCCTCGAAGTGGCCGAAATCCTTCCGTTGGGTTGCGATGGAGTTTCACGAGGGGTGGCTCCGGGAGCTTGTGCAGCAACCGGGAGCCATCCGCTCCCATGCGGGAGCAGTGAAATCGCGACTTACGTCGCTCCTACATGAGGACGCTCGCGTCTGGAGGGCGTTTGCCCTGCGAACGCATCCGCGTCACGAGACTCGCCCGCGCGAAGGGGCCGGATTCGCCCCCGCTCAGTCCGCCTTGCTCAGCTTCAGCGCCGACTCCAGCACCGCGAACAGCCGCTTGACCTCGGCGCTCATCAGCACGAAGCGCGCGTCCATCTCGGCGCGGGCGTCGTCGGCGTTGCCGCTGTCGAGCTGGTCGACCGCGCCGTCGAGCAGCTTGAACTTGCGTACCACCAGGTCCTCGCCGAGCACGAAGCTGACGTGGTCGTCCAGGCTCAACGCCAGCCGGGTGACCTGCTTGCCGGTCTCCAGGTGGCGCGCGATCTCGTCGCTGTGCAGGTCCATGCGCTGGACCTTGACCACCGCGCCCTGGTCGACCGGGTCGCGCAGTTCGCACTCGTCGCCGATCGACAGCCCGTCCGGCAGCGGCTCGCCGGCGACCCAGCCGGTCAGGATCGAGCGCGGCGCGACCTCGGCGTTCAGCGGCAGTGCCGGGAAGCTGCCGAGCGCGCGACGCACCTCGCTGCAGACGTTCTCGGCCGACTTGCGGCTGGAGCTGTCGATCACCGCGATGCCGTGCTCCAGGTCGAGCAGCGCGTCGGTGCGGCTGGGCTTGATGAACGCGCGCGGCAGCAGGTCGGTGATCAGTTCGTCCTTGATCCGCTTGCGGGTGCGGCCGCCGGGCTTGCGGCCTTCCTTCTGCTCGATCTCGTCAAGCTTGCGCGCCAGCATGTCGTTGACCACCGCACCCGGCAGCAAGCGGTCCTCGCCGCCGACGGTCAGCCAGATCGCGTCGCCCTGGCGCGCCGCCAGCACCTCGCTGTCGCGGCCGAACGGCGACACGAAGCCGCGCGAGGACAACTCGAGCGGGCCGACCGGCTTGAGCTGGCACTCGTCGAGGCCGGTGTCGAGCTCGTCGAGTTTGGTGCTGGCGGGGAAGCGGAAGAACGTCAGGTTGCGGAAGAACATGCAGGGTCCATTGGCAAGTGCGTCGCCGGCGCCGCGCAAACGGGTTGCGCGGTCGCGACGCGGGGAAGGGAATCAGCCGGCAATCGAGCCGGGTGTCGGGGCGGATGACAGGCCGAGGAAGTCGAACAGTTTCGGGTCGCTGAGCTGCGATGGCCGGATGTCGCCGAGCGCACGCGCGATGGTTTCGATCCGCCCGGGCATCTCGCGCTCCCAGTCGGCCATCATCCGCTGCACCTGCTTGCGCTGCAGGTTCTCCTGCGAGCCGCACAGGTTGCACGGGATGATCGGGAAATCCTTCAGCCGCGCGTAGCGGGCGATGTCGGCCTCGGCGGCGTAGGCCAGCGGGCGGATCACCACGTTTTTGCCGTCGTCCGACAGCAGCTTGGGCGGCATGCCCGAGACCTTGGCGTGGAAGAACAGGTTGAGGAAGAACGTCGCCACCAGGTCGTCGCGGTGGTGGCCAAGCGCGATCCTGGTGAACCCCTGCTCCTCGGCGAAGGAATACAGCGCGCCGCGCCGCAGCCGCGAGCACAGCGAGCACATCGTCTTGCCCTCGGGCACGACCCGGGTCACCACCGAGTAGGTGTCCTGCTCGAGGATGCGGTAGTCGACCCCGATTGATTCCAGGTATTGCGGCAGCACGTGCTCGGGGAAGTCGGGCTGCTTCTGGTCGAGGTTGACCGCGGTGATCGAGAACGACACCGGCGCCTTCTTCTGCAACTGCAGCAGCACGTCGAGCATCGTGTAGCTGTCCTTGCCGCCGGACAGGCAGACCATCACCTTGTCGCCGTCCTCGATCATGCCGAAGTCGGCGATCGCCTGGCCGACCTGGTGGCGCAGGCGCTTGCCGAGGCGGTCGAGCTCGCCGGCGCGCGACGGCGGCTCGGCCAGCGGCAGGGTGTCGGCGGCGGGCGCCTCGTTCAGCAGGGGCAGGACGGTACTCATCGGACCGTCGATTCTACCGGGCCGCCGTCGCACCGGCCGAGTCGGCGGTCGCACCGCGTGTGGCCGGGCGGGCGCGCTAAGCTGGGTGCCATGAGCGAGACCGACGACCCCGCCGCCATCAACCGCCGCCTGGAAGCGTTGCGGCTGGAACACCGCGACCTCGACGCCGCGATCGCCCGCCTGTCGGCCCTCGGCAGCCTCGAAGTCCACGATGACCTGACCCTCAAGCGGCTGAAGAAACGCAAGCTGTGGCTCAAGGACTGCATCGCCCGCCTGCAGAGCGACCTGATCCCCGACGAGCCGGCGTAGCGCCCCGCCGTGCCCCCGGATTGACCGACCCGCCTGCCCGAAGGGACGCCCCTCCGGCTGTAGGAGCGACGTAAGTCGCGAACGCGCAGGAACCGTCATTCGGTACCGATGGGGCTGCCGCAACGCCGCCCGCAAGCAATCCGACTGCTCCGGCGCGGGCTGACGCGGATCCACTGGCCGGATGCCCCGATTCCCCGCGCATTCGCGACTTACGTCGCTCCTACAGGGAAGCGGGTGGCATTCGTGCCGGCCTACACTGCCCGCCGATACCCGCCGCGCACGCCGTCCTTGCTCAGCACCCACTGCCACAACTGCAACTCGCGCGCGCGGAACGCCCCGGCGCATGACAGCAGGTAGTAGCGCCACTTGCGGTGGAAGGTCTCGCCCAGCGCGTCGGCGAAGCGCGGCCACGCGGCCTCGAAATTGGCGTGCCAGGCCATCAGCGTGTGGTCGTAGTCGGCACCGAAGTTGTGCAGGTCCTCGGCCACGAACAAGCCGTCGATCGCGTCGCCGACCTGGCCCACCGACGGCAGGTCGCCGTTGGGGAAGATGTGCTTGTCGATCCAGCGGTCGGGGACCGAGTCGCGGCGGTTCTTGCCGATCGTGTGCAGCAGGAACAGGCCGTCGTCGGCCAGGCAGCGTTCGGCGACTTCCATGTAGACGCGATGGTTCTTGCGCCCGACGTGCTCGAACATGCCGACGCTGACCAGCCGGTCCATCGGCCCGCCCAGCGACGCCGCGTCGAGTTCGCGGTAGTCCTGCAGCCGGAACTCCAGCGGCAACCCGGCGTAGCGCTCGCGTGCCCACGCCGCCTGCTCCTTCGACACCGTCACCCCGACGCACTGCACGCCGTAATGCTCGGCGGCAAAGCCCATCAGGCTGCCCCAGCCGCAGCCGATATCGAGCACGCGCATGCCCGGCTGCAGCCCGAGTTTGCGGCAGATCAGGTCGAGCTTCGCCCGCTGCGCGTCGGCCAGGTTGTCGGCGTCGCGCCAGTAACCGCAGGAGTACGCCATCAGCGGGTCGAGCATCGCCTCGTAGAAGTCGTTGCCGAGGTCATAGTGCGCCTTGCCGACCTGCCACGCGCGGGTGCGGTTCTGGCGGTTGAACACGCGCACCTGCAGCGCGTGCCAGGCGAGCCGTGCCGGCTGCACCTCGCGGTCGAGGTGGGCGCGCAGCAGGTGGTCGAAGAAGCCGTCGAGCTGCTCGCAGTCCCAGGCACCGGCCATGTAGGCCTCGCCGAGCCCGAGGTTGCCCTCGGCCAGCGCCCGCTCCAGCGCCGCGGGGTCGTGCAGCTGCATGTCCCACGGCCGCTCGCCGTTGATCCGGATGTCGGCCTTGCCGAGCAGGCCGGCGACCAGTTGTTGCGGCGCGGTGTCGAGTCGGGGGGCGTCCGGGACGGGTGTGGCGGACGCCTCGTCCGGCGTGTCTTTCAGCTCATCGACGATGGGCGATGGAGGTGCCATTGCGTGGTCCTCGGCTGGGTCGCGGCCGGCGTGGACGTGCAGTTGCCCCGTAACGTGGCCGATCCGCGACGACTTCGGCCACGGGCCATGGTAGCGCCGCCCGGGCCGGGTCGCAGCCGCCGCCGCGAAGGGCGGCCGACGGGCTCAATCCGCAGGCATCTCCTGCGCTTCCGGCTTGGCTGCTTCCGGGCTGACCTTCTCGATGCTGTGGCGCAGCTCGCGGCCGAGGATGAACTTGGCGTCGCGGGCCCAGGCCTCCAGTTGCTGGTCGAATACCAGCTTGCCGTTGGCGTCGACCCAGACCAGTTTCAGTTCGCGCAGTTTCTGGATGAAACCGCGGAACAGGGTCTTGTCGAAGAACTCCGGCGCGGCCGGGGCGTACAGCAGGCTCAGGCGCTGGGCGGCGAGCTGGCACAGGCTTTCCAGTTCGCCGGCCGACAGGGTGCCGATGCCGTTTTTCACCAGCACCGAAATGGCGATGTAGTAGCGCTCGAACGCCTGCTGCAGCGAGTGCCCGATCGCGCGCAGGCGGAACACCTCGTCGGATTGCCCGGCGTTGCGCGCGAGGATGCCGCCGTCCTCGTCGCTGACACGTTCCAGCAGGCCCTCGCGGATGAACACGTCGATGGTGCGCGCGAGCCGTTCGACGAACTCGTCCTCGCTCCACGGCAGGAACAGTTCGACCTGCAGGAACGGATAGACGCTCCGGCCCAACCGCAGGACGCTTTCCTGCGCCATGCGGCGGTTGTGCTGGAAGCAGCAGGCGATCCACGAGGCCGCGGTGAACAGGTGCAGCGCGTTGTTGCGGAAGTAGCTCAGCAGCACCGCGTTGTCGCCGCGCACGTGCAGCACGTCGCCGAGCGGGTGCACGGTGCGGGTCAGCATGCCGATCTCCTCGCCGTGGGCGACGATCTCGGCCGGTGCGTGCGGGGTCACGGTGACGCGGTCGGAGAACGGCATCTCGTCGAGCAGGGTCTTGCTGAGCGCGAGTTGGGCCAGCAGGTCGCCTTCGCCCATCGCGTGCTTGGGCGTGGACAGCAGTGCCAGCGCCAGCAGGTTGATCGGGTTGACGTCGGCGGCGCGGTTGACGTTGACCTGGATCTTCTGCGCCAGCGCATCGACCGTGGTCGACAGCCACGCCGGCTTGTCGTCGTCAGGCAAGGCCTCGCCCTGCCAGCCGGGCGCGTGCTCGCCGAGCATGTCGTTGAGCAGGATCGGCTCGCCGAAGTTGACCACCACCTGGCCGTAGTTGCTGCGCAGCACCTTGGGGATGCCGGTGACCAGCTGCCAGATCGATTCCTTTTCCTTCGGCTTGCCGGTCAGCTCGTCGAGGTAGCTGTTGCCCTCCATCAGCTTCTCGTAGCCGATGTAGATCGGCTGGAACAGGACCGGCCGGGTCGGCTGGCGCAGGTAGGCGCGCACGGTCATCGCCAGGGTGCCGCCCTTCGGCGGCAGCAGCCGGCCGGTGCGCGAGCGCCCGCCTTCGATGAAGTACTCGATCGAGTAGCCGCCCGACACCAGCTGCGCCATGTACTCGCGGAACACCGCCGAATACAGCGCGTTGCCGCGGAAGCTGCGGCGGGCGAAGAACGCGCCGCCCTTGCGCAGCAGGGTGCCGATCACCGGCAGGTTGAGGTTGATGCCGGCGAAGATGTGCGGCGGCACGATGCCCTTGGTGTAGAGCAGGTAGCTCAGCAGCAAGTAGTCCATGTGGCTGCGGTGGCAGGGCACATAGATAACCTCGTGCCCGGGCGCGGCGCGCTTGAGGGTGTCGAGGTGGTGGACCAGTACGCCACGGTAGATCCGGTTCCAGACGAAGGTCAGCAGGAAGCTGGCCGAGCGCACCACCGGGTGCGAGTAGTCGGCGGCGATCTCGTAGGCGTAGGCGTGGGCCTTCTTCCAGGCGTCGGCATACTGGCCGTTGTCGCGGCGGGCCTGCGCGGCGATCGCCTCCTTGACCGGCTCGGTCGCGAGCACGCGGTCGACCAGCAGCCGCCGGGTCGACAGGTCGGGGCCGATCACCGCCGCGCGGATCAGCCGGAAGTGGGTGCGCAGCACGCGCGACAGCTTGCGCACGGTGCGTTCCGGCGGCAGGCCCTCGTTGATGGTCTCGCGAAGGTCGACCGGCGGGGCGAAGCGGACGGTGGTGTGGCGGCCGTTGAGCAGGATGGCCAATAGCCGGCGGAAGCGGCCGACCAGCGCCCAGTTCTCCGAGAACAGCACCGAGAACCAGCCGCTGGTCTTGTCCGGCGCGCGGCCGACGAAGATCGACACCGGCACCAGTTGCACGTCCAGCGACGGGTCCTCGCGGTGGGCGTCGAGCAGGCGCGCCAGCGATTCGGAGTGGGTCTTGCTCGTCGGCGCCGCGGGATTGAGGGTCGGCAGCGGCGGCAGCGCGCTGACATTGCGGCGCGACAGCGCGACGTAGGCACGCTTGCGTCCGAGCGGGTCGCCCGGCAGCGGTTGCAGTGGCGAGGGCAGGCCGGTCTCGCGGCAGGCGCGCTCCAGGATCAGCGCGTTGGACAGGCCGTAGTCCTCCAGCACGTAGCAGACCGGGCGGCCGGCGAAGCCGTGGGCGTGGTCGGCCGGGGATTTCGGCTCGATGGTCAGCGACACCCACGGCGCCATCAGTTTCCCGAGCAGGCGCGCCCACCACGGCCGCCGCGCCGCGATCGGCGGACGGCGTGCAATCGGCACGCGCGGCGTGGCCGGCGGCGGGGCATCGGCCGGCTCGATCGGCAGCTCGGGCTGGCGCGGGGCGTCGCCGAGGGTCGCACCGGGCTCGAACGGCGGCACGGCGTCGAGCGCAGCATCGCCCGGTACTTCGGTCCGTGGCGGCTGCATCGCATCGGCCAGGGTCATTTCGGCCGGGTCGACGGGGGCGTCCGGGGCGGTCGGCGCGGCCGGGTCGGGGTCGCGGGCCGCGGACGGGTCGGTGCCGGGCTTGCCGGGGAATGGCAGGGGTGTCTGGTTGGGCATTGGTCGCATTATGCCGGTTCGCTCGCGGGCGCCATGGCGGCGCGCCGCGTGGGGCGATCAGCGCGCGGTCAGGTCCGGCCGCGGCGTTTCGGGTTCCGCCGGGGCCGGATCGCCGGTCGGCGGGGCCGGGCCGGCGGCCGCCTCGGCGTGGCGCAGCAGGTCGGTCAGGTACCAACGGTCGTCGCGCCGCTCGACCCGCACTTCGGCGGCCACCGGCTGGCCGCCCAGGCTGTAGTCCAGCGACAGCCGGGCGGTATCGCCGGTCTGTTCGATCAGCGCCACCCGGGCGCCGGACAGGGCCTGGTCGAGATCCAGCCCGTAACCGGCCAGCACCTTCTTCACGCGGCCCAGGAACGGCCCCAGCCGGCCCAGGCTGCGGTCCATGCCGATCGCGTGGAACGTGCCGACGCCGCCGGCCAGGCCGGTCAGGCGCGCCGCCGCGATCAGCTGCGGCAGCGCCGCCCGGGCCAGCGCGGGATCGCCCAGCGGTGCCTGCCGGCCCCATTGGCTCAATGCCGCGATCAACTGGGTGTAGTGCTCACGCTCGGGTTCGCTGTATTCGTCCGCCCCGCTGACGTATTGCACCGCGAACAGCCCGAGGGTCGCCGCGGCGCTGCGCAACTCGCGGTCGGCGCCGGCGAACTGGCGGTTGTAGGCCGCCAGCAGGGCCTTCTCGGAGCCGGGCGCGGCCAGCACGGTGATGAACGCGGGCAGGCGGTCGTCCAGCGGCAATTCGGTCAGCGGCCAGATCGTGCGGCCTTCGGTCCAGGCCGTCGACATCCGCGCGTGCAACGCCGGCGGCAATGCGTGGCGGGCGTAGGCGGAAAGGTCGTTGCGGTGAAGGTCGTCGATCAGCAGCTGCAGCGCCTGCGCGGGCTTCGTGGCGACCGGCGCGGCCGCTGCCGGCGGCTTGCGCTCGCAGCCGCCGACAAGCACCACCGCGGCGATCACCACGGCAAGCGCGGCAACCGGCAACAGCGCAACGATGACGCGTCGAATCAAGGACATGCGGTGCGGCTCCCCCCGTCGCAGAGGGGCATCTTGGCCGGCGGCGCCATGGCGTACAAGCCAAGCCCGTCGCGGATTCAGCTCAACGCCCTTGCAGCGCCTGGCGCTTGGCTGCGCGGCGCGCATCGGCCGGTTTGCCCCAGTCGTTGCCGAACAGCGCCGGCTGCCAGTCACCGTAACTCGGGTTCGGCAGCATCCACCAGCGGCGGCCGAACCAAGCGCCGTGCGCCTCCATCAGGCCGTCGCGCGCGGCCGGGGTATTGGGTTCGACCTGCATGAAATCGCCCAGCTGGTCGCCGAACTGCATCAGCACCCGGTAGCTGCGGCCGGCCAGTTGCCGGCGGCAGTGCTTGTCGCCGCTGTCGGCCTGCTTGCAGCCCTCCACCACCGTGCCCTTGCCGAGGAACGCGGCGTCGTCGGCCGGCAATCCGACCGCGCGCAGGTTGGCGAGGGTGTCGGCCTGCATCTGCTCGGTGCGGTTGGTGATGTAGACCAGCGTGATGCCGCGCGCGCTGGCGGCTTTCGCGAACTCGACCATGCCCGGCACCGGGGTGGCCTTGCGCTCGGCGACCCAGTCCGCCCAGGTCGCACTGGCGTACTCGGTGCCGTCGCGGACCAGGCGAGCCTGGTAGGGCGAGTTGTCGAGCACGGTCTCGTCGATGTCGAGGATCACCGCCGGCGGCAGGCCGGTGGCGGGGTTGGCGCGTTCCGACGGCACCAGCGCATCCCACGCCGGATCGGCGAGGGCGGCGTCGAGGCCGGCGATCGCGGCGCGGTAGGTTTGCGTGGCGGCGGCGTCGTACTCGACGGAGGCCTGCATCCACAGCACCGCGTTGAGGTTGTCGTCGGCCGGTACCGCGGCGGTTGCGGCCACGTCCTCGCGCTGTGCCGCGTGCTGGCAACCGGACAGGAGGAGGGCGAGCAGCGCGGGAGCGATGAGGTGGCGCATGGCGGGGACCGGTGAAAAGGTGCCGCGAGTTTATCGAAGTCGAGCCATGGGCCGGACCGGCCGCACGACCGCCTGCCGGTCCTGCGGGCACGAAAAACCCCGGCCGGAGCCGGGGTTGTCCGTTGACGCATGCCGCAGGTGACCGGATCAGTTCACGCGGGCCTGGATGGTCACGCCGCGGTACGCGTTCTCACCCACCACCAGGATGTAATAGGTGCCGGCCGCGGGGTTGCGTACGCGGATGGTCTCGCTGTTGCCCGGGCGCGAGGACTTGAGGTCGTAAGCCTCGGTGGTCGGTTCCTCGCCGGCGCTCGCGTACACGCTGACATTGCCGCTGCCGCCGTAGGTCATCACGCTCAGCATGGTCGAGCCGGCCGGTACCTCGATGCTGTACAGGACCTCGTTGCCGGCATTGCCGGCCAGATCGCGCACGGGCACCGAATCGAGCAACGCGATCGGGTCCGGACCGCAATCCTCGACTTCCGGGTCACAGGGCGGGAGCAATTGCGCGAGCGCTGCCGGGGCGTCGAGCAGGCCGCTGCCGATCGGCTTGTCCGGCGTGCCCGGGAACGGCCGGGCGCTGTCGACCAGGATCGCTTCGATCTCCGCCGGCGTCTTCGGCGCGGCGCCGGAGGCCACCACGGCGCTCTGGACCAGCGCGACCACGCCGGCCACGTGCGGCGCGGCCATCGAGGTGCCGGCCATGCCCATGTACGTCGGCGTGCCCAGCTCCGGCGAGGTCGCCGAATCATTGCCTGCCTGCCACACGTAACCGTCCGGATTGCCCTCGACCACGCCGCCGCCCGGACCGGCCAGGTCGACGGCGGCGCCATAGTTGGAGTAGTTGGCGCGGGCGCCGGTGATGCCCACTGCGCCAACCGTCACCACGTTGTCGCAGCTTGCCGGCGAATAGTTGGCCGCATCGTCGTTGCTGTTGCCGGCGGCGACCACGACCGTGGTGCCAAGCGCGACGGCCGTGTTGATCGCATCCTGGGTGATCGACGGGCAGCTCTGGCCGCCGCCCAGGCTCATGTTGATGACCTCGGCCGGGAATTCGTTGGCCGGCACGCCGGGGACATCGCCCCCCGCGGCCCAGACGATTGCGTCGGCGATGTCGGAGGGGTAGCCGCCGCACTTGCCGAGCACGCGCACCGGCAGGACCCGGGCGTTGTGCGCCACGCCGGCCATGCCGCTGCCGTTGTTGCTCAGCTCGGCGACGGTCCCGGCGACATGGGTGCCATGGAACGAACTGGTCGCCCCGACGGGCTTGCCGCACTCGCCGGCGTCGTACCAGTCGCCGTAGTCGTGCGCGCCGGCCGCGCGGTCGTCGGTCGGCCGGCGGGACACGGCGGCGTCGGTGATGAAGTCGTAGCCATCGAGCATGTTCGCGTCCATGTCCGGATGGGCGACGATGCCGGTGTCGAGCACGGCCACCACCACGCCTTCACCGGTGGACACGTCCCACGCCGCCGGCGCGTCGATGCCGCCGGCACTGGCCTGCAGGTGCCACTGGTGGCTGTTGAAGTACTCGTCGTCGACGGTCAGCTGCGGCTGGGCGAGGTCGCCGCTGGCCACCGGCATGCGTGCTTGAGGCCGGTCGACCGCCTGCACCATGCGGTCGAGGTCGACCGACTTCACCGCGGGGTCGGCCTTCAGCTCGCGGACCAGCGCAGCCAGCTCGGCGGCGCCGACATCGTGCGAGAGCCGGAACAGGTCCGCGCCGACCGCGAGCTGGCGCATATGGCTTGCGGTTGGTGCCGGCTGGCGGGCATCGGCGGCGCTGCGGATGGCCCGGGCGGCGTGCGCCCGGTTGGCCGCGCCGTTGACGGTCTGCAGCTTGTTGGTCCGGGGCGCGCGCTCGTCGTGGTAGCGGACGATCAACCGGGCGCCGTGGTCGGCGACGGTGGTCGGCGCGGCCATCGGCCGCACTTGCAGTTGGCCATTGGCGGCCATCGCCGCGGGAGCGGCCAGCGCGGAGGCGATCATGGTGGCCATCAGGCTCATGCGGATCGGGTTATTGCTGGATGTCATGTTCAATTCCCTGGTTGTATGGAGCGTCGTGTGTCTGTCGTGCTGTTGTCGCGCGGGTCGCCGGTCACCAGCCAAAGCCGACGCCTGCGCCGATCGAGCTGTCATCGCCGCTGAACGCGCCGCCGAAGGTCACCGTCGCGCGCTCCGACACCGCCCGCTGGTAGCCCAGCGAGAGCGCCGTCGCACCGTTCTGGAAGCCCACGCCCATGCCGACCCGGTTGATCGTGTCGATGCCGGCGGCACTGGTGGCCATGTTCACCATCGCCGCACTCATCGCGCCCATCTGGTCGATGCGGTGCTCCTGCTGGTTGAAACGCGAATCGACCTGGCCGCGCAGCGCGGTGAAGTCGTCGTTGAGCGTGGTGAAGCGCGAGTCGGTGTACGCGTTCGCCGAATGCAGCGTCCGTGTTGCGGTGGTGTCGGTGTACGCGTTGGCCGAGGCCAGCGTGGCGGCGTCGGCCGGCTGGGCCGGTACGTCGACGGCGGCCGGGCGCGCGCTGGTCGGGGCAGCGGTGACCTGGCGCGGGGCATCGGCCGCGGCCATGGTGATGACATTGCCCTTCGTCGCGTCCGGAGCGTCCGCCAGCGTCGTGTTCTCGCTGGCGACCCCGGCGTCCGTCGCAGTCGTCGCAACCGCGGCGTCCGTCCCGGACCGGCTGGCGACGGCATCGTCACCGTTGGTCGCTGGCAGCTTCGCCGGTGCGGACGCTGTGGCCGTGGCCGTGGCGGCAGTCGTGTCCGCAGTCGGCGAAGAGGCGAACGCAGCTGCACCCGCCGCCTCCGCCTCGACCGCCGAGAGACGGTTGTCGAGCCCGCTGATGGCGCCGTCTACCGCGCTGAAGGCATCGCCGACGTTGTAGTAGCTGCCACCCTGGATCGAGAACGTCGGGCCCATGAACCCGCCCGGCCCCATCGATGCACCGCCGCCCAGCGCCTGCGCCATCGAATCACCCATGCCGAACAGCTGCGACCCGTTGACGGCATCGGTGCTGTCGACGGACAGGCCGCCCGCGGCGAGGTTGGTGATCTGCCGTTCGGCTCCCGCCGCGCCCACCGAGACACTGTCGACGCGGTCGGCCACCGAGCCGGCACCCAGCGCAACGCTGTTGGCGGCCGAGACCTGCGCACGCGCGCCGATCGCGGTGCCATTGCTCGCCGCATCCAGCACGCGGGCGTCATAGCCGTTGGCGGTCGAACCAGCCGCGCGGGCCTGCGCGTTGGAGCCGATTGCCGACGATGTCGCCGCCAGCGCCTGGCTGTTGGCGCCCAGCGCGGTGGCATTGCTGCCGGCCGCCTTCGCATTGCTGCCGAAGGCCGCACCGCTGACCTTCCCCGCCTGGCTGCTGGCACCCACGGCGGTGCTGCCGTTGGCACCGGCCACCGCGTTGCTGCCGGCCGCCAGCGCACCCTGGCCGTTGACCACGGCATCGTCGCCGCCATCCTGCGCGCCGCTGGCGGCGAAGTAGTGGCTGGCCTCGCCGACGCCGGCCGCCACGTCATCCAGTTGCGACTTGTTCACCGCGTCGGTCGCCTCGGTGCCGGCGGAGACGTTGGTGATCTGGCGGGTGAAGGGCTCGAGCACGGTGCCGTCCGCACGGTTGGTCCAACCGGTGGCCGCACCTACCGAAACCGAGTTGTCGCGGTCCGCCAGCGAGCCGGCGCCGAGGGCGACGCTGTTCTCGCCGGTGGTGAGCGCGTACTGGCCGATCGCGATGCCGCCGTCGCCGAAGGCCTGGGCGTGGTTGCCCAGAGCGATCGCGTACTTCGCCTGCTCGACGAGGCCGGTGTCGGCGGATGTCGAGCAGATCCAGCACGGCTCATCGTCGTCGCCCGGATCCGGATCGCCCGGACGTTGGCCACCGGTCTGCGCGCCGCTGCCGAGGGCGATGCCGCCCTCGCCGCGGGTGGTGGACAGGAACCCGACGGCGATCGACTCCTCGTCGTTGGCATAGGAGCCGTTGCCCAGTGCAACGGCGCGGTAGCCCCAGGCGAAGCTGTTCGCGCCGAGGGCGGTGGACGCGCCGCCGGTAGCCTGCGCGTTGCTGCCGATCGCGGTGTCGTACCCGTAGGGGCTGGTCTCGTTGCCGGCGCTGGCGACATCGCCGATCGCGGTGCTCGCTTCGCCGTAGGCGTCGCTGCCTACGCCGAACGCGGTGGCACGTTCGCCGACGGCGGTGGCGTTGTAGCCCACCGCCGACGCCCAGAGACCGTCGGCCGTGGTGTACGCACCCAGCGCCGTGGAGGCGTTGCCGATCGACCGGGCCTGCAGGCCGAGCGCAACGCCCTGGCCGCCCGTCGCCGCGGCACCCGCGCCGGCGGCGAAGCTGTAGTCCGTGAGCGCCGTGGCCCCCGGACCGATCGCGGTGGCCGCATAGCCGCTGGCACTGGTCTGCATCTCGACCAGTTCGTTGCCGGCATGGTCGGGCACGAGGGCGTAGCCGCCGACGGCCACGGCCGAGTCGCCCTCGGCGACGCTGCCGTAGCCGATGGCGGAACTGAACTCGCCGGTCGCGACCGCGCCGCTGCCCAGTGCCGACGACCCGACGCCGAACGCCGAGCTCGACGAGCCGACCGAGGTGGCGTAGTCCGCGCCGGCATAGGCGTTGGAACCCGAGGCAGTCGCGTCGGTGCCGTCCGCGAAGGCTTCGCCGTCGCCGTTGGCCTTGAAGTACTGGCTGGTCTCCTCCGCCGTGGCGGCCACGTCGTTGAGCTGCGCCAGGTTCACCGCATCGGTGTCCTCGGTGCCCGCAGCCACGTTGGTGATCTGGCGTTCCTCGCCGACCGCGCCCACCGACACGGTGTCCGCACGGTCCGCCAGGGAGTTCGAGCCCAGCGCCACACTGTTGCTGGCGGCCCCGTCGACGCGTGCACCCGTACCCAGCGCGGCGCCATAGAGACCGAGCGCGGTGCTGTTCTGGCCGAGTGCAACCCCGTTCGGCCATGCTGCCGCCGAGTCGCCGATGGCGGTGCTGTTTTCGCCGTTGGCCAAACTGGAGCTGCCAAGGGCGGTGCTGCGGTCGCCGGTGGCGCCTGCATTCATGCCCATTGCGACGGCGCGCGTTCCCTCGGTGTAGGCGGCAATACCGATCGCGGTCGAGAAGTCGCCTGCCGCCTCCGTCAGGCCGCCGAGTGCGGTGCTGCTCAAACCTGCGGCGCTGGACAGCCAACCGGCCGCCACGCTCTGCCCGTTGCCGGCGGTGCTGCGCCCACCGATGGCGGTGGACGAGTCGTACGCGGTGGAACCGGCACCGATCGCCACGCTGCTGCCACCTACCGCAAGTGCGTTGTTGCCAATGGCCGAACTGCCGAAGCCGATCGCCTGCGCGGCCGTGCCGACCGCCGTGGAGTGGTCACCGGTTGCATTCGACAATGCACCGAACGCAGAGGACTGGGCGCCTTCCGCATACGCACCCACGCCGGTAGCGGTCGCCGCAAAGCCCCCCGCCTGCGCGCTGGCACCCAGTGCGGTGCCGCCGACGCCGGCGCTGGTCGCACCGGTATCCACCGGCACGCCGCCACTGGTGATCAGCGGATTGCCATTCTCGTCAACTGCATTGCCGCCCACGGCCACGGCCGCGGGGCCGGTGGCCTGTGCGTTCTGGCCGAAGGCTGCACTGTTCTGGCCAGCGGCCAAGGAGTTGTAACCCACCGCCGTCGCGCCATCGGCCACCGCGTTGGCACCGCTGCCGTACGCCGAGGCACCGGTGCCGAGCGCATTTGTGGCCTCGCCGGCCGCGGTCGCGTTGTCACCGTCGACGTATGACCCGGCATCACTGTCGGCGCTGCCGCTGGCCTTGAAGTATTGGCTGGTTGCTCCTGCCACGTCATTGAGCTGCGCCAGGTTCACCGCATCGGTGTCCTCCGTGCCCGCAGCCACGTTGGTGATCTGGCGTTCCGCACCCGCGTCACCCACCGAGACGGTGTTCTCGCGGTCGGCAACCGAATTGGCGCCCAGCGCCACGCTGTTGGCGGCGTCGGTGAAGGCGCCGACGCCCACGGCCGTGGCGTTCTCGGCGCGGGCATACGTGTCCTGTCCAATCGCGGTCGCACCGGCCTCCGTTGCCCAGGCGAGCCTGCCCAACGCGGTGCTCCGGTCGCTTGAGGCCCGGGAGTCGGAGCCGATCGCGGTCGCCTCTTCACCGAGGGCGAATGCGAAGTAGCCGACTGCCGTGCTGGACTCGCCTCCCGACCACGCCGCCGTGCCGAGCGCCGTGGTCAGGTCGGCCTCCGCCCGTGCGCCGAAGCCGACCGAGGTACTCATGAGCCCCTCCGCTTTGGCCTCGTAACCCAAGGCGGTAGCGGCACCACCGCTGGCGATGCTGAAGGCACCGAAGCCCGACGCCAAAGCTCCCGTGGCCACGCTGCCGTAACCAACGGCCGTGGTTTGCATGCCCTCCGCCACGCTGAAGCCGCCATGCGCCGTGGAATTGTCGCCGGTGGCCGAACTGCTGTAGCCGGTGGCGGTGGCCTGCGCGCCGCTGGCCGTGGCCACCGTACCGGTGGCGGTGGTGGCGGTACCTGTCGCCTGCGCGCCCGCGCCGAACGCGGATGCGCCCAGGCCCGACGCCGTCGTCGTCTGGTCCAGCACTACCTCTCCGGTCTCCGGGTTTTTGTAGTACATGATTCCGCCGACCGCGGTGCTCGACTCGCCGTCGGCGACCGCGCCGTAGCCCGACGCTGTCGCGTACTGGCCGCCGGCTACCGCGCCGCTGCCGAACGCCGAGGAACCCACGCCGTAGGCGGAGCTCGACGAACCGATCGCGGTCGCGTAGTCGGTCCCGGCATAGGCGTTGGAACCGGCGGCGGTCGCATCGGTGCCGTCGGCGAAGGCTTCACTGTCACCGGTGGCCTTGAAGTAGGCGGCGTTCTCGGTCGCGGCCTCGAGCTGCGCCACGTTCACCGCATCGGTGTCTTCGGTGCCGGCCGCCACGTTGGTGACCTGCCGCTCTTCGCCCGCGTCGCCGACCGAGACGGTGTTGGCGCGGTCGCTGTACGAGCCCGCACCCAGTGCCACGCTGTTGTCGGCATCGGTCATGGAGCCGGCGCCCAACGCCACGCTGTCGGCACCGTAGGTCGTGCTGAAATAGCCCACAGCCGTGCTGTTCGCGCCCTGTGCCCACGCCTCCGAACCCAGGGCAGTGGCGGTCTCACCCTGTGCGTAGGCGAAGTAACCAAGCGACGTGTTTTGTGTGCCATCGGCTTGGGCCAATGAGCCGACCGCGGTGCTGAAGTCGCCCCACGCACCCGCGCCCGCACCGAAGGCCGAAGCGGCCTCACCCGTGGCCTCGGTCGGGACCAGGAAGCCAAAACGCGGATTCAAATCCCCAAGGCCACCGACGGCCGTGCTGCCTTTGCCGCCAGCAAAGCTCTGCGTACCGATGGCCGTGCTGTGGCTGCCCACCGCATTGGCGACCGAGCCGAACGCGGAAGACTGCACGCCGGCTGCATACGCGCCTGCACCGGTCGCGGTGGAGATGAATCCGTCCGCCCGCGCGCTGGCACCCAGTGCGGTGCCGCCGACCCCGGCGCTGGTCGCACCGGTATCCACCGGTACGCCGCCGTTGGTGATCAGTGGGTCGCCATTCTCGTCGACTGCATTGCCGCCCACGGCCACGGCCGCGGGGCCGGTGGCCTGCGCGTTCTGGCCGAAGGCAGCGCTGTTCATGCCGGTGGCGAGTGCGTCGTTGCCCACTGCGGTGGCGCCGTCGGCCATCGCGTTGGCGCCGCTGCCATAGGCCGAGGCGCCGTTGCCGATGGCGTTGGTGGACTCGCCGGCCGCGGTCGCGTCGTCGCCTTCCACGTAGGCACCGGCATCGCTGTCGGCGCTGCCGCTGGCCTTGAAGTAGCGGTCGGTGTTTTCCGCGACCGCGGCCACGTCCTCGAGCTGGTCCAGGTTCACCGCATCGGTGCCCTCGGTGCCGGCCGCGACATTGGTGACCTGGCGTTCCTGGCCGGCCCGCCCGACCGACACGGTGCTGTCGCGATCGGCGACCGACCCGGCGCCCAGCGCCACGTTGTCGATGCCCACCGCGCGCGCACCGGCGCCCAATGCGCTGGTATCGATGCCGTTCGCCGTGCTGGCGGTGCCGAGCGCCGAGGCGTTGACGCCGTTCGCACTGGCGTCCGTGCCGACCGCGCTGGCGTTGACGCCGGCGGCCTGGCTGCCGACGCCCACGGCCGTGGCCGCGACGCCGATGGCGATGGCGCCCTGCCCACAGGCCAGGCTCTCCGGGCCACTGGCGATGGAGGTCGGGGCGCCCTTGGTCACGCAGGTCCCGGAGGCGGCCGCCGGGAGGGCGGTCATCGCAAGGGCTGCGGACAGCGCGAGATATAACGGTGCCTGCCGTACGGCAGCGCGACCGTCGCGGACCGCCGGAAGGCGCGAGGCGCGGCGATGGTTCGAATCGGACATTGGCTTTCCCGTTGAGCGTTCAATCAGAGCGCCACGCGCGTCGCGGGACGTCTCCCCGGGTGGCACCCCGGCCGCTCCAGACCCGGCCTGCGACCCGTCTTCGGGGCCATGCAGGTCGAGCGGGATTCGATGCCGCGGTGCCAGGAGGACCACGAAACGTGGTCGGCATGCGGGCAGCGCTGGCGTCAGCGGCTGCGTCGCCCGGTCAGGGGAGCACGGCAAATGAGCCGCGGTTAAACGACTTTGCCTAGTCTGGCGGCTGAAAGGCCGCGGAAGGTCAATATGTGACGCAAGCAGTCACACAACTGTGCGCCGGTCAGGCCCGTGTGCTGCGACGCGTCATAATGTGGCGCGTCGGGTCAGCTATCCAGCAGCGCCCGGATCGCCTCGAGCCCGGCCTTGGCCCGCTCCTGCTTGCGGCTGGCGTCGGCGACCGGGTCGGCGCCGTCGCGCTGGATCTCGTCGGCCGGCAGTTCCTCGAAGAACCGGCTCGGCTTGAGCCGCAGGGTGTCGCCCCACTTCTGCGCCTGCTTCGAATGCGACAGCCACAGCTGTTCCTTGGCCCGGGTGATGCCGACGTAGAGCAGCCGGCGCTCCTCGTCGATCCGGCCTTCCTCGATGCTGGCCTCGTGCGGCAGGGTGCCGTCCTCGACGCCGACGATGAACACGTAGCGGAACTCCAGGCCCTTGGCGCCGTGCAGGCTCATCAGCCGGACCTGGTTGCCGGCCTCGCCCTTGTCGGCGTGCGACAGCAGCGCGAGCTGCGCGGCCAGCTCGCCCGGGCCGGCACCCTTGCCGCCGTCGAACCAGTCGGCCAGTTCCTCGAGGTTCTGTTTGCGGCGCTGGAAGCCGGCGTCGTCCTTGCACTGGGCGCGGATCGATTGCAGCAGGCCGGAGCGGCTGGCCAGCTCGCGCACCAGTTCGGCCGGGGTCAGGCGGGCGGCATCCTTGCGCAGGCCGCGGACGATGCCGACGAAGCCGTCGAGCGCGTTGCCGGCGCGCGGGCTGAGTTGCTTCAGCGCGCCGACCGACTCGGCCGCGCGCGACATCGGCATGCCGGCGCGCTGCGCCAGTTCCGCCAGCTTGCTCAGCGTGGTGGCACCGACTTCGCGCTTGGGCGAGGTCACCGCGCGCAGGAATGCGGCGTCGTCGTCGGGGTTGGCGACCAGCCGCAGCCACGCCAGCGCGTCCTTGACCTCGCCGCGTTCGAGGAACGCGGTGCCGCCCGACAGGTGGTACGGCACCCGCAGCAGCTGCAGCGCCTTCTCCAGCGCGCGCGACTGGAAGTTGCCGCGGAACAGGATGCAGAAATCGCTCCACGGCACCTGCTTCGCAGTCGCGATGAAATGGATCTCGGCGGCGACCTTCTCGGCCTCGTGGCCGGCATCGCGACATTCCCAGATGCGGATGCGCTCGCCGTCGGCCTGGTCGCTCCACAGGGTCTTGGGGTGCTCGTGCGGGTTGTTGGCGATCAGCGCATTGGCCGCGCGCAGCACGCGGTTGGAGCAGCGGTAGTTCTGTTCCAGCTTGACGATCTTCAGCGCCGGGTAGTCCTTGCCCAGCTCGAGCAGGTTGTCGGGGTTGGCGCCGCGCCAGGCGTAGATCGACTGGTCGTCGTCGCCCACGCAGGTGAACTGGCCGCGCTCGCCGGCCAGCGCCTTCAGCAGCCGGTACTGGGCGTCGTTGGTGTCCTGGCACTCGTCGACCAGCAGGTAGCCGATGCGCTCGCGCCAGCCGAGCGCGCAGTCGGCGTCGGACTCCAGCAACTGCACCGGCAGCCGGATCAGGTCGTCGAAATCGACCGCGTTGAACGTCGCCAGCCGCGCCTGGTACAGCGCGTAAACGGTGGCGGCGTCGATCTCGCGCGCGCTGCGGGCCTCGGCCATCGCCTGCTCCGGCGACAGCCCGGCGTTCTTGGCGCGAGAAATCAGGTTGCGCACGTTGTCGAGCGCGTCGTTCTTGGCACCGGTGCCGAGCAGGTCCTTGATCTGCGCGGTCGAGTCGTCGCTGTCGAAGATCGAGAAGCCGCGGCGCAGGCCGAGCTTCTCGTGCTCGATCTGCAGGATGCGCAACCCCATCGCATGGAACGTGCAGACCGTCAGCCCCTCGGCCGCATCGCCCTTGATCCGCTTGGCGACGCGCTCGCGCATCTCCTTGGCGGCCTTGTTGGTGAAGGTGATCGCGGCGATGCGCCTGGCCGGCATCCGACCAGAGGCGATCAGGTGCGCGATCTTCTCGACGATCACCCGGGTCTTGCCGCTGCCGGCGCCGGCGAGCACCAGCAGGGGGCCGTCGACGTGGGCGACGGCGGCGAGTTGGGGCGGGTTGAGGCCCAGCGTGTTGAGACCGTGCATCGGGAGGGGCATGACCGGGTGGAGCGACCGCGCATTCTAGCGGTTGCCGAAACCGCCTCCTGTAGGAGCGACGTAAGTCGCGAACGCGTCGATATCCGGAATCGCCGTGCAATCGCGACTTACGTCGCTCCTACACGAAGCCATCCGCGACGCGCGGCCGGAAGGGCACGCCGGAAATATCGGCCACGGGATTAAACTGGTTGAATGGCCAAGCTCTACTTCTACTACTCGGCGATGAACGCCGGAAAGACCACCACCCTGCTGCAGTCGGCCTACAACTACCGCGAGCGCGGCATGCGGGTGGCGATCCTGGCGCCGCAGCTTGACGACCGCGCCGGGCGCGGCACGGTGGCGTCGCGGATCGGGCTCAGCGCGGAGGCGATCGCGTTTGATCCCGACCAGGACCTGCAGTCCATGGTGCATGCCGACATCGCCACGCACGGGCGGCTGCATTGCGTGCTGGTCGACGAGGCGCAGTTCCTGCGCAAGCCGCAGGTCTGGCAGCTGACCGAGGTGGTCGACGCGCTCGGCATCCCGGTGCTGTGCTATGGCCTGCGCACCGACTTCCGCGGCGAGCTGTTCGAGGGCAGCCAGTACCTGCTGGCCTGGGCCGACGAGATCAGCGAGATCAAGACGATCTGCCACAGCGGCAGCAAGGCGACCATGAACATGCGCGTCGATGCGCAGGGGCGCGCGGTGCGCGACGGCCCGCAGGTCGAGATCGGCGGCAACGAGCGCTACCTGTCGGTGTCGCGCCGCGAGTACAAGAAGGTCATGCGCGGCGAGGGCACGATCGCGCCGTTGCAGCCGCCGCTGCCGTTGTAGCGGTTGTCAGTCGGCGGCGAGGGCGCGGTCGACCGGACGCAGGCCGCAGCCGGTCCGGATCGCGGCGACGTCGCGGCTCAGTGCGCCGCCTTCCGGACGTGCCTGGCGCAGGCGGGTGTCGAGTTGCTGCAGCTGCTGCAGGGCCTGCGGACGCTGCGGACCGTGGCAGCGCAACTGCGCGGCGTAGGCGCGCGCGAGCCAGGCGACCTTGCGCAGTTCGATGTCGCCGTCGGACAGCCCGGCCAGCGCGTCCAGCTGCGCCAGCGCGGCGGCGCCGAGTGCCGTGCCGGCCCCCGGCAGCGCGCGCTGATGGGCCAGTACGAGTTCGGCCTGGCGCGTGGCGGGGTGGTCGTCGCCGTACGCGGTGCGCAGCATCGCCGTCGCCCGTTCCAGCCGGGTGACGCCATCGGCGGATCGGCCCAGGCCGATCTCGACCTCACCAAGCAGGCGTTCGACCTTGCCCATTTGCAGCGACGGCGCGCCCGCGTCCGGGTGGTCGGATGGCGCCAGCAGTTCCCGCGCTTCCAGCAGCAGCGGATGCGCCGGGCCGTCGCGCCCGCTCGCGTGCAGCACCGCGGCCTGCTGGAACAGTGCCGCCGCGATCGCGGCCGGTGCGCCGGTGCCGCGCCTGATCCGCAGCGCCTGGCGCAGCGAATCCAGCGACGACTCCAGCGCGCCGCGCTCCCAGGCGACCACACCGAGGTCCAGGTAGCTGTCGGCCACCTCGACATGGTGGGGACCGAACCGGGCCACGAGGCGGCGGTGGATGTCGCGCAACTCGTTCTCGGCATCGGCATAGCGGCCCTGGTCGAGATGGATCGCGGCCAGCTGGCGCATCACCGCGAGCGTGGCCGCGTGGCCGCTGCCGTTGACCTCCAGGGTGACCGCCATGGCGTTGTCGAGCTCGGTCTCGGCCTGGTCGAGGTCGCCCAGCGCGCGGTGCAACCGGCTGAGGTTGCGGTGGATGTCGACCAGCAGCGGGTGGCGGTCGCCGGCTTCGCGACGCAGCCGCGCGCGCGCGCCTTCGAAATCGGCCAGCGCGATGCGGGTCTCGCCGACATCGGCATGCAGGCCGGCCAGGTCCATCAGGTTCTCGACCTCGCCAACCCGGTCGGCGCGGCTCTCGCGCCGCAGCGCCAGCGAGCGCTCGAACAGTTGGCGCGCGCCCTGGCGTTCGCCGTTGGCGCGGCGGCAGCGGCCCAGCTGGGAATAGAACTCGGTGACCTGCGGGGTCAGCAGCGCCTGCTCGTGGCTGGCGCGGTCAAGCGCCGGCTGCATCAGCTCGATGCAGGTCGTCGCGTCGCCAAGCAGGCGCAATACCCGGCCGCGCTGGGTCAGCGATTCGAGCCGCAGGCTGGCCGGCGTGTCGCTGGCGTCGCTGCCGGCGATCAGCAGCGCCTGGCGATCGAGCAGGGTCTTGGCCTCGATGTAGTCGCCCAGCCCGGTGCGCAACCGCGCGATCACGCCGAGCATCTCCGCCAGCGCGCGCGGCTGCCGCGCCAGTTCGCGCTCGCCGCGCTCGGCCGCGGTCGACAGCAGCTGGCGCAGGTCCAGCGGCTGGCCGTCGCGGCTGCCGCTGGCGCCCTCGAACACGCCGACCATGAAGTCCTGCATCGCCTGCGCGCGCGCGGCCTCGTGCAACGCCTCGCGCGCCTGCCATGCGACCACGCCGAGCGAGGCGGTCAGCACCAGCGTGGTCAGGATGCCGGTCGCCAGCGCCCAGCGGTGGCGGCGCAGGTACTTGCCGACGCGGTAGTTCCAGCTCTGCGCACGCGCATGCACCGGGCGGCCGGCGGCATAGCGCTGCAGGTCCTGGGCGAGCGCCTCGACCGACGGGTACCGCTGCTCGGGTCGTTTCGACAGGGCCTTGAGCACGATGTTGTCGAGGTCGCCGGCGAGGGTGCGGGCACGGCGCGCGCGCGCGGCCGCGTCGTGCCCGTGCGGCGGCCGCCGTGCATGGCCGGTCGCGTCGCCGCCGGCGGCACGCAGCAGCGCCAGCGACGGGCGGGCCGGGTCCTGGGTGAGGATCGCTTCCTCCCACGCCGCGTCGCTGTCGCGCGAGGGGCGGTACGGCTTGGCGTCGACCAGCAGTTCGTACAGCACCACGCCGAGCGAGTAGACGTCGGTCATGGTCGTGACCGGCTCGCCGCGGACCTGTTCCGGCGCGGCGTAGTGCAGGGTGAACGCACGCACGCCGGTACGGGTCTGCTCGGGCGCGGCATCGTGGTCGAGCAGCTTGGCGATGCCGAAGTCGAGCAGCCGCACCTCGCCGGCCGGCGTGACCAGGATGTTGGACGGCTTGAGGTCGCGGTGCACGATCAGGTTGGCGTGCGCGTGGCTGACCGCGTCGCAGATCTGCTGGAACATCTGCAGGCGGGTTTCCAGCGGGGTCTGGTGGTCGCGGCTGTAGTCGGTGATCGGCGCGCCGTCGACGTACTCCAGCGCGAGGTAGGGCAGCCCGTCGGAGCTGATGCCGGCGTCGAGCAGGCGGGCGATGTGCGGGTGCGCGAGGCGCGCGAGGATCTGCCGCTCGCGGGTGAAGCGCAGCCGCAGGTTGGTGTCGGCGAGGCCGGGGCGCAACAGTTTCAGTGCGACGCGTCGCTGGTACAGGCCGTCGGCGCGCGCCGCCAGCCAGACCTGGCCCATGCCGCCTTCGCCGAGCAGGTGTTCGAGCCGGTAGGGACCGATCTCCGCGCCGGGCAGCAGGCCGCGGTTGGGACTCATCACCGGTTCGGACAGGAAGCTCTCGCGGCCTTCCTCCAGCGCGATCAGTTCCTCCAGCTCGCGCGCGGTGTCGGCGTCGTGGCCGCGCAGCTCGTGCAGGCGCCGCGCGCGTGCGGCCGGCTCCAGCTCGAACAGTTCGTCGAGCAGCGGCGACAGCCGTTGCCAGCGTTCGGTGTCCATGGCTCAGCCGAGCGGGTGGTCGATGGATGGCATCGCGGAATCCCCTTTGTCCCGGCGGGCTGTCGCCGGCCGTCGCCGCCGCGTCGTGGAGCGCTAGTCCTGCAGCGACGCCAGCAGGAACAGCCGCGCCTTCTGCCAGTCGCGCCGGATGCTGCGCTCGGAGCGCTCCAGCAGCGCGGCGATCTCCAGTTCCGACAGGCCGGCGAAGTAGCGCAGCTCCACCACCTGGGCGAGCCGCTGGTCGACGGCGGCAAGCTTGGTCAATGCGGTATCGAGGCCGAGCATTTCCTCGTCGAGGCGCAAGCCGCCTTCGAGGTCCTCGGGCAGGTCGGTGACCCGGTGCAGGTCGCCGCCACGCTTCTGCGCGAGGCGCTGGCGCGCGTAATCGACCACCACCGAGCGCATCGCCGAGGCGGCGTAGGCGAAGAAGTGGGCGCGGTCGTCGAACTTCGCTTCGCGCCGGCCGGCCAGCTTGAGGTAGGCCTCGTGCACCAGCGCGGTGGCGTCCAGGGTCTGGCCGTGCTGGCCGGCCAGCTGGCGCCGGGCCATGGTGTGCAACTCCTGGTACAGCGTGGCGAGCACGCGGTCGAGCGCACCGCGGTCGCCCTCGCGGGCTGCGTCCAGCAGTTGGGTGATGTCGCCGCTGTCGGCCATCCGTGTTCCCCGAAGCAATGGCCCGGACTATAGCGCGTTCAAGTGTGACGCAACGCCCGGTTCATGGCATCGAAGTTGCTAGCGCTGGCAGCTCGCGCACCACACGCTCGCGCGCTGGCCGATCAATGCCTGCCGCAGCGCGCGGCCGCAGCGTGGGCAGGGCAGGCCGCCGCGTCCGTACACCGAAAGTTCCTGCTCGAAGTAGCCGGGCGCGCCGTCGGGGCTGATGAAATCGCGCAGGGTCGTGCCGCCGCGGGTGATCGCATGCGAGAGGATCCGCCGCACCGCTTCGGCCAGTCGCGCATAGCGCTCGCGCGAGATCCGGCCAGCCGGCCGCAAAGGCGAAATGCCGGCGGCGAACAGCGCCTCGGCGGCATAGATGTTGCCGACGCCGACCACCACCGCCTGGTCCATCAGGAAGTTCTTGACCGGCGCGCTGCGGCCGCGGCTCAAGGCGAACAGGCGGTCGCCATTGAAGGTCTCCGATAGCGGCTCGGGACCGAGCCCGGCAAGCAACGGATGGACCTCGCTGGGCGGCTGCCACAGCAGGCAGCCGAACCGCCGTGGATCGTTGAAGCGCAGCACGCGCTCGTCTTCCAGCCGCAGGTCGACGTGGTCGTGCGCGCGCGGCGGGGTGTCGGCCGGCAGTACCCGCAGGCTGCCGGACATCCCCAGGTGCAACAGCGCGCTGCCGGCGGCGGTGTCCAGCAGCAGGTACTTGGCCCGGCGCCGTACGGCGTCGATCCGCTGGCCCGGCAACAGGGTTTCGACCTCGCGCGCGATCGGCCAGCGCAGGTCGGCGCGGCGCAGGGTCGCGGCGAGCACGCGTCGGCCGACCAGGTGCGGTGCGAGACCGCGGCGGGTGGTTTCGACTTCGGGCAGTTCGGGCATCGGCAGAGCCTAGCGCGCCGGGAGCGGATCACCCACCGGTGACGCGGTTCCGGTTGTCTCCATCCACGCCTCCCCCACCTACATGGCAGGTGCCACTCGCCGCTCGCTGAACGAGCCTGTCCGCGGGTGCTTCCGTACCGGGGCGAACGGTCGCGTCGGGTGGCATCATGGTCCCCAGCCCGTTAGCGCGGGTCCGCGAATCACGTTCCCCGGAGTTCCCGCTTCATGCTTTCCTCCCTGCTCGACTTCCTCGCCGGCGGCGTGCTGCAGGCCGGCTTCGGCGCGCTCGCCATCTACTTCCTGGTCGCGACCCAGCTGACCATCATGTCGGTGACGCTGTACCTGCACCGCAGCCAGGCGCATCGCGCGGTCGATTTCCACCCGGTGCTGGCGCACTTCTTCCGCTTCTGGACCTGGCTGACCACCTCGATGATCACCCGCGAGTGGGCCGCGATCCATCGCAAGCACCACGCCAAGTGCGAGACCGAGGAAGACCCGCACAGCCCGCAGGTCAAGGGCATCGGCATGGTGTTCTGGCGCGGCGTCGAGCTGTACCGCGAGGCGCGCGCCGACCGCGAGTCGATCGAGAAGTACGGCAAGGGCTGCCCGGACGACTGGATCGAGCGCAATCTGTACTCGCGTTGGCCGACGCTGGGACCGGTGGTGCTGCTGTTCGTCAGCTTCGGCCTGTTCGGTTTCGCCGGCGTGGCGATGTGGGCGCTGCAGATGGCGTGGATTCCGTTCTGGGCCGCCGGCGTGGTCAACGGCCTCGGCCACTGGTGGGGCTACCGCAATTTCGAAACCACGGACACCGCGACCAACCTGACCCCATGGGCGGTCTGGATCGGCGGCGAGGAACTGCACAACAACCACCATGCGTTCCCCAGCTCGGCCAAGTTCGCCCTGCGCCGGTTCGAGTTCGACATCGGCTGGAGCGTCATCAAGGTGCTGCAGGCGGTGAAGCTGGCCAGGGTGCTGCGGGTCGCGCCGTCGCTGGACGTGCGACCCAACATCGCCATGCCCGACGGCGAGACGCTGAAGGCGCTGCTGGCGATCCGCTTCCAGGCGATGACCGACTACTACCGCAAGGTCACCCTGCCGACCCTGCGCGCGAGCGACGACAAGTTGCCGCGCAAGCTGCGCAAGGCGCTGGCCGATGGCGGTCGCTGGCTCGACGACGCCAAGCGCGAGCGCCTGCAGGCGTGGCTGGACGAGCGGCCGAAGATGGCGACCCTGGCCGAGTACCGCCAGCGCCTGCAGCAGGTGCTCGACGACCGCTCGCACGACGCCCAGACCACGCTGAAGAAGCTGCATGCGTGGTGTGTCGAGGCCGAGGCCAGCGGCATCCACTCGCTGCAGCAGTTCTCGGCGCGGCTGAAGGGTTACGCGCTGGTGCCGGCGCGGGCCTGATCGCACGCGCTGTCGTCGCATGACTGCATTGCCCGCCAACGAAAAACCCGCGCCCGCCAGCGTGGGTTTTTCACGCATGGCCTTCGCGTTGGCGATGGCCGCGTCCGCAATCCCGCTGGCTGCCTCCGCGCAGGTGCAGCGCACCGGCGACTACCTGCAACGCATGGACACGGACTCGGACGGCCGCGTCTCGCTCGCCGAGTACCAGCAGTGGATGGGTTACGCGTTCGAACGGATGGATCGCGACGGCGACGGCGTGCTGGTGCCGGCCGAGTTGCCCGGCGGCCGCGGCCGCACGGTCCACCTGGCCGATCACCGCGAAACGCTTGCGGCGACGTTCCGGCGGCAGGACGTCAACGGCGATGGCGTGCTCGACGCCCGCGAGCTGGCCGCGCCACCGCAGTAGCGGGGAGGCGGCCGACGTGGAGCCGCCGGCATGCTGCCGTCGACCACGGTACGCGCTCAGCGACTGCCGGTTCCAAGTTCCATCCCGGCCAGCCGTTCGCTGATCGCCGCCGCGTGCGCCCGCAACTCCGGAATGGCCGTTGCCTCCCAGTCGTGGCCTATGCGTGCGCTGCCGATGCTCAGCAGGCGTGGCTGCGCGGTGCCATCCACGGCCACCAGCGCGCCGGAATCGTCCACGACCAGGCCCAGCCCATGCGGGTCCGGCGCAACCGCACCGCGCGCGGCCAAGGCTGTCATCAACGGACTGCGCATGTACTGCAGCCGGGTTTCGATACCCGCGCACGCGATCACCCGCTGCACGTGAAGGTGCTGCGTCGTGGCGGTACCCCGTGGTCGCCACGTCACGTCGAAATCCCGGGGATCACTGTCGATCGATTCGACCCGGCCCGCGTGCACCGTCAGTTGCCCCGAGGCGCGTATCGCATCGATCCGGGTGGCGACCCAGGGCGCGATGCGGTGGCGATGGATATCCCAATAGCATTGCAGGTGCCGCAGGAAGCGACGCCGCTCTGCATCGTCCAGGCTCCGCCACAACCGCTGGCCGTGCGGCCGCAGACCATCCATCGTCCACTGCCATGGCTTGCCCTCGCGCATGTCGGAATGCGCACGAGCGCGGATGGCATGCAACCGTTCGCGCACGCCGAGCGCCAGCAGTTCGTCGATTCCTGCGGACGGGCCGCGACCTGCCGTGTGCGTCAGCGGCATCAGGCCGTGGCGCGACAGTACGGCGATCCGGCCGCGGTGGGGGAGCCTGCGACCGGCCAAGCTGATTACGACGTCGGCCATGCTCAGGCCGGCACCGATGATGCAGATGTCGGCATCGGGCGGGATTGCCGCGATCGCCCTGTAGTCCCAGGCGTTGTCGATCGCCGCCGCGTTCGCGCAGGAGCGTGTCGCCGCCACTGATCGGGGGAGGTTGCCGGTTGCGAGGATGACGGCGCTGGCGTGCAACGAACGCCCCGATGCGAGCCGGATGGAATACGGCCCGGAGCTGGCCACATCGACTGCTTCGTCGCGCACATGCACAGATTCGGGCGGCGCGAACTCGCCAAGCGTGGCGCGCAGGTAGCCGCCGTATTCCAGTCGCGGTACGTAGCTGCGGGTGACATCAGCATCGTCCATCGGCGTGATGGCCGACAACCGCAGGTAGCGGACGAAGTGCGCCGGATCGTCACCGAACGCGCTCATTCCGCCGGCCGTTACGTTGAGCAGGTGCGCCGGGTCGCGGGTGGAATAGGCCGCGCCTTCACCGGGCAGCGCACGCGGCTCGATGATGCACAGGCGGGTGCGGCCGCCGCTGGCGCGCAGCAGGTGGATTGCCGTGAGCACACCGGCCGCGCCACCGCCGATGATCGCGACATCGAACGGGTCGGATGCAGTGGTTCCGGAGGATGGGCGCAACGGTTCTCCTTCGCCCATCGGTTCGACGGGGCACGGGGGCGACGCGCCGGATGGTAGTTGACCCGTCTGGCACTCCGGTTAGGTGGAAGTTAAGACGCGCGCAAAGGACAACGCCGGCACATCGCCGGCGTTGTCCCTGCTGCATCGACGTGGGTTGTTGCGTTACTGGGTGATGTCGGCCTTGTAGGTCTCGCGCAGGAACAGCGAGCCGATCACGAAGGTCATCAGCGCGATCACGATCGGGTACCACAGGCCGTAGTAGATGTTGCCGGTGGCCGCGACCAGCGCGAACGAAATGGTCGGCAGGAAGCCGCCGAACCAGCCGTTACCGATGTGGTACGGCAGCGACATCGAGGTGTAGCGGATCCGGGTCGGGAACAGCTCGACCAGCCACGCAGCGATCGGCCCGTAGACCATCGTCACGTAGACCACCAGCAGCGCCAGGATCGCCAGCACCATCGGCTTGTTGATCCGCGCCGGGTCGGCCTTCTCGGGATAGCCGGCGGTGGCGAGGGTCGGCTTCAGCGCGGCGTTGAACGTGGCCGCCTCGGTCGCCGCGGCCTCCTTCGCCAAGCCGGTGGCCTCGTAGCTGGAGATCTCGGTGTCGCCGATCATCACCGTGGCGACGGTGCCGGCCGGCGCGTCCTGCACGTCATACGGCACGCCCGCCTTGGCCAGCGCCGCGGTGGCGATGTCGCAGGAACTGGTGAACTGCTTCTTGCCGACCGGATCGAACTGGAAGTTGCAGGTGTCCGGGTCGGCGATCACCACCGCCGGGTAGCTGGCGCTGGCTTCCTCGACGGCCGGGTTGGCGTAGTGGGTCAGCGCCTGGAACAGCGGGATGTAGGTCAGCGCGGCGACCAGGCAGCCGGCCATGATGATCTTCTTGCGGCCGATGCGGTCGCTGAGCCAGCCGAAGAACACGAAGAACGGCGTGCCGATCACCAGTGCGCCACCGATCAGCAGCCAGGTCGTGGTGGGGTCGACCTTCAGCGACTGGGTGAGGAAGTACATCGCGTAGAACTGGCCCGTGTACCAGACCACCGCCTGGCCCGCGGTGGCGCCGAGCAGCGCGAGCAGCACGATGCGGCCGTTCTTGGAGAAGAAGCTCTCGGTGATCGGCGCCTTGGAGGTTTTGCCCTCGGCCTTCATCTGCTGGAACAGCGGCGACTCGCTCAGCTGCATGCGGATCCACACCGACACGCCCAGCAGCACGATCGACAGCAGGAACGGCAGGCGCCAGCCCCAGTCGTTGAACGCCTCGGTGCCGAGCACCTCGCGCACGCCGAGGATCACCACCAGCGACAGCAGCAGGCCGACCGTCGCGGTGGTCTGGATGAAGCTGGTGTAAAGCCCGCGCTTGCCGTTGGGTGCGTGCTCGGCGACATAGGTCGCCGCGCCGCCGTACTCGCCGCCGAGTGCCAGGCCCTGCAGCATCCGCAACACGATCAGGATGATCGGCGCGGCGATGCCGATGCTGGCGTAACTGGGCAGCACGCCGACCAGGAAGGTCGACAGGCCCATGATCACGATCGTGACCAGGAACGTGTACTTGCGCCCGATCATGTCGCCGATGCGGCCGAAGACAATGGCGCCGAACGGCCGCACCGCGAAGCCGGCGGCGAACGCCAGCAGGGCGAAGATGAAGCCGGTGGTCTCGTTGACGCCGCTGAAGAACTGCGCGGCGATGATCGCCGCCAGCGAGCCGTACAGGTAGAAGTCGTACCACTCGAACACGGTGCCCAGGCTCGACGCGAAGATGACCTTCTTGTGGCTCTGGGTGAGGGTGCCGGGCGTGGCCGGCCCTGCGGTTGCGCTGACACTGGACATGAGGTGGTTCCCCTTCGCTGGAAGCTGGTTTTCAGAAGCCGGGTTTTCAGAAGCTGTATTTGACGGTGGTGTGCAGGCGGCTCAGGTCGCCCTCGCGGTCGTCCTCGAGGAAGCGCTGGCCGAAGCTCAGTTCCGCGCCGATGTCGAGTTTGGAGAACGGCGAGTAGATGAGGTTGGCGCGCAGCGAATGCGCCCGCTCGGTCACGCCCTGGCCCATCAGGCCGACGTCGTTGTCGAAGTGCGCGGCCGAATACATCAGGTTGCCGCGCAGCTTCGGACTGAGCACATGGCGCCAGGCGACGTAGCCGCCGTAGCCGTCCAGTGCCTCGAGGTCGCCGTCGACGTCCTGCACCACATCGGTGCCCATGCCGAACGCGAGGTAGCGTCCAATCCCGCTGCCACCGTTGATCGCGTAACGGATGTCGTCGTTCGCACCGAGGTTGAACTTGCCCGACGCACTGAGTGCGCCGCCGGTCGCGGTCTCCTCGCCCGCCTTGAACTGGCGCAGCAGGCCGGCGACGGTGAAGTGGCCCCAATCGCCCTTGGTGATCCAGCGCGCTGTGGCGTCGGGGGCGATGTTGTCGCCGCTGTTGAAGCGCGGGCCGCCGGACAGGTACGGGGTGACGGTGGTCTGCGGGTTCTCCAGCGAGAACGACCACGGGCCATTGGTGTAGCGCAACTGGGCCTGGCGCACGAACACCACGCCGTCGGTCGGGCCGACGAAGTCGACCGAGTCCGGCAGCGCGGCGGTGTCCTGGAAGTTCGACCAGGTCTGGCCGGCCAGCCAGTGGTTCCAGCTCACGTAGGCGTGGCGCAGCGAGACGCCATAGGTATTCGTCGAGGTCTCGTTGCCGAGCAGCGCGTTGCTGCCGCCGCCATACATGTCGGCCTCGATGTAGGCCTTGACCTTGTCGCCGCCGTCGGTGACGTGGTCGGCGGCGAGCCAGAAGCGCGAGAACTGCGCGTGCATGTCGGTGTAGGCGTCGCCGCCCTCGGCGCCGTCGTCGCCGACCGGGATCGTGCTGGGGACATAGAACAGCCGGCCGGCCGAGCCGTCGGCGATGCGGCCGTCGCTGGTGTCGGTGGCCATCGCGTCGAGCTTGATGAAGCCGCCGAAGCTGAAGGCGGTGCCAGGCGCGGCCGATGGGGTGATGGTGGTCGCCTGGATCGCCTTGCCATCGGCGGCGGCGGGCGCGGGTGCGCTGGCCGGTGAGGGCGCGGTGGTGATTGCGGACGACTGCTGTTGCGACACCAACTGCCGGACCATCTTCTCCAGTTCCGCCACCCGGGCCTCGAGTTCGGCCTCCTTGGCGGTCTGGGCGAAGGTGAGGCCGGGCAGCATCAATGCGATCACCAGCGCCGCGGCGAGCGGTCGCCTGCGGACCGCGGCGGCGCGCGGCCGGCTTCGATCGGATACGTGGTGGCTGGACATGTGGCGGTTGGACACGTTCCCCTCCCATGGTTGGCCGTGTCGGACGCACGGTCCGCTGGAGCCTGCAGCGGCATCGCACTGCACAACCATTCGCCATTGGTCGTAGAGGGGCCGGTTTTCGCCGCGATGTTCGACCAAGGTCTAAGACGCGCGGTCACGGCGGCCGGCGCCGGATGTTGCACACTGGATGACCCGGCCGTCGTCGAGTGGCCGGTGACCTGCCAATGCCATCGGAGTGCGCCATGAACCAACCCGCCACCGTGTATCCGGTCAAGCCGGAGTTCGCCGCCGACACGCGGACCACCCGCGACGACTACCAGCGCCTGTACGCGCAGTCGCTGGAGCAGCCGGACGCGTTCTGGGGCAAGGTCGCCGAGCGGCTGGACTGGATGAAGGCGCCGACGCAAATCAAGGACACCAGCTTCGACCTGGAGGACTTCCGCATCCGCTGGTACGCCGACGGCGAGCTCAACGCCAGCGTCAACTGCCTCGACCGCCACCTGGCGACCCGTGGCGACAAGACCGCGCTGGTGTTCGAACCCGACAGCCCGGACACCCCGGCCGAGCGCATCAGCTACCGCCAGCTGCACGAGCGCGTCTGCAAGCTCGCCAACGCCCTGCGCGCGCTCGGCGTCGGCAAGGGCGACCGGGTCACCATCTACCTGCCGATGATCCCCGAGGCGGCGATCGCGATGCTCGCCTGCGCGCGTATCGGCGCGGTCCACATGGTGGTGTTCGGCGGGTTCGCGGCCAACTCGATCGCCGACCGCGTCGCCGACAGCGGCAGCAAGCTGATCATCACCGCCGACGAGGGGCTGCGCGCCGGCAGGAAGGTCGCGCTCAAGGCCAACGTCGACGCCGCGCTGAAACTGCCCGGCACCAACAGCGTCGAGACCGTGCTGGTGGTGCGCCACACCCGCGCCGCGGTCGACATGCAGATGCCGCGCGACCGCTGGTACGACGCGGTGGTCGACGACCAGCCGGTCGAGTGCGAGCCCGAGCGCATGAACGCCGAGGACCCGCTGTTCATCCTCTACACCTCCGGCAGTACCGGCAAGCCGAAGGGCGTGCTGCACACCACCGGCGGCTACCTGGTCTACGTCAGTTACACCCACGAGGCGGTGTTCGACCTGAAAGAGGACGATGTCTACTGGTGCACCGCCGACGTCGGCTGGGTCACCGGTCACAGCTACATCGTCTACGGGCCGCTGGCCAACGGCGCCACCGCGCTGGTGTTCGAGGGCGTGCCGACGTTTCCCGATGCGTCGCGTTTCTGGCAGGTCATCGACAAGCACCAGGTCACGATCTTCTACACCGCGCCGACCGCGATCCGCGCGCTGATGCGCGAGGGCGAGGCGCCGGTCAAGGCGACCTCGCGCAAGTCGCTGCGGCTGCTCGGCACAGTCGGCGAGCCGATCAACCCGGAGGCGTGGCGCTGGTACTACGAGGTGGTCGGCGACAGCCGCTGCCCGATCGTCGACACCTGGTGGCAGACCGAGAACGGCGGCATCCTGATCTCCGCCCTGCCCGGTGCGATCGACCTCAAGCCCGGTTCGGCGACGCGGCCGTTCTTCGGCGTCCGGCCGGCGATCGTCGACACCAACGGCACCCCGATCGAAGGCGAGGGCGAGGGCAACCTGGTGATCCTCGACTCCTGGCCCGGCCAGATGCGCACGGTCTACGGTGACCATCAGCGCTTCATCGACACCTACTTCAAGACCTACCCGGGCACCTACTTCACCGGCGACGGCTGCCGCCGCGACGCCGACGGCTATTACTGGATCACCGGCCGGGTCGATGACGTGATCAACGTGTCCGGCCACCGCATCGGCACCGCCGAGGTCGAGAGCGCGCTGGTCTCGCACGACAAGGTCGCCGAGGCGGCGGTGGTCGGCTTCCCGCACGACATCAAGGGCCAGGGCATCTACGCCTACGTCACGCTGATCGCCGGCGAGCAGCCCAGCGACGAGCTGCGCGCCGAACTGGTCAAGCACGTGCGCGCCGAGATCGGCCCGATCGCCGCGCCCGACCACCTGCAATGGGCGCCGGGCCTGCCGAAGACGCGCTCGGGCAAGATCATGCGTCGGATCCTGCGCAAGATCGCCGAGAACGCGCCCGACCAGCTCGGTGATACCAGCACCTTGGCCGATCCGTCGGTGGTCGACTCGCTGGTGCAGGAGCGCCGCGTGCCCTGACGCGCCCCGCATGCCGACGCTACTGATTGCCGACGACCACCCGCTGTTCCGCGAAGCCCTGCGCGGCGTGGTCGCGCGGGTCATGCCGGGCGCGCAATTGCACGAGGCCGACAGCGTCGACGCGCTGTACTCACTGGTCGAGGCCGAGCCCGACGCGGACCTGCTGTTGCTCGACCTCAACATGCCCGGCGCGCAGGGCTTCAGCTCGCTGGTTCACCTGCGTGCGCTGCATCCGCAGCTGCCGGTCGTGGTGGTGTCGGCGCGCGAGGAACCGGTGGTGATGCGCCGCGCGCTGGACCACGGCGCGGTCGGCTTCATCCCCAAGTCGGCCGATGCCGCGACGCTCGGTGAGGCGATCGGCAGCGTCCTCGACGGCGATCACTGGGCGCCGGCCGCCGCGTTCAACGCACCCGCCGCGCAGCCCGAGGAACACGACGCGGCGCGCCGCCTGCGCGACCTCACCCCGCAGCAGTTCCGCGTGCTGCAGATGCTCGGCGCCGGCCTGCTCAACAAGCAGATCGGCTACGAACTCAATGTTTCCGAGGCAACCGTCAAGGCGCATGTGACCGCGATCCTGCGCAAGCTCGGCGCCGGCAACCGGACCCAGGCGGTGCTGATCGCCGGGCGGCTCGCACTCGACCCGGGCAACATCACCTTGCCGCCGGAAGAAGTGGAGTAACGCGGCTAGCGCTGCGCCGCGAGGAACGCCCGCAACGACGCCGGCTTGACCGGCTTGGTCAGCACCCGGCAGCGGTGCGCGCGCGCGGCGTGCTTGAGCGCGTCGCTGCCGTCGCCGGTCAGCAATACGGCTGGCAGTTCGGTGCCCAATCGTTCGCGCAGCAGGTCGATGATGCCGAGGCCGTCGAGGCGGTCGTGCAGGTGGTAGTCGACCAGGGCGACGTCGGGCGTGTCGCCGGGCGCCAGCGCATCGAGCAGCGCGATCGCCTCGTCGGTGGTGGCGGCGAGCAGGGTCGCCACGTTCCAGCGCGTCAGCAGGGCGCGCATGCCGTCGAGGATCTCCCGGTCGTTGTCGATGCACAGCACCCGCAGGCCGGCGAGCGAGTCGGCGAAGCGCGGCTCCGGCGGCGTGTCGGACCCGGCGAGTTCCGGGAACCGCGCACGCCCGAACGGCACGGTGATCGCGAACACGCTGCCGACGCCGACCCGTGAGCGCACGCCCAGCGGGTGGTCCAGCGTGCGGGCGATGCGCTGGCAGATCGACAGCCCGAGCCCGAGTCCGCGCTCGCCGCGGCCGGGATGCTCGAAGCGGCGGAACTCGTCGAAGATCTGGCCGAGGTGGTGCGGCGGAATGCCCGGGCCGGTATCCCATACCTGCAACTCGACCGCCCCCTCGCGCACGCGCGGCGATCAGGGCGCCGCCGTCGCGGGTGTAGCGCAGCGCGTTGGCGAGGAAGTTCTGCAGCGCGCGACGCAGCAGCCGGCGGTCGCTGCGCACCACCAGCGGCGCCGCGGGCGTGCGCACGCGCAGTTGCAGGCCGCGGCTGGCGGCGATCGGCGCGTGCTGCGCGGCGAGTTCGCGCAGCAGCGGATTGACGTCGAAGTCGACGACCTCCGGTCGCAGCGCGCCGGCATCGAGCCGGGACACGTCGAGCAGGCCGTCGAGCAGGTCCTCGGCGGTGCGCAGCGAGGTGTCGACGCGCTCGGCCAGCCGCGTCTGTTCGCCGGGCTCGTCGCTTTCGCGCAGGGCCGAGGTGAACAGTCGCGCGGCGTTGAGAGGCTGCAACAGGTCGTGGCTGACCGCGGCGAGGAAGCGGGTCTTGGACTGCTGCGCTTCTTCGGCTTCGCGGGTGCGCTGCTCGACGCGCTGTTCCAGGGTCTCGTTGGATTCGCGCAACGCCTGCTCGGCGCGCTTGTACTCGGTGATGTCGCTGTAGCTGGTGACGTAGCCGCCGCCGTCGAGCGGTCGGCCGCGCATCTCGATCACCTGGCCGCTGGAGCGAACGCGTTCGAACACGTGCGGTGCGCCGGCGCCGAGGTGGTCGATCCGGCGCTGCACCTGGGCCTCGATGTCACCGTCGCCCATCTCGCCGCGCTCGGCGTTCCAACGCAGCAGGTCGGCGACCGGGCGGCCGACGTAGAGCATGCCGTCGGGGTACTCGAACAGTTCCTGGTAGCGGCGGTTCCACGCCACCAGCCGCATCCCGGCATCGACCACGCTGACGCCCTGGCTGATGTTCTCCAGCGTGGTCGCCAGCACCTGCCGGTTGAAGCGCAACTCCTGGTTGGCCTCGTCGAGTAACGCAACCACCTCGCCCAGCTCCATGCCGGATCCGCGCAGCGCGGTGGTCAGGGTCAGGCGTGCGGACGCCGCGCCGATCGCGGCCGACAGCAGGCGTTCGGTGAACTGGGCGAGCGCGCGGTCGGCCGGCTGTTCGGGCTGCCAAGCGTGGCCCTGCTGGCGCGCATAGTCCTCGAAGGCGCGACGGGCATGGCGCTCGCCGACGATGCGCTCGGCCAGTGCCAGCAGCTCGCCGCCGCGCACGCTGCCGGCCCAGCCGCCGGGACCGAGGGGCGGTCGCTTCGCATAGGGATCGAGGAACGGCGCGGCGCGCAACTGGTCGTGCAGGCGCGGCCGCTGTCGCGCCGAGACATAGACGAAGGCGCCGACGTTGAACAGCAGCGACCAGAACACGCCGTGGGTCAGCGGGTCCCAGCCGACCAGCCCGAACAGTTGCCGCGGCCGCAACCACGACGCGCCAAGCAGCCCGCGTTCGATCCAGCCGGTGTCGAACCAGCCCGCGTTGGCCAGCGTCGGCAGCAGCAGCGTGTAGGCCCACACCAGCGCGCCGGCGCCGAGCCCGGCGAGCGCCCCGGCGCGGCTTGCGCCCCGCCAGTACAGCCCGCCGATCAACGCCGGCGCGAACTGCGCGACCGCGGCGAACGCCAGCAGGCCGTGGTCGGCCAGGCTGCCGCCGACCGACCCGCGCGCGTAGGCATAGGCCATCAGCGCCAGTCCGAGGATCGTCGCCCGGCGCACCCACAGTACCTGCCGGTCGATGCCCGGCTCGGTCTGCCGCAGCGCCCCGGTGCGCAGCAGCACCGGCATGATCAGATCGTTGCTGACCATCGTCGCCAGCGCCACGCTGGTCACGATCACCATGCCGGTCGCCGCCGAGAAACCGCCGATGTAGACGATCAGCGCCAGCGTGCCCTGGTCGAGCGCCAGCGGAAGCGCCAGCACGTAGGTGTCCGGCGATACCCCGGTGCCGCCCAGCACCGCCTGGCCGGCCAGCGTGATCGGCACCACCATCAGGCTGATCAGCACCAGGTAGCCGCCGAAGAACCAGCGCGCCACGCGCAGGTCGCCGACGTTCTGGCACTCCACCACCGCGACGTGGAACTGTCGCGGCAGGCAGACCAGCGCGGTGAACGCGAGCAGGGTCTGGGCGACGAAGCCGACCGGCAGGCCCGGCCGGGTGACCTCGTCGGCGGCCTGCACGATGCGCTCGGCGACCCCGCCGACGCCCGGCAGGTGCATCAGCGCGAAGACGCCGATCGCGACGAACGCGACCAGCTTGACCAGCGACTCCAGCGCGACCGCCAGCACCATGCCGTGGTGGTGCTCGGTGGCGTCGATCCGGCGGGTGCCGAACAGGATCGAGAACACCGCCAGCAGCAACGCGGTGTACAGCGCCGGGTCGGCCAGCAGGCTGGCATTGGCCGGCGCCCCGGCGAGCACCTGGATGCTGTCGGCGACCGCCTTGAACTGCAGTGCGACGTACGGAATGGCGGCAATCAGCGCCAGCAGCGCGACCAGCGCTGCCAGCCCCGGCGCGCGACCGTAGCGCGAGGACAGGAAATCGGCGATCGAGGTGATGCGCTGCTCGTCGGACACCAGCACCAGCCGCTCCAGCAGCCGCCAGCCGAACAGCAACAGCAGCAGCGGCCCGAGGTAGATCGGCAAAAACCCCAGCCCGGTGCGCGCCGCGGTGCCGACCGCGCCGTAGAACGTCCACGACGAGCAGTACACCGCCAGCGCCAGCGAATACACCGCCGGTCGCAGCCAGCGATGCTTCGGCATCGCCTCGCGCCGGTCGCCGTAGTGCGCGACCAGGAACAGCATGCCGACGTAGCCGACCGACACCAGCAGCAGTATCCAGCCCGGAATCACCTGTGCGCGCCTCCCCGTGTGCCGACCCGAGTGTACGGGCACGCAGCCGGCCCACGGCAACAAAAAACCCGCCGGAGGGGCGGGTTCTTCGTTGACTCGAACAAGCCGGAAGGCTTACTTGATCTTGCCTTCCTTGTAGATCACGTGCTTGCGAACGACGGGATCGTACTTCTTGATCTCCATCTTGTTCGGCGTGTTCTTCTTGTTCTTATCGGTGGTGTAGAAGTGGCCGGTGCCGGCCGAAGAGATCAGGCGGATCTTGTCACGCTTGCCTGCCATGGTTCAGTCCTCCTCAGATCTTTTCGCCGCGTGCGCGGAGGTCGGCCAGAACGGAATCGATCCCGTTCTTGTCGATGGTGCGCATGGCGTTGGCGGAAACACGCAGCTTGATCCAGCGGTTCTCGCTGGCGACCCAGAACTTGCGCTCGTGCAGGTTGGGCATGAAGCGGCGGCGGGTCTTGTTCATGGCGTGCGAGACGTTGTTGCCGGTCGTCGTTCGCTTGCCGGTTACTTGGCATACACGGGACATGTGCACCTCGAAAGGTAGTTGGTGCTTCCCTTGGCCAGGGAGGCGGCGGCCCCGCCGGGTCCACGGCAAATCGTGGATGGCGCGCAATTCGGGTATCGGTACGCCGGCCCGGGTGGCCGGGCGACGGTGCTGGAACCAGGCGGGCCGGAACTGCGCTTCCGGGGCCGCCCCGCCTGCCCCTTGGGGTCGGCTGGACACAGCGAGCCGCGCATTATCACGCAAACTCCGTGTGCGGACAAGCCCGGCTTATTGCTGTGCCGGCGCGATCACGGCATAGGGAACCCGCCGGGGGTCGAACAGCTGCCGGGTCCGGGTATCGAGGAAGGGCGGGGCGTGGTCGCCGACCAGGATGATGGTGGTGTCGTCTGGCATTCCGGCCTGCAGGCTGTCGACGATGCTGGAGAACATCGCGTTGTGCCAGGCAACCAGGTGGCACGCGCTGGCGTTCGCCCGGGTTACAGGGTGGGCCGCGCAGATCGTCTGGTCGACGCCCTCACCCGGGCTTGCTATCGGCAGGTGGGTCGAGATGGTCAGCCAGTAGACGAAGTTGCGCCGGTCCTGACGTGCACGGAGATGGTCGACCAGTGCCTGCCACGCCGCCCGGTCGCAGATCCCGTGGAAGGCAACGCCGCACCGGTTGGGCGAGTCCAGCTGCCGGTTGAAGTCGGCGGCGAACCAGGTGTCGTCGAAGCCCAGGGCCGGATACCACCGGTTGCGGCTGAAGAAGGTACCCATGAATCCGTGGGCCGCGAGCGTCCGGTAACCAGCCCCGTGCATGCGCGAGGGCAGGCAGTCCGCTATCGGCAGTGCGCCCGGATCCGGGTGCACGGTGAGCATCCGGATTCCGCAGAGCTCGCGCAGTTCACCGGGCACCGTCGAGCCCTCGAACCGGACGTGCCCGGACGAGCGCACGACGAAGCGGGAATCGCCGGCGAGCCGATCGAGTGCCCGCAACTGCAGCGCGTCGAGATCGGGATCGGTGAAGGCCCCGAGAGACTCCACCACCACCAGGATCACGTTGCGTGATATCGGTGCGGCGTGGTCGAGCCGCTCGCGCAGCCCGGCACTGGCCCCATCCATCGGTTCATGCGCCTGGCTGCCGTTGGCGCCGCCCCGGGTTGCAAGCGCGACGCGCAAATGGTTCGCCGTGGACGCGGCGATATTCGGAACCGCCAGCGACCTACCCGAAACATCCAGCCGGCGTCCCGAGAGGCGCGCGTCGGCCATGACGAACAGCAGGGCCAGGCCCATGCAGAGCGCCGCGACGACCGCGCCGGTGGCGCGCGTCCGTGACCGTGACCACGACACCAGCCAGGTACATGCGCCCGCGGCTCCCAGCATGATCGTCGCCTGGGTCAGGACATAGGCGGGATCGATCGACAGCATTTCGGTGGTCGAGCCGAGCACGCTGGCGACGCTGAGGTGGTAACCCGGGGCAAAGGCGAACATCAGGTCGGCGCAGATCAGCACGAACACGGCCAACGCCGTGACCCGGTTCCCGAGCCAGGCGCTCGCCGCGCCGACGAGCAGGTAGTCCAGGTTGATCCAGCGCGGTCGATGAACCAGAGGCGGCCCAGGATCGCGAACAGCAGGTTGGGTAGCACCAGGAACGCGAGCAGGATCCAGCTGCTGCGGGCACCCGCCATTCCAGCCCGGTCCATCAAGGTTCCGTTGATTGCCACCGCTGTTCCTTCCTGGCTGCCCGCATGCGGGTGGCGGCGCATCGTACCAGCCGATCGACCCCCGGCGCGGGTGTTATTCCGGTTGCCCGCGCAGCTTTTCCAGCACGCCCTCGAGCGAGTCCAGGTCGCTGTAATGGATCACCAGCCGGCCCTTGCCGGCGCGACCGTGCAGCACGTTGACCTTGGTGTTGAGCGACTCCGACAGCTCGCGTTCGAGGCTGACGATGTCGGCCTGCGGCTTGGCCTTGCCGGGCCGCGCCCGCTTGCCTTCGGGCACCCGGCCGAGGGCGAACTGCTGGGCGCGGTGTTCGACCTCGCGGACCGACCAGCCGTGTTCGGCGGCGTCGGCGGCGAGCTTGCTGGCCAGCTCCGGTGACAGCGTCAGCAGCGCGCGCGCATGGCCCATCTCCAGTCGGCGGGCCTCGACCAGCGCGCGGATGGCGGGCGGCAGTTCCAGCAGGCGCAGCAGGTTCGACACCGCGGCCCGGGAACGCCCGACCGCCTCGGCGGCCTGCGCGTGGGTCAGGTCGAACTCGTCGATCAGGCGCTGCAACGCCTGCGCCTCCTCCAGCGGGTTGAGGTCCTCGCGCTGGATGTTCTCGATCAGCGACATCGCGACCACGGTGCGGTCGTCGACCTCGCGCACCACCACCGGGATCTCGGTCAGGCCGGCCAGCTGGCTGGCACGCCAGCGGCGCTCGCCGGCGATGATTTCGTAGGTCCGGCTGCCACGGCCGTCGCGGTCGACCTCGCGCACCACGATCGGCTGGATCACGCCCTGGGCCTTGATCGACTCGGCCAGCTCTTCCAGCTTGTCCTCGTCCCAGTGCTTGCGCGGCTGGTACTTGCCGGCGGTCAGGGCGTCGATCGGCAGGTTGCGCAGGGTGTCGTTGCCGTTGGCTTCCAGCGAGGGCGCCTCGGCCGCCGCCTTCGGCCCCAGCAGGGCCTCGAGGCCGCGACCCAGGCCGCGCTTCTTCGCCGCCGACGCGTTTTTGCCGGTGGCCTTCGGGGCGTCGTCGCTGGCAACGCTCATGCGTGGATCTCCTGTGCCTGGGGCGCGGCGTGCCCGGCCTTGTCGCGCTCGCGCTGGCGCCGCAGCACTTCACCGGCGAGCCCGAGGTAGGCGATGCCGCCGCGCGAACCGCGGTCGTAGCCGACGATGCTCTGGCCATGGCTGGGCGCCTCGGCCAGGCGCACGTTGCGCGGGACGATGGTGCGGAACACCTGCTCGCCGAAATGGTTGGTCAACTCGGCCGACACCGCGTTGGCGAGGTTGTTGCGGACATCGAACATCGTGCGCAGCACGCCTTCGATTTCCAGCCGCGGATTGAGGTTGGCCTTCAGCGCCTCGATGGTGTCGAGCAACGCGCTGATGCCCTCCAGCGCGTAGTACTCGCACTGCATCGGCACGATGATCGAATCGGCCGCGGTCAGCGCGTTGAGGGTCAGCAGCGAGAGTGCCGGCGGGCAATCGATGAGGATGAAGTCGTAATCGTCGGCGACCGGCTGCAATACCCGCTTGAGCTGCTGCTCGCGGCCGTCCACGCCCATCAGGCGGATCTCGGCGGCGGTCAGGTCGATGTTGCCGGGCAGCAGGTCGAAGTCTTCCGGCGCGCGTACGATCGCGGCGCCGGCATCGGCTTCGCCGAGCAGCACTTCGCAGACCGACGTCTCCAGCTCGCGCTTGTTGAAGCCGCTGCCCATGGTCGCGTTGCCCTGCGGGTCCAGGTCGACCAGCAACACCTTCTTCGGCGCACGCGCGAGCGCCGCTGCGAGGTTGACCGCGGTGGTGGTCTTGCCGACCCCGCCCTTCTGGTTGGCGACGGCGATGATGCGGGCCATACGGCTCGTCCCCTGATGCTGGTGGTGACTGGGTGGTGTGTGGCGATGGTTCGCACGACGGCGCCGGACGCCGTCGGGACACAGGATTATGCCCGGCTCAGGCGACGCTTGCCGAACCGGGGCCGGAGGCGGCGACGGGCGGGCTCCGGCGTGACATCGGTCACGAAGTACGCGCGGGCGCCCGGGGCGTGATCATCGCGGGTCGCGGCGGACCACCACCAGGTGCCGCTCGGCGTCCAGGCCGGGGACCCGCAGCGGATACGACCCGGTGACCGACCAGCCGGCCGGCAGCGCGGCGACCTCGTCGGTCGGGTACACGCCTTTCATTGCCAGCAGGCTGCCCCCGGGTTTCAGCAGGTGGCCGCCGAGTTCGACGATCAGTGGCAGCGTGGCCAGCGCGCGCGCGGTGATGGCATCGAAGGCGCCGGGCTCGTCCAGCGCCTCGATCCGCGATTCGGCGACCCGTACGTCCACCAGGCCGAGCTTGCGTATCGCCTCGCGCATGAAACGGGCCTTCTTGCCGTTGCTCTCGACCAGGGTCACGCGCAGGCCGGGCTTGGCGATCGCCAGCGGGATCCCGGGCAGGCCGGCGCCGGTGCCGAGGTCGGCCAGCGCGACGCCGGCCGCGGCAATGGCATCCACGTGCGGATGCATCGCCAGCGAGTCGAGCAGGTGCTTGTCGACCATCTCCAGCGGGTCGCGCACCGCGGTCAGGTTGTAGGTCCGGTTCCAGCGCAGCAGCAGCGCCAGGTAGTCGAGCAATGGCGTGGCGAGGGTGCGATCCAGCGCCAGCGCATCGAGGCCGGATTCGAGGCGGGTGCGCAGGGCGGGGGGCAGGACGGAGGCGTTCATCGATGGAATTATGACCCGGGCGCGCCGCGTGGCCGCCAGGCCAGCGCGCCGAGGTAGCCGGCCGCGGGGACCAGTTCGCGGACGGTCCAGTCGGCCGGTGCGCCCAGCGCCGGGTCGCAGGCCTGCAGCCGCAGCCCATCGGCGGAATCGGTAAACACCACCCGGTCCAGCCCGAAAGACAGCCCGTGGCCGTGGGCCTTCAGTACCGCCTCCTTGGCGCACCACAGGCGCAGGAACGCCCGTTCGGTCTCACCGTGCCCGGCCAGCCAGCCGGCTTCGCTGGCATGGAAGAACCGGCGGGCCAGCTCGAGCGCGCGCGGTCGCGGCCGGGGCCGCTCGAGGTCGGCGCCGACGCGGAGCCGTCTGCCCAGGACGACCAGCAATCCATCGCCGCTGTGGCTCCAGTTGCAGTCCCAGTCGCTGAATGGCCGGCCCAGTTGCGGCCGGCCGCGCGGGTCGCGGGTGATCGGCAGGCGTGCGGCCGGGCAGTCCAGTTGGACACCGAGCCAGTCGCGCACCCGCGGCTCCGCCGCTGAACCGGACCGGTCCCGCGGCAGCCAGGTCCAGCGGGGGTTCATTGCCACCGGTGCAGACAGGGACGTCAAAGTGGTGTTGGCCTCGGGCCGGCACGCCAGCGTAAGCTAATCGGAGGGGGGCGGCATGGCCGCCGGATAAGAAACACATTATGTCTGCGGTTATCGATACCACTGCCACGCGGAATGCCGCGGCCACCCTCGTCGGCGGCCGGTCGCCGCTCGCCACCGGAGCCGCCGACCGCGCGATCGCGTTCGACGCGCGCGGCGATATCAGCCTGGGGCGGTTCCAGCGCGAGGTCCGTGCGGTCGCCGCGAGCCTGCCGGATGCGCCCTGCGCCATCAACCTGTGCGAGGACCGCTACCGTTTCCTCGTGGCATTCTGCGCCGCCGCGGTGCGTGGCCAGGTCACGCTGCTGCCGTCCTCCCGCGCCGCCGCCGTGGTCGACGAGGTCCTTGCCGGCCACCCCGGCAGTTACTGTCTCGGCGACCACCCGCTGGTACCACAGCCGCCGCATTACCACTGCCTGCCGTCGCAATTGCCGCAAGCGGCGGGCGAGGCATTGACGATCGACAGCGACGCGCTGGTCGCGATCGGTTTCACCTCCGGCAGCACCGGCCAGCCCAGCGCCAACCGCAAATACTGGCGCTCGCTGCAGGCCAGCACCGTGCAGAACCTCGCGGCGCTGGCCGACCTGCTCGACCGCGACGGCAGCACCCACGTCGTCGCGACCGTGCCGCCGCAGCACATGTACGGCATGGAGATGTCGGTGCTGCTGCCGCTGCTCGGGCCGGTCGCGGTGCACGGTGCCAGGCCGTTCTTCCCCGACGACGTTGCCCGGGCGCTAGGCGAGGCCAACAGCCCGCCGCTGCTGGTCACCACGCCGGTGCACCTGCGCGCGCTGGTGCAATCGGGCGTGGCGCTGCCGCCGCTGGCCGGCATCGTCTCGGCCACCGCGCCGCTGACCGCGGAGTTGGCCGCCGCCGCCGAGGCGCGTTACGGCTGCGAGGTCCGCGAAGTCTTCGGCTCGACCGAAACCTGCGTCATCGCCCGCCGCCGCACCGCGGTCGAAACCGCCTGGACCCCGTTGCCGGGCGTGCGCGTGGTGCCGCAGCCCGACGGCGCGGCGGTGCATGCCGCGCATCTGGACACCCCGGTTGTTCTGGCCGACCTGGTGGAAGTGTCCGCCGACGGGCGTTTCGAGTTGCGCGGACGCAATGCCGACCTGCTGGAGATCGCCGGCAAGCGCGCCTCGCTCGGTGACCTGACCCGCAAGCTGCTGGCGGTGCCTGGCGTGGACGATGGCGTGGTCCTGCAACTGGACGCCTGCGACGGTCCCGGCGTGCGCCGGATCGCCGCGGTCGCGGTCGCCCCGGGACTCGATGCGGAGACGATCCTTGCTGCGCTGCGCAAACAGGTCGACCCGGTATTCCTGCCGCGGCGCCTGCGCTGCGTCGACCGGCTGCCCCGCAACGAAACCGGCAAACTGCCACGCCACGCGGTACTCGCGCTGCTCGACGGCTGATTCCGCCATGCCCGCGTCCGGACTTTAAGGGGCCGGAGAATACACACGGGCTGCTGACACCCCCATCACACGGGCCTATACAGACTGCAAATCGCCCCCACGCAGGGGTGCGTTTTCCACCCTCTGAATGGACCAAGGAGTACGAACATGATGGGTATCATCATTTGGTTGATCGTAGGCGGCATCATCGGTTGGATCGCCAGCATGATCATGAAGACCGATGGCCAGCAGGGCATCTTCCTCAACATCATCGTCGGAATCATCGGCGCCTTCATTGGCGGCTGGGTCGGCGGCATGCTGGGTATTGGCGGTGATATCAACAGCGGCGATTTCAGTATCTCCGGGCTGCTGATGTCACTGGTGGGCGCGATTATCCTGCTGGCGATCGTGAATCTGTTCCGGCGTGGCCGCGTGCGCTGAACGGGCGAGCATGATCCGGTTGCGGAAAAGGCCCGGCGATTGCCGGGCCTTTTCTTTGCGGGATACGATGCGGCGATGCCTACTCCTGCGCGGACAGCCCGTCGCCGACGTCGAGCATTTCCTCCATCTGGGCCAGGGTGTCGCCGTCCTTGATGACCCGCTTGAGCCAGACATGCAATGGCATCTCGCCCCAACTCGCGGCCTTGTCGGCGAGGTACGCTACCGGGCTGTGCGGTTCGGTGCGGCGGAAATACTCGGCCACCCGCCGCAACTGGACGATCGCCTCCTTGCGCGTGCCGATCACGCCGTTGCCGGGCGCGGCGGTGGCGGCAGGCGGCGGGGCACCCGGTTCCAGGTCGGTGTCGGCGTGCGCCGGCGGCTCCCCGTCGACCAGGACGCCGGCCTCGCGTGCGAACCGGTTGGCGGTGTCGCATAGGTGCTCCAACTGGTCGCGCAGGGCGGTAAAGCTGGGACCGTCCTGGCCCAGGCGGGCATCCACCGACTGTTCCAGTTCCGCCAGTGCCTCGCGGCAGTCGGGCAACTGCTCGCTCAGGCGCAGGTAGAAGGCATGCGGCGTATCGCGGCGGGCCGCTTCGAGGGTTTCCAGCGCAGGTTCGGTCGAGTGGTCGCCGTGGCGACCGCGCGCCGCCTCGAAATCGGCCAGCCCGAACCGCCCCTGTGGCGCCTGGGTCAGCGGCAATTCGCGCAGCCACCCGGTCGAGTGTCCGATCAGCCAGCTGATGTTGCCGATGCGCTGTTCGAGATCGCCATCCTCCACCTGCGGATGCACGTCGTCCCAGAAACCGTCGCACAGCCGCGCCACCAGGCGGTAGCCGCGCGCCAGGCCGATGAAGCCGTGGTTCCGGGTCTGCGCCTCCGCCCACCACACCGCCAGCCGCAGGTCCTTGCTGCGTTGCTGCAGCAACTGGCTGCTCTGTTTCGCGACAGCCGCCCAGTCCGCGCTCTTGAGGTCGGTGACCCATTCGCCCTGTTCCAGCGACGGATCGTCGGCGCGTCGCGCCTCCTGGATGGCGTCGTACTCGAGCGAGAACGACAGGTCCTCGCCACTGGGGCGGGCGTCGGAGATCGGTGACAGCAGTTCGTCCAGGTCGAGCATGGCGGTCCGTCGGGTGTGCTGCGGTCAGGGCAGGGTGATGGTCAGGTGGGCGGTGCGGCCGGGCAGTTGCACCACCTCGTGGTACCCCGCCAGTTGCTGTTCGGTATGGCCGCCGAGCAGCGCATCGAGTCCGAAATAGCCGAGCAGGCCGACCACCGTCAGCACCGCCGCCGGCGCCCACAGCGGCACCACCCGGCGAAGCGCGTGGGCGACCTTGTCCGGCGGCGCCCAGTGTGGGGCGAAGCCGGTGCGTTTGCCCTTGAGGTAGACGATCTCGTCGCCGAGGCGCGCGATCAGGTAACCGAGCTTCTCCGGCCCTTCGAGGCGGTATTTGCCTTCGAAGCCGAGCAACAGGCAGTAGTGGTAGACCTCCAGCGATGGCAGCCGCGGGGCGCCTTGCGCGCGCAGCTGCTCGAGGCGGTCGAAGAAGTGTTCGCCGGCGAGATGTTCGCCGAACAGCCGCAGCTGCAACGGGTTGCATTCCCATGCGTCGCGCAGCGATGAGGGCTGGCCCAGCATCGCTTCGTCGACGGCGGCGCAGAATGCGTACTTGGCCGCGTAGACATCCTCGGAGGCGATCCCGAGCCGGGTCGCGCCGCGTTCGACGCCATCGAGGAAGCGCTGCACCGAATCGACGAACGCGGTTTCGCTGGCCGGCAACTGGCCGCGCCTGAGCAGCATCAACAGGTAGAAGCCGTCGGCCATCAGGTCGAGCAGGCTACGCGGATTGGCGCCACCGCTCGGCCGTGGGCTGGCCTGTGCCGGCGACAGCGACGGCATGCCTTGCGGGACGGGGGGATTGGCGTAGTTCATGGCTTCCTGCCGGTAGCGGGGTGCGAGGGATCAGGGGGTCAATGCGATCAGTTCGAGCTTGAGTTCGCGCAGGCCCGAGGGGACGTAGATCATCAGCGACTGCGACTTGAGCATCCGCTCGTACAGCGGGCCGCGCGGTTCGATTGCGAAGTACTGGCAGCCCGGCCGCACCGGGATCGCCGCGGGTACCTGCGCGGCGTGGGTCAGCTTGACCCCTGGCAACGCGGACAGGACGCATTTTTCGACATCGTCCGGGGCGCCGACCTTGAACCGCACCGGCACGGTCTGCACCAGCTCCGCCCCGGGCATGTCGGCACCGACCGCGAGATAGAGCGCGCAATCCTGGTCGATCTTCTGCGAGTCCAGCCGGCCGAGATGGAACGACGGCTTCACCTCGCTGAGCGCGATCGCGAAATAACGGGTCGAGATCACCGTGCCCAGCAACTCGCGGACGATGCCGAACAGTCGCGCGAAGCCCGCTTCGGGCAGGGCGTGCTGGTAACTGGGCAGGTCGGCGAGCGAATGGCTCTTCGAGAACGTCAGCAGTCCGCCGGCCAGCCGCAGCAGTTCCTGGTGCAGGCGTTCGGGGTGCAGGCCGGGATGACGGAACAGGTGCGACAACGCGGCAAAGGCGGCGTTGGCGGTATGCAGCAACCAGAACGAGGCGATGTCGCCGGAGCGGAACTCGACCACCGACTGCGACGGTTCGCGATGCAGGCCGTGCAGCGCATCGGTCTTGGCCTGCAGGTTGTCGAGCAGGCGGCGCAGTTCGGCCAGCAGCGACGGCGCGGCGGCCAGGCTCAGGCTCGGCGCCAGGAAGTCGTCGTCGAACTCGAATCCGCCGGTTGCGGTCCGGCGTACCCGGGCCACCGGCAGGCTCACGAAGGGATCGCGCGGCTCGTCATCGGTCAGCAGCCGTACCGTCTTGCGCAGGTAGCCCAGCTCGGCGTCGCCGGCATCGGTGTAGAGGTCGGCGGTCGGGCGGGTGGCTTGCAGGTAGCGGGTCGTGGCGCTGCCACCGGCATCGCTGCCGCAGTTGCCGCCGTGGTCCTTCAGCAGCGGCAGGGCGAGATGGATCGTGGTCGATTGCACGCCGGCCGGCAGCGTGCCCAGCGACAGCGCTTCGGGCAGCTCGTCGTCGCCGGGAGCGCTGTAGATCTCGCCATCGGGAAAGATCACCGACAGCTGCTGCGCACGCAGGGTCCCGCTGGCCAGTGCCTGGGCATCGAAACGGACCTGCCGCACGCCCCAGGTATAGGGATGGGCCGCCTGGGCGAACTCCTGCAGCCGGCCCTCGTGGTAGGCGTCCTGGCGCTGGAAGTGTTGCGGGCGCAGGAACAGGCCCTCGCCCCAGAAAACCTTCGACATCCGACTCATGTTGCGATTCGATCCTTGATGGCCGGCGCGCGTTGCGCCGGTGCTGCTCCATGTCCATGCCGACAGCGGCGATGCCGCGTCGAGGCGCGCAGGTTACTACAACTCCCGGTTCCGGCCGCGTTGGCGACTCAGCCCTGCGGCGGCGCGCAGTTGCTCGATGCGAGGCTGTGCGAAGGACTCGCCAGCCGGGTCTCCAGCGCCAGGCTCGGCGTGGTCATCGCGCAGGCATGCAGGCCGACCGTGATGCCATCGCCGGTGGCCTCGTCCGCATCGAAGGAGAACCGCCAGCGGCTGCGCGCCGGTTGGCGGAACAGCGCGACCACCCCGACATGCCCGCCCCCGGCCGGCAGCCGTTCGAGCACCTCGTGGCGTTGCCCGGGCGCGAGCAGGATCTCGGTGACGCCCAGCAGGTCGTCGCCGAGCACGTCGTGCTCGCGTTGCTGGTCGAGGAACACGTCGAACGGCGCCGCCTCGAAGCGCTCGATACTGCGTAGCTGGTACACCCGCACCACCAGCGAGAGCGGACGCTTGCCGTCGCCGGCATTGAGGTTGTCGCCCGCGTAGAGTCGCAGCGGGACCTGCTGTGCCTGTGCTCCGGCGTCGCGCAGTCCGACCGCCTGCAGGCTCTTGTCGAATGCCTCCCTGAGCCCGCCCTGGCTGCTGCATCCGCTGGCGACCAGAAGTACAGGCAGCAGCGCGGCCAGCCATCGGCGGCCGGGCAGACGGGCATGGGGGGACTGCAGGGTCGGGAGACCGTCCATAGCGTGTTGCTCCATTGCGAGGGTGCCGGCGGCAAGAACGACGTTTTTCGGGAGTCTTCTTGACAGCGGCGATTTGAGGTTACTATATCCGCCACAGGTGCTTCCAAGTGCATTCACTTGGATATGGAGCTTTCGCCGCACACGCACCGGTGTGCGCCCACAAGGAGAGTGTCGATGAATCCCCGTAGCATGGCGTTCTGCCGTTTTGTCACCGTGGCCGCACTGGCCACGATGCTCGGTGCGTGCAGCACCCTGGCCAGCAAGGACACCGGCAACTACGCCGAATTGCTCGGCCAGGCCGAGGCCGAGGTGTCGGCCGGTCGCGTCGAGTCGGCGCTGCTGGCGTTCGACCAGGCCGCCAAGGCCGACCCGACCCGCAAGGAGCCGTGGGTGCGCAGCGCCCAGTTGCAGTTCGACGCCGGCAACTACGGCCGCGCGATCGTCGCCGCCGAGGAAGTGCTGCAGCGCGACCCGGACGACAAGGTCGCCGACAGCGTGTTGACCGTGGCGGGCCTGCGGGTGGCCTCCGAATCGCTCATGCGCCTGCAGGGCAACGGCGCGCTCGCCTCCGACACCGCCCGCGCCGAGGCCGAGCGCCTGGCCGCGACCATGCGCGCGACGATGGGCGAGGGCATCCTCGATTCCGGCGACGACGAGCCCAAGGCCCGTCGTTCCACCCGCCGCCGCTCGACCGCGCGCCGCGCCGCGCCGGCCGCCGCGCCGAAGGCCGAGAGCAAGCCGGCCGCGGCCAATCCGTTCGAAGTGCTGGGTGGCGGCTGAGCGCAGCCGGCCCCCGTTCGTATTCGTCAGGGAGACGATGAGATGTCGAAGAAGGAAAGTATCCAGAAGCGGCTGGAGAAGGTTCGCCCGCCGCGCGTCCAGCTCACCTATGACGTCGAGAAGGGCGACGCGATCGAACAGAAGGAGATTCCGTTCGTGGTCGGCGTGCTCGGCGACTTCAGCGGCCAGCCCGAGCAGGCGCTGCCGCGGATCAAGGACCGCAAGTTCGTCAACGTCGACCTCGACAACTTCGACGAGGTGATGGAAGGCATGGCGCCGCGCGCGGCCTACCGGGCACCGAACACGCTGACCGGCGACGGCGAGATCGCGGTCGAGATGACGTTCAAATCGATCGACGACTTCCGGCCCGAGGCGGTGGTGCAGCAGGTCGAACCGCTGCGCAAGCTGCTGGAGGCGCGCACCAAGCTGGCCGACCTGCGCAACAAGGTCGCAGGCAACGAAAAGCTGGAGGACCTGCTCAACGACGTCCTCGCCAACACCGAGCAGCTCAAGCAGCTCGGCCAGAAAGACCCGGCCGGTCAGGAGTAAGCCATGAACGCACAGGCAAGTGCAGCGCCCGCCATCGCCGGCATGGCCGAGGTCGGCCTGCTCGACCAGATCGTCGAGCAGAGCAAGGTCGCCAAGTCCGCCAGCGAGCACCAGCGTGCCAAGGACATCATTTCCGAACTCGCCCGCGAAGTGCTGCAGGGCACCGTGGTGATCTCGGAGAACCTCAACCTGACCCTCGACGCGCGCGTCGCCGAGCTCGACCGGATGATCTCCGAACAGCTCACCGCGGTGATGCACGCGCCGCAGTTCCAGCAGCTGGAAAGCACCTGGCGCGGGCTGCACTACCTGTGCGGCCAGACCTCGACCGGCGCCCAGCTCAAGATCAAGGTGCTCAACGCGTCGAAGAAGGACGTGGTGAAGGACTTCAAGTCGGCGATCGACTTCGACCAGAGCGCGCTGTTCAAGAAGGTCTACGAGGAAGAGTTCGGCACCTTCGGCGGCTCGCCGTTCGGCGCGCTGCTGGGCGACTACAACATCGGTCGCCAGCCCGAGGACATGTACTTCATCGAGCAGATGTCGCATGTCGCCGCCGCCGCCCACGCGCCCTTCATCTCGGCCGCCAGCGAGGACATGTTCGGCCTCGAGAGCTTCACCGAGATGGGCAAGCCGCGCGACCTGGCCAAGGTGTTCGACACGGTCGAGTACGCCAAGTGGAAGTCTTTCCGCGATTCGGAGGACAGCCGCTACGTCGGCCTGACCCTGCCGCGCTTCCTCGGCCGGCTGCCGTACAACCCGAAGGACGGCACCACCGTCGAGGGCTTCAACTACGTCGAGGACGTCGACGGCAACGACCACTCCAGCTACCTGTGGTGCAACACCGCCTACGCGTTCGGCGTGCGCCTGACCAAGGCGTTCGAGGACTTCGGCTGGTGCGCGGCGATCCGCGGCGTCGAGGGCGGCGGCCTGGTCGAGGAACTGCCGACCCACACCTTCCGCACCGACGACGGCGAGGTCGCGCTGAAGTGCCCGACCGAGGTCGCGATCACCGACCGTCGCGAGAAGGAACTGTCGGACCTGGGCTTCATCCCGCTGGTCCACTGCAAGAACACCGACTACGCCGCGTTCTTCGGCGCGCAGTCGGCGCAGAAGGCCAAGAAGTACAACACCGACGCGGCCAACGCCAATGCGTCGCTGTCGGCCCAGCTGCAATACATTTTTGCCGTCTCGCGCGTCGCCCATTACCTCAAGGCGATGATGCGGGAGAAGATCGGCAGCTTCGCCTCGGCAGGGAACGTCGAGGATTTCCTCAACCGGTGGATTGCCCAGTACGTGTTGTTGGACGACAACGCGACGCAGGAAGCGAAGGCGCAATTTCCGCTGCGAGAGGCTTCGATCCAGGTGTCGGAAGTCCCCGGCAAGCCTGGCGTGTACCGGGCGGTCTCGTTCCTGCGACCGCATTTCCAGCTCGACGAGCTGTCGGTTTCGTTGCGACTTGTGGCCGAGCTTCCGGCCAGCTCCAAGTAGCGACGGGTTGTGGTGGCATGGCCGGGGCGACCCGGCCCTGATCTACGGGGCACAGATCCCGGCACGTGGTGAGCAGTTCGCGACACGGCTGTAAACCGCGCCGTGGCGGGCAACGTCCGCCCACGGCATCAATCTCACGGAAGAACGGAACAAAGGAAACCAGACCATGCAACACGCATTTCTCAGCATCGACACCATCAAGGGTGAGTCCAAGGACGCCGAGCACAAGGATTGGATCGAGATCGAATCCTTCAACCAGGACGTCCTGCAGCCGCGTTCGGCGACCGCTTCGAGCGCTGGTGGCACCACCGCCGCCCGCGTCGAAATGACCCCGATCGAGCTCAACAAGCGCATCGACCTGGCGTCGACCGCGCTGTTCCAGGCTTGCGCCAACGGCACCACCTTCCCGAAGGCCCGCATCGAGTTCATGCGCGCAGACAAGGACGGCAAGGCGATCAACTACTACACGATCGAACTGCTGAACGTGCTGGTCCACCGTGTCTCGACCGCCCTGGGCCATGACGGCATGCCGTCGGAACAGGTCGCGCTGAGCTTCGGCGCCATCAAGTGGTCCTACACCCAGCAGAAGCAGGGTGGCGGCGTCGGCGGCAAGACCGTCGCGCAGTGGAGCAACACCAACAACAAGCCGACCTACACGGTCTCTTGATGTGTTGATGCGGTGGCGGCTTCGGCTGCCACCGCATTGCCAATGGAAATCGGCTCGGAGTAACTGCATGGAAGCCGCTACCGGCCAGAGAAGGCGACGAATTCGCGCGACGAGGCACGAAGAAGGGTTCTGGACCGTCCATCACAGGCTGACTCCCGCCTCCCGGAGCGACGTGGTGGAAATCGTTCTGGGCGACTGTCCCGAGCGCTGCAAGACCGCGGTCTACGAGCTGACGACCAGCGCAGGTATCTATCGGGTGTCCCGGGAATCGTTCGAGTACATCCTGCAGACCGAGCGCTACATGGCGCATCCATACGTTCCCGGCGGTAACACCGAAAGCGGGATCACGATTGGTTACGGGTACGACCTTGGGCATCAAAGCGCCTGGCAGGTCCGCCAGGATCTACGCGGCCTGCTGGACGAGCAGGAACTGCAGGCGTTGCTGCAGGTTGTCGGCCTGCAGGGAGAACAAGCCAAGGCGGCCGTTGCCGAAATGACCCAGGTGGAGTTGGGGTCGGACGAGGCGATGGAGTTGGCAAGGCGCATGAAAGCCCGTTACGCGCAACGTGTAGTGGATATCTATCCGCAGGCGGTCGATTTGCATCCCCACTGTGAGGGAGCATTGTTGTCGCTGGTAATCAATCGGGGCGCGTCGTTGAGCAGCAGGGATTCACGCCAGGAAATGCGGGAAATTCAAGCCGATCTGGCCTCCGGTCACCCCGAGCGTGTTCCGGGCCGGTTGCGTTCGATGAAGCGTCTGTGGGAAGGCAAGGGACTGACTGGCTTGTTGCTTCGGCGGGACAGGGAAGCCGAGTTCTTTGAGCGGGGGGTGAGATGCGACTGCTGGGAATAATCGCGGTCTTCGTTCTCACGGGATGCGCATTTGCCGGTGAAACCACGGACCTAGCAACAGACTGCACCAGCCCGGATCAGCAGGAGTTGATGGCCTGCATCAGCGCCCGTGCTGATTCGGCGGAGGACCGGTTGCGGCAGGCCTACGCGAAGGCCGAATCCAGCATCGACACGGGGCACCGCCAAGACCTGGGCAGCAGTCAGGGCCACTGGCGGAAATTCCGCGACAGCTACTGCCAGTCGGTGTACGACGAGATCAGTCCTGGCCGGGAGGCGCCGATCGAGCGGCAGGCCTGTCGTGAACAGCTCGCCCTCGATCGCATCGCCGAACTTTATTTCGTTTCGGTTGGCCCGTCGGGAGAATTCCCGAGGATCCTGAGAGCACTGGAAGGCGCCGGTTACGAACGGGATGAACTCGTAGCCCGGCTCGACGCCATGTATGCCGATGAAGAGACCTGGGTTCAATACGTAAGCGTGCATTGCGAGCTGCTGGGACGCGTTGCTGCAGCGGATGAGCAGTTGTGCCGTGCCCGTATGAATTTCGAACGCAGTTACTGACCGCCGCTGTATTGGACTGACCCATGAAAGGATTCGAGCCCAGCCTGCTGGAAAAGCTGTTCGACGACGAACCGCGTGCGACCGCCGCCAGCGGCATCTTCAAGTCGATCTCGCTCGACCAGTACAAGGAATCGGTCGCCCGCGACCTCGAAGGCCTGCTCAACAGCCGCGCCGCGTTCACCGAGGACGCGCTCAAGGCCTACCCCAACTGCCAGAAGTCGCTGATGACCTACGGCCTGCGCGACTTCTCCAGCAAGAGCCTGGCCAACGGTCACGACCGCGCGGCGATCTGCCGCTCGCTGGAACAGGCGATCGCGCGCCACGAGTCGCGCCTGCACAATGTCCGGGTCAGCCTGGAAAGCAACGGCCGGGCCATCGGCGGCCTGCATTTCTCGATCCATGGCCTGCTCGACGTGCAGCCGGCGCGCGAGCCGATCAGCTTCGACGCGATGCTGCAACCGAGCACCCTGCAGTACTCGGTCAGCCGCCTGCGCCGCGCCGCGGTCGCTGCATAGCAGCGGATGACGAAGGCCTGAGATGGAAGACCTGCTGCCCTATTACGAGCGCGAACTGGCGTTCCTGCGCCGCTACGGCAAGGAGTTCGGCGAGCGCTACCCGAAGATCGCCGGGCGCCTGCTGCTGTCGGCCGACGGCAGCCAGGACCCGCACGTCGAACGGTTGATCGAGTCGTTCGCGCTGCTGAGCGCGCGCACCAACAAGAAGATCGAGGACGACTACCCGGAATTCACCGAGGCGCTGCTGGAGGTGATGTACCCGCATTACCTGCGGCCGTTCCCGTCGTGCTCGATCGCCCGTTTCGACATGGGCCCGGCGCTGGCCCAGCTCAGCGCGCCGGTGACCATCGAGCGCGACACTCTGCTGCACTCGCGCAGCGTGCGCGGGGTCAGTTGCCGCTTCCGCAGTGCATTCGATGTCACCCTGGCGCCGGTCAAGGTGAGCGATGCGCGCTATCGCGGCATTGCCGAGGCGCCGCTGGCAACCAGCCTGCCGTCCGGCAGCGGTGGCCAGGTGTCGCTGTCGTTCGAGTTGATCGGCGAGCAGCAGAACCTCGCCGCGCTCGGCCTCGACCGGTTACGCCTGTTCACCGACGGCGAGCCGTCGTTCTGCGCGGCGTTGCGCGACACCCTCGGCTTCGGCGTGCGCGCCGCTTACCTGGAGCCGGCCGGTAGCGGGCGCTGGATTGCGCTGGACAGGTCGCCGCTGCAGCAGGTCGGGTTCGCCGACGACGAAGCGCTGATCGACTTTCCCGAGCGCTCGCACCCGGCCTACCGGTTGCTGACCGAGCTGTTCGCGTTTCCGGAGAAGTTCGGCTTCTTCGACCTCGACCTCAAGGCCCTGCGCGGCCACGCCGGCGCCAGCTTCACCGTGCACCTGGTGCTGCACGCGCAGCCGGCCGACCATCCGACCGCGCGCACCCTGGAAACGCTCGGTTGCGACAACATCCAGCTCGGCTGCACCCCGGTGGTCAACCTGTTCGCCCAGCACGGCGAGCCGATCCGGGTCAGCCACCGCAGCACCAGCTACCCCGTGGTCGCCGATGCGCGCCGCGCGTTCGCCTACGAGGTGGTCTCGATCGACTCGGTCAAGCGCGTGCGGCAGACCCCGCAGGGCGAGAAGATCACCGAGTTCCGGCCGTTCTACTCGCTGCACCACGGCGAGACCCCGGACGCCACCGGCCACTACTGGCTGGCCCACCGCGATGAACGGGTCGCCCGCAGCAGCCCCGGCTTCGAGACCGAATTGTCGTTCGTCGACCTCGACTTCAACCCGGTGCAGCCGCAGACCGACGTGGTCAGCCTGGAGCTGACCTGCAGCAACCGCGACCTGCCCAGCCACCTCGCCTACGGCGTGCAGGGCGGCGACCTGACGATGGAAGGCGGGGGCGTCGCGCGCTCGATCGCGCTGCTGCGCAAGCCGAGCAAACCGCTGCGCTTCGAACGCGGCCGCGGCGCGCAGTGGCGGCTGATCTCGCACCTGGCGCTGAACCACCTGTCGCTGACCCAGAGCGGCCTGCCGGCGCTGAAGGAGATGCTGCGGCTGTACGACATCGCGCGCTCGTCGGTGTCCGGCCGGCAGATCGAGGGCATCGTCGCGCTCGAGCACCGCCCGACCAGCGCATGGCTGCCGGGCAAGCACTTCGCCAGCGTGGTCCGCGGCATCGAGATCCGCCTGACCGTCGACGAGGCCGCGTTCGTCGGCCACGGCATCGCCGCGTTCGCGCGCGTGCTCGACCACTTCTTCGGCCTGTACGTGCACGCCAACAGCTTCACCCAACTGACCCTGCTGTCGTCCGAGCACGGCGAGGAACTGATCCGATGCGAACCGCGCAGCGGCGAATCGATCCTGGTGTAGCGCAGCAGCTGCTCGCCAGGCCGCATCGCTTCGAGTTCTTCCAGGCGCTGCGGATCCTCGAGCGGCTGTTCGTGCGGCAGGGGGTCAAGCCGGCCGACGTGGTCCCGCAGCGGCTGCGCTTCGGCAACTCGATGTCGCTGGGCTTCCCGGCCAGCGAAATCGAATCGGCGCAGGCGCGTTCCAGCGACGGCACCGTGCTCGATCGCGACAGCGCCGTCGAGCATGCGGTGACGATGGAGGACCTCGGCGAGATCCGGCTGACCCCGGCCTTCATGGGCCTGCTCGGCAGCCACGGCGTGCTGCCGCTGCACTACACCGAGACCCTCGCCAGCCGCGAGGTCTACCAGCGCGACCGCACCGCGCGCGCCTTCCTCGACATCTTCGCCAACCGCGCGGTGGCGCTGCATTACGCCGCGTGGAAGAAGCACCGCCTCGCCCTGCAGTACGAACTCGACAGCAACGAGCGCTTCATGCCGCTGGTGCTGTCGCTGTCCGGGCTCGGCATGAAGAGCCTGCGCGGGCGGATGCACGACGGCGACGGCGACGTGTTCGACCAGGCGGTCGCGCACTACGCCGGCGCGATCCGGCAGCATCCGGTGTCGGCACGGATGCTGCAGCAGATCCTGTCGGACTACTTCGCGGTGCCGCTGCGGGTCGAGCAGTTCGTCGGCGCTTGGTACGACGTGCCCGACAGCCAGCGCACCCGGCTGGGCATGGGCAACGCCGCGCTTGGCAGCACCGCCCTGGCCGGCGACCGCGTCTGGCAGCGCGACCTGCGCATGCGCCTGTGGGTCGGCCCGCTGGACCGCGAACAGTTCGACGACTTCCTGCCCGGCGGCCGCGCCGCCAAGGGCCTGGCCAAATGGCTGACCCTGCTGACCGGCTCGTGCCTGGAGTACGAGGTCTGCCTGAGCCTGAAGCCCGAGCACGTGCGCGGCGTCGGCCTCAGCAAGGACGGCGGCGCGCGGCTCGGCTTCGACAGCTTCGTCTGTTCGCGGCCGCCGACCGAGCCGCGCTCGGACACCCGCTACGGCATCCACACACTGCAATAGATCCTCTTTCAGCAACGCATGGAACGCACCGCATGAGCATCAACCTCAAGACCCTGATCGGAAAACTCAACGACCCCTGCCGCCAGGGCGCCGAGCGCGCCGCCAACCTGTGCCTGGCGCGCGGCAACTACGAGGTCGACCTGGAGCACCTGTTCCTGGCGTTGCTCGAGAACCCGCGCGGCGACGTCGCCCTGATCGCCCAGCGCAGCGGTATTGGTATCGACAGCCTGCGCAAGGACCTGGAAACCGAGATCGGCCGCTTCAAGGCCGGCAACACCCGCACCCCGGTGTTTTCGCCGCACCTGCCGACGCTGTTCGAACACGCCTGGCTGCTGGCCTCGCTGGATGCGCAGACCACCCGCATCCGCAGCGGCCACCTGCTGCTGGCGCTGCTGACCGAACCGGGGCTGGTGCAGCTGGCGTATCGCGGCTCGGCGCAGTTCGTGAAGATCAAGCGCGACGAGCTCAAGCACAACTTCGCCAGGCTGACCGAAGGTTCCAGCGAGGGCGGCGACGTGCGCTTCGCCGATGCCGATGTGCCGGTCGATGGCGGGGACGCCGCGACCGTGGCCGAGCCGGGCCTGTCGAAAACCCCGGCGCTCGACCAGTACACCACCAACCTGACCCAACGCGCCCGCGACGGCCAACTCGACCCGGTGGTCGGCCGCGACCCGGAAGTGCGGCAGATCGTCGACATCCTGCTGCGCCGCCGCCAGAACAACCCGATCCTCACCGGCGAGGCGGGCGTCGGCAAGACCGCCGTGGTCGAGGGCCTGGCCCTGCGCATCACTGCCGGCGACGTGCCCGAGGTGCTGCGCGCGGTCGAGCTGCACACCCTCGACATGGGCTTGCTGCAGGCCGGGGCCAGCGTCAAGGGCGAGTTCGAGAATCGCCTCAAGGGCGTGATCGACGAGGTCAAGAAGAGCCCGCATCCCATCGTGCTGTTCATCGACGAGGCCCACACCATGATCGGCGCTGGCGGCCAGGCCGGCCAGAACGACGCCGCCAACCTGCTCAAGCCGGCCCTCGCGCGCGGCGAGTTGCGTACGATCGCCGCGACCACCTGGGCCGAGTACAAGAAGTATTTCGAGAAGGACGCCGCGCTGGCGCGGCGCTTCCAGGTGGTCAAGGTCGAGGAGCCGTCCGAGGTGCTGTGCGCGGCGATGCTTCGCGGCATGGTGCCGCTGATGGAGAAGCACTTCGGCATCCGGGTGATGGACGAGGCGATCACCGAGGCCGTGCGGCTGTCGCACCGCTACATCTCCGGCCGCCAGCTGCCCGACAAGGCGGTCAGCGTGCTCGACACCGCCTGCGCGAAAGTGGCGCTCGGCCAGAGCGCGACCCCAGCGATCATCGAGGACACCCGCAAGCACCTCGACCGCCTCGACGCCGAGCTCGCCGCGCTCAAGCGCGAAACCGCCGGCGGCCACGACCACGACGAGCGCCTCGCCGAACTGCTCGCGCAACAGAACCAGGCGCGCCAGGTGCTGGCCGACAACGAGAAGCGGCTCAAGACCGAAACCGCGATCGCGCAGAAGATCCAGACCCTGCGCGCCGAACTCGAAGCCACGGCGACCGACCCCGAAGCCGGCGAACAGACTCCCTCTCCCGCCCCAGCGGGAGAGGGCAAGCCCGAAGCCGACGACAGCGACACCGCCATCGCCACCAAACCGAAGGCCAGCAAGTCCAAGTCGAAGAAGACGAGCAAAACCCTCAGCCCCAAACTCGCCGAACTCGACCTCCTGCTCGCCGAACTGCGCGCTCTGCAAGGCGAAACTCCGATGGTCCCGCTGCAGGTCGACGGCGGCGTCGTCGCCGAGATCGTCAGCGCCTGGACCGGGGTGCCGCTGGGCCGCATGGTCAAGGACGAGATCCGCACCGTGCGCAACCTCGCGCCGCTGCTGGCCGAGCGCGTGATCGGCCAGGACCACGCGCTCGACGCGATCGCCCAGCGCGTGCGCACCGCGAGCGCCAAACTCGAGGACCCCAACAAGCCGCGCGGCGTCTTCATGTTCGTCGGCCCCTCCGGTGTCGGCAAGACCGAAACCGCGCTGGCTTTGGCCGACATCCTCTATGGCGGCGAGCGCAAGCTCATCACCATCAACATGAGCGAGTATCAAGAAGCGCACAGCGTGTCCGGCCTCAAGGGCTCGCCGCCGGGCTACGTTGGCTACGGTGAGGGCGGGGTGCTGACCGAAGCGGTGCGGCGCAATCCGTACAGCGTGGTACTGCTGGACGAGGTCGAGAAGGCCCACCCGGACGTGCTGGAGATGTTCTTCCAGGTGTTCGACAAGGGCCAGATGGACGACGCCGAAGGCCGCGAGATCGACTTCCGCAACACCCTCATCATCCTCACCAGCAACATTGGCTCCAGCCAGATCATGCAGGCCTGCCTCAACAAGCCGGCCGGGGAGGTCCCGGCGGCCGACGCCCTGGCCGAGGCCCTGCGACCGGTGCTGATGAAATCGTTCAAGCCGGCCTTCCTCGGCCGCATGAAGGTGGTCCCGTACTACCCGATCAACGACGACGTGCTGGCCAGCATCATCGCCCTCAAGCTCGGCCGCATCCGCGACCGCGTCGAAGCCAACCACAAGGCCGTGTTCGAGTGGGACGACAGCCTGGTCGAGGCGGTGCTTGCACGTTGCACCGAGGTCGATTCCGGCGCGCGCAACGTCGACCACATCCTCAACGGCACCCTGCTGCCGGAAATCGCCGAGTCGGTGCTGGCGAAGATGGCCGAGGGCGAGCGGGTCGGGAGGATCAAGGTCGGCGCCGGGAAGAAGGGCGACTTCAAGTACAAGGTCGGCTGACCGTGCGTTGAGCGAACGCCGGGGCGACAATGCACGATCCCAGTCGCCGCCGGCCCACCGATGACGCCCACGCAGCTCCCCGATTACCCGTTCACCCCGCGCCACTTCACCGTCCGCCCCGGCATCGCGATGAGCTACCTCGACGAGGGCCCGCGCGATGGCGAGGTTGTGGTGATGCTGCACGGCAATCCGTCGTGGAGCTTCTACTGGCGGCACCTGGTACTGGGCCTGCGCGACCGCTACCGCTGCATCGTGCCCGACCACGTCGGCATGGGGCTGTCGGACAAGCCCGACGACGCGGCCGGTGCCTCGCCGCGCTACGACTACACCCTGCAGTCGCGGGTCGATGACCTGGAGGCGCTGCTTGACGATCTCGGCATCACCGGGCCGGTCACGCTGGCGGTGCACGACTGGGGCGGGATGATCGGGTTCGGCTGGGCGTTGCGGCACACGGCGAGGGTGCGCAGGCTGGTGGTGCTCAACACCGCTGCGTTTCCGTTGCCCACGGCCAAGCCGATGCCGTGGCGGTTGTCGCTGGGGCGCGATTCCAGGCTGGGCGGCTGGCTGATCCGGCGCTTCAACCTGTTCGCGCGCGGGGCGGCGTGGTTCGGCACGGAGCGGTCGCTGCCGGCGGACGTGCGCCGTGGCTACATCGCGCCGTACAACGGCTGGGCCAACGCGATCAGCACGCTGCGCTTCATGCAGGACATCCCGCTGGCCGAGGGCGACGCGGCGTGGCCGTTGCTGGTCGAGGCGGGCCGGCGCTTGCCGGAATATGCGGACCGGCCGGTGTTCATCGGCTGGGGTTTGCGCGACTTCGTGTTCGACAGGCACTTCCTCGACGGCTTCCGCGCGGCGCTGCCGGGCGCGCAGGTGCAGGCGTTCGAGGACGCGGGGCACTACGTGCTGGAAGACAGGCACGAGGTGCTGGTTCCGGCGATCCGGGGGTTCCTGGATTCGAATCCGGCGGGGTGACGGCGGGCTGGATCCTGTAGGAGCGACGTGAGTCGCGATCTGGAACCGGCACGGGCGCCCAGCTCTCTGATCGCGACTCACGTCGCTCCTACGGGAGGTGGGGGATCCGGGGCAGGGTCGGGATTCATCCGGTGCGCGGCGGGGCGCTCGCCCGGCCCGGGACCAACGGCGACAATGGTCGGCATGACCGAGTCCTGCAACATCGCCGCGGCGCTGCCGCGACTGGCCGCCGAGCACCCCGACCGGATCGCGATCCGCTGCCCCGGCCGGCGCGGCGCCGATGGCCTCGCGCGTTACGACCTCGCCCTGACCCACGCGCAATTGGACGCGCGCAGTGACGCGATCGCCGCCGGACTGGCGCGGCATGGCGTGGTCCGTGGCAGCCGCGCGGTGGTGATGGTGCGGCCGACGCCGGAGTTCTTCCTGCTGATGTTCGCGCTGTTCAAGGCCGGCGCGGTGCCGGTGCTGGTCGATCCCGGCATCGACCGCCGCGCGCTGCGGCAATGCCTCGACGAAGCGCAGCCGCAGGCCTTCATCGGCATCCCGCTGGCGCACCTGGCGCGGCGGTTGCTGGGTTGGGCGCGGTCCGCGCGGATCCACGTCACCACCGGCCGTTACGCATGGCCGGGCGAGGTGACGCTGGCGCGGGCCGAGCGCGATGGCGAAGGTTCCGGCCCGCAACTGGCCGCGACCGCGCCCGACGACGTCGCCGCGATCCTGTTCACCAGCGGCTCGACCGGCGTGCCGAAGGGCGTGGTCTATCGCCACCGGCATTTTGTCGCACAGGTGGCGATGCTGGGCGAGGCGTTCGGGATCACGTCGTCCGCAAGCGGGACCGGCGGGGTCAACCTGCCGACGTTCCCGCCGTTCGCGCTGTTCGATCCGGCGCTCGGGGTGACCTCGGTGATCCCCGACATGGACCCGACCCGGCCGGCCAGCGCCGACCCGCGCAAGCTGCACGACGCGATTGCGCGGTTCGGGGTCGACCAGCTGTTCGGCTCGCCGGCGTTGATGGCGGTGCTGGCGCGGTGCGGCCAGCCGTTGCCGACGATCAGGCGGGTGATGTCGGCTGGCGCGCCGGTGCCGGCCGAGGTGGTCGCGACGCTGCGCGGACTGCTGCCCGACGACGCGCAGTTCTGGACCCCGTACGGCGCGACCGAATGCCTGCCGGTCGCGCTGATCGAAGGCCGCGAACTGCAGGCCACGCGCGAAGCGACCGAACGCGGCGCCGGCACCTGCGTCGGTCGCCCGGTCGCGCCGAACGTGGTGCGGATCATCCGGATCGACGACGCGGCGATCGAGCGGTGGTCCGACGACCTGTGCGTCGCCGATGGCGAGGTTGGCGAGATCACCGTCGCCGGCCCGACCGCGACCGACGGCTATTTCAACCGCGATGCGCAGACGCGGCTGGCGAAGATCGAGGAGCTTGCCCTCACCCCAACCCTCTCCCGCGAGCGGGAGAGGGAGAGGGAGCAAAAGCAGGGGTACGAGCAAGGGCAAGGGCAGGGGCAGGGCGCTGCCGTTGTTCCCCCTCTCCCGCTTGCGGGAGAGGGCCGGGGTGAGGGCCCGAGCGCAGGGGGCCACGCCACCCGGACAGTCCACCGCATGGGCGACCTCGGCTATTTCGACGCCGAAGGCCGGCTGTGGTTCTGCGGGCGCAAGTCGCACCGGGTCGAGAGTGCCGCTGGGCTGCTGTACACCGAGCAGGTCGAACCGGTGTTCAACGTCCACCCGCAGGTACGGCGTACCGCGCTGGTCGGGGTCGGCGAACGTGGCATGCAGATCCCAGTGCTGTGCGTGGAGCTGGCCGAAGGCGTGGCCACGCGCGAATGGCCGCGGATCGAAAGCGAGCTGCGCGCGATAGCCGGGCAGCACCCGCGCACCGCCGGCATCGTGCGGTTCCTGCGACACAAACGCTTCCCGGTCGACATCCGCCACAACGCCAAGATCGGCCGCGAAAAGCTGGCCGCATGGGCCGCGAAACAGCTCGGGTCATTGTAGGAGCGACGTAAGTCGCGATTGCACGGCGATCCCGGCTATCAGTGAAATCGCGACTTACGTCGCTCCTACACGCACGCGCGCTCCATCAGGATGCGCGACGTACCCGCAGCACCCCGCCCACCCCCACCTACAATGCCCGCATGAAAATCCTCGTAACCGGCGGCGGCGGCTTCCTCGGCCAGGCCCTGTGCCACGGCCTGCGCGAACGCGGGCACGAAGTGGCCAGCTTCAACCGCGGCCACTACCCCGAACTCGACAGGCTCGGCGTCGTCCAGTTACGCGGCGACCTCGCCGACCGCGACGCCGTCATCCATGCCGCCACCGGTTGTGACGCCATCTTCCACAACGCCGCCAAGGCCGGTGCATGGGGTTCATACGACGACTACCACCGCGCCAATGTGCTCGGCACCCGCCACGTGCTCGACGCCTGCCGCGCGCACGGCATCGGCAGACTGGTCTACACCTCGACCCCCAGCGTGACCCACCGCGCCACCCATCCGGTCGAAGGCCTCGGCGCCGAACAGGTGCCCTACGGAGAAGGCTTCAAGGCGCACTATGCGACCACCAAGACCATCGCCGAGAAGGAAGTGCTCGCGGCCAACGACGCGACCCTCGCCACCGTCGCCCTGCGCCCGCGCCTGATCTGGGGCGTCGGCGACAACCAGCTGCTGCCGCGGCTTGTCGAGCGCGCCCGCGCCGGCCGGCTGCGCCTGGTCGGTGACGGCGACAACCTCGTCGACACCACCTATATCGACAACGCCGCGCAGGCGCATTTCGATGCGTTCGACGCGCTGGCACCGGGCGCCGCCTGCGCCGGTCGTGCCTACTTCATCAGCAACGGCGAACCGCGGACGATGCGCGACACCCTCAACGGCCTGCTCGCCGCGGCGGGGGCACCGACGGTCGACAAAAGCCTGCCCTTCGGTGCCGCCTACGCCATCGGTGCCGTGTGCGAAGGGTTGTGGTCGGTACTGCCGCTGAAGGGCGAGCCGCCGCTGACGCGCTTCCTTGCCGAGCAGCTGGCGACCACGCACTGGTATGACATGGGGCCGGCGCGGCGGGATTTCGGGTATGTGCCGCGGGTGGGGTTTGATGAGGGGTTGGCGCGGCTGCGTGTGGCGTGGGGGGTGGGGGGGGCTTCGTCACAGTGGTGACGAGTGCGCGGTGATGCGGGTATTGGTGGCGCAGTCGCGTTCGCGACTTACGTCGCTCCTACAGGGAGGGCCAATCCGTCAGGCGACGTTTTTTGTTTTTCGTAGCACCGTGCCACGGCAATCGCGAGGCGGCGTCCCGGGCGGGTGTTGCGGAGAGCAGGCCATGGATGGCCTGCGGCCCCGACTCAGGGCAGGAAGCCCTGATGGAGGGGCGCAGCAACACCCGTCCGGGACGACGCTCCACCCGGAGCCGTCAAGCACTCGCATGCAGGCTCTTGCGCCCGCCCGGCTAGAATGCGCCGATGACCGACTCCCCCTCTTCACCGTCGCCGCTGGGCAGGCTCAAGCCCGTCGCCGGGCGCGCGCTGGAAATCGCGCTGAACCGCGCCCTGGCGCTCGACCCCGATACCCGCGACAGCCTGCGTGCGCTCGACGGCCGCCGCGTCGCGCTGCGGCTGGCCTCGCCGCCGCTGGAGTTGCAGGTGACAGTCAATGGCGAGCGCCTCGAAGTCGGACCCGTCGACGGCGAAGTCGAACCCGACCTGTCGGTGCGCAGCACGATCGGCGGACTGATCTCGCAACTACCGTTCCTTCGCAACGACGACGCCCCGCCGGTCGGCCAGCTGCGGATCGAAGGCGATGCCGACCTCGCGCGTCGCCTGCAGCGACTGGCCGAGCGCTTCGACCCCGACTGGCAGCAACCCTTCACCCGTGTGTTCGGCGACGTGGTTGGCGTGCAGGTCGCCAACGCGCTGGCCGCGGGCCTGCGCCACGCAAAGGTCGCCGCGAAGGAGTTCGCCGGCAACGCCGCCGAGTTTGTCACCGAGGAATCGCGCGACGTGGTGCCGCGCGACGAACTCAACGCCTTCTACGATGACGTCGACGCACTGCGCGACGACGTCGAGCGCGCCGCCGCCCGCATCGCCCGCCTGCGCACCCGAGCCGGTGGCGCCGCATGAAGTCCTTCTTCCGCGCCTGGCGGATCGGCCGAGTGCTGCTGCGCTACCGCCTCGACGACCTGCTCGACGGCACCCCGGCCGAACGCTGGCTCAAGCTCGCGCGCCCATTCGTGCCGCGCGCCTCCGCCGAGATTGCCGCGCAACCCCGCGGCGCCCGGCTGCGGCTGGCGCTGCAGGAACTCGGGCCGATCTTCGTCAAGTTCGGCCAGATCCTCTCGACCCGCCGCGACCTCGTCCCGCCCGACGTCGCCGAGGAACTGGCGTTGCTGCAGGACCGGGTCGCGCCGTTCGATGGCGATGCCGCCCGCGCGATCGTCGAGGCCGCGCTGGAGCGACCGGTGGCCGAGGCGTTCGCGACCTTCGACACCACCCCGCTGGCGTCGGCCTCGATCGCCCAGGTGCACGCCGCGACCCTGCCAGGCGTCGACGGTGCGTCCGGCCGCGAAGTCGTGGTCAAGGTCCTGCGCCCCGGCATCAAGCGCCAGATCGCCCAGGACATCGCCCTGCTCAACGCGATCGCCGGCGTGGTCGACCGCACCCATCCGAGCGCCGACAAGATCCGCCCGCGCGAGATCGTGATCGAGATCGAAAGCACCCTCGCCGCCGAACTCGACCTGCAGCGCGAGGGCGCCAACGCCAGCGTGCTGCGCCGGTTCTGGACCAAACCTGATGGGAGCAGCAGCGACGACCTCTACGTGCCCGAGGTAATCTGGAGCCACACCGCCGACCGCGCGCTGACGCTCGAACGCGTGCACGGCATCCCGTCCGACGACATCGCCGCGCTCGACGCCGCCGGCATCAACCGCCCCGCGCTCGCGGCCAAGGGCGTGCGGGTGTTCTACACCCAGGTGTTCCGCGACAACTTCTTCCACGCCGACGCCCACGCCGGCAACATCTGGGTCGACAGCGACCCCGCGCGCCGGCACAACCCGCGTTTCATCGCGCTGGATTTCGGGATCATGGGCCAGCTGTCGGACGAGGACCAGTACTACCTCGCCGAGAACTTCATGGCGATCTTCAACCGCGACTACCGCCGCATCGCCGAGCTGCACGTGCGCGCCGGCTGGATGCCGTCGCATATCCGCATCGACGAACTGGAAGCGGCGACGCGCGCGGTCTGCGAGCCGTATTTCACCCGTCCGCTCAGCGAGATCTCGCTGGCCGAGGTGCTGCTCAAGCTGTTCCGCACCGCACAGCGCTACGAACTGACCCTGCAGCCGCAGCTGATCCTGCTGCAGAAGACCCTGCTCAATATCGAAGGGGTGGGACGGCTGCTCGATCCGAAGCTCGACATCTGGGCGGTCGCGCGGCCGGTGCTGCAGAAGATCCTGGTGGAGCGTTACAGCCCGCAGCGCCTGCTCGGCGAGTTCAGGAAGCGCTTGCCGGAAATGGTGACTCACGCGCCCGAGATGCCGCGACTGCTGCACGCTTGGCTGACCCAGCAGGTCGAAGGCAAGCACGAGCTGAAGATGCAGTCGCGCGACCTCGCCGAGTTGAGCCGCAACCTGCGCGAGGCGCACAAGAGCACGGTCGCGGCGATCCTCGGCGTCGGCCTGCTGATCGTCGCCGCGGTGCTGCACGGGCTGGGTGCCGGCGGGCCGACGTTGTGGTCGGTGCCACTGTCGTCGTGGATCGCCGGGGTTGGCGGCCTGTGGGCGTTGCTGGCCGCCTGGCCGCGGCGCTAGCAACATGCCGCGTTTTTGTAGGAGCGACGTAAGTCGCGATTTCACTGGTACCCGGGATCGCCGTGCATTCGCGACTTACGTCGCTCCTACAACGAAGGGAAGCCGCTGCGGGTGGAAGGCACGATGATCGACCCCGCCCTGGCCCTCGACGTCCTCTACGCCGACGACCACCTCGCAATCGTCAACAAGCCGGCCGGCCTCATGGTCCACGACAGCGCCCTCGCGCGCGGCGAGAGCGATTTCGCCGCCGATCGCCTGCGCATGCAGTTCGGCAAGCCGATCTTTCTGGTCCACCGGCTTGACCGCGCCACCAGCGGCTGCCTGCTGCTGGCGTTCGATCGCGACACCGCCTCCGCCCTCGGCAAGGTCTTGATGTCGCGCGAGGTCGAGAAGGACTATTGGGCGATCTGCCGCGGCTGGCCGGAGGCCGATGCGTTCACGGTCGACCACGACCTCGACGGCGGCCCCGGCAAGCCGCTGAAGAAGCCGGCGGTGACGCATTTCCAGGTGCTCGCCCGCACCGAATGCGACTGGCCGTCGGCCGGGTTCGACACCTCGCGCTATGCCCTGCTCAACGCGCAGCCGCAGACCGGACGCTTCCGCCAGATCCGTCGGCACCTCAAGCACGTGTTCCACCATCTGATCGGCGACACCAGCCACGGCGATGGTCGGCACAACCGAAGCTTCCGCATGATCGGCGTGCACCGGATGCTGCTGCATGCGCGGCGGCTGGCGTTCGTTCATCCGCACAGCGCGGCGCGGGTCGAAGTGGCCGCGCCGGTCGACGTGGAGTTCGCCAAGGCGCTGGCGCTGTTCGACGCGGTGGACAGCAAGGTTGTGTAGGAGCGACGTAAGTCGCGATCTCACCGGTAACCGTCCGTCGATGTGCGGGGGGGACGCGGCAGGGCCGGATTGTGATGGCGGGAGTTCGCGCACAGCATGGGGGATGCGACAGCGGGGCGTTCGCGACTTACGTCGCTCCTACATCCTTCGGGGGATTCATTCGCGCGTTGCAGGTCCTGTATTCCCGGTGGCCTAGAATCCCGGGATGATCGAGGTCGGCGCCATACGCATCCCCGAGGCCGAGCTGGTCGAGCGCTTCGTGCGTTCGGCGGGGCCGGGTGGGCAGAACGTCAACAAGGTCGCCACGGCGGTCGAGTTGCGCTTCGACATCGCCAACTCGCCATCGCTGCCCGAACCGGTGCGCGACCGCCTGTTGGCCCGGCGCGACCGACGCGTCACCGGCGAGGGCGTGCTGGTGCTGTCGGCGCAGCGCTTCCGCACCCAGGATCGCAACCGCCAGGACGCCCGAGAACGCCTGGCGCACTTCGTCGAAGGCGGCCTGCACGCGCCGAAGAAGCGCGTCGCGACCCGGCCGACCCGCGGATCGAAGGAGCGCCGGCTGGCAGGCAAGCGCGAACGCAGTACGATCAAGCAGGGGCGCAGCAGACGCGACTGGGACTGACACCGACCGATGCATCCACCGAACGCCGACATCGTGCCGACGCTGCCGCCCAGCGTGCCGCGGGTGCCGCCCCACCGTTTCACCCGCTGGCTGGGTCGGACCGTCCTGCGACTCGGCGGCTGGCGGCTGGTCGGCGAGTTCCCGGACCTGCCGCGGGTGGTGCTGATCGGCGCGCCGCACTCCTCCAACTGGGACGGCGTGTGGGGCTTCGCGGCCAAGCTCGCGCTCGGCCTCGACATCAAGATCCTCGGCAAGCACCAGTTGTTCTGGGGGCCGCTGGGGCCGCTGATGCGTGGCCTCGGGATCATCGCGATCGACCGTAGCGCGGCGCGCGGAGTGGTCGAGCAGCTGGCCGCGCGGATCGATGCGGCCGACCGGTTCTGGCTCGGCATCGCCCCGGAGGGCACCCGCAAGCCGGTCGAACGCTGGAAGACCGGCTTCTGGAAGATCGCCCACGCCGCGCGGGTGCCGGTGCTGCCGGTGTATTTCCACTACCCGGACAAAGTGATCGGGATCGGCCCGGCCTTCACCACCAGCGATGACATGGAGGCCGACCTGGCCCGCCTGCGCGACTGGTACCGTCCGTGGCAGGGCAGGCACCACGGCACCTCCTGATCGCTGCGGTCGGCTGGAGTTGCCGGATTGGCACGGCATTTGCGTATGTTCTGTGACGGGTTTGGTGTTTTGCCGGCCCGGTCACGAGTGGCCAGCGCATGGCCACGGAGCCTGCGATGTCCGTCCCGGCCCACCAACCCGAGTTCGCAACCCCGGCGCCGCGCCCGGACGGGCGGGGCTGAGCGATGGCGATCGCGCCCTGGTTCGTCTGCGGCCCGGCGGCGCTGCTGGCGGCGCTCGGCCACCGGCGCGGCCCGGACCCGACCGTGCCGACCCCGGCCGAGGACTGGCGGACCGCGGTCGTCGACGTGGTCATCCCGGTCCGGCGCGACCAGCACACCATCATTCATTGCCTGACCTCGCTGCTGGGCCAGACCCGGCAGCCGCGGCGGGTGATGCTGGTCGACGACGGCGGTATCGCCCGCGACCATGCCATCCAGCTGGCCCGCGAGTTCGCCCGCGCCAACGGCATCCAGCTGCAGGTGGTCATGCGCACCTGGTCGGTCGGCAAGGCGGTGACGATCAAGCGGCAGGCGCGCGGGTTCGACGGCGACGTGCTGTTCGTGCTCGACGGCAACACCGTGCTGGCCTCGGCCGACTACATCGAGCGCTGCGTGCGCGAGCTGTACCAGGGCGTGGGCATCGCCAGCGCCTGCGGCACGGTCGAGCCGCTGCGGCCGGCGCAACGGCAGGCGATGTCGACCCGGCCGCCGTTCCAGCGCTGGCTCGGCGACGATGCCTGGCGCGACCCGCTGGCGGCCGGCGACCCGCTGCACCGCGCGTGGCGCTGGCTCGGCGATGGCTACCGCGCGCATGTCGCGCGCTTGCAGCAGGGTTTCCTCGACTGCGGCCTGATGTGCCAGTGCGGCGGCATCACCGCGCCGTCGGGCGAAGCGATCGCCTACCGGCGCCGTTACCTCAAGGACATGTTCGACCGCTACGAGCCGGTCCGTGGCGACGACCTGACCGCGGTCGAGGACCTCTTCATCGCCCGCGCGCTGGCGACCGAGGGCTACCGCAACATCCGTCTGGCCGACGTGGTGGCGCGGGTGCAGTACCCGGAGTGGCAACACCTGCCGCGCCAGGCCTGGCGCTGGACCACCGCGTTGCTGCAGAACGACATGTACTTCGACCCGCTGCTGCGCACGCCGCTGGTGGCGACCCGCCACCGCTTGCGGCAGTGGTGGCGCCGACGCCGCCGGCGTGGCCGGTCCACGGCAGCGACCGACCAGCGGCGCGTCCGGGAGGCCTATCGGCAGCCCTTCGGCGAGCGCGTCACCCTGCAGCAGGGCCGGCCGATCGGCACCGGCATGCTGCTGCTGGCGCTGGAGCGGATCGGCTATCCGGTGACGCTGGTGGTGCTGGCCCTGGCCGGCGCCTGGGGCGCGCTGGCGGCGATGGCCGGCGTCGAGGTGGCGCTGACGCTGGCGATCACCGTGCAACTGGCCGGGCCGGGCCATCGCCGGGCGGCGTTGCTGCAGGGCCTTGCGGCGACGCCGTTGCGCTATGCGCTGATCCTGCTGGATCCGCCGGCGATGCTGTGGTTCGCCGGCCGCCTGTGGCTGGCGCGCAAGCACCGCTGGTACGCGCAGCGGGAGAACGACGGCGACCGCCGTGCCGCGGCGCGGGCATTGCGACGCTGAGCGGCGTCGCGACCGGCGCGCTCAGCGTTCCGAGTGGCCGGTCGCGTCGTAGCCGGCGCGCACGAACAGGTCCGGCCGGATCAGCTCGGTGAACGCACGCGCCTGCGGGCTCAGGTACTTGCCCTTGCGCACCACCACGCCGTAGCTGCGTTCCGGGAACCACGCCGCCAACGAGCGCGACGCCAGCCGCGCGCGGTCGGCCCCGGTCAGGCAGATCGCGGTGACGATGCTGATGCCCAGCCCCATCGCCACGTACTGCTTGATCACCTCCCAGCCGCCGACTTCCAGCGCCACCGTGTACGGCACCCGGTTGCGCTGGAACACCAGGTCAACCATGCGGTAGGTGGTCAGTCGCTGCGGCGGCAGGATCAGCCCGTACGGCGACAGGTCGTGCAGGTCGAGGTCCTTCTTGCGGGCGAGCGGGTGGTCCGGTGGGGTGATCAGCATCGGCTCGAAGCGCGCGACCGGGGCGTAGTCGAGGTCGGCCGGGACATCGAGCATCGAGCCTACCGCCAGGTCCACCGCGTCCGAGCGCAGCAGCTCCAGCCCGCCGGCGCCGGTGACGTTGTGCAGGTTGAGCCGCACGTCCGGCTGGGCGGCGCGGAACGCGGCGACGATCTCCGGCAGCAGGTAGAGGATGGTCGAGCTGCCTGCGGCGACATGCAGCTCGCCGGCGTCGAGCCCGCGCAGTTGCTCGCGGAACGCGGTGTCGAGGCCTTCGAAGCCTTCCACCAGCGGGCGTGCGAGTTCGTACAGCGCCTCGCCCTCGCGGGTCATCACCAGCCGCCGGCCGCTGCGCTCCAGCAGCCGCGCCCCCATGTCGCGCTCCAGCGCCTGCAACTGCAGGGTCACCGCCGGCTGGCTCAGGAACAGCGCCTCGGCCGCGCGTGACACCGACCCCAGCCGCACCGTCTGGCAGAACGCCCGCAGTGGTTTGAGGCGATCGCCCTTGTACGCATATCGCATGCTTCCGGACATGCTCCGACCCTCGCAGGAGCGGCTCAAGCCGCGATCTTGGAATCAGATATAAGTGGAACAAATATAAAACATAGAAAAATCCAAATTGCCATATACAAGACGCCAGCGCATGTTCTGACTCCAGATCGGCAGCCCGATCGAACCCTTCAACAGGAGTGCAGGTATGTCGTCAGCGGTGGCCCTCAGGCAGGATTCGGACGAAACGGCCGGTGGTCCCGGCGACCCGGTGCAGCTGACCGCGACCGTCGCGGGCCAGGATGAACTGCTGACGCCGATGGCACGCCGGTTCCTGGCCGGCCTGCACCGGCGGTTCGAACCCGCCCGCCAGACCCGGCTCGCCGCGCGCCGCCGACGCCAGGCCCACTACGACGCCGGCGGACGGCCGGACTTCCGTGACGACACCCGCGCGATCCGCGAGTCCGACTGGAGGGTCGCGCCGCTGCCGGCCGCGTTGCTCGACCGCCGGGTCGAGATCACCGGCCCGGTCGATCCGAAGATGGTCATCAACGCGCTCAACTCCGGCGCCAGCTGCTTCATGGCCGACTTCGAGGACAGCACCTCGCCGACCTGGGCCAACCTCGTCGCCGGCCAGCAGGCGCTGCACGCGGCGGTCGCCGGGACCCTCGAGCACACCTCGGATACCGGCAAGCACTACGCGCTGAAGCCGTTCGCCGAGCAGGCCGTGCTGCTGGTGCGCCCGCGCGGCTGGCACCTCGACGAGAAGCACGTGCGGGTCGACGGCGGGGCGATCTCGGCCAGCCTGTTCGACGCCGGCCTGTTCGCCTTCCACAACTCGGACGTGCTCGCCGCGAAGGACCGCGGACCCTACTTCTACCTGCCCAAGCTCGAGTGCATGGAAGAGGCGGTGCTGTGGAACGACGTGTTCGGCCACATCGAGCGCGCGCTGGGCCTGCCGGATGGCCGGATCAAGGTCACCGTACTGATCGAGACCCTGCCGGCGGCGTTCGAGATGGACGAGATCCTGCACGCCCTGCGCGGCCGCATCGCCGGCCTCAATTGCGGGCGCTGGGACTACATCTTCAGCTACATCAAGACCCTGCGCGCGCACCCGGACCGGGTCCTGCCCGAGCGCGGCCAGGTCGGCATGACCGCGCCGTTCCTGCGCGCGTACTCCGAACTGCTGATCCAGACCTGCCACCGCCGCGGCGCCCACGCGATGGGCGGCATGGCCGCGCAGATCCCGATCAACAACGACCCGGTCGCCAACGCCGCCGCCCTCGCCAAGGTCCGCGCCGACAAGCTGCGCGAAGTCACCGCCGGCCACGACGGCACCTGGGTCGCGCACCCGGCGCTGATCCCGCTCGCCCGCGAGGTGTTCGACGAACGCATGCCCGGCCCGCACCAGCAGCACGTCGCCCGCATGGATGTGTGTGTGGGTCGCGACGACCTGCTCAAGCCGGCGCTCGGCACCGTCACTCGCGCCGGCTTCGACGGCAACGTCGAGGTCTGCGTGCGCTACCTCGCCGCCTGGCTCGATGGCAACGGCTGCGTGCCGATCCACTGGCTGATGGAGGACGCCGCCACCGCCGAGATCGCGCGCGCGCAGTTGTGGCAGTGGTTGCACCACGCGGATCTTCCCGCACCCGGAACCCAAGGCGCGCGCGGCCAGCCCGGCGTCGCGGCGACGGTACCGCCGCGTGGCGTCCGCGACCCGCTGCACCTCGACGACGGCACGCCGATCGATTTCGCATTGCTCGACCGCGCGCTGCTCACGTTGCCGGGCAGGCTCGGCGACCGCAGCAAGCTGCCCGGCGGCAGTCGCATCAACGAAGCGATCGGGATGCTCGACCGCCTGACCCGCGCCGACGTGCTGGAGGACTTCCTGACGCTCCCCGCATACCGCCGCCTGGACTGACCCGCCCGGCGCCACCCGGTCCCACCTGTAGGAGCGACGTAAGTCGCGACTTCCTGAACCCGGCATCCGTCGATTCGCGCGCAACGATCTCGACCGTCCGCCCATCACCGCAAGACGACTGCAACGGCGTTCGCGACTTACGTCGCTCCTACAGACCCCGGGGCCGACCCGCAAATCCCGGGGCCATCCGCGAAGCGGAACGCGCCGACTCCGTGACCTGCCGTAGCCACCCAGCTTGCCACCCACGCCCACCACGCACCCGAGGACACGCCATGACCACCCAGCCCACCGCCGAGCAACTCCGCCACGACTGGAACAGCAACCCGCGCTGGGCCGGCGTCCAGCGTCCGTACTCCGCCGAAGAAGTCGTGCGCCTGCGCGGCACCGTCGCCGTCGAACACAGCCTCGCCACTCTCGGCGCCAACAAGCTGTGGCAGTCGCTCAACACCGAGCCCTTCGTCAACGCGCTCGGCGCGATGACCGGCAACCAGGCCATGCAGCAGGTCAAGGCCGGGCTCAAGGCGATCTACCTGTCGGGCTGGCAGGTCGCCGCCGACGCCAACCTCGGCGGCCAGATGTACCCCGACCAGTCGCTGTACCCGGCCGACTCGGTGCCGGCGGTGGTCAAGCGGATCAACAACACCCTGCTGCGCGCCGACCAGATCCAGCATGCGGAAGGGCAGGACGGGATCGACTTCCTGCAGCCGATCGTCGCCGACGCCGAGGCCGGCTTCGGCGGCGTGCTCAACGCCTTCGAATTGATGAAGGGCATGATCGAGGCCGGCGCCGCCGGCGTGCATTTCGAGGACCAGCTCGCGTCGGCCAAGAAGTGCGGCCACATGGGTGGCAAGGTGCTGGTACCGACCCGCGAGGCGGTCGAGAAGCTGGTCGCCGCGCGCCTGGCCGCCGACGTCATGGGCGTGCCGACCCTGATCGTCGCCCGCACCGACGCCGAGGCCGCCGACCTGCTGACCTCCGACATCGACGACAACGACGCGCAGTTCACCACCGGCGAGCGCACCGGCGAAGGCTTCTTCAAGACCCGCAAGGGCATCGACCAGGCGATCAGCCGCGGCCTCGCCTACGCGCCGTACGCCGACCTGGTCTGGTGCGAGACCGGCAAACCGGACCTCGAGTTCGCCCGCCGCTTCGCCGAGGCGATCCATGCGAAATACCCCGGCAAGCTGCTGGCCTACAACTGCTCGCCGAGCTTCAACTGGAAGGCCAACCTCGACGACGCCACCATCGCCAACTTCCAGAAGGAACTCGCGGCGATGGGCTATCGTTTCCAGTTCATCACCCTGGCCGGCTTCCACGCGCTCAACCACTCGATGTTCCAGCTCGCCCACGGCTACGCGCAACGCCAGATGAGCGCGTTCGTCGAACTGCAGCAGGCCGAATTCGCCGCCGCCGAACAGGGCTTCACCGCGGTCAAGCACCAGCGCGAAGTCGGCACCGGCTACTTCGACGCCGTGACCCAGGTGATCCAGGGCGGAAACTCCTCCACCGTGGCCCTGAAAGGCTCGACCGAGGAGGAGCAGTTCGACGCGGCCCGCGCGGCCGCCTGAGGCCACCGGTCCGCTGACACTCGCGGGGCGCAACCAGCGTCCCCGCGCCCGGTTGTCCGGTTGTCCGGTTGTCCCGGCATTGCGCGTTGACTGTTCAGGTCAGGTGCTATCCTGCCTCTCCACGGAACCGGGGGTCGTGGGATGAAAGGTGATACCGCGGGGTCGATCGTGGCCCGCGAACAAACCAGCCAGACCCGCCCGGACGTTCCGGGGGCGCGCGGCTTCCTGCCCGACTCCGACACGGCCGAGCTTTCGCCCGAGGAGTACGCGCTGTTCGCGTCGGTCGCGCGCGTGCGCCGGGTCTATGCCGGCGAAGCCCTGTTCCGGCGTGGCGACCTCGGCACCACCATGTACGTGGTCACCCACGGCACCATCGAGCTGGACTTCGGCGACGACCTGATCAGCAAGTGCCTGGTCCCGCGCGAGTTCTTCGGCGAGCTCGGCCTGCTGATCGGCGACCATGCGCGCAGCGCCGATGCCCGCGCGGTCACCGACGGTGAGCTGCTGGAGCTGCGCCACGAGGAGTTCCAGCGGCTGGTCGAGCGCAGCCCGGAGCTGATCTCGCATTTCCTGCGCCGCGCGATCATGCGCGTGGTGCTCAACGAGCAGGCGCTGATCCGTCGCCTGCGCCGACGCAACCACGACCTCCAGTCCGCGCTCGACAACCTGCGCGCGACCGCCCACCAGCTGAGCCAGACCGAAGCGCTGATCCGCAGCGACGAGCTCACCGGCCTGCACAACCGCCGCGGGCTAGTCCAGCACCTGCAGGAACGCCGCCGCAATGGCGCAACGGTCGGCCTTGGCCTGCTGCTGGTCGACTGCGACCGCTTCAAGCACGTCAACGACGAGCACGGCCACCTGGTCGGCGACCGCGTACTGCAGGCCGTCGCCAACATCCTGCGCTCGGTCGCCGGCCCCGGCGACCTTGCCTGCCGCCTCGGCGGCGACGAGTTCTGCCTGCTGGTCAAGGCCGACAACCGCGAGGAGGTGATGCGCTACGCCGAGTTCGTGGTCGGGACCGCGCACGGACTGATGCAGATGCCGCAACTGCCGCCACTGATCTGCAGCCTCAGCCTCGGCGCCTGTCTGGTCGACCGCCGCGGCGAGTGGAATGACTGGTACGCCCGCGCCGATGCCGCGCTGTACCGCGCCAAACGGTTCGGCGGCAACCGGGTAGAGTGGCAGGACGACGCGCCCGCCCCGGCGTGAACAGCTCATGCCGATGAACGTCCAGCCGACCGCCGTCGCCACGCCCATCGTCGAACCCCGCGACGTGCCGCAACTGCGCACGATCCTGCTGACCGACCTGGTCGACTCGACCGCGCTGGTCGAGCGACTCGGCGATGGCGCCGCCGCCGAGCTTTTCCGCGCCCACGACCGCCTCGTGCTGCAACTGCAGAGCGAATGGCACGGTCGCCTGATCGACCGGTCCGATGGCCTGCTGCTGCTGTTCGAGCGCCCGATCGATGGCCTCGGCTTCGCCCTCGACTACTTCCGCGGCCTGCAGCAGATCGGCGCGCCGCACAGTGTCGAGCTCACGGCGCGCGCCGGCCTGCATGTCGGCGAAGTGCTGAGTTGGCGCAACAGCGACGAGGCGGTGCGTGTAGGCGCCAAGCCGGTCGAGGTCGAGGGCCTGGCCAAGCCGATGGCCGCGCGCCTGATGACGATGGCACGGCCCGGGCAACTGCTGATGTCGGCCGTGGCCGAGCCGCTGGCCCATCGCGCCGCGCGCGAGCTCGGCGAACGCGGGCAGCACCTGGTATGGAAGTCGCACGGGCGCTGGCGTTTCAAGGGCGTGCCGCAACCGCAACAGATCTTCGAGGTCGGCGAACCCGGCATCACCCCGCTGCGCGCGCCACCGAGCGGCCCCAAGGCCTGGCGCGACATCCCCCTGTGGCGCCGGCCGGCCGCGCTGGCGGTCGAACTGGCCCTGGTCGCCGCGGTGGGGCTTGGCATCTGGTTCGTCACCCGTCCGCAACCGGCGATCGCCTTCAACCAGCGCGACTGGGTGGTGCTGGCCGACCTGCGCAACCTGACCGACCAGCCGCTGCTGGACGACTCGCTGGAGCAGGCCTTCCGGATCAGTCTGGCGCAGTCGCGCCACGTCAACCTGCTCAGCGACCTCAAGACCCGCGACACCCTCGCACGAATGCAGCGCGAGCCCGACACCGACCTCGACCGCGCGATTGCCTCCGAAATCGCGATCCGCGACGGCGCCCGCGCGGTGATCCTGCCGACCGTCGCCGAAGTCGGCGGTAGCCTGCGGGTCAGCGTCGAACTGATCGATCCCAACAGCCAGACCACGGTCTATTCCGACTATGCCGATGGGCGTGGCCTCGAATCCGCATTGGCTTCGATTGACGAGGTGACTGCCAGCCTGCGGGGGAAAATGGGTGAGGAAATCGAGGCTCTAGAGGCGAACTCGATGCCGCTGCCGAAGGTCGCGACCGAGAATCTGGACGCGTTGCGGGCCTATGCGCTGGGAATGCAGGCTTTGGACGAAAGCCGCTATTCGATGGCGCGTGACCAACTCGAAAGCTCGACCAGGCTCGACCCTGGGTTCGCGATGGCATACCTCGGTCTGGCACGGGTGTTTATTGAATCGGGTAACGACCCGGGAGCGAAAGAGGCCGCCGCAATGGCGATGACCCTGCGCGCGCGTCTCCCCACGCATGAACGGATGACAGTGGAAGCCATGGCCGCCGGCTTCGGATCGCAAGCTGAGCAGGCCTCGGCCAAGGCGTGGCGGGCGCTGGCCGCGATGTACCCGGACGACTTCTCGGCCCTCGGCTACCACGCGTGGATGGCCTTTACGATGGGCGAGTACGATGCCGCTCGCACTGCTGCGCTGGCGGCCACGTCTCGGCACAACCCACTGCGCGGCTACGGGCTGAGCATGCTCGGGCGCGTTGAGCTTGCACGGGAGCGGTACGCGGATGCCGTTCGTTATCTGGTCGAAGCGGACGAATTGGCGGGTTCGGGACCCAGCCGCCAGCATCTGGTGGCGTTGGCTGCCAAGCGGCGATTCACCGAAGTCGATGCATTGGCGGAGAACTTGGAAAACCCGGATATCGGCACGGTCGGCCTGATCCGACGGCTCGACCGAACTGCGGTGGCGCTGGACAGGGGGCAGTGGAGTCGTGGGCTGGCGATCGCCAACGGGGGCATGGTCGCGGCGCGCGAGGTGAATGAGTTCCTGGCAGTCGAACTGGCATTCGTCGAACTTGCCGCTCGTACGCTGCACGCACCGGACAAGGTCGAAGCGGCAGAGTACCGGCGGATGTTTGACACCGCCGCGGCGGCGGCCGATCAGCCCGATCATCCAAACCGTGCCGAATTCGCCTACATCGCGTTGGCAAGCCTGTACCTTGCCCAGCGCCACGGGGATCATGCAGTGGTGGAGCAGGCATTGCCCAAAATCGCACCGATGGCCAGAACCGTGGATTCGTCACGCTTGCGACAATTGCTCATGATTGTCGAGGCCGGCCAGTTGCGATTGCAGGGCCACGCCGGTGCAGCCGCGTCGAAACTGCAGGCCATGGTCGATGGCGGCGAACTGTTCCAGGTGCACGTAGCGTTGCGCGATGCACTCCGGGCCGACGGGCGACTCGACCAGGCATTGGCGGAGGACCGGTGGATCGGTGCGCGACGTGGGCTGGCCTACGTCGAGCCGGCAGGTGCGCAGGCGTTGCAGTTGCTCAATGTCGCCGACACCAATCTGGCCTTGCTTGATGCCGCGGAAGTACATGAGCAGGTCGGCCAGACGCAACAGGCGCAAGCGTCACTGGCGGAGTTCCAGCACGCCTGGCCTGCAACAACCTGGCCTGATTATTTGCGCCGCAGGGTTGAAGCTACTTTCCCTGCCTCGAAACAGCTGTCACATCTGCTAAACGTAAACGGTGACTCGAGATAGCTCTTGAGCTGTGTCCGCGCGGCCGTGATCTCCGCCTTGGGTGCAATGTGGCCGATTTTGCCGAAATCCTGCGCGGACAGATCCGTCGCAGGTGCATAACCAACCCTGGCCAGCGCCGCGGCCGCGTCTTTCTTGAACAGGCGGCGAAACTCGTTGTCGCTGCCGAGCAGGTCCAGCAGTTTGTCCGCCGTCTTCGGATCCAGCGGCACGTGGCCGCCGGTTGTCTTCTTCGTTGCCATTCCCTTCCCCTGTTCGCCCGTTATAGGCTTATCGGTGCGAATCTAGCGTTAGCCCGATACCGTTACAACCTATCCACCGACCGTGTCGGGGAACTGTATTGGAATGACGTGCCCGAGTAGAGGAGGCCCGTTGAGCAGTACTTTGCCTATGATCAAGTAGAGTGGGCGAGGCCGACTGACTCCGCGTCCTCCTCGCCCGCTCCAAACCGTTTGCCCTATCCCCGCCGCAGGGTCGGAGCGACGTTCCCTGGTTCAAAACAGTCTGCGCAACGCTGGAACGTGAACGGCGACTCGAAATAACCCTTGAGGATCGCTCGAGAGGCGTTGATCTCAGCCTTTGGCGCAAGACGTCTGACCTTGAAGAACTCTTGTTCGGGTGCTCCCGGCTTTTGATGCGTTCGCGACGCCAGCATTTGCTGTGCCGGCGCGTAGCCTACCTTGGCCAATGCAGCCGTCGGATCCTTCTTGAACAGCCTGCGGAACTCGTTGTCGCTGCCGAGCAGGTCCAGTAAAGCATCCGCGACCCGGGAACTCAGCGGCGGCGAAGGGGCTTTGCCATAAGCTCGCCGGACCTGGGTGCCGCCATGGCTGGTAACAAGCTGCATTGCCTACTCCTTGTATCTTGCGTGATGGCACATGCCAACATCCGCACATTTGCACGTCTTTGGCACCACTATCAAGGGAAAGTATGCGAATCCGTCGTTGTTCGATTTTGCTGTTGGAACCCCGCGAGGAAACCACTTTTGACCTTGAAGCACTGTTGGGAGGGGGCAATGGCCTGCACTCAGAACAGAGTTGGTTGGCATTGGCGCCGCACCTCGATGCTCCGTTAAAGGTCAGCATTGAAGAACGCGAACTTCTCGGCCGCCTGAGCCCCACCGAATGGGTCGACACGAAGGCGCTTGCCGGCGACGGGTCAACCGTCAGGCAACTGCTGAAGACCGGACTGCTGATCGCCCGTGGCAAGCGCCACGCCGCCCATCGGGAGCGCGACGAACGCCTGCGCGAAACCCACTGGCACCCGCTGGCGGCAACCTTCCATGCGTTCACCCGCTGGAGCACGCTCGACACCGTCCAAGGCATGCGCGACAGCGGCACCGAGACGCCGGAGCAGATGCGCGCGGCGTTCGGCCCGCCGCCGGTGGCGGCACCCAGCCGTGGCGAGGCGTCGTCGTCATTGTCGCTGCCACGTGCCGAGCCCACCGCGTTTGACGAGTTGCTCGGCCGGCGCGTGACCTGCCGCAACTTCGATGCCGCCCGGCCGCTGCCGCGCGCGCTGTTCGCCCAGTTGCTGCAGCGGGTGTTCTCGGTGCAGGCCGAGGTCCACGCCTGCGAGGACACCGTGTTCGTCAAGAAGACCAGCCCCTCGGGCGGCGGCCTGCATCCGGTCGAGGCCTACCTGCTGGTGCAGAACGTGGATGGCGTGGCGCCCGGCCTGTACCACTACCACGCGCTCGACCACGCGCTTGAGCTGATGTCGATGCCGACGTTGCCCCTGCGCGAGTTCGCGATGCAGGCGGTCGCCCACCAGCACTGGTTCGCCGATGCCCACGTGCTGGTGGTGCTGGCGCCGCGCTTCGACCGCACGTTCTGGAAGTACCGCCACCACGCCAAGGCCTACCGGGTGATCGCACTGGAGGCGGGGCATCTGTCGCAGACGCTGTACCTGTCGGCGACCGAGGCGGGGCTGGGCGCCTTCATCACCGGCGCGATCAACGAGGTGCCGATCGAGCAGGCGCTCGGGCTCGACCCGGTCCGCGACGGCGCGCTCGCGATCTGTGGTTTCGGCTGGCGCGGCGAGGCGATGGAGACCGCCGAGCTCGATCCGGTGGGCGCGGTGTGGGAGGCGGCAGCGGAGCGGTGAGGGGCGCCGTGCCGGGAACATCGTGCGCTATCGTTGCGACTCATCCAGGCCCGGAAATCTTCATGCAACTTCATCTGTTCCTTGCCAGTGCATTGCTGGCCCTGTTCGTCGCTTCGCCGGCATCCGCGCAGGTGGGCGATGCCCTTTCATTCGATGAAGTCCGCACGCAACAGGCTGAGATCCGTGCCGATGCGGGAGCCCGTCGTGGCGTCTACGAAAACCTGTCCGAGCGCCAGCACCGCCAGCTGGAGGACAGGCAGCACGCGGTACTCCGGATGATCGAGGGCAAGCAATCGCCCCGCGAGCTCAGTGAGCCGCAACGGATGGACCTGTTCAACCAGCTCGAAGCGATCGAAGCGCTGGTCAACCAGGCCGAGGATCAGCGCATGGTCTGCGAGCGCGTTGCCACCATTGGCAGCAACCGCAAGCAGCGGGTGTGCAAGACGGTCGCCCAGCGTCGCGAGGAAATGCGCGGTGCGCAGCACATGCTCAACCAGGGCAGCAACTGCACGGGATGTTCCGAGTAGTAACCCGGGCCAACGCCACAGGGACTCAGGCCGGTTCCAGCGCAACTCCGCGGTCCATCCGCCGGTAACCAATTGCCTCGGTCAAATGCGGGGTGCGGATATGCGGGCTGTCGGCGAGGTCGGCGATGGTGCGGGCGACGCGCAGGATGCGGTGCATCGAGCGCGCTGAGAGTTGCAGTTGCTCGACCGCGTGTTCGAGCAGGGCGTGGTCGGGGTTGGACAGGCGACAGGTGGCGCTGGTCTCGGCCTGGCCGAGCCGGGCGTTGGGCTTGCCGGCGCGGGCGTCCTGCAGCGCGCGTGCCTGCAGGACGCGGGCGCGGACGGTGTCGCTGGGTTCGCCTGCGGGGGCGTCGGGACGCAGTTCGGCTGGCGGCAGGCGCGGCACGTCGACGTGCAGGTCGATGCGGTCCAGCAACGGTCCGGAGACCCGGCCGCGGTAGCGGCGGACCACGTCGGGGCTGCACTGGCAGCGCCCGCTGGGGTCGCCGGCCCAGCCGCAGGGGCAGGGGTTCATCGCCGCGACCAGTTGGAACCGGGCCGGGAACTCGGCGCTGCGCGCGGCACGTGAGACGGTGACGACGCCGGACTCCAGCGGCTCGCGCAGCACCTCCAGCGCGCGCCGCTCCCATTCGGGCAGTTCGTCGAGGAACAGCACGCCGTGGTGGGCCAGCGAAATCTCGCCGGGTCGCGGATCGGCGCCGCCGCCGACCAGGGCGACTGCACTGGCGGTGTGGTGCGGGCTGCGGAACGGGCGGGCGCGCCAGTTGGCCGGGTCGAGCCCGCGCCCGCTGATCGAGGTGATGGCCGCAGATTCCAGCGCCTCTTCTTCGCTGGCTTCCGGCAGCAGCCCGGGCAGGCGCGCTGCAAGCAGGCTCTTGCCGCAGCCGGGCGGGCCGATCAGCAGCAGGTGGTGACCACCGGCGGCGGCGACTTCCAGCGCGCGTCGTGCATGCAGCTGGCCGCGGACATCGCGCAGGTCAGGGCCGGGGGCGCGGGTCACGGGCGGGGCGACGGGCACGGGCAACGACGCGCCGGTCGAAAGCATGGCGCAGACCTCCAGCAGCGTGCGCGCGACATGCACCTCGGCGCGCCCGACCAGCGCCGCTTCGGCACCGTTGCCGGCCGGGACGATCAGCTTGCGCCCGGCATCGGCCGCCGCCAGCGCGGCCGGCAGCACGCCGTCGACGTCACGCAACTGTCCGGTCAGGCCCAGCTCGCCGAGGAACTCGTACTCGTTCAGCGCTTCGAGCGGCACCTGGCCGCTGGCGGCGAGGATGCCCAGCGCGATCGGCAGGTCGAAGCGCCCGCCGCCCTTGGGCAGGTCGGCCGGTGCCAGGTTGACGGTGATCCGGCGTGCCGGGAACTCGAGCTGCGCGCACTGGATCGCCGCCCGCACCCGGTCCTTGGCCTCGCGCACCGCCGCTTCGGGCAGGCCGACGATCGACATCGAGGGCAGTCCGCCGCCGAGGTGCACCTCGACCCGGACCGCGGGCGCACGCACGCCCGTCCGTGCACGGCTGTGCACGAGCGCCAGGTTCATGGCGGCGCCTCAGTGGCGCGGGGGGCGTGGGCTGTCGCCCGGCGTGCCGCCGGCTGGCTGGGCGCCGTCGACCTGGGCTTCCAGTTCGGCGACGGCGCGCTGCAGCTGCTCCAGCTTCTCGCGGGTGCGCAGCAATACCGCGCGCTGGACCTCGAACTCCTCGCGGGTCACCAGGTCGAGCTTGGACAGGCCCGACTGCAGCACCGACTTGAAGTTCTGCTGCAGCTCGTCACGGCTCTCGCGCAGGCCCGGCGGAACCAGGCTGCTGAGGCGGCGGGCGAGCTCGTCGATGTGGTTGAGGTCGATCATGGGTGTGGTTCCTCCGGCAGTCATGCCAGCATCGCCGACCGGTCGTCATTGCGCTGTCAGCGGCTGCCGCGGCCTGTCGTAGGAAAAATCCGACCTGCGGGAGGGCGCTACCTTAGCGCATCGCCCCGGGTCCGGGTGGCCCGACCCGGTGGCTCGGCTATTCTGGCGCCATCGAAATGGAGGCAAGCCGATGAAGATGGTCATGGCGGTGATCAAGCCGTTCAAGCTCGACGACGTCCGCGAGGCGCTGGCCGAGGCCGGCGTGGCCGGCATCACCGCCACCGAGGTCAAGGGCTTCGGCCGCCAGAAGGGCCACACCGAGCTGTACCGCGGCGCCGAGTACGTGGTCGACTTCCTGCCCAAGATCAAGCTGGAGGTCGCGGTCACCGACGAGCAGGCCGACACCGTGGTCGAGGCGATCATGAAGGCCGCCGGCACCGGCAAGATCGGCGACGGCAAGATCTTCGTGTCCGACCTCGACCGGGTGGTCCGGATCCGGACCGGGGAACTCGACGGCGACGCGCTGTAGGCGGACGCCCCCCGATCCTCTGTCCGCCCGCCAGGCGGAAGGCCGTTGGGGACAAGAGGGGCCGCGGACACGGCGGCCCTACTGTCTCCGGGGGGAACAACGGATGCGCGCACGCGCTTTGCAGGGGTTTGACGATGCAACCTTGGGGCGCCTGCTGGACCGGCAGCCGTTCGTCTTCAACCACGCGCTGGTCGACCACCCGGCGCTGTCGCTGGAGAACCTGGCGGAGATGATCCCGCAACTGCCGGCCGAACAGGTCTTCCACTCCAACGGGCGCCTCAGCCTGGCCGACAACCTGGACCGGGCGCATCGCGAGCATCGGCCGGAACAGGCCCTGCAGGAGGCGCTGCAGCAGCTGCGCAACGTCGATGCGTACATCATGGTGCGCAAGCCGGAGACCCATCCCTCGTTCCAGCCGCTGTTCCGCATGCTCGAAGCGGAAGTGTCGGGACTGGTCCGATCGACCGGCCAGGACGGTGACCTCGGCGATGCCAAGCTGTACCTGTTCATCGCCTCGCCCGGCAGCGTCACCCCGTTCCATATCGACCGCTATTCGACGTTGTTGATGCAGGTCCGGGGCAGCAAGGAAGTGGTGGTCTACCCGCCATGGGACGACAGCGTGGTCAGCGACGAGCACGCCGAGAACTATTTCGCGGGAATCGGGCGTCCGCCGTGGCGCCCGGAGGCGGAGCCGCTGGGGCAGCGGTTCGACTTCGAGCCCGGCCAGGCGCTGCACATCCCGTTCGCCGCCGGCCACCATGTGCGCAATGGCAGCGAGGACATCTCGATCTCGCTGTCGATCATCTTCAACAGCCCGCGCAGCCAGCAGTTGATCGAGGCGCTGCGCCTGAACCAGCACCTGCGGAGACTGGCCGCGAAGGTCGGATTGCAGCCCGCCCGCGTCGCGCTGGACGCGTCGGGCGTGGCGCTGAAGTCGCGGGTATGGGCGAGCGGGCGGGCCGTGTCGCGGCTGTTCCGGCCGGCGCCCGCCGCCTGAGCCGCGGTACGGCTAACCGTCGAGCGCGGCCGCCACGAACGGCGGCAGCGTCTGCGCGCCCTTGTGGATGTCGGCGCTGTAGTACTTGCTGTCGAACGCCTTGGCGCGCGCGTCGGCCTCGCGGAAGTCGAAGCCGCCGGACTTGCGCGCCAGCGTGCACGACCACCAGCCGGTCGGGTAGCACGGCTGCGGGAACGGCAGGGTCTGGAACGAGGTGAAGCCGGCCTTGCCCATTTCCGCGCGCATCGCCTTGATCAGGTCGAGCAGCACCAGCGGCGACTCGGACTGCTGCACCAGGATGCCGTCGTCCTTCAGCGCGCGGAAGCACGATTCGAAGAACGCCTTGTTGAACAGGCCTTCGGCCGGGCCGACCGGGTCGGTCGAGTCGACGATGACGATATCGAGGCTGCCGGGCGCGCAGTTCTTCATGTAGGCGATGCCGTCGTCGAACAGCAGCTGCGCGCGCGGGTCGTCGTTGGACTCGCACAGCTCGGGGAAATACTTCTCCGACATGCGCGTGACCTGCTCGTCGATGTCGCACTGCACGGCCTTCTCGACGCCGGGGTGCTTGAGCACCTCGCGCAACGTGCCGCAATCGCCGCCGCCGATGATGACGACGTTCTTCGGGTCGGCATGGGTGAACAGCGCCGGGTGCGACATCATCTCGTGGTAGAGGAAGTTGTCGCGCGTGGTCAGCATCATCGCGCCGTCGATCAGCATCAGGTTGCCCCAGTCGGTGCTCTCGAAGATCTCGATCTTCTGGAACTTTGATTGCACCTCGTCGAGCTTGCGGGTGATGCGGTAACCGATCGCCGAGCCGGACGGGTCGAAGTTCTCGTAGTGCCAGGTGGTGTCGGGGGTCATGGGCGGTTCGTCCAGCGGGGGCGGATGCGAATTGTAGCGAACGCTTGCCGCGTACCCGTCAACGTCGCTTAGGATGTCGGCCACCTCGGGGGGAGGACAGGGATGCGATCGGTAGAGGCTTATCGGGGACTGGTCGAACGGCTGGAGCGCGAGTCGCGCGAGTCGCCGCGGCGCTACCGCTTCAAACTCGCGCTGCTGGCGGGGCTCGGCTTCGTGGTGCTGGGCGGCTCGGTGCTGCTGGCGCTGGGGATGTCGGCGGGGCTGGTGCTGGTGCTGGTGGCGATCAGCCCGCTGCTGCTGCTCAAGCTGCTGAAGGTGGTGTGGATCCCGGTGGCGTTCGGCTGGGTGATCCTGCGCGCGCTGTGGATGAGGTTCGACGCACCCCACGGTTACCGCCTGCGCGAGGGCGAGGCGCCGGAGCTGCGCGCCGAGATCGAGCACCTGCGCCACCAGGCCGGCGCGCCGCCATTGGCCGGCATCATCATCGACAACCGCCTCAACGCCGCCGCGGCCTCGATGCCGCGCGCAATGGGCCTGCTCGGTAGCGAGCATTACCTGGTCCTCGGCCTGCCACTGCTGCAACTGCTCGACCGGTACCAGTTTGGCGCCGTGGTCGCGCACGAGTTCGGCCATTTCGGCGGCGGGCACGGCCGCTTCGCGGGCTGGATCTACCGGGTCCGCGAGAGCTGGTTCCGGGTGCTGGAGGAACTGGAGCTGCGCCGCTCCCGGGTGGTGCGCCTGTTCACCCGGTTCTTCGACTGGTATGCGCCGTACTTCAACGCCTACAGCTTCGTGCTCGCGCGCAGCAACGAATACGAGGCGGACGCGATGGCGGCGAAGCTCGCCGGCCCGCAGGTCGCGGCGCAGGCGCTGGTGCGCATCAACCTGGGCAGCGAGCAGCTCGACCGCGATTTCTGGCCCGGCGTGCGCAACGCCAGTCGCACCGATCCGCACCCGCCGCAGGCGTTGTATACCGACATGGCAGGGCACCTGGCCCGGCCGGGCATGGACGAGGCGACCCGCCTGGCCGCACTGCTGGAGGAGCAGCCCGGCCTGGAGGACACCCACCCCACGCTGGCCCAGCGGCTGGCGTTCCTCGGGGTCGAGCCCGAGCTGGTGCCGCCGCCACCGCGTTCCGCCGCCGACAGCCTGCTGGGCCCGTTGCAAGCGCTGCTGGAGGCGCATTTCAGCCACGAGTGGCGCGAAGGCGTAGGCGAGCACTGGCGCCACCGCCATGAGCAGCACGGCCGCGACGCGGCGGAACTGGCCCGGCTGGAGGCCCTGCCGACCCGCAGCGACGACGAGGCGATGGAATACGCGCGGCTGGTCGAGGACCTGCGTCCGGACACCGACGCCGCGCCGCTGTATCGCGCCGCACTGGCCTACCTGCCGGACCACCCGATGGGCCATTACCGGCTCGGCGCGCTGCTGCTGGCGCGCGACGACAGCGCCGGGGTCGGTCACATGCGCAAGGCGATGGACGTGGACCCGGACGCGGTCGAGCCCGGCCTGCACGAACTCGATGCCTATTACCGCCGTCGCGGAGACCTGGCCCAGCGCGACGCGATCCGTGACCGCCTGCGGGCGATGCGGACGCGCGCGATCGACGCCGCCTATGGCCGCCGGGAACTGACCCGCGCAGACCGGTTCGGCCGCCACGCGCTCGACGAGGACGAGCTGCTGGCATTGCGGGACGTCCTGGAGCGCCATGGGCGCGTCAAAAAGGCGTGGGTCGCGCGCAAGCTGCTCGCCGGCGATGCGTCCGGCGTCCCGCACCATGTGGTGCTGGTCGCCTTCAGCGGCATCGTCTTCAGCGAGGACAGGCTGCTCGGCGAACTGGCCGAAGCCATCGAGATGCGCGGCAGCTTCATCATCTGTACCGCCAGCAACCGCAAGACCGTCGCCAGCCGGGTGAAGAACGCATCGGGCGGCCCGCTCCACGGCGGGCGCTAGCGCGTCCTCACCGGCGGATCCGGCAGGGGCGATAGAATGCGCGTCCCCACAACTGCTGGTATCCCGCCGATGGCCGACTGGTCGATTGATCAGGCCCGCAAGACCTACTCGATCCCGCACTGGAGCGAGGGTTACTTCGACGTCGACGACGCCGGACGGGTCACGGTGCGCCCGGGTGGCGCGGCCGGCCCCGTGGTGGCGCTGCCGGAGGTGGTCGACCAGGCCCGGGAAAACGGCGCCAAGCTGCCGTTGCTGGTGCGCTTCCCCGACATCCTCGGCGACCGCCTCGGCAAGCTGCAGGGCGCTTTCAGGCACGCGATGGACGAGGCCGACTATCCCGGCGGCTATACCGCGGTCTACCCGATCAAGGTCAACCAGCACCGCGGCGTTGCCGGCGTGCTGGCCTCGCACCACGGCGAGGGCTTCGGGCTGGAGGCCGGCAGCAAGCCGGAGCTGATGGCGGTGCTGGCGCTGAGCCGGCCCGGCGGGGTGATCGTCTGCAACGGCTACAAGGATCGCGAGTACATCCGGCTGGCGCTGATCGGCCGCAAGCTCGGGCTGCAGACCTTCATCGTGATCGAGAAGCCGTCGGAACTGCCGCTCGTGATCGAGGAAGCGAAGGCGCTCGGGGTCGAGCCGGGGCTGGGCGTGCGCATGCGGCTGGCGTCGCTGGGCGCCGGCAAGTGGCAGAACAGCGGCGGCGACAAGGCCAAGTTCGGGCTGTCGCCGCGGCAGGTGCTGGACCTGTGGAAGCAGTTGCGCGGCGCCGGCATGACCGACTGCCTGCAGCTGCTGCACTTCCACATGGGCTCGCAGATCTCCAACGTGCGCGACATCGCCAATGGCATGCGCGAGGCGATCCGCTACTTCATCGAGCTGTCCAAGCTCGGCGCCAACGTGCGCTTCATGGACGTCGGCGGCGGCCTCGGGATCGACTACGAAGGCACCCGCTCGCGCAGCTACTACTCGATCAACTATGGCGTGCAGCAGTACGCGTCGAACATCGTGCAGCCGCTGGCCGAGGCCTGCGCCGCCAATGGGCTGGTGCCGCCGCGGATCATCACCGAGTGCGGCCGCGCGATGACCGCGCACCACGCGGTGCTGGTCGCCAACGTGTCCGAGGTCGAAGTGGCGCCGGAAGGCCGGCTGCCGGACGAGCACGACGACGAGCCGGCGGTGATCCGCCACCTGCGCGGAATCCACGCCGAACTCGATTCACGCCCGGCGGTCGAGCTGTTCCACGAGGCCGTGCACTTCCACAGCGAGGGGCTGGCGGCGTACGCGCTCGGCCAGATCGACCTGGTCCACCGCGCGCGCCTCGACGACCTGTTCTACCTGATCGCCCACGGCGTGCGCGCGCGCCTGAGCCCCGGCGAGAAGAGCCACCAGTCGGTGCTCGACGAACTCAAGCAGCGGCTGGTCGACAAGTACTTCGTCAACTTCAGCGTGTTCGAGTCGATGCCGGATGTCTGGGCGATCCAGCAGGTGTTCCCGATCGTGCCGATCGAGCGCCTCGACGAGGCCCCGACGCGGCGCGGCGTGATCGCCGACCTGACCTGCGACTCCGACGGCCGCATCGACACCTACGTCGAGAACGAGGCACTCAACACCTCGATGCCGGTGCATCCGCTCAAGCCCGGCGAGAGCTACCGGCTCGGCTTCTTCCTGGTCGGCGCCTACCAGGAGATCCTCGGCGACATCCACAACCTGTTCGGCGACACCGACGCGGTGGAAGTGCGCGCCGATGGCGACGGTTACCAGCTGGTCCAGCAGCGCCGCGGCGACACCACCGACGTGATGCTCGACTACGTCGGCTATGACCTCGACGACCTGCGCGCGGCCTACCGCGACAAGGTCGCCGCCGCACGGTTGCCGGAGGCGGAAGCCGAGCGCATGAACGCCGCGTTGGAAGCCGGGCTCACCGGCTACACCTACCTTGACGACACCCCGGCCGCGTAGCAGGTCGACCTGACGCCCGATGCGGGCAACGAGAACAGCATGAAGACTGGATTCATTGGCCTCGGCGCGATGGGCGCGCCGATGGCCCGCCACCTGCACGGACGGGGCCTGCTGGCGGCGGTCGGCAACCGCACCCAGGCCAAGGCCGACACACTGGCGGCGGAACTCAAGGTGCGCGCCGCACGCTCGGCCGACAACTTCGCCGACTGCGAGGTGGTGGTGCTGTGCGTGTCGCTCGACATCGACGTGATCGAAAACGTCAACGCGCTGGCGAACGTGCTGAAGGCCGGCTCGGTGGTGGTCGACCATTCGACCGTGTCGGTGCAGACCGCGCGCCGCGCGGCGGCGGCGCTGGCCGAGCACGGCATCGGTTTCGTCGACGCGCCGGTGTCGGGCGGGGTCGAGGGCGCGCGCAACGGCAGACTGTCGGTGATGGCCGGTGGCGACGCCGCGGTGCTGGAGAAAGTGCGTCCGGTGCTGGAAGCCTACGCCGCGCGGATCAGCCACATGGGCGAGACCGGCGCCGGGCAGGCGACCAAGGCGGTCAACCAGGTGCTGGTCGCCGGCATCAACGAGGCGGTCTGCGAAGGCCTGGCGCTGGGCGAGAAGCTCGGCCTCGATCCCGAGGTGTTGCTGCCGACGCTGATGGCCGGCGCCGCCGGCAACTGGTTCCTCGACAAGCGCGGCGCGACCATGCTGCGCAGCGAGTTCGCGCCCGGCTTCAAGAACGCCCACATGCTCAAGGACCTGCGCATCGTGCAGGCGATCGCGGCGGGCAGCGGCCTGCGCACGCCGACCCTGGAGCAGGCCCTGGCCGACTACGCCGAACTGGTCGAGCGCGGCCACGGCGACGCCGATACGTCGGCATTGATCACCCTCAAGCGCCAAGGCTGATCCGCCTGCCGGATCACGCCCGGCGCCGCTCGGAGCGTCTGTAGGAGCGACGTAAGTCGCGACCTCACTGATCCCGCAATGTCGCGCATTGCGCGCATGGAATCGTCGACACGGGTTCCTCGAGTGGTCGACAAGGGTTCCTGGTCCCGTGGCGCGTACGGCCGGCCGATTCCGCCGTGCGATCGCGACTTACGTCGCTCCTACATTCAAGCGGTCCACGCCGGTCGCGTCAGTCGTGAATCGTCCGCCGGTTTCACGGCGACTCAGCTCGCCGACTACGCCGAACTGGTCGAGCGCGGCCACGGCGACGCCGATACGTCGGCATTGATCACCCTCAAGCGCCAAGGCTGGTCCGCCTGCCGGATCACGCCCGGCGCCGCTCGGAGCGTCTGTAGGAGCGACGTAAGTCGCGACCTCACTGATCCCGCAATGTCGCGCATTGCGCGCATGGAATCGTCGACACGGGTTCCTCGAGTGGTCGACAAGGGTTCCTGGTCCCGTGGCGCGTACGGCCGGCCGATTCCGCCGTGCGATCGCGACTTACGTCGCTCCTACATTCAAGCGGTCCACGCCGGTCGCGTCAGTCGTGAATCGCCCGCCGGTTCGCGGCGACTCAGTTCGCCGAGGCGGGCCTGCGGTGTCCCAGCCGTTCGCCCATCACCGCGCCGCACCACGCCGCCGCCAGGCTCAATACGATCGCCAGTGCGTTGTGCTTCAGCACCGTCGCCAGCGAGTCCATCGGCGGCTGCGCGATCATCAGCAACGTCACCACCACCGCCAGCCACAGCGCCGCGGCCAGGCCCAGGGCGATCCAGCGGAAACGCCGCCGCGCGATCCAGCCGCCCAGCAGCATCGCGCCGAAGGTCACCAGCAGGCCACCGAGCGGGATGCTGCCGGAACCGGTTTCCAGTGGCAGGTCGAGCTGCCGACCCGAAAGGCTGATCAGCAGGTCGAACACCAGCATCGTGGCCAGCGCCGCGATGCAGCCGAGCAGGACGCGCTTGCTCATTTCGTTTTCCCCTGTGCCCGCCACTGCGGATCAGTGGCGAGTCTACGACAGGGGCGGCTACTTGACCTTGATCGCCATCGCCGGAAGCCCGCCGCGCTCGAGCTTGCGCTTGGCGTCGGCGAGGTCGCTTGCGGTGCCGTACGGGCCCATCCGCACGCGGTGGATGGTCTTGCCGTTGATCTGCGCCGACTCGACCCGCGCGCTGAGGCCAAGCAGTGCGATCCGCGCCTTCAGTTCCTCGGCCTGGGCGCCGGCCTGGAACGCGCCCGCCTGCAGCAGGTAGCGGCTGCCATCGCCGGCACCGGCCGCAGTGGCGCTGTTCGGGCCGGTGACCGGGCTGGTCGCGACCGGGCGCGGGGGCTCCGGCGCGGGAGTGGCCGGCGTGGTATCGACCGGCTGCGGCAGTGCGCGATCGGCGGCGATCTCGGCCTGCTCGGCGGCACGCTGCTGCGCGGCCAGGCGCGCATCTTCCGCGCGCTCGGTGGCGGCCAGTTCGGCATCGCTGATCGGCGTTTCCTTGCCCGGCAACAACGTGTAGAAATCGAACTCGGGCCGTTTGTCCGCGGTGTCGGCCGGTTCGCTTGCGCGCTTCGGCGGATTACGGGGCTCGGCGGGCGCGACCAGTTCCTCCTCGGCGGTCGAGACCGGTGCCGGTTGCGCGTCCGGGTTGGGCTGCGGGCGGAAGAAGCCGTCGCCATCGGACTTCAGCAGTTTCGGCGCGAACAGCACCGCGATGATCGTCAGCAGGATGCCGAGCACCATCCACGCCCAGCCGGGCAGCCCATTGTTGCCCTGGTTGCGCCGGGCCTGCGATTTGCCGCGTCGTGCTGCCACTTACATCACCTCGGGGGCGCTGACGCCCAACAGATCAAGACCGTTCGCGAGCACCTGGCGCGTTGCCATCGCCAGCGTCAATCGCGCATGGCGCGTGGCGGCGTCGTCGACCAGGAACTGGTGGTCGTTGTAGTACGTCTGGAACGTCTGTGCCAGTTCCAGCAGGTAGGCCGCGATCTGGTGCGGTTCCAGGTCGCGGCCGGCGCTCTCGACCACGTCGGGATAGCGCAGGATCGCGGTCACCAGTTCGTGCGCGGCCTCGTCGTCGAGGTCGAGCGATTGCGCCAGGCCATCGTCGCGGTCGAAGCTCAGGCCGCGCTCGGCCAGCTGCCGCATCAGCCCGCACATGCGCGCGTGGCTGACCTGCACGTAGTAGACCGGGTTGTCGAGCGACTGGCTGCGCGCGAGGTCGATGTCGAAGGTCAGCTGCGAGTCCGGCTTGCGCGCGACCAGGAACCAGCGCGTCGCATCGCGGCCGGCCTCGTCGATCAAATCGCGCAGGGTCAGGTAGCTGCCGGCGCGCTTGGACAGCTTCACCTCCTCGCCGCCGCGCATGACCGTGACCATCTGGTGCAGCACGTACTCCGGCCAGCCTTTCGGAATCCCGGTGTCGAGCGCCTGCAGGCCGGCGTGGACGCGGGCGAGGCTGCCGTGGTGGTCGGCGCCGAGCTCGGTGATCGCGCGCTCGTAGCCGCGCTGCCACTTGCTCAGGTGGTAGGCGACGTCGGGCACGAAGTAGGTGTAGGTGCCGTCGGACTTGCGCATGACGCGGTCCTTGTCGTCACCGAAATCGGTGCTGCGCAGCCACAGCGCACCGCCTTCCTCGTAGGTGTGGCCGTGGGCGATGAGCTCGCGCACGGTCTCCTCGACCTTGCCGTCGGCGTACAGCGACGACTCCAGGAAGTAGACGTCGAAATCGACGCCATAGGCTTCGAGGTCGCCGTTCTGCTCGCGGCGCAGCCAGGCCACCGAGAACTGCCGGATCGCATCGAGGTCGTCGGCATCGCCGGCGCCGGTGACGCTGTTTCCCTCGACCTCGACCGTGGCGCCATCGAGATAGGCACGGGCGACATCGGCGATGTAGTCGCCGCGGTAACCGGCCTCGGGCCAGTCGCTGTCGTCCGGCGTCCGGCCCTGCGCGCGCGCCTGCACCGACAGCGCGAGGTTGTTTATCTGCACGCCGGCGTCGTTGTAGTAGTACTCGCGCGCCACTTCCCAGCCGTTGGCGGCGAGCACGCGGGCGATGCAGTCGCCGATCACCGCCGCGCGGCCGTGGCCGACATGCAGCGGCCCGGTCGGGTTGGCCGAGACGTACTCGACCCCGGCGCGGTGGCCCTTGCCCGACTCGTTGCGGCCGAATGCCTCGCCCTGGGCGAACACCTCGCCCAACTGGCGCCGCCAGGCGGCCTCGGCGACCTGGAAGTTGATGAAGCCGGGACCGGCGATCTCGACCTTGGCGATGTCGTCGTTGGCCGGCAGCGCATCGACCAGCGCCTGCGCGATCGCCCGCGGGTTGGACCTGGCCGGCTTGGCCAGCAGCATCGCGGCGTTGGTCGAGAAGTCGCCCTGGGCGCGGGTCTTCGGCCGCTCGATCACGAAATCGGGAGCGGACAGGTCGGCCGGCAGGGTGCCGTTGGCGCGCAGCGTATCGATGGCCTGCGCGACGAGCGCGCGGAGGGTGGCTTTCACGGGATCTCGGCGGGTGGAACGGAACCGGTCATTTTACGCCAGAACTGGCGTGGCCGTCTGAAGCGGCAGGGGAGGGGCGTAGTTCGGGCGTCGAGGTTTTCAAGCCGGGCTTCGGTTGGGTTCTCGAGGGAGGCGGCCGGCGGGGGAATTGCTCCAGCCCTTCATCAGGACATCCTGTCCTGAGGCGGGCCGCGGGCCATCCATGGCCCGCTTTTACGCAATATCCCCACCGTCCGCCTCCCTGCCGGGCTGCGTCGGCTTCGGGAGTCGGCCTTCGTGTAGGAGCGACGTAAGTCGCGATTTCACGGCGATTACCGGCATCAGTGAAATCGCGACTTACGTCGCTCCTACAGAAGGTGCGTTTGCTCGCGATCGGGATGTCAGCGATGTGCCCTGCAGCCGCGTCCGACCCATTAGCCACGAAGCCACGAAGCCGTGAGCCGCGAGCAGGCCCGAAGCACAAATCACAAACCGCGACGCGGCGTCCTGCCGGGGTGTTGCGGAGAGTGCGCCATGGATGGCGCACGTCCCCGACTCGGGCCATGGATGGCCCGACGAAGGGGCGGAGACAACACCCCGGCAGGGCGGCGCTTGTGTCCGAAGCTATGAACCCACCCGCTTCTGCCGTTGCCGTTGCCGTTGCCGTTGCCGTTGCCGTTGCTGTTGTTGTTGTTGTTGTTGCTATGTCTTTTTGCTCCCAGCACGGCGTCGCGATAACCCATTCGCCTACACCCACCCCCGCGCCGCCAGCGACACCGGCGGCCCGTCGGCGATCACGAAATGGTCGAGCAACCGAAGGTCGACCAGCGCCAATGCCTGCTTCAGCCGCGCCGTGACCGCACGGTCGGCGGCGCTGGGCTCCGGATTGCCGCTTGGATGATTGTGGCCCACGATCACCGCCGCCGCGTTGTGCGCCAACGCACGCCGCACCACCTCGCGCGGATGCACCTCGGCGCCGTCGAGCGTGCCGCGGAACAACTCCTCGAACGCGATCGCCCGGTGCCGATTGTCGAGGAACAACGCCGCGAACACCTCGTGCTGCAGGCTGCGCAGGCGCTGGGCGAAATAGCGCCCGGCCGCCTGCGGATCGCTCAATGCAGCGCCGCGCTCCAGGTCGGCCGACAGATGCCGATGACCCAGCTCCAGCGCGGCCGACAACGCGCAGGCACGTGCCGGCCCCAGGCCGGGCAAGCGCGCAAGTTGCTTGGCACCGAGTTCCAGCAGCGCACGCAGCGGCCCGTGCGCGGCGAGCAGCTCGCGTGCGGTCTCCACCGCATCGCGCCCCGGCAGGCCGGAGCCAAGGAAGATCGCCAGCAACTCCGCGTCCGACAACACGCCGGGGCCGCGCGCCAGCAGTTTCTCGCGGGGACGCTCGTCGGCGGGCCAGTCGCGGATGTGCACGAAGGAATCTCCTCGGGGTCGGGTCGGGTCGGGTCGGGTCGGGCAGGTCGGGTCCGGGATTGGAAGCGGGGCGGGGAGAAGGAGTGCTCCGCGCCCCGTCGCCCTCACCAAAACGACGGGCGTGCTCCGCCCCGCTTCCAGGTCCCCATGCTGGAGCGCCGAACCGCCCCCGACGATCGGGCCGTACCGCCGCTTCGGGTAAGATGAACCCCGGTTCCGCGCTCGGATTTCCCTGAACGTGCCAGCGCTCGATGGTCAAAAAATCCTGCTGTGCGTATGCGGCGGCATCGCGGCCTACAAGGCCGCCGAACTGGTCCGCCGGCTCGGCGATGCCGGCGCCACGGTGCAGGTCGCGATGACCGCCAACGCATCGCGTTTCGTCGGCGCGACCACCTTCCAGGCGCTGTCCGGCCGCCCGGTCCGCACCTCGCTGTGGGACGAGGCCGCCGAGGCCGCGATGGGCCATATCGAACTGGCGCGCTGGCCCGACCGGATCGTGATTGCCCCGGCCACCGCCAACACCATCGCCCGGCTCGCGCACGGGTTCGCCGACGACCTCGTCAGCACCCTGTGCCTGGCCACCGGCGCGCCGATCGCGATCGCGCCGGCGATGAACCGGCTGATGTGGGCCAACCCCGCCACCCGGGCCAATGTCGAGACCCTGCGCGCGCGCGGCGTGCTGCTGCTCGGCCCCGGCGCCGGCGGCCAGGCCTGTGGCGAAGTCGGCGAAGGCCGCATGCTGGAGCCCGACGCCATCGTTGCCGCCCTGTCGCAGGCATCGCCATGAGCGCCGGCGTGCTGGCCGGGCGCCGGGTGCTGGTCAGCGCCGGGCCGACGTTCGAGGACATCGATCCGGTGCGTTTTCTCGGCAACCGCAGCAGCGGCAAGATGGGCTTCGCGATCGCCGCCGCCGCGGTTGCCGCCGGTGCCCAGGTCACCCTGGTCGCCGGTCCGGTCGCATTGCCGACCCCGGCCGGGCTGCAGCGCATCGATGTGCGTTCGGCCGCGCAGATGCATGCCGCGGTGATGGCGGCGCTCCCGGTCGATGTCTACATCGGCGCCGCCGCGGTTGCGGACTTCACCCCGGCGCAGGTGGCCGGAAGCAAGATCAAGAAGCAGCCGGGCAATGACGGACTGGTGCTGCAACTGGTACGCAACCGCGACATCCTTGCCGAGGTCGCCTGCCATGCCGACCGTCCCGCGCTGGTGGTCGGCTTCGCGGCGGAGACCGACAACGTCGAGGCCAACGCCCGCGCCAAGCTGGACAGGAAACGCCTCGACCTGATCTGTGCCAACCGGGTCGGCCTCGCCGGCAGCGGGTTCGAGAGCGACGAGAATGCGCTGGTCGTCTACGGCGCGGGCATCGAGCGCGCGCTGGGGCCGGCGCCGAAGATCGCGCTGGCCGAAGCCCTGGTCGCCCTGGTCGCCGAGCGCGTTGCCGAGCGCCTGGCAGCGGCCCCGCCGGCCAAAGGCGCATAAGCGCCGATCACGGCACGGCACTCCAGACACTTTTGCTTTATCCATGGGCGCATTGCCCGACGGCCGACCGGACAGACCGATGCAGCACGCGCTTGAACTGAAGATCCTCGACCCCCGCTTCGGCACCGACTGGCCGCTGCCCGAATACGCGACTGCGGCCAGCGCCGGGCTGGACCTGCGCGCCGCGCTCGACGACGCCCTGACCCTGCAGCCGGGCGATGCCGCGCTGGTGCCGTCGGGACTGGCGATCCACCTCGGCGATCCCGGCCTGTGCGCGGTGATCCTGCCGCGCTCGGGGCTCGGCCACAAACACGGCATCGTGCTGGGCAACGGCACCGGACTGATCGACGCCGATTACCAGGGACCGCTGATGATCAGCCTGTGGAATCGCGGGAACGAGGCTTTTACGATGCAGCCGGGGGATCGCATCGCCCAGCTGGTCGTGCTGCCGATCGTGCGCGCGACGCTGCAGGTGGTCGATGAATTCGAAACCAGTGCGCGCGGCGCCGGTGGCTTCGGCCATACGGGTGTCCGCTGAGCCGCACCGGTGAAAGTACGGGCAGGGGAACCACGATGATCGACATGAAGATGGAACGGCCGCAGGTCTCGCTGGACACATTCAGGCCGCTGTTGCCGGCAGTGGCGGTGGCCTGCGCGCTGCTGGCGGCGTGGATGGGCTGGAACGCCTGGCAGCAGCATCGCGACGACGCCCGCCATGGCGCGATCGAGCAGTCGCGCGACGCCGCGGTGCAGCAGATCGGCGCGGTGCTGGCGGCCGGGCACAAGCGGTTCGCCGAGGAGCTCGAGGACCCCGCGCTGCAGGCGGCGATCGCCGGCGACGAGTTCGCCCGGGCCGGTACGTTGCTGGTCGACGGCTGGCCCGGCGCGACCCGGGGCGAAGTACTGGCGCCGGGGCTCGACCGTGCCTACGCGGCGTTGCCGGATCGCGGCTACGGCACCGTGGCCGCGATGGAGGCGGCGCTGGCCGAGGACAAGCCGGTGGCGTGGATGGTCCGCGTCGAGGGCGAACCGCGGCTCGCGCTCGCCGCCCCGGTACGCAAGGACGACCGCGTGGTCGCGGTGGCGCTGGTCCAGCTCGATCCCCGGCCCGTCACCGGGCCGGTGGGATCCGCCGCGGTCGGCGACGATACCTATCTTGCCTTGCGCCAGCGCGGCCACAGCCTGGTCGAGCGCGGCGACGTCGATCTCGCGGGCGGCGCCGAGGCGCTGGCCAAACCGGTTGCCGGCAGTGACCTGCGCGTCGCCGCGGCGGTGCCGGACGTGGCCGGCGCGCCCTTCGGGCTGGGTGCGATGGGGTGCCTGGTCGCGACCCTGGTGCTCGCGTTGCTGGCCCTGCTGGCGTGGCGCGCACCGCAGCTGGCCGCCCGTCGTGGCGCCGCCGCCGGTGAGGCGGATGCGGATGCGGACGACGATGCGACCCTCCTGACCCTGGCCGAGTCCGCAGCCCTCTCCCCCGACGAAGAAACCGCAACCGTGACCAAGGAAGCTCCTCCGCCCGTACCTGCGTCCCCCGGGGACGCATCCACCCCCGCCATCGACCGCGGCATCTTCCGCGCCTACGACATCCGTGGCGTGGTCGGGCGCGACCTGTCGCCGGCCGTCGCCGAGCTGATCGGCCATGCGATCGGCTCGCTGATGCAGGAGAAGGGCCACGCCGAGATCGTGGTCGGCCGCGATGGCCGCCTGTCCGGCCCGGACCTCAGCGCCAGCCTGATCACCGGCCTGCGCAAGGCCGGCCGCAACGTGGTCGACATCGGCATGGCGCCGACCCCGCTGGTGTACTTCGGCGCCTACGAACTGCGCGCCGGCTCCTGCGTGTCGGTCACCGGCAGCCACAACCCGCCGGACTACAACGGTTTCAAGATCGTGGTTGGCGGCGAGACCCTGCATGGCGAGGCGATCACCGACCTGTACGCGCGCATCGCCGACGACCGCCTGCACACCGCGCCGACCCTGGGCCTGTTGCAGGAGCGCGGGATCGATGACGACTACGTCCGTCGGGTCGCGTCCGACATCCAGATCGACCGGCCGCTGAAGGTCGTGGTCGATGCCGGCAACGGCGTCGCCGGCGAGCTCGGCCCGAAGGTGCTGGCCGCGATCGGCGCCGAGGTGATCCCGCTGTACTGCGAGATCGACGGCACCTTCCCCAACCACCACCCGGATCCGAGCGAGCCGCACAACCTGGCCGACCTGATGCAGATGGTGGAGCGCCTCGACGCCGATCTCGGCATCGCGTTCGACGGCGACGGCGACCGCCTCGGCGTGGTCACCCGCGACGGCCACAACATCTTCCCCGACCGCCTGCTGATGCTGTTCGCAGCCGACGTGCTGGAGCGCAACCCGGGCGCGCAGATCATCTTCGACGTCAAGTGCACCGGTCGCCTGCCGGGCTACATCCTGCGCCACGGCGGCAGCCCGCTGATGTGGAAGACCGGCCACTCGCTGATCAAGGCCAAGATGCGCGAGACCGAGGCCGAACTGGCCGGCGAGATGAGCGGCCACTTCTTCTTCCGCGAGCGCTGGTACGGCTTCGACGACGGCATCTACTCGGCCGCGCGCTTGCTGGAAATCCTTGGCGCCCAGCCGGGCCGGCCCAGCGACGTGCTCGACGCGCTGCCCGATGGCATCGCGACGCCCGAAATCAAGGTCGATGCGCCTGAGGGCAACCCGCACGCGTTCGTCGAGCAGTTCATCGAGCAGGCGAAGTTCGACGATGCGCGGTTGTCGACCATCGATGGCCTGCGGGTCGACTGGGCCGATGGCTGGGGCCTGGTGCGCGCGTCCAACACCACGCCGGTGCTGGTGATGCGTTTCGACGCCGACAACAAGGAGGCGATGGTGCGGATCAAGGACGCGTTCCGCACGCAACTGCTGGCGCTGCGCCCGGACCTTGCCCTGCCGTTCTGACGGGTTCGTGGTGTCGCCCTGCTCCGATCGGCGCAGGGCGGTGGTTCAGCCGTTGCTGTCGTCGGCCGGCTTCTTCAGCTCGCGATAACGCTCCAGCGCCGCCGCCAGTTCATCGTCGGCGGTGCTGCGCTCGTGTTGCTGGGCGGCGAGCGTCGCCTGCTGCCGTCGCAGTGCCGCGTGCTGGGTCTGGATGCTGCCGGCCAGCGGCTTGGCCACCGGCTTGCCGGCGAGTTCGGCCTCGCTGGCGCGCTGCAGCAGGTTGACCAGGCTGCGGCGCAGCCCCTCGATGCCGAGCCGCGACGACTTCACCGAGGCGTCCAGCAACCCCAGCCGGTTGTCGTATGCGCGGACCAGGTCGGCCTCGCTGGCGTAGGACTCGACCATGGCCAGTTCTTTCCGCTGCCGGGCGGCCTCCGCCAGCGCGGCGAGCCGGTCCTGCTCGGCCCGGGCTTCGGCGGCGGCGCGCTCGGAGTCGGTCGGGGCGCGGTCCAGCCGTTTGGTGGCGATGCCGCTGGCGTTGAACTCGGTGCGCGCGTTGTCGACCGCGCTGGCCGGCAGTGCGTCGCCACAGACCTTGCGGTCGCCGTCGTTCCAGCAATAGATCTTCTTGCCGGCAGGCTTCTGCGCCAGGGCCGGCGCGGCCAGCGCCAGCAGGAGGGTCATGCCGAGCAGGGACGGGACAGGCTTGTTCATGTCGGTCGGTGTGGTTGCGCGCGGAGCGTCCAGCGCCTTCAAACCAGTTAACGCAAGAGTCGGGCCAGTGCTGTCATGGGGGCGTCATCGGCAGTGGACCGCTCAGGCGTCGTCGCGGCTGCCGTACTCCGAACGGTAGGCCAGCAGCCGCGGGCGCTGCGCTGCGAGGTCCGCCGAGCCATCGGCGAATGCGAGCAGGTCGTCGAGGCTGGCGACCGCAACCACCGGGACGCCGTGTTCGGTTGCGACAGTTTGTGCCGCCGAGCGTCGGCTCCGGGCCGGGTCGACGGCTTCCTGCCGGTCCAGCGCGATGACGATGCCGGCGACCGTGCCCCCGGCTGCGGCGATCATGCCCAGCGCCTCGCGGATCGCGGTGCCGGCGGTGATCACGTCGTCGACCACCAGCACCCGGCGACCTTCCAGCGGTGCGCCGATCAGCGTGCCGCCCTCGCCATGGGCCTTGGCTTCCTTGCGGTTGAACGCCAGTGGCAGGTCGCGCCCGCGGCGGGCGTATTCGCAGGCCAGCGCGGTCGCCAGCGGGATGCCCTTGTAGGCGGGACCGAACAGCAGGTCGAAATCGGCCAGTCCGCCCGTGCGCTGCGCCGCGTCGATCGCGTCGGCGTAGCAGCCGGCCAGCTCCGCCATCACGGCGCCGGAATCGAAGCGGCCGGCATTGAAGAAGTACGGGCTGCTGCGGCCGGACTTGAGGGTGAATTCGCCGAAGCGCAGGGCCTGCGCGCGCAAAGCGAGTTGCAGGAAACGGGTGCGGTGGTCGGTCATCTTGCTGGGGCCTGTGGGAGGTCGGGGGACGGGTCGTGCGGGTGGCCGGTCAACCGGTACAGCAGCAGGTGCTGCGGGCCGGCGTCGCCGCCGTGGAACAGTTCGCCGCTGTCCTCGAAACCGGCGCGGCGATACGTGGCGATCGCGGCGTGGTTGCGGCAGTTCACGGTCAGGGCCAGCAGCCGATGCCGCGGATGGCGGCGGGCGGCATCGTCGCAACAGGCGCGGACCGCGCGCGTGCCAAGGCCGCGCCCCTGCTGTCGATGGTCGACCAGGAACGCGCGCAGCCCCAGGTGCGGTTGTGCCAGCGCACGCCCGGTCACCGCGTTCGGGGCGCGGTCGAGGCGGTAGAAGCCGATCACCTGGCCGCCGGCGAGTATCGCCATCGCGTCGCTGAGCGGATCGCGCAGGGCGTCGTCGAGGTTGAAACCGGCGTCGCCGACGAACGGCCGCTGCGCCGCGGTGACCCGCAACCGCCGCACCGTCGGCGCCAGGGTCGCGTCGACGGGGACCACCCCGACCTCGACGGTCGCGCCGATGGCCGGGACGGGGGACGGATGGACGGACATGGGTGAATGATAGGCCACCGCCGGCACGCGCCGCGCCCTGCGGCGGCGCCGTTGTTATGATCGCCGGACCCTCGTCGTGGAGCGCGCATGCGCATCGTCAGCTTCAACGCCAACGGCCTGCGTTCGGCCGCCCGCAAAGGCTTTTTCGACTGGTTCGCCGGGCACGATGCCGACCTGCTCTGCGTGCAGGAGACCAAGGCCCAGGAACACCAGCTGGCCGGCCCGGAGTTCCTGCCCGACGGTTACCGCGCGTTCTTCCGCGACGCCATCACCAAGAAGGGCTACAGCGGCGTCGCGATCTACAGCCGGCGCGAGCCCGACGAGGTCCGCACCGCACTGGGCTGGGCGCCGTTCGACGACGAAGGCCGCTACATCGAGGCGCGTTTCGGCAACCTCAGCGTGGTGTCGTTCTACATCCCGTCCGGTTCCTCCGGCGAACTGCGCCAGGGCTTCAAGTTCGAGGTCATGGACTGGCTCAGGCCGGTGCTCGACGAGTGGCTCGCAAGCGGTCGCGACTACGTACTGTGCGGTGACTGGAACATCGTGCGCAGCGCGCTCGACATCAAGAACTGGAAGTCCAACCAGAAGAACTCCGGTTGCCTGCCGCCCGAGCGCGACTGGCTCAACGGCCTGTGCGCGGACGACGCGCCGCGCAGCTGGGTCGACAGCTACCGCGCGCTGAACCCGGACGCGCAGGACTACACCTGGTGGAGCAACCGCGGCGCGGCCTACGCCAACAACGTCGGCTGGCGGCTCGACTACCAGCTGGTGACGCCGGAGCTGGCGACGCGGCTGCAGGGCTGCTCGATCCTGCGCGAGCCGCGGTTCTCCGACCACGCGCCGTATACCGTCGACTACGCCGGGCCACTCGCGTGAGCGCCGCGCCGGCCGCCACGCCATCGCCGCGGCCGAAGGGCTGGCGCGGCATCCTGGCCGCGTTCGGCACGCCGTCGGCCGGCACGCTGTTCTTCCTCGGCTTCGGTAGCGGCCTGCCGTTCCTGCTGGTCGGCTACACGCTGTCGATCTGGCTGCGCGAATACGGGCTGGAGTTGAGCACGATCGGCCTGCTCAGCTACGTCAGCATGTTCTATGTGTTCAAGTTCCTGTGGGCGCCGCTGATCGACCGCTGGAACGCGCCGCTGCTGGGCGTACTCGGCCGGCGCCGGGGCTGGCTGGTGCTGTCGATCGCGGTGCTGGTCGCGGCCCTGGCGGGGATGGCGTTCACCGGGCCGGTGCAACTGGCCACCTTCGTCGGCTTGGCGGCGTTGACCGCGTTCGCCGGCGCCACCCAGGACACCGTGGTCGACGCCTACCGGATCGAGATCGCGCCGGTCGAGGCGCAGGGCGCGCTGGCCGCGACCTACACACTCGGATATCGCTTCGGCCTGATCGTGTCGGGCGCCGGCGCGCTTTACATCGCCGATTTCAGCGGCTGGCGGGTGGCCTACCTGAGCATGGCCGCGGTGCTGCTGCTGCCGCTGCTGGCGGCGCTGTTTGCGCGCGAGCCGGCGCAGATCACCGTCCGCGAGCGCAAGAGTTTCGGCGAGGCGTTCGTCGGGCCGTTCAACGAATTTTTCCGGCGTCACGGGGTGGCGGTGGCGATCGCGCTGCTGGTGTTCGTCGGCCTGTTCAAGCTGCCCGACCAGATGCTCGGCGTGGTCGCCGGCCCCTTCTACATCGACACCGGCTACAGCAAGGCCGAGATCGCCACCGTGTCGAAGCTGTACGGGGTCTGGATCGGTATTGCCGGCGCGTTCCTCGGTGGGGTGTCGGTGGCGGCGCTGGGCATGCGCCGCTCGATCCTGATCGGTGCGCTGGGGCTGTCGCTGTCGAACCTGCTGTACCTGCTGATGGCGATGAACCCGAGCGAGACCTGGGCGTTCGTGGCGGCGCTGTCGGGCGACAACCTGGCGCTGGGGTACGCGGGCGTGGTGCTGATTGCGTTCCTGTCGGGATTGACCAGCCGCGAGTTCACCGCGACCCAGTATGCATTGCTCGTTTCGCTGGCCAACATGCCGGGTAAGATCGTCGGCGGCATGTCCGGTTTCATGGTCGAGCAGTGGAGCTACGTGGGGTTCTTCGTGTTCAGCTCGCTGTCGATCGTGCCGACCCTGCTGCTGCTGGCCTGGCTGTGGCGGCGCCGGCAGTTGTTCGAGCCCGATGCCGTGGAGGCAATCGACAACGAACCATCGCAACAACGCGCCTGACCGGACGGTGATCCGGCGCACGCCGCGGCAACGCGCGCAGAGGATGTACAGATGACCGAAAGCATTGTGTTGCACATCGACCCGTTGCTGCTCGAGCGCGTGCGCCGGCTGGCCGCGGCGCAGGGCTGGAACGAACAGCAGGCGCTGGGCCATCTGGTCGAGCACGGGTTGTTTGCCTGCGAGGCCGAACTGGCCGCGCGGTTCAGTGAATCCGATGCCGATGCCCTGCAGGCGGCGATCGCCGCGCTGGAGGAGATCGAGGACGACCCCGGCTTCGCCAGGATTGGCCGGGACGGGAGCGGCTGAGTTTCGCTGCCCGGCGGCGGGTCAGCCGGCGGGATGGATCGCGCCGAGCACCCGCGGGCCGATCGCGCCGGTCACGCCCGGCAGGTTGCCCGGCCGCCCGGCCAGGGTCTGGCGGGCCAGCCAGGCGAAACCCATCGCCTCGACGAAATCCGGATCGATCCCGTGTGTCGCCGTCGATTCGACAGCCGTCCCGGGCAGGTGCTCGCCGATCCGCTGCAACAGGCGCGGGTTGTGCACGCCGCCGCCGCACGCCAGCAGGCGCCGGGTCCGCGGCTGCTGCGCACGCAGCGCATCGGCGACCGTCACGGCGCTCAGCTCCAGCAGGGTCGCCTGCACGTCGGCGGCGGCCTCGTTGCCCGCGAGCCGCGACTGCAGCCAGCCGAGATGGAAAAACTCGCGGCCGGTGCTCTTCGGCGGCGGCAGCGCGAACCACGGCTCATCCAGCAGGCGCGCCAGCAGTTCCGGATCGACGCGGCCACGGGTGGCGAATGCGCCGTCGGCATCGTAGGGCCGGCCCAGTTCGCGTTCGCACCACGCGTCCATCAGCGCGTTGGCCGGGCCGGTGTCGAAGCCGCGCACGTCGCCCGTGGCGGGCAGCAGCGTGAGGTTGGCGATCCCGCCGAGATTGAGCACCGCGCGGTCTTCGCTGTAGTCGCGAAGTACCGCGGCGTGCAGTGCAGGCAGCAGCGGCGCGCCCTGGCCGCCGGCGGCGACGTCGCGACGACGGAAATCGGCGACGGTGGTGATGCCGCAACGCTCGGCGATGACGTTGCCGTCGCCGATCTGCATCGTGAACGGATAGCGTCCATCGAGCCGCGCGCCGGCCGGCCGGTGCCGCACGGTCTGGCCGTGCGAGCCGATCGCGCGCACCTCAGCGGCGGCAACTCCGGCTTCGGCGAGCAGTTGCCGGGTGGCATCGGCAAACGCTTCGCCGATACGCACGTCCAGGGTGCCCAGTTCCTCCAGCGACTGCAGTGCGCCGCCCTGGCCCAGTTCGACCAGTCGCTGGCGCAACGCCGGTTCCCACGGAAAGGCGCGGCCGAGTTGCAGCTCGCAGTGGCCGTCGGCATCGAACCGCACCAGCGCGGCATCGATGCCGTCGGCGCTGGTGCCCGACATCAGGCCGACGAACAGTCCTTCGAGCGGCCGACCCTCCCCGGCGCCCGCCCGATGCGACGCGGGCCCGTCCGGGCCTTCGCCCGCCGGGCCCGCGGCTACGGGACTCATGCGATCAGGCCTTCTTGTCGGCCTTAGGCGGCTTGGCCGGGGCGGCCGGCTCGACCTTCGCGTACATGATCTTCTCGACCTGCTGGATCCGCGCCAGCGCCGGCGCGGTCTGCGCCCGGAACGCAACCAGCGCGGCGCCCTTCAACGGCTCCGGCGGCGGCATCGTCACCGTCAGCGGGTTGCGATGGACGCCGTTGATGCGGAATTCGTAGTGCAGGTGCGGCCCGGTCGCGAGGCCGGAGCTGCCGACATAGCCGATCACCGTGCCCTGCTTGATGCTGGAACCGCGCTTGTACTTGCCGAAGCGCGACATGTGCGCATACAGGGTGGTGTAACCGCGGCCGTGGTCGAGCACGATGGTGCGGCCGTAGCCGCTCTTCCAGCCCACGAACTTGACACGCGCGTCGCCGGCGGCGTGGATCGGTGTGCCGGTGCCCGCGCCATAGTCGACACCGTCATGGCGACGGGTTCGGCCCAGCACCGGATGCTTGCGCGCCTTGGTGAAACCCGAGGTGACCCGCGCGTACGGGATCGGCATGCGGATAAAGGCCTTCTTCAACGGCCGGCCGTCGGCGGTGTAGTAGCCGACCTTGCCGTCGTGTTCGAAGCGGAACCCCGAGAACGTCTTGCCGCCGGTGGTGAAGGTCGCCGCCGCCACCTCGCCGGTGCCGATGCGCTCGCCCTCGCGCCACAGCTGTTCGTAGACGACGCTGAAGCGGTCGCCTTTCTGCGCGTCGGTGAAGTCGATGTCGTACTGGAAGATGTCGTCGGTGAGCGTCGCGATTGCCGATGGCGACAGCCCGGCCTTGCGCGCCGAGGCGTACAGCGAGCTGCTGATCTCGCCGCTGGCGACCACGGTGCGTGACTCGGTCGGGCGCTCGATGACCTGCTCGGTGATCGTGTCGGCGCCGATCGCCAACTCGACCCGATGGGTGGGGTCGCGATCGAAACGGAAGGTGCGCAACTGGCCGTCGGCCGGCAGGTCGAAGCCGAGTTCGGTGCCGGGACGCAGCCGGGTCAGGAGTTGCTTGGCGCCCGGTTGCTCGAGGATCCGGTACATGGTCGATGCCGGCACGCCCATGCGCTCGAACAGCGCGCCCAGGGTCTCGCCGCTCTGCACCCGCACCACCTGCCAGCTGTCGTCGGCCTGCTCGTGCGCGCGGGCCTGTGGCAACGGCGGCAGCGCCAGCGCCATCGACTGCCGCGGGGCCTGTGCGGGGTCGCCGTGGACGGCGTCGAAGCCGGGTACGATCGAGGCGACCAGCATCCCCAGCGTGGCGAACAGGCTGGCCTGCACCCACTGCCGGCGCGACCAGCGGCCGTTGAATCCATCGGAGAGGTGGCGTGCCAGCACCGGACGGTGGAGGGCGGCTTCGCGCAGGTCCTTCAGGCGCTGGCGCCGGTCCTGGTCGTGCCCGGGGGCTGCTGTCATCGATATCTCCGGCGCACAGGCGTGTGAAGGTGGCGTTGCGGCGTTACGATAGTGACGCGAGAAGTATGCGTCAAACCCTTGAGCTGAATAGGGTTTCTCGATTTCTCCTTTGTATAGGCATGGTTAATTCACGTTTATGATCGCGGTCACATCGCGGTCATGGCCCCGACCGCGAGCAGTCCCTTGTCCGTCGAACCTTCCGTCAACCCATCCCCCCTCTCCGCCGCTCCATCCGCCTCTCCGGTCCAGGCCGCGATGGAGCTGATCGGCCGCGGGGCCGACGAGATCCTCAAGCAGGACGAACTCGTCGAGCGGCTCAGGCTCGGCCGCCCGCTGCGGATCAAGGCCGGCTTCGACCCGACCGCGCCGGACCTGCACCTCGGTCATACGGTGCTGTTGAACAAGCTGCGCCAGTTCCAGGACCTCGGCCACCAGGTGATCTTCCTGATCGGCGACTTCACCGGGATGATCGGCGACCCGACCGGCAAGAGCGCCACCCGCAAGCCGCTGACCCGCGAGGACGTGCTGGCCAACGCGCAGACCTACGCCGAGCAGGTGTTCAAGGTGCTCGACCGCGACAGGACCGAAGTCCGCTTCAACTCCGAGTGGTTCGGCCAGATGTCCGCCGCCGACATGATCCGGCTCGCCGGCCAGCACACCGTCGCGCGGATGCTCGAGCGCGACGACTTCGCCAAGCGCTACGCCGCCCAGCAGTCGATCGCGATCCACGAGTTCCTCTATCCGCTGGTGCAGGGCTACGACTCGGTCGCGTTGCAGGCCGACGTCGAGCTCGGCGGCACCGACCAGAAGTTCAATCTGCTGATGGGCCGTGGCCTGCAGGAGTCGCACGGCCAGCCGCCGCAGATCGTGCTGACCATGCCGCTGCTGGAAGGTCTCGACGGCGTGCAGAAGATGAGCAAGTCGCTCGGCAACTACATCGGCATCGACGAGCCGGCGATCGACATGGTGACCAAGACCATGAAGATCGACGACGTGCTGATGTGGCGCTGGATCGAGCTGCTGAGCTTCGATATCTCGATTGCCGAGGTGGTCGACCTCAAGCGCCGGATCGGCGCCGGCGAGCTGAACCCGCGCGACCTCAAGCTGCGGCTGGCCCACGAACTGGCGGCGCGTTTCCATGGCGGCGAGGCGGCGGACCTCGCCGTCGCGGGCTGGAATGCCGCCGTGCGCGGGCAGGGCGACACCGCGCAGCTTCCGCTCAACGACGTCGCGGTACCGCCGGACGGCCTGCGTATCGCCGCGCTGCTGACCGCGGCCGGCCTGACACCGAGCAACTCCGAGGCCAATCGCAAGCTCAAGGAGCGCGCGGTGCGGATCGACGGCGCAGTGGTGGAGGATGCCCAGCGCGTGTTGCAGCCCGGTTTCGAAGGCGTGCTGGCGGTCGGAAAGCGCACCTTCGCAAGGGTCCGGCTGGTTGCTGGCTGAACAGGCGGCCGCCGCCCCGAAAAAAATTTCACATTGCCTCTTCCCGTAACGTTAACGGGTGTGCATAATGCGCGGCCCGCAACGACC